>NZ_JAMXLE010000001.1:1931767-2100601 GCF_024055895.1 Rhizobium sp. L1K21
CGATGCCGGCGCCGACGGTGCGGCCGCCTTCGCGGATAGCGAAGCGAAGCTTTTCTTCCATCGCGATCGGAACGATCAGCTGAACGTCAACGGTCACGTTGTCGCCAGGCATAACCATTTCCGTGCCTTCCGGAAGCGTCACGATGCCCGTCACGTCCGTGGTACGGAAGTAGAACTGCGGACGGTAGTTCGTGAAGAACGGCGTATGACGGCCGCCTTCTTCCTTCGTCAGGATGTAGGCTTCTGCCTTGAACTTCGTGTGCGGCGTTACAGAACCCGGCTTGCAGAGAATCTGGCCACGCTCAACACCATCACGGTCAACACCGCGAAGCAGTGCGCCAATGTTGTCGCCAGCCTGGCCCTGGTCGAGCAGCTTGCGGAACATTTCAACGCCCGTGCAGGTCGTCTTCGAGGTCGGCTTGATGCCAACGATCTCGATTTCTTCGCCAACCTTGATGATACCACGCTCGACACGGCCGGTCACAACCGTACCACGACCCGAGATCGAGAACACGTCTTCGATCGGCATCAGGAACGGCTGGTCGATCGGACGCTCAGGCGTCGGGATGTAAGCGTCAACAGCAGCCATCAGTTCGCGGATGGCGTCTTCGCCGATCTTCTTGTCGCTGTCTTCAAGAGCAGCAAGTGCCGAACCCTTGACGATCGGAATATCGTCGCCCGGGAATTCATACGAAGACAGGAGTTCGCGAACTTCCAGTTCAACGAGTTCCAGAAGCTCTTCGTCGTCAACCTGGTCAACCTTGTTGAGGAACACGACGATGGCCGGAACGCCAACCTGACGAGCGAGCAGGATGTGCTCGCGGGTCTGCGGCATCGGGCCGTCAGCGGCAGAGCAAACCAGGATCGCGCCGTCCATCTGGGCAGCACCGGTGATCATGTTCTTCACGTAGTCGGCGTGGCCGGGGCAGTCAACGTGGGCATAGTGACGGGCTTCCGTCTCATATTCAACGTGTGCCGTCGAGATGGTGATGCCGCGTGCCTTTTCTTCAGGCGCTGCGTCAATTTGGTCGTAAGCCTTGAAGTCACCGAAATACTTCGTGATCGCTGCCGTCAGGCTTGTCTTGCCATGGTCAACGTGACCAATCGTGCCAATGTTTACGTGAGGCTTAGTGCGCTCAAATTTTCCTTTTGCCATTTGACTTTCCCTAGAGAACGAGTTTTGGGACCACCGGGCTCACCGGTTTGGTGCAGGCGTTTAAGGGTTTACCGCGGCAGACGCAAGAGTTTATTTGGTGTTGATATGTCTTCACGGTCGCACCGGCCTTCGGCCTGACCTCCAGACGGGACCTCGCATCGGCTCGGACGCGCAGTCGCGCTTGCGGCGCAACGCGCCGATTTCATTTCCCATGCATTACCAAGGGACTTCCCAACAGGTGCGCTAGCACCACGCGCAGCGCCCCATCGGAGCATGAGCGAAGCGAATTGGCGTGAGATCAGAGAAAATGGAGCGGGTAGCGGGAATCGAACCCGCGTATTCAGCTTGGAAGGCTGCTGCTCTACCATTGAGCTATACCCGCGGGCTTAAAAATGAGCCCTTGGTGCCGCTTCCGGGATGGTGGAGGAGGCTGGATTCGAACCAGCGTAGCCTAAGGCAACGGATTTACAGTCCGTCCGTTTTAACCACTCACGCACTCCTCCGCCTTTTCCCAGGAAATGGCGGGCATTTCCGACCGAAGGTTTGTGTCAAGCACATGCCCTGCCGGTCTGGAGCGGCTATATGACTGCCCCATCTCATTGTGTCAACACGCCCTTATGGAATTTTCCGAAAAAAACTTTTCACCCATGGGCAGTTAACGAAAGTGCGGGCTATGCGCGGCGGCAGACGGCGGATATAAAGCGCGCATGAACGACAAGAGCAACGACAAAAACGCCCATTATGCTTCGCTTCGCCGCGCCCATCGGAACGCCAAGCGCGAGGCAGGCAAGATTCCCACGCCCTCGCCCAAGGATAAGCGCAAGGAGCGCGCCAAGAGCTGGAAGCCGCCGCAGATCGGGGACGGACAGGTCTTTCTCTATGGCCTGCACACGGTGGAAGCGGCGCTGAACAATCCCGAGCGCACGCTTGTGAAACTCTCCTTAACGCGCAATGCACTGGCGCGGCTGGAGATTGATGAGAACAGTCCCCCCTGCCCGCTGGAATTCGTGACGCCGCAGGATATCGAGAAGATCGTTGGCCCGGAAGCAATCCACCAGGGTGCCATGCTGGAAACGCGCGCGCTGCCGGTTCGCAGTCTCAGTGCGCTGCAGGACAGCCCTCTCCTTCTGGTGCTTGATCAGGTGACCGATCCGCACAATGTCGGCGCGATCATGCGTTCAGCCGTTGCCTTCAATGCCGGCGCGGTCATCACCACCCAGAGACATTCGCCGACTGAATCGGGTGTGCTGGCGAAATCCGCCTCAGGCGCGCTTGAGCTTATCCCCTATATTCAGATCACCAATCTGGCCGATGCGCTGGATGAGCTGCACAAGCTCGGTTTCTTCACGATCGGTCTCGATTCGGAAGGTCCCGCCCCCATTGAAGGCACCTTTTCCGGCGGCAAGATTGCGCTTGTCATGGGTTCGGAAGGCAAGGGCTTGCGGCAGAAGACGCGTGAAACGGTAAAGGCGCTTGCCCGGCTGGACATGCCCGGCGCCATCAAGTCGCTCAATGTTTCCAATGCCGCCGCCATTGCGCTATATGCAGCGCAGCAATTTCTGCTAAAACACCATGCATGATTCTGGTTTTTACAGATCTGGACGGCACGCTGCTCGATCATGAGACCTATTCTTATGCTGCTGCCGAGCCTGCGCTGAAGCGCCTGAAGGAAAGCGGGATTCCGCTTATCCTGGCGAGTTCCAAGACCGAGGCCGAGATGCGCCCTCTGGCACAGGAACTCGCGCTTGAAACACCCATGATTGTCGAAAATGGCGCTGGTGTCGCGGGGCTGGAAGACAGCACCTCCGGGCAGCCTTGTTATGAGGATATAAGGGCGCTGCTCGACAAAATACCGCCATCCATACGCGGCCATTTCCAAGGTTTTGGCGACTGGGGCGCGGAAAAGATTTCGGCCCGCACCGGGTTACCGCTTGCGTCTGCAGAGCGCGCTGGCACGCGCCGGTTTTCAGAACCGGGTGTATGGGACGGAACCGATGCCGATTTTGAAATATTTGAAACACTTTTGGAAGAGAGCGGATTTCATGCCGTTCGGGGCGGCCGCTTCACCACGATCATGCCGCAGACGTCGAAGGGCGAGGCCATGGCGCAGATTGCCGCGCTTTACATGTCTCCATCGGGAGACACGCCCACGATCATAGCGCTCGGTGACGGCGAAAACGACATTGCCATGCTGGAAGCCGCTGATTACGGCATCGTGATTGCCAATCCTGCGCATGCTCCGCTGCCGCCGCTTAAGGGCGAGCGCGACGGTAAAATACTGCGTTCAGAACTTACTGGCGCTGCCGGGTGGAACAAAATGCTCAATGAGTTGGTTGATCGCCTGTTGGCGGGTTCGCATGCGTGAACGGCCAGGGGTTATTTAGGGGAACGGTTATATGGCGGATTTTCATCAGAACGGTGTCGTGACGACGTTGCACAATCTGCGAGAGCGGTCGGTGCATGAGATGGAGCGTGAACTGCAGGCCTTTTCCTCAAATCGGCCAATTACGCTTATTCTGCCATCGCTGTTTTCAGAGCTCGAGGGCCCGGCCCTCGGCAATATCGTCTCGGAACTTGCAGGCGTGCCTTATCTCTCCAACATCGTGATTGGCCTCGATCAGGCGAATGAAGAACAATATCGCTACGCGCTGGCCTATTTTTCGAACCTGAAACAGAACTATCAGGTTCTCTGGAATGATGGACCGCGCCTGAAAGCGCTTCACGAGCAACTCGACGCGGCACAGCTGGCACCGCATGAGCCCGGCAAAGGGCGCAATGTGTGGTATTGCATCGGTCACGTTCTGGGCCGGCGCGATTCCGGCGTGGTGGCGCTCCATGATTGCGATATCGTTACCTATTCGCGCGAGATGCTGGCGCGCCTCATCTACCCGGTCACCAACCCGAATTTCCCTTACGTCTTTTCCAAGGGCTATTATCCGCGGATCGCCGATGGCTCGTTGAATGGCCGGGTGACACGCTTGCTTGTCACGCCTTTGCTGTTGAGCCTGGAGCGCACCATCGGCCATCATCCCTATATCGACTTCTTAAAGGCGTTCCGTTATCCGCTGGCCGGTGAGTTCGCCATGCGCACACACCTGCTGCCTGATCTGCGTATTCCGTTTGACTGGGGTCTTGAAATCGGTGTTCTTTCCGAGCTTTGGCGCAATTATGCGACCAGCGCGATCTGCCAGGTCGATATCGCCGATGTTTACGACCACAAGCACCAGCCGCTCTCCGAAGAGGATGCGTCCAAGGGGCTTTCCCGTATGGCGACCGATATCATCAAGGCGCTGATCCGAAAGCTCGCAACCGACGGCGTCGTTTTCAGCCCTGAGGCGCTGCGCACGCTGAAAGCCACATATTACCGCACCGCGCTTGATCTCGTTGAAACCTATAATCACGATGCCCGCATGAACGGGCTTTCAACCGACCGGCACAAGGAAGAGAAAGCCGTTGAACTCTTCGCATCCAACATCATCGAAGCCGGCAATGTGTTTCTTGAATCGCCCAATGTTGCGCCTTTCATGCCGAGCTGGAACCGCGTACAAGCCGCCCTGCCCGATTTCCTGATGGATATGCAAAAGGCCGTGGAAGCCGATATGGCGGAATTCGGCGAACAGCCGGTTCAGGAGTGAGAGAAAGGCGGGATGGGTAGTTTCACCCATTCGCTCTGCATTTTCTGACCCTCGATGAGGCGGGTCAGAGGACAGCCGTCTTCGACCTTCTCCCAGGATGTGTTGTTCAGGTTCATCTGGCATTCGGCGAGGTAGGATTTTCCACCGACATTGATGCAGGCGCGTTCGCCCAGGTGATAAAGCGCGCCGCCCTTGTTCACACACGTGCAGTCGGCACTGGCCGCTGTCGACAGCAGGGAAGCTGCCGCGGTCAAGGTTCCTGCCAAAACTGCATTCGTGATCCTGCTCATACAAAGAGGATAGTACAAAATCTCAAATTGTAAATATTCTACCCGCACCGCCAGGACGTGGCGGCAGGTAACGGGACGAATGATCACCTCAATAGGCGAACTGTTCAGACAGGATACGGTCAGACCAGGTGTGGTCGGGGTCGGTCAAAATCCAGACCTCCTGGTCCCGCTTCAGACGCATGCTGACCCGCAGCACCGACTTGACCTCCTGATGATCGGCGACAGCGTTGACCGGGCGCTTTTCCGGCTCCAGAATTTCGATATCGACAAACACATCCTGCGGCAGCAACGCACCACGCCAGCGGCGCGGCCGAAACGGACTGACTGGTGTCAGTGCCAGTAAAGGCGCCTCAAGCGGCAAAATCGGCCCGTGGGCGGAGAGATTATAGGCGGTCGAGCCCGCAGGCGTTGACAAAAGCAGCCCGTCGCAGGCCAGCTCCTCCAGCCGCGTTCGGCCATCAACCGTCACTTTGAGCTTGGCCGCCTGATAGCTTTGGCGCAGTAGAGAGACCTCATTGAGCGCATAGGCGGTGTGGCGTATGCCATCCGCATCCATCGCCACCATTTCCAGCGGATGGATGACGTTGGAGGCAGCAGCCGCTATGCGCTCCTTCAACCCTTCGGTGAAATAGCGGTTCATCAGAAAGCCCACCGAACCGCGATTCATGCCGTAGATGCGCTTACCCGAATTGAGCGCGCGGTGCATGGTCTGCAGCATGAAACCATCACCACCAAGCGCCACGATAACGTCAGCCTCCTCCACCGGCACATTGCCGTAAATCGCCACAAGTTCGTCCAGCGCAGCCTGCGCGCTGTCGGCCTCAGAAGCGAGAAAAGAAAGCGATTCAAAACGGTTAGGCATAAAATATTCCGAAATCCTGATTGGCCATTGGCGGCATCGAGGCGGATCAAAGCGCAGGCAGCAACGCAAATGCAAGCACAAAGACGTGAGAACATGTATATTTATGCTTTACAGGCAGCGAGAATATGCTAATTCCCTGCCGCGTTGCCCTTATAGCTCAGTTGGTAGAGCGGCTGATTTGTAATCAGTAGGTCGGGAGTTCGAGTCTCTCTGGGGGCACCAGATTTTCCTCGATTGCTCATGCCTGCTTGCGCCACGAGAAATTTCGAATCTGAAACACCGTAGAGTGTTAGCTGATAGTACATTTCTAGAAAACACGTTCTCAATCACTTGAAAACTATGGCTGCTTGCTCGGAATCAATTCGCTGGTACAAGTTTCGACGTAGCTTCTTTCAGTTCTTTCTCTTGGCGTTTCAAGACCTGGTGGCGGCGCTCTATTGAGCGAGCAATGGCAAACGCCAGAAGGGCTGCGTAAACGTTTAGCAAAATTACCAAGATAAGGTAATCGAAAGCCTGCATATCCTTTTGTACAAAGAACATGCGTACCAGAGCGTAAAAGGCTGCGGTGGGAAGCGTCATCACAACTAGTCTGAACAGGCCTTTGGTAAGGGCCATCTCAGATTGAACGGCGGCCCGTTTCTTTACGATATGTGTCATGATAGCCAGACAAATGACCACCGATATGAACGCGTGTAGCGCATTAAACGGGAACCAATAAGAAAAGAAATGCCAAAGGCCTTCATTTCCAGCAGCCTGATTCAAACCATAGTCAAGCAACGCCTGACAGTAATCAAATAAGATAACGCCGAACAGTATCAACGTAAATATACCGGCATTCCCGATTAGTAGGTCTCGGAGTGCAATATCATCGCCTTTGTTTGCATGGATTCGACTCAGAGAAAGCATAAGGACCAACGACATCAACACTGGAACGACATTTGAAAAAACGTAAATTCCCGAATATTGCAGCGCAAGATCTCCATTTGGCCAGAAGATAAGAGCCTCCCTGTTGAGGGCAGTGCGAAGGGCGGGCTCGAGTATAGGTATCACAAGCCACAAAAACACAATTCCGCCGACAGCTGTCAGCAGTCCAAACATGATATCCCCCAAAGGGACCTTAAATGTGCCGACTTTCGGCATGTCAACACCCAGGTCTTTCGCCAACCGCTTGAGACCTGCTCCGCCGCTCTTCCGCACAGAGGCAATTGCCGAAATGTAAACCAGCTGCTCAATATACTTTGAAAGTTCGCGAACTGAGCCGGATTGGACAATTTCTTCTCGGGTTTCAGCGCGGTCAAGATTTAGACGCGCCGCTTGCTGCCTAAAGAACGCTACGTCTGCATACGGCTCAATCTGGGGCACCCATTCACTTGCAGACAGCTTCTTAAAACAAGTAACAAGGCGGTTTTGCGTATTTGCCTGGGCTACAATCTGCGCATCAAAATAGCTAATCGTGGCTATCACTATCCTGGGAACGCCGAACAGCTCGTGAAACCAGTTGCGCAGTATGTTCGCGACATTGGAAACTCCAGGAATGGCCTGATGTGCCAACCCCATAAAGGCCGCAGCGATGAAGAGAGAATATGGAGTGCTTTCAATTGCTTGGGTGATTTTTTCGGCTTCAGTCACCCCGGTCGTCACTTTTAACCAGCCCGAGATCACCGATGGAGAGGCAATACATAGAACGAGGTAACCCACGAAGGTCACAATGACGAAGATCAACAAAACGAGCCAGTAGGCGTTGCGCCCCATGAAGTCCTTTGTTCCAAGATTCGGAACAGGCAACGAGGCGCCAGACAAGTTTTCGTCTAGAGCGTTGAGTTCGCCAAACTTGCCCACCTGAAAGGTAGCCAACAAGACAGCTCCTGCCCAGAACTCAAAAGACGTGAAGAGTTCTTTGCTCAATTCAAAAATATCAGACACGTTCATTTCTGAGGACAATGGCCGTTGGGGCAAGCCTGTGAGAAAGCTTCAGTAGCAGTTCCGATCAGAGCGCTGGAAGCAAGAAGCACTGCAAATAAAATGCCTACACAGAAGACGCGAGCCATTATTTCCCTCCCCCTTTTATCAGTTTTCTATTTTAACATGCTCCTTCACAAAATACAACTTAATCAATACTGTCTCGTTCACCATTATCTTCAGAAGCAATTTCCTCGCGTATGGTCGAAATAGCAAAAACCCCGTGCAGCCTGCGCCGTACGGGGTTTGAAAATCAGCTGTCTTCAAATCAGATCAGAAGAAGCCGCGGCGCTGCCACCAGCCGCCTTTTTTGGGTTTGCCTTCGCCTTCATCGTTCTCACTTGCCTTGTTGGACGTGAGAACGGGTTCGCTGGCGATTGGCCCGTCGGCGGATGAGGTGCGGGCGGTGCGGCGGCTTGCCTTCTGCTCGCCCTCTTCTTCTGCATCGGGGGAAGAGGCGGTTTCTTCCACCACAGTCTCTTCAGGGGCTTCGGATTGGCCGACAGCCTCTTCTACGGCAGCATCGGATACAGCTTCGGCTTCAGCGGCTGCAGCAGCTTCCTTGGCCTTCGAGGGGCGGCGCTTGCGCTTTGGCTTTTCAGCTGGGGCCTCTTCAGGCGTTTCCGGCGCGTCGGACAGAACCACATCTGCGGCGGTCGCCTCCGTGACGCCTTCGGCCTCGCTGCCTTCGACAGCTTCCTGTGCCGTTACGTCATCATTGCCATCCGCGCGGGCGTCAGCGTCGGCGTCAGCGTCTCCCTCGTTATCCTGATCACCATCAGAACCGTCTTCGGCAGTGCCGCGATTGCGGCGGCCACCGCGCTTTCCGCGGCGGCGGCGCTTGCGGCGATTGTTATCGTCGCCCTCACCGTCCGCTGTTGCGGAAGTTTCGCCGTTTTCGTCCTCGTCGTCTGCATCGCTGCCTTCGTCAGAGGTCTGGTCACTCTCGTTTTCGGAGGCGTCTGCCTGATGGTCGTCGCGCTCGCCGTTCTTGCGGCCACGGCGGCGGCGGCGGCGGCGGCGCTTGCGGCCATCGCCCCGGTCATCATTGTCACGACCATTGTTTTCGACGGTCTTGGCTTCGTCGTCTTCCTCTTCGTCTTCCTCGACCGGAATATCGTCCTCGATCTCCACTTCGAAGGTCAGCGGCTCGATCTTGATCGGGTTTTCGACCGCATCACCGCGGTCGATGGCAAAGAGCTGCGTGCCAAGCTCTACATCCGCTTCCACGACGATGGAAACGCCGAAGCGGGCTTCGTAGTCGACAATCGTCTCGCGCTTGTGATTCAGCAGGTAGAGTGCAGTTTCGGTGGAAACACGCACGACAATATTGTGGGCATTGCTCTTGAGAAGAAACTCTTCCACGCCGCGCAGAACATGCAGCGCAACCGAAGACTGTGAACGAACATGGCCGGTGCCGCCGCAATGCGAGCAGACCTGCATGGTCGATTCCAGAACGGAGGCACGGATGCGCTGGCGTGACATTTCCAGTAGGCCGAAATGCGAAATGCGGCCCACCTGAATGCGGGCGCGGTCGTCTTTCAGACAATCCTTCAAACGCTTCTCAACCGCACGGTTATTGCGCTTTTCTTCCATATCGATGAAGTCGATGACCACGAGACCGGCAAGGTCTCGCAAACGCAGCTGGCGCGCCACTTCTTCAGCCGCTTCCATATTCGTGGCAAGCGCGGTCTCTTCAATCGAATGTTCGCGGGTCGAACGGCCCGAGTTCACATCAATCGCCACCAGCGCTTCGGTCTGGTTGATGATCAGATAACCGCCGGATTTCAAAGTCACCTGCGGCTGCAACATACGGTCGAGCTGGGCTTCGATACCGGAACGCGAGAAGATCGGATGCACATCACGATACGGCTGAACCACCTTGGCGTGGCTCGGCATCAGCATCTTCATGAAGTCCTTGGCTTCGCGATAGCCTTCCTCACCGGCGACCACGATCTCGGAAATATCCTTGTTGTAAAGGTCGCGGATCGAACGCTTGATCAGCGAGCCTTCCTCGTAAACCAGGCAGGGCGCGGTGGAATTGAGTGTGAGCGTGCGCACGTTTTCCCACAGGCGCATCAGATATTCGAAATCGCGCTTGATTTCGACCTTGGTGCGGTTGGCACCGGCGGTGCGCAGGATCACACCCATGCCCTGCGGCACTTCGAGGCCCCTGGCGATTTCCTTCAGGCGCTTGCGGTCTGTGGGATTGGTGATCTTGCGGGAAATGCCGCCGCCACGCGCCGTATTCGGCATCAGGACGGAATAGCGGCCCGCCAATGACAGATAAGTGGTGAGTGCTGCACCCTTGTTGCCGCGCTCTTCCTTGGCCACCTGCACCAGAAGGATCTGGCGGCGCTTGATGACTTCCTGAATGCGATACTGCTTGCGCTGCTTGCGCGGTGCGTGGTCGGAAACCTCCTCCATCGCATCTTCTGCACCGACGGATTCAACGACATCATCATCGTCGTCGTCATCGTCATCCTTGCGGCGGCGCTTCTTCGACCTGGTTGGCTCAAGGTCTTCGGAGATCGTGTCGGCATCGACTTCGGCTGCCATGATGCCGCCATCGGAATTGTCATCGCCGCCTTCGGCATTGTCGCTGCTGCTCTCGGCATTTTCAGCGGCTTCGCCAGCATCGGCTTCAGCGCCTTGGCCGGCGGCTTCTGCCGTTTCGGTTTCCTTTGCCTTCGGCTTGCGGCGGGTGCGGCGCTTTGCTTTTGGTTTTTCCTCGGCTGCCGGTTCTTCTTCTGCCTGAGCGGCAACGCCCACATCGGGCTGATCCATCTCGGCCAGTTCCGCGTTTGCGGGATTGACCGGCGTTTCATCATCATCGGCATCATCCGACGCGACGCTGCGGGCTTCTTCTTCGAGAAGCGCCTTACGATCAGCCAGCGGAATTTGGTAATAGTCCGGGTGAATTTCAGAAAAAGCCAGGAAGCCGTGGCGATTTCCACCATAATCCACAAAGGCTGCCTGAAGCGAAGGCTCGACGCGCGTTACCTTTGCCAGATAAATATTGCCTCGCAGCTGCTTCTTGTGCTGCGATTCAAAGTCAAATTCCTCTATCCGATTTCCACGGACAACGACAACGCGGGTCTCTTCTTCATGAGACGCGTCGATAAGCATCTTGTCTGCCATTTAAGCTGCACTCCTCGGCGCGAGCGCATGGCGGCATAGCAAAAGTTCGGGGTAGAAATTTTGTCGAGCAGGCCAGCGGAGGCGCCGGTATCAAAAGGTCTCAAACAAGCCGCTTCGTTGTTCACATGCCAGGAAACGGCGGCAGTACCCTGCTCTCCCGTATTCTTCAAATCTGGCAACACACTCAACAACGTAAAAAATCCGTTCAAGACCGCCAATTTTAATAGGCCCGAAAAAGGCCCGATGAGTTTGCTCTCTCTTCATCGAGAGCTCTGGCTTTACGCCAGGTTACAGATCCGGCCACCGCCGGAAATTCTTTATCGATTCCAAAACCGGGCAGAAGTTTTTCAAGACGGCGGATGATACGCGCCTGGCGCCTGAGCCTTTGAAAGCCTGGCCGCCGGATAACGAATCCATCCCGTCATTACTCCTGTCCTCAGGTGTGCTTTTATGTGCAAATTTGTCCAATAGCAAGCGCCGTTGCTGCGACCGTCATAATATTGATGTAATTTGCCGCAAGCCCCAGTTCATTTTGAAAAGGTATTTGCCTTTTCGCAAAACAGGCGGGACAGACCAGTTCCTGCACAGACTAGGATCGGGCCGTACATTGTCGATATCAGGTGTGAAGCATTTCCTTTCTGTGGGCGCAAAGCGTCTTAACCCATTCAGCCTGCAGGCCATTGTTGCGTGCGTCTTTTGTGTTGGGTGGCTTGTGGCGTTTCATTCGCAGGCGCAGTCTGCAGATCCGCTAAAAGCAACGGGTTTCCTGATTGCCGGAGACGCGAACCGCACCCGCGTCGTCATTGATTTCAACCAAAAGCCTGAGTTTTCGGTGCGCTACCTGCAGGACCCCAACCGGACGATCGTGGATATTCCATCCGATGTCTCGTTTGAATTCCCTGCAGAAAATGCCGCTGCCGCCGGTCTTTATACGCTCGTGCGCTACGGCGCGATGAGTGCTGGCCACACCAGGATCGTGCTCACGTCAGATGCTCCCTCCTCACTTGAGTTTTCAAAGGTCGAAGCAGACAGCAGCGGCAGCTTCCGTCTTGTCCTCGAAGGTGTGAAAACAACCGAGGAAAAACTATCCGCCCTCGTGCATGCCGATGACTGGGACGGCGTACACACAACGCAGGCCGGTCGTGGCGGTCGTCTTGGCGGGCCGGCGACGCAGGAAAGTACCAATGCCTTCGTCATTGCTGTTGATGCAGGCCATGGCGGCATCGATACCGGCGCAATTTCGCGCGACGGCAAGACGATCGAGAAGGATATCACATTGGCTTTTGCCCAGGAGCTCGCAGATGAATTCAATGCCCGCCCCGGCTTCAAGGCATTTCTCACGCGCTCGGACGATGTTTTCCTGTCGCTCTCCGAGCGTGTCCGCATCGCCCGGCAGAATGGCGCAAACCTGATGATATCGCTGCATGCCGACACGCTGCGCCAATCCTTCATTCGGGGCGCGACGGTCTATACGATCTCGGAAAAAGCCTCAGACAGGCTTGCAGCCGAATTGGCGCAACGCGAAAACGTGTCCGATGAGATCGCCGGTGTGGTGCCCGATGATACGGCTGCAGAAGCGAGCGATATTCTGATCGATCTGACCCGGCGCGAAACGCAGGCGTTTTCCGAGCGGCTCGCAAAGATGATCGTGGCAACCTTTGAAGGCCAGATTCGGCTGATCAACAACCCGCACCGTCATGCCGGGTTCCACGTCTTACGTGCGCCGGATGTGCCGTCCCTGCTGATTGAACTCGGCTTCCTTTCCAACAAGGAGGACGAGAAGCTTCTGACGGAAGAGTCCTACCGCAAGCAGGTGTCCGGCCTCATTGTGGACGCAACGGACCACTACAAGGCGCTTATCGGGCAGTGAGGAAGAGGACCAACCGATTCGCCTGCCCGGCTTGTTGTAAACATGAAGCGTTCTGTGTCAGGTGAGCCACTTGCACGGTGAATTGCGGTCTGCTGGTCAAGCTTTTGGCCCGTTGGCCGCATTTTCTGCACAATCACGCATATGAACACTTCAACACTGTGGCATAATGCTTTGATGACCGCGCATCGGCGGTGTATGGGTGCGGTGAAATGATTTCCCTGCGTGGAAGGGCCGGATTGGGCGAATGATCAGACTTATTGGATATTTCTTCGGAATTGGTACCGTTCTCTTTCTCGGTGCTGCCGCCGTGGCGGCAATCTATCTCAATTCCGTGATGAAGGATCTGCCGGATTATGAGGTCCTGGCGAAATACGAACCACCGGTGACAACGCGCGTCCATGCCTCCGATGGACAGCTGATCGCCGAATATGCGCGCGAGCGTCGCCTCTTCCTGCCCATTCAGGCTATTCCGGATCGCGTGAAGGCAGCGTTCCTTTCAGCAGAAGACAAGAATTTCTACAACCATCCCGGTCTTGATATTCAAGGTCTTGCCCGTGCCGTTGTGATCAACCTGCAGAATCTCGGGACCGGTCGCCGTCCAGTCGGTGCATCGACCATTACCCAGCAGGTCGCCAAAAACTTTCTTCTCACGCGTGACCAGACCTACACGCGTAAAGCCAAGGAAGCGATTCTTTCCCTGCGCATCGAGCAGGCCTATTCCAAGGACCGCATTCTGGAACTTTATCTCAATGAGATGTTCTTCGGCTTTAATTCCTACGGTATTGCGGGCGCGGCGCTGACCTATTTCGATAAGTCGGTGACCGAGCTTTCGCTCGACGAAGCCGCCTATCTCGCGGCTCTGCTCAAGGGCCCGGCCAACTACCATCCGTTCCGCCATCCCGATGCGGCCATCGAGCGCCGCAACTGGGTGATCGACCGCATGGTGGAAAACGGCTATGCGACCAAGGAAGAAGGCGAGAAGGCCAAGGCCAAACCGCTTGGCGTACACATCCGCTATGGTGGTTCGCATCTCTTTGCCTCCGACTATTTTGCCGAAGAGGTCCGCCGCCAGATCATCGCCGAATATGGTGAGAAAGCACTTTATGAAGGCGGGCTTTCGGTTCGTACATCGCTTGATCCCAAGCTGCAGATCTATGCCCGCAAGGCATTGCAGGACGGCTTGATCGATTATGACGAGAAACGCGGATTCCACGGTCCGATCGATCAAATCAATATTGCCGGCGACTGGGGCCCTGCCCTTTCCGAAGTCACGCCGATGCGTGACGTTCCCGAGTGGTCGCTGGCGGTCGTTCTGGCAACGGACAATGAAGGTGCTGACATCGGTATCCGCCCGCCAAAGGATGCAGCAGGCAAGGTTGAGGCTGCACGCGACCGCGGACGTATCGACGCAGACGATATGAAGTGGGCCTATAGGCTCAAAGACGGAAAGAAGGCCAAGTCGCCAAATGATGTCTTCAAGGCGGGCGATGTCGTTTATGTCGAGAAGATCGCTGACAAGGACGGACAGTATCGCCTGCGCCAGCCGCCGGAAGTCCAAGGTGGCCTCGTGGCGATGGACCCGAAGACTGGTCGCGTGCTTGCCATGGTTGGCGGTTTTTCCTACGCGCAGTCGGAATTCAACCGCGCAACGCAGGCCATGCGTCAGCCGGGTTCGTCCTTCAAACCTTTCGTCTACGCCGCAGCATTGGACAATGGCTACACGCCTGCGTCCGTGGTGCTTGATGCGCCCATCGAGATTGTGTCCGGTGGCGAGGTGTGGCGTCCGAAAAACTATGGTGGCGAATCTGCCGGCCCGTCGACCTTGCGTCTCGGCATTGAAAAATCGCGTAACCTGATGACGGTTCGCCTTGCCAATGACCTCGGCATGAATACCGTTGCCGAATATGCCGAACGGTTCGGCATTTACGATCACATGCCGCCGCTTCTTGCCATGTCACTCGGCTCGGGTGAAACGACGGTGATGCGCATGGTCGCAGGCTACTCGGTGATCGCCAACGGCGGCAAACAGATCAAGCCAACCCTCATCGACCGCATTCAGGACCGCTATGGCAAGACGATCTTCAAACATGAAGACCGGGTTTGCGACGGCTGCAATGTGGCCGAGTGGAACGGCCAGGAAGAGCCGGAACTGATCGACAGCCGTGAGCAGGTTCTGGATCCGATGACGGCTTACCAGATCACCTCGATCATGCAGGGTGTTGTTCAGCGCGGCACGGCTGCGGGCCGCGTCAAGCTTGACCGTGACGTTGCCGGCAAGACCGGTACGACCAACGATGAAAAGGACGCATGGTTCGTCGGCTTTACGCCCGATCTGGTGACCGGCGTCTATATCGGCTTCGACACGCCCCGCAAGATGGGGCGTGGCGCGACCGGTGGCCATCTGGCCGCTCCGGTCTTCAACGAGTTCATGCAAAAGGCTGAAGAAGGCGTCCCGCCGTCCAAGTTCATCGCTCCCAAGGGCATGAAGCTCATTCGCATCAACCGCAAAACCGGCATGGAAGCAGCTGAAGGCGACAGCGACACAATCGTTGAAGCCTTCAAGCCTGGCACCGGTCCAGCTGATGTGTTCTCGGTGATCGGCATGGACGAGTATATGGCGCCTGAGGAAATTCTGAGAACCTCGCCCCAGGCCAGCGATGCGGTCAACAACGGTGGCAATGGGCTGTTCTAGCCGGTTAGCGGACAGGACCCTACACCAATTGCATCAATGGGAGGGGCTTTGCGGCCCCTCTGTCTTTTAGTGGGTTTACATTCGCCTTGGCGGAATTTATGTCAACGCCCACGCTTTCAAACAATCCAGAAGAACGGAAAAATGCGCGTAGAAATTCAGAACATTGTCGACGAAATCAAGCAGGCCATAAGCCTGCTGAGGAGGCATCTTTGACTGGGATCAGGCGGTAAAACGACTGGACTGGCTCAATAACAAGGCCGAAGATCCCACTCTGTGGAACGACCCGACCGAAGCGCAAAAATTGATGCGCGAGCGCCAGAACCTGGACAAGAGCATCAACGGCCTGAAGAAGCTCGAAAGCGAGCTGGCTGACAATATCGAATTGATCGAACTTGGCGAAGCTGAAGACGATGCCAGCATCGTGAAGGATGCCGAAGACGGCATTCGTGCGTTGCAGGGTGAATTTTCCCGCCTGCAGATCGAGGCCATGCTTTCCGGCGAGGCCGATGGCAACGACACCTATCTGGAAATCCATTCGGGTGCGGGCGGAACCGAGAGCCAGGATTGGGCCAACATGCTCTTGCGCATGTACACCCGCTGGGCGGAAAAATCGGGCTACAAGGTGGAGCTTCTCGAAATCCATGATGGCGAAGAAGCCGGCATCAAATCGGCCACCCTGCTTGTCAAAGGCGAGAATGCTTATGGTTGGCTGAAGACGGAATCGGGCGTCCATCGTCTGGTGCGCATCTCGCCTTATGACAGCAATGCGCGGCGTCACACTTCCTTCTCGTCGGTCTGGGTTTATCCTGTGATCGACGATTCGATCGATATCGAGATCAACGAGAGCGATTGCCGCATCGACACCTATCGCTCATCCGGGGCCGGTGGACAGCACGTCAACACGACCGATTCGGCGGTACGTATCACGCATATGCCAAGCGGCATCGTGGTTGCCTGCCAGCAGGAGCGTTCGCAGCACAAGAACCGCGCCAAGGCGTGGGACATGCTGCGTGCACGTCTTTATGAGGCGGAGCTGAAGAAGCGCGAAGAAGCGGCCAATGCCGAGGCTGCCTCCAAGTCTGATATCGGCTGGGGTCACCAGATCCGGTCCTACGTTCTGCAGCCTTACCAGCTGGTGAAAGATCTTCGCACCGGCATAGAGAGCACCGCACCTTCCGACGTGCTTGATGGTGAGATTACCGAGTTCATGGAAGCTGCCCTCGCCCACCGGGTCACCGGCGGCAAGGATGTGGACGTCGCCGATATCGATTGATATCGCTGCCTCAATCAATGCGCCCCGCACTCTTTTCGAGCGCGGGGCGTTTTCTTTTCAAGCCGGGTTTTCGTTCCAGAATAAACTGAAGGCAACGGACATTGGCGCGGCCTTTCTCATTATCTCACCCGTCATTCTCCGACGGTGACGGCGGCAGGTGCGCCGCGTAATGTTATCAGGCTGGCCACCAGCACTATTGCTGCGCAGGTGGCTATGCCTGCCACCATCGGCAATGATGTGCCGTCGAAAAAGAGCGAAACGATAGCCGCCATGGCAGCGGAAATGGCAAACTGGCATGTCCCCATCAAAGCCGATGCAGTGCCGGCAATGTGTCCATACGTCTCGAGTGCCAGAACGAAGGATGACGGCACGACAAGGCCCAGCGCACCATAGCCGACAAACAGGAAGGCCAACATGACAGGTAGGCTGTCCACGCCGGAATATCGCACGGCAAAGAAAGCAATCATCGTTACAGCCGTAGCCAGAACGCCGGTCCGCACCACCCGGCGCAAACCGAAGCGCGCGGCAAGCCTGCCGTTCAGCTGGCTGACCGAGATGAATGACGCCGCATTCACAGAAAAGGCGACGCTGTAGCCCATCGGCGACAGCCCGAAATGATCGATCAGAACGAAGGACGAGCCGGTCATATAAACAACCCATGTTGACATTCCGAACGAGGCAATGGCCATGATGCCGAGATAATAGGGGTCGCGCAAGAGCGTTCCATAATTGCCAAGCATGCTGGAAATGCTGCTATGGGCGCGCTTTTCCCTTGTACGCGTTTCTTCAAGCACAAAAGCTGCCAGAAAGACGCCAACGATACCAAGTGCCGACAAGGCCCAGAAAACGTCGCGCCACCCGCCCAACGTAACGATGAGGCTTCCTGCCAGTGGAGCCAGAATGGGCGAGACACTGAAGACCAGCATCAGCGTCGACATCATTCGTGCCGCCTGTGCGCCGGTATAGAGATCACGGACAATTGCACGGGCAATCACCGAACCGGCACCTGCGCCCAGCCCCTGAAGAAAGCGCATGGCAATCAACCATTCGATATCCGTGCTTAACGAGCAGCCGATGGCACCGATTGCATAAATCAGAAAGCCAACAGTCAGCGGAAGCTTGCGCCCAAGCATGTCTGAAAGCGGGCCGTAAATCAGCTGGGCGACGGCCATCGCGACAAAATAGGCCGTCACTGTAAGCTGCACGGCTCCGGCGTCAGCATGGAAGTCAGATGCAATTGCCGGCAACGACGGCAGATATATATCCAGCGCCGATACGCCAGTGGCCATGAAAAAGCCGAGCAAAAATACATAGGTCACGTATCGCGACGTCATGATCACTCTCCAAATCTATTGAATAACTTTTATTAGCCAAGCCAAGACGGCTGGCAGATTTCATAATCTGTCCATTTTTTTAGACACAACTGTCCAATCAGTCAAGAGGTTCCGCTTGAAAACAGTCTTATGAACGCTTATCCCTTTGATATGAACGTGATCGAAACCAAATTGTCCAAGCGCGACAGGATACTAGAGGCTGCGGCTGCCATTTTGTGTCAGGATGGTTTTGCCGGCGCCAGTATTGATGCTGTCGCCACACGGGCGAATGTCTCGCGGCAAACGATTTATAATCATGTGGGTGACAAGGAAGGGCTCTTTAAGGCCGTCATCAAGGAGTTGGCAGAACGGTCGACGGAGCATTTTTTTGAAATGCTCGAGGAATTTCCGGACATAGACAACAGCGATGATAGTCTGCAGAGCGGCCTCAGCGCATTTGGCACCCGCATTCTTTACCACATGACGCATGACAAGACCGCGCGATGGCTGATGCGGCTCGTACAGAACGAAGGTGAGCGGTATCCAGAACTCCTGTCAGGCTGGCGAGAATACGGGCCGGGGCGGAAGAACCCGGCTTTAGCGGCAAAATTCGCGAGTCTCGCTCACGCCGGTGTGATTCGCCGAGAAGACCCTACGCTGACTGCACGGCAATTCATGGCGTTGTTGACGGCGGAATGGAGACCGGAAACGCAATTGGGCCATCTGCCGGATGAAGAAACATGCAGGGCCATGGCCGAGCGAGGTGTTCGTGCTTTTGTCGCTGCTTATGCAATCAAATAGCTGGCTGAACGGAAAAAGCGGCTTCTCATCTTGATTCCAGACATTGCGATAAGCGGTTGTTTATTTTGCAATCCAGGCAGCCATGCGATCCATGGCCTCGGCCATTTCCGGCGTTGAGCCGGCATAGGAAAAGCGCATCGTACGGCTACCATCGACCGGGTCGAAATCGCCACCCGGCGTTGCCGCGACATTGATTTCCGCCAGCATCTTCTTTGCGAAAGCCATGGAGTCATTCGTGAGGCTGCTGATATCGACATAGGCGTAAAAAGCACCGTCCATGGGTGATGCCAATGGCAGGCCCATCGCTTCAAAACGTTGCATCAGCAGGGCGCGATTGTCGGCATAGGTCTGCTTATAGACCTCGAGTTCGTCCGTTGCGGTGAGTGCAGCTTCCGCGGCGATCTGCGACACTTCCGGCGCAGAAATATAAAGGCTCTGCGCCAGGCATTCGAATGGACGCAGGTAAGCCTCCGGCAAAACCATCCAGCCGACCCGCCAGCCCGTCATGCAATAATATTTCGAAAACGAGTTGATCACCACCACATCGTCGGTCACCGAAAGGGCGCTTGCCTCTTCGCCGGCAAATGTCAGGCCGTGATAAATTTCATCGGAGATGAAGTGGATGTTGTTGGCTGAACAATAATCGGCCAAACGTTTGAGCGCTGCCCTGCCCGTCACTGTACCGGTCGGGTTTGCCGGACTTGCCAGAAGCACGCCGTCTATGCGCTTTCCGGCCTCGCCTGCGGCGGCATCCAGGTTTTCAGGCGTCAAGGTGAAGGCGTTTTCTGCGTCTGCCGCCACCTCCACCACGTTCAGTCCGAGCGCGGCCAGAATATTGCGATAGGCCGGATAGCCGGGACGCGCAATCGCCACCGTCTGCCCGGCATCGAAGAGACCGAGAAAGGCCAGGTTAAAACCGGCTGACGATCCTGTCGTCACGGCAATACGCTCTGGGCTCACGTCCAGACCGTAATAGCGCTTGTAATGTGCACTGATGGCGCTTTTCAAAGACGCCAGGCCGAGCGCGTCGGTGTAACCGATCCGCCCTGTATCGAGCGCTGCCTTTGCCGCCGTGCGCGCTGCCTTTGGTGCCGGATGCGAGGGCTGACCGACTGCGCAGGAAATCACCGGATAACCTTGCGCTTTGCGGCGGGTTGCCTCGGCCAGCACATCCATTGCATGGAACGGTTCAACACGGCTGCGGCTGGACAATGGCGGCACGACATACTCCGGGCGTTGGTATTTTCAGGACTCGTTATGACAGGTCACCTTTTGCAGGATTGCTTCGGCAATCACAATCCCGCGACTGCGACAGGTAAACGCATTTTTGGGGTTTAAGTGGGCACTATAATGGGGCAAACACAGCTTCGACGTCCCATTTCCGCCCTCATGGCGCGTATTTTGTGGATCACTTATTCATTTGACGCGCAAACAGCGCTTGAGGAGATTTTCATGGCGAAGACATTGGCCAGTTTTGCAATGGCAGCGGCACTTGGTTTGTCATCGGCACTGGCAACGGCCCCTGCCGCCTATGCACTGGATGATGCACAGAAGAAGGAAATCGGAGATTTCATTCGCGAATACCTTCTGCAGAACCCGGAAATTCTCTTTGAAGTTCAAGATGCCATGCAGGCCAAGCAGCAGGCAGAACGTCTTGCCAAGGCCAATGCGGTTATCTCCGACAACAAGGACGCCATTTTCAACGACAAGAACGACCTTGTTCTGGGCAATCCGAACGGCAATGTCACTGTAGTCGAATTCTACGATTACAATTGCGGCTACTGCAAACGCGCCATCACAGATATGCAAGCGCTGATCAAGAGCGACGATCAGATCCGTTTCGTGTTGAAGGAATTTCCCATTCTCGGCCCCGATTCGGTTGCGGCACATCGCGTCGCCATGGCTGTGCGTGCGCTCGCGCCTGAAAAGTACGGCGATTTTCACATGGCCCTCCTCGGCGGTCAGGCCCATGCCGACGAGGCGACAGCGATTTCGGTTGCCAAAAACCTCGGCGTTTCGGAAGACGACATCCGCACGCAGATGAAGGAAGGAAACGGCGATGATGAAATCCGCCAGTCCTACGCGCTTGCAGACAGTCTCGGCATTAACGGCACGCCTGCCTATGTGGTTGGAAACGAGCTGATTTCCGGTGCCGTCGGTCTCGACACGCTGACGAACAAGGTTGCCAATATGCGCGAATGCGGCAAGGCAAGCTGCTGACTTGTGCCTCCCCTGTGTTCAGGGCAGTTCCAGCGAATTGATGAATTCATCAACGTCGCTCGTATAGTCGCTTCTCGTACCCAGGCGCTTGTTGATCGCGCCATGGGTCAGCCTCACGGGCATGACCTCTGCGCGTGTTCCGACGGATTGCAGCTTCCGGGCAAAGGCCCGCGCCTGCCCACAGGAATCGGGGCGAAACTCCGAGCAGACCAACAGCATCGGGGCAGCCCCGCGCTTCACCTGATCGGTGGGTGAGGCTTCCTGCCAGGCGTCGGGTCGATCCCCGAAGACAAAATCGTAAAGCCTGTGGTGGCGATAGGTCATGATCTGCGTGATATCGTAAGCGCCGCTGTCGAGGGAAACCGTACCCACCAATTTGCGCCCGCCACGTTTTGCCAGAATTTCTGGATCGACCGACACAAGTGCGGCAAGGTGCGCGCCTGCGGAATGGCCCATCAGCACAAAAAGGCCGGGATTGGCATTCCAGCGCGCGGCATTTTTCTGAGCGAAGGCAATTGCATCTGCCAGATCTTCAGCCTGCTCTATCGGATCAGCGTCCGGCAAAAGCCGTGTATTGGCTGAAATGAATACATAACCTTGCCGTGTCCAGTGCGTGGATTTGTTACCAATGGCGGAAGCGTTGGTCTTGTCGCCGAACTGCCAGGCGCCGCCATGCACGAAGAAGATGACGGGCGCACCACCGTGCGGTGCCTCATCCGGCAGATAGATATCCATACGCTGATAGCGGTCCGCGCCGTACGGAACATCGCGTACAACCTGTCCCGAGAACACGGGAAAGGCTGTCAAAACGAGTAAAACAAGCGCTGCGATTCCTGTCGATCCGGCTTTCTTCATCGTGTCAAACATTAACAGTCCCCGCATTTCCACTGCACGATATTAACAATAAACGGATTTGAATCTGTTTTCAGGTGCTTTACGTGCCACCATGCCACAGAATTGCTTCCATTTGAGGATGAAGGGCTCTATAGGAGGAACCCAAATTGCATTGGCCCGCGTCCATGTACTATGAAAATCAAGAACATTGGAACGGGCGATAAAAAGAACATAGGAAGATGCACCCATGGCAGACAAAAAAGCGGGCATTGATCAATCGCTGGTTAGAGATCTTGCAAATATCCTCAACGAAACGGACCTGACGGAAATCGAAGTCGAAAACGACGATCTTCGCATTCGCGTGTCGCGCGCAGCACCGGCAGCGGCACCAGTGGCTTATGCTGCCCCTGCTCCGGCTGCGCCCGCAGCGGCTGCTGCAGCGCCGGCTCCCGCCGCAGAGGCTGCAAGCAGCGCCGTTTCCAAAAACGCCGTCACCTCTCCGATGGTCGGAACTGCCTATCTGGCGCCTGCCCCCGGCTCGAAGCCCTTCATCGAAATCGGTGCAAACGTCAAGGAAGGCCAGACGGTGATGATCATCGAAGCCATGAAGACGATGAACCAGATTCCGGCACCGCGTTCGGGCAAGGTTGTCCAGATCATGGTTGAAGACGCGCAGCCTGTTGAGTTCGGCGAGCCTCTGCTGGTCATCGAATAAGGAGATTGGTCCATGATCTCCAAGGTCCTCATTGCCAACCGCGGTGAAATCGCGCTTCGCATCTTGCGCGCCTGCAAAGAGCTCGGCATCGCAACCGTTGCCGTTCATTCGACTGCGGATGCCGATGCCATGCATGTGCGTCTGGCTGACGAGAGCGTTTGCATCGGCCCGCCGCCGTCCAAAGACAGCTATCTGAACATTCACCAGATCGTGGCCGCCTGCGAAATTACCGGCGCGGATGCGGTTCACCCCGGCTATGGCTTCCTGTCGGAAAATGCAAAGTTTGCCGATATTCTTGAGGCGCACGGCATTACCTTCATTGGCCCAACGGCCGAACACATTCGCCTGATGGGTGACAAGATCACCGCCAAGCAGACGGCTGAGGAACTCGGTATTCCCGTGGTTCCAGGCTCTGAAGGCGAGGTGACAGAAGAAAACGCGCTCAAGATCGCCCGCGAAATCGGTTTCCCGGTTCTCATCAAGGCGACAGCAGGCGGCGGTGGACGCGGCATGAAGGTCGCCAAGACCGAAGCCGACCTCATGGAAGCCTTCAACACGGCGCGTACCGAAGCGGCATCCGCTTTCGGCAATCCTGCCGTTTACATGGAAAAATACCTCGGCAAGCCGCGGCATATCGAGGTTCAGGTTGTTGGCGATGGCATGGGCGACGCCATTCATCTCGGAGAACGCGACTGCTCGCTGCAACGCCGCCACCAGAAGGTCTGGGAAGAAGCCAATTCTCCTGCCCTTAACGTCGAGCAGCGCATGAAGATCGGGCAGATCTGCGCCGACGCGATGAAGAAGATGAAATATCGCGGTGCGGGCACGATCGAGTTTCTCTATGAGAACGGCGAGTTCTATTTCATCGAAATGAATACCCGCCTGCAGGTGGAGCATCCGATCACCGAAGCCATCACCGGCATCGACCTCGTGCATGAGCAGATCCGCGTTGCCTCCGGCGGGGGCCTTTCAGTGAAACAGGACGAGATCGTTTTCAATGGCCACGCCATTGAATGCCGCATCAATGCGGAAGACCCGCGTACATTCGTTCCCTCGCCTGGCACGATCACGCATTTCCATGCACCTGGCGGTCTCGGTGTTCGTGTCGATTCCGGCGCTTATCAGGGCTACAAGATCCCGCCCTACTATGACAGCCTGATCGGCAAGCTGATCGTCCATGGCCGCACCCGTGTGGAATGCATGATGCGCCTGCGCCGTGTTCTTGATGAGTTTGTCATCGACGGCATCAAGACCACCTTGCCGCTGTTCCAGGATTTGATCGGCAATCAGGATATCGCCAATGGCGATTACGATATCCACTGGCTCGAAGAATACCTGGCGCAAACGTCGGAATAAACATCATGGCACGCGGAAAAGACCCGGAGATTACGCCGGACCTTCTTCTGCGTGCCTATTCCATCGGCCTCTTCCCCATGGCCGAAGCCGCCGATGATCCGGAGATTTTCTGGGTCGAGCCTGAAATGCGCGGCATCATTCCCCTTGATGAATTTCATGTTTCGAAAAGCCTGGCCAAGGCCATTCGCAAGCAGCCCTTTGATATCCGCGTCAATACGGCGTTCGGCCAGGTGATGGAAAAATGCGCTGAATCTGCCGAAGATCGCCCCACCACCTGGATCAATGGGACGATCCTTGACCTCTACGGCGAGCTTCATGCGCTCGGGCATGCCCATTCGGTGGAAGCCTGGGAAGGGTCAGAGCTCGTGGGCGGGCTTTACGGCGTTTCTCTCGGGGCCGCCTTCTTCGGCGAAAGCATGTTTTCGCGCCGCACGAATGCTTCGAAAATCTGTCTGGTCCATCTGGTCGAGAGGCTGCGCAGACGAGGCTTCAAGCTTCTCGACACGCAGTTTACCACGGAGCACCTGAAAAGCTTCGGCGCGATTGACGTGCCAAAGGCGGCCTATGAGGTGTTGCTCAGCGAGGCTATGAGCGGGCCCGACCTGGATTTCCAGTAGTTCCGTCATTTTGCGTTGAGCTCAGTTGCAACAAAGCGTGCACATTCTTGCGCTCTGTCGTTGGAACTATGTTTTATGGCGCAAATATTCTGTCGAAGCGTCTGCGAAGTCGTAATATTCAGCCTATGAAATGAGGCTGTCTCGTGTCGAATGTCAGTCGATGCACACTTCACGCTTTCGCCGCCAGCCTCGCGGGCAAATATAACTGGAGACATTGGAAATGGCTGAATTTCCTAAAAAGGCCAAGATCGTCATCGTCGGCCTTGGCGGCATTGTGGGTGCATCGATTGCTCATCACCTGATCGAGCGCGGCTGGGACGACATTGTCGGTATCGACAAGTCCGGCATTCCGACCGATATCGGCTCGACAGCGCATGCGTCGGATTTCTGCTACACGACCAGCCATGATTATCTTTCGGTCTGGACCACGCAGTATTCCATCGATTTCTTCGAAAAGATGGGCCACTACGCCCGTGTGGGCGGTCTTGAAGTGGCGCGCACCGGCGACGATGAGTGGATGGAAGAAATCAAGCGCAAGCTGACCTCCGGCAAGGCATTCGGCACCAACGTTCGCCATGTCACGCCGTCCGAGATCAAGGAGATGTTCCCGCTGATCGAAGAGGACATGGTTCAGGGCGGCATGTTCGACCCGGACGCCGGCCTCGTCATTCCGCGCTCGCAGACGGTTGCCGGCAAGCTGGTGGATGCCGGTGAAAAGAGCGGCAAACTCAAAGCCTTTGCAAATACGCCCGCGCAGTCCCTCATTGTTGAAGGCGGTCGTATCAAGGGCGTGAAAACGCACCGCGGCACCATCATGGCTGATCACGTGATCGTCTGCGCCGGTCTTTGGGGCCGCCTGATTGCCGAAATGGTGGGTGAAGACCTGCCGGTCATGCCGGTTGATCACCCGCTGACCTTCTTCGGTCCCTATAATGAATTCGAAGGCACCGGCAAGGAAATCGGTTATCCGCTGATGCGCGACCAGGGCAACTCTGCCTATATGCGCGACACGGGCGATCCGAAGTCCACCGAAGGCGGGCAGATCGAGTGGGGTTACTATGAAACCACCAATCCGCGTATGTGCCATCCGCGCGACCTTCTCGAAAAGCATGAGGCGCGTCTTTCACCGTCCCAGCGCGATCTGGAGATGGAAGACATCATGGAGCCGCTTGAGCGTGCCATGGAACTGACGCCGATCCTTGGCGAACTCGGCTACAATGAAAGCCATTCGTTTAACGGCCTTCTGCAGGTGTCTGCCGCAGGCGGACCGTCCTGCGGTGAGAGCCAGAAGGTTCGCGGTCTTTGGTACTGCGTTGCCATTTGGGTGAAGGACGGTCCCGGCTACGGCAAGCTGATTGCCGACTGGATTACCGATGGCCGCACGGAAATCGATCACGCTTCAATAGACTATTCCCGTTTCTATCCGCATCAGTTGACGGAGGAGTATATCTGGAACCGCTCTTACGAAGCTGCCCAGAAGATCTACTATCCGGCTGTTCATCCGCGTGAACCCTATGCCTCCAGCCGCAGCGTGAAGCGGTCACCGTTCTACGAGCGCGAAGTCGAGCTTGGCGGCCACTTCATGGAACTCGGCGGCTGGGAGCGTGCGCATGGCTACGCCTCCAACAACCACCTGCTGGAGAAATTCGGCGATCGAATCCCGGTTCGTGAAAACGAGTGGGACAACCGCCATTTCTGGCGCGTCTCCAACGCTGAACATCTGCAGCTTTCCGAAGACTGCGGTATCATCAACCTGTCCCACTTCTACATGTTCGATGTTGAAGGTCCCGACCATGTCGAGCTGATGGAATGGCTCTGCGCGGCCAAGATTGGCGGCGATGCCAATATCGGTAAGGGTATCTACACGCACTTCCTCGACGACGAGGGCATGGTGCGCGCCGACCTCACCGTCATCCGCATGGAAGACCGTTGCCGCGTCATCGACGGTGCCGACGCCGGCCCGCGTGACTTCCACTATGTAAAGCGCATGGCGGAGGACAAGGGCTACAATGTCACGGTGACGGATGTTTCCGAGAAATACATCACCATCGGCATCTGGGGGCCGAACGCCCGTGAAAACCTCAAGAAGGTGGTCTCTGATCCTGCCGGTCTCGACCCGGAAAACTTCGCCTTTGCCGCCATCAAGCCGATTGAAATTGCCGGCAAGACGGTCACGGCTTTCCGCCTTTCCTATGTCGGTGAGCAGGGCTGGGAATTGCACATGAAATACGAAGACGGCCTGGCCGTCTGGGATGCGTTGCGCGCACAAGGCATCACGCCGGTCGGCGTTGAGACCTATGCCAACTCCCGCCGCCTGGAAAAGAGCCTGCGTCTGCAGAATGCCGACCTTCTGACCCAGTACAACCTGATCGAATGCGATCTGGCGCGTCCGAAGGTCAAGGAAGCCGATTTCCGCGGCAAGGCCAAGCATGTGGAATACAAGGCCCGAGACCATCAGCCCGCGATGCTCTGCACCCTGGTAATGACCGAGAACACCGATTCCAAGGGCGTGAAACGCTATCCCGTCGGTGCCATGCCGGTCGTTGATCCTGAAACTGGTAAGACGCTCGTCGATAGCCTTGGCCGCCTGTCTTACACGACCTCGGTTGCCTTCGGTCCCACCATCGGCAAGAACATCATACTGGCTTACCTGCCGCATGAATATTGCCAGACGGGCCGCAAGCTGAATGTCGAGTATTTTGCCGAGACCTATCCGGTTGAAGTGGTCGGCGTCGGTTATCAGCCGCTCTACGATCCGGAAAACAGACTGCCGCGCACCTGAAACGCACTGGCTATGAAAAAATCGGGGCGGTCTGCATATGCAGGCCGCCTTTTGTTTTGGCCCGCATTTTTTTGAGTGATTGCAGCACTCAGATGCGGCTTTCACCGGCGAGCAGCAACGGAATATTCATTGATCTTGAGGGGCTATTTTGACGTCTGTCACGTCCATACGTGACAAAATAGAGACACTGAATTGCCACATTATAAGCACGCTTATTAAGCTGCTAATATATTGATCTGCATCAACATCTTTCTTCCTCGTGGATGGATAGTCGCAAAAGTCTAAGCATTTCGATTCACAAGGAGACACGAGAATGAATACCATCTGGACCACGGCTCGCACACTGGCCTTAAGCGCGTCTGCGCTGGCGCTGGCGACGGCGGTCAACGCGGCGGATATGACGCCCTTTTCCACGCCGGCGGAAGAAGCTGCAGCCATCTCGCTGAGCCCCTGGATGGTTCGTGTACGCGGGCTTGGCGTGATTACCCGCGACAGCGGCAATGTCGATGGAGTTGCAGGCTCCAACCTGTCCTACAGCGACAGCGTGATCCCTGAACTCGATATATCCTATTTCTTCAACGAAAACTTCGCCGCAGAACTGATCCTCGGCACCACCTTTGCCAAAGTGAACGGCTCCGGCACCATCGCCGGCCTCGGCAAACTCGGTCAGACATGGCTTCTGCCGCCGACACTGACCCTGCAATATCACTTCACAAACTTCGGCAACTTCAAGCCTTACGTCGGTGCTGGTATCAACTACTCGATCTTCTACAATCAGAAGGCTTCTTCAGCCAACTACCTGCATATCGACAACACGTTCGGTGCAGCCCTCCAGGTCGGTTTCGACTACATGGTCGACAATCACTGGGGTATCAACTTCGACGTGAAGAAGATTTTCCTGCGCGCCAAATACCAGGCAAACGTGACTGGCGTGGGCAATGTTACCGGCACGGCCAAGCTCGATCCATGGCTGATCGGCGGTGGTATCACCTACCGCTTCTAAGGCAGGCACATGCTCTGATCCGGCCCGGCGAGCCTTGCTTGCCGGGCTTTTCTATTTCCGCCGACAGCAGGTGATGGCCCTCACAGCGGCGAGCCAAATTATTCGCAGCCGCAACTCAACGGGCGCTTCCTGCGCACAGACTGTCTTTGAGACTATATCAGTAGAGACCGCCGCCCGGCTGGGCGCCCTGGAGCTGCTGCGAACCACCGAAATTCGGGTCTGGCTGCGGCTGTACGCCGTCATTCTGCAGCGGCTGGCCGGTCAATGGGTCAATCTGCTGGGGCTGTCCGGTCAAGGGGTCGATATTGAGCGGCTGGCCTGTCTGTGGATCAACGTTCAGCGGTTCGCCCGTCTGCGGATCAATGGGCACAATAGGCTGTCCGGTCAGCGGATCGATCGGCGCCGTCAGCCCCTGTTCCTGACGTCTCTTGAAATATTCGTCGAGGCCCTTCTCGTCAAGAACAGTACCGTCATCCAGCGTTATCGAATCCGAATTCTTGTTGCCCTCTTCCGCCCCATCCGCCGGTGTCTGCGCATTGTCAGCGGGTGCTGCGCCATCGGCATTTTCTGCCGGTGCCTGCGCTTCTGTCTGCGGAACCGGTGCCGGTTCTGCGCCCTTTGCTCCCGGCGGCGGCGGCACGTCGGACTTGGCCTTACAGCCCTTCAGCCATACGTCATAAATCGGATGTTCCACAGCATTCAGACCGGGGCTGCTTGCAAACATCCAGCCGGTGAAGATACGGCGGATCTTGCGGTCGAGCGTGATTTCCTCCACCTCGACGAAGGCGTCCACACGCTGGCTTTCCTCTTCGTCACGGTTATAGCAGACGCGCGGCGTGACCTGCAGTGCGCCAAACTGCACCGTTTCTCCGATATAGACGTCAAAGGACGTGATGCGACCCGTGATCTTGTCGAGCCCGTTAAACTCCGCAACAGGATTGGAAATGCGCTCTGCGGCGGCGGGGCCTGCCATGGCGGCGGCTATCGCCAGCGCGGCGCTGCCCTTGCGGAGATATGAAACGAGGAAATCCATCGCGATCCGTTTATCCAGTGGTTTGAAACCACTGCCGCTAAATGGCGATTGTGGCCATTCAGCGTCAATGCTCAGCTGCCCGGCGTCCAGGCGTCGTAATCGCCCGTCACGCGCGGACGCTCGCCTGCTTCGACCAGCGAACCGGGCGGATGATAGGCGGCTGCCGTGCCGGTTGCATTGGCGCGATGCGGCTTTTCCCACTCGTGCGGCTTATAGTCCTGCTTCGGCGGCGGAACGTCGGTGCGGTGGTGCATCCAGCCGTGCCAGCCCGGCGGTATCGCAGATGCTTCCGCATAACCATTATACTGCACCCAGCGCCGCGGCAGGCCATAAGACATCATCGGGCCTTCATAATAGATGTTGCCGAATTCGTCTTCGCCGACCTTGGTTCCCTTCCGCCAGGTGAAGAAGCGCGTACCGATTGTCGATCCGTTCCACCAGGTGAAAATTTGCAGGAGAGTCTTCATCGCAAAACCTTGCCAAATGCCAATGCCCCTTGAGTTCGGGGCTCTGTGTATCACCACCGCTTATGCCGCGCCAAGGCCGGCTTGTCCAGAGTAGCAGCTACTTCAGGCGTCAATTTCACGCAGGATTGCCAAGCGACAGAGGAGCTCTTTGCCGAACGACGGCGCGAATGGAGAAGCTCGAGCTCAAGTTTCCCATCAAAGCCGTGCCTGTTTCACCTTTCGCGATGGTCCGTCGGTCATGCAACAGCGGCGACCGAATCAGGCCGATATCATCAGAACCGGGTAATAACGCTGATTCCCGTTCCTTTGAAACTGTTCATGTCGGCGAGTGTTGCCGGCGCGTCGCTGAGGCTGAGTTCGCTGCCGATCAACTTCTCGGGCTGAAGTTTTCCCGTCTCGATCATATCGAACATTGCACCATAACGATGCGCCTGCATGCCGTGGCTGCCTTTGACCTCAAGCTCCCAGCCGATGACGCGGTCCATCGGCACAGGCGGACGCGCCTGATCCGCCAAGAGCAGACCGACCTGCACATGGCGGCCGCGGCGGCGCAGGCAGAGAATGGAGTTTGCCATGGTTGCGGGATGACCGAGCGCGTCGAGTGACACATGTGCGCCGCCCTTTGTGATGTCGCGGATCGCGCCCGCAACATCGCTCGTCTCTGTTCCGTTGACCACAGCCACAGCGCCAAGCGCGCGTGCCAGCTTGAGCTTGTCTTCGGCAAGATCAACGGCAATGACATTTGCGCCCATGGCATTGGCGATCATGATGGCGGAGAGACCAACACCGCCGCATCCATGCACGGCGACCCATTCGCCGGGTTGAACGCGCGCCTGATCGACCACGGCGCGGAAGGAGGTTACAAAACGGCAGCCGAGGCCAGCTGCCGTTTTGAATTCCATGCTTTCCGGAAGGCGCACCAGATTGGTGTCGGCATAATCGATCGCCACATATTCGGCAAACGAGCCCCAGGCGGTGAAGCCCGGCTGAAACTGGCTTTCACAGACCTGATGGTTGCCGCTGGCACATTCGGCGCAATGGCCGCATCCGCTGACAAAGGGCACCGTTACCCGATCACCGGGCTTCCAGCGGGTTACAAGATTGCCGACTGCAGCAACTGTTCCAGCAAGCTCATGGCCCGGCACGTGCGGCAGGGCGATGTCCGGGTCGTGGCCCTGCCAACCATGCCAGTCGGAGCGGCAAAGACCGGTCGCTTCGACCTTCACAACCACGCCACCTGGCGCAGGCGTCGGATCGGGCAAGGTTGCAAGCCGCGGCATCTCGCCGAACTGTTCGTAAAAGACGGCCTTCATGCCACGCTCCACTTCACGTCTTAAAATGCCAATTTCTTTTCCATGATCAGGGCTGGAATGCCCGAGCCACCCGAACCCGCATTGTCGGTCCGACCCACCACGCTCATACCGTGGGCGGTGTAAAAATCAATTGCGCGATCATTTTCTTCTGTCACTTCCAGGCGCAGTTTTTCCGCATCCGGAAAGCAGGTCTCGATCTCGGCGAAAAGGTCGCTGCCAATCCCCTGCCGCTGCCACAGCGGATGCACGTAAAGCTGGTTGAGATTGGCCGTCTTCGGCTCACGCCGCGACATGGCGGCATAGGCCATCCCGCCCATATAGGCACCGCTATCTGCCACGAGGAATTCTGCGTCCGGCCGGTTGAGCCGCGCCTTGATGGCTGGAAGCGCATGCCAGCCTTCAATCAAGGCATCGATCTTGGCGAAGCCGTGAAAAGGCGCATAGGTTTCCCGCCACGTCTCGACGAGAAGGTCTCTCAGCTTTTCAAGATCGGTTTCCTGGGCAGTGCGAATGAAAAACATTTCGTCCCTGCCCTTTCTCTAATGGTTCAACGGCTTTTGCAGGATCAAAGCCGGAATTCCTGAATTGTCACCACCGCAATTGGCGGTCTTGTCGATTTCTTCAAAGCCTTGCGCCCGATAAAACGCAATCGCGGCCTGGTTGTCCGGCTCCACTTCCAGCCGTATGAAATCGGCATCGGGAAAGCAGGTTTCCACCTCTGCAAAGAGGTCGCGACCCACACCCTGACGCTGATGGTTCGGGTGCACATAAAGCTGGTGCAGCATCACCGTCTTGGCAGGTTTCTCCACCATCGCCGCATAAGCCATACCGCCAATCTGACGGCCATCATCGGCCACCAGAAACTCAGAATGTGGACGCGCAAGACGCTGCTTCAGTGAGGGCAACGAATGCCATTCGGCAATCATTTCCTCCACCTTGGCTTCGCCATAGATCGGGATATAGGTCGCCCGCCACGTCTCCGCCAGAAGCGTCTGAACCTTTTTCAGGTCGTCCTCATGGGCGGAGCGGATGAAGAACATTATTCCTCAATCCCGAGCTTGGCCTTGACGATGGCTTGAACGGCCTGCGGATTGGCCTTGCCACCGGTTGCTTTCATGACCTGGCCGACAAACCAGCCTGCGAGTGCGGGCTTGGCGGCAACCTTGGCCACCTGATCGGGGTTGGCAGCGATGATCTCATCAACGGCCGTCTCGATTGCGCCGGTGTCGGTCACCTGTTTCATGCCGCGCTCTTCCACCAGCTTTGCCGGATCACCGCCCTCGTTCCAGACGATTTCGAAGAGGTCCTTGGCAATCTTGCCGGAAATGGTGCCATCCTTGATCAGATCAAGAATGCCGCCGAGCTGGGCCGGAGAAACAGGAGTCTCTTCAATGCCTTTGCCGGCTTTGTTCAAGGCACCCAGTAGATCGTTGATCACCCAGTTTGCCGCCGATTTGGCGTCACGCCCTTCGGCGAGCACCTCGAAATAATCGGCAATGGCTTTTTCCGAAACAAGCACAGAGGCGTCATAGACGGTCAGGCCCAGATCCTTCACGTAGCGCAGCTTCTTGTCGTCGGGCAATTCCGGCAGATCTTCAAGAAGCGAAGCGACAAAGGCGTTGTCGAATTCGAGCGGCAGCAGATCAGGATCGGGGAAATAGCGATAATCATGCGCGTCTTCCTTGGACCGCATGGAGCGCGTTTCGCCCTTGCCGGCGTCGAATAGGCGGGTTTCCTGATCAATCGTGCCGCCTTCCTCCAGAATGGCGATCTGCCGGCGGGCTTCATATTCGATCGCCATGCCGATAAAGCGGATCGAGTTCATGTTCTTGATTTCGCAGCGCGTGCCGAACTCGCCGCCGGGCTTGCGCACGGAGACGTTGACGTCAGCGCGCATGGAGCCTTCGTCCATGTTGCCGTCGCAGGTGCCGAGATAGCGCACGATGGAGCGAAGCTTCGTCATATAGGCCTTGGCTTCGTCCGAGGAACGCATGTCCGGTTTGGAGACGATTTCCATCAACGCAACGCCGGTTCGGTTCAGGTCGACAAATGACATGCTCGGATGCTGGTCGTGCATCAGCTTACCGGCGTCCTGCTCCAGGTGCAGGCGCTCGATGCCGATTTCGATGTCTTCGAAGTTGCCCTGACGGTCCGGCCCGAGCGAAATCGTGATCTTGCCTTCGCCGACGATCGGGTCCTTGAACTGCGATATCTGATAACCCTGCGGCAGGTCGGGATAGAAGTAGTTCTTGCGGTCGAAGATCGAGCGGTGGTTGATCTGAGCCTTCAGACCGAGGCCCGTGCGGACCGCCTGTTTCACGCATTCCTCGTTGATGACGGGAAGCATGCCGGGCATGGCGGCATCCACCAGCGAAACGTTGGCGTTGGGCGCCTTGCCAAATTCAGTCGATGCACCGGAAAAGAGCTTCGCATTGCTTGCGACCTGGGCGTGAACCTCCATGCCGATAATGACTTCCCAGTCGCCGGTGGCACCGGGGATAAAGCGTTTCGGATCGGGTGTGCGAACATCGACAAGGGTCATTGACTGGCTCTTTTGGTGAGGCAAAACATTTCGAACCTCCCGGTAAAACAAATGCCCCTGGGGTGCAAGGTTTTTTGCCTTGATTGAGATCAATGCCCTGTCCTGCAAGCCGTGCTCGTCTTGTCCGACTGAGGAGTATCAAGATGAGCATATTGCACTATTTCATCCGCGCCAATGAAAGTGCCCAGTTGATGGAAGCAATGATCGGCAGGCTGGGTTTGTCACAGACCATTGATAGCCTGCCGGACCAACACAATGTCATGCGCCGCGCTGCCACACGCTGCCTGCATTGCGATCATCCGGATCAGTGTGCTGCCTGGCTTGCCCAGAACCACGCGCCTGACGAGGCCCCGAGCTACTGCAAGAACCACGACATGTTCGAGCGCTTGCTGGATCGCTCTGAAAGCCATCCGTCCAGCTCGTTGACCTAAAATTCACCGTAGCCTTCAGGCTGTTCGCCATCATCGTCGCCCAGGTCCTTCACAAGTCCGACCGTATCAACGTCGCGGTCGAGTTTGGCAGACCAGGCGGTTGTCATCCATTGCACCCGAAAGCCGTTCTTCATGAAAAAGGAGACCGCGTTTTCATTTTCCGAATGAACCTGCGTGATGAGCTCGGTGTGTCCGATCCGGATCATTTCCGCCTCGATCGCCTGCAGCATTTTGGTGCCTATGCCCTGGCGATGAAAGGCGGGCTCCACCCAGAGGTCGGTGATATTGTTGTCCAGTTTTTCGCGCGCAGACCAGCCGACAATCTGGGCGGCCTGTTCGGCAACATCAATCGAAAGCCAATGCTGGCGGGTGAATTGCCGGAAGGCGGAGGCGACATTTTCGCGGGTTTCTTCATCCTCACCCCAACCGATGGCCGCACTTTCCCAGGCCCGATACCCCACATCGGCCAGCAAATAGGCTTCATCCTGCCTTGCGCTTCTGATCTGCACCATCGTTTCGCACTCCCGGTGCACCATTGAAGAGGCCAAATTGGGCTAATTACAACAGGGACCGCACGCAATATCGTTCAAACGGGCCACTTGTGCTCAGTTTTGCACGGTCTAAATTAGCCAAATCAGGAATTTGGGAGAGAACGGGTGGACATCATCATCAACAGCGCACCCGGCCTGTGGCTGAAGTCCTTCCTCTTGAACCCCTGGGGACTTTACCAGCTTGCGATTATCGCTGTCGGATTTCTGGTGGCGAAACTGGTGGATCGCTGGGCCGAGCCGCTGATGGAAGAGCGGGCGCGGCAAATCAGGGGCAATCCTGACCTCCTGCGGGTCATTATCGCGTTCATGCGCAGGCTCGAATGGCTTTTCTTTGTTCTATGGCTTTGGGCGGCGCGCGGTATCGTCCTCTATTATACGGCATGGCCGAGCCGCGTTTGGCTGATTGGCCTGGCGCTGACACTTGCCTCGGTTTGGTTTTTGGTTTCCGTTCTCACCCGCATCATCCGAAACCGCAGCATCGCGCGTTTCGTTGCCTTCGTCGCCTGGGTCTATATCGCACTCTACATGACCGGCTTTGACCGTGAGGTGATGCGCGCACTCGATGGCGCGGCTATCACGGCTGGCACGTTCCGGATTTCGCTCTACTCGACAATCAAGGCCGTCGTCGTCAGTGTGGCGCTTGTCTGGGTCGCGGTCTTGATCGGAAATGTCGTGTCAAACCGCATCGAACGGCTGGATGACCTTTCGCCGGCCTACCGCGTTCTGCTCGGCAAGCTGGTGAAAATCGGGCTGATCATTTTTGCCGGCGCTGCGGCGCTGACGGCCACCGGCATTGATCTCACCGCCTTGACCGTTTTCTCAGGCGCCGTCGGCGTGGGTATCGGTTTCGGATTGCAAAAGGTGGTATCGAACTTCATTTCCGGCATCATCATCCTTTCCGACAAATCGATCAAACCAGGCGATACGATTTCGCTCGGGGATACGTTCGGGTGGATCCGGGAATTGCGCGCCCGCTTCGTCTCTGTCATCACCCGTGACGGCAAGGAATATCTGATCCCCAACGAGGACTTCATCACCCAGCAGGTGGTTAACTGGTCATTCTCATCAGACTTTGTGCGCATCGATGTCGATTTCGGCGTCTCCTACGACAGCAATCCCCACCAGGTCACCAAAATCGCCATCGAAACGGCAAAAGGGATCAAACGGGTGACGAATTACCGCGAGCCCGTTTGCTGGATGACAGCATTCGGGACGTCCTCGCTGGATTTCAAGCTGCGCTTCTGGATCACCGATCCGAATAACGGGCTGACCAATGTGCGCGGCCAGGTTCTGCTGGCGCTTTGGGACGCCTTCAAGGAAGCTGGCGTCAACATTCCCTTCCCGCATCGCGAGGTGATCATGCGCAGTCCTGTCGACGTGACCGTAACGCAACAGACGTCCGGCACATCATCAAAACCCGAGACGCCAAAGGCTTGAAGCGCTTGCCAAATCGCTCTGCTCGCCTATCCTGATGAGGCAATAACGGAGCTTTTATGTTCACTATGTCGGAGACCCGGTAAGCACCCTGCCCGCATCCATTTGCGGAGACAGGGTGAGCACCAAGAACCGCGCCAGACCCTTGCGGCTGGCGCATGTTTTCGTGCGGCCTGCGGGCCAGTTTCCGGACTTTCAGACAATGGACATATCACGCTTGGAACAGCGTATCCTGCACCTCATGGCGCAGGGCGGATGGATTGAGATCATCCGTGAAGACGACAGCAGAAAAATCAGCGAAATCCACTGCTATACACGCGATGGCTGGCGCTATCCCGGTTTGACCATGCGGCTCTTCCGCAAGCTCAAATCCAACCGTGCCATCGCCTCGGCCAATGGCAAGCCCTACCGCATTACGCGGCGCGGGCTGGAACTGGTGCGTGCGCAGTTGGATAATCGCTGAGCAGTGTAAACAGAAAGGCGGGATCAATGTCCCGCCTTTTCTAGAGCATCGGGTCCGGGCTTACCACCACTTGGACGGCGAGAAGCGACCGGCAGCCTGTTCAATTACATGCGCCGTCTTGAAAAGGGTCTCTTCCTCGAATGGCTTGCCAATGAGCTGAAGACCGAGCGGCAGGCCCTTTTCGTCCAGACCGGCAGGAACGGACATGCCGGGAAGGCCGGCCATGTTGACCGTCACCGTGAAGACGTCGTTCAAGTACATCTTGACCGGATCGGCTGCGAGGTCCTGATCGGCAATGCCGAATGCGGAGGACGGTGTTGCAGGCGTCAGGATCGCATCCACGCCCTTGGCGAAGACATCCTCGAAGTCGCGCTTGATCAGTGTGCGCACTTTCTGCGCCTGCAGATAATAAGCATCATAATAGCCGGCGGACAGAACATAGGTGCCGATCATGATACGCCGCTTGACCTCGGCGCCGAAGCCGCTTGCGCGGGTCTTCTCGTACATGTCGATAATGTCCTTGCCCTCCTTGCGCAGACCATAACGAACACCGTCATAACGCGCGAGATTGGAGGAGGCTTCGGCAGGCGCCACGATATAATAGGCGGGCAGCGCGTATTTGGTGTGCGGGAGCGAGATGTTGACGATTTCCGCACCGGCAGCCTTCAGCCAGTCGATACCCTGCTGCCAAAGCTTTTCAATTTCCGCGGGCATGCCGTCCATGCGATATTCGTCGGGAATGCCGATCTTCATGCCCTTCACCGAACCGCCGATGGCCGCTTCATAATCCGGCACAGGCAGATCAACCGAGGTCGTGTCCTTGGTGTCCACGCTTGCCATGGATTTCAGAAGGATGGCCGCATCGCGCACATCGCGCGCAATAGGACCTGCCTGGTCGAGCGAAGACGCAAAGGCAACCACGCCCCAGCGCGAGCAGCGGCCATAGGTGGGCTTGATACCGACTGTGCCGGTAAAGGCTGCAGGCTGGCGGATGGAACCGCCGGTATCCGTTGCTGTCGCGCCGGCACAAAGCTGGGCTGCGACGGCTGCTGCCGAACCGCCGGAGGAGCCGCCAGGAACCAACTGCTGGTTGGAGCCTTCGGCCTTCCAGGGGTTTACCACCGGGCCGTAGTAGGATGTCTCGTTGGACGAGCCCATGGCGAACTCGTCCATGTTGAGCTTGCCGAGCATGACGGCACCTTCATCCCACAGGTTCTGGGTGACGGTCGATTCGTATTTCGGCTTGAAGCCATCGAGAATGTGCGAGCAGGCCTGGGTATGAACATCGCGGGTGCCGAAGAGGTCCTTGATGCCGAGCGGAATGCCTTCCAGCGCGCCGGCCTTGCCTTCCTCGATGCGCTTGTCAGAGGCTTTCGCCATCTCGCGCGCCTTTTCCGGCGTGACCGTGACATAGGCATTGAGCGCCGGGTTGGCGGCTTCGATAGCGGCAATATAGGCGTCGGTCAGCTCAACGGCTGTGATGTCCTTGGCGGCGAGCTTCGCGCGGGCTTCGGCAATGGTCAGTTTTGTCAGTTCGGTCATGGTTCGGACTTTTCGAAAACGGTGGTCGGCGGGCGATTGCGGTCTGGGTGGAACTTACTCCACGACCTTTGGCACCATGAAGAAATTCTCGGCCGTTGCAGGCGCATTGGCAACGATATCCTCCGCCTTGTCACCATCATTGACGACATCGGCGCGCTTGCGCATGGCCATCGGTGTAACCGAGGTCATCGGCTCGACGCCATCGACATTAACCTCGGAAAGTTGCTCGACAAAGCCCAGGATATTGTTCAGTTCGCCAGCCATCTTCTCCGCTTCCTCTTCGGTCACGGCAAGGCGGGCAAGGCGTGCAACACGTTTGACGGTGGCAATATCGACGGACATGCGAAACAGCTCCAGAGACGTTTGTCTTTGCGGTTGGTATCTTTGCGACCCGCTATAAAGAGAGGCTTGGCGCGATGCAATGGTTTTTGCAGGCGCCAAGCCTCGCGGCCAGTTCGCAAGGTTCCGGGACGGTCCTATTTCGCGTCCGGCCAGGCGGTCGGGTCGGTATCCAGATCGGGGAATTTCTTCGGGTCGAAAATCGGCCGCTGGATGCCCGCCTTCAACTGATCGCTGTAGTCGCGGATAAGACGCATGGCGATGGGGAACATCATGGTGATGGCGAGAAGGTTGACCACCGCCAGAACGCCCATCATCGGATCGGAGAAGGAAAAGACCGACGTTGCGCCCGGTGCGACCGCACCCAGAAGCACAATGCCCACCACCACGATGCGCAGGATGTGCACCGCGACCGGTTTATCCGTCATGAAGCTCAGGGCATTTTCGCCCAGGAAGTAATTGTACATGATGGATGAGAACGAAAACAGGAAAACTGCCACGGTGAGGAAATATTGCGCCCATGAACCAACATGATCGACCAGGCTCTGCTGGGTCAGTGCAACACCGTCGATGCCTTCCGCTCCCGGCTGGTAGACGTCACCCAGAAGAATGATGAAAGCGGTGCAGGAGCAGACAATGATCGTGTCAATGAAGACCGAAAAGCTTTGGGTGATACCCTGGCTCACCGGGTGGCGCACATAGGCGGTTGCAGCAACGTTGGGTGCGGAACCAAGGCCCGCCTCGTTGGAAAAGAGGCCGCGGCGCAAACCGTTGGCAATTGCTGCCCCCATACCGCCGGAAACCGCCTCACGAATGCCGAACGCATTGGCGAAGATATCCGTCAGCACGGCCGGAATGCCGGTGATATTGATGATGATGACGAGCAGCGCCATACCGATATAGCCGATTGCCATGATTGGAATGATGACGTCTGCCGCCTTGGCGATGCGATGAATGCCACCGTAAACAATGAAGCCTGTTGCCACTGCCAGCACGATGCCGGTCACATAACGTGGGATATTCATACTGTCGAAGGCGGCTCCCGCCACGGTGTTGCCCTGAAAGGCATTGAAGCCGATGGCAAACGAGGCAATGAGGCAAACTGAATAGACGATGGCCAGCCAGCGATAATTCGCGCCCAGCCCGTGGATGATCGCGCGCGCCGGGCCACCACGATAGTCACCGTTCGGTTCGGTGCGCTTATAGGCCTGCGCCAATGTCGCCTCGATCAGGCCGGAGCACATGCCGACAAGCGCAATGGCCCACATCCAGAATACCGCGCCGGGCCCGCCTGCGGTAATGGCAACAGCAACGCCTGCAATATTGCCGCCGCCGACACGCCCGCCGACCGAGACGAGCAGCGCCTCACGAGCGCTGATCTTTGAGGGATCGGCATCCTCATCGCCTTTGAGAACCCGAAACATGCGACCGAAAAAGCGGAACTGGACAAAACCGCTGGCAATGGTGAAAAATACGCCGAGAACCACGAGAAACGGCACCAGCGCCCAGCCCCAGGTCAGATCATTGATCAGGTTGAAGATCGTGTCGAGAAAGCCCATGCTTCGTCCCCTTTTTGCTGCGAACAGATAAGCTGGAAACGGTGGCGGGCCACCGCAACACTCAAAAACCAACCGGAAACCGTCCCCCGACGGTGGCATCACATGATGATGCTCTCTTAATTTTCCTATAGGTGAAAAGCTAACCGCGAAATCCCATAGCAGCAAGCGCAACTTGAAGATTGTTAACTTTTGCAATGATAACGCTGGTTGAAGCGCCAGATATTACTCTCGCAAAGTCAGGGATTTCCGGGTTTCACGTACAAACATGTTCATTCGACTTCTGACCGAAAAAAGAAAGCGATATCCACATCTCATTTGTTGGAAGAGATTGCTGATTGCGCTTGGCTCGCTGCAACCACGCCTATAGGGTCCGTTCAGCATGTGGGAGGGACATGATGGAATTTGACAGGGATCAGTATCTGGAGCGCATCCGCCTCGACCCATCGAAGGCGGCTCCGGATTTGAACGGGCTTTGTGCCCTCCAGCTTGCCCAGGCCAGCCACATCGTCTTTGAAAACATGACGCCGCTGACCGGCCATGTGCCGGACCTTGCAACGGACGCATTGTGGGACAAGCTGATCGTTCAAGGACGCGGCGGCTATTGTTTCGAACTCAACGGGCTGTTCGGCATGGCGCTCAGCACCTTCGGCTTTGATGCCAAGCCATTGATGGCCCGCGTTTATGGTGGCCAGCCGCGCGGTGGTCCGCGCTCGCATCTCAGTTTCATCGTCCGCATCGATGGCGAAGACTATCTTGCCGATTGCGGTTTCGGCGGGGGTGCGCCGGTTCTGCCCATGCGGCTTTCGCTGAATGAACCGCAGACGGTGCGGGGCGAGGTTTTTCGCCTGCGCGCAGACGCGGAAACGGGCGACACCGTGCTGGAGCGCAATATGGAAGACGGTTGGCGTACGCTTTATGGGTTCGAACCCTTGCGCGTCCAGCCAAGCGATATCGAAGCGGCAAACTTCGTCTCCGCAAAATGGGACAAGGCCCCCTTTTCCTCCAATCTCATGATGACTGTGGTCACGCCAGAGGGGCGACACAACCTGTTTAACCGCGGCCTGAAAATCATCCGAAACGGCGAAACGGAAAGCCGAACGCTTGAAACCTTCGACGCATTCCGAAGCGCCATGACCGACCTCTTTAACCTGCCGGACAATGATACGCTGTTCCGGCAGGTGTGGGATAAGATCAAGAACCGCTAAATCTTGCCCTATACCTCGACTACGCCGCCAGGTTTCGGCGTTTCCACCTTCGTCTTGGAGCCCGCCATGCCCTCGACGAACTTGTCCGGCGTCTGGTCGATGATCGGGAATGTGCCGTAGTGGCAGGGAATGACAGTGGAGAAGTTGAAATAGCGCAGGCAGGCTAGCGCGGCCACGGCTCCACCCATGGTGAAACGGTCGCCGATTGGCACAATGCCGATATCGGGTTTGTGCAATTCGTCGATCAGCGCCATATCGGAAAAGATATCCGTATCGCCCATGTGAAGAAGCGACGGCTCGTCGTCGAAGTGCAGCATCAGGCCGTTCGGATTGCCGAGCGAGTGGTTGACGCCATCTTCGGTCAGCATGGCAGAGGAATGGAGCGCATTGGTGAAGGTGGCGGTGAAACCGTCAAAGGCGATGGTGCCGCCGGTATTTCCCATTTCCAGCTTTTCAACGCCTTTGGAACCCAGCCATGCGGCAAGATCGGCATTGGCAAGAACCGTCGCGCCTGTTTCCTTGGCCAGCGAGATCGTGTCGCCCACGTGATCGCCATGGCCGTGGGTCAGCAGAATATGCGTTACGCCCTTTGCGACCTCTTTGGCATCCTGACCTTCAAAAGACGGGTTTCCCGTCAGGAACGGGTCAATGAGGATGGCGGCCTTGGCAATGTCGAGACGAAAGGCGGAATGGCCGAGCCATGTGATTTTCATGATTGTTCTCCCTGTGCGATTTGCTTTGGTTGGAGCATATGAAATATAGAGCGCCATTCACAAGAAACAAACCGGCAGGACCATGACCGTTTTGACAATCGAGGCGCTGGCCGCCGAACTGACTGCCGGACAGCCCGTTGCCGGGCTGGACCTTGGAACCAAGACGATCGGGCTTGCTGTCTCTGACATAGGACGCCGCTTTTCCTCGCCGCGCCCGGTGATCAAGCGCAAGAAATTCGGCATAGATGCCGAAGCGCTGCTGCAATTTGCCGTCAAGGAGAAGGTTGCAGCCTTTATCATCGGCCTGCCGGTGAATATGGATGGCTCATCGGGGCCGCGCGTGCAGGCCACGCGGGCATTCGTGCGCAATATGGAAGAAAAGACAGCCCTGCCCTTTGTCTATTGGGACGAGCGGCTTTCAACGGTTGCCGCCGAACGGGCCTTGCTGGAAATGGATGTGTCGCGCGCCAAGCGGGCCGAACGGATTGATTCCGCCGCCGCTGCCTTCATCCTTCAGGGTGCGCTCGACAGGCTCTTGTCGCTGGCAAACTGAGGCTCGTCCTCGACCCGGCCAAAGCGGGCCTTGTAGGCAGCGATGATTTTCTTGCGACGACGGAAGACAAGAATGGCAAAGAGCACTGCCGTGTCGATTACCAGCGCACGCAGAACCAACGGCGGAATATCTTCCGGCGGAAGACCCAGAATATTGCCGTAGATCTGGAAAACCAGATCATGCGCCTGTCTGGAAAGCATAAAATAGCCGAAACTCATGTCGTAGTAGGACAAGCCGTACCAGCCGCCCAGGAACGCGAGCGGTGCAATCCAGAATATAAATGCCCATTTCATGCGGCCTGCTCCTCTGCGGTGTCCGAAATATCGGTGATGAAGAGGTTGACCAGGGTCCGGTCAACCGCCGCCAGGGCGCACAAAGCAGCAAGCGGAACCGTCAGATCCAACGCCAGCCCGGCAAAAACCGCCGTGCACGCGGCCATCATGGCCACCCTTTTCCACTCGATACGCAAGGTACACCCTTATCGTTCTTAACGACTTGGTAACCATCACAGCTTGGCATTTAAAGTGCAACGTAAACCATTTGTTAAGGTTAACGGCGGGGGTGTTGTCCACAGGGGGTATGGGTATTCGCTAATTGTCCGCACATGGAACCGCAGTTTCAATTCCTGTGGTCCTCGCGAAATACACCCAAACTCCGTAATATGTAGCTTTAGCCGCTACAATTAAAAGCAACGAAGAGTATTTCTTGGTCCAAATGAGAAAGCCCCGCTTCGAAGAAGTAGTGCAAGCTTTTCAAAGAGACAGGCAAACCTATTTGGCCGATACACTAATTGGTTTTCACGTTGTCGTTCGAAGTTCCTAGCGCTTTATTCAACGCCTCTTTCAACTCTGGCAAAATAAATTCATTACCCCAACCACTCAGATGATCTTGATCACTAAACAGTGGATTACCCGCTTTATCGAATATTGAGCACATTTCTTCAGCACATAACGAATTAAAGGCGTCAAGTACCACCAAATCTTCCACATTTTTCTGTACGGCAGCAATGCTGTCCATCACCGGTTTTGTTCTTTGTAGGAGTTCGGCCCGAGACTCTGTTTTGGGTGCTTGGCAAATCGGATTTGATTGATTGAACCAATCCGAGCAGCGAAATGGAATGAAATGAAATACGGGCTCAGGATTTCTAATGATCACGCCCACTTCTCGCGAGCGCAGTTCTGAAACAACGTTGAGAAATTCGTTGAAAGCTTCAGCACGGGCGGCCACACTGTCACTGGAGTTGTGATCTGGGGCAGGTAGCAGGGTGCCATCTTGGTTCACATAACGCGGCACGTTGAGCGCCGCAAACATAACTACATCGCCTGCTTCTGCTTGCCTCAATATGTCTCGAACGTTGGAGCAGTCAGTATTGTGCAAAATCGGCTGCATCAAGTTGAAGCCGCAACCACCTTTTGAAACTATTTTAAGGCCAAGTTGCGCATCTCTTGCCGCAGCAGTCGCAGCACCTGCAATGGCGTAGGCGTGGCTATCGCCGACAACAATCAGCGCTGGACGTAGATTGGAGAGATCGTTGGCCTTCTGTTTGCCAAGTGTCGGTAGTTCTTCTGGCTTCCACCCGAATTGGCGAGCCACGACCGAGCTGCTGGGCATGCCAAGTTTGAAATCCCGATAACTACCGACAAAAAGTACTGCCAGAGAAAAAGACACCACCATCGCAAATGCCACGGTGAACACGCCAGCTTGAAGCGGCTTTCTGGACACGGTCGCCTTTTGGAAGGGCTGTTCAATAAAATGGTAAGAGATGGCGGCAAGGACAAACGATGCAAGAAAGGCAAATCCAATTTGCCAAGGCTCGCCAAATCCAACTGTCCAGCGAAGAAGAACAGCAATCGGCCAATGCCACAAATATAAAGAGTAGGATATTCGTCCGATGTATTTTGCGACCGGATGAGAAAGCCATCCATAGAGACCGACGTTCTGCCTTTGCTCACTTCCACCGCACGAAAGCAGCACGACCATTCCTAGGACTGGAAGAATTGCGCCAGGAAAAGGACTTATAACTTCAACCGGCATCGCGACAGAAATCAGAACTAGCGCAAATCCGACCCATCCTCCCAGCATCAATGCGCCAGCATTTTTGTCGGTGGTGCGCGGGCTGGCGCTTGATACCAGATATGTAATCGCGCCGGCAGCCAATTCCCAAAAACGCGTGGGCAACGAATAGAAAGCAACCGTCGGATTCTGCGAACTCAACCAAGCAGCCAGGCCAAAAGAAACCACTGCCAGTGCACCAAGAATGGCGACTCCAAGGTTATATTTCTTTCCTGATCTGAAAAGCAGCCAGAGCAACAGTGGAACAATCAGGTAAAATTGCTCTTCAACACCCAAAGACCAAGTATGCAAATAGGGATTATAGGAAACCATCTGATCGAAATAATTCGTTCTGGATCCTAACATGAGAGAAATATTTGCAACGCCACCGCCGGCTGCAGCGGCCGTGAAGAATATTTGCGCACTCAAGTAAGCTGGAGGAACAAACAAATAGACCATAAAAAGCGTTACTATGATCATCGTTGCAAGGGCTGGCATTAACCGCCAAAATCTGCGTCTATAGAAGTGTTCAATATAATTCAGAATTCCGCCCTGCTCGTTTTTCATGGAGGCAATAAGAGAGCGAGTGACAACATATCCGCTGATCACAAAGAAAACATCGACCCCCAGAAGGCCTTGAGAAATATAATTAATTTCAAAATGATATGCTAATACGGCAAGCACAGCTATGGCGCGCATGCCATCAATATAGGCGAGGCGCGTTTGGAAATGATCTTTCGACGGCAAACTATTCTCCAAAACCTATAAAGCAAAGTTACTAAGAAATTTTACGCTGACAGAATGCTAATTCCGATACGAATTTGCAAGACAAAAGATATTGCGCTTTCATGCGTGTAGTCTAATCGCTGCGGCGAAAGATGTCCCTCAAATATAAGCATTATGCGCCAATCTACACACCGCCGCCTCCAGCTTGGCCCAGTCCTTTTCCGTCTTCACCGGTATGCCGCAGGCAAAGCCGTTCATGATGGCGGAGAGGACGATTTGTTGGGCAGCACCCATGAGGGCGGCGTTGGTGGCGATGGCGTCGACGCCTTTGGGGGGTGTGAGCGAGCCGCGCATCTTTTCGATCCAGGCGGATAGGCCCCTCGCCCGCGCTTCGGCCACGCGGCGGACCTGTGGGGTGCTTTCGGAAATTTCCCAGGCTATGACGCGGCGCATGAGGTGATCTTCACGCAGCGCGCGCATGTAAAGTTCCAGCAGGCGTTCGATCAGGTCGCCATAGGTGAGGATGAAGCGCCCGCCCGGATCATCCGGCACATGGGCTTCCACCCAGGACGACAGGTCTTCGCCAATCGCGTCGATCAGCCCGTCCATGCCGCCATAGTAGCGGTAGATCAGTTGCTTGTCGCAGCCTGCGCGCCGGGCAATGGCATTGACGCCGAAGCCCTGGAAACCGGCTTCCGCCAGCAATGAGCGTGCGGCTTCGAATATGCGGCGCTCGGTGGCGCTGCGATCGCGCGTCAGTGGAATGGGGTTTGTGACTGTGTCGAGCATTGCTTCTTGATCAGATGACGTGTGGACCATGCCGTTAATTGCCTCACCGTCTGGTGACAATTGTTTAATGCGCGTCCAAAAACATTATCCCCAGAAGGCTATATATCAATGACGGATGTTCATGCAGGCAGCTGTTTCAAAAGGTTCTCGACATCTTCGCGGTGGCAAAGCTCTGTGCCCGGCGTCATCGCCGTTGCCGCGCCCACGGCCATGGCATAGCGAAAGGCCTGTTCCAGCGCATCACCCTCTGACAGCCGCCAGACAAGCCCGGCCACAAAACTGTCCCCTGCCCCGGTGGCCGATTTGACCTCGACCTTGATGGCCGGCAAGCGCAGGACGCCACCCGGCCCAGCCAGCAGTGCGCCATCGCCGCCAAGGGTGAGCGCGACATGCTGCGCCTTGCCGTCCCGAACCAGGGCGGTGGCAGCCTCAGTGGCCGCCTGCTCATCCAGCTTGAGGCCGATATAGGCTTCCAGTTCGCTGAGACTCGGCTTGACCAGAAAAATGTTTTCGCGCGCATCCAACGCTGCCTTCAATGCCGCGCCGGATGTATCGAGAATGAAGCGCGACTTGTTTTCAGCGGCAATGCGCGCCAGTTGCGCATAGATGTCGTCCGGCACGCCGCGCGGCAGGCTGCCACTGGCCACCACAAAGCCATTCCTGCATTCGCCAACTGCGCGGGCGATCTGTTGCTGCTTTGCGCGCGGAACGTCCGGCCCTTCCGGCACGAAGCGGTATTCCAGGCCGCTTTCCTCATCGAACACGGCATAGGCAATGCGGGTCGGCTCTTTCAGCTCGATGACATCAAGCCGGATGCCGCTTTCGCCGAGCGCTTCTTCCAGAAGCGTGCCGGCAACACCGCCGGAGGTGATCAACAATTTCGGATCGCCACCGAGCGTCTTGACCACGCGGGCGACATTCACACCGCCCCCACCTGCATGCAGGCTTTGTCCGCGGGTGCGAATCTTATGGGTCGGCTCCACACGTTTTGCCGTGCAGGAAATGTCGATGGTTGGATTGAGGGCAACACAAAGAATATTCAATGGAGGATATCCGCGTTTTCAGGTGCCGGTTCTATATCGCGCGATTGGGAGACGGGTCATTGACAAACATCAATCCACTCCGCGCTGGTCAAATCCGCCAGTCGCGCGGGCGTGATGCGCACGGCGGCACGCGTTCCACCGGCTGCGGGCAGCACCTCTTCAAAGTCTTTCAGATTGACATCGCAATAGATTTTCAACGGCTTTGTCAGGCCGAACGGGCAGACGCCGCCGACAGGATGGCCGGTTTCGGCTTCAACGTCTTCGAAAGCCAGCATCTTTGCCTTTGTGGAAAACTGCGCCTTGAACTTCTTGTTGTCAATGCGCGCATCGCCCCTGGCAACAATCAGGATGACATCATCGCCAACCCGAAACGACAAGGTCTTGGCAATCTGCCCCGGCGCGACGCCAAAGGTTTCGGCGGCTTCGAGGACTGTTGCCGTGGAGGTTTCAGGTTCGAGCACCTGAATGTCGGGCGCATGTTCTGCAAAGAAGGCTTTGACGCTTTCAACGCTCATCGTATTCGCTCCTGCTTAAAATCGGCAGCAGCTTCCACACGCTTCATGAAGGGGTCAAGGGCAGGAAATGAACAAGCGGTACGGCAGGCAGGCTCAAAGCCGCTGATGCCGGGATGCGCCAAACTTCGCGACCAGCGCATCCCGCTGGCGAAGGTTAGCCGCACAATTGACCATACAACACATGCCGTGACCGCAAGTACGGAGAACCGTTTGTAGCAACGCCGGCAAACTCAATTCCGCTCTTAACTGGAGCGGATACAAACCCGTTCTGCTCACACTTCAACTCGTCAGTTCAAAAAACCGGTGTGACCGGCACTTTGCGCTCGGAATCGAGGTTAATCAGAAGAGAGAAAGCAGCCAGCGTTGAGGTGGCTATAAGCATAGCGCTTAATCCAAGAACAATCATTGCTCATCCTTTAGTGACATCATTGTCATCATGCATCCCGACAAGTACAGCGCGATGCTTGTCTCTAGCTTGCGCGGAGACTTGCGCTTGTACTTCGCTTTACCAAACTGGTTTTGGTTTGCGCCAAGCTCAAACAAGACATCACATGGCGTCTCATCGATGCGCAAAAGGAAGCGCTTTAGGCCGGCTTTTCTTGACCTATGTCAGAAACAGGCCCGCTTCGGCGTGCTCTACTATCTCCGGAAATGAACCGGCCCGGACCGCAGAAACAGGGCTGTAACGCCATGGAGGGTTCCATTTGGCATGGGCGATATCGTCTTTTCCGTCAGGAATTTGAAGAAGAGCTACAAGACTGGCGATGTAGAAGTGCAGGCACTGCGCGGCGTGGATCTTGCGCTCTACAAAAGTGAGATGGCGGTGCTGCTCGGGCCATCGGGCAGCGGCAAGTCAACACTCTTGAATATTATTGGCGGCCTCGACCGGGCCACCTCAGGTGAAGTCTATTTTGGCAGCGAAAACCTGACCGACTACAGCGAGTGGCAGCTGACCCGATTTCGCCGTAGCCATGTGGGTTTCGTCTTTCAATTCTATAACCTGATCCCAAGCCTGACGGCCTATGAAAACGTGGCGCTGGTAACGGAGATTGCAAAACACCCGCTGGACCCGAAAGACGCATTGGAAATGGTCGGCCTGAAGGAGCGGATGCACCATTTTCCCGCTCAGCTCTCAGGCGGCGAGCAGCAGCGTGTTGCGATTGCGCGCGCGGTGGTGAAGCGGCCCGACGTTCTCCTGTGTGATGAACCAACGGGCGCGCTCGATTCCAAGACCGGCGTTCTGGTTCTTGAGGTGCTCGACCGGATCAACGCCGAATATGGCACCACCACGGCGGTCATCACCCACAATGCCGGCATCCGCAACATTGCCCACCGGGTCTTCTCTTTCCACGACGGACGCATTGTCGAAGCTGCCGTGAACGAAACACGCATGAAACCCTCGGAGATCAGCTGGTAATGAGCATGCTCGACCGCAAGCTTTTCCGCGATCTGGGGCGGCTTTGGGCGCAGGCTTTAGCCATTGCGCTGGTGATGGCTTGTGGCGTTGCAACCCTGATCCTTGCTGAAGGCGCCTACCGCTCGCTTCATGAAACGCGGGCAGCCTTTTACGAGCGCTACCGGTTTGCGAATGTGTTTGTCTCAGCCACACGCGCACCACTCGAGACGGCAGCGACGATCAAAGCCATTGATGGCGTCTCTGGCGCAGTGTTCCGCATCTCCAAGCCTGTGCTTCTCGACATGCCCGGAATGGCCGAACCTGCCGCAGGTATGGTTCTTTCGCTGCCGGATTTCGGCGAACCGGATGTCAATCGGCTTTACATTCGCTCCGGGCGTCTGCCCGCACCAGGCTCCACTGACGAGGCCGTTATTCTGGAGAGCTTTGCCGATGCGCACCGTCTCAAACCTGGGTCGCATTTCACCGCGATCATGAATGGTGCGCGGCGCGACATACAGGTCACCGGCATCGTCTTGTCTCCAGAGTTCATTTACACAATCGGGCCTGGCGACCTTGTGCCCGACCCGCGCCGTTTCGGCATTTTCTATATGGCGCATAGCCGGCTTGCCGGGATATTCGGCATGACGGGTGCCTATAACGACGTATCCCTCAGAACAACGCGCAGCGCCAGCGAGGCGGCGGTGATCGACGCTGTCGACAACGTCCTCAAACCCTATGGCGGGGCTGGAGCCCACGGGCGGGACAGGCAGACTTCCCACACCTTTCTGGACAATGAGATGATCCAGCTTGACGGGATGGCAAAGGTGATACCGCCGATCTTCCTGGGTGTTGCGGCCTTCTTGATCAATATGATCCTGAGCCGGCTCATCGCACTGGAACGTGAACAGATCGGCCTCTTGAAGGCACTCGGCTTTTCTGAAATCGCCATCGGCCTCCATTACGCCAAGTTGACCCTGGTGATCGCCGCGTTGGGATTTGCAGTCGGCGCAGGGCTCGGAAACTGGAGTGGCAGGGCTTTGACGCAGCTCTACACCGAATTCTTCTCCTTCCCCTTTCTGATCTTCATCGAAAGTGCCGATCTTTACATTATCGCAGCCGGGGTGACGGGGGCCGCAGCGCTTGCGGGGGCGGCCCGCGCTATCTGGAATGTCGTCAAATTACCGGCTGCCGTCGCCATGCGTCCGCCTGCGCCGCTGAACTACAGCGCAGTCCTGCCGCAGAATATTCTTTTCACAAAGCTGTTCTCACAGCTCAACGTCATGGCCATGCGTGGGATCATTCGTCGACCGATGCGCACCGCGCTGACAACGCTTGGCACTTCCCTTTCGGTCGCTCTCTTGATCACCGCTTTTGCGTCGATGGACTCAGTCGACAGCATGGTTGAAGAGGTTTTCTTCCGTGCGGCCCGGCAAGATGCAAGCCTGACCTTTATCACCGATCTCGGCCCTGCAGCAGCGCTTGCCGCCGCGAAAATGCCAGGCGTGATGCGCGCTGAATCCTTCCGTTCCGTACCGGTCGTCCTGCGGGCCGGCTACAGGGAAAAGCATCTGGCGATTACCGCGCTTGATCCCAAGGCTGGTCTGACCCGGATACTCGACACCTCCCACAGACCCGTGACACCCCCGCCAAACGGTTTGATGATTTCGGACCATCTGGCACGTTTCTTCGGCGTGCGGCCCGGCGATATGCTGGACGTCGAGCTGATCAAACGCAATCATGCGATCGTTTCGGTACCGGTGACGGGTATTGTGCAAAGCTATATCGGGCTTGAAACCTATATGCAGGCCGACGCGCTGGACCATCTTTCCGGTGAGGGACAAAGGGTGAGCGGCGTGTGGCTTTCGGTTGACCGGACTATGCTCAATGACCTTTATGCGGCGGTGAAACAGACACCGGCTGTGGCCTCCATCGCGCTTCAGGGCGTTTCCCGGCAAAACTTCCGCGACACGATCAATCAGAACATCGAAACCATGACCTTTGTCTACAGTCTGCTCGCTGTAATCATTACATTTGGCGTGGTCTACAATTCCGCCCGCATTCAGCTTTCCGAACGCGCCCGCGAACTTGCAAGCCTTCGCGTCTTCGGCTTCACGCGTTGGGAGGTTTCCGGTGTGCTGCTCTTTGAACTCGGCGTGATTGCGCTTGCTGCCCAGCCGGTTGGCTGGATCGTTGGATATTTCTTCTCAAAGCTGGTGATCGACAATTTTGCCAGCGACCTCTTCCGCATGCCGTTCGTCATCAATTCCTCCACCTTTGCCTATGCCAGCGGCGTCGTGCTTTTTGCCGCCGTCGTGTCGGCCTTGGTGGTGCGCCGGCGGATCGACCATCTCGATCTCGTCAGGGTTTTGAAAACAAGGGAGTAAATCATGGCTGGAACCCTTTCCACTTGGATCAAGCGCGGCGCGATGGCTGCCGGTGTCATCGCCATTGCGGCGGGTTTTGCTTATGCTTTGCGGGAAAAGCCGGTCATGGTGGATTTGGCCGAAATCACCAGCACACCAATGAAGGTCACCGTGCGCGAGGAGGCCGAGACGCGTGTTCGCGATGTTTATGCTGTCTCGGCACCGATTGCCGGCAATCTCGACCGGGTGGCCATCGAAGAAGGCACAGCTGTCACGGCAGGCAAGACGATTGTGGCCGCCATTCGGCCCCTCGACCCGCCATTGATCGACAAGCGCAGCCGCGCCGAACTGACCGCCGCGCGCGATGCGGCGAAGGCAGCAGTGGCCATTGCCCGTGTAAACCTCAGACGCGCGCAGACGGGGCTTGACCAGGCCCGTGCGGACCTGGAACGGGCGCAAGCCCTGGCAAAGACCAGCATCATCGCCAGCAGTACCCTTCAAAAGGCCAATACCGCTCTGCAGGAGGCCGAAGCGCAAACACATGCCGCACTTGCCACCATTGCCCTGCGCCAGGCAGAACTTGAAACGGCAGAAGCACGCCTTATCCAGCCCGATGGTCCAAAGACCAACGATCCGTCCGGGTGCTGCGTGGACATAACCGCTCCGGTAGACGGTGTCGTGCTGAACGTGCTGGTAAAAAGCGAACAGCCGGTTCAGGCAGGCACGAAAATCGCCGAAATCGGCGATCCGGCGAAACTGGAAGTCGTGGCCGGCCTGCTTTCAAGCGATGCTGTGAAGGTGAAGGCGGGCAGCCCGGCAGAAATCGTAAACTGGGGTGGACCGCCGCTGAAAGCAACCGTGCGCCGGGTCGATCCGGCAGCCTATACCAAGGTTTCAGCGCTGGGGATCGAGGAACAGCGGGTCAAGGTGATCCTCGACCTTGATGAGAACGATCCGCGGCTGGGCCATGAATTCCGCGTTTACGCTGATATCGCCATTTGGAAGGAAGACGATGTTCTGCAGGTTCCGATTGCCGCACTCTTTCGTGTCGGCAACGATTGGACCGCCTTTGTGGTGCGCGACGGTCGTGCGGCAGAGACAAAAGTGACCATCGACCATATGAACAACCTCTCAGCTGAAGTTACAGATGGTCTGCAGGTGGGAGATAGGGTTATTCTCTATCCAAGCGACAAGCTTAGCGACGGAAGCCTTGTCGAGGAAAGGCCGCAATAGTTGCCTGAACCTGAATGAACGGTATGTTGGGCGCGTTCCCCGTTGATGCTGTTGCGGAGTGTCCCGTGAAACTGGTGTATCTGTCTCTCGCCTTCATGACGGTTGATCCATCAGCTGTGTTTGCCGGCAAAGCGGACCTGTTGCCCGCTTGTGCGCAATCTGGAGCGTCGAGTGTGTTCTTCAACGGCAAGCCCGCATTGAAGATGAGCGATGTTGTGAACTGTCCGCCGGAACTGATCGAAATTATTCCCAGCATCACAATTGAGGGTCAGCCGCTCGTTCTATTGCGCAGCGGTACTGGTGAAAAAGCACGCTGCCAAACGCGCGGCAGCAGCAATATCACCGCTGGCGGCAAGGCAGCGCAGACGGCTGGGGACGCCGAATGCGAGGCGCACGAGTAGCCACTGAACCGGCGACGCGTCTTCTCTGCAGCGGGCTTGCACTTTTCCAACGAAAGACGCTATTGCTGGCCGGTGTTTACTCCCCTTCCGGTTTTCCCATTGTGTTGATGATTTTTGAAAGCATTTTGCCGATCTTCCTGCTTGTTGTTGCAGGAGCGGCGTTTAAACGCCTGCCCTTTATCGACAGAAGTTTCTGGCCGGGCATGGAGCAGTTCGGCTTTTACATCATTTTTCCACTCTTCCTTTTTCTGACGCTGTCGGGCGCTGATTTTGCCGACGTTGCCATTGGGCCGCTCAGTTTGGTGTATAGCGCTCTTCTGGCGGTGCTGGCGATCGCCCTGATCGCCGCATGGCCCGTGATGGCGCGTATGGGGATCAATGGCGCGCAGTTCACAACGATCTTCCAGACGGCAACCCGCTGGAACGGTTTTGTGGCGATGGCCATTGCCGAACGGCTCTATGGACAGACCGGGGTTGCCATCGTTGCTGTCCTGATGGGCGCGATCGTCATTCCCATCAACCTTGCCAATATCTTCGTACTGGTCTGGTACGGCGGCGGCGAACGCCATCTGGGACTTCTGATCAAGAAGGTTCTCTCCAATCCGATCGTGCTTGCCACGTTCTTCGGCCTTGTCTTCGCTGTCGGCGGCATTGAAATCTATATGCCGATCGAGAAAGCGATTGATCTCATTGCCCGCTCGGCATTGGGCCTCGGTCTTATCATGGTGGGCGCTGGCCTGCGGCTTTCCGAGTTCTCGCGGCCAACCTTCCCTGCCCTGTTGGGCGTGGTCCTGAAGCTTATCGTCTTCCCTGCCGCTGTCATCGGCGCGACCTGGTGGCTGGGTTTCGATGCGACAACAATCAAGATCGCCGCCTTGAGCGCCAGTGTTCCGACGGCCATGAATGGCTACCTTCTGGCCAAGCAGATGGGCGGCGATGCACCGCTTTACGCCGCGACGGCCACCCTGCAAACAGCCGCTTCTTTCTTCACCATACCGGCGGTGGTGGCAGTTGCAGAGATGGTTGCCGCCCGTTGATCGGCGTCAAGGTGCCTCCCAGGCCGTCCGCTATACTCAAATCGTCTTTCAGGTTTGAGGCCAAGGAGAGCTTACGATGACGGATGAAAGCAAAAGCAACTGGAAGAGTATCACCGAGGAAATCGAAGTTGCCGGTCACCAGCTTATCGAGCGCATTCAGCAATTGATTGCCGAAGGTAATGTGAGCCGCATGCGGGTGCGTTCCAAAAATGATGACGTGGTTCTCGATGTGCCATTGACGGCTGGTGCCGTCGTCGGCGGCGTCGTGGTGCTTGCTGCGCCCTGGCTTGCCATTCTGGGCGCACTGGCAGGATTGCTGGCACATGCCCGCATCGAAGTGGTTCGCGAGCACGAAACGCCGCAAGCCACGCCGCCCGATCACACGGAAGACGGCACCACCGCGGCCTGATGGCCGCGTTTCGCCTCACATTTCCGGGTAAAGCAGATCGACGATGTAGCGCGCGTCGAAACGCAGGTCGAGCATACCGTAGGTGTTGCGCCAGCCCGTTGCCAGCCTGCTTTCGGTAAAGGCGTCGGCGATGCGGCCGGCACCCAGGCGGTTCAGCTCGGCAGCGGCGGCGGCAAGTGCAAGCTGCTCGACGAGAAGACGCGCTGTCCCTTCATCCTTGTTGCAAAGCGATGCCGCGGCACGCAGCACGTCCATGGTCTTGGAGCCGCCGGGCCCCAAATCACGCGACAGGCCCTGGAAGAGAATGTCGAACAGGTCGGGCCCGCGTTTTAATACACGCAACAGATCGAGCGCCATCACATTGCCCGACCCTTCCCAGATCGCATTGACCGGAGCTTCGCGGTAGTGGCGGGCGATGGGCCGTTCTTCGATATAGCCGGAGCCGCCAAGGCATTCCATCGCCTCATAGATCAGGGACGGCGCGATCTTGCAGACCCAATATTTGATCACCGGCGTCATGATGCGGGCGTAAGCTGCATCTTCGGCGCTTTCCTGGGCGCGGTCGAAGGCTGCAGCAAGGCGAAAGACGAGCGCGGTGGCAGCCGCCACATCCAGCGCCATATCGGCCAGAACGCGCGTCATGATCGGCTGATCGACGAGGTTCTTGCCAAACACCATGCGGCGACGTGTGTGGAAGACGGCTTCGGCCAGTGAGGCCCGCATCATGGCCGCTGAGGACACGGCACAATCAAGCCTAGTCAGCGTGACCATATCCAGAATGGTGCGAATGCCGGCATCGGGCTCGCCCAGCAGATAGCCAAGCGCGTTGGTAAATTCGACTTCAGACGAGGCGTTGGAGCGGTTTCCGATCTTGTCCTTCAGGCGCTGAAAACGCAGGCCGTTATGCTTGCCCTCATCGGTCAGGCGCGGAACGAGAAAGCAGCCCATGCCCTGTTCGGTATTGGCGAGCATCACGAAAGCGTCGCTCATCGGTGCAGACAGGAAAAACTTGTGGCCCGTGAGGCGATAGACACCTTCGCTTTCGCGGCGGGCCACCGAGCGGTTGGCGCGTACATCCGTGCCGCCCTGCTTTTCCGTCATGCCCATGCCGAGTGTAACGGCCGTCTTGTCCTTTGCCGCACGGTTGGTCGAATCATATTTGCGCGACAGGATGCGCGGTGCCCAGACCTTTTGAACCTGCGGCGAAGCCATGATGGCGGCAACGGAGGCATTGGTCATGGTGATGGGGCAAAGATGGCCCCCTTCCAGCTGGGCGGACAGGTAAAAACGAACGGCGCGGGCCTGGTGCGCCCTGCCCTTTTCGTCAATTGAGGGTTCCCAAACAGAGGAGTGAAGGCCAGATGACATGGAACGGCGCATGAGCGCGTGATAGGCAGGATGAAAATCGACGACATCCAGACGCTCGCCGCGCGGACCATGGGTGCGCAGCTGTGGCACGCCCTGATTGGCCATGCGGGCCAGATCCTGGCTTTCGGGTGCCGTCACATAGCGTCCGATCACATCATATTCCTGGCGCAGCGCGCGGGGAAAATTCTGCGTAATATCGGTCAGCATCGGATCGGATCGATAGGCATTGACGCCCTGCCACAAAGGCGGCTGGTTCATCTCCGAAAAGAGATCGTCGTCTTTATTGCTTGCGGTCATGTTCGATCCTTATTCCGGAATCGCAAAATTGCATGGGGATGAATGCGCCATCACGCACTTGAAGTCCAGCCCGGTCTTGCCGTGCGCGCTTTCACAAATTATAGAGCCAAAAATCCTTATAGAAAGCGACCTTTTATGGACTTCTTCCCGCATCGCCATCTGCTGGGCATCAAGGATCTCAACCCTCAGGATATTGCCTTTCTTCTCGACAAAGCCGATCAGGCTGTCAACATCAGCCGCCAGAGAGAGAAGAAAACCGCAACCTTGCGCGGTCTGACGCAAATCAATCTTTTCTTTGAGGCCTCGACCCGCACACAAGCATCCTTCGAGCTTGCGGGCAAGCGGTTGGGCGCGGACGTGATGAACATGTCGGTTGCCAATTCCTCGGTCAAAAAGGGCGAGACACTGATTGACACGGCGATGACGTTGAATGCCATGCATCCCGATGTGCTGGTCATCCGGCACTCTTCTGCCGGTGCCGCCGCACTTCTGTCGCAGAAGGTCTCCTGCGCCGTGGTCAATGCAGGCGACGGCCAGCATGAACACCCAACCCAGGCGCTGCTGGATGCACTGACGATCCGCCGCGCCAAGGGTAAACTGGCGCGCATTATCGTCGCCATTTGTGGCGATGTGCTGCATTCGCGCGTGGCGCGCTCCAATATCCTGCTTCTCAATGCCATGGGTGCACGCGTGCGCGTGGTTGCCCCATCAACGCTTCTGCCCACCGGCATTGCGCAAATGGGTGTCGAGGTCTTCCACAATATGGAGGAAGGATTGAAGGACGCCGACGTGGTGATGATGCTGCGCCTGCAGCGCGAGCGAATGGCGGGCGGTTTCGTGCCGTCGGTACGCGAATATTTCAAGTTTTACGGCCTGGACAGCGAAAAGCTGAAAGCCGCGCGCGAAGATGCGCTTGTCATGCATCCCGGCCCCATGAACCGTGGCGTCGAAATCGCATCCGATATCGCAGACGGTCCGCAAAGCGTGATCGGCGATCAGGTTGAAATGGGGGTCGCCGTGCGCATGGCGGTCATGGAAGCGCTGCTTCTGTCGCAAAATGGAGGAGAACGCTCATGACAATTACGGTTCTCACCAATCTGCGCATCATCGACCCTTCCTGCTCCATGGATGAGGCGGGTGCAATCATCATCGAAGACGGTGTTATCAGCGCCTGCGGCGCTGACGCCGCCAAGGGGCCGTTCCCTGAAGGCGCAACAGTGATCAATGGCAAAGGGCGGCTTGCCATGCCTGGGCTCGTGGATGCACGCGTCTTCATCGGCGAACCGGGCGCAGAGCATCGCGAGACGATTTCCTCGGCCGCAAGGGCTGCCGCTGCAGGCGGGGTAACCTCGATTATCACCATGCCCGACACCGATCCGGTGATTGACGATATCGCGCTGGTGGATTTCGTCAAACGCACCGCGCGCGACAAGGCGCAGGTGAATGTCTATCCCGCCGGTGCGCTCACCAAGGGGCTGAAGGGTAAGGAGATGACCGAGATCGGCCTGATGAAACAGGCCGGCATTGTGATGGTCACCAATGGTCGCGAGCCGATTGCCGACAGTCAGGTTCTGCGCCGCGCGATGACCTATGCCCGCGAGCTGGGCGCAGTCGTCGCGCTGGAGCCGCGCGAAACCTATTTGGCGCCCGAAGGCGTGATGAACGAGGGGCTGCTTGCCAGCTGGCTCGGTCTGCCCGGCATTCCGCGCGAAGCCGAAATCATTCCACTGGAGCGCGACTTGCGGATCGCTGCGCTGACGGGTGCGCATTACCATGCGGCCAAGATTTCGTTGCCGGAATCGGTGGAGACGATTGCTGCAGCCCGCAAGCGCGGGACAAAGGTAACATCGGCGATTTCCATCAACCACCTGTCGCTGAACGAGAATGATATCGGTGAATACCGCACCTTCTTAAAGCTTTCGCCGCCGTTGAGAACCGAAGATGATCGGCTTGCCATGGTTCAGGCTTTGGCCGATGGCGAGATCGACATTATCGTTTCCTCCCACGACCCGCAGAATGTGGACACAAAGCGGCTGCCCTTCTCCGACGCGGAAGACGGAGCGATCGGGCTGGAAACGCTATTTTCGGCTGCTTTGCGCCTCTATCATTCCGGCCAGGTGCCGCTTGAGCGCTTGATCGACGCCATGTCCACGCGCCCTGCCAGCATTTTCGGCTTGCCTGCGGGGACGCTGCAGCCGGGCGCGGCTGCCGACATCGCCATTGCCGATATCGATATGCCTTGGGTGGTGTCGCTGGAAAAGCTGGCGTCCCGCTCCAAAAACACGCCATTTGAAGATGCACGGTTCAGCGGGCGTATCGTGGAAACATGGCGGGCGGGCCAAAAGGTCTATTCAATCTAAGCCTTTGATATTTGCAGCCCAGAATTCAGGTTGGGTGATTGGGTGAAACCTGAATTCTGGGCCACCCGCCCTCACACCAATAATGTTCCCGGGGACGCATCGGCATGTGGGTCGGTCGCTTTAGCACCGCCGATTATAGCGCGAATAAGTTGTATGTAAACGACAGTGCATTCATGAGTTTTTGTGAACATAGGTAACTGTTCGTTAATGCTTACCATTGGCGGCACCCGCCGCAGATTCGTGAAAACAGCCGTTGCCGTGATCCCCTTTCCGCTGTGAGACGGCGGACAGCTCAACATCAATACTGGAAAACCTTTACGCTCAAATCGCAGGAGAGGAGAAACGGCGTTTAACCAAGTCTTCTACTTGAGCAAAGCAGCGCTTTTCTAAACAAGCGGTTTCCGCTACTCATAGGCTGAATAAGATATTAGATCTTCAGCAGCAAAAGCATCTTTCAAAAATCTTTAGCAACGCTTACGTCCCAATGGACCCCATGGCAGACATTCATCTTTACGCCACATATTTAATCATTGCCGTGACGATTTTCGCATTCGCGACAGACCGTTACAAGGTGGAGGCGGTGTCCATCGCCTCTCTCGTTGCAGTCCTTTTTCTCTTTGGTGCATTGCCCTACACGCTTCCCGACGGGACAAAATTCGATGCCGGCAAGCTGCTCACAGGATTTGGCAATTCGGCGTTAGCAACCGTGATCGCGCTGGTGATTGTCGGTCAGGGCCTGTTTGCCACCGATGCGCTGGACGGCCCTGTACGCCTGATCTCGAAAATGGGCCGGGGCCGCTTGTTAAGCCCCATTCTCATTATCTTGATCGTCACAGCGGTCACCAGCGCTTTCTTGAACAACACGCCGGTGGTGGTGATTTTCATACCTATTCTTGCGGTCATATCGGCGCAGTCGAATATGCCCGCTTACCGCATCTTCATGCCGCTTTCCTTCATCACCATTCTCGGCGGTATGACAACACTCATCGGTTCTTCGACCAACATGATTGCCGCCGGCATTGCTGCTCAAAGCGGCTTGAAAATCGGCATGTTCGATTTCACCGGCATGGGGGTTGTCCTGGCTGTTGTCGGCGGCATTTACGTTCTGTTTTTCATGCCCCGCCTGTTGAACCGCCCGGAAGAGCCTGGTTTTACCGATAGTGCCACAAATGCAGGCTCGCAATTTGTCGGCGAAGTGATCCTTACCCCCGGCCACTCTTTTATCGGAAAGCGCGCCCGCGCGGGCCTCTTTCCCGATATCAAGGATCTGACACCGCGTCTCATCCTGCGCCGCGACATTCCCATCCTGCCGCCCTATGACGACATTGAATTGCAGACCGGCGACAAACTGATTGTCACCGGTACCCGCAAGGCATTTCTGGCGGCGGTCGCCAAGGGTGAAGCCCATGCCCATAGCGAAAACGACGAGGATGGCGACAGCATCGCGCCCAACGCCCATTATCACCTGGTCGAAGCCGTCATTGCGCCCGGTTCACGCTTTGCCGGGCGCACCATTCAGCTTTCGGGCCTGCAGCCGCAGTTCAACGTTGCCGTTTTCGGCGTGCAGCGCAAAAGCCGCATGGCTCGGACCGCACTGGCCGAAATCCGACTTGAGGCGGGTGACACCCTGCTGATCGGCGGCACGATGGAAGACATTGCGTCCATGCGCGGCAATCACGACATTCTGCTCCTGGAACATTCCGCTGAACCTATTCCGCAAAAGGACAAGGCCAATCTTGCTGCCGCCATTTTTGCCGGTGTTGTGTTGCTTTCGGCCTTTGAAATCACGCCGATCGTGGTCAACGCCATTGCCGGAGCGGGCCTAATGATTGCGACCGGCTGCCTGACCATTCAGCAGGCAACCCGCGCGTTTGATCGCCAGATCTATCTTCTGATCGGCTCGTCATTTGCTCTCGCCATGGCGATGGAAATTACCGGCGGCGCGGCACTGATTGCCCACAGCGCAGTTGACGCGCTTGCCGGCGGGCCGTTGTGGCTCCTGATGTCGCTCCTCTTCCTGTGCATGGCGATCATGACGAATATTTTGTCAAACAATGCGGTGGCGGCGCTCTTCATGCCGATCGCGCTGGAGATTGCCAAAACCGCAGGCGCGCCGCCGGAAGCCTTTGCGGCGGCCGTCATATTTGCAGCCAACTGCTCCTTTGCCACGCCCATCGGCTATCAGACCAACCTTCTGGTGATGGGGCCGGGACATTACCGCTTTTCCGATTTTCTGAAAGCCGGACTCCCACTTGTGATTATCTTGTGGTTGACCTTTTCCATTCTTGCGCCATGGTATTATGGTTTTTAAGCATGATTTTCGCGCAAGCATCGCCGGTTAGAAAGCAGGAATGAACACACAGCCCAACCTCTCGCCCCAATTCTATCTCACCGCGCCGGCCAAGTGCCCATATCTCGACGCGCTGATGGAGCGAAAGGTCTTCACCCATCTGGTCGGACCAAAGGCACCCGAAATCAACGACCTGTTGACACAGGGCGGATTTCGACGCTCGCAGAATATTGCCTATCGTCCGGCCTGCGAGAGCTGCAAGGCCTGCGTTTCGGTTCGTATTCTGGCTGGCGAGTTCAAGCCGACACGGTCCATGCGGCGTGTCTTGGCTGCAAACGACGACATAAGCGTGCGCATACTTGAGGCCGAGCCGACAAACGAGCAATTTGCGCTGTTTCGCCGCTATATCGATTCACGCCACCAACAGGGCGGAATGGCGGAGATGAACGCGCTCGACTTTTCCATGATGGTCGAGGACACGCATGTGAACACGCGGCTCATCGAATACCGCATCCGCCAGGAAGGCGACGGCGTGGCAGAGCGGCATGAGGGCCAACTGGTTGGTGTCGCGCTCACCGACATGATGAGCGACGGGTCTTCCATGGTCTATTCGTTCTTTGAGCCAGACATGGAGAAACGCTCATTCGGCGCCTATATGATCCTTGATCATATTCGCCGCGCCCAGGAACAGGGCCTGCCCCATGTCTATCTTGGCTACTGGGTGAAAGGGTCGCGCAAGATGGAATACAAGACCCGCTATCTGCCCCAGGAGCATCTGCTGAACGAAGGCTGGACGCGCTACGAGGGCGAAACGACGTGAAAAAGGCGGCCCGCACAGGCCGCCGTTTTGTCAGACGATCATTTTTTCTCAGCCGGAAAACTTGCCTGAACGCGGAAAGCCCTTGGGTACGGCGCGCCCGGTCTGAGCCCGGTCGCCGATCCACTCGATCAGCTCTTCACGCGAGCGGGTAAAGCTGCGGCCGGCGCTGTCGCCCCAGGAAAGGCCCTCATCCATCTTGAAGGTCTTGATATCGGAAATACCGCCGTCCTTGTAGCGCTGCAGGCGAACGCCCTTGCCGCGTGTCATTTCCGGCAGCTGCTCAATGGGGAAGACCAGCATCTTGCGGTTCTCTCCGATGACAGCCACATGATCGCCCTCTACGGGGATGACAAACTTGGCTTCATCGGGATGTGAGACATTCATCACCTGCTTGCCCTTGCGGGTGTTGGCGATCATGTCGCTTTCGGCAACCATGAAACCATTGCCGACATAGGAGGCAAGGATCAGCTTGCGTGCTGGATCATGCACAAAGGCGGTCAGCACATCCTGATCATTTTCCATATCCACCATGATGCGCAACGGCTCGCCATGGCCGCGGCCACCGGGCAGCTTGTCGGCACCCAGCGTATAGGCCTTGCCGCCCGTCGTGACCATGAGGATCTTGTCGGTCGTCTGCGCCGGGAACGCAACCTTCAGCGCATCGCCTTCCTTGAACTGCAGGTTCGACGTGTCGCTCATATGGCCCTTGAGCGCGCGAATCCAGCCCTTCTCGGAAATCACTACGGTGACCGGTTCTTTCTCGATCATCGCGGTCTGGATGGCTTCCAGGTCAACTTCGACAGCTTCGGCAAACTGCGTGCGGCGGCGGCCGATCTCGGTGGCCTTGGCGAACTTCTTCTTCACCTCGCCGATTTCCCAGGCAACCGTGTTCCACTGTTTATCCTCGGATGCCAAAAGCGCTTCGATGGAAGCCTTTTCTTCCGACAGCTTGTCGAATTCCGTTTTGATCTCGAATTCTTCGAGCTTCGCCAAATTGCGCAAGCGCATGTTGAGGATGGATTCGGCCTGCAGGTCGGTGAGCGTGAAGCGCGCAATCAAAACCTGCTTGGGCTCATCCTCATGGCGAATGATGCGGATCACCTCGTCGATATTGAGGTAGGCAATCAGCAAGCCACCGAGAATTTCAAGTCGGCGCTCAATGGCTGCGAGGCGATGTTTCGATCGGCGGATCAGCACGTCGCGGCGGTGGTCGAGCCATTCGCGCAGCACCTCGTTCAGCGCCATCACCTTCGGCACCTTGCCCATGCTCAAGACGTTCATGTTGAGCGAGATGCGGCTTTCCAGCTCGGAGAGCTTGAAAAGCGATTCCATCAACAGCGTCGGATCGACTGTGCGGTTCTTCGGCACCAGCACGAGGCGGATGTCTTCAGCAGATTCGTCGCGTACATCTTCCAGAAGCGGAAGTTTGCGGGCAATCAGAAGCTCGGCAATCTTTTCCACCAGGCGGGACTTCTGCACCAGATAGGGAATTTCCGTGATGACGATCTGGTAGCCGCCACGACCCAAATCTTCGGTCTCCCATTTGGCGCGAACGCGGAAACCGCCCCTGCCCGTCCGGTAGGACTCGATAATCGATGCGCGGCTTTCAACAATGATGCCGCCGGTTGGAAAATCCGGACCCTGAACGAAGTCGACCAGCTTTTCCACACTCGCGTTGGGATGTTTGATCAGATGCAGTGCGGCATCGCAAAGCTCGTGCGCATTGTGCGGCGGGATGGAGGTTGCCATGCCCACGGCAATGCCCGAGGAGCCGTTGGCCAGAAGGTTCGGAAAGGCACCCGGTAGCACGACCGGTTCCTGATCTTCCTCGTTATAGGTGGGACGGAAATCAACCGCATCCTGATTGATACCTTCCAGAAGGAGGGCTGCAACATCGGTCATGCGCGCTTCGGTGTAACGCATGGCAGCAGCGCTATCACCGTCGATATTGCCGAAGTTGCCCTGCCCGTCAACCAGCGGATAGCGGATCGCAAATTCCTGGCTGAGGCGCACCAGTGCATCATAGATCGAGGCATCGCCATGGGGGTGGAATTTACCCATGACGTCGCCCACGATACGGGCGCATTTTTTGTAGGCCTGACCGGGATCGAGATGCAGCACGCGCATGGCATGGACGATGCGGCGATGAACAGGCTTCAGCCCGTCGCGCACATCCGGCAGCGCTCTGTGCATGATGGTGGACAGCGCATAGGCAAGGTAGCGCTCTTCAAGCGCCGCCTTGAGGTCCACCGGTTCAATCTTGTCGTCTCCGCCATCCGGCGGCAAAAGGCTCTGTCCCATGCGCTCTGGTTACAAAAAAAGCCGATTCTGCACAATCAGTGCGGCGCAATGCCCTGTGGATTAAGGGGTTCAGCATACAGGTTCAGGTCTTTTTGCCACCTTGTTCCATGTCACAGAAAACTCCAACTCCTATCCCAGTTAGGTTGCACCGTGTTTCCGGGGAAACAGCCAGGAGAATCGATGCCGGGTAGACACCGGCCTTGGATAAGACGCTATGGCTTACATCACAGCCGATGCTCCTGTAATGTTGCCCAAACCAAGAGGGATATTTATGCGATTTACGAAAACACTCCGCCTGCCGAGCGCCACGGCGCTGGTCGTTATTCTTGCGAGCCCGGCCTTCGCGCTTGATGGCGATGACCTGATGGCCAAAATCGGGGCAACCTTTGCAGCGCAGGGCGGCACCTTTACCGCCGAAGAGACCGTTGTCGATGGCGATACGGTGACGGCGAACGGTGTCGTTCTGAACCAGGGCGGCGAGGCCAACAGCAAACTGCCGCTTGGCCAAGTCGTCTTCGAGGGCGTCGAAGAGGACAATGGCGGCTATTCCGTAAAGACCGTTCGTTTCGGCGATGTCGATTTGAATGAAAACGATATTCACGTCACGGCAAAGGGTATCGAAATCGACGGGCTGCAGGTACCAGCAAATGCGGGCATGGAATCACTCGATACATTGCTGTTCTACGATAGCTTCAAGACGGGCCCGGTCAGAGTGGAAAAGGCTGGAAAACACCTTGCTTCCGTCTCCTCCATTGCCATCAACCTGGACACTGCCGAGGACAAGGCGAGCATGAGCATGGATGGGCACATCGATGGGGTTGAACTTGACCTCACCGACATGCCCTCGGTGAAAAGCCAGGCGGTGGTCGATGAGCTCGGTCTGCAACAGGTCTCAGGCGATGTGACGCTCAAGGGCGCCTGGGAAACCGCGACCGGTAAAATCGATATCAGTGAATATGCATTCGACATGAACGACATCGGCAAACTGAACGTCAAGCTGAGCTTTTCCGGCTATACGCTGCAATTCGCCAAGGCCATCCAGGAAGCGCAGGCCGCCATGGCCGCCAACCCGGATAAGAAAGCCGCCAGCGATGCCTTTGGTGTGACGATGTTGGGACTGGTGCAGCAATTGTCTTTCAACAATGCATCCATCCGCTTCGAAGATGCCTCAATTACCGGTCGGCTGCTGGATTATTTCGGCAAGCAGCAGGGTGTCAGTGGCGAGCAGATGGCGCAAATTGTGAGTGGAGTCGCGCCGGGAATGCTCGCTCGCTTGAACATGCCGGAGCTGCAGGCACAGATCAGTACGGCGCTGAACACGTTTCTCGACGATCCGCAAAGCCTCGAGATCAAGGCGGTACCGGCGCAGCCCGTCTCCGGGCCGATGATCATGGGGGCTGCCTTGGCCGCACCGCGAACGCTCCCCAACGTCCTCGGCGTGACCGTCATAGCAAACGAACAGGCCGGTGAGTGAAACGTCTATTGCGTGGCGATCCACCAGGTGTTGCCACACATATCGCGAAAGCCCCCGCGACGGTCGTCGTCGGGGCTTTTTCGTTCCGGTGCCTGAACAGCCACCGCGCCATGGTCCAGCGCCTTGCGATAAACGGCATCAACGTCGCTGACATAGACGTGCAGATGCGCCTTGTAGCTCCATTCAGGACCGCCTTGGGCGATCATGACGACGGTATCATCAATGCGTATTTCCGCATGCATGAGTGAGCCATCCGGCCGTTCATAACGCCGCAGCACCGGCGCAGCGAACACAGCGTGCAAGAGTGCAATGACCGCATCCGGATCGTCGCACATCAGATAGGCACTTACGGAATTATAGCCCTCAGGCTTCCAGTCACTCATCTTCGATCCTCCCGCTGGCTTTCAATGATAGCTTGTCCGAGCCAACAAAAAAAGGCGAGCATTACGCCCGCCTTCTTCGTTGCAATGGTCTAATGCGCGGGAATGGCTGCACCTTCCTTGTCGTGTTCGGCAAAGCGGTCGAGCATATGGGCGCTCGCCTCACTGACACCGATCAGTTCGACATCTGTTCCACGCCTGCGGAACTTCAAGACCACCTTATCAAGCGCGCCCACGCCGGAAATATCCCAGAAATGGGAATGGGAAACGTCGATGACGACCTTTTCCACCTGCTCCTGGAAATCAAAGGCGGAGATGAAATATTCGCTGGATGCGAAGAACACTTCACCGACAATCGTGTAGGTGCGCTGGCGCTTCGTCTCATCCAGTTCGGACTGAACATGAAAGAGGCGGGAGACCTTGGAGGCGAAGAACACGCCGGAGAGCAGAACCCCCACGAGAACGCCCTTGGCGAGGTCGTGCGTTGCGACCACAGTGACCACTGTCGCCAGCATGACGACCGAGGACTGCCACGGGTTCTTGCGCAGGTCTGTGATTGAACGCCATGAGAACGTGCCGATCGACACCATGATCATTATCGCCACGAGCGCGGCCATCGGAATGATGCGCACCAGATCGTCGAGCACCAGAATGAGGAAGAGCAGAAACGCGCCGGCCACAAATGTGGAAAGGCGTCCCCTGCCCCCAGAGCGCACATTGATCACCGACTGGCCGATCATGGCGCAACCGCCCATGCCGCCAATCAGCGCCGAAACGATGTTGCTCGAGCCCTGGCCGTAGCATTCACGGTTCTTGTCGCTCGGGGTGTCCGTCATATCGTCAACGATTTGCGCGGTGAGCAGGGATTCCAGAAGCCCCACGGCTGCGAGCGCCACGGAATAGGGGAAGATGATTTCCAGCGTCTCGAAAGTCCACGGCACATCCGGGAACGCAAACACCGGCAGTGTCGATGGCAGTTCGCCGAGATCGCCGACCGTGCGAAGATCGAAGCCGCCGCCGAAATAGGCAATTGCGGTAATGACGGCAATGGCCACCAGCGGCGACGGGATGATCGTGGTGAAGCGCGGCAGGATGAAGATGATGGCAAGGCCGAGCGCGATCATCGGATAGGTGATCATCGGAATGCCATCGCCAATCAATTCGGGCAGCTGGGCCATGAAAATCAGGATCGCCAGCGCGTTCACAAAGCCGGTAATCACCGAGCGCGAAACAAACTTCATCAGGCGGCCAAGACCGATAGCACCGGCCACCAGCTGGATAAGCCCCATGAGGATCGTGGCGGCAATGAGATATTCAAGCCCGTGTTCCTTCACGAGCGATCCCATGAGAACGGCGGTGGCTGCGGTTGCGGCGGAAATCATGCCGGGACGTCCACCGAAAAAGGCAGAGGTGCAGGCAATGGCGAAAGAGGCGAAAAGCCCGATTTTGGGATCAACACCGGCGATGACGGAAAACCCGATCGCTTCAGGAATGAGGGCGAGCGCAACAACAATGCCTGAAAGCACATCGGCGCGGATATTGGAGAACCATTCGTTCTTGTATTTGGTCAAAGAATTCATCGGCAAAAAAACAGCAAATTGCGACATCAACCGTTGGACGCGGTGTGCAAAATTCGTTGATATCTGTCGGTTATCTGGCGGATCGGCGGCCAGAAGAGCCACCCGGGAATCTCACCCGGGTCCTTGTGGATGCGGCTTCTATAGTAAGATTTTATATTGCAACGCAACAAAAAAAGCCCCTCAGCGCCCGATTTTGCCGTCATCGGGCGCTGTGAGCTTCAATCTTCATGGCCGGGTGTCATTGACAATACGCAACCGGCATTATGGCCTGAGAAGCGGCTCGCCGCTTCAGATCGAGGTTTCGATCTTCTTCCAGTCCTGTTTAAGCGTCTGGGTCAGCGATGGCTTCGCGCTGACCTTGAGCGGCGACTTGGCCGCGCCGTCCGTCGTTGCGGTTTGCCCCTGCGCACCGCAATCACCCGCAGAGGCCTTTTGCACCACCGGCTTGCCATGGCCGTCGTAACCATAGCTCATCCTCTCCGTGCATGTCTTTCCGCCCGAGGTCACGGATACGAAGGAATAACCTTCCGCGCCCTTGGGCATCTTTGCAAGTTGGGCTTCAACAGCGCCGGGCGACTGGATGGTGAAGATCGGAGGTACGACTGCCGCCGTCAACAGCGCTGCGGCCTGCCGGTCAAGGGCCTGCGAAATCCGTTCGACCTCCGCAAAAGGCACCACATCGAAGGGGCTTGCCGCATCGTCTGCAACGGGCCCGGCGTCGAAGCTTACTTTGGGCGGCGTATTGCCGGCATAGCGCACATGGGCGATCTCGCCATCCGGGGCCTGTACGTTCATTTCGTGATATTCAATGGCGCGTGCCAGCGCCGGGCCGGTAACCACTGCAGCGACAGCTGTCACTGCTGCACCGATCATCAGAAAATTGCGAAGCTTAGGCATATCAATCTCCTTTTCCATTTTGACCGGCGGCCTGCCGTGCCTGGAACCTCCAAGCGACGGCAACCGTCTTTCATTGATCTGACAGTGATCATGTGATGCCCGCCATTCGCCCATATTAGGGCCGCCGATGCGGCAGACGGACGCAGTTCTGGGCATTTGGGATTAATTCTTGGTAAGCTTTGCAAATGCCAAACGAAAACGGCCGGCCGGAGTGCTCCGCCGGCCGTTTTCAATCATCCTGATCGTGGGGCTCAGAATTCTTCCCACTGATCGCTTGCAGACGATCCGCCTGACGCAACTTTCACCGGTGCCGGTTTCATCCCCGCGGAACTGGAGGCTTTGGGGCTTGTCGGCGCAGCCATTACCCGTGACGCCTGTCGCAGCATCGTTGCCTGAGCGCTTGCGCCCGGCAGGTTGAATGCATAAACGATCTGGCGAAGCTTTTCGGTTTCTTCTGCCATCAGTGCGGTCGCGGCAGAGGTTTCCTCCACCATTGCGGCATTTTCCTGCGTCTTCTGGTCGATGGAGTTGACCGCGGAATTGATCTCGGCAAGTCCCGAAGTCTGCTCTTTCGCAGCTGTTGCAATGTTTTCCATATGCGCGTTGATATCACGCACGAGGCTTCCGATGGTGACAAGGGCCTCACCGGCCTGGCGAACCAGTTGAACGCCGGAATTGACCTCTTGCGATGAATTCTCGATCAGATCCTTGATCTCCTTGGCCGCGGTGCCGGAGCGTTGCGCCAATTCACGCACCTCCTGTGCAACGACGGCAAAGCCCTTTCCAGCTTCACCCGCGCGCGCGGCCTCGACACCGGCATTGAGCGCCAGAAGGTTGGTCTGGAAGGCAATGTCCTCGATCACCCCAATGATGCTGGAAATCTTTTCCGAAGAGCTTTCGATGCGACTCATTGCATGTTCGGCATCGGAAACGATGGCGGAGGAATGTTCCGTGCTCTTGTTCGCCTCACCGGCAATGCGACGCGCTTCCTCCGTCCGTTCCTGCGAGGTACGCACCGTCGCCGTAATCTGGTCCAGTGCCGCTGCGGTTTCTTCCACGGAGGCTGCCTGGCTTTCGGTGCGTTTGGCAAGCTCAGATGTACCCGAGGTCAACTCTTCGGTGCTGCCGGTCATGGTCTGCATGCTCGTCGAAATCATGCTCATCGTTTCCGCGAGCTTTTTGACCGACTTGTTCATATCCTGCCGCAGCGTTTCGAAATCCGCATGGAACGGTTCGTCAAGCGAGAAGGCAAGATCACCGTTGGCAAGCTTGTTCAAACCGTCGCCAAGCATACGCACTGCTTCGGCGAGTTGATCCTGATAGGCAGCCTTTTCCTGGTCGAGAACCGCCTTTTCACTCTCACTGCGCCGGCGCGCGGCCTCGGCCTCACTTTCGAGCCTGCCCTTCTCTTCCGCGGCATCGCGGAAAATTTCCGTCGTGCGGGCAATCTCACCCAACTCGTCGCCGCGATCGACAAAGGGAACCGCCGTCTGCAGGTTGCCCGAAGCGATTTTTTCCATGGCGTTTCGAACGCCAACCACAGCCTTACGGATGGACTGGCCGTGGATGTAGATCAGGATGGCGCAAACAGTCAGAACAAGCACGCCGAGACCAAGCTGCATCAGAAACGACTGACTGGAGGCGTCTTTGGCGTTCTGCAATGCGCTTGCGGATTCTTCGACCGCCAGATCGTGCAGTTTTTCAAGGTTGGCGCTCATCTTTTCGCCTTCACCGTCGATGGCATCATCGATGCGGGCGAATTCCTCTTCGGCAGCACCAGCTTCAATCAGAGCCTTCAAATCCACCTGAATGGCCTGCACCACGGCATTGATCTGGTTTTCGAGATCTTCAGTCAGTTCCGCAACACCTAGCCGCTCGGACAGTGCTTTTGCCAGTTGGGCATTGTCGCGCAAGGTCGCGGCGCTGTCTGCAATGATACCAAGCCGTTCAGGGTTAATTGCCCCTTCGCCGCGATCGATGATCGAATCCATGGCGGCGAGAACAAGCACCAGATTGGCCTTTTGCATATTCTGAACGGCGACCCGCTCGGCCTGAATATCGACCGTTCGTTTCAAGATACCGGTCAGACTTACATTGGCCAAAAAGGCCGTGATCAATATCAAACATATACCGACGACAGCGGACAGACCGATTGTCAGGAGCCTCGTGCTGATGCTCATTCGTGCACCAAAAAAACCATTCATTACCGTCTCTCCGCTTATTGGGCCGGATCAAAAAGGCCGCAGCTAAGATCACGATTAAGCTGATGTATGGTTAAGATTGCCTTTACAGCCCGCGTCAAATCCACGCTGATCCCAAGTAACTCCAAGAAGAGTTCTCATCTGAAATCGTTTAAACAGAAGGCAAGAAACAAAAAAGCCCGGCAACACACCGGGCTTTGCGACTACGCGGATGAAAGTGCAAGTCTATCTATCAGGCGTCTTTCTTCTTTGGAATCACCCGCAGTTCCAGCTCCATCAACTGTGCATTGGACGCCGGTGCCGGGGCGTTCATCATCAGGTCCTGCGCCTGCTGGTTCATCGGGAAAAGCGTGATTTCACGCAGGTTCTTGGCACCAACGAGCAGCATGACCACGCGGTCGATACCGAAGGCACAGCCGCCATGCGGAGGCGCGCCATACTGGAATGCGCGGTACATGCCGCCGAAACGGTCTTCCACGTCCTGCTTGGACAGCCCGACGATTTCGAAAGCCTTGACCATGGTTTCCGGCGACTGGTTACGGATGGAACCCGAGGCGATTTCGTAGCCGTTGCAGACAGCGTCATACTGGAACGCCTTGATGGTGAGCGGGTCTTCGTTTTGCAGCGCTTCCAGGCCACCCTGGGGCATGGAGAATGGGTTGTGCGAGAACTCGACCTTCTTGTTGTCTTCATCCCATTCGTAGAACGGGAAGTCGACAATCCAGCAGAGCTCGTACTTGCTTTCGTCGATCAGGTTGAGTTCCTCACCGGCACGGGTGCGGGCTTCGCCTGCAAACTTGTAGAATTTTGCCGGATCGCCAGCCACGAAGAAGCAGGCATCGCCATCGCCGAGACCGAGCTGTTCGGCAATGGCCTGTGTCCGCTCTGGGCCGATGTTCTTGGCAAGCGGTCCAGCGCCTTCCAGCACCTCACCTTCCTTGCGCCAGAAGATGTAGCCCAGACCCGGCTGGCCCTGCTGCTGCGCCCAGGAATTCAGGCGGTCACAGAAGGCACGGCTGCCACCGGTCTTGGCAGGGATGGCCCAGACGCGGTTCTTTTCATCTTCCAGCATGCGGGCGAAGATCTTGAAGCCGGAGCCGGCAAAATGTTCGCTCACATCGTCCATGACGATGGGGTTTCTGAGGTCGGGCTTGTCGGTGCCGTATTTGCGGATCGCCTCATCGTAAGGGATACGTGGCCACTCTTTGGTGACAGTCTTGCCGTCAGCAAACTTTTCGAAGACCGAATTGATGACCGGCTCCATCGTGGCCCAGACATCTTCCTGCGTCACGAAGCTCATTTCCACGTCGAGCTGGTAGAATTCGCCCGGCAGGCGGTCGGCACGCGGGTCTTCGTCGCGGAAGCAGGGCGCGATCTGGAAATAGCGGTCAAAACCGGCCACCATCAGCAGCTGCTTGTACTGCTGCGGGGCCTGCGGCAGGGCGAAGAACTTGCCGGGGTGAATACGGCTTGGCACCAGAAAGTCACGCGCGCCTTCCGGCGAAGAGGCCGTCAGGATTGGCGTTGTATATTCGCCGAAACCGGCATTGGCCATCTGGTTGCGCATTTCGGTGATGATCTTGGTGCGCTTGACGATATTGGCGTGCAGCGTCTCGCGGCGCAGATCGAGGAAGCGGTATTTCAGACGGATATCTTCGGGATAATCCGGCTCACCGAAGACCGGCAGCGGCAGTTCCCTCGCAGCCGACAGGACTTCGATTTCTTCCGCATAAAGCTCGATCTCGCCGGTCGGCATCTTGGCGTTGATGGTTTCGGGCGAACGTGCCTTAACCTTGCCGTCAACACGGATTACCCACTCACCTCGAACGGTTTCAGCCGCCTTGAATGCGGGCGAATCGGGATCGGCAACAACCTGCGTCATGCCATAGTGGTCGCGCAGATCGATAAAGAGAACACCACCATGGTCGCGGACGCGATGCACCCAGCCCGAAATGCGTACGGTGGAACCGACGTCGGCCTTGCGGAGAGCGTCACAGGTATGGCTGCGGTAACGATGCATTTTATTATCCTGGAATTCGTAGTTGGCGGGGCCGGCAGCCGGTACGGCGCGACAGCCCGCAAAGTCGCGCCGGACAAACGCATGGCGCTCACAATTTGTCAAGGCTCGCGGTCTAAATCGCCAATCGCCGCATCTCTTTTTGACCGGGTGCAAACAATGCTGCGGCGATTTGGTGCACAGCAAACTTGTATATGACTGTTGAGGTCAAGTTTTACGCTTCTATAATGCAGGCGACTTTTGCATGGGGATTGAAAAATGGTTTTGATGACGCGGCGGAACATGCTGAAAGCCGGTGGTGTGGCAGCAGCCTATGGGGCCGGGCTAGGCGTCGCCGGATTGTGGAAGCAGGCCGATGCAGCCATGCCGATGCTGTTGGAGGCGCGCGAGACGACAGCCATCATCGACGGCAAATCCGAAACCAAGGGAATCATGACCTGGAATGACGGCCCTCGCCCACCGGTGATCCGCGTTCAGAAGGGCATGCCTTTTTCAACCAAGCTTCTCAACAGCCTGAATGAGCCGACGACCATTCACTGGCATGGCCTGAGAATCGACAATGCCATGGATGGCGTGCCTTTCCTCACCCAGCCTTACGTCTATGAGGGCGACACGTTCGACTATTCGTTCACGCCGCCCGATGCCGGCACGTTCTGGTATCACCCGCATTGCAATACGCTCGCCCAGATGGGGCACGGTCTTGCAGGTCTTTTCATCGTCGAAAATCCGGATGATCCCAAGTTCGACCGCGAAATCACCCTGAACCTGCGTGATTGGCGTTTGGGTGGCGACGGTCAGTTCATCGATCAGTTCAAGCCGCGCAGCGCGGCGCGCTCGGGCACGTACGGCACGGTACGCACGGCCAACTGGGCAGTTGAGCCGAGTTATGACGTTCCGGCCGGCGGGCTTGTGCGGGTGCGCATTGCGGTGACGGATGTCACGCGCATCTACCGCCTTGGCCTTGAGGGGGCTGACGCAACCGTCGTGGCGATCGATGCCAATCCGGTCCCTACCCCTTTCCCGCTCGATCATCTCGAAGTGGGGCCGGGTCAGCGGCTCGATCTGATCGTGCGCGTCCCTGATATTGAAGGCGAGACGGTGCGGCTTGTGAACTACCGCTCCACGCCATCTTACACGATTGCCGCGCTGCGGTCTGTCGGCACCTCGCTCAACCGCGACCTCAGGGAAGTCAAGGCTTTGCCGCCAAACCAGCTCGGCGTGCCGGATATCAAGAATGCCGAACTCTTGAAAATCGAGCTTTCAGCAACGGCGGAAGGCGCTCCTGTGAAGGAAAGCTTCTGCGGCTCGCTCGGTTACAATTTCTGGGCGATCAACAAAGTGCCGTGGTCGGGCGATTCGCCTGATCCGCATGATCCGCTGTTTGAGCTGAAGATGGGCAAATCCTATATTCTGGAAATGGCGAACCGCACGCCGCACCCCCACCCGATGCATCTGCACGGGCTTTCGTTCAAGGTTCTGCAATCAACGGACCATGAGGTGATGCCGATCTACACGGATACCTATGTGGTGCAGCCGGACGAAGTGGTGCAGCTGGCGCTGAAGGCGGACAATCCCGGCGACTGGGTTTTCCATTGCCATATTATTGAGCATCAAAAGACCGGATTGACCGGATTTTTCCGTGTCGTCTAGTCAATATTCGCCTGACCAAGCAGCGCGAAAAGGAGCAGAAGGCTTGACTTGACTCATCAAAGGGCGAAAGACAGGTAAAACTGTGTTTAAAACAAGCTTCGCGTTTGGCGGAGCGTACCTGTCCGTACTGTCTTGATGATCACAACCACTGCCGACCTCGCTAAAGCCTGCGACCAACTCGCAAAATCCGATTTCGTGACCGTCGATACGGAATTCATCCGTGAGACGACCTTCTGGCCGGAGCTCTGCCTCATTCAGGTTGCCGGGCCTGAAGGCGAGTATATTGTTGATCCGTTGGCCAAGGGCATCGACCTTGCCCCCTTCTTTGCGCTTATGGCGGATGCGAATATCATCAAGGTTTTCCATGCCGCGCGCCAGGATCTGGAAATCATCTACAATCTTGGCAAAGTCATTCCCCACCCGCTTTTCGACACGCAGGTCGCCGCCATGGTGTGCGGCTTTGGCGATTCCGTTTCCTATGATCAGCTGGTTCAGAAGATCAAGGGTGTGCAGATCGACAAGACGTCGCGCTTCACAGACTGGCGCAGACGTCCGCTTTCGGACAAGCAACTTGACTACGCCATTGCCGATGTCACCCATTTGCGCGACGTTTATCTCGCCTTGAAGGAAGAACTGGAGCGCGAGGGCCGTTCGCACTGGCTGGCCGACGAGATGAAAATTCTCGAGTCGCCTGAGACCTACGACATGCATCCCGATGATGCATGGCAGCGCATGAAGCTCAGAGTGCGCAAGCCGATCGAGTTTGCAATTCTGCAGCAGGTTGCAGCATGGCGCGAGCGCGAAGCGCGCGAGCGCAACCAGCCGCGCGGCCGCATTCTCAAGGATGACGCTATTTTCGAGATCGCGCAGCAGCAGCCAAAGGACGCTGAAGCGCTGGGCAAATTGCGCACGATTCCGCGCGGCTGGGAACGCTCCGCCCAAGCGCAGGGGTTGATGGCGGCCATCGATGCTGCCTTGGCCCTTCCAAAGGAAGAGCTTCCGAGGCTGCCAAAACAGCGCCACTCGCCGGAAGGTGCGGCCTCTGCGGCTGAACTGTTGAAGGTGCTTCTAAAGCGTGTTTGCGAAAAACACGGCGTTGCGCCCAAGGTGATTGCCAGCAGCGACGACCTTGACCGCATCGCAGCGGAAGGCGAAGAGGCAGACGTTCCCGCCCTGCACGGCTGGCGGCGCGAACTGTTCGGCGATCTCGCCTTGAAGCTTCTGGATGGCGGCGTAGCGCTGCGGTTTATCGATCGCAAGATTGAGGCTGTGGAGCTTTAGGGTCCTGACCCTAGCTTCAGCGAGACGATCCGGAAAGCCTTTCGGCCAGTGCGCGCCCGGCTTCGGTGCCTTTCATAGAGGCGGCAAAATCCTGAACGGCCCGTTCGGCCTCGATTGCCGGAAAGCTCTCCAGCGATTTTTCCGTCCAGCCGGAAACCGGCTCCAGCCAGGCAAAGAGCGAGAAGAAACGGTCAGCCTGTTCGTCGGTAAAGGGCAGGTTTTCAAGCAGCTTGAGTTGTGAGAGCGCAGCATGAACATGCGTCAGCGCGCGAAAGGCATCCAGAATCTCTGTCGCAGCAACAGCATCATGACGCCAGTCGACACTCTGGAAGATCTCGTTGGCAACGCGCTGGCCGGCACCATTGCAATCGAATGTGATGCAGCCTTTGAAGCCCATCTCGGCGCGCTCACCGTGGATGGAGCATCGACAGTCCGGGCCCAAGTGCCGACAGCGTTCGTTTGCAGGTTTGTTATAGCCGAATTTGCCTGCATCGATAAACGGATAAGCGACGCAGCAAAGCCCGGTGCAGCGGCTGCAATCGGCTTTCAGCTCCGGCCACACGCGCGGATTTTTGCTTGCAGTTTGCATGAACACCTTCGAAGTTCGATTCAGGTTGCGCTGCTAACCGGTTGAAACGGATTCCGTTTTGGGCCGCGCCTATTCAAAGCGGAAGCCGAGTTTCTTGCCCGTCAGCTTTGCCAATTGCTGAAGCCGGTTTTCCACGCGGGCTCCGGCAAAATTACGCAATTCGGGGGGAACGACCAGATCGAGATCGTTTTTCCCCTCGCCTTCCAAGGGTGCCGTGAATTCCAGTTTTTCCACCACGCCAGGCATGGCGGCAGAAAACTGATAGGCAACACGCATCAGGCCGCCGAGCAGACGAGCAAGTTCCAACAGGCGCGGCGTGGCAATGCCAGCCAAATCCTTGGTGGAACCATCGTCCTTCACGCCTTCGAAACGGTAATAATTTGCAAGCGCGATGAACACGCGTCCCGGATGCGATACGCCTGAAAGCGCGCTCTGAGCAATGATATTGAGCGAATGTAGCCCGCGGTAATCAGGATGCGAGCGCCAACTCACATCCGCCAGAAAACAGGCAGCCTGCCGGTAGCGGGACTCTTCTTCTGTCTCCTCGACACCGAAGAGAGGCATGACGCGGCCTGTCCAGGCGGCCAGTTCACGGGCATGTTCGGGCGAGCGGGCGCGCAATATGGCAAACTCTTCTGCAGCATTGAGCAACGGGTCCTTGCACTGCTCTTCGCGCGCAAGCATGGAATAAAGATAGCCTTCGCGCACGCCCTGAACGGAAAAGGCAACCTTCGCCGGTTTCATCGCCTTCAAGGTTTCGGCCATCGCAATCGCGCCAAAGGGCAACAGTGCGCGGCGGTTCTTCGAAATGGTCTGCCAAGCTTTCTCCGGCACCCCACTGCCCTTCCCGAGCTGATCAAGGAGCTTCATGATCTCGTCATAGGAAAGCTCGTAACCCTGCATCAGGTGAAGCGGATAGCTGACAAGCTCCATATGCAGCTTTGCGAGCGCGCGCCAGGTGCCGCCGACAGCGTAAAAGGTGCGGTCCTTTCCGTCCTTCAACCAGTCCTGCTCCTTGACCAGTTTGCGGGCAATGTCACGGGCCTTGTCAAGGTCGTTCCCGGACATGTCCGCGAGGCGCAGACCACCCAGCGGCAGGGTGATGCCTTTGCCGTAGCGCCTGCCCTTTACATCAATCAGCTCCAGCGAACCACCGCCCAGATCGCCGACGATGCCGTCCGGCTCGTAAAAGCCGGAGATAATGCCGAGGGCGGAATAAATGGCCTCTTCCTCGCCGGTCAGGATGCGAACGTGGCAACCGAGAATGTCTTCGGCTTCTTCAATGAACTTCGAGCCATTGGCGGCCTCGCGCGCGGCGGCGGTTGCCAGCACCCACATATTGCGGGCGCGGGCCTGCTCGGACAACGCACGAAAACGGCGCAGTGATTTCAGCGCCAGTTCCACGCCCTCCGGGTTCAGGCGGCCCGAGGCCGCAAGTCCCTTGCCCAGCCCACACAGGACCTTTTCGTTGAAGAGAACGGCGGGTGTGCGGCTGGAACCTTCATACACGACAAGACGAATCGAGTTTGAGCCGATATCGACAATGGAAACCGGGGCAATGCCTGGAAGGCGCCCCTGTGCTTCTGGATCAATCATAAGGGTGAAACAACTTTCCCTGTTTTTCTCTGCCTAGCGTCTGACTATTCAGATGATGGCGGCGAATGCAAGTCATCGCGGGGCATTGCCCTCACAAGCCACAATATTCAACAGATTTGGTGGGTTAAGTTGCTTTTTCAACCGTGAAGATCAGCGAAGATCCTCTTTGCCCTCTCGCGAGAGCAGGTCAGCAATCAGCTTTGGTGCGCCAGACTTCAGAGCTTCACCCCGACCCGACAGGCTCGGGTTGGTCATGAAATATTGCTGTGCGTTGAAGGGCTCTTCGTCTTTCTCAACTTCCTGGCGGCGCGACGTGCCATCGGGGAGAATTTCGTAGGATTGCTGATTGTCAATCAGGTTGCCAAGCATGATCTGGGTCAGAACCTGCTCATGCACCGTCTTGTTGATGAGCGGCACCAGCGTTTCCACCCGGCGGTCGAGATTGCGGGGCATCAGGTCGGCAGAACCGATATAGACGAGCGCATCGGCATTCGGCAGGCTGTTGCCATTGCCAAAACAGAAGATGCGGCTGTGCTCCAGGAAACGTCCGACGATGGATTTGACGCGAATGTTTTCCGACAGACCTTCCACCTGCGGGCGCAGGCAGCAGATGCCGCGAATGACAAGGTCCACAGGCACACCGGCCTGGCTGGCGCGATAGAGCCCGTCGATAATTTCGGGATCGACGAGCGAGTTCATTTTCATCCAGATCGCGGCCTTGCGACCGGCCTTGGCGTTGGCGATTTCGGCTTCAATGAGCTGCAGAATGCGCGGACGCAGCGTCGTCGGCGACATGGCAATCTTCATGCCCTTTTCCGGCTCGGCATAGCCGGTGATGAAATTGAAGATATTGGCCATATCCCGGCCAATGACCGGATTGCAGGTAAAATAGGACAAATCGGTGTAAATCTTGGCCGTCACCGGGTGATAATTGCCGGTGCCGAGGTGGCAATAGGTGCGCAACATGCCGTCTTCCCGGCGCACGACCATGGACATCTTGGCATGGGTCTTAAGTTCGATGAAGCCGAAAACCACCTGCACGCCGGCGCGCTCCAGATCGCGCGCCCAGCGGATATTCGCCTCTTCGTCAAAGCGGGCCTTCAACTCCACCAGTGCGGTTACCGATTTGCCCGCTTCTGCCGCGTCGATCAGCGCCCGAACGATGGGGCTGTCGTTGGATGTGCGGTAAAGTGTTTGTTTGATGGCGAGGACATCGGGATCACGTGCGGCCTGCAGCAGGAACTGCACGACGACGTCGAAGGATTCATATGGATGGTGAACAACCATGTCCTTCTCGCGGATGGCTGCCAGGCAATCACCGCCATGCTCCCTCACCCGCTCGGGAAAGCGCGGTGTGTAAGGCAGGAAGAGCAGATCTTCGCGCGGCGTCTTGGCAATTTCAGACAGCGTGTTCAAGGCCAGCAGTCCTGGGAGAACCGCGACGCGGTTATCCTGCACGCCAAGCTCGTGAACCACGAATTTGCGCAGCGATTCAGGCATCTCCGAATCGGTCTCGATACGGATCACCGAACCGCGGCGACGACGTTTCAGCGCCGTTTCGAAAAAGCGCACGAGATCCTCGGCTTCTTCCTCGACCTCGATATCGCTGTCGCGGATGATGCGGAATGTGCCTGACCCCTCCACCTCATAACCGGGGAAGAGTTTGTCGATGAACATATTCACCACATCTTCCAGCGTAATGTAACGGATGGCATTGCCAAGATCCGGCAAACGGATGAAACGGTCAAGCGCGACAGGCAGGCGCAGGAGCGCCATCATGGCCTCGCGGCCGCTCTTGTTCACCAGCTGCAGTGCAATGGAAAACCCGAGATTCGGGATGAAGGGGAACGGGTGAGCCGGATCAATGGACATCGGCGTGAGGACCGGGAAAATACGCTGCTGGAACTCATTTTCCAGCCAGATCTGGTCTTCGTTGCTCAGCGCGCCGGGGCGAACGATCAAGACATCTTCAGCGGCCAGATTCTGCTGCAAAACGGCAAGTGCTGCCTGCTGCTCCATCTGCAGGTTGTCGATTTCGTGCAGGATTTCATCCAGCTGCTCGACCGGTGTTTTTCCGTCCGGACTTTTCATCACGATGCTCTGGCGGACCTGCCCCTCAAGGCCGGCAACGCGCACCATGAAAAACTCATCGAGGTTGGTGGCCGAAATCGACAGAAAGCGCACGCGCTCCAGAAGCGGGTGGGCGGTATTTAATGTTTCTTCGAGAACGCGGCGATTGAACTGAAGCCAGGAAAACTCGCGGTTGATGAAACGCTCCGGACGGTCAAACCAATCCGGTTCAACAGCAGTATCATCATTTGCGTGTTTATGCTCGACCTGATCCGCAGAAAATTCCATTCAACCCACCTCAAACGCAGAATCGGGCAAAGTTGCCCGTTTGGCTTAACCCGTTATAGCAGAATGACGATGGATATGTGACAGTCAAGACGAAGAACCGGCTTCGATTTCTGCAAGCACTTCTGCGGCCAGATTGCGATTGATCTTCGTTGCACGCGCCAGAGCAAGGCGGTCGAGGCGGTCCACGATCTGCGCGGCAGCGGCCATAGAGCGTTCCATGCGCGTAGCGATATAAGAGACAAGCCTGTCATCGGCAAAAAGCTGGCGGTCGGCAAAAAGCTTTACCAGAACCTGAGCGAGAAGCGCGTCGTCCGGTTCACCAATCTCCACCATCGTGGCCGCCTTCAGCCGTGATTTCAGGTCCGGCAGTTCAACAGGCCACAGCGACGGCCAGGAACGCGCCGTCATCAAAAGCGTGGTGCCGTTCTGGCGCACGGCGTTGATTGTGTGGAAAAGCGCGTTGTCGTCGAACGCGATACGGTCTGCATCTTCAAAAAGCACAGGGTGATGTGCAGCCGTTTCAGAGGCGGCACCACCTGAAGTGGGTGCGATCACCTGTGCGCCGGTCTCCTCACGCCAGATATTGGCAAGATGCGATTTTCCCGAGCCCGGAGGGCCGGCAAGGACCACCACCGGCGAAGGCCAATCCGGCCAGCGGTCAATCATCGAAACGGCAGCTTCCAGCGGCCGCCCCACGAGCAGATCGTCACGTGATGCGCGCGCCTCATGGCCAAAAGCCAGCGGTAACTGTTCGCTTCCAGATTTCAGGTCTTTCCGGTCTGCCGTCATTGCGGGCGGTCTGCTTTTTCCGATGTGTCTTTCAGCGGGCGGCTATTGCCGTGATAGAGGTCGCTGTCAAGATAGCGCTGGGTGGCATGACGCACGAGGACACCCACCGATGCGGCAGCCGGCACGGCCACCAACAAGCCGACAAAACCGAAAAGAAGGCCGAAGGCAAAGAGAGCAAACATCAGCCAGACCGGATGAAGCCCGACGCTTTCTCCCACCAGCTTCGGCTGCAGGATATTGCCTTCGATAAACTGGCCGGAGGCAAAAATGCCGGCAATCAACAGAACCCACCAATATTCCGGCCAGAATTGAACCAGTGCCACGCCAACAGACAGAATCAGGCCGACCGTGGAACCCACATAGGGTATGAAACTGATCAGGCCTGAGAAAAGTCCGATCAGCAGGCCGAAATTGAGCCCGGCGAGAGATAGTGCTGCACCGTAATAGACGCCGAGGATAAGGCAGAGCGTTCCCTGCCCGCGCACGAAACCGGCAATGGTGGCATTCAGTTCCTTGGAAATCTGGCGCACGTTTTCCACATTGTCGCGCGGGATCAGCTGGTCCATGCGGGCCACCATCCGGTCCCAGTCCAGCAGCAGATAGAAGGCGACAACGGGCGTGACCACGAGCAGGGAAATGACATCGACCAGCGCTTTGCCAGAGTTCCAGAGCTTGCTCGCGAAGGCACCGATAAATTTGGTGCCCTCCCCCAAAAGACCGGCAAAATTCTCCTTGATGGAGCCCATCTGATCCGCCAGCCAATTGGGCAGGTGAACCGAGCTTGCGGTATCCGTGATCATGGTTTGCAGGGTCGAAAGATAGCCGGGCAACTCGTCGAGAAACGCAGATGCCTGCGAGATGAGAAGCGGAATGATGATCATCATCGACAGGACAAATACGATAATGAACATGACAAGGATGGTCAGTGTCGCAGCCAAGCGGCTAAAACCCTTGGTTTCAAACCAGTCGGCGACCGGATCAAGAAAATAGGCAAGCGCCATGCCCGCCACAAAGGGCAGAAGGATGGAGCTGAACACCGTCAGGAAAATAACCACGAAAATGAGGAAAGCAGCCCAGAACAACAGCTGTTTCCGCAAAGCACTTGGCGAAATATGCGTGGTCATCGATTTTCATCCTCGTCTTGCGCATCAGACATATGCGCCAACCAGACACCCAGATAGGACGCCCCCGAAGCGATGGTCAAGACTGCGGTCAGCCAGACGGCGACAGTCAGCAACAGGGGCGACAGTAACCCCGGCATGGACTCGCTCGCCAGGAAGAGGGAGGCAAGCGTGATCTGCGCCACTGTGTTGGCCTTGGAAACGATCAAGGGCTTCACCGCGATCGGCGTCATCATGAGGGACGATATTGCCACTGCGCCGACGATCAGGACATCGCGCGAGACAGCGAGAAAGACAAACCAGTCCGGCAAAATACCGAGCGCGGCAAGGCTGACAAAGACGGAGACCATCAAAAGCTTGTCAGCCAGCGGATCAAGCCACGCGCCAAGCGCCGTTTGCTGATTGAAACGCCGGGCTATAATGCCATCGATACCGTCGGATATACCGGCGATCAGGAACATCGCAAAGGCCCAGCCGAATTCATCATGCAGCAGCGCATAGACGACTGCAGGCACGAGAAGAAAGCGGACAACGGTAATGAGATTGGGTAGGTTCATAGCCAGAGATGCTCTTTATTTTGTCAATCATGTAATGATTGCCTTGCCATGCGCCAAGTGGCCCGCGCGTTTGCGGAAGAATGCGAACGCTTTTGCCCCTTCGTCGCCCGAAGGCGTTTCCAAGCCGCCTCAGCCGTTGAAATGCCGGGGTAAAGCCTTGATTCACGCTTGCATATGCGGTGTCGTCATGCCAAACGCTGGCCAGTTAAATTCCAGCCGGGAGAATTGCGCATGAGCGGCGAAGGACGCAACGGTCTGACCTATAGCGATGCCGGGGTCGATATCGATGCCGGGAACCTGATGGTCGAGAAGATCAAGCCCGCCGTGCGCTCCACCATGCGCTCGGGCGCAGACGGTGAAATCGGCGGTTTCGGCGGCCTGTTTGATCTCAAGGCTGCAGGCTTCAAGGACCCGATCCTGGTTGCGGCCAATGACGGCGTGGGCACCAAGCTGAAGATCGCGATCGATGCGAACTACCACGATACGGTCGGGATCGACCTTGTCGCCATGTGCGTCAACGATCTCGTGGTTCAAGGTGCAGAGCCCTTGTTCTTCCTCGACTATTTTGCGACCGGCAAGCTCGACCCTGACCAGGGTGCTGCCATCGTCAAGGGCATCGCAGCTGGCTGCGTGGATGCGGGCTGTGCGCTGATTGGCGGCGAAACCGCTGAAATGCCCGGCATGTATTCTGCAGGCGACTATGATCTTGCCGGCTTTGCCGTCGGCGCTGCCGAGCGCGGTCAGCTTTTGCCGTCCGTCGCTATTGCCGAAGGCGATGTGATCCTTGGCCTTGCCTCATCTGGCGTTCATTCCAACGGGTTTTCGCTGGTGCGCAAAATCGTGGAGATTTCGGGCCTTGGCTGGGATGCCCCCGCCCCCTTTGCCGAGGGCAAGGGACTGGGCGAAGCGCTTCTCACCCCGACACGCATTTATGTACGGCAGGTTTTGAAGGCGATCCGCGAGACCGGCGCAATCAAGGCTCTCGCGCATATCACCGGCGGTGGTTTTCCTGAAAATATCCCGCGCGTGCTGCCGAAGACACTGGCCGCTGAAATCGATCTCGGCGCGATTGCCGTTCCGCCCGTTTTCTCATGGCTGGCCAAGACCGGCGGCGTTGAGCCCAAGGAGATGCTGCGCACCTTCAACTGCGGCGTCGGCATGATCGCCGTGGTGGCTGAAGCCGATGCCGAGAAAGCGAAGGCATCTCTGGAGGCGGAAGGCGAGAGCGTCTTCACGCTTGGTCGCATGGTCGCCCGCCAAGATGGCGCGCAGGGCACCGTTTACAAAGGTACGCTTGGCCTATGAGCGCGGCGAAGAAGCGCGTCGTTGTCTTCATCTCCGGCAGCGGCTCCAATATGGTCGCGCTCGCTGAGGCAGCGCAAGCGGCAGACTTTCCCGCGGAAATCGTCGCCGTCATTTCAGACAAGGCAGACGCAGGTGGTCTAGTCAAAGCCGCAGCGCTTGGCATTGCAACCCATGCTTTCGAACGCAAGAACTTTGCGAGCAAGGGCGAGCATGAGGCTGCCATTCTGGCCAAGCTCGCCGAGATTGCGCCGGACATCATCTGTCTTGCCGGCTATATGCGCCTGTTGAGCGGCGAATTCGTGCGGGCCTATGAGGGCCGCATCTTGAACATCCACCCGTCCCTGCTGCCACTCTTTCCGGGCCTGCACACCCACCAGCGCGCCATCGACGCGGGCGTGAAGATTGCCGGCTGCACGGTGCATCTTGTGACCGAAGGGATGGACGAAGGCCCGATACTGGCCCAGGCCGTGGTGCCGGTTCTCGCCAGCGACACCGCTGATGACCTGGCAGGCCGGGTTTTGAGCCAGGAACACCGCATCTATAGACAGGTGCTGAGGCAGTTCGCACAAGGGACCCTGCCCGGAGGTACAGATTCCGACCAAAGCCTGCTATCGCTGGGTTGACTCTTTACGCTTCATTTACCCTGTTTGCCGTAAATAAACCCGAGGTTGAAGCCATTGGAAAGAGGGAATCGAATGACTTTCGCCAAAGCCCAATTGTTGAAGGTGGCCGGTGCTGCGGTTAGTGTTTGGCTTCTGCAAAGCGCCGCAGTCCACGCAAGCGAGCCCGTTTTCCGCTCGCTCGACGGGTCAGTTGCCCTGCGCGGCGGTTTCGGTTTCAAAAACATAACAGCCAATGAACTTGTCTATTCCGGCGGACAGCGGCTGAGCCAGTTGATCTGGACAAGCAAATACATGCGCGTGCTCTCTGCCGAGTTGAAGGTCGATCTCGACAGTGGCTGGGTGTTTCGCGCAAACGGTGGCGTGGGCTTTGGCGGCAACGGGCATATGGAAGATTATGACTGGATCAGCCCCTACGCCACAGGAACGGGCAATGACGACTGGAGCCATCAATCTATTCACCCCGACACGCGTCTCGACCGCTTCTTCGAGGCGGGCGTTGAGGTCGGTCGCGAGCTGGCCGGCAACGCTTCCGGCAGCGTCGATCTCACCGGCGGATTTAAATATACCAACGTGAAATGGACGACCTGGGGCGGCAGCTATCTTTACAGTTCCGGCGGGTTTCGAAATACATCCGGCACAATTGCCAGCACAACACGGGGAATCACATTCGAGCAACGGCTGCCGGTGGTTTTCGCGGGGTTGAATGGGGAGAGCGTCTATGGCGACTGGACGTTTTCCAGCAAGCTAAGAGGTGGTTTCACCGTCGGTGCCGGTGATATCGACAATCACTGGCTGCGTAATCTTCGCTTCGAAGACAAGTATCGCATTGCTCCGGTGCTGGAAGTCGAAGCATCCGCCGCGTACCGGTTCAGCAACAGGATTTCAGCTTTCGCTTCTGCCGGTTTTGAAAAGATATTCCGCGCCTATGGCGATATCACTCAGACGAACACATCCACCGGTTCGTCGCAAACCTACGCAGGTGCTGCTGGCGGCGATTATCAGTCAATCGGCGTATCATTTGGCCTGAAAGGTCAGTTTTAAAGCTTATCCCTGTGCAGCATGGCCCATTGCAGGGCCATGATGGTTTTGGCGTCGATGATTTCGCCAGAGGCGATGGCTGCGTAGGCGTCATCGAGGCGCATTTCCACGATTTCGATATCCTCGTGCTCCTCCTCCAGCCCGCCGCCGTCATGCACCCTGGCAGCAAGGCTCACACGGGCCGCATAGATGTGAATGGTCTCCGTCAGCGCGCCGGGTGATGCGATCGTCTGGAAAAGGAACCGGAGATCACCGACTGCATAACCGGTCTCTTCCAGCGTTTCGCGGCGGATGGCCTCTTCGGGTGCGTCGCCATCCAGAAGCCCCGCAGGAATCTCCAGGACGAACGGGGGCAAACCGGCATGCTGCGTCGCGATGCGAAACTGGCGCACCAGAACCACGATATCACGCTCGGCATCATAGAGCAGAATGGCAACGGCGGAGCCGTGATCCATCACCTCGCGCGGCAGGCGGAACGTCTCGCCGCGGGAACTGGTATAGTCGATTTCCAGCCGGTACAGTTTGTTCCAGCCCGAATAAGCCAGTTCACTGCTGACGGTTTCCACCTTCGCCTTCTTGAAAAAACTCATGCCTTTTTCAGCCATACCCGATTGTCGTGAAGTGCGGCGCCGCCATAGGGGGCGACACAATCTGCACCTGTGAGCACATTGATGCCTTCGCCGTCCAGATGCGCCTTGTTGGGCCAGAGACCTTCGGCGATCAAAACGCCGGTTCTCGCCTCGTCGGTCACGCGCGCGTGCAACCGCAACTCGCCGCGCTGATTGCCGATCTGCACGATATCGCCCGTATCAACGCCCAGCTTTTGCGCATCGTGGGCGCTGATCATCACTTCCGGCCGGCCTTCCTTTTCGCGGGAGGTTTTGGTTTCCGCAAAGGTCGAGTTCAGGAAATTGCGCGCAGGCGATGTCGCGAGGCGAAAGGGATGCTCCTCATCAGCGGCCTCGACAAGCGGAACGAAATCGGGAAAGGCTGGCAAATCGCGGGCAGGTCCGAGAACGCCGACACTCTCCGGCGGGCGCGTTCCGGCCCGAAATCCGGTCCAGTCCGGTGAAAAGCGGAACTTGCCGTCAGCATGGGCAAAGCCGTTCAGGTAATGCGCCTCTTCAAAAGGAACCTGCCGGTCGATCCAGTGTTCGCGGTCGAGTTGCTCCAGTTCGCCCGGACGCAGCACAGACGCGATCAGCTCGCGCTCGCTCATGCCGAAACCTGCCTTGTCGGCGACACCGAGGCGCTTGGCCAGCTCTTCAATCACAAAGAGATTGGTGCGCACGCTCTCCGGCGGCTCAATGATTTTGGGACCAAGCAGAATGTGGCTCTGCCCTCCGCCGCGATAGATATCGTCATGCTCCACAAACATGGTGGCCGGCAGCACGATATCGGCAAGCTCTGCCGTCTCGGTCATGAACTGCTCGTGGACGGCGACGAAAAGATCTTCCCGCTGGAAGCCCTTCTTCACCAGCCGCTGCTCCGGCGCAATATTCACCGGATTGGTGTTCTGGATCAGCATCGCCGTTACCGGAGGCCCGTGCCGCAGGGCTTCGGCGTCTCCGGTCAGAACACGGCCGACCTGCGACTGGTCGAGCACGCGAACGCCGTCATCACGATAGGATGCACCCTTGATGAGGCCTGTATCCATGCCGAAAATATCGGCGTTGGAGTGAAATGCGCCGCCGCCCTCATGCTGCCACACGCCCAGAACCGTTGGCAGGCAAAGAGCTGCATGCATGGACAGCGTGCCGGTGCGCGAGCGGGTAAAGCCGTAACCCAGCCTGAAGTAGGTCTTCTGCGTTTGCCCGACGAGCCTTGCGAAGGTTTCGATTTCATCAACGCCGAGGCCGGTGATTTCGGCGGCCCATTCCGGGGTGCGGCTTTTCAGGTGCACTTCGAGCCCGGCTGGGTCGTCGGTATATTTTTCAAGATAGGCGCGGTCGGCATATCCATCCCGGAAGGCAATGTGCATGGCAGCGCAAGCCAGCGCCGCGTCCGTGCCGGGGCGAAGCCGCAGTTTCATGTCCGCCTGCTTCATTGTCGGCGTTTCGTAGACATCAATGACCACGATCTTCGCACCGTTCTGCTTGCGGGCCTTCATCGCGTGGGTCATCACGTTGACCTGTGTGGCCACCGCATTGGTTCCCCAGATCACGATGCAATCGGATTTCGCCATCTCGCGGGGATCGACTCCACGCAGCGCGCCTGTTCCCATGGCAAAGCCGGTCCAGGCGGGATTGACGCAGATCGTACCAAAAAAGCCGGAATAGCCTTTTGCATGGCGCAGGCGGTCAATGGAATCGCGCTGAACAAGACCCATGGTACCAGCGTAGAAATAGGGCCAGACGGCCTCACTGCCATGCGCCGCCTCGGCCTTTGTGAAAGCCTCGGCAATTTCATCCAGCGCGTCATCCCAGCCGATATCCATCCAGCTTGCCGCACCTTTTGCGCCGCCGCGCTTGAGCGGCTTCAAAAGACGATCCGGATGATAGAGCCGCTCGGCATAGCGGGCCACCTTGGCGCAGATGACGCCATCTGTGTAATTGTTGCCCTTGGCGCCATGCACGCGGCCCATGCGGCCTTCGGCGTCGATTTCCACCTCCAACGCACAGGTGGAGGGACAGTCGTGGGGACAGGCCGAATGCGCCTTGCGGGCCTGGCCGAGATGGGGTGTCGCTATGTTCATGCAAAAGGTATAAGCGGATGCACCAAGACTCGCAAAGGTAAATTGCGATGCATCAAAACTGTTCATAATACCGATTGGAATCTGGAATGAATTACCGGCACATCTATCACGCTGGCAATTTCGCAGACGTTCTCAAACACGCCGTCCTGGCCCGTCTGATCGTTTACCTTCAGCAGAAGGACAAGGCGTTTCGCGTTCTCGATACGCATGCAGGCATAGGGCTTTACGATTTAACGCTGGATGAAGCGCAAAAGACCGGCGAATGGCGCGAGGGGATCGGCAGGCTGCTTGAAGCTGACCTGCCCGCAGACGCAGCGGCTCTCTTGGCACCGTATCTTGATGCGGTTCGCAAACTGAATCCGGAAAATGGCGTAACGCTTTATCCAGGCTCACCAAAACTCACTCGCATGCTGCTTCGTCCACAGGACCGGCTCTCTGCCATGGAGCTGCATCCGGAAGATGCCCGCGAGCTTCACAATGTCTTTGATGGCGATTTCCAGGTTCGCGTAACAGAGCTGGACGGATGGCTTGCCATGGGCGCACATCTGCCTCCCAAGGAAAAGCGCGGCCTCATCCTCGTTGACCCACCTTTTGAAAAGGAAGGGGAATACGACCGCATGGTGCGCAATCTGCAAAAGGCCTATCGCCGCTTTGCCGGTGGCGTCTATTGTCTCTGGTTTCCCATGAAAAAAGGCGCGCCCATTGCCGATTTTTATGCGGCGCTGAAAGAGACAGGCATTCCCAAAATGCTTGCGTGCGAACTGACCGTAAAGAGCGACCGCGACACAACCGGCTTGAACGGCTCAGGCCTCATAATCGTCAACCCGCCCTACACACTCGAAAAAGAGCTTCAAATAATATTGCCTGCCGTCAAAGATGTACTAAAGCAGGACAGATTTGCGTCATCTCGATCATTTTGGATAAACGCCGAGTAATTTAATAAAATTCTATATTATATACTTTTGCACATTAACCAATTGACTTAACCAAATCGAAAAAACCTTTCCAAAACGGCACGCGTTCCGTATATATTGCAAAATAATATTCACTATATCAGGAAAGCGGCATGTTTAAGGGCACAGTCCGGTCATTGATGCCGGAGGCGATATACGACACGTTCCGCCGCGCAAAACATAAGCGCGCTGCGGATACATTTCCCGACTATGTCAGTCAGAAGCGTGTTGCCGGGTATCCGTTAAAGATCGTGATCGCCGATCCGGTTGCTGCCGAATGGTATGGCGATGGGCCGCACCATGCGCCTGAGATCGAGTTCCTCAAGCAGTTTGACCTGACCGGGCGCACCATATTCGATCTCGGTTCTCATCAAAGCGTCACCTCGATGGTCCTTGCCCATATGACGGGTGATGCAGGCGACGTCATATCGGTGGAGCCGAACGGGCACAATCACGACATCGCCAAGAAGAACCTGGCCATCAACGGCTTGCGCAATGTCATACCGCTGCGCGCCATCGTCTCATCCGGCACCTTCAACGTGTCGATCGATGGCGGGCTGGTGGGACGCACACGCTTTGTCAGCGGCTCGAAGCCCGAGATCGATATCATCACGATCGACGATCTGAGCGCCGCTTTTGGCGATCCCTCACTCGTCTTCATGGATATTGAAGGGCACGAGATCGAGGCTTTGATCGGCGCGCTGAAAACACTGGCCGTGCAGCATTGCCACTGGCTGGTAGAGCTGCACGGCGATGAAAGCCTGGCCACCTACGGGCACAAGAACTCCGATATTTTCCGCTTTTTCCCCGACGGCATGTTCCGGGCGCTGGTTCTTGATGTAGAGACCGGAGACTTTATCCCGCTGACGCGCCGCAGCCTTCCGCACACGCGTTGCCACGTCTTCTTCGAGCGGCTCCGCGCCTCTGAACGCGACATTCACAATTTTTGAAGGGTTCAGAGGCGTAGCTTGATCGCCACCCGGCGTCCGTCTGCCAGGCGCAGGCGGGCAACACCCCGGTTGATCCGGTCGAGTCCCAGGATCGTGCCGCCGGCGGGCAGCTTGATTTTCAGCTTGAGCTTGCCGTCAGCAACATTGATGACGGCGAGCCGTTTCAAGGCAATGTCGGGCAGAACGATGTCCTCGCGCCCATCGCCATCGGTGTCGGCGATGCGCCCGAGGTCGAGGTCGGCGGTGTGAATGATGTGGTTGGTATAGCCGTCCAGCATATCGACCTGTTTCAGTGCCTTTCCCGAAAGCTTGTAGGTGCGCAACGATCCGGAAATGTGGGGCATAACAACGGCGGCGATCACCGGTGTTTCGCCGGGATTGGCAATCACGCCCAGCGGATTGAGCCAACGGTTCGCCATCCCAATTGGTTCGCTCTCGGCCAACGGTTCGATGCCTTTTTCCGTGAGCTTGTAGACAGCGATTGCGGCACCCTTGTCGAGATAGGACTTCACCACAATGGCTTCCGGCGTGCCGTCACCTGTGAGGTCAGCAAGGCGCACACGGCGATCTTCAAAAACAGCGTCGTTTCCGAGCCTGTATTCGTGAAGCTTGCCGTGAAACTGAACCTGAAAGCCACCGGCCTCCACCGCATCGCCCAGGATGCCATGCTTGTAACGCCCCACGGGATCGATCAGCCATGCGGCAGTGCCCTGATATTGGGTAATCTCGGTGTCGGGCAAACGCTCGACGGCCAGGACGGCGTTTGAAAACAGCACAAGCGCTGCGGAAAAGACGAATGCGAGAAGCCTCATCACGAATAAATCTCCCTGCCCCCACGAATAATAGAGGCATACTTGTTTTTGAAGGTCAAAAAACGCATTCTCGCATCAGGAGGCTCCGCCATGCTCAAGACAATCCGTTCCCTGCTCTTTGTTCTTGCCGCCGCAACCGCGTTTCAGGCCGGCACTGCGCTCGCCAACGATGGCGATTGCTCCAGCGCCGGGGTGTTATCCTACATTGATCGGGATTTTGACCTTCGCGCTCACCGGTATCTGCAACGCGACATCGCCATTGAGGATATTTATGGGGTCCATCTGAACCGCTTTGAGGGGCGTGATTACACCCACAGCGTGGAGCGCCAGTATTGTCATGCGACGGCGCGCTTTTCCGATGGACGCAAGCGTCATATCTGGTATCTGATTGAGCGCAATTGGGGCTTTGCGGGCCTCGGGTCCAGCACATCCTATTGCGTGGAAGGGCTCGACCCCTGGTATTATTACGGCCGCAACTGCCGCTCGCTGCGTTAATGGTTCAGTTCATCCGGATATTGATTGCGGCGCTGCTTCTGGCACCCGCCTCGGCAGTCGCTGCCGACCGCGCAGGCGTCTTCGATTTTTACGTGCTGTCGCTCTCCTGGTCGCCCAGCTGGTGTTCGGCGGAGCCCAATCGCAAATTCAACCGGCAGTGCGACCCGCGGCTCGACTATCGTTTCATCGTGCATGGGCTCTGGCCGCAATTCGAAAAAGGCTACCCGCAATTTTGCGCGACACGGCTGCCCGACCGCGTGCCCGAGACGCTTGGACAACAGTATCTCGACATCATTCCGTCGATGGGACTGATCGGCCATGAGTGGCGCAAGCACGGCACCTGTTCCGGGCTCGATCAAAGCGCCTATTTTGCCAAGCTGCGCGAGGCCTATGGGAAAATTCGCGTGCCGCCTGCCCTTGCAAACCTCGCTTCGGGCAAGTCAGCCAGCCCGGAGGCGATTGAAACTGCGTTCAGCGCCGCCAATCCGGGATTGGCGAAAGACGCCATCGCCGTGACCTGCTCAGCAAAGCAAATCGAAGAGGTGCGCATCTGCTTCAGCAAGGATTTGACGTTCCGCACCTGCCCGGAGGTCGACAGGCAGAGCTGCCCACTGAATTCAATCAATATTCCACCGCCACCTTGAAGGTTCGAACATGAAGATACTTTACTCCCCCGCCTCTCCCTATTCAGCAAAGGTGCGTCTGGCAGCGCAGTATTGCGGGTTCGATGCGCAATCGGTTTCTGTGGTGGTCAATACGGGCGATTCGCCCGAACTGCTGGTATCCAACAATCCGCTCGGCAAAATTCCAACGCTGCTGACGGTTGATGGAAAGGCGATCTTCGACAGCCGCGCGATCATGCAGTTTCTCAACCGGGAAAGCGGCGGCAAGCTCTATCCCGAGGATCCCGCAGCGCGTACCGACGCCGAGGTGCTTGAAGCGCTGTCGGACGGTATCACGGACTGCCTGATTGCCCAGATTTATGAAAAACGCTTTCACCCGCCTGAAAAGATTCACCAGCCGTGGATCGACATGCAGTGGACCAAGGTCGCCCGCGGGCTCGACCACCTGCAGGCCCATCCGCCCAGCCTGGAAAGCGGCTTGAATGGCGGGCATCTTTCGCTTTTTGCCATGGCGGGCTATCTGGCCTTGCGCTTTGCGGGCCAATGGGAAGAGCGCTGGCCGTGGATCAATACGTTTGTGGGGGAATTCACCAAGGCCTATCCAGAACTCGCGACACTGGCACCGCAATAGTCTGAACCCGACACACTGCAAGAAGACACAAAAAATGCCGGGCTTTCACCCGGCAAGTTGTGCTGAGCAATTTACTTGCTGCGTAAAGCTTAGAACTTTACGCCGATACCGACTTTAACGGCATTCTCGTCGTAACCGCGGGAAACGGTTGTGCCGCCGAGGTTGAAGTTGCGTGAGCCGTAATCGGTGTAACGGTACTCAAGACGCGCCGTAATGTTGTCGGTGATCTTGGCTTCCGTACCAACACCAGCGGTCCAACCGATCGCACCCTTGGTGTCAGAGCCAGCAGCATTCGAAGCCTTCAGGCTGGCTGCAGCCACACCACCGGTGCCGTAGATCAGGAACGGGCTGGCATCAACACCAACACGGGCGCGCAACGAGCCGTTCAGGCCGGCTTTGGTGTTCACACCGCCCGAGTTTGCGGAAATGTCGGAATAGCCGAGATCACCTTCGATACCGTAGACGAGGTTATCGGACTGCATGTTGTAGCCGCCATAACCACCGAAGTTGAAGCCACGGTCACGACCACCACCGTTGGTGAAGTGTCCCCAGCTATAGCCGGTGTTCAAACCGACGTAAGCGCCGCTCCAGTCACTGGTTGCGGGGATATAGGTGTCAACTGCCTCAGGTGCCTGGGGCACAGTGTCAATGGCGTCAGCAGCCTGAGCTGCGGCCACCGACATGGAAAGAATGGCAGCAGTTGTCAGCGATGCGGTCAAAATACGCATGTAATTCTCCTTTGTGTCAAACCGGCTCCACTCAAAACGCGCAACCCGGTTCATTGTTCCAGACAGTGTCACCATCCGAATTGCGGACGGTTCTGCCGCCCGACTGGGGAAGAGATTGGAAGCGAAATGGGGATTCACAAGAGCGAAAATGTGAAATTACCTTGCCGAAAAAGCGGCAAAATTGAGATGTGTTTTCAGGGTAACAGGCTATTTCTTAACCATAAAACGAATTAGGGGGTCATCCGGCCCGAAAGCAGCCGCGTAGAGGCAACATATGCTATTGACTTTCAGGAAAGTGATTCACCGACGATGACCCAAACGCCAGACTTGAAAACTGCACTCGTGACCGCCGGCGCCAAGCGAATCGGAAAATCCATTGCGCTGGGGCTGGCCAGCGAAGGTTTTGCCGTCGCCGTGCATGCCCACACCTCTGCCGATGAGGCACAGGAAACGGTCGATGAGATTGTCGCCGCCGGCGGCAGAGCGGCGGTGGTCACCGCTGACCTGACCGATCCCGATGCGGCAGACGGGCTTGTCAACAAGGCAGCTGATGCGCTCGGGCCCCTCGATCTCGTGGTCAATAATGCGTCCGCCTTTGTCGATGACAGCGTCCACGCGCTCGACAAGGACACATGGGACCTTCATTTTGCGCTGCATGTGGAGGCACCGTCCCGCATTATCGGCGCTTTTTCAAAACAGCTGCCGGAAGGCGCAAAGGGTCTCGTCGTCAACATGATCGATCAGCGCGTCTTGAAGCTCGATCCGCGCTTTTATTCCTATGTCCTGTCGAAATCTGCTCTGTGGACGGCCACGCGCACGCTGGCGCAGGCGCTGGCACCGCGCATTCGCGTCAACGCCATCGGACCCGGCCCCACCATACCCAGCCCCAGACAGGATCCCGATGAATTTAATAAGCAGGCATCGGCTGTTCCATTGGGACACGGGCCCGCACTGGATGAAATGTGGCGCACGATTGCCTATCTATATAACACCCCTTCCATAACAGGGCAGATGATCGCGCTCGACGGCGGACAGCATCTGGCGTGGGACACACCCGATATATTGGAGAGCAGTGAGTGAGCGGACAGGACAAAGATGGCGGCATTCTCTATGATGAGAATACAGAGGACGAGGATGTCGAGGACGTTGGTCCGGCAGTCCCGCTCGCCATCGATTGGGCGGAGAACGCACCCCTGCCGGAAGGGTTGCGCGGTGCCGACCTGATCGGCGAATTCGTCAAGCAGCTCCCCAATTCGCCCGGCGTCTACCGCATGTTCAACGAGGCGGGAGACGTTCTTTATGTCGGCAAGGCACGATCCTTGAAAAAGCGCGTGAGCAATTATGCGCAGGGGCGCGTCCATTCCAACCGCATCGCGCAGATGGTGCGGCTGACGGCGAATATGGAATTCGTGACGACGCGCACGGAAACGGAAGCGCTGCTGCTGGAAGCGAATCTGATCAAGCGGTTGCGTCCGCGCTTTAACGTTCTGCTTCGCGACGACAAGTCGTTTCCCTATATCGTTCTGACGCGCGACCATGAAGCGCCGGCGATTTTCAAACATCGCGGCGCGCGCAGCCGCAAGGGCGACTATTTCGGCCCCTTTGCCTCGGCCTCTGCCGTTGGCCGCACCATCAATTCGCTGCAGCGCGCCTTTCTTTTGCGCACCTGCACCGACAGCGTTTACGAAAGCCGCACCCGGCCCTGTCTGCTTTATCAGATCAAGCGCTGTTCGGGCCCCTGCACGGGGGAAATATCGATCGAGGATTATGACGGCCTGGTCGAGGAGGCAAAAGACTTTCTCTCCGGAAAAAGCAAATCGGTGCAGGCGACGATTTCGCGCGCCATGGGCGAAGCCGCCGAAGATCTCGACTTCGAGCGCGCGGCCGTCTTGCGCGACCGTCTTTCGGCACTTGCGCACGTTCAGGGCCATCAGGGCATCAATCTCGCCAGTATCGAAGAGGCCGATGTCTTCGCCATTCATCACGAAGGCGGGCTGACCTGCATTCAGGTGTTTTTCTTCCGCACCGGACAGAACTGGGGCAACCGCGCCTATTTCCCCAAGGCCGATTCGTCGCTGACTGCCGCGGAAGTGCTCAATGCGTTCCTCGCGCAATTTTACGACGACAAGCCGGTGCCGCGGCAAATCCTGCTTTCCGAGAAGGTTGAAGAGATCGTTCTTCTCGGGGAAGCGTTATCGGAAAAGGCGGGCCATCGCGTCCACATCAACGTGCCGCAGCGGGGCGAGAAACGCGAGGTGGTGGATCACGTTCTTTCCAACGCCCGCGAAGCCCATGGCCGCAAACTGGCCGAGACCTCCTCGCAGGCCCGTCTCTTGAAAGGGTTTGCCGAAACCTTCGACCTGCCCTACGTGCCGACCCGTATCGAGGTATACGACAACTCCCACATCATGGGGACCAACGCGGTGGGCGGCATGATTGTGGCGGGGCCGGAAGGGTTCGTGAAAAACCAGTACCGCAAGTTCAACATCAAATCCGAAGAGATCACGCCGGGCGACGACTTCGGCATGATGCGCGAAGTCATGACGCGCCGCTTCTCGCGTCTTTTGAAGGAAGTTGGCAAGCCGGACCGCACCGCGCCCGCCGAAGTGGAGGCGGATGCGGCATTTCCCCAATGGCCGGACGTCATCCTCATCGACGGCGGCAAAGGACAGATGAGCGCCGTGCGTGACATTCTCAAAGAACTTGATGTCGAGGATTGCGTGATTGCCATCGGCGTCGCAAAGGGCGTTGACCGCGATGCTGGCCGAGAACGTTTCTTCGCGCCGGCCAAATCCGACTTCTCGCTGCCTCCGCGTGATCCGGTGCTTTATTTCATCCAGCGCCTGCGCGATGAAGCGCACCGCTTTGCCATCGGTTCCCACCGCGCCCGGCGCAAAAAGGAGATGGTGAAAAACCCGCTCGACGAGATCGCCGGCATCGGCCCGTCGCGCAAGCGCGCCCTGCTGCAGCATTTCGGAACTGCGAAGGCCGTCTCCCGCGCCGGGATCAACGATCTCCTCACGGTCGATGGAATTTCGGAATCGGTTGCAAAGCTGATCTATGATCATTTTCACGAGAGCAGCGCTTGAAAGGGAAAGATTTTCCACCAATTTCTGGCGCATACCGTTGACCTTTGGGCCACAAAGTTCTCATCTGTCGCCCAACGCTGAAATGACTGGTGAACCATGGCATCCCGCGCCTATAGCATTCCGAACTTATTGACTTACGGACGGATATTGACCGTTCCGGTGATCGTTTTGTGCTTTTTTATCGAAGGAAGCCTGCATTCGACGGATTTTGCGCGATGGACAGCCTTCGGGCTTTTTGTCGCAGCCTCCATCACCGATTTCTTCGATGGGTACCTCGCGCGGATATGGGAACAGACGTCCAATATAGGCCGCATGCTCGATCCCATTGCCGACAAATTGTTGGTCGCCTCTATTCTGCTGCTGCTGGCCGCCGATGGCACGATTGCCGGCTGGTCGCTTTGGGCGGCGATTACCATTCTGTGCCGGGAAATTCTGGTCTCGGGCCTGCGTGAATATCTGGCCGCGCTGAAAGTGTCTGTGCCGGTCACGCGCATTGCCAAATGGAAAACCACGGTGCAGATGGTCGCCATCGGCTTTCTGCTCGCCGGTCCTGCGGGCGAGAAAGTGCTGCCCTACACAGTGCTGATCGGGCTGACACTGCTGTGGATTGCTGCCGCAATCACCATCTATACCGGCTATGATTATTTCCGTGCAGGCCTGAAACACATCGTGGAAGACGAATGACGAAGCTGATTTATTTCGCCTGGGTTCGCGAGCGTATCGGAAAGGGCGAGGAAGAGCTTGAACTGCCGGAGACCGTCAGGACGGTGTCTGATCTGCTTGTTCATCTCAAGACGCTGGGCGATGAATATGAGGAGGCGCTGAAGTTTCCAGAAGCCATCCGCGTGGCCTTGGATCAGGAACATGCCGATCATGGCGAGTTGGTTGCAGGCGTGAAGGAAATCGGCCTCTTTCCGCCGATGACGGGCGGTTGATGCCATGGCGTCTGCGCTTCTCCACATTGCCGTACAAGCCGCCGATTTTGATGCGGCGGAAGAGGCAAAGAGGCTGACGGCAGGGCGCAAGGACGTTGGCGCACTGGTTCAGTTCATCGGCTATTGCCGCGACGAGAATGGCACGCTCTCTGCCCTTGAACTGGAGCACTACCCCGGCATGGCGGAAGCGGAAATCAGCCGCATATCGCAAGAGGCCATTGAGCGATTCGGTCTGATTGGCATGTCTGCCGTCCATCGCTTCGGCAAGATCGCACCCGGCGAACAGATCGTGCTGATCTCTGCCGCCGCATCGCACCGGCAGGCGGCTTTCGACGGGGCCAATTTCGTGATGGATTTTCTCAAAACCTCTGCGCCGTTCTGGAAAAAAGAACATGCTGCAGATGGCAGCGAAGGCGGCTGGGTCGAGGCGCGTGATGCCGATGATGCCGCCCGGGAGAAATGGAAATGAGCGAGACCGTGAAGCTTGAGGAAAGCTGGAAACAGGCGCTCGCGCCCGAATTTTCCAGCCCCTACATGGCCAAGCTGAAGGATTTTCTCAAAGGCGAATTGGCTGCAGGAAAATGGATTTTCCCGAAGGGCTCTGAATACTTCCGCGCCATGGACTTAACGCCGCTTGAAGATGTGAAAGTGGTGATCCTCGGTCAGGACCCCTATCACGGCGACGGGCAGGCGCATGGCTTGTGCTTTTCGGTGCAGCCCGGCGTTCGCATCCCTCCGTCACTCGTCAACATCTACAAGGAATTGCAAAGTGATCTTGGCATTGCTCCAGTTCGCCACGGTTTTCTGGAAAGCTGGGCAAAACAGGGTGTACTGCTGCTCAACAGCGTGTTGACGGTTGAGCGTGGGCGCGCCGCATCACATCAGGGTCAAGGCTGGGAAAAGTTCACGGACGCCGTTATCCGGCAGGTCAATGAACTCGACCATCCGGTGGTCTTCATGCTGTGGGGCTCTTACGCTCAGAAAAAGGCGTCCTTTGTTGATACGCGCAAGCATCTCGTCTTGAAGAGCCCTCACCCCTCACCGCTTTCCGCCCATAACGGCTTTTTCGGCAGCCGGCATTTTTCCAAGGCCAACGCATTTCTGCGGGAGAACGGGCTTGGCGAAGTCGATTGGAAATTGCCCGAAAGCGTGGATTGAGGCTACCGTTTATTGTGCCTGATGCGGCGCGGCAGCCTCAGAACCATTGGGAGCATCGTCACCAAGTGACGATCAAAACTCTTCCCAATTGGCATCATTCGACGGTGCCGGGGTTGCATTGAAGGCCTTGGCGATCGTGTCCAAATGACGTGCGGGTGCCGGCGGGCGGTTGCCGAATTTCGGCGGCGGCGTGTCAGCAGTCACGGTTTTGAGACTAGCCTTGCGCACCGGGGCTGGAGCCGGCTCCGTGCGCGGAGCCGCAGCCTTCGGTGCCGATGCCGCAAAATTGCCTGATCCGGTTACCGCGCTGCCGACGCTGCCGCGTCTGCCGGTGCTGAACTGCTGCAGCATGGCGGCAACGCGGTCGATTTCGTCACGCAGAACACGGGTGGCAGCGGTCGTCTGTTCCACCATGGCGGCATTTTGCTGCGTGCCTTGATCCATGTGGCCAACAGCGGTGTTGACCTCCTTCAGGCCGACAGCCTGCTCACGCGCACCATCGACAATCGCGGAAATGTTGGTGTTGATCTCCTGCACCTGCCCGGCAATCGTCTCCAGCACCTTGCCGGTCTCGCCGACCAGATCAACACCGTTTTTCACCTGATCGGACGATTTGCTGATCAGCGCCTTGATTTCCTTGGCTGCATTGGCGGAGCGTTGCGCCAGTTCACGCACCTCTTGCGCGACGACGGCAAAGCCCTTGCCGGCGTCACCTGCGCGGGCCGCTTCAACGCCGGCATTGAGCGCCAGAAGGTTGGTCTGGAAGGCGATTTCGTCGATCACTCCGATAATGTTTGAGATTTCGCCGGAGGAATGGGAAATCTCGCTCATGGCGTCGATGGCCCTGCGCACCACTTCGCCGGAGTGCACCGCGCTGTCCTTTGTGGTGGCGACAAGCTGGCCGGCTTCTGCTGCGCGCGATGCCGATTCATTGACGGTCGATGTGATCTCTTCCAGTGCCGCCGCGGTTTCTTCAATCGAGGCTGCCTGCTGTTCGGTGCGATTGGACAGGTTGTCGGTCGCATTGGATATTTCTTCAGCGCCGGCCAGAATATTGGCGGTTGCCTCGTCTATGCCTGAAATGATGTTTGAAAGTTGTTCAGCAGCATGATTGAAATCGTTGCTCAGCACTTTGAAGTTCTCCGGGAGATCTTCGGTTATGCGATACTTGAGATCGCGCTCGGCCAAACTGGAAAGCGCCTTCCCAAAAACCTGGCGTATCCGCTCATGTTCGTCGTCACTCTTGCGGAGCGCTTCTGCGCGCTCTGCTTCATTGCGGTAGCGGTACAAATTCAGGACGGTGTCGATATCGAGAAATGCTGCACGCACCACGGCGGCAAGTCCTTCGCCGACAGACTGAGCATCGGCACTCCCCCCGGAGAAAAAGCCCTTCTTTGAAAAGCTCTCCACCACCACGGATTTGACCACCTCTGCTAGCACGTGGGAATAGCCTGCAATGTGGAAACGCGGATCGATCCCCGTGGACGATTGTGCATTGGCTGCACTCAGTGTCATGCCCGCCAGTTCAGGGCCGAAATCCCCGTTGAGCACAAGCTGCCACCGTTTGGTATGCGCTGCCTTTATGGCATTGCGCATCTCGGCATTGTTCATCACCCCTGCCAGTTCGGGAACAAGGGCGGCGCGCTGATGTCCGAACTCAATCCCCGCAGGCACAGCCTTGACTGTCAGAGACGCAAGCTGCTTGAGCGACTGAATGGCCTTCTGGTCGAGGCCGTTCTGTTCGATAGCTTTGGCGAGATCGGCTTCCAGTTTCGTGCTGAGTGCATTGGCGTTTTGGTTGGATGTCGTCATCTGTCCATATTCCGGTGATTTGTATTCGGGAGCGCAAATGTGAGGGGCGACCTTGGCAGTTTTAGATTAAATTTGGCTTAATCGGTGGCGGCGGACTGGCGAAAGCCGATGCCTTTTCCCATCATTGGAGAACCGCAATGCCGGCGGGAAAGGCAACAAAAAACCGGGGTCGAAACCCCGGTTCAGGCGTCCAATTCACTGCCTTAATAAAAGGCAATGCGAAATATGCTTCAGCCGACGATCTCGGTGCCGGCGAACCAGTAGGCAATTTCCTCAGCAGCCGTTTCAGGGGCGTCAGAGCCGTGAACGGAGTTTTCACCGATGGAAAGGGCGAATTCCTTGCGGATCGTGCCTTCGGCAGCGTCTGCCGGGTTGGTTGCGCCCATGACTTCGCGGTTCTTGGCAATGGCGTTTTCACCTTCGAGAACCTGAACAATGGTCGGGCCGGAAGACATGAATTCGGTCAGTTCGCCAAAGAAGGGGCGCTCTTTGTGAACAGCGTAAAAGCCTTCAGCTTCACGCAGGCTCATCCATACGCGCTTGGACGCAACAACGCGAAGACCAGCGTCTTCGAGCTTCTTGGTGATAGCGCCCGTCAGGTTGCGCTTCGTTGCATCCGGCTTGATCATCGAAAAGGTGCGTTCAATCGCCATGGTCTCAATTCCTTGGGTTTTACGAGAGGTTTTGGCGGCTCAATAGCCGCCTTCCGCTCTCATGACAAGGGGGCTGGCGTTCAACGCTTTCTTTGATCTGGCCTCTCAGGCTGCTGCGGCAACAGACCGACCGGTTCCTTCGTAAAGGTCAAGGCAGCGCTCAAACCAATCGGTCGCCGGATCACCCTCGGGCAACAGTTTCGCCGGCGAGCAGATGCGTGCCCATTGCAATGCGCCAAACAGAATATAGTCGCAGAACAGCGGATGCTGGCCGCCAATCCAGGGCTGATAGGACAGGGTGTGGCGGATCGGAACAAGGGTCTGCGGAAATGCGGCAACGGCGGCCTGGTGTTCTGCGGCAACCTCCTCAAGCGTCATGCCGAAACGGGCTTCGCGGGTTCTGCGAAAGTGCTCCTGATCCTTCGGCGCCAGCATGTTGTAGATGTCCAGCAAAATTGCCTTGGTAATGGCAGTGTGAATGACATTCTGGCTGTAGCCTTCCACGAAGCGTGCCATAGCCTTGCCGCCCTCGCCGCCAAACAGGCTTGGGCGGTCGGGATAGGCTTCATCGAGATAAAGAGCGATGGCGAAACTGTCGCTGATGATCTTGTCGCCATCTTTCAGCACCGGAACAGTCTTGGAGCATCCACCTTCAATCCCGGGAACGGCGGTGAAGGGAACCGGCTTCAGCTCGAATTCCAGTCCCTTGTGTTTCAGCGACATGATGCTCTTCCACACATGCGGGGAAAAGTGGCGCTCAATATCGCTCCCGCAAAGGCCATAAAGAATTCTCGTCATCCGCGCTCTCCAATTTGATTGACACCCATCTTTCGACAGGACGTGCACAAGGTCCAATCACAAATTTTAATGAAGCGATCTTCTTCTCATTCACCGGGCAGTGGGAGATAGTGACTGAAAACAGGGAGATACTGCGATGCTCGAAACCTTCAATATGTTTGCGGCCTACAACAGCTGGGCGAACCGGCTTGTTTATGCCGCTGCCGGCGCACTAGACCGGCAATCGTTCGAGAAGGATACGGGCGCGTTCTTTGGTTCCATGAAGGGAACGCTCAATCACATTCTCGTCGCCGACCGCATATGGCTTCACCGTTTTACAGGCGAAGGGGAAGCGCCAAAGCGGCTGGACGAGATTCTTTATGAGGAATTTGAACTGTTGCGCGCAGCCCGCGAAGCCATGGATGCGCGGATCACGGACTGGGTTGCGGGGCTGAGCGAAGCCGATATTGCCGGCACATTCACTTATACGCCAGTCACGACCCCCGAGCCGGTGACGCAACGCCTTGCACCGGCCTTGTCTCACCTCTTCAATCACCAGACCCACCACCGTGGGCAGGCCCATATGATCCTCACCAGCCTCGGGCGTCCATCACTGGGCCTGGACCTTATCTATTTTCAGCGTACCGACGCGGGGCGGCAGTTTGCCTGATCCCCGCGCCTTCCAGACTTCGCTGATCAGTGCGCCAGCATTTCCTTGACGATTTCATCGCCGCTCAAGGATGAAGGGTAGTAGGTCGGCCAATTGGTGACCTCGTTCAGCAAAGCGGCGCGATCATCGCCCCAATAGAGGTGATAATGATCGGCGTCGGCGGGTGCGATGCGATGATCGCTGAACTGGATGTAATCCGGCGCGTCCTCGTCGCCATCCACCTTTTTGAAGATGAAGCGGACACCGCGATTGCCGGCCTTGTAGGTCAATATTTCATAGCCGTCATCGGCATAGTGGCCTGAGACCGACTGCCCGCCCCGATTGAAGGTCACCTGGTCGCCATCAATGACGATCTGACCGACGTCGGTCTTGTATCCAATCTCATAGTAGGCGCGATATTCGTCAGCAGTCTTGTCGCCCTTTTCCGCCTTATGGGCCATCACCGGATCCAGTGTGCCGTCCTGAAGATAGGGATAGACCGATTGCCAGTCCCCCTGCCAATCAGCGAGCGTCCGTGCCTTGATATCGCTGTCTTCAAAAATTCCGCGATAGACATCATCCTTCGCATGATTGTGCGAAGCGCTCTGCTCTGCGTGATCGTGGTCATGCTTTTCTGCTGCATAAGAATGGCCGGCAAAGACCAGCGCCAGGCCAAAAGCCAGCATACTGGCGCGCATCAATCCAACGTTTTTCATGTTCGTAAACCTCTCTCTGATCGTTCGACGCTGAATCGTTATGTAATAACGTAACGTCATACGGCCTGCTAACGGATCCGGGCTTGGCTGGCAAGTGTGGTCTGTGGAAAATTCTGTGTCTTGAAGTCTGGTTCTTCAGAGAAAGCTCGATGCATGAAGCCGGTCTGCGTATTGGCGGACCGGGCATCAGCCATTCGGTTTGAGATGATCAAACCGCTCCGAAATCATCGGGTGCGAAGTTCAGGCAGGTGTCATCAAGCGATTGCACCAGCGCGAATTCAGCGTGCACCTTGGGCAATTCGTAGCGGTAGAAATAGCGGAAGGCGCCGAGCTTGCCCTTGTAGAAAGTTTCATCATCGCCGACGGCTTTGCCTGCCGCAATCGCCTTGGACGCGGCAATGGCCTGCTTCAGCCAGAGCCAGGCTATGACCACGTGGCCGAAACTGTTCAGATAAAGCGTGGCATTGGCCAAGCCCTTGTTGGCATCTTCGCAGGCCAGAACAGTCTCCGTTGCCGAAGTCATCGCGGAGAGCGCGCTCTTCAGGGCTTCAGCCTCCTGCGTCAGCGCCACCTCTTGGGCCTCTTTCAGCGTTTTGGACATTTCGCCGATCAGGATTTTCAGCGCCAGACCACCTTTCATGCGCACCTTGCGGCCCAACAGGTCAAGACCCTGAATGCCATAGGTGCCTTCGTGAATAGGGTTCAGGCGGTTGTCGCGGTAATAGCGTTCCACCGGGAATTCGCGGGTATAACCATAACCGCCCAGCACCTGGATCGCCAGCTTGTTGGCCTCCAGGCAATGTTCGGACGGCCAGCTCTTGGCGATGGGGGTGAGGATTTCCAACAGCATTGTGATGCCGCCCCTCGTCTCCTCATCCGTTTCCACCTTTTGCAGGTCGGTCAGATAGGCGCAGAAGGTTGTGAGTGCCAGACCGCCCTCCACTGCTGCTTTCTGAGCCAGCAGCATGCGGCGGATATCAGCGTGTTCGATGATCGGCACCTGCGGCGCGGTTGGGTCCTTGTCCTGCGGGTGGCGGCCCTGCAGACGTTCGCGTGCATAGTTCAGGGAGAAAAGATAACCGCCGAGACCCGCCATCACGGCGGTATGGCCAACACCGATGCGGGCTTCGTTCATCATGTGGAACATGGCGAATATGCCTTGCCCCTCCTCGCCCACCAGCGTGCCAATCGTGTCGCCACCGTCGGAGAAGTTCAAAAGGCAGTTTGTCGTGCCGCGCTGGCCCATCTTATGGTTCAAACCGCCAAGCCCGATATTGTTGAATTCCCCAAGCGAGCCATCGTTATTGACGCGGTATTTGGGCACGAGGAACAGCGAAATGCCCTTCACGCCCGGCGCACCGCCCGGAATCTTTGCCAGCACCATGTGGACGATGTTCTCCGACAGTTCCTGATCACCGCCGGAAATCCACATTTTCGCGCCGGAAATCCTGTAGGTGCCGTCGCCCAGCGGTTCGGCCTTGCAGGTGATGTCGGAGAGAGAGGAGCCCGCCTGCGGTTCCGAAAGGCACATTGTGCCATACCACCGCCCCTCCAGCATGGGCGGCATATATTTGGCAATCTGCTCTTCGCTGCCGAAGGCGCGCATCATATTGGCGTTGCCCTGGGTGAGAAATGCGTAATTGGCAATCGGCTGGTTGGCGGTCTGGAAAATACCACCAGCCAACAGGTTCACGGCAAAGGGAAGCTGCAAGCCGCCATCGGCCTCATCGAAAACGGCGGCAAAAAAGCCGGCTTCCGCAAAGGCATCCAGCGCCTGTTTGACACCATCGATGATCTCAACCTTGCCGTTGACCGCTTTCGGCTCGTTCTGATCGAGGGCTGCGGCAATCGGCTGGAAATATTTCTCGGCAATGGCCTCGGCACTGTCCAGCATGGCTGCCACCGTTTGTCGGTCGTGGGCGGCGTAACGCGGCGTCTTAAAAAGAGGTTCCAGCTCCAGGAACTCGTAGAGCATAAAATCGATATTACGGCGGTCAACGATTGCGGACATGCTGCTTCCTCCCAGAACATACCGAACGGTATGCACCGGTTTGTCCCATTGTTCAAGCGTGAACGTTTTGACAGGTTTTGAAAAAACGACAGACAACCATTGTTATTTTAGGAAAAATGATAACATCATCAAATTCATAGATGATGATGCCGCGCCGAACGCAGAGCAAATTCTCTATGTTTGGGAGATGGATTTGCGCAGACTCACCCGCCTCGATATCAGCAGACGCTTGAACACCCCGGCGGCCAAGGCGGTCTCGCAGGTCTTGTTCGGGGTGGCCTGCGCCCTGATCATGATGGCAGTTCGCAGCCTGCTCGATTATTTTGCACCAACGTCCGGCCCCTTTGCGCTCGTCTACCCCGCCGTGCTAATCGCAACACTGTTCGGACACTGGCTTGGCGGGCTTTCAGCCTTCACCATCAGCTTCGTCTGGGCCTGGTGGTTTGTTCTGCCCACGGTCGGTTCCTTTCACTTCGAAATCCCCACGGACCCACCCCGTGTGCTCATCAACGCTTCAGCTGCGTTTGTTATCATCATCTTTGCCGAAGCGTTTCGCCGGGCGGTTCAGGAAAACGCTGCCGCGCGCGATCTGGAAATCGCCCGCCGCGCCATGCTGATGCAGGAGCTGGAACATCGGACGAAGAACAACTTCGCCATGGTTGCTGCCCTCTTGGAGATGCAAAAGCGCGGGCTTGAGGATGAAGAGGTCATTGCCGCGCTCAATCAGGCGATTGGCAGGGTTCATGCTTTTGCCACGGCCTATTCCGTCATCATTCCCCACGAAACAGCTGACAACGAGCATTTCCCGGTGAACATGCGGCAATATTTGCACGATATCGTCTCGCCACTTGCCTCCGCATCCTTCAGCGAAAATGTGGCCGTTTCTCTTGACGCGGAGAAAGGCGATCTGCCGCACCGCGTGGCTGTCGCCATCGGGCTCTTCGTCAACGAAGCGCTGACCAATTGCGCGAAATATGCCTTTCCCGATGGCCGCGCCGGCAAGGTCTGCATTGCCTTCAGTGCCGGTCAGGACAAGTGGCAACTCACTGTCAGCGATGATGGCGTCGGTCATGACACACACGCGCGGGAAAAGCGCAACAGCATTGGCACCTCGCTCATGAAAGCCTTTGCCGTGCAGGCAGAAGCAGAGTACGAGGTGCTGACGGCCGAGACCGGCCATTCCGTCAGACTGAGCGGCGCACTGAGCTGAAGATGCCTCTCAGCAGGCGAAGGCTGCCACAACGCAATTTGTTTGCACCGCCCCCCTGCGTTTACGTGCAGCTCCACCTTACAGTGGATTTCCGGTCTTTCCGCCGCTCTTCGAATAGACTAAAGCGAAGCATGCTTACCTTTATTCGTGAAAATTCAGACTTTCTGAAAAACAATGCGCGCTGGCTCGCCGGCGGTTTTCTGCTGACGCTGTTTTCCTCCTTTGGCCAGACATTCTTCATCGGCCTTTCGGGCAATGCGCTGCGCGAGACGTTCAACCTGTCCGGCGGTGCCTTCGGTGCGCTTTATATGGTTGCAACGCTTGCCAGCGCGGCAAGCCTGCCGTGGCTGGGGCGCACGCTCGATTTCATGCCAGGCTGGAAAGTCATTCGCTTTTCCATGCCCATGCTTGCCTTTGCCTGCCTTCTGATCGCGTTTGCGCCGAATATTGCGGTTCTGTGCATCTCGCTCTATCTGCTGCGACTCTTCGGCCAGGGCATGATGACCGAAATTGCGCATACGGAAATCGGGCGCTGGTTTGCCGCCAATCGCGGTCGCGCCATGGCCATTATCGCCACCGGCCAGCCAACGGGCTCCACAGTGCTTCCCGCTGCCGTTATCTTCGTTACATTGGCCACGGGCGACTGGCGCACGGCCTGGTTTGCCGGTGCCGCACTCATTCTGCTTGTCGGCCTGCCCGCGATTATCCTGCTGATGCGTGTTGAGCGCACGCCGCAGTCACAAGATGAACAAGGCAGCATCGAACGCACGGCGCGCGACTGGTCGCGGCGCGAGGTCATCCGCGATCCGGTGCTTTACATGTTGCTTGCCGGAACACTCGCACCCGCCTTCATCGCAACGGTCGTTTTCTTCCATCAGGGCTACCTGATTGAACTTAGAGGCTATGATCCTCTCATCTTCGCAACCGCCTTCCCCGTCATGTCGATTACCACGGTGATTGCCGGCTTTGTCTGCGGTTTTCTGGTCGACCGTTTCGGCGCGATCAACCTGCTGCCGTTCCTGCTCGTGCCGCTTGCCATTGCCTCGGCGGCGGTCGCGCTGGTGACGCCGGTGTGGGGTGTCTTCGTCTTCATGTTTCTGCTCGGCATCAGCAACGGATTTACCTCCACCATGCTGGGAGCCCTGTGGCCGGAGGTTTACGGCGTTGCCAATCTCGGCGGCATCCGCGGCATTATCGTTGCCGCCATGGTTCTCTCCACCGCCATCGGCCCCGGCATTACCGGCGCCTTGATCGACATGGGCATTCAGCTACCAACACAGATGTTCTGGATGGCCGGATGGTGCGTTGTGGCTTCCCTGATGCTGGCCAGTGCGGCAAAAATCGTGCGGAGGCGGGAGACGCGGCATTAACAGCCCTTGCGTTCCGGCGCATCCTCAGCCAAAACGCGGCCATTATGATTACGATTTCGAACCTTACCGCCCGCATTGCCGGGCGGCTTTTAATTGAAGACGCATCCGTTTTTCTGCCCACCGGCATCAAGGCTGGTCTGGTGGGGCGCAATGGTGCGGGCAAATCGACGCTTTTCAAGCTGATTACGGGCGAAATGTCGCCCGAATCCGGCGAGGTCAATTTTCCCAAAAATGCGCGTATCGGGCAGGTTGCGCAGGAAGCGCCCGGCACCGACGAAAGCCTGATCGAAATCGTACTTGCCGCCGACAAGGAGCGCGCGAGCCTCATGAAAGAGGCCGAAACCGCGACCGATCCGCATCGCATTGCCGAAATTCAGGTGCGTCTTGCCGATATTGACGCCTATTCGGCCGAAGCCAGAGCGGCCACGATTCTGGCCGGCCTCGGATTTGATGAAGATGCGCAGCAGCGCCCGGCAAAGAGCTTTTCCGGTGGCTGGCGCATGCGTGTTGCGCTTGCCGCGGTTCTCTTCTCCGAACCGGACCTTCTGCTTCTCGACGAACCGACCAACTATCTCGACCTTGAAGGCACATTGTGGCTGGAAGACTATGTGCGGCGCTATCCGCACACCGTCATCATCATCAGCCATGACCGCGACCTGTTGAATTCCGCAGTCAATTCCATCGTCCACCTCGACCAGAAGAAGCTCACCTTCTATTCCGGCTCCTACGACCAGTTCGAGCGGCAGAAGGCGGAAGCTGAAGAGCTGCAGATGAAGATGCGCTCCAAGGTGGAAGCCAAGCGCAAGCATATGCAGTCCTTCGTTGATCGCTTCAAGGCGAAGGCCTCCAAGGCCAAGCAGGCGCAAAGCCGCATGAAGGCGCTGGAAAAGCTCGGCACCATTGCCGCCGTTGTACATGACAATGTGCGCGGCTTCTCCTTCCCGGACCCGCAAAAGGAAGCCGCCTCACCGATCATCGCGGTGGAAAAGGGCGCTGTCGGCTATGAGCCGGGCAAGCCGATCCTGAAGGGCATGAACCTGCGCATCGACACCGATGACCGTATTGCGCTTCTCGGCTCGAACGGCAACGGCAAATCCACCTTTGCCAAATTCATCTCCGGGCGCTTGGCGGCTGAAGACGGGCGGGTCATTACGGCACCGGGTTTGAAGGTCGGCTTTTTCGCGCAGCATCAGCTGGATGATCTGGTTCCCGAACAGAGTGCGGTTGAACATATCCGCAAGCTCATGCCGGATACGCCGGAAGCCAAGGTGCGCGCCCGCGTTGCCCAGATGGGGCTCGCCACTGAAAAGATGGATACGGCAGCGCGCGACCTCTCCGGTGGCGAAAAGGCGCGGCTGTTGATGGGCATTGCTGCGTTTCATGCGCCGAACCTGTTGATCCTCGACGAGCCGACCAACCACCTGGATATTGACAGCCGCCGGGCCCTGATCGAGGCGCTGAATGATTATTCGGGCGCCGTGATCCTGATTTCGCACGACCGGCATCTGATCGAGGCAACCGTCGATCGGCTCTGGCTGGTGAAGGATGGAACCGTCACCGTCTTTGATGGCGACCTTGAGGAGTATCGCGATCTGGTGGTGAGCGGCGGCAAGGGAACTGCCAAGAAAAAGGCCGCCCAGGCGGCAGCCGAAGCTGCAGCTGCCGAGGCTGCGAAAAGCGCTTCGCAAAAGCGCTCCAATCCTGTTGCGCTGAAGAAAAAGATCGATGAAATCCAGACGTTGATGGCCAAGATTGAGAGATTGATTCAAGGTATCGACACTGAACTTGGCGACCCGGATATCTACGCGAAAAACCCAAACCGGGCCGCGGATCTCACCAAGGCGCGTGCCAACGCCACCAAAAAGCTCGAACAGAGCGAAGAGGAATGGCTGGAGCTTTCCGCCGAACTTGAAGAGATCGAGGCCGGCTGACATTTCACAGTCACCGGCCTGACCGTCCGCCTTCGTTTGGCCGCGCCGCAACGCTTGGCCCACAAACGCAAGCGAAACGCTTCCTTAACCATAATCGGCAATTCTTCATTCACCATCATCGTCGTGAGTGAGTGAGCCATGCGTCTACGTTCTCTGGTCTATGTCCTGCTGGCAGGCTTGACGGTCACAGGCTGTGCGACAAAGCACCAGAAGGATAGTAGCGCCACCAAAACGGCTTTCGCGCCGGTGCAGGAAACGGCCGCCCCCGAGGCGCTGCAAACCGAAGATACGCGTTCGGCTGGCCTTGAGCAGATTTCAAAAAAGATGACGTTGATGAATGCCCCGTGGTTTAGGCCGGTGGGCTTCTCGCTGCGCGGACCAGACAGCGAGGCCAATGTGCAGGGTGGCTTCTCCGGACGCACGCTTACAGTCAGTGCCGCCTCGCAAATCCAGCTCAAAGACAAGGAAATCATCCTCACCTTTGACGATGGCCCCATCCCTGGGCGCACCGAGCGCGTGCTCGATGTGCTGGACCGTTTCCATGTCAAGGCCACCTTCCTGATGGTGGGGCAGATGGCGCGCAATTATTCAGCGCTTGCAAGCCGCGTTGCCGCCGAAGGGCACACGATCGGCAGCCACACATACGATCACGCCAACCTGCAGACAAAGGGCCATGACCGCGCAATCAGCGATATCGTGTCCGGAGACGCGGCGGTGCGCAAGGCAACAGGTTCAACAGTCGGCTTCTTCCGCTTCCCTTATCTGGCCGACACGCCGCAGCTGCGGCGCGAACTGGCTGCAGCCGGCATTGTCGTTCTGGATGTCGATATCGATTCCAAGGACTACTTCGCCTCCACCCCGGAGGCGATTGCGGCGAGAACCATGGCCGTGGTGCGCGCCAAGCGCAAAGGCATTATCCTGATGCATGATATTCACACGCGCACCTCGGCCATGCTGCCTGCGCTTTTGTCGATGTTGAAATCGGAGGGTTACTCCATCGTCTCGCTGCGTTACGGAAGACCCAAAGCCGGAACCGTGGTCGCGCTCGCCGGTCAGTAGAAAGCGACGGCCTGGCGCTTTGTTTTCGAAGTGCCTAACATTCTTGATAAACAATTCGTTAAGGCAAATCGCGATACTGCGCCAAACGTTCAACTGTGATCGCACTAATTAATGATACCGCAACATTTTTTCACTAAGACTGGCGGTATTCGAGACACTGAGTTGGAACAAAATGATCGGCGCCAATCTCGCGGGAAAACTGAAGCGTGATCTGCAGCGCCTGTGCGGCAGCGTGCCAGGCAATGCGACAAACGCGAGCTTTCAGACCAGATTGAAAAGCGGCTCCCTATGGCGGAATAAAAATGGCTCGGCAGCGATTGAATTCGCGATGCTGATCCTGCCGTTTTCCTTGATCATCTTTGCCATCTTCGAAATCGCACTCCTGTTCTTCGTTGATTCCTCGCTCGATTCCGCGCTTCACAGGACTGCACGCGCTGTGCGAATCGGGACGGCGCAGAAAGCAAACTGGGATATCGATCGGTTCAAGAGCGAAGTCTGTTCCAATATGGCGCTGTATTTTAACTGCAGCAACAGTCTTCTGATCGTTTCCGCCCCCGTCTCCGACACGAACAACGTGACCTATGTCGATCCGGTCAAGGATGGTGCGCTCAACGTGACGGAGAAGTTCGATCCCGGCGCGAAGAATAATGACGTCTTGATTCAGGCGTTCATTCCCTGGAGCCCGGTCCTGCCCATGTTCGGTTTTGCTGGCGCCAAGCTTTCCAATGGCGATTACGTGCTCAGCGCAGCCGTTCTTTTCCGAAATGAGCCATTCTGATGCGAGGCAGAACATTGAAACAGGCTCTATTTTCCCGGCTCAAGCAACAGACGAAGCGGCTCCGCAAGGACCAGCGCGGCGTGTCGGCCATCGAATTCGCGCTGATCTTTCCCATTCTCATCGTTCTTTTTGCAGGCGCGGTCGATCTCGGCCAGGCGCTGATGGTTCACCGCAAGATCAATCAAATTGTCGGCACAACAACGGATATTGTGTCCCGCGATCCATCCTGGACGGCCTCAAAACTCGACGCGGTACTGAAAGGCGCAAGCTCAATCATCCTGCCTTTCAAGACGAGCGACCTGAAGCTGACGGTGATGGTTGTCGATATAAACAGTGCCAATCAGGCGACCGTGAACTGGGCGCGTGGCTACAATGTCGATCCGCCTAAATACGGAGACAAATCTCCGGTGGCTATACCCGCGGATATTGTTGAACCCGGCGTTCAGCTGGTGACTGCCGAAGCGACCTACTCACTCGTCACACCGTTTGCTTCGCTGATGCAGTCCCTCACAGGCAGTTCCGCATACAACTATGATCGCTTCTCGATCATGCGTCCGCGCGTGAATGACACGATCAAGATGAACTGAGCGAATTCCGTTGTCTCAAGCGCAAGGGGCACGTTGGTCTAGACAGGCTGCACCGCGCCGCTTTCAAGCCTTGCGGAACCAGCCCCCGTCCGCGTTCTGCTGCCAATAGGTGAGTGTGTGTCCCGCTGCCTGCAGGATTTTCCAATCACCGCGCGCAGCTTCCACCTGGGCATTGTCGTGCCCGTCAAACATCACCACAACGCGCTCATAGGCGCTGACATCGGGAACCTTGCTGCCGCCCGTGACAAAGCGGATTGCCGCAGCATTTGCATTGCCCTCACCGCAGGTCAGCAGGACCGGCTGGCGTTGATCCTGGCCGGTCGCGCCTTCTGCCGCATGGGGCAAGAAGCTGTCATCCTTGGCGGTCCAAAGGCTCTCGTCCAGTTGCTCCATCGCTTCAGCATCGGCGCATTGGATGACAGCCTTCCAGCCGCGCGCAAGCGACTTTTCCACCAACGAAGGCAAAGCATCCTGCAGCCTTGACTCCGTCAGGTGATAGAAAAGCACTTCGGCCATCGCCGCCTCAGCCCTCGAAGTTTTCGGCGACAAAGGCGTTCAGAAGACGCACGCCGTAGCCCGAGCCCCAGGACTGGTTGATCTCGTTTGCCGGTGCACCCATCGCCGTTCCGGCGAGGTCGATATGCGCCCAGGGTGTTTCCCCCACAAAGCGCTTGAGGAATTGTGCGGCTGTAATCGAGCCGGCATAACGCCCGCCGGTATTTTTCATATCGGCAATCTTGCTGTCGATCAGCTTGTCATACTCCTTGCCGAGCGGCATGCGCCAAAGAAGGTCACCGCTGGCGAGACCGGCTGCAGTCAGCTGGTTTGCGAGTTCATCGTCATTGGAGAAAAGACCGGCCTGGTGCGAGCCGAGCGCCACCATGATGGCACCGGTCAGCGTCGCAAGGTCGATCATCAGTCTCGGCTTGAAGCGGTCGTTGCAATAGTGCAGCGCATCGCACAGCACCAGCCGACCTTCCGCGTCTGTGTTCAACACTTCGATCGTCTGGCCGGACATGGAGGTCACCACGTCGCCCGGGCGGTAGGCATCACCGTCGGGCATGTTTTCAACGAGACCGATAATACCGACGGCGTTGACCTTGGCCTTGCGGGCGGCCAGCGTGTGCATGAGACCAGTGACCGCCGCGGCCCCACCCATGTCACCCTTCATGTCTTCCATTCCACCTGCCGGCTTGATGGAAATGCCGCCGGTGTCGAAGACCACGCCTTTGCCGATAAAGGCAAGCGGCGCATCACCCTTCTTGCCACCATTCCAGGTCATGATGGCAAGGCGCGGCGGACGAACGGAACCGCGCGCAACGGCCATCAATGCGCCCATGCCGAGCTTGGTCATCTGCTTCTCGTCCAGCAGTTCCACCTCGACGCCGAGTTTCTCCAGCGCCTTGGCGGCCGCGGCAAATTCCAGCGGGCCCAGAACGTTTGCAGGCTCGTTCACCAGATTGCGGGCCAGCACAACGCCGTCATGGATCGCGTCAGCCGTATCCATATGCTTTTTGACAGCGCTCGCCGCTTCCGTCACTACTGTCACCTTGACCTTGCGCGGCTCGTCGTCCTTCTCGTCGTCTTTCTTCTTCGTCTTGTATTTGTCGAAGCGATAGCTGCGCAATTTCAAACCCAGAACAAATTCGGCAATGTCGAGGGGGTCGATATCCAGACCCGGCACGTCCACGAAGATTGTCACGTCATCAAATTTGCCGAACTTGGCGGCAGCCGAACCGCCGGCCTTCAGCCATGTCTCCAGATCGATTTCGTCACTCTTGCCGAGACCGAGAAGCGTCACCTTATCCGCAGGTGAGCCATGTGGAGCCAGAACATCGAGACTGGCAAATCGCCCGGCCTTGAAGCGTTCAACGCTTGAGGCCTTTTCAGAGACCTTTTGAGGGTCTGCAATGTCCCGGCCTGCAGGTGTTCCGTCCTCAGCCGTCAGCAGCAGGGCAAGCCCACCTTTGAGTTTCGCGGATTTGGAAATTGCTATCTCGATATTGGATGACACGGTTTTCTCCATTTCTTCTCAAGGTGGTCTGACAGGGTCGCGGTTTTCGGTCCGAACATTGTCGACTCTGAGGCATAGACTATCTTTCAAGCAAGATTGCGCGGTCGATACAAGCCCGCTGCCAGCGATTATGGCATCGCGGGTCTCGACTTGCCGGGTCACAAAATTGTGTTTCGTCCCCATGTGCGAAAAAACCTCACCAGCACGCTAGCGAGTTGTACATCGCAAACGGGATTGTTACATGAGGCACCGATTTGAACAAAGAAGACGATAAACCGGGGATAGGCGCATCATGTTGCTGATAGACAGGCCAGTCAGGGCCTTTGCCGGTTTGCTGTTTCTCTGGTTCATCGTCTACGCGTTTTTCCGCGACTTTCCCTCAGTCGATATCGCCTTTTCCAATCTCTTTTTCACCGAAACCACCTGCGCAGAGGGGGCATCGGCACTGCGCTGCGGCACCTTTGCAGCGGGCGAGCATCCTATTTTATCCGCCATCCGCACATTTCTGTTTTTCCTGCCGGGCGATCTGGTGATTGCCATGCTGGTCTGGTCCATCGACGTGCATTTCAGAGGCCAGAATGGCCGCTATCCGGTGATGCAGCATAATGTCCGTATCCTGATTGCCACCTGGATTATTTCTGTCGCGATCATCGTGAACATGCTTCTGAAAGCCAATTCGGCCAGGCCGAGACCGGCCGCGACCAGCCTTTTCGGCGGCGACATGGAGTTCAAGGCGGTTGCGGATTTCGGCGGGGCATGCACTTCAAACTGCTCGTTCATTTCCGGTGAAGCGGCCAGTGCGGGCTGGCTCATCTGCGCGCTTGCCATTCTGTCGCCACGGCTGCGGCGCATCCTTTTTGTGCCGGTCGTTGCCGCAGCGCTGCTCACGGTTTTTCTGCGCGTCATGTTCGGGCGGCACTTCCTGTCCGATGCCCTGCTCGGTTTTCTGTCGGCACCCGTTGTATTTTTGTTTCTCATCGCAATTTTCGGATGGAAAAAAGCCGATGAAGTTGCGCGTTAAGTGTCGCGCGCCCAGCTTCGCGCGGTTATACAGATTCGTCTTCAAATCGGAATGCCCATGAAACTCCTGCAACGCTACATCGCCGGACGAATCGTAATCATGGCGCTTTCCTCGATCATCCCTATCCTGGCGGTGATCTGGATCATTCAGGTTCTGGGCCGGGTCAATCTCGTCACCGATACGGGGCAGTCGATCGGGTCGTTTCTGAAGCTCGCCGCGCTGATGTTGCCGACGGTGGTGCCTTTGGTGCTGCCCTTCGGCATTGCGCTCGGCGTCGCGCAGGTTCTCACCACCATGAATGATGATTCGGAGATGCCGATCATTGAAGCTGCCGGCGCGCCGCGCTCCATTGTCGTCATGCCTGTTCTGTTTGTGGCGCTCATCGCCAGTGCGCTCTCCTTTGCCTTCGACAATGGCGTGGAGCCCATCGTGCGGGCGCAGGCCAAGCAGATGATTGCCGATGCCTATGCCGACCTCTTATCGAGCGTGATCGAGGAGAAAGAGTTCCGGCGCATCGAAAACGGCCTATATGTGCAGATTTCCAGCCGCGCGCAGGGCCGACAGCTGAATGGGCTTTTTCTCGCCGATTACCGAAATCCCGACGAACAGCTGATCTATTACGCCAAGGAAGGCGCAATCGACCCGAGCGGCTCAATCCTGATCATGAAGAACGGGCAGATCAACCGACGTACAAATGACGGCAACGTTTCGGTTATCCGGTTCGCCTCCTATGCTTTTGACCTCTCCAGTCTCACCGAAGCCCGCAGCAAGACCACGCTGACGGAAATCGACCGCGATTTGCCTTTCCTGTGGAACCCGGATCCGGAAGACCCCTATTACAAGGACGCGCCGGGCAAGTTTCAGGCTGAACTGCACCGCCGCCTGACGGAGTGGTCTTTCCCGCTCGTCTATGCCCTGGTGGCGCTGGTCATTGCCGGTGACGCCCGTTCGCATCGTGAAAAGCGCGTCAATCCGGTTGCGATCGCATTCGGCATTGCTTTCCTGTTGCGCTGGCTCTCTTTCTATATCTCCAACCAGTCGTCCGGTGACCCGGCAATGATACCGGTCGTCTACGCGGTGCCGATCGCCGTCAGCGCGCTCTGCATCATCATGATCTTCATGACCCGGCGGTTGCGTAAATCACCTTTCCAGCGGCTGATCTTCCAGATTGCTGGTGCTGCGAAGGCCTTGCCGCGTCCGGGTCAGAACGGTGGAGGCGCATAATGATCTTTTCGACGCTTGGCCGCTATTTCTTTACCCGCTATGTGATCACCGTCTGCTGGTTCTTTGCGGGCATCGTCGGCATCATCTTTCTGATCGATCTCAGCGAAAACTCCGGGCGATTTTCCAGCCTGCCGGGCTTCAGCTATACCAGCGCACTGTTTCTGACCTTGATGCGCCTGCCGCAGTTTCTGCAACAGACGGTGCCGTTCATCACACTGTTCAGCGGCATGGCAACGATGATTGCACTCAACCGCAAATATGAGCTGGTGGTGACCCGCGCTGCGGGCATTTCCGTCTGGCAGTTCATGTCGCCTTTTCTCGCCGGCGCACTTCTGACCGGCATATTGGCCGTCACCGTGCTCAATCCGCTCAGCGCCTATTCAAGCTCTGCAGCACTCACACTTGAGAGCAGTCTTCGCGGAACGCAGAATACAAGCTTTTCAAGCGTGCCCTGGCTCCACGACATCGGGAAGGATCAGGACATCATTCTGGGAGCCAAGGGCGTCGATGCCACCGGAACGCAGTTGATTGAGGCCGTCTTCTTCCACTTCGATTCGCAAGGCAACATCACACTTCGCCAGGATGCCGCTACAGCAAGTTTGAAAGATGGTTACTGGCAGCTTAATGACGTCATGGAGACGGTGCCGGGCGAACCCGTGCGCAATCTCAAAACAGCGCAGGTGCGTACCAGCCTGAAACGCGAATTTCTTCAAGAGCGCCTTTCAAGCGCTGAAACCATTGGTTTTTTTGAGATTCCCGAACGGATCGCAGCGGCGCGCGCTTATGGAATTTCAACGCGGGCACTGGAAACGCAATTTCACTCATTGCTTTCCCTGCCCTTTCTGCTTATTGCCATGACTCTTATTGCAGGGACAGTGTCACTGAAATTCAGCCGGTTTAGCCAGTCTAAGTTCATGATTTTCGGTGGCATTATGACAGGCTTCATGCTTTATGTGGTAACGGTATTGGTACGAGTATTTGGAAGCAGCGGCGCAGTCCCGCCCTTCGTGGCAACATGGACGCCTGTCGTGATTGCCCTTTCGGCGGGCGCAACGATTCTGCTGCACCAGGAGGATGGCTAGTGGCGGGGGACAACCGCACAAGAAGGGGCACATTGCAAAAGCTTACGCTTTCCTGTGCAGCGATCGCATTGCTGGCGCAATTTGCGCCGGCTGCTCCTGCTTATGCGCAGGAGGCGAAGGATGATTCCAAGCTCTACCTGACCTCCAATACGCTGGTCTACGACCAGGACAACGACCGCATTCTGGTGAATGGCGGCGTGCAGATTTTCTATGACGGCTATAAGCTCGTTGCCGAACGCGTTGTTTACGATCAGAAAAACGGTCGCATGACGGCCAAGGGCAAGGTCGAGCTGATAGAGCCGGGCGGCAACCGCATCTATGCCGACGATCTCGACATTACCGACGATTTTTCAGCAGGCTTCCTCAACGCCCTGCGTGTTGAAACGACCGACGACACACACCTTGCCGCCGAAAGCGCACAGCGCATCAACTCCACGGTCATGGTGCTGAACAATGGCGTTTACACCGCCTGCAAGCCCTGCGCCGATAATCCCGACAAGGCACCGTTCTGGCAGGTCAAGGCCCGCAAGATCACGCAGAATGACGAGACGCATATGCTGGAGCTTGAAGGCGCGCGCTTTGAACTGCTTGGTGTGCCGCTTGCCTATGTTCCCTACCTGCAGTTTCCCGATCACACGGTGAAGCGCAAATCGGGCATTTTGACGCCCACAGCCGTCTATTCCAATCAGTTGGGATACGGTGTCAGCGTTCCCTACTACTACGTCTTGTCGCCGAGCTCGGATGCGACCTTCACGCCGACCTATTACAGCAATGCTGGCTTGCTAATGGACGTGGAATACAGAAAACGCTTCCGTAACGGCAAGATGATGGTCCGCGTTGGCGGCATCCACCAGACCAAGCCGTCGATCTTTGGCGCTGGAACCAGCGATGCTGCGGTTACGAACCGTGCGCTGGTGCACACGACCGGTGAATTCAAGATCAATCCGCGCTGGGCTTTCGGCTGGGACCTGATGGCGCAGACCGACAACAATTTCGCCTATACCTACAAGTTTTCGAATCTTGCCAATTCCACCATTGTCAATCAGATCTATCTGACCGGTTATGGCGAGCGGAACAGCTTCGACCTGCGCGGCTATTATTTCGACGTGCAGGATGGCGACAAGCAGAACAAGGCTGAAAAGCAGCAGGCTATCGTCCACCCGGTCCTCGATTACAAATACTTCGCCCCTGAACCCGTTGCAGGCGGCGAATTGAGTGCGACCGTCAACGTGACAAGCCTGACACGGGGACGCTCACATGCGAAGATCGTGCCCGGCTCTGACCGTTTCCATGGGCTGTCGGGCAATTCCACCCGGCTGACAAGTGAGCTGGAGTGGCACCGCACGGTTACCACAGACGGTGGATTGCAGTTGACACCATTGCTGGCCGCACGTGCTGATGGCCATTTCCTCAATGTCACAGATCCCAATTCGCTCGGCGGCGGGCTGAACTATGGTGGCAATTTCTACAGTGGCACAACAGCTGCCCGCACCATGGTGACGGCCGGTCTGGAAGCCAAATATCCGATCCTGATTGCAACGGCCGGCACGTCACACGTGATCGAGCCGATCGGCCAGATTTTTGTACGCCCCAATGAACAGCTTGCCGGCGGGCTGCCGAACGAAGACGCACAAAGCTTTGTGTTTGACGCCACCAACCTGTTTGAGCGCGACAAGTTTTCCGGCTTCGACCGCATCGAAGGCGGCACGCGTGCCAATGTCGGCTTCCGTTACACCGGCTCGCTCGGAAACGGCTTCGGACTGCATGGCATCTTCGGCCAGTCCTATCACCTTGCCGGCCTGAACTCGTTTGCCACCAACGACCTTGTCAATGCAGGTGCCGAGTCAGGTCTTCAGACCCGGGTCTCCGATTTCGTCGGCTTGATTGGAGCGTCCATGCCACAAGGCTTTACGGCTTCAGCAAGCGGGCGCTTCGACAAATCAACCTTTGCGCTCAGACGTCTGGACACGCAGGCGGGCGTTTCGAACCGCTTCGGTTCGCTGAATGTCATTTACTCGCAGATTGCGCCGCGCCCGAGCTATGGCACGTCCATACAGAACCGCGAATTGAATACATCGGCTTCGGTGAACGTGGCACAAAACTGGAAGGTCTATGGCGGCCTCACCTGGGATATTGATGATGCATCGCTGCGCAACCAGTCGCTCGGTCTGAGCTATCAGGATGAGTGCACAATCTTCTCGCTCAATTTCTCACGCGGGGATGATCTATCGACAACCAACTGGGCCGTGACCGCGCGTCTCAGCTTCCGTACGATTGGCGACTTGCAGACGACCGGTGCAATCGCCGCCCAGTAAGACGTTCCCGTGAAACGACATTGTTTTGCCCAATATCTGTGTTGGACACGCTTCAAAGCTGCCGGAGGGCGCGCGATGCGGGGTGAATTGTCCTCACGGCGTCAGGTGTGTTAAAGGCAGTAGCAAATTGACGGTCCCGGCCGTTTCTGGAAGGAATTTGTAATGTTCAGTTTCGCAAAGCCTGCTCGTTATCTCGCTTTGGGTGTCGCGCTGGCAATATCCATGCCTGCGGCCAGCGTTTTTACGCGACCGGCCTATGCTGCCAGCGTTGCCGCCGTTGTCAATGGAAGTGCCATCACCACGGGCGATGTTGCAAAACGCGCTGCACTCCTGCGCCTGCAGCGGACCAAAGGCAATGTCAACAAGATCGCGCTCGATCAGTTGATCGACGACGTTCTCAAGCGCGGCGAAATTCTGCGGCTCGGCGTGTCGGTCAGTACTGATGACGTGGAAATGGCCTTTCAACGCTTTGCGGCCGGCAACAATCTTCCGCCACAGAAGATGGCCCAGATTCTTGATCAGGCTGGCGTCACGGCCGCCCATTTCAAATCCTACATGGCCGTACAGATGAGCTGGCCGCGCGCGGTTGCTGCGCGCTATGGCGCTGGCGGCACCAAGGCCACGCAGGAGCTGGTCGAGCGCATGACACAGCGCGGCGAAAAGCCGAAGACGAACGAATATGTTCTGCAGCAGGTCATCTTTGTTGTTCCGCAAAGCAAGCGTGGCTCCCTTCTCGGCAAACGCAAGAGCGAAGCCGAAGCTGCGCGCAAGAAATATCCCGGCTGCGATCAGGGTAAGGTCTTTGCCGCAACCATGCACGACGTGTCCATCCGCAATCTGGGTCGTATCCTGGAGCCGCAACTGCCGGAAAACTGGAGCAAGTCGGTCATAAACACCAAGCAGGGCGGAACGACACCACCGCAGGTGACGGAAAAGGGTGTGGAATTTCTGGCCGTCTGCAGCTTGCGCGTCGTATCAGACGATCAGGCCGCCGAGGCCGTCTTCCAGGCTGAAGACCTGAAAAATTCGGCCAATGCCGAAGAAGATCCCAATAGCGTGGCCTATCTGAAGGAACTGCGCGCCAAAGCTCAGATCATCAAGAAGTAGACGATGGCAACAGAGCATATTCCCTTGCCCTTGGCTGTCAGCCAGGGCGATCCTGCCGGTGTCGGTCCGGACATCCTGATAGGTGCCTGGCAGGCTCGGAATGTGCATCACCTGAAGCCGTTCATCGCGCTTGCAAATCCCACGGTTCTCCGCGAACGGGCCAAGCTCCTGGGCGTGGACCTGGCGCTGAAAGAGTGTTCTTACGAGGACGCCGCCAGCGTGTTCGACACCGCCCTTCCGGTTTTGCCGCTGGCGTTGAAAGAACCCGTCATTGCGGGTAGACCGCAATCTGGTTCAGCACAGACGACCATCGATGCCATTCGCCTTTCCGTTGAGGCCGTGCAGACAAACAAAGCGGCGGCGGTGGTCACCTGCCCCATTGCAAAATCGGTGCTCTATGAGGCCGGTTTCCAGTTTCCCGGGCATACCGAATATCTTGCAGCCCTTTGCGCGGATGCAAACGGCAATGCCCCCCTTCCAGTCATGATGATTGCCGGGCCGGAACTCAAGACGGTCCCCGTCACCATCCACATTCCGCTATCGGCTGTGCCGGGCGCTTTGAACAGCGCACTCATTGAGAAAACCTGCCGCATCATCGACCGGGATCTGAAGGCGCGCTTTGGCATTTCGAAACCGCGCCTTGCGATCTCCGGCTTGAATCCGCATGCGGGAGAAAGTGGCGCACTTGGCGGTGAAGACGACGCGATCATCCGCCCGGCTATCGAGACGCTGGTGGGCGAAGGCATAGATGCCTTTGGTCCGCTGCCTGGCGACACCATGTTCCACAAGGCCGCCCGCGACGGATATGATGTTGCGGTCTGCATGTATCACGATCAGGCGCTCATTCCGGCCAAGGCACTGGGCTTTGACGATGCGGTCAATGTCACGCTCGGCCTGCCGATCATCCGCACCTCGCCAGACCACGGCACGGCCTTTTCCATTGCCGGCACCGGGAAGGCACGGCCCGACAGCATGATCGCCGCGTTGAAGATGGCCGCCGAGATGGCGCATCATTCAGGAACCGTCCCGGTATGAGCGCAATCGACGGTTTGCCGCGGCTGGCGGATGTGATTTCCAAACATGGACTGGATGCCAAGAAGTCGCTCGGGCAGAACTTTCTGCTCGACCTGAACCTGACCCAGAAGATTGCCCGCACGGCTGGCCCCCTCAACGACATGACGGTGTTCGAGGTCGGTCCCGGTCCCGGCGGCCTCACCCGCGCCATTCTTTCGCTCGGCGCAAAAAAGCTGATCGCCGTTGAACGCGACAGCCGCTGCCTTCCTGCCATGGAAGAGGTTTCAGGCCATTATCCGGGCCGTCTCGAGGTGATCGAAGGTGATGCGCTGAAGATAGACTTCGCTTCCCTTGCCGGCGACGGTCCCTGCTGCATCATCGCCAACCTGCCCTATAATGTCGGCACGCAACTGCTCATCAACTGGCTTCTCTTGAAAGATTGGCCGCCTTTTTGGCAATCACTCACGCTGATGTTCCAGCGCGAGGTGGGCCAGCGTATCGTGGCAAAGCCGGGCGACAATCACTACGGTCGTCTGGGCGTTCTTTGCGGATGGCGAACAGAGGCCCATATGGCCTTTGACGTGCCCCCACAGGCGTTTACGCCACCGCCCAAGGTCACCTCGACGGTGGTTCATCTCACTCCGCGCGAGAACCCCATCCCTTGCGATGTGAAAAAGCTTGAACGCGTGACGGAAGCTGCCTTTGGACAGCGCCGCAAGATGCTCAGGCAGAGCCTCAAGTCGCTTGGCGGCGAGGCTCTCTTGAACAAGGCGGATATCGATCCGCAGCGGCGGGCAGAAACGCTCTCGGTTGAAGAGTTCTGCCGCCTTGCCAATCTGATCTGATTATTCCGATAGCAGTTCGGTCACGAAATTGAAGAGACCGGGGCGACGGTCGCGACGCAGGCGCTCGGCTTCAACGATCGAGCGAACGGCGCCGAAGGCCCGTTCCAGATCATCATTCACCACCACATAGTCATATTCGTGCCAGTGTTCGATCTCGGCCTTGGCATTGGCAAGCCGCGTTGCGATCACCTCTTCGCTGTCTTCGGCACGGCGATGAAGGCGCGAGCGGAGTTCGGCCATGGAGGGCGGCAGAATGAAAATGGACACGACATCACCGCGCATCTTGTCCTGCAGCTGCAGCGCGCCCTGCCAGTCGATGTCGAACAACATGTCGCGGCCGTCCTTCATGGCCTTCTCAACGTCTTCGCGTGGCGTGCCATAGAAGTTGGAATGCACCTCAGCCCATTCCAGAAGCGCATCGTCGTCTCTGAGACGTTCAAATTCTCTTTCACTCAAGAAGTGATAGTGAATGCCGTCGATTTCGCTGCCGCGTTTCTTGCGCGTGGTCACGCTCACCGAAAGCGAGAGGTTCCGGTCGCTATCAAGCAGGTTTCGCGAGATCGTCGACTTCCCGGCCCCGGATGGTGATGAAATCACCACCATCAATCCTCTTCGCTCAATGGCCAAAGCCTCTTCTTTTTGATCCGCCATCGTCCCCTACTCCAAATTCTGAACCTGTTCGCGGAACTGGTCGATAATGACTTTCAGTTCCAGCCCCGCCTCGGTCACGGCAATTGCGTTCGACTTGGAGCAGATTGTATTGGTTTCCCGGTTAAATTCCTGTGCAAGAAAATCGAGCTTTCTGCCGACCGGACCACCTTTACCAAGAAGGTCGCGGGCCGCAGCCACATGCGCCTTCAGCCGGTCAATTTCTTCGCGCAAATCGGATTTGGCCGCCAGAAGGGCTGCTTCCGCATAGAGCCGGTCGCGGTCCAGATTTGCGGTGTCGGTGAGAAGTGCTTCCACCTGGCGCTGAAGGCGTTGGGCAATGTCTGCAGCGCTTCGCGACGGATCGTTTTCCACTTTCAGCGCCAGCGCTTCGATGCTTGAAACCTGACCCAGCAAGACTTCGCGCAATGCAGCGCCTTCCTTTTCGCGCATCTCCCGCATGGCGGTGATCGCGGCAGACAAGCCGTCCAGAAAATCGCTGTTGCGGCTCTCCATCTGGCTTTCGGCTTCATCCGGTTCTTTCAAGTCAACCACGCCGCGCATCATCAGGAGCGTGTCGAACTTGAGCGGAGCCGGATCGATCCTGTCGCCGAGCTTCGTCTTCAACGCCAGAATGGCGGCCAGCGCGTCCTCGTTGACGATCGCCTCGACCTTCTCCTCCAGTGCGGAAACGGTCAATCCAACCTGCATGTTGCCGCGGGTAAATTGCGCTGAAATGCGCTTGCGGCATTCCGTTTCCAGCCCCTCCAGACCGGGCGGCAAGCGCAGGCGGACATCCAGCCCCTTGCCGTTGACCGAGCGTAGTTCCCAGGCCCAGCGATAGCGACCGCTGGTTCCTTCCGTGCGGGCAAAGCCGGTCATCGATTGCAATGTCATTCTCATCCCCCGGCACGAGCGTCTTACCGCCCGTGCTTTGAAAAAATAACGGACGGCCAGCGCCTTGTGGAATGGGCGCTCCCGTCCGTATCATTTTGAGCCTTTGAACCGGCTCCCGCCCGGTGGGCAACATAGACCGATTCCAATTGGCAGCGCTACATCGCGCAACCAAGAGCGGGTCTTATTGCCCCTCTTGCGTCTCGCCGGCGGCCTCCTGTTCGGCCCTGATCTTGCGCCAGCGCTTAACATTGGCATTGTGATCGTCAAGGTTATCGGAAAAGACGTGTCCGCCTGTGCCGTCAGCCACGAAATAGAGATCGTTGGTATGCGACGGGTTTGCCACGGCCTCCAAAGACGCGCGTCCTGGATTGGCGATCGGCGTTGGCGGCAGACCGTTGATCACATAGGTGTTGTAGGGCGTTTCCTTTTTCAGATCAGACTGGTAGATCGGCCGGTCTGCGGGTTTGCCGTCGCCACCGAACAGACCATAGATGATCGTTGGATCCGACTGCAGACGCATGCCCTTGTTCAGCCGGTTGAGGAAGACGGCGGCAACGCGCGAACGCTCATCGGCCTTGCCGGTTTCCTTTTCGACGATGGAGGCGAGCGTGACGAACTCTTCCTTCGTTTGGATCGGCAGGCCCTCTTCGCGCTTCGACCAAATGTCGTCAACAAGGTCGCTTTGCGCCCGCGACATCTGCGCGACGATTTCCGCGCGCGTCGTTCCACGCGTGAACTTGTAGGTTTCCGGCCTCAGGCTGCCTTCCGGCGGCAATTCTGATGGCAGGCTTCCGTCCAGCATATCATCCGCGGCCAGACGTTCAAAAATCTGCTTGGTGGTCAGACCTTCGGGGATGGTGACCGAATAGAGAATGGACTTGCCTGAGGCAATCACGTCGGCCACTTCACGCATGCTGGCATGCGCCTTGATCTCGTATTCACCGGCCTTCAGCGTGCGGCCTTTGAGATAGACACGCGAGACATATTGGAAAATGCGCGAATCCGAAACGATATTGTTGCGCTCCAGAGCGTTGGCTATATCGCCGACGGATGCGCCCGGCCGGACCAGGAAGTTCTTGTTGACCTCTGCCGGGCCCGGCTCGGAATATTCCGACAGCGCGTAATAGGCCACGCCGCCGATCGCGATCGTGATGAAAACGATCGTCGTCATCACGAAGTTCAGAAAAATGACCACCTGGCTGCGCGATTTCTTCGAGCGAACAGCGCTTTGCGGCTGCTGCACGCGTTCGGGTCTCAGCGCCTCCTTGGCGGAAACCGGGATAATCGGACGGGACGAACCGCTCTCTTTGGCCGATTTTTCGTTGTTCTTATTGTCGTCGGTCTCGTTCAACGTTTTTCCTCAAACCTTCAGATTTGGCGCAGGCTTTTGAAAATGCCGCACCAATTCGTGTTCTCGGCCTATAACGGCCACGAGTCATTCTTTATGCGCCAATACGGCGAAAGCGGGACCGGCACTTCAAGCCATATTCGCCGTACACGGTCAATCAACCGTGACGATCAATCCGCGCTATAACGTTTCAATACGAGTGAGGCGTTTGTACCACCAAACCCGAACGAGTTGGACAGCGCCACATTGATCTCCCGCTTGCGTGCCTTGTGCGGCACGAGATCGATTGCGGTTTCAACATCTGGGTTGTCCAGGTTCAGCGTCGGTGGCGCCACGTTGTCATGGATTGCCAATGTGGAGAAGATCGCCTCGATGGCTCCGGCTGCACCCAGAAGGTGGCCGGTTGCCGATTTTGTCGACGACATCGACACCTTGCTGGCGTGATCGCCCACAAGACGCTCGACGGCGCCAAGTTCAATCGTATCGGCCATGGTGGAGGTGCCGTGCGCATTGATGTAATCGACGTCTGCGGCGGTCAATCCTGCGCGCTTCAGCGCCATGGTCATGCAGCGGAACGCGCCCTCGCCGTCTTCCGACGGGGCCGTGATGTGGAATGCGTCGCCCGAAAGCCCGTAGCCGACCACTTCGGCATAGATCTTCGCGCCGCGCGCCTTGGCATGTTCCAGCTCCTCGAGAACGACGATGCCGGCACCCTCACCCATCACGAAACCGTCGCGGTCGCGGTCATAGGGACGCGAGGCCTTTTCCGGTGTTTCATTATAAGCTGTCGAAAGTGCCTTGCAGGCCGCAAAACCAGCGAGCGAAATGCGGCTGACAGGCGATTCCGTACCGCCGGCCACCATGACGTCAGCATCGCCCAGCGCAATCAGGCGCGATGCGTCGCCGATGGCGTGTGCACCCGTTGAACATGCCGTTACCACCGAATGGTTCGGCCCGCGCAGCTTGTGGCGAATGGAAACCTGACCGGACGCCAGATTGATCAGGCGGCCTGGAATGAAGAAAGGCGATACGCGGCGGGGTCCCTTGTCGCGCAGCGTGTAACCCGCTTCGACAATGCCTTCGATACCGCCGATGCCCGAACCGATCAGCACGCCGGTCGCACATTGATCGTCATCGCTTTCCGGGTGCCAGTTGGCGTCATCAAGTGCCATATCAGCAGCGGCCATGGCATAAACGATGAAGGGATCAACCTTGCGCTGTTCCTTCGGCTCCATCCAGTCGTCGGCGTTGAATGTGCCGTTGGTGCCATCGCCGAAGGGAAGACGGCAGGCAATCTTGGCGGGCAGATCGTCGGTCTCGAAATCGGTGACCTTGATGGCTCCGCTCTTGCCGGCCAGAATATTCTTCCAGGTTTCGTCCACACCACAGCCGAGCGGTGTCAACATACCCAATCCGGTGATTACAACGCGCCTCATATTCACTTCCTCCGGCAGAGCATCCGGGCTTTTATCTCACCCGGTGGCGGTTCATTGCATGCACGTGCCCGCCAAACGCTTTATTCTCGACAAAAACAGGTCCTGAATGCAAAAAGGGCCCGGCAAACCGGACCCGAGCGGGCCATGAAGCCCGCCCACATGGCCTGTATCAGGCGCTCAGATTAAGCCTGAGCCTTCTCAATGAACTTGACCGCATCGCCAACAGTGAGAATGGAATCAGCAGCATCATCGGGGATTTCGATGCCGAATTCTTCTTCGAAAGCCATAACCAGTTCAACGGTGTCGAGAGAGTCGGCACCCAGATCGTCGATAAAGCTTGCGCCTTCAACAACCTTGTCGGCATCAACGCCAAGATGATCAACAACAATTTTCTTCACGCGTTCTGCGGTATCGCTCATGTCGGTATCCTCGACCCTTGTCTTTTCCAGCGGTTCCTTCTCGGATTCCGCTCAATTGTTTTTCACCGTGCCTGAACGATTATCCAGTACGGCATGTTCTCAATCCCCGTATGGCGCGGCGGCTCACCTTAAACCGATTAACCAACCGCGTCTGCGGGTGACTGACTTCAGTCAGACGCCGATTAACACGCTTTAGCGCGAAGTCAAAGCCTGAATTTGCGCCCAAAGCGCCCCCTTCAACATCAAATATCGAGCGGTCAAAGGCAAGTCCTGATCAAATCATCGCCATGCCGCCGTTGACGTGAATTGTCTGTCCGGTGACGTACGAAGCTTCGTTTGAAGCAAGATAGGCAACCGCAGAGGCCACTTCAACACCCGTGCCCATGCGGCGCATGGGGATTGCGCCCATGATGGCGTCTTTCTGCTTGTCGTTCAGCTTGCCGGTCATGGCGCTTTCGATGAAGCCCGGTGCAACACAGTTGACCGTTACGTTGCGCGGCGCGATTTCCTGCGCGAGTGACTTGGAAAAGCCGATCATGCCGGCCTTGGAGGCGCAATAGTTTGCCTGGCCGGGATTGCCTGTCACACCGACAACAGAGGTAATGTTGATGATGCGGCCATAGCGGCGGCGCATCATCGGATGTGTCAGTTCACGCGTCAGGCGGAACATGGCGGTCAGGTTGATTTCCATGACCGAATCCCAGTCCTCGTCCGACATACGGACAAAGAGACCATCCTTGGTGATCCCGGCATTGTTGACCAGAATATCGACGCCTTCCAGCACCTCTTCAGCCTTCTGGCCGAGCGCCTTCACCTCATCGCGGTTTGACAGGTTTGCCGGGAAAATATGGGCGCGTTCGCCAAGTTCGGAGGCCAGCGCCTCCAGCTTTTCAACACGCGTCCCGTGCAGGCCGACAATGGCGCCCTGGGCATGGAGCATGCGGGCGATTTCCTCGCCAATGCCGCCGGATGCGCCGGTGATCAATGCCTTGCGGCCAGTGAGTTCAAACATGGTTCAGTCCTTAATCGTATAGGGCTTGGGAATTAACCGAGCAGTGTTTCGAGCGCTTTGGCAATATCGTCCGGCGAATTGACGGCAACGCCGCTGACATTGCGGTCGATGCGGCGCGCAAGCCCGGTCAGCACCTTGCCGGAGCCGATTTCATAGAGCGTGTCGACGCCGTTCTGGCCAAACCACTCGACTGTTTCGCGCCAGCGCACCTGGCCGGTGACCTGCGCGACGAGAAGATCGGCGATCGTTGCCGCATCGGAAACCGGGGTAGCGCGTACATTGGCAATCACCGGAACAACCGGATCGTTCTTTTCGACCTTTGCCAGCGCCTCGCGCATGGAGTCTGCGGCAGGCGCCATGAGGCTTGAATGGAAAGGCGCGGAAACCGGCAGCATGATCGCCCGTTTTGCGCCCTTGGCGCTTGCCAGTTCCGCTGCCTTTTCAACGGCTGCCTTTTCGCCGGAAATGACCAGCTGGCCGCCGCCATTGTCGTTGGCGATCTGACAGGAGCCTGCGTCGGACGCTTCGGCGCAAACGGCTTCCACATCACCATGTTCCAGACCAATGATCGCTGCCATCGCACCCTTGCCTGCCGGAACGGCGGCCTGCATGGCATTGCCGCGAATGCGCAACAGCCGTGCCGTATCGGACAGCGAGAATGTGCCAGCGGCGCACAGGGCTGAATATTCGCCCAGCGAGTGACCGGCCACATAGGCAACCTTTGCCTTCAGGTCGAGTCCGCGCGCCTCCATCACCCGGATGGCGGCCATTGAAACGGCCATCAGAGCGGGCTGGGCATTGGCAGTCAGGGTCAGCGTGTCTTCAGGTCCGTCCCACATGATGGTGGACAGCTTTTCGCCGAGCGCCTCGTCGACCTCGTCGAAAACGGCTTTGGCTTCCGGAAAAGCGTCCGCCAGTTCCTTGCCCATGCCGACGGATTGGCTTCCCTGCCCCGGAAAGGTAAATGCAATAGCCATGGTGTTTCCCTAACTTTTATACTGCCCTCTCCATTCACATTCTTGGTGGCCAAGTCAAGGCAGACGGCCCTTTCGCCCCCATCTCGGTGGGCTGGAACCGGGCCCAGAGGGTGTTTTTTGGCATTGAACCTTGTTGTTGTGTTTGAAAGCCCTACATTGCGCCCCATTGAAAAGGGGATTGTTTCATTATGAAGTATAACGAGCTTGGAACGACCGGCATCAAGGTTTCGGAAATCTGCCTGGGAACCATGACATGGGGCTCTCAGAATTCCGAAGCCGAAGCCCATGAACAGATGGACTACGCACTCGAAAAGGGCGTCAATTTCTGGGACACCGCCGAACTTTACCCGACAACGCCGAATGCAGCCGAAACGCAAGGCCGCACGGAAGAATATATCGGCAGCTGGTTCAAGAAGACGGGCAAGCGCAACGACGTTGTGCTGGCCACCAAGATCAGCGGACGCGGACGCGACTATATTCGCGGCGGGGTTCCCATCTCGGCGGAAGAAGTCGACAAGGCTCTCGATTTGAGCCTCAAGCGCCTCGGCGTGGATCATGTCGATCTCTATCAGCTTCACTGGCCCAACCGCGGCTCCTACGCCTTCCGTTCGAACTGGGCTTATGACGCCTCCACGCAGGACACGGAAAAGGAAATTGCCGATCTCCACTCTATTCTCGAAGCGCTGGGCAGACACGTGAAGGCCGGCAAGATCCGTGCAATCGGCGTCTCGAACGATACGTCCTGGGGTGTCATGAAAATGCTGGAACTGGCCAAGGAGCACGGTCTTCCGCGCCTGCAGTCGATCCAGAATGAATATAACCTCCTGGACCGGAAGTTCGACACCGATTTGGCCGAGATCGCCCATCACACCAAGGTCGGTCTCTTGGCCTATACACCGCTTGCAGCCGGGCTTCTGACCGGCAAATATCAGGATGGTTCAGTGCCTGCCGGTTCGCGCATGTCCATCAACACCGACCTCGGGGGCCGCATCGCCAAGGATTACTGGAAAGAGCCGGTTGCAGCCTATCTCGATATTGCCAAGCGCCACGATCTGCTGCCGGAGCAGATGGCACTGGCCTTCTGCGCGTCGCGCTATTTCATGACCTCCGTCATCATTGGCGCAACCAGCATGGAACAGCTCAAGCGCAACATCGGTGCCGCCGATGTTACGTTGTCAAGCGCGGTTCTTGACGAGATCAATGCCGTGCATCGCAAGTATCCGTTGCCGATCTGATCCCGGGCGTGGTCTTCTGTCCAATTGCTAAAATAAGTTGGCGCGGCTCACTGGAATTCAACGCCGCGCACCTTAAATGAGGTGACAATGAATTTTTCGCAAACAGGTCGGACTTAATGGAATTTGTACTCGTCGTCGGTGGTTTGGTCGCGCTTTATTTTGGTGCCGAATGGCTTCTAAAGGGCGCGATATCACTGGCCAAGATGCTCGGCATGCCCACACTTCTGGTCTCTCTGGTCATCGTTGGCTTTGGAACATCGATGCCCGAGTTGCTGGTTTCCGTCAGCGCCGCGCTTTCCGGTTCACCGGCTATTGCGCTTGGCAATGTCGTTGGCTCATCGACGGCGAATATTCTTCTCATCCTCGGCGTTGGAGCCCTTATCTACCCCATGCACAAATGGGACGGATCGGCCCCCATCAACGTCCTGATCATGACCGGTGTTGCGCTCTTAACGCTGCTTTTCGTCCAGTTTGATGTGATAGGCCGACTTCCGGGCCTTATCATGCTGGCACTGCTCTCGCTCTACCTCTTCTGGTCTTACAAAAAGGGGCGCGCGGATGGGGAAAGTGCCGTTTCCGAAGAAGTGCTTGAACCTGTCGCCCCACTCAAAATCACCATTCCACAGGTCATCGGCGGTCTGATCGTGCTGTTTGCCGGTGCCGAAATGCTTGTTCGGGGCGCAACCAGCATCGCCCGTGATTTCGGCATTTCCGAAGCGGTGATCGGGCTGACCGTCGTGGCTGTCGGCACCAGTCTGCCGGAGCTTGCAACGGCAGCCATTGCAGCCTTCCGCCGCAACCCGGATATTGCCATCGGCAATGTCATCGGCTCGAATATTTTCAATATTTTGGGAATTCTGGGTGTCACGGTCGTTATTCACCCGATCAGCGTGGACCGCCATTTTGCCTATTTCGATGTGCCGGTCATGGTGGCTGCGTCGCTCGCCTTCACGGCACTTCTCTATTTCGGCAAACCCATCGGACGTCTTGTCGGCGGCACGCTGGTTGCTTCCTACGCCGTCTACACCGCCCTGCTTTTCTAGGTCACGGGGCGCATAATTGCCGCTAGACAGCATAACTGACGCCGGTCAGTTCAGCGCGCCTGGCTCTTCGTTCTGGTTCACATTGGAGTTGCTGGCATTCGGATCGATGACGAATGACTGATAGGCTTCTGCGGCAATCCAGATCAAGGCCGCTGCTGCCAGCGAATAAAGCAGGATCTTCAGCGTGAAGCTCGACTTGTCGCCCTGTTTCGCCTTCGTTTCCTTCACTTCAACAGTCACGGTCATCCTCCTGTCGTATTCATCCTTCTGCCTGTGCGGTTGCGGCACAGACGTGTGAAGGATCAACGTAGATGCTTACCGCATTGTTCCATCACCGGGCTTTGAGGGAAATTCTCAACAAAATCTTAACCCGGCACCGCTATGGTGCCGCTCTCGATAAAGCTCTTCGGCTTGTACCCGTGTAGAAGGCTGGCGATGACCTCTGTGAATGCGTTTTTCTCGAGCGCCTATGCGCGCCAATATGCCACGCAGCTTTTTACCAAAGCCGATGCACCGTCGAACGCTGCCGCATCGACCGGTCACTTTGCATATGTAGACCGAAGTGCAGAGGGCTATGCCAGCGCCACTGACCGCGCCATGGCCCGCATTGCCGAAATCCTCAATGGACTGAACGATGACGGCGACGATACGGGCTCTCCCCGCGTCGATGAGACAAGTGGCTATATTACCGCCGCTACCGGCACGTCGGGCGATGACACGCTGACGTTCAAATCTGTCGGCCTCTACAATGTCGATGCCGGCGACGGCGACGATACCGTGACCGTGAAGACGGGCGCGATTTCCAATCTGAACGGTGGTGCGGGCAGCGACAAGCTGAACCTGACGGCTGAGACCGCGATGGATGTTTCCGGCGGCGACGGTGATGACGTGATCAACTTCTCCGGTTCCTTTGCCAAAGACTTCGACGGCGGCGCGGGCGACGATACCTTGCGCGTGAATGCCAAAACCGTCATGGGCGTCACAGGCGGTGACGGCAACGACACGATCGAAGTGACCGGCGAGCGCATTTCTCTTTCCGGCGGCACCGGTGACGATACAATCACCATCACCAACAAGGGTGAAAAAGCCGCCGAATATAACTACGCCGCCGGAGATGGCAGCGACAAAATCAGCACCGACGGACCGCTGAAGATCAACTTCACCTTTGGCTACACGGCCAACGACCTGACGATCAGCACCGAAGGCACGACGCTCACGGTGAAGGGTGCCAATGGCGACGCTATTGCGGTCACACTCACCAATGGCTCAGACCCAAGCGCTTACGAATTCGGCGTTGAAGACGGCGTTCTCACCCTGTCGATCGGCTGAGCAACGCCTTTAGGTGCCGTGTCTAGCGCTTCATGTTGACCAATGAGGGTTTTCCGGCGCGGTCATGGAGAAGATCACCGTCCAGATCGTCGGCATCCGTCTTGGGTTTCAGGTAGGTGCGCAGGCCCCAAAGGAACAAACCGGCACCGGCCAGCAAAACGCCGATCCCCATCATGAGAACGCCAGAACTAGCAAGAATATTACCCATATCAGCCTCCTCTTCAGCTGAAGGTCTTTCCTGCATGGAAGAATACGCCCGCGCGCTTAACGGCTGCTCAATATCTTTCGTCAAACCCTAATGAATGCAAATGTGATGAGATTGCGGATGCCGGCCTCAAAACCAGGCCGATAGTCTTCGCCAATCGGGCGAAATTTCGTCGAATGCCAAAGCGTTTCAGACAAGCTGAGACATTGACGGAACATCTTCAATTCGCCGGCAAGTTTATCCAGACGGTATTACTGGCGCCCTACACCATCACTAATTCTGTTAATCCCGATGTGCTTGGGGTTAACACTCTATTAACCATAATTTCCTAGTTTACGCTCAGAAGACGTAGGCGGCGTCATGACCGACTTCGGGGACGAAGTGCGGGACGCTATTTTTTGGAGGTCATTATGATCGGCGTATCTTCCCGTATCAGTGCGAGTTTCAGTCAGAACTATACTGTCAATCTGTTTCAATCGGCCTCGGTTGAACAGACCAGCAAGAACAGTACCTATGCAGCCTCCGCAGCGGTTTCGGGGCAGTATCAGGATGCTGCAGCACGCGCCATCGATTCCATTCTCAACATTGTCCAGCAGGCCAATGGCAATACATCCGTGGGCGTTGCCACCAATGCGAACGTTACCAGCGTTGAGACCGACAAGGGCAATGACGACATTTCCGTGATTGCCGCGCGCGCCTATTCCATCGGCAGCGGTGCGGGCAATGACACGATCAACATCCGCTCGGAGCGCGAAACCATCGGCGTCTTTTCCGGTGAGGGCAACGACACGATCGATATCGATGCGGGCGGCAATGTCGGCATCATTGCCGGTGGCGATGGCAATGACACGATCAGCATCAAATCCGGCGGCACGGTTGCTTTCGTCAATGGCGGTGAAGGCAATGACACGCTCAATATCGAAGGCGAAAACATCACCCTGGTGACCGGCGGTTCGGGCAATGACACCGTCAACATCACCAACAATGGCGAGCGCGCTGCGCAATATTATTACTTCGAAGGCGACGGCAAGGACACGATCACCTCCAACGGCCCTGTGGAAATCAACCTCTTCAACGAGGACGGCACCAGCCGGCAGGACATGGCAGATGCCAAATGGAGCGTTGACGGCAACACCGTCAGCATCGCATTCGCCGATGGCGGCTCGATCTCGGTGAACATGGAAGGTGCTGACAAGGCCACCGTTTCCTATGACGCCAACAAGGGTTCGCTGGTGATCAACGCTGCAACGACCACCGAAGCCGAAGCCCTGAAGGGCCTGGGGTAAGCCGCGTTTTTATCCCCGATAATCCACATCGCTGACCGGTTCCAGCCAGTCGACCGCCTTGCCGTCGACGGATTCCTGAATGGCGATGTGGGACATGGCCGTATCCGGACCTGCGCCATGCCAGTGGCGTTCGCCGGGATCGAAAATCACCACGTCGCCAGGGCGGATGTCCTCCACAGGGCCGCCCTCGCGCTGCACCCGGCCACAGCCTGCCGTCACGATCAGCATCTGCCCCAGCGGATGCGTGTGCCAGTTCGTCCGTGCGCCCGGCTCGAATGTCACCAGGTTGGCGGCGACCTGCGATGGTGGCTTGACCGGAAACAGCGGGTCGAGACGAACCGTTCCGCTGAACCAGTCAGACGGCCCCCTGGTCGATGGCTGCGCGCCTGCGCGTTTGATCTCCATGGTCGTCTCCCTGTTTGCCTCTTCTTGCGTGTCCCCCTCATACCATCGTTTTCGGCCGCGCGCGCCATTTGCCCTCAAAAAGAGATGTAAAGCCATTTGCCATCAACCGGCATGTAGTCCATACCTTGGGCCATGACCAAGATTCTGAAAAACGAGATTTTCATGATCATCGGCGCGCTTGTTGCCGTCGGTGCGATCTTTGGCGAGCATTCTCTGGTGGGACACGGGCAGACGGTGGCGCTTGTTGCCACGGCGGTGATCGTGCTTGCCATGATCCTTGTGTCCACGCGCATTGCCCACCATGCCGAAGTCCTGGCTGCGCGCGTTGGCGATCCTTACGGTTCGATGATCCTCACCATATCGGCGGTGGCCGTCGAGGTGGTCATCCTGGCGATCATCATGCAGGCGGGCGAAAGCGAGCCGACGCTGGTGCGCGACACGATCTATTCCGCCGTGATGATAGACATTAACGGCATGATCGGCCTTGCCGCCCTTCTCGGCGGCCTGCGCCACGGCGAGCAATCCTATAATGACGATTCGGGCCGCACCTATGCTGTCATGATCCTGACTGCCATGGGCATTTCCATGATCGTGCCGGAATTCATTCCCGAAGCAAGCCGCGTTACCTATTCCATCTTCACCATTGCGGCCATGCTCACGCTCTATTCGCTTTTCGTGCGCATGCAGGTGGGCCAGCACAGCTATTTCTTCTCTTACGTCTATCCGCGCGGCCAGGGTGCTGATCGCGAGGCCCATGAACAGGAATTGAAAGGCAGTGTCACCGGCGCTGTCATCGGCCTAGCCGTCGGCATCATTCTCGTTGGCGCCATGGCCGAGGTCATGAGCCCGCTTCTGAATACCGGCCTGAAAGGCACCGGCGCACCGCTTGGCCTCATTGCCGTTCTCGTTGCCGCCATGTCAGCGGCACCGGAAGTGCTGACGGCTCTACGCGCCGCCCTTGCCAACCGCATGCAGGTCGTCGTCAACATCGCCATGGGCGCATCGCTCTCCACCGTCATCCTCACGGTGCCGATCATGGAAGCCCTGTCGCTGATCACCGATCACCACATCCAGATGGCCATGACCCCCACCCAAACCGTCATGACCGGCATCACCATCGTGGTGGCCGCCATCAACTTCTCCGACGGCGAAACCAACGCGATTGAGGGCATGGCCCATTTTGTGCTGTTTGCGACGTTTGTGATGCTGACGGTGATGGGGTTGTGAGGGGGAGACGCTGTTTTCTTCGGGCGATCTTGGGCTTTCAAGCCGGTCAATCGAAGCCGAATCTGGCGCTCCCAAGAGCAGACACCGTTCATAAAGTTCTCTTAAAGGCCAGGAGAATGTTCGAATACAATCGGAGCCCTGTGGAGGATACTCTTCCAAACAATCAACCCTGCGTTCGTAGGACTGAAATGCGCGTCTTTGGAATCTATATCTTGAATAAACATCCTCATTACAATGAGTTACGCTTCCATATCGTTGAATCAAATCGTTTGCAGGCATTTGAAATCATGCTATCATGATTTCGTGTAAGGGGTCCGACATGCAGCCTGCGACATCCACGGAGATCGAAGAAAACCTTCAAATTTCTGTCCCTCACTCCACTAAGAAGAGCCTGAGGTTACGATCGGCAGAAACTGGCGATCCCATGAGGGTGATCGTCCTGAAGGCCCTCGCTGCCGCTGGCATTGAGGTACCCGAAGAGGAGTTGAAGGATCGGAGGAAATTGAAATGACGGCTGCGAGCCCGACAAAAGAGGCCAAGGTCGGGCCTCAGAGAGAAAAAAAGCCGCGCGCCACGGTAGTTGATCTGTTCTGTGGTGCTGGCGGTTTGTCGCATGGCTTCCATTCGGAAGGATTCGACATCGTGGGAGGCATTGATACAGACGAAGCTTGCCGATACGCCTTCGAACACAACAACGATGCGCCATTCATCAGGCGAGATGTCGCGAGGTTGACGGGATCGGAAGTCGAGAGGCTGTTCGTTCCGGGGAAGCGTCGTGTTCTGGTGGGCTGCGCGCCCTGCCAACCATTCTCGACTTACAATCAGAAGAACGACGATCCGAAATGGAATCTACTGTCGTATTTCGGCAATCTGATCAATCAAGTGCGCCCTGATGTAGTCTCTATGGAGAACGTTCCCCGCCTTCTGAACTTCAAGGATGGCTCGGTATTCCGTCAGTTTGTCGATCGCCTGGAAGCGTCGGATTATCATGTCGTCTGGAAAGTGCTCTACGGCCCCGATTTCGGCCTCGCTCAAACGCGTAGCCGGTTGGTTCTGTTGGCTTCTAGGCTCGGCCCTATCGCGCTGCCCGAACCGACGCATAGGGACAAGTATAGAACCGTGATGGACGAAATCGGAGCTTTGCCGGCGCTAAGTCACGGTGAGGCGGACGAAGCCGATCCACTTCACCGCACGAGTCGCCTGTCGGCGATCAATGTTCGCCGTATCGACGCATCCAAGCCTGGCGGAACTTGGAGGGACTGGGACGACGATCTAGTTGCCAAGTGCCACAAGGTGGAAACGGGCCGAGGCTATTCTTCGGTATATGGTCGCATGAAGTGGGACGAGCCATCCCCCACGATCACTACGCAGTTCTTCGGCTTCGGTAACGGTCGCTTCGGCCACCCCGAACAGCCCAGAGCATTGTCACTCCGCGAAGGGGCAATGTTGCAGGGTTTTCCCCGTGATTACGAGTTCGTGCCGCCTGGAAAACGAATCCAGTTCAAGGCAGTTGGCCGGTTGATCGGTAATGCCGTTCCCGTCAAGCTCGCTGCGGCGATCGCGCGCGCAGTACGATCGCATCTGGAAAATGCCGAATGACGGGGCAGCGGGAACTGGTCATGACGATCAGCCTCAATGCCTTGGAGCATTTGGGCATCAACCTCTATAGCAACATTCCTGCGGTCCTGTCGGAAGTCGTCGCCAACGCTTGGGATGCGGATGCGAAGAAGGTCCAAGTTACGATCGATAAAGTGGCCGAAACCATCACAATTGAGGATGATGGAACTGGGATGGATCGCGATGGCGTCATTGATCGCTTCCTGACGGTAGGCTTCAAACGACGCGACGAGTTGGGGGATGTCACGGCGCTCGGGCGAAAACCGATGGGGCGCAAGGGCATCGGCAAGCTGTCAATCTTTTCCATCGCGCAGGTTGCCGACATCTTCACTACTTTGAACCGCGAGCGCACTGCGTTTCGCATGGATCGGGAGGTAATTCGAAAGGCTATCGCCGGCAAGGGCGAAAACACCTACAAGCCAGAGGAGTTGATCGACTGGCCTTCCGACTTGACCGTAGGCACGCGGATCGTACTCTCGAAAATATCGAAATCTCTTTCAGGGATGACAGTCGAAGGATTAAAGCGAAGGGTCGCACGCCGCTTCTCGGTGATAGGGCCGAAGAACGATTTCATCGTGTCGATCGACGGGCATGAGGTAGGCCCCGACGATCGCGGTTATCACAACGCACTTCAATACCTTTGGACTTACGGCGACCAAACTGCATTCGCTAGTTCCTGCAAAAATCTCGAACGACCTGCTGAGCCGAGGCTACACATCATCGCCGACGAATTGAAGAAGGCCGGAATTAGCATCGGGGGCTGGATCGGCACAGTTTCCAGTCCGAGCCAACTCAAGGATGAAGAAGGCGACAATCTCAACAGGATCGCCATCTTCATGCGCGGCAAGATGGCTCAGGAAGACGTTCTAGATATCTTTGGGCAGAAGGAAATTTACGCCGACTACATCATCGGCGAACTTCACTGCGAGGAACTGGACGTCGATGAAAAGGGCGACATCGCGACGAGCAGCCGCCAATCCCTCAAAGAAGACGACCCGCGCTTTGAAGCGTTGCGCCGCGTCGTTCTTTCCGAACTCCGCCATATCGCTAGTCGCTGGAGCGAATGGCGAAGGGCGGATGGCGCGAAATTCGCCTCAACCGTTCCTGCCGTGTCGGATTGGCTGGGGCAATTGCAAGGAGACACGAAGAAGAAGGCCGAACGTTGGATCGGTCGCCTGAACACGATCCGTTCGCCGGATGACGCATACAAGAAAGACTTGTTGAAGGCTTCGATTCTGGCTTTCGAGAGCTACCGTCGTAAAGAACAACTTGATCGGCTCGACGATCTGAAGGATGAAAGCGTCTCTCACATCCTTGAGATATTCGAAGAGATAGACGATCTCGAACTCAGCTTTTACGGACAGATCGTTAAGCTTCGCCTCGGCGTCATAAAGACTCTTCAGAGCAAGATTGCTGAGAACGACAAGGAACTTGTCATCAGAGACTTCATCAAGGAACACCTTTGGCTTCTAGACCCGTCCTGGGAACGAGCGAAAGGCTCGGAGCACTCCGAAACGAAGGTGAACAAGTTTCTCCAGGAAAACACAGGCAAGCTGAACAAGAAGGAAAAAAACGCGCGTGTTGACCTCGCCTATCGTACGGCTGTCGGAAAGCACGTCATAATTGAGCTAAAGCGGGCGACGGTATCAGTGCATCTTGACGATTTGACCAAACAAATTAGGTCTTACCGTGACGGCGTAAGGAAGATCATCGACGGGACGAGGGAGAAGGGCTGGCCGATAGAAATCATATGCCTGCTCGGTAGGTATCCGCCCGAATGGTATGATGCCGTGGGTACGGGCAAGCAAGGCGTCATTGACCAGCTCAAGACCGTAGATGCGCGGATTGTGCTTTATGACGAACTTCTAAATAATGCCCAATCGGCGTATCAGGACTATATCGAAGAGCATAAGAAGGTCGATAAGCTTTGGAAGGTTTTTGATGATATCGAAAACTTCGTCCCATCAGTTAGTTCGTAGTCCCGGTATCAGGATATTCAAAACCTGCCAGTCCACTCCCCCCTCCATTTAAGCCACTGACTGACCCCGCCCTTCGAGACGGCCTCCTTGAGGCATAAAGGCCGCTTTTGCGGCACCAACTCTCCTCTGTCACCCCAGACCTAATCTGGGGTCCAGCAGCGTGAAGTCTTGCGCGCGGGAGACTCTTTTCCATCCCTACGAACAAGGTCCTTTCACCGCGCAGACGCGCGGTGGCTGGATGCCGGATCAAGTCCGGCATGATGGATGGATGCGCAACGGCCCGCTCCAGCCTCATCCTGAGGTGGGAGCAAAGTGACCCTCGAAGGATCAGGCTGGCCCCATACCGCGCCACAACCCGCCCTCGCCCTTCGAGACGCCGCTTCGCGGCTCCTCAGGGTGAGGGCTGACCATTGAGGCTGCTGCAAGCACGGCCTGGCTTTCTCCCCTTGGTGAGAAATGTCATGCGCAGCGTGACAATGAGGGGTTCCCTCAGTCGTTATTGAAAACCCCTCATCCGAATATTTCGCTCCGCGCTTGCCGTAGCCAAATCTTTCCACTTATGCGATCTGAGACATCCGGCATGAGCGCGCCACGCGCCGGCCTCTCCCCTTGTGGGAGAGGATAGTAAGTCCGCGTGAAGCGGCAGCTGAATGCTGGACGCACTTGGTGAGGGGTGGCGTTTAGAGGCCACAATCAAATACCCCTCACCAAGCGCTCCATACCAATCGCCTACGGCTCTTGGGGCTTGCTATCCTCTCCCACAAGGGGAGAGGCAGCGACTCGGTGCAAGCCGCCAAAACGGGGAAAAACGTCGCCCCCGCACAAACAATATCAACCACATACCCCCTTTTTCATCCCCGCCCTCTCAAACCGTGCTCATAATACCCCCGTCCCGCGCGGATACACCACAGGGCGCTGTGGCGAGTGGGGCCGGTTCCGGTGATGGAGAAAGACGCACGCTTTCACCGCCGGGCCTGTGGAACTGGGAGCCCCCTTGGCCAAAAGCCTCGGTTTGGGTCCGCCATGCAAGCGGCATTGTTGCAAGACCATGCCGTGCAGCGCTCCCGACAGCATGGGACAGCAACCGAAAGCGGGGCGCTTTGTGCGCTACCATTACCTACCAAATGCGGCGCACAAAACGCCCCATCCGATCCTGAATGGGGGTCGAAAACAGAGAATGCTGCGAAACCCGGAAGCGGAAAGCTTGCCGGGGTTGAGGTGCAGAAAAAGGGAAAGACGTTGTTTGACACCGTGCCAACCACATCCCCCGTCATCCTCGGGCTTGACCCGAGGATCCAGACACAAGTCCATAAGGTAGTCCAAAGGCTGGATGGTCGGGTCAAGCCCGACCATGACGGAGAGGACGCGCAAACGCCCCTCACCCTGACCCTCTCCGCGCCAAGCAGGGAGAGCGGAAACCACCGCCCGCCCCTTGCGCCACAACCAAAAACATGTATAAGCGCGCTTGATCGTTTAGACCCGGTCTTTTGGCTGGTGGCTGAACGGAGGGCCGAGTGGGGTACCACTCGTCATGGAAACAAAGGTTTCCGGCCTCCCGTGTCTCCGCTCTCGACCGTATCTCAGAAACGCTTTTCTTGCTGCTTTTATAGCACCTTGAACAGTCGTTGAGGCTTGGCGCCGAAGCCCGGGTTTTGATCGAAACGCAAGAAAGGCAAATCAATGGCACTTTACGAACACGTATTCCTGGCCCGCCAGGATATCACGGCTCAGCAGGTTGACGGTCTTGTCGAACAGTACAAGGGCGTTCTGGAAGGCAATGGCGGCAAGGTTGGCCGTGTTGAAAACTGGGGCCTGAAGTCCCTCACCTACCGCATCAAGAAGAACCGCAAGGCACATTACGTGCTGATGGACATTGATGCACCCGGCGCGGCTATCCACGAAATGGAACGCCAGATGCGCATCAACGAAGACATCCTTCGCTACATGACGGTTTCTGTTGAAGCCCATGAGGAAGGCCCTTCGGCCATGATGCAGAAGCGCGACCGTGACGACCGCCCGCGTCGTGACGACCGTGGCCCCCGCCGCCAGTTTTAAGGAGAAATCATCATGGCTGAAGCACGCCGTCCGTTCCACCGCCGCCGCAAGAGCTGCCCGTTCTCCGGCGCGAATGCACCGAAAATCGACTACAAGGACGTTCGCCTCCTGCAGCGCTACATTTCCGAGCGCGGCAAGATCGTTCCGTCCCGCATCACGGCCGTTTCCCAGAAGAAGCAGCGCGAACTGGCCAAGGCCATCAAGCGCGCCCGTTTCCTCGGCCTTTTGCCTTACGTCGTCGCGTAAGTTTGCGATGACCGCGCAGGGCTCTGACTCTGCGTGAGGATATTGACTCTGGCGAAGGCCGCTCACCTTGATGTGGCCTTTTCCCCTCCCTTCCGCGATGGGCGCGGATCGGAAATTCAACGAAATCCCATGTTGGGGACACCTCCCCTAACTGCTCGAAGGCGGCAGGACAGCGAAATGAATGTGAACCTGAAATCGATAGCGATCGGCCTTGTGGCCGGCATCACGTCAGCGCTCCTCGTGCTGGCGGCGACCGCGCAGCTGTCGTTTTCGCTGGTCTTTCTCGTTCTCGCCGGCATTCCCGTTTTCATCGCCGGTCTCGGTTTTGGTGCCATCGCTTCGGTTGCCGCACTGGCGGGCAGTTTTGCAACGCTGTCCCTCGCCATCTCGCCGCTCTTTGCGCTCGGCATTCTCGCTCTGCCGCAGCTGCCTGCGGCCTGGATGAGCTATGAGGCCAACCTTGCCCGCCCGGCCAGCGAAATCGGCGGACCGGAAGAAGTGACTGCCTGGTACCCGCTTTCCGACATGCTGCTGCACATGGCCGTGATCGTCGCCGCAGCACTTTCGGCAACGCTGCTTCTCACCGGCTACAACATTTCGGTTGCCCAGGAGCTTGTCGATGTCGCCGCTGAGGTGATGCGCGAGCAGGATCCCGCGATGGCCTATGACGATGCGATGCGCGCATCCATGGCCAAGCTTTATTTCTACCTGCTGCCGCTCATGCAGGCGCTGGTCTCCGTCGTGACGATTTTTGCGGCCTATTATTTTTCCGCGCTGATTGTGCGCATGTCCACCCGGTCATTGCGTCCGCGCGAAGATATGCCCTCCACGCTGCGCATGCACTGGGCTGGCGCCTTCTTCTTTCTCGGCGGTATCGTCTTGATGTTTTTCGGCGGCAGTGCAGGCATTGTGGGCGCCGCTGTTTGCGGGGCCTTCGCGGGCGGGTTTCTGCTGTCGGGGCTTGCATCGTTTCACATGCGCAGCCGTGGCAAGAGCTGGCGCACACCGGCGCTTGTCCTCGCCTATCTCACCATTTTCTTCTCGGGCTTCTTCTTCATCGCAACGGGTCTTCTCGACACCCGGCGTGCGGTGGCGCTGACGCCCAATGGAAAGTCAGACAAGAACGAAAACAACTGATCTAACGAAAGGAACGCAAACCATGGACGTTATTCTTCTTGAACGTATCGCAAAGCTCGGCCAGATGGGTGAAACCGTCAAGGTCAAGGACGGCTATGCACGTAACTACCTGCTGCCGCAGGGCAAGGCGCTGCGCGCCAACGAAGCCAACAAGGCTCGTTTTGAAGCCGACCGTGCGGTGCTCGAAGCCCGCAACAACGAACGCAAGTCTGAAGCAAGCGCGATTGCTGAAAAGCTCGAAGGCAAGTCCTTCATCGTCGTTCGCTCCGCTGGCGAAACCGGTCAGCTTTACGGCTCTGTTGCCGCCCGCGACGTTGCAGAAATCCTCAACAATGAAGGTTTCAATGTCGGCCGCAACCAGGTTGAACTGAACCAGCCGATCAAGGCCATCGGCCTGCATGAAGTCAAGCTGCACCTGCATGCCGAAGTGGAAATCACCATCGAAATGAACGTTGCCCGCTCTGCTGAAGAAGCCGAACGTCAGGCCAAGGGTGAAGACCTCACCTCTGCCGAGGCCATCTACGGCGTTGACGAAGATGCTCTGAAGCCGGAAGACTTCTTCAACCCCGATGCTGACTACGACGACGAAGATGAAGCCGTCGCCGACGAGGAAGAAGCAAAGGCTTAAGCTTTGCTTTTCGCTTGAAAATTCAGGCATTATGACGATGCCCGGCCTCCTGGCCGGGCATTTTTGCGTCTGCCATTTTAACCAAGTGTTAAAGAAATTGAATTGATTCACGACCGCAAATTTGTAATCCTAGATAACAATACCGGTGTTGATTTCGGAATGTTTCCTTTTGGTCCCCGCCAAAAAGAGTGACAAAACAACAAGAAAACGCCCCAGCGCTCGACGCTTGCCATAGCGGTACCCGGTAGGACCTGAAGGAAATGTGCCGTCGGCTCCGGCAGTCTGCAAACACGAGGTTTGCCAGTGTGGAGTAGATGAGCATGAACCGTTTCCTTGATTCCTTTTTAAGAAAAGCCCTGGTTAAAGGGCATCTCGAAGTCACAACCGCTAGCGGCGAAAATCGCGTCTATGGCGATGGCACAGGTCCGCGTGTCCATATCAGGCTGGTGCGCAAGGAGGCCGAGCGCGGCTTGCTTCTGGACCCGGCGTTGAAACTCGGCGAATATTATATGGACGGCACGCTGGAGCTTGTTGAAGGCACCATGTTCGACCTCCTGAAGGTGACGCTGACCAATATGCCGGGCAGCGTGGAGACCAAGAACACCTTCGCCCGCATTGCGCTAGGGATGCGCAAATTCACCGATCTCGTCAACCGCGGCAATACGCTGATCAGGGCGCGCCACAATGTGAAGCATCACTATGATCTTTCCGGCGCACTTTACGACCTTTTCCTCGATAGCGACCGGCAATATTCCTGCGCCTATTATCCGACGCCGGAAACGACGCTTGAGGAAGCACAGCTTGCCAAGAAACAGCACATTGCAGCCAAGCTGAACTTCAACCGGCCGGGCCTGAAAGTGCTGGATATCGGTTGCGGCTGGGGCGGTATGGGGCTTTATCTGGCCCGCACATTCGGCGCGAAGGTTACCGGTGTCACGCTGTCGGACGAGCAGCTGGCAATCGCCAATCAGCGCGCGGCCAAGGATGGCCTTGCCGAGGATGCGACGTTCCTGCTGCAGGATTATCGCAACCTCGACCAGAGGTTTGATCGTATCGTTTCCGTCGGCATGTTCGAGCATGTCGGCAAAAAGGGCTTCAACGAATATTTCGCCAAGGCCGCGGACCTGCTTGCCGACGACGGTGTGATGCTGATGCACACAATTGGCCAGGCGTCTGCACCGACACCGACCAATCCCTTCATCGAGAAATATATCTTCCCAGGCGGCTATATTCCCTCCATGTCGGAAGTGCTTGTCGCGATCGAGAAATCCGGTCTGATGCTGGCCGATGTCGAAGTGCTGCGCTACCACTATGCCGAGACACTGCGCGACTGGCGCAAACGCTTCCACGCACACTGGAAGGACGCCGCAGCACTCTATGACGAAACCTTCTGCCGCATGTGGGATTTCTATCTTGCATCTTCGGAAGCCGCATTCCGCTTCCTCGATCTCAACGTCTTCCAGTTCCAGCTGGTCAAAAGCCGCGATGCGCTGCCGATGACACGCGACTATATCGTGGACACCGAGCGACGGATCGTTTCGATGGACAAACAGTCTATGTGCCTGGCGGCTGAGTGATCGGGGAAAGAGGCCGGCGGCCAAGCTCTAACGCCGGTCCCCCGCACGTTCTCCGCAAAGGTTCAACGCGCCGATTCGGGCAACCCAAACACCGCATCAAATGCGTAGTTGAACAGGTACGTGTAGATCACGAAGCCGATGGCATAGACGATGTCGTAGAACAGGGCGTCGATGAGCGACAGTGACAGCCACCAGGCCATGACCGGAACAAGGACGACCAAAAGGCCCAGTTCGAAGCCGGCGGCGTGCGCGAACCGGCGGCGCACGGACCGTCCCTTCACCGTCTGGCGGGCCTCCCACCACTCGAAGCCGGAATTGTAGATATAATTCCAGATGACGGCCACTGCTGACGTTATGACGGCAAAAGTGCTGGTGTCGAAAAGCGGTTTGTCGAGCACAAGCGCGAGACTGGCTCCAATCAACACGACGGCGACGATCTCGTAAATGACGACATAAACCAGCCGGCGGATTCTCGGTGACATTGGCCTTGCGGCTCCTTGAATGGTTTGAAAAATGCGACACGAAGGCCTAGGATCAGGACATAAGTCAGGCGTCGCGGGCGCACAAAAGCATGGGCCCAAAGCGTTTGCAACTGTCAAACAAATTTCCCGCATTTGCGACTTTAATTTTCTTGGCTGTGGGAATCGGGCATAATAGACATGCGACCCAGACTCCCGCAGGTTCCGGAGTTAAAAAGGGTTAACGCAAAACAAACAGCCAAGAGAGCAGTCGGACAATGAATGAGGCGGTACGCAAGCTGGAGGCATCGGCCAATGAGGAACAGCAATATCGCGAAGCCCCCAACAATGTGGAAGCCGAGCAGGCGCTTCTCGGTGCAATGCTCGTCAACAATGATGCCTTCTATCGCGTTTCGGACTTCCTGAAGCCGAGCCATTTTTACGAGCCCCTGCACCGCAAGATTTTCGAGGTTGCCGGCGATATTATCCGCATGGGCAAGATCGCCAATCCGGTGACGATCAAGACCTTCCTGCCTGCCGACGAGAAGGTCGGGGCAAACATGACGGTGTCGCAATATCTGGCCCGTCTGGCCGCCGAAGCCGTTTCGATCATCAATGCCGAAGACTATGGACGGGCGATCTACGATCTGGCGCTGCGCCGCGCGCTGATTTCAATCGGCGAAGATGTGGTGAACACCGCCTATGATTCGCCCCTCGATGCCTCCCCCCAGGCGCAGATTGAAGAAACAGAGCGGAAGCTCTTTGAACTGGCCGAGACCGGTCGTTATGATGGTGGCTTCCAGTCGTTCAACGATGCGGTTGCGCTGGCCATTGATATGGCGGGCGCTGCCTTTGAACGCGACGGCCATCTGTCCGGTATTGCCACCGGCATCAACTCGCTGGATGCCAAGATGGGTGGACTGCAGCGCTCTGACTTGATCATTCTGGCTGGCCGTCCGGGTATGGGTAAAACCTCGCTTGCGACCAATATCGCTTACAATATTGCCGCTGCTTACGACCCGGAAGTGCTGCCGGATGGCTCCTTCAAGGCGAAAGATGGCGGCGTGGTGGGCTTCTACTCGCTCGAAATGTCGTCTGAACAGCTGGCAACGCGTATCATTTCCGAGCAGACGGAAGTGTCCTCATCCAAGATCCGCCGCGGTGACATTACCGAAGCGGATTTTGAAAAGCTGGTTGCCTGCAGCCAGATGATGCAGAAGGTGCCGCTTTATATCGACCAGACCGGTGGTATTTCCATTGCGCAGCTGGCTGCACGTGCGCGTCGTCTCAAGCGGCAGCGCGGGCTTGATGTGCTGGTGGTCGACTACGTTCAGCTGATGACGGGCTCGAAGAAGTCCGGTGAAAACCGTGTTCAGGAAGTCACCGAAATCACCACCGGGCTCAAGGCGCTGGGCAAGGAGCTGAATGTGCCCATCATTGCGCTGTCCCAGCTTTCCCGCCAGGTAGAAAGCCGCGACGACAAGCGCCCGCAGCTTTCCGACCTTCGCGAATCGGGCTCCATCGAGCAGGACGCCGACGTGGTGCTCTTCGTGTTCCGCGAGGAATATTATGTGAAGAACGCCGAACCGCGTGATCCCGATGATCCGAAATATGCCGAGTGGGAAGCGCAAATGGAAAAAGTGAAGGGTACGGCTGACGTGATCATCGCCAAGCAGCGTCACGGACCGACTGGCACCGTGAAACTTGCCTTCCAGGCGGAATTCACCCGCTTCGCCGATCTCGCCGATCCAAGCTTCATGCAGTACGAAGAGCATTGAGGCAATCAGGCGACGTCGCGAATGCCCAGCCTATCGCGATAAACTGCAGGCGTGACGCCGGTTCTTGCCTTGAAGTGCCGCGTCAGGTGCGGTTGATCGGCAAAACCGCATTCGAATGCAGTGTCGGCGATAGACATTCCCGTCTTCAGCATCGATTTTGCTTCACGGATGCGCCGGTTGGTCAGCCAGGCATGCGGAGACACGTAAAACGCCCGCGTGAAGGCACGCACCAGATGTGCGCGGGAAAGGCCGGCTTCTGCTGCAATGTCCGCCAGGCTGATATCGTCTGAGAAATGCGCCTCCATGAAATCGCGGGCAATATGCACCGGTTTACCTGCGGCAACCTCTTTTGGCGCTGGCTTTTCAGCGCCGTAGACCATCATGAGGCGTTTTAGAAAGTCGATAAACCGCGCCTCCGATTCCAAACGGTCCGCACCCATTTCCAACTGCTTGTGAAGGGACACGAATTCACGGGCGAAACCGGGCGCTGAGGCTGCGGCAACGCTGAAGGAGGGCGTTCCAGACAGCGGCTTGCCGGTGATATCTTCCAGCATCTCGCGCATCAGGGCCACGGAGGGATAGATGATGCGGTAGCGGTAACCTTCATCGACCGGCCTGCCCTCGTGCACATCCTCGGGATTGATCAGATAGAGGTCGCCTGCGCCTGCGGTATGTGCGGTCCCTTGTATCCGGTATTTCTGCAAACCCGCTTCCATCGCTCCGATCCCGAAGGTGTCGTGGCTATGCGGGGAAAATTGTAGCGTGTGAAAGGTTGCCGACATGCATTCCATGTCTGCAAAACGCTCATCACGCCAAAAGGAAACCTTTTCGCGTGGCGAAAGCGGCATATCAAAGCCGCTGCCATCTACCGTATCACTCGTCATCAAAAGCAATTTAGCGCCGCTTTGACCGCGCGTCTTGAACAAAAGTGCTTCAAACGGACATCATGCGGTTTTTCATGACGTGCCACCGCAAACTGGCACCCCAGTTTCATCAGACTGTTCTATTGTGCAGCGCGATACATGAGGCTAAGCATTTACAAATGACTGAATTTGATCCTGATACCCTTTCTTTCACGCCGTTCGATGCGGCACCTGCGCGCCTTATCATCCGCCCCCAGGCTGTGGTGGAAAATTGGCAGAGAATGCAAAAACTTTCTGGCAAGGCCAGGGCTGCAGCGGTGGTGAAGGCCGATGCCTATGGGCTTGGCGCGGAAGAGATCGTGCCTGCACTTTATGATGCGGGCTGCCGCGACTTCTTCGTTGCTGTTCCAGATGAAGGCATGCTGGCGCGCGAAGTGGCGCCCGACGCGCGCATCTTCGTTCTTTCAGGTGTCTGGCCGGGAACAGAGGCGCAGTTTTTCGATTATGATCTTGTCCCGGTTCTGGCGTCTGAAGATCAGGTGGCGTTCTGGACCAATGCTGTTTCTCAAAGCGGCGAGCACCCGTGCGCGCTGATGGTGGATACGGGCATGAACCGGCTGGGGCTCAGCGTCGATGAGGCGATTGCCCTTGCCAACGACCCGACCCGGCCCGCCAGCTTCTCACCGGTTCTGCTTCTCAGCCACCTTGCCTGTGGCGACGAGCCGGAGCACCCACTGACGCGCCAGCAGCTTGAATCTTTTCAGAAGGTTGCAGCCGTGTATGAAGGGATTGAATCAAGCCTTTCCAATTCCGCCGGGATCACGCTCGGGGCCGATTATCACTTCGATCTCACCCGCCCCGGCATTTCGCTTTATGGCGGTTCGACGGGAAATCCGGACTTCAAACCGGGTGCGTCCGTTGTGACGGCTGAGGCGCGCATTGTGCAGCTGCGTGACATCAAGGCTGGCGAAGGCGTATCCTACGGCGCAACGTTCAGACCGACACGTGATACGCGCCTTGCCGTTGTTGCGGCCGGTTATGCGGATGGTTTCCATCGCTCGCTGTCCGGCTCCGGCGTGCCACTGCGCCAAGCCGTTCAGCAAGGGGCCATGGGCTTTGTCAATGGTCACCGTGTGCCGCTTGCAGGCCGCATCACCATGGACCTGACGATTTTCGATGTGACCGATGTTCCAGACGGCGACATCCGCGTCGGCGACTATATCGAGCTGATCGGCGAAAACATTCTCCTGGACGATGTGGCCAAGGCGGCGGGCACGATCGGTTATGAACTGCTCACCGGCCTTGGAAACCGCTACCAGCGGATTTACGTCTGACCGCTATTCTGCAGCCTGCGTCACAACATCCTGCGCACGGCGCATGGAGACCGAAATTCCGTTGAGCACCGAATTGCCCGACAGCGGGTCTCGGGTTGCCGTTGCAATCAGCCGATTGACATTGGCTCCCGGGTTGCGGGCAGCGACTGCGCCTTTCGTTCCCGGCTGATCGTGACCCCAGCCATGGGGAAGACTGATGACGCCGCGCATCATGTCTTCCGTCAGCTCCACCGGAGCCTGAATCGTGTGACCATTGGCGGTGAACTCCGCCAGATCGCCGTCTTTGAGCCCGTGCCGACGGGCATCTTCGGGATTGATCAGCGCCTTAAAGCGGTTCGGCCCTTTGGCGAGCGTTGGTAGATTGTGCATCCAGCTGTTGTTGGAGCGCACATCACGGCGACCGATCATGACGAGGTCGGGAATGGGGTCTGCGAGGGTATCCTGCACGCGATTGAGGTCGGCAATGAATTCTTCCGGCGCAAGCTCGATCTTTCCGGATGGCGTACGCAGGATTTCGGGAATGCGCGGCTGCAACGCGCCCAGATCAATGCCGTAACGCTCGGCCTTGACCTTGGCCAGGGTGAGGCCCTGCGGGTTGGCACCGAAACCATCGCCATAGGGGCCTGAACGCAGCTCGAGTTCGAGCAGACGCTGCGGACCACGATAGGCGGAGACGGCGGCCATGACCTGATCAGCCATAGGGCCTGCGGCCTTTTCAACCTCTTCGCGGGTCATTTCATCATCAAGAGCGGCGATGTCTGCATCTTTGCCAAGCCCGCGCAACAAGGCGACGACACGCTGAATGATCTCCCACTCTTCCGGCTGTTCGGGGTCCTTTTGCAGAAGCGGTTCAGAATAGCGCGCATAGTTGCGCCATGAGAGCTGCGAAAAGCTGATGTCCCAATGATCATCAGCCAGTGCCGAGGGCGGTGGCAGGATGACATTGGCGTGGCGTGTCGTCTCGTTGAGGTAAATGTCGAAGCTCACCATGAAATCGAGCTGATCAAGGGCCGCAGCCAGCTTCTCGCCATCAGGCGTGGAAAGCACAGGGTTTGCAGCCACCGAGAACAGGGCGCGGATACCGTTTTCGCCCGCCCCGGTGATTTCCTCGGCCATCGTCGAAACAGGAAACTCGCCCATCACATCCGGCGACCTGGCAACTCGCGAGTGACGGCGGGCAACGGGTACGCCCCTGCCCTGACCCGGCTTGCCTTTTGTGTTGTGCGCAAAGGCGGGTGCCTTTGGAAACATCGCCCCACCCTCGCTGTCGAGATGGCCGGTCAGGATGTTGATCACGTCAACCAACCAGTTGTTGAGCGTGGCAAAACTTTGCAGGCAGGTGCCGATGCGACCATAGAGAACGGCCTTCTCCATTCGCGCCAGATCGCGGGCAAGCTGGCGCACAGTTTCGGCCTCCATGCCACAGAGCGGGGCCATTTCCTCTGCCGGGAACGGTTTCAGTGCGGCTTCGAGCGCTTTAAGACCGTTTATCCATTCGCCGAGACGGCCAAGACGCACCAGATTTTCGTCAAACAGCGTGTGCGCCATGCCCAGCAGCAGGTAAATGTCTCCGCCTGGGCGTATGAAATGATGTTCGTCGGCCACTTTCGCCGTTTCGGTGCGGCGCGGATCAATGGTGACGAGACGACCGCCACGGGCGCGCAACTCGCGCGCCTTGCCGCGGAAATCGGGAACGGTCCACATGCTGCCGTTCGAAGCCATCGGGTTTCCGCCCAGAACAATCAGAAGGTCGGTGCGCGTAATATCCGGCACAGGGACGCTGAGCCACGAGCCGAACATGGCACCGACGGCACGGTGCTTGGGCATCTGGTCGACCGTGGAGGCGGAAAAGACATAAGGAGAGCGCAATTCACGCAGCATGCGGATGGCGTAGAGCGAGAGGCCGTAACGATGGGCCACCGGATTGCCGAGAACCGTTCCGACGGCATCAGGACCATGCTTTTCGATGATCGGCAGAAGGCCGCGCTCTATCTCGGCAAAGGCCTCATCAAAGCTTGCTTCCTCAAAGCGCCCGTTACGTTTGACGAGTGGCTTGCGTAGACGGTCAGGGTCTTCGTGCAGATCAGCGAGCGATACGCCCTTGGGACAGATATAGCCGTTTGAAAAACCGTCTTCGGCGGCCCCGCGGATGCTCAGGACCTTGCCGTCTTCGTGGGTAATCTCCAGGCCGCAGCAGGCTTCGCAGAGCGGACAGATTCGGTAGCTGGATGTGGCGGCCATGTTTTCCTCCCATGGTGCAGTTCGCGTATTATTCTACCGTTTTGGATACTGTACAAGGCTGAACGAAATAATTCGCCTTTCAAGCCAGATATATCGCATTTTAATGATCGGTTTTATGGGCGGGTAACGGAACTGTGCTAAATCAATGCGCAGTTATAATTCGTTCAACCAGCAACCGATGATGACCATGACCATGAGTGAACAGAATCAGTCTCATCCGGCAGAGGAAGAAACCGCAACGGTCCGGGCGCGCCGCAGCCGGGTATTGAAAGGCGCGCATGCTGCATTCAACCATGAATTCAGCGCAGTGCCCTGCACAGTTCGTGACGAAAGCGAGACCGGCGCAAAGGTGCAATTTGCCGATGGATGGTGGGTGCCGGATCACTTTACGCTTTTCGTTGAAATCGATGGCTACAAGGTGGAATGCGAAAAGGTGTGGCATAGTGGAAACTCCTATGGCGTTCGCTTTACCAGCCAGAAAATGGAAACGGCTGCAGGCAGACGTCAGACGGTGGCGGCCGATGGATTCGCCAGGGACACCAGCGAGACCGACATGAACCAGCAACGGGGCCAGTTTGATTCCGCCTTCTCATCCCGGCCGCGCCGCACACAACAACGGGCGTTCGGCAAACTGGGGCGTTGACCCGTCTTTTTAGCGCCGGGTGCCGGAACGCGGATTGGAAAAAGAATTTGCTGTGGAGCTTTTTCCAATCTGACTTCGCCGGTTGCCTTGAACGATCTGGAAGGTTATGCACCGGGAAACACTTTTCCCGGAACGCGTATCAGTGGCCAAAGCCAGAACCCAATTTGTCTGCCAGAATTGTGGAACAGTGCATGCGCGCTGGGCCGGAAAGTGCGACGGCTGCGGCGAGTGGAACACAATCGTCGAAGAAGACCCGACCGGCGGGATCGGTGGGGGCCCCGGCAAGACACCGAAAAAGGGCCGCCCGGTTGCGCTGACAGCATTGTCCGGCGAAATCGAGGAAGCGCCACGCATTCAAACCGGCATCAGCGAACTTGATCGGGTAACCGGCGGCGGCTTCGTGCGCGGGTCGGCCATTCTGGTGGGTGGCGATCCTGGCATCGGCAAGTCGACCGTGCTGATGCAGGCTGCCGCAGCGCTGGCGCGGCGCGGGCAAAAGGTCATTTATGTGTCTGGTGAAGAGGCCGTTGCCCAGATCAGGCTGAGAGCCCAACGCCTCGGGGCCGACAATACGGATGTGCTGCTGGCGGCCGAAACCAATGTTGAAGACATTCTGGCAACCCTGGCAGACAGCGGCAAACGGCCCGACCTCTTCATCATCGATTCCATTCAGACGCTTTGGAGCGACACGGCTGATTCTGCACCCGGTACAGTGACACAGGTGCGCGTGGGCGCGCAGGCCATGATCCGTTACGCCAAACAGACCGGTGCGGCTGTGGTGCTGGTCGGCCATGTGACCAAGGATGGGCAAATTGCCGGTCCGCGCGTGGTCGAGCACATGGTGGACGGTGTTCTTTATTTCGAGGGCGATCGCGGTCACCACTACCGCATATTGCGCACCGTGAAGAACCGCTTCGGGCCAACGGATGAAATCGGCGTTTTCGAAATGTCCGACAAGGGGCTGCGCGAGGTTTCAAATCCGTCTGAACTGTTTCTCGGCGAGCGCAATGAAAAATCGCCGGGCGCGGCCGTCTTTGCCGGCATAGAAGGTACACGCCCGGTGCTGGTGGAGGTGCAGGCGCTTGTGGCACCGACCTCGCTCGGCACGCCGCGGCGCGCGGTGGTTGGCTGGGACTCTGCGCGCCTTTCCATGATCCTTGCGGTCCTGGAAGCCCATTGCGGCGTTCGCTTCGGCCAGCACGATGTCTACTTGAATATTGCCGGCGGATATCGCATCTCTGAGCCGGCGGCAGACCTTGCTGTTGCCTCCGCGCTTGTTTCCTCGCTTGCCGGTATTGCCCTTCCCGCCGATTGCGTCTATTTCGGCGAAGTCAGCCTCTCAGGCGCGGTACGCCCTGTGGCGCAGACGGCCCAGCGTCTCAAAGAAGCCGAGAAGCTGGGGTTTACCAAGGCTGTTCTTCCCGCCGCCAGCCCGGAAATGCCCAAAGGGCTATCCGGCCAATGGAGCGGGATTGAAAGCCTACCCGATCTGGTGGCGCGAATTGCCGGTTCACGGCGAGCGTTACAACGGGATGAGGATATGGAATAATGCCCCTTGGCTCTGGCAGCCAGCCAGCTTATGGGGACCGTTGAAACGGGCCGCGCGGGATGCGGTTTTGGAGTTTTGATATATGCCCATCACAATTCTTGACGGTGTCGTTCTTGGCGTTGCACTGTTTTCTGCGGTTCTCGCAATGGTGCGCGGCTTTTCGCGCGAAGTGCTGTCGCTGGCCAGTTGGGGCGGCGCGGCCTATGCCGCCTACAAGCTCTACTATCTGCTTGTACCCTATGCCCAACAGTATACAACATCGAACACGGTGGCCGTTGTCGGTTCGGCGGCGGTCGTGTTTCTCGCGGCGCTGATCGTCATTTCCTTCATCACAATGAAGATTGCCGATTTCATCATCGACAGCCGTATCGGCGCGCTTGACCGTACGCTGGGCTTCATTTTCGGCGTTGCGCGCGGTATCCTGATTGTTGTTGTTGCCATGACCTTCTTCAACTGGCTTGTGGAGCCGCCGCAGCGTCCCGACTGGGTGACCAACGCGAAGTCCAAGCCGATGATCGACAATCTGAGCGATAAGCTGCGGGCATTGCTGCCGGAAGATGTCGACGCCATGATTGCGCCCTACAAGGGTGCTCTGGAAAATCAGGAAGCCCCCGCAGACGGCGCAACGTCGAACTGACAGCGGGCGCATAAAAGGACCGATCGCATGGTCAATATCGAGAATATGGCGACAGCAGACGAGAACGAGGCCGATGCATTCCGTGACGAATGCGGCGTATTCGGCATTTTCGGCAAGACCGATGCCGCCTCCATCGTCACACTCGGCCTGCATGCACTGCAGCATCGCGGGCAGGAAGCCGCCGGTATCGTTTCCTACGATGAGGGGCATTTCTATATCGAACGGCATGTCGGCCTGATTGGCGACACGTTCACCAAACCTTCGGTTATGGCACGCCTGCCCGGCAGCCGAGCCATTGGCCACACACGCTATTCCACGACCGGTGGCGAAGGGCTGCGCAACGTGCAGCCGCTGTTTGCCGAATATGAGGGCGGCGGATTTGCCATTGCCCATAACGGCAATCTGACCAACGCACTGACGGTGCAAAAAACGCTGCAGAAGCGCGGTGCGATTTTCTCCTCCACCTCCGACACCGAGACCTTCCTGCACCTGATCGCCATGAGCGAGAAGAGCGGTTTTCTGGAACGCTTCATCGACGCGATCAAGCAGGTCGAAGGCGCCTATTCGCTGGTTGGTCTTTCCGAAAAGAAGATGATCGGCGCGCGCGATCCGCTGGGCATCCGTCCGCTGGTTCTGGGCGATCTGGACGGGGCCTATATCCTGGCCTCCGAAACCTGCGCACTGGATATCATCGGTGCACGCTATGTGCGTGACGTGAAGGCCGGCGAAGTGGTGGTGATCACCAACAAGGGTGTGGAAAGCCATTTCCCCTTCGAGAATACGCCGTCGCGGTTCTGCATCTTCGAATATGTCTATTTCGCGCGTCCGGATTCCAATCTTGAAGGCCGCAATGTCTACGAGGCCCGCAAGCGGATTGGCGAAGAGCTGGCGCGGGAAAACCCGGTCGATGCCGACCTTATTGTGCCGGTGCCGGACTCCGGTGTTCCGGCAGCCATCGGCTACAGCCAGGAATCGGGCATTCCCTTCGAGCTCGGGATCATCCGCAACCATTATGTGGGCCGGACCTTCATTCAGCCCACGCAGTCGATCCGGCATATGGGCGTAAAGCTGAAGCACAATCCAAACCGCAAGATGATCGAGGGCAAGCGCGTCATCCTGGTGGACGACAGTATCGTTCGCGGTACGACGTCGCAGAAGATCGTGCAATTGGTGCGCGACGCGGGTGCGAAGGAAGTGCATATGCGCATTGCCTCGCCGCCAACCATGTCACCTTGCTTTTATGGTGTGGACACGCCGGAAAAGGCAAAGCTTCTGGCCTCGCGCATGTCTGTTGCCGAAATGGCCGATTTCATCAAGGTGGATTCGCTCTCCTTCCTGACAATCGATGGGCTTTACCGGGCGGTGAATGTGGCGCAGCGCGACACGGAATGTCCGCAGTTCTGCGACGCCTGTTTCACCGGCGAATACCCGACACGCCTGACCGACCAGGAAGGCATTTCCAACGTGCGGAGCCTGTCGCTCCTGGCAAGCAATGGATAAGAAATGACGGACAAGAAGCTGGAAGGCCGCGTGGCACTGGTGACCGGTGCATCGCGCGGTATCGGTTATTTTACCGCTCTGGAATTGGCAAAGGCTGGCGCGCATGTGATCGCCTGTGCACGCACGACCGGCGGACTTGAAGAGCTGGACGATGCCATACAGGCGGCGGGCGGTTCAGCCACGCTGACACCGTTCGACCTCAATGACATGAAAGCCATCGACGCGCTTGGCGGTGCTATCCACGAGCGCTGGGGCAAGCTTGATGTGCTGGTGGCCAATGCCGGTATCCTCGGCGTCATCTCGCCGCTCGGACATGTGGAGGCAAAGACATTCGAAAAAGTGATGGCCATCAACGTGACGGCAACATGGCGGCTGATGCGCTCTGTGGAGCCGCTGTTGAATGCATCGGATGCGGGTCGCGCGCTGATCCTGTCTTCTGCAGCAGTCCACAAATGCAAACCGTTCTGGGGTCCCTATTCGGCCTCCAAGGCTGCTGTTGAAGCATTGGCGCGCACATGGGCTGCTGAAAAGGTCAATTCTCCCATACGGATCAACGCAATCGATCCGGGCGCGACCCGCACGGCCATGCGCGCGCTTGCCATGCCGGGCGAAGATCCAGACACGCTGCCGCATCCTTCAACTGTTGCGCAAGCCATCCTGCCGCTCGCCTATCCGGAGCTTACTGAAACCGGCAAGCTTTATCTGGCGCGCGAAAAACGCTTTGTCGACTACCGGATGCCGGAATAAAGACGGCTCAAAACCAACCGGCGAAGGACGACACTGAAAGCAGGGCGACAGAGAGCGCACTGAGAAGCGTGATAAAGACGCCAACCCAGCGCCACACGCCTGCATCCGGTGTTTGGCCTGCCGTGATAAAGACTGCGCGCAGCAATGCGAAAAGGTAGACCGCAAAGGCCGCCAGCAAAAGCCCGAGAATAATGCCGGAAACCTGTTCGCCAATACCGACCGCGTGAAGCAGGATCGGTGCGATCACAAGGGCTGGCACGACAAATAGCAAAATGCCGAAATTGCCGATCCAGAACGTGTCGCCAAGGGAGAGCCTTGCAGACAGAAGCTGGCCGAACCAGCGCGGCGTGAAATACTGTTTGCGCTCATCCAGGCTTTTTGTCAGCTCTTCGAATTCATCGGGCATGATTTGTCCCACTGCGTTTTGTCCAGTTATCCCGAACGCTTCCGGGGAAAACAGGATAACCGGAAACGCTCTATCTCTTTGTTTTGCCGCATTGTCCGACGCCGAAGCGAGCGCGCTTCGGCTGGAAATGCTCTAACTCAACTGGACCTGCTCGGTTCCAACTTCAGGGACCGTCCGCCTGAATATCCTGCTCTTCAGGCGCGGAAAAGGCATCGCCGCCGCCATATTTCTTCTGCCAGGCACGGGCTCCGAACGGCAGACTGATCAGATAGCAGGCGACGGCCACCACGAGTGTCTGCCACGGGTAAACCATGAGGATTGCTACCAGAAGCACCACGGCCATGATGAGCGGGAGGGTGTAGCCCCGCGGGATTCGCGTGCCCGACTTTCCCGACCAGACCGGCACACGGCTGATCAGCAGCGCGCCGATAATGAGAGTATAAACGGCAGAAAAATAGGCTGTCGTGGCTGTCGGCTGCATGCCGAGAAAGCTCAGATAAACCGGGGCAAGAACCAGAAATGCGCCCGCAGGGGCAGGAACACCGACGAAAAACTCCGATTGCCAGGGCGCTTTGACGGCGCTCTCTGCCATCACATTGAAGCGGGCAAGCCGCAAGCCCGAGCATATGGCAAAGGCCATCGCCGCAATCCAGCCAAGCGAATGGATGCGGTCGAGCGCAAATATATAGAGGACCAACGCTGGCGCGACGCCGAAATTAATAATGTCGGCGAGCGAATCCATCTGTCCGCCAAATTTCGTCGAAGCCTTGAGCAGGCGCGCGACACGGCCATCAATGCCATCCAGAAGCGCTGCAATGAGCACCATTTGCACGGCAAGTTCATAACGGAACTCGATGGCAAAGCGGATGCCCGTCAAACCCGCACAGATCGCCAGGACGGTGATCAGGTTCGGGATAATCAGACGCAGCGGGATTTCCTTCAGGCGCGGTCCGCGCGCCGAAAGGTGTTCCTCTTCAGACTTGTCTGGGTGGTCGCTCATATATGCACTTTCAGCGTTGTTAGGTGCGGCGGCTGGTGACCGGACCACGGCTGCCGTTGAATTCGGCCAGGACCGTTTCCCCTGCGATTGCTGTTTGGCCCACGCTCACGCGCGGCTCTGCACCCTCGGGAAGGAAAACATCGAGGCGCGAACCAAAGCGGATGAGGCCGAAGCGCTCGCCGGCTTCGAGATTTTCTGCTTCCCTGGACCAGCAGACGATGCGACGGGCGACCAGGCCGGCGATCTGCACGACGCCAATGTCACCCTTCGCTGTTTCAATGACGAGGCTGTTGCGCTCGTTGTCGGTGCTTGCCTTGTCCAGCTCGGCATTGAGGAATGCGCCTTCCGAGTAAACAATATCACGGATGCGCCCGCGCATGGGTGCGCGGTTCACGTGGCAGTTGAAGACATTCATGAAGACGGAAATTCTGAGCATGGTTTCAGTGCCAAGCCCCAGTTCCGCCGGAGGCGTGATGTGGACAATGGAGGAGACGCGTCCGTCTGCAGGCGAAATGACCAGGTCTTCGTCCTGGGGCGTGACGCGTTCGGGATCGCGGAAGAAATAGGCGCACCAAAGCGTCAGGATCAGGCCCACCCAGAAGAGCGGATCCCAGATCCACCCCAACACCAGGGAGCCCACAAAGAAGGCAGCCACAAAGGGATAGCCCTCTTTGTGTACGGGGACGATCGTGTTGCGGATCGTATTCATCAGGCTCATTGGCAAACTCCAGATTATGAGCGGTTGTCTAACGCCAACCATATCAAAGGGCAACAGCCTTGCCGAGGCTCTTTGCCGTCTTTACCCGGAACACGGCATTCCGTGCCACAACGGGCCAGGCGACGGTAAACTCAACCTTAACCAAGGCAAAAGAAAGATACACCATCTTCTATCTTTCCTTCACCAGTTGGGCGCAATCTGGCCGGCAAGAAAAACAACATAGCCAAGCAGACCGATGAACCTTTACGCATACAAAGAAACCCTTGACACAAACGCTGCCGCCGGCGGGGTGTTCTGGCTTCGCGAAAGCAACATGGCCCTCCCCTCCACCTTTGTTGGTGAAACAATCTCGTCGATTGACATGGCCTCGCTTTCAAGAATTGAGGGCGAGTGCATTGTGTTCGTATCCTCCGTGTTCGAAGCCGCCACGCGCCTGGTGCAAGACGTGCGCAAAGCCATGAAGCGCAGTGACTATCTCGTCTTTGTCAGCGAAAACGAACTCTCGGCCAATTGGGTGAACCGCCTCCTCTCCAGCGGCGCCGACGACGTGGTTTCGACTGATGACCGGCAGCTGAGCACCGCGCTCAAGAAGGCCCACCATCATATCCGCTACCGCAGAACAGCGGCGGCAGAATTACGAGACGCCTATTCGAATCTGACGTTCGTTCAAAATGCAATCGACCAGCTTCCAGCGCCCATCTTCTTCAAGAACCGCGCGGGTGAGTATCTTGGTTACAACAGCGCTTTTTTGAAGATGATCGGACTGGCTGAATACAACGTCTATGGGAAGACGGCGCTGGAGCTGTTCCCCGAAGAACTGGCGAACCATTACCACCGCGCCGATGCAGAGCTGATGGATCGCGGCGGCACGCAGATTTACGAGGGACGGGTGAAGTTTGCCGATGGAACGGTGCGCGACGTCTGTTTCAACAAGGCGGTAATCCAGGACGATGACGGGAATGCCGCAGGGCTTGCCGGCGCAGTTCTCGATATCTCCGAACGCAAGGCTTACGAAACCGCATTGAAGGAGCTTGCCGAGCGCGATCCGCTGACGCGGGCCTATAACAGGCGCAAATTTTTCGAAGCCGCAAAATCTGCGATCACGCATGCCATGGTAAAGGGTCGGCCACTCACAGTTGCGATTCTCGATATCGACCACTTCAAACAGGTCAACGACACGAGCGGTCATCTGGCCGGTGATGCCGTACTTTGTGCACTTGCAGATCTGATGATGACCATGTTCAACGAACCGGATTGCACAGCGCGTGCAGGCGGTGAGGAATTCTATCTGCTTCTGAGTGACACGGACGAAAAGCAGGCGGAAGAGCGTCTGGAGGCGCTGCGCCAGGCTATTTCCGAACTGCAGGTCGATACGCCAGCCGGTGTGATGTCGGTGACCGCGTCGATCGGCTTCTGCGCATTGCGGGACGGTGACTTTTCCATCTCGCGGCCGATCAGCCGCGCCGACAAGGCGCTCTACTGCGCCAAGAACGGCGGACGCAACCGAATCGTATCCGCCGCCTAGGCCAGATGAGGAATTTTCCTCAGCGGGCCGGATCGAGCCGCATCACAATGCCAAGATCATCGCTTTCGCGCATGGCCTTGAGCCGCTCTTCGGCCTGGGTTGCTTCGCGCTGACGGTTCCACATCTGCTCGTAGAGACCTTTCTGCTCCAGAAGCTCGGAATGCGTTCCGCGTTCCACGATTTCACCGGCCTTCAAGACAATAATCTCATCGGCCGTGATGACAGTGGAAAGACGGTGGGCGATGACCAGCGTCGTGCGGCCTCTGGAAATGGCATCGAGTGCTGCCTGGATTTCCTGCTCGGTGTGGGTATCGAGCGCAGAGGTCGCCTCGTCCAGCATCAGGATCGGCGGCGCCTTCAGGATCGTGCGAGCAATGGCAACGCGCTGCTTTTCGCCGCCCGAAAGCTTGAGGCCGCGCTCGCCCACCATGGAATCGAAGCCTTCCGGAAGTGAGCGAATGAAGTGGCCAATCTGGGCGACTTCGGCTGCGGCTTCCACCTCCTTGCGGGTGGCTGACGGGCGGCCATAGGAAATGTTGTAGGCAACGGTGTCGTTAAACAGCACCGTGTCCTGCGGCACCATGCCGATGGCGGCGCGCAGGCTCTCTTGGGTCACATCGCGCACATCCTGACCGTCGATGCGGACAGAGCCTTCCTGCACATCGTAGAAGCGATAGAGAAGCCGTGAGAGCGTGGATTTGCCAGCACCAGAGGGGCCAACGACGGCCACGGTCTTTCCCGCAGGCACCTTGAACGAAATGCCCTTGAGGATCGGTCGTGCCTGATCGTAGGCGAAGTGGACATTGTCGAATTCGATTTCACCCTTTTCCACCTGCAACGGTGTCGCGCCGGGCTTGTCGACAACCTCTGCTTCCACGTCGAGCAGCTGGAACATCTGTTCGATATCGGTCAGGCCCTGGCGGATTTCGCGATAGACGAAGCCGATAAAATTGAGCGGGATCGACAGCTGCATGAGCATGGTGTTGATGAAGACGAAATCGCCGATCGTGTGCGTGCCGTTTTGCACCGAAAGGGCGGACAGGACGAGCATGACAGCCGTGCCAACGCCAAAGATAGCAGCCTGGCCGAAGTTCAGCCAGCCAAGCGAGGTCCAGACTTGCGTCGCCGACCGCTCATAGCGCTCCATGGAAGCGTCAAAGCGCTTGGCCTCCATCTCCTCGTTGCCGAAATATTTCACGGTCTCGAAATTCAGGAGCGAGTCGATGGCCTTTGTGTTGGCCTCGGTGTCGGAATCGTTCATGGCGCGGCGAATGCCAATCCGCCAATCACTGGCGCGCACGGTGAACCAGATGTAGAGCCAGACGGTCATCGCGGTCACGAAGAGATAGGAAAAGCCATATCCCCACCAGAAGATGGCGGCGGTCAGTGCGAATTCCAAAAGCGTTGGAACCGTGTTGAGGATGGTGAAGCGCACGATGGCTTCAATGCCCTTTGTACCGCGCTCGATGATGCGCGAGAGCCCGCCGGTGCGCCGTTCGAGATGAAAGCGCAGCGACAGTCTGTGCATGTGCACAAAGGTGCGGAAAGCAAGCTGGCGCACGGCGTGCTGCCCAACACTGGCAAACAGTGCATCGCGCAGCTGATTGAGCCCCGCCTGCACAAGCCGCGCGACATTATAGGCAATGACCAGCATAACCGCACCCAACAGGAATTGCGGCATGAAGTCCGGCGTTGACGGCTTGCCATTCAGTGCGTCTGTTGCCCATTTGAAGAAATAGGGAACCAGCAACAAGACGACTTTGGAAAGAACAAGAAAGAGTGCGGCCCACATGACCCGCATCTTCAGGTCCGGCCGGTCTGATGGCCACATGTAAGGCCAGAGATTACGCAGAGTATTAAACGGATTACTATCGTCCGCAGAGACGGTTTTTCTGGCTTCGGCCATCCCGGGCCTCCCCAATTCTTTTCTTTTCGCTTATTCGGTCAATGAAAATGCGGCAGCTCTTTGCGAAGCCGCCGCATTTTTGACAAATAGGGTTAGCCACACGGCAGCGCAATGCCGCCGTCCGAACTTTATTACCGGGACTGCAAATTCCGGTTTGTCTCCTCAGCCTTCAGGTCGTCTTCCAGAACATCTTGCGGAATTTTGAAGACCTGGCCGGGATTGATCATGTTCGGATCGAGGATTTCCTTCTGGTTGGCCAGATAGATCGTCGTGTAGCGAATGCCCTTGCCATAGAGGCGACGCGATATCTGCCACAGCGTATCGCCACGGCGAATGACCACGGCATTTTCGTCGTTTTCAAGCGGTGCCTGCTCGATCGTCTTCGGGCTTTGGTCAGCGACCTGCGTCTCACTCTGCTCCGAGGCCGGTTTTGCCTGTTCAGACATATTGTCAGCGGAGGCCGCAGGGGGCTCAACCTGTGCAATATTCTCGCTGACGGCATCGGCTGTAACCGGAGCAATGGCCTCTGCTGCGGCCTTTTCGATGCTCGGGATGGCGGCTGCAACCGCTGCCGGGTCATCCTTCAAGCCGTCAAGGATTTTCAGCGCATCCGCAGCACTTGCCGCCGCCTTGTCCGCTGCCGCCATAGTTTGCTGACTGGCTTCCGGTCCCGGCTTGAAGGAAGCTAGCGCATTCAGCGCAATTTTGGTTGCTGAACGCGCAGCGGCCAGTGCATCCGTTTCCGGTGTCTTGCCATCCGCGAAGAGGCCCTTCAAGAGGACCAGCGCCTTGGCGGTTTCCTCGCGCAACTGGGTCAATTGCGAAATCGCCAGGCCGTCGGGCGAGTTTACCGCTGCGGCAGCATTGTCGGTGTTGGCTGCAACGGCAACACGCGCACCTTCTGGACGGTTGAACGGCACGGAGGCGCGAACGACGACCTTTCCGGTGGCCTTTTCGATAACATCAGCGCGAATGATATGGTTGCCCACGGTAAGCGGCATGACACCTTCGGCCACGAAATGCCCTTCTGCATCCGCAGTCGTGTCGCCCACCAGCTTGTCGTCGGCATAGACCTTCAGTGCCGCACCTGGCAGCGCCTCGCCGGCGACATAGATATTGTCGCCTTCCAGCTCGACAGCGGTGACTCGGATCTCGGCTGGCTGTGTCTGCGCCGCTGTGGCTGGTGCAGCGTTTGCCATCTGCGACGTCGCTTCGCCTTGTTCGCTCGATCCCGCATCCTCGGTCTTTGGCTCCGTGGCAGCCGGGGCTGCCGTTTCCGCCTGCGCAGAGGGCGCAGCGTCTGCAGTTTCCTGGGATGGCTGGACCGCGGCTACTTCTGGTTCGGCCTGCGGCATGGTCAAAATGCGGCTTGCCTCACCCGGCTTGGAAACCATGGCAAGCAATTCGCCGCTCTGATCCTCGGGCACGGAAACGGTCGCCACTTCTTCCGACACGGTCGTATTGCCGTCCTTATCCGTCACACGCAGAACCAGCTGGTGATCGCCGGCGGCGAGCGGCTGATCGAGAACGATCGCGAAATCGCCGGTGGCGTCAATGTCCTGCGTTGCAATAACCTTGTCGCCATCAACGAGTTCAATGCGTGCGCCGGGCGTTCCCTTGCCGGCAATCACGGTGGAACCATCCTTTTCGACCCGTAGAACATCGAATGTCGGCATTTGAGCGATTGCCGTTGGTGCTGCCCCGGTCTCACTGTCCTCTTCGGGCGCGGCAGCAACCTTGTCATCGGACTTCATTCCGAAAAAGTCTTTCAAACCGGTCACGGCAGCAGCTGCGTTTTGCGCATCATCGGGGATCGACTTGACCGCTGCGAGCGCTTTGGCGGCGTTTTCCTTCATGCCTGAGACAACGCTATCGACGGCAGACTCAGCACCCTCGGGCGCCTGAAAATCTGTGATGGCCTTCAATGCCGCCTCGGCCTTGGCCTTGGCGTCTGCAAGCTCTTCTTCTGAAGGGATGCGGCCATTTTCAAAAAGGCTCTGAAGGCTTGCTGCTGCTGCTTCGGCATCCGATTTCAGACGCTCGACCTTTTCCATGATTTCGGGGCTCGACAGCGCTTCCTTGACGCGATCAGCCTTGTCGGCGGCATCCCCTGCTGCTTCTTTGGCTGCCTCGGTGACGTCGCCCGCCTTATCGGCCAGCTCATCGGCACCCTTGCGCCCCGGCAAGACAAAGAAAATCATCACGACCGCAGCAATTGCCACAACAAGAAGTGCCACCAGTCCGGCGCGGTTTTTCATCATCGTTTCCATCTCCTGCACGGCCCTGCAGGCCCGCTATGCCGCGCTGCGGCAAATTCCCCTGCCTGATTGCTACCGATTTCTGTGTGTTGACACAAGCTTTTCCCTAAAATCCAAGGGATTACGACCAAAAAAGCCGTGAATTTCTTGACCCAAACTCGCCTTGAATGTCTTGTCAAAGAATGAGCGATAAAACGGATACGATTCGCAGCATCTGCGTATACTGTGGTTCCCGACCGGGACTGGACGCGGCCTATGTGGAGGCTGGACATCAACTTGGCAGAGCCATTGCCGAAAACGGGCTGCGGCTTGTTTACGGCGGAGGCACGCGCGGCATCATGGGTGCAGTTGCCGCAAGCACCATGTCAAATGGTGGAAGCGTTCTCGGGATTATTCCGGAATTTCTGATGAACAAGGAAGCCACCGAAGAGGCGCTGACCGAGCTCACCGAACTGGTGGTGACGGAAAACATGCATCAACGCAAACACCGGATGTTTGAAGAGGCGGACGCCTTTGTGACATTGCCCGGCGGCATCGGCACGCTGGAAGAGATCGTGGAAATCATGACCTGGTCACAGCTCGGCCACCACAAAAAACCGATGGTTTTCGCCAATATCAACGGTTTCTGGGATCCGATGCTGAAGCTTCTGGAGCATATGCGCGCCGCCGGCTTCGTCCATACCGGGCATCTCGTGCAGCCGCTCGTGGTCGACCGCGCAGAGGACATTGTTCCTGCAATTCTCGCCGCAGCGCGCAGCAATGGTGGCGACGACCACGTCATCGACAAGATGTGATCTGCGGATAAAGCCTGAAATCCCTTTACAGGTTTCAGTCCGTCAGCGGCGGTTTGCGGATGAGGTTCCGGATCATCGGCCAGGAATAGATGATGAGCGCCGACCAGATAAAGCCGAATGCAATGAGCTTTTGAAAGCTGAAGGGCTCATGGAACACGAAGACGGCAATCAGGAAGATGAGTGTCGGCGAGATATATTGCATGATGCCGATGGTGGAGAGGCGAAGTCTCTTCGCCCCATTCGCGTACATCATCAGCGGGATGGCCGTTGCAAGGCCGCAGGCCAGCAACAGAAGCATATCCGCATAACCCGTTGAGCCAAAATGCCCCTGCCCGGTAGCCTGCAGATAGATGACGTAAGGAACGGCGGCAATCGACAGGATGGCGACTTCCAAGAAGAAGCCCTGATTGGGGCCAACCGGCAGCGTCTTGCGGAAGAAGGCATAAAAGCCCCAGGAAAACATGAGGATGAGCGAGACCCAGGGCAGACCGCCGGTCTCAAGGCTCAAAATGACCACAGCAATGGCGGCAAGGCCGATGGCGCCCCATTGACCAAGCGTGAGCTTTTCGCGCAACAAGACCGAGGCGAGGAAGATCGAGAACAAGGGATTGATGTAATAGCCGAGCGCTGCCTCGACCGTGTGTCCGGCACCGACGGCCCACACGTAAGTGCCCCAATTGATGGTGATGATCGAGGCTGTGAGGGCGGCCATGGCCAGTATCTTCGGCGAACGGATAGCGGCTTTGAGATCAGCGGTGCGGCGAATTGCAAGCAGCACGGCACCGGCGACGGGAACGGACCAGATGATGCGATGCGCAATCACCTCCACGGGTGACATCAGGGCGGTCGCTTTCAGCAGCAGCGGCAAAAAGCCCCACAGGAGATAGGCCGTCAGCGCGAAGAAGAAGCCTTCGATCGTGTCTTCATTCTTGACGGGCGTTACGATGTTTTGCGGGGCTGCCATTTGACGTCTCGATCATTCCAAAACGCCTGACTACCTGTGGCATTGCGTGATGGGCAAATTCATTTTTTTGAAGTGTGCACTGCACTGTCACAGGCAGTAGGCAAGTCCCTGTTCAAGGTAGACCAGGAAAATATCGGTGCCGAGGTAATACCAGGCGGCAAGGACAGGCAGCAGCAAAAACGCCGAGGCGATGCCACTTGCCAATATCCATGTGGGAACCCGCCCCTCAGCCATCACCTACTCCGCTGCCATCAATCCTGCCTGGCCGCGGTTTTTCATCAGCTTGTAGATGATGGAATCCATCAGGGCCTGGAAGGATGCGTCAATGATATTATCCGAAACGCCAACAGTCCACCAGCGCCGGCCCGAACCATCAGCCGATTCGATGAGAACGCGGGTGATGGCCTCCGTGCCGCCATTGAGGATACGCACCTTGTAATCCACCAGTTCGAGGTCTTCGATTTCCGGCTGGTATTTGCCGAGATCCTTGCGGAAGGCGATATCGAGCGCGTTGACCGGGCCTGAACCTTCGGCAACCGACATGACCTCATTGCCATCGACATCGACCTTCACCACGGCTTCGGAAACGGTTTTCAGGTTGCCATTGGCGTCGAAGCGACGCTCGACCATGACCCGGAAACTCTCGACCTTGAAGAATTCAGGAACCGAGCCCAACGTGTTCAAGGCGAGGATTTCAAAGCTCGCATCGGCGGCCTCATAGGCATAGCCCTGCGCTTCTCGCTCCTTGACGATCGAGATCAGCGTATCAAGGCGCGGATCGTCCTTCGCCACGGTGATGCCGCGGCGCTTGAGCGCATTGAGGAAGTTCGACTTGCCGCCCTGATCGGAGACCATGACCTTGCGCGTGTTGCCGACCGTTTCCGGCTCGACATGCTCATAGGTGCGCGGATCTTTCAAAAGCGCCGAGGCGTGAATGCCGGCTTTGGTCGCAAAGGCAGAGGCGCCGACATAGGGAAGCTGGGTATCAGGCGAGCGGTTCAGCAATTCGTCGAAAGCGCGCGAAAGCTGCGTCAGACCTTCGAGGCGAGTTGCATCAATGCCGGTTTCGAAACGGGTGTTATAGGCGTCCTTGAGGATCAGCGTCGGGATGATGGTTACGAGATTGGCATTGCCGCAGCGTTCGCCAATGCCGTTCAATGTGCCCTGCACCTGGCGCACGCCAGCCTCGATGGCTGCAAGCGAATTGGCCACAGCCTGTCCGGTGTCATTGTGGGCATGGATGCCGAGGTGATCGCCCGGCACGCCATGGGCAATCACGGTTGCGATGATGTCCCTGATTTCGGACGGCTGGGTGCCGCCATTGGTGTCACAGAGAACGACCCATCGTGCACCGGCCTCATAAGCGGTCTTGGCGCAGGCGAGCGCATAGTCCGGGTTGGCCTTGTAACCATCGAAGAAATGCTCGCAATCAACCATCGCCTCCTTGCCGACGCCGACAGCGGCTTTGACAGACTGATCGATGCTTTCCAGGTTTTCTTCATTGGTGCAGCCGAGCGCGACTTCCACATGGTAGTCCCAGCTCTTGGCGACATAACAGATGGCATCCGAACGCGACTGGAGAAGCTGGGCGAGACCCGGATCATTGGAAACGGAGACCCCTGCCCGCTTGGTCATGCCGAAGGCGACGAAAGACGATGTGCTTGTTCGCTTGGCGGAGAAGAAAGCCGTATCGGTCGGGTTGGCACCGGGATAGCCGCCTTCCACATAGTCCAGCCCGAACGCGTCCAGCATCTTGGCAATGGCAATCTTGTCCTCGACAGAGAAATCCACGCCGGGCGTCTGCTGTCCGTCGCGCAGTGTCGTGTCGAAGAGGTAGATGCGTTCTTTGGTCATTGCTTTGTCCCCCGCATCGCAAACGCCCGATTGTCTGTCTGCACGTCCTCGTTCGCTGCGCTCCTGCGGGCGTGCGGGTGCGTCTGCTGCCCGTCGCGCAGTGTCGTGTCGAAGAGGTAGATGCGTTCTTTGGTCATTGCTTTGTCCCCCGCATCGCAAACGCCCGATTGTCTGTCTGCACGTCCTCGT
>NZ_JAMXLE010000001.1:2100697-2586907 GCF_024055895.1 Rhizobium sp. L1K21
CGTTCGCTGCGCTCCTGCGGGCGTGCGGGTGCGTCTGCTGCCCGTCGCGCAGTGTCGTGTCGAAGAGGTAGATGCGTTCCTTGGTCATTGTTTCCATTCCAGTTTTGCGGGCTTTTAGTTGTTTTCCGCATATCTGTCAGTCGCTCTGATCAGCCGGTCGAGTATGCCCGGTTCGGAATAGGCGTGGCCTGCCCCTTCAATCAGATGAAATTCCGCGCGCGGCCAGGCTTTTGAAAGCTGATAGGCATATTTGGCCGGACACGGCATGTCGTAACGTCCATGCACGATGGTGCCTTCGATGTCTTGAAGCTTATGCGCATCGCGCAGCAACTGGCCCTCTTCGAGCCAGCCCGCATGGGTGAAGAAGTGATTTTCGATGCGCGCGAAGGCGAGCGCGAAGTCATCTTCGTGGAAATGATCCGAGGTGGCGGGTTCGGGAAGAAGCGTGATCGTCTCGCCTTCCCAGATGCTCCAGGCTTTGGCGCATTTGATCTGTTCGGCCTTGTCATCACCAATCAGGCGCTTGCGGTAAGCGGCCATCAGGTCGTCCCGTTCAGCCTCCGGGATCGGGGCGATGAAACGTTCCCACTTGTCGGGAAACATTTCCGACACGCCGAACTGATAATACCAGGCGAGTTCGGCCTTTGTGAGCGTATAGACGCCACGCAGAACCAGTTCGCTGACATGTTCGGGGTGTTTTTCCGCATAGGCCAGCGCCAGCGTGGAGCCCCATGAACCACCAAAGACCAGCCATTTTTCAACGCCCATCATCTCGCGCAGGCGCTCGATATCGTCAACCAGATGCCAGGTCGTATTGTTTTCGAGATCGGCAAAGGGTTTGGAACGGCCGCAGCCGCGCTGGTCGAAGAGGATCACGTCATAGCGTGCGGGATCAAAGAGACGGCGGTGGGCGGCACCACAGCCGCCACCTGGACCGCCATGCAAAAAGACCGCCGGCTTGGCCCCCTTCGTGCCGACCCGTTCCCAATAGACTGTGTGACCGTCACCCGTATCGAGAAAGCCGGTCTCGAAAGGTTCGATCTCGGGATAGAGCGTGCGGAGCGTGTTCACGATGCGGCCTCCGGCCAGTTGTCGGTGTCATGATCGGGGTGCTGATGGTTGGTCGAGCGGATCGATTCGATGCCGCCGGAAAGATCGGAACGGTCGATCTCGTTGTTGGGCAACTCGTTGATATGCCCGAAAAAGGTGACCCGCGAGATGATGCCGTCACTGCGCTCCGGTGGAACCGCCGAAGGATCATCCAGCGTGCCAAGGGCAACGGCAATTGTGGGTGAGCCAATTGTCTTGAAGAACAAGGGCGTTCCGCAATTTTCGCAGAAACCACGTTTGACCGGATCGGAAGAGTGAAACCATTTTGGCTCACCGCGTGTGAGGGTGAATGCCTGATTCGCTGCGCTAGCAAGCGGCATGAAATAATTGCCCACCGCCTTCTGACACATGCGGCAGTGGCAGAGATGCGCACCTTCAAGCGCGCCATCAACATGGTAGCGCACCGCGCCGCATTGGCAGCCGCCGGAATAGGAAAGCTTCCTCATCCGAAAACCCCTGCCCACCAGAGCACGGCAACCGTGATGACCACCACGAGCACGCCCTTGGCAATAAGGCCGTAGAGCAGCCATTTCGGCATTTTCATATTCGGATTCGGCACATTCATGATTTGGCCTCCGGCCATTGATCGGTATCGTGATCGGGATGTTGATAGGAGATGAGGTCGGTCAGGAAGGGTGCCGCCTCCAGATCGTCTTCCGTCACGCGGGTGGGCAGCGACGGCAGTTCATCGCAATAGGCAATTTTTGCCTCCACGCCGAACTGCACCACAGGGCGCAATTGTTCGGGATGGTCGAACGCGCCGACGGCTATCGCTAGGCCATCCGGCGCATCATAATAGAGCGGCGTTCCGCAATTTCCGCAGAAACCGCGCGTGACGACGTTTGACGATTGAAAGGTCTTCGGCTCGCCGCGCGTCCACTCGAATTCAGTGCCTTTGGTATTGACGAGCGGCGCAAAGAAATTGCCGAAAGCCTTCTGGCACATGCGGCAATGACAGATGGAAATATCCTTCAGCACACCGCGCACATGAAAGCGCACCGCACCACACTGACAGCCACCGGTGTAGGTTTCCTCAGTCATGTTGGGCTCCGCTCCAGCCAGTTTTCGAGTTTCAGATCCCGAACGCGCGCGAACTCGGCGATATTGTCCGTGACCAATGTCAGGTCGAGCGCGCGGGCATGGGCGGCAATGAGAAGATCATTCGGCCCGATCGGTGTACCGGCTCGCTCCAAATCGTTGCGAATGTCCGCATAGTCGTGTGCGAATTCCAGCTCGAACGGCAGCACCGGGAAGCTGGCGATAAACCGCTCCACGCGTTCAACGAGACTTTGCGAGGCTCTTTTGGCCGCACCAAAGCGGAGTTCGCATGCGGTGACGACGCTTATGCAAATTGCCGATTGCTTTTCCATGCTGCCGCGTCTGGCAGATGCGCCGGTGGGATTACGCAGCATATCGGACACAATATTGGTATCGAGTATGAAGCGTGCACTCACAGCTTTACATCCCGCAGCGGCAAAAGACCCTCATCGACATCTGGGAAATCTTCATCCAAGGGCTCCTGTTTTGAGAGCCAATGAAAAAAGTCGCTGCCAGCGCCTTCCACAGGCTCAATGGTGATCTTGTCGCCCTCCTTGCGCATGATCACCTCATCGCCCGGAAACTCGAATTCCACAGGGATGCGGATTGCGCGATTGCGGCCGTTTTTGAAAACCTTCAAATGTCTTTCGATTCCCATTTTGTGACCTCCGGGCAAGATGGCATATGCCTAGCATATGTCATGCAGCGTCCAAACTCAATTCACCGCTTCATTTCCCATGTCGTCACCCGTTCGCCGGTTTCAGGGTCTTTGCCGTCCTTGAGCAGAATGCCCTTGGCGGCGAGATCGTCGCGGACCTTGGCGGCTTCTGTCTGATTGCCCGCTCTCAACATCTCATCACGCATTGCGATCAGTGATTCAATTCCATCCGCTAACGCTTTTGGAACATTGATTTTTTCAGGTTCGACCATAACACCTGCCTCTGTTTGGCCTGCGCGCGGGCTTGTCCCCTCTTCTCCCCCTGGGGAGAAGTGCCGAGCAAAGCGAGGCGATGAGGGGTTCCCAAGCTTGGCAATGATGAGAACCCCTCATCCGCCCTTCGGGCACCTTCTCCCCAAGGGGAGAAGAGGGAGCGTGGTTCGCCCTCACCGTTTCATCTCCCACGTCGTGGTGCGCTCGCCGGTTTCGGGGTCTTTGCCGTCCTTGAGCTGGATGCCCTTGGCAAGGAGTTCGTCGCGGATACGGTCGGCTTCGGGCCAGTTTTTAGCTTTGATATATTCGAGGCGTCGTTCGATGAGCTTTTCTATATTTTTCCTCGAGGTTTCCTCATCCACCAAGTTGAAACTTAACAAACCCGGACTGATCTCCAATATTTTTATCGACCCTCCAAACAAGCTTTCAAATGATGATGAATTTATTGGAGCATTGTTGGCATGCATAACCTTAACCTCTTCAGATACATTGCGAAACTTCTCGAAGAACGTTTCATCTTCCACATCCGGATCGAATAAATAGCTATGATCAAACAAGCTTATTTGGCTAAATTTCATTATCCCGAAGGTCCGAAGAGTATGCAGCAAAACCAAAGAGCGCCCCAGATCTCCGCTAACTTTCTTTGCAAAATCCTGTAACGCCATGATTGCTACAGGGGTGTTGAGGTCGTCCCGAAGCGATGACAGAAATCTCTGCTCAATCTCGACATTTTGTGACCGCATGAAATTCTCCGCAAACTCGTCAATGGTAATGTTGTCCTCCAAATCGCTGCTTTCTGCCGCGCTTGCGAGAAACTCCTGATAATAACCCTTCATTTCCGTAGCCAGCGAAGAAAGCGCGAGTGCAAAATCACACATGTCCTCTCGTGCTTCTTTTAGATTGACCACAGTCCAGTCAATTGGTTCCCTATAATGGCTCTTCAGCATCGCTAAGCGGACGACTGGTCCAGCCCATTTGCGGCCGCCGAATTTTTCGGTGTCCAGGAGTTCGTGAATGGTGATAAAGTTGCCCTCGGATTTGGACATCTTCTTGCCTTCCACCTGCAAAAAGCCGTTATGCATCCAGACATTGGCCATCACATCGGTGCCGTGGGCGCAGCGTGACTGGGCGATCTCGTTTTCGTGGTGGGGGAAGATCAGGTCCAGCCCGCCGCCATGAATGTCGAAGGTTTCACCCAGATAGCGCTTCGACATGGCCGAGCATTCGATATGCCAGCCGGGGCGGCCATGGATAGAGACAGGCTCGCCGCCCACCTTGAACGCGCCACTCCAGCCGGGCTCATCGGCAGCTGATTCTTTCCAGAGCACGAAATCAGACGGGTTCTTCTTGTGGGCTTCGACGGCGATGCGCGCACCGGCCTGCTGGTCTTCCTGCTTGCGCTTGGAAAGCTGGCCATAGTCTTCCATAGAAGGAACGGCAAAGAGTACCTCCCGCCCCTCACCGCCGGTCGCAACATAGGCGTTGCCATTGTCCAGCAGCTTCTGGATGATCTCGACCATCTGGCTGATGTTTTCGGTGGCGCGGGGCTGAACATTTGGCTCAAGGCAGCCAAGCGCTGCCACATCGGCGAGATATTGCTTTTCGGTCTTTTCGGTGACTTTGCGGATGGCTTCGTTCAGCGGCAGCTCGGGATAATCGCGCAGCGCACGGGCGTTGATCTTGTCGTCAACGTCGGTGATGTTGCGCACATAGGTGACGTGTTCTGCACCGTAGGTGTGGCGCAGAAGGCGGTAAAGCACATCGAAAACGATGGCAGGCCGGGCATTGCCGATATGGGCGTAATCGTAGACCGTCGGGCCGCAGACATACATGCGCACATTGTCTTTATCGCCAGGAACGAACACTTCCTTGGCGCGGGTCAGCGTGTTGTAGAATTTCAGTGTCGGCATTTCAGCCATATGACAGCTCCCAAGTGGCATTTCCCGGCTGGCCGGGCGTTTTGAGCTCTTGGGATTTGTAGAGACGAAAACGGCCAGGCCAGCGGCGAACTAGCGAATAATGATCCGGCAAATAATGCAGGTGCGCGTTTTCATGCGCGTCTTATGGCGCTCCGTGCACGCGCCGTCAAGCATTTTGCATGCGATGAAAATGTTCCCCTTTCGGGAAGGTCGCAGGATTAGCGAGGGATTTGGGAGCGCGCGCCACGAATCCGCCATGTTTAGGCATGACTTGGCGCGCCAGCAAAAACCAAACGGGACACAAGGACAATATTCATGAGCGACGCTCACCCCAAGCCGCAGGTCAAACTGGAAGAGAAATATCAGCCGCTGGGGATCAAAGCCGTTCTGGCCGCAGCGCTGATGTGCGCCAACAAGAACGAGGTCAAAAAAGAGAAGACCGAGAAGGTCGCGTGAAGGGAACAGTGGAAAACACCGGTCTCCATATCGAACTCTCAAACCGCCGCGCAAACGGCGGTTTTTTTTGCCTTATTCGCGTGTTAGCCTTTTATGCGTCAATGCTGAAACATTGAAGGGCGTAGAAGCGTTGACCAAAAGACCGGGCCACAATGGCGCGGAATGTCAATGAAGACCATAAAGGCAAGTTCTATGAGTGACAGCAAAAAAACTGCCAACGTCAAACTCGAAGACAAATACCAACCGCTGGGGTTGAAGGCCGTGAAGGCAGCCACGCAGATATCGCGTGAACGCGACGAGGCAGCCAAGCAGAAGTCTCGGAAACCGCAGCCGATGAAGGAATATCAGGACTGAGCCTCGGCGAGCCTCAAAAGAGGCTCATCTGTCCGCCGCCGGTATTACCGCCGGACCCTGACTTTGCCGCCGACTTCTTGTGGGCCGTGCGTGTGGTTTTTTCGTCAACACGCGTCTGAATTTCAGGGCCGGTATTGGAAACCTTGTTGACCAGGTCCGAGACCGGAATGATCTCGAAGACATCGTCCTGTGGCGGAACCATCAGGTCCTTGACCTGACGCGGTTCCTGATTTTTGCAATCCAGCCAGCGTGAAAAGTCCTGCTGTTCAATCACCACAGGCATGCGGTGATGTATGTGGGCAAACGAGGGCGGTGCCTCACAGGTTAGAATTGCGGCGGTGTCGACCTCTGAGCCATCGGCAGACGACCAGGTTTCCATGAGGCCTGCGAAGGCAACGATCTTGCCGTGTCGTGGTTTCACCCAATAGGCCTGTGACTTTTCTCCGCTTTCCTTGGGCGGGCGGTGCCATTCGTAAAAACCTGAAGCCGGTATCAGAACCCTTCGGTGGCGCATGGCCGCGCGAAAGGAGGCCTTTTCAATGGCCGTTTCGGCCCGCGCATTGATGAGCAGCGGAAAGTCCTTCGGGTACTTGACCCAGCCGGGGATGAAACCCCAGCGCACAAGCACGGCCTTGCGATTGGGCAGGTTGGAACCGGGCGCATTGCCCTCGCCTTCGACGATCACGATGATCGGCTGGGTCGGGGCCACATTGAAGCGGGCCGGAAAATCCTCAATCATGGCGATTGAGAAAAACTCCAGCAATTCATCCGGCGTCATCGTGATGGCAAAGCGTCCACACATTCTCTTGTCTTGCCATTTGGCCGGTGGCGCGGTCAATAATACCTGTCATGGAATCACGAGCACTGCCAGCCGCATCCGCCATCTTACGCAGCAAGGGGCGCTATCTTCTCGTTTGCCGGAAAAACCCGCCGGCACAGAATATGTATGCCTTTCCCGGCGGGCGGGTTGAACCGGGAGAAAGCCTGGCAGAAGCGGCCATTCGTGAATGCGAAGAGGAAACGGGCATCAGGGGGTATAATCCGCGCCTGTTTGCCGTTTACGATCTGCCAGACGCTCAGCGTCCTTACACGCTTTCGGTGTTTCTTCTCGATTGCGATGAAGATGCCGTGCCGGTTGCAGCTGATGATGCTTCGGATGCAGGCTGGTTTACCGCAGCGGAGGCCCTGGAGATTGCCTGCCCGGAAAGCGTTCGCCAAAGCATCGCACGGCTGGAGAATTCCGATTGATGGCACTTGCACAATGTCTTCGTTTGGGATTTCTAGAGTGCATGAAGAGACGCTTTGCCGCCATTGCCTTTTTGATGTTCGCCCTGCCTGCATTCGCACAGGAGGCCCCGCCTGCCGAACCCAAGCCGGTGCCCTATGACGGGGAGTTGGTGAAGCTGGCCGAAAAACTCGGCGCGCTGCATTTCCTGCGCAATCTCTGCTCCGCGGCGCCTGAAAATGAATGGCGGGCGCTGATGGATGAACTGTTGCAGACAGAGACGGCCAGCGAGCCGGAGCGGCGCGCCAAGCTGACGGCGGCCTTCAATCGGGGATATCGTTCATTTGCCGCGGTTCACAATACATGCACTGTCGAAACGCGCGAAATCGCTGAGAAATACCGTGTCGAAGGCGCAACACTTGCCGCTGAAATCACCGCAAGATTTGGGAATTAGTGATTTATTTACCTCTTTTTTCTTGAGGCGGTGTCGTTTTGGGAAAACCCTGATACAGTCATTAAGGAAGCGGTAAGAAATGCCGGTTGTCGAGAATCGGGTTTGGAGTGCGAAAATGATGGACCAGAGCCTCAACGATATTGATGAGATGATCGTTCAGGAAAAAATGCAAGCGGCGCTGGAATATCAGAACGAAGCCTGGGCCGATGGCATGGCTGACGGTATTGAACCGGAGATCATTGCCGACGCTGCGCTGGCTCTGGTGATGCGTGAGACGATTCGCATTCACGGCGAAGATGGCGCAGAAGAGATGCTGGAAAATCTGCGTGAGCGGATGCTGGCCGGTGAATTTTCGCCCCACCGCATTATTCAATAAGCTCAAGAAGAGTTTAGACCATGCATACGGCGCTCGAATTGCCGAAGCGGACGCGTTTTTTAGCCGGCTCAGCCACTTTTGCCGCAATGATTGCCCTCACACTTCTTCCAGCATCGGCGTTTGCCTTGTCGCAGCTTCCGTCAGCAGAGGAAGCACCAGCGGTGGAAACGACCGCCCCGGAGGCGCCCGTGACACCGCCTTCGCAAGAGGGAACGGCCGCTGAAGAAGAGGTTCTCCCGCCTGAAAAGAGCGACACGCTGATCGAGAAAGTCGCACCGCTGGTTGATTCGCTCACCGGCAAAGACAATGGCGATATTTCCCACGACCTGACCGCCCTGCCGGAACCGGTGGCGCGCATGCGCCAGCTGATCCTTGATGCGGCTGCCAAAGGTGATCTGAAAGCGGTTGCGGCGCTGATGAACCCCGGCCCTGACCAAACATCAATCGGCGCTGATGATTCGGGCAATGATCTTGCCACTGCGCTGAAGGATATGTCAGGCGATTCGCGGGGCATGGAAATCCTGGCGATCATGATGGATGTTCTCAGCACCGGTTACGCACGCGTTGGACAGGGCGAGGAGGAAACCTATGTCTGGCCCTATTTCGTGCGCGCAAATATTGCCGAGCTCACCCCAGCCGAAGAGGTGGAACTGATGCGGATCGTCACGGCCGGCGATTACGCGAACATGCTGGAATTTGGCGGTTACAATTTCTATCGCATTGGTATTTCGCCGGATGGACGGTGGCGTTTCTTCCTGGCGGGTGATTGATCGCAGCTTGCTGCGAAGCTCGAACTTGCTCCGGGGCTTGATAGTGATTACCTGTTCATCGTGTGAATCACGAACCAACCCAGGATGACCCATGCCTTCCGCCTTCCTGCCGGACCGCAGCCATTTCGCAATCAGTGGCCATGATGCAGACGCATTTCTGCAGAACCTGATCACCACCGATATTGAGGGGCTTGCTGCGGGCAACGCTGCACCGGGGGCGCTGTTGACGCCGCAAGGCAAGATCATGTTCTTTTTCATGGTGAGCCGCGCGGCAGATGGCGGCTTTTTTATCGAAACACCGTCAGACGGTGCAGATGCGCTCACAAAACGGCTCACCATGTACAAGATGCGGGCGAAGGTGGAGATCGGAGCTCCGGAAGCCGTCGGCACAAGCCTTTACTGGGATGAAGCGGCACCCGAAGGCGCAAATAATGATATCCGGTTTGAGAAGGCTGGCCGCTCGCTCTTCAGGGCAAAGGGTCAAGGAGGGTCTGGTGACCTTGCTGAATACGATGCCTTGCGCGTTGATGCGGCTGTTTTGGAGCCGGCGGCTGACTTCGCGCTCGGTGAGGTATTTCCCCACGATGTGCTCTTGGACAAGAATGGTGGCGTTTCCTTCAAGAAGGGCTGCTATGTGGGGCAGGAAGTGGTGTCGCGCATGCAGCACCGCTCCACCGCGCGTCGCAGGCCCGTGAAGGTGGAAGCCGAGAATGCGCTGCCACCGGCAGAGACCCCGATCACTATTGACGGCAAACCGATTGGTGCGTTGGGAACCGTCGCGGGCAAGGCTGGGCTTGCCATCGTGCGGATCGACAAGGCGGGTGCTGCAATTGCAGCCGGCTCACCGATCCAGGCGGATGATGTCACAGTCAGGCTTTCGCTGCCGGAATGGACCGGCCTGTCCTTCCCGCAGGTTGAAGACGGAGAGTAGGCCTATGGCGGCAGTGAAGGAGATTCGCGCCTGGCAAAGGATGCTTTCCGGGCGCAGGCTTGATCTTCTCGACCCCTCACCGCTTGATGTGGAGCTGTCGGATATTGCCCATGGGCTGGCGCGTGTTGCCCGCTGGAACGGGCAGACATTCGGCGATCACGCTTTTTCCGTTGCGCAGCATTCGCTTGTCGTGGAGGAAATCTTTCGGCGCTTGAACCCTGCTGCGACGGCGGATGATCTGGCCATGGCACTGCTGCACGATGCGCCCGAATATGTGATCGGGGACATGATATCGCCCTTCAAGGCGGTGGTTGGCGGCGGGTACAAATCCGTCGAGCGGCGTTTGGAAGCGGCCATTCATCTGGCTTTCCGGCTGCCGCCACACCCTTCCAAAGCGCTGAAGGACGCCATCAAGAAGGCCGACAGGGTTTCGGCCTATTTTGAAGCCACGCTGCTTGCCGGTTTTACGGTCGAGGAAGCTCGCAAGTTTTTCGGCCAGCCGCGGGGCATAACAGCCGATATGCTGCTGATGACGCCGCTGACGGTGACGGAAGCGCAGGCGCTTTTTGTTGCGCGCTTTCAAACCATAGACGATATGCGCAAAGGGTGACGACATGCCCGTGATTGCCGTTTCCTCTCTTTCCATGATTGCCGAAACTGCCGTGCGGCTGAAATCGCGCGAGATGATTTCGCTGCTGAGCGAAGGTCAGCACTTTCACCGGCCCGCCGTGATCAGTGCTGCGCGCCACCTGCTTCTCGGCGTCAACGATATTTCAGATGAGCAGGACGGGCTGATTGCGCCGCAGGAACTGCATGTTCGCAAGATCATCGATTTTGCGCGGGAGTGGGATCAAGGTTCGCCTCTTCTGGTGCATTGCTGGTTTGGCGTTTCGCGCTCGCCAGCGGCAGCCCTGATCGCGGCGCTGGCGGTGAAACCAGAACTCGATGATCTGGATCTGGCGCAGGTTCTGAGAAAAGCCTCGCCGCAGGCAAGCCCCAATACGCGGCTGATTGCCATTGGCGATCAGTTGCTCGGTCGCGGCGGCAAATTGATACAGGCCGCGCAAGCCATCAACCGCGGGGTGGAATACGAGGGCGAGAAACCGTTCAGCTTCACGTTCTGATTTGTCGACTGTCACACCTGATTGGTGATCCAGCGGCACTGATATGGTGCGAAGGTAATATCGCTTGAAAACTCGCGGATCGGCTCATCCGACAGCAGGTCGATCCAAGCGTCACCACCGATCAGGTTCAGTGAAATTGAAGGAACGACCACCTCTTCATTGGTGAGGTTGTGGATCGCGAATATGCTTTGCGAACGGTCCATGCTTTGCCGCCAGAAGCCAAAGAGCTTTTCCCCCAACTGCAAGGTGAACTGTGTGGCGTTGGGGTGAAAAGCGTGCTGGCGGGTGCGGATCTTGATGCGGCGCTTCATTTCGGCAAGTGTTCGGGCGTGGCGATTGTCGCCCTCTTCCAGCAGCGTGCGCAATTCGGGATAGTTCCAGCGATAACGGTTGATCGCGCGGTTATAGCCGTGTTTCTCGACGCCCTCGACATCGTTGTGGGTCGCCAGCAGCGAGTGAACGTAGAAAGCCGGAATGCCCTCGAGCCCCATGGCAATTGTCTGGCTGCAGAGGAAGCGTTCGGCGTTATACTCATCTTCGCCGGCGACCGTTCCCTTCAGCGCGTCATAGAGCGAAACATTCATCTCATAGGGTTTAACGCCGCCATCGGCGAGTTTTCGCATGGAAACCAGACCGCCGAATCGCTGCACCGTGTTGATCATCTCCGATAGATCATCATCGGGGATGAGGCCCTCGGCGGGGCGCAAGCCAATGCCATCATGCGAGGCGGTGAAGTTGAAATAGGCGCATCCCATCTGTGCGGGGGGCATGGCCATCTGCCAGGCGTTGAGAAAGCGCGACGTTCCATTCAAGAGCGCATGCAGAAGCAAAGGCGGCAGCGAGAAATTGTAGATCGCATGGGCTTCGTTGCGATTGCCGAAATAGGAAAGATTTTCCACATTCGGGACGTTGGTTTCTGTAATCAGAATGATCGGCTCTTCGGCATAGTCGGCCAGGAGACGCATCAGCCTGACGATCTCGTGGGTCTGGCGCAGGTGAATGCAATTGGTGCCGATCTCCTTCCAGACGAACGCCACAGCATCGAGCCGGATCGTGCGCACACCGCGGTCCACATGGAAACGCATGATGCGCAGGAATTCGAAGAGCACCTCCGGATTGGAGAAGTCGAAATCCACCTGATCATGGCTGAACGTGCACCAGACATGTTTGGTGCCGTCTGCCGTTTCCACCTCGCGCAGCAGCGGATGCGCGCGCGGCCGGACGACATGGCTCAAATCATCGTCGGGCGAGGCTTCGAAGTAGAATTTATTATAAGGCTCGTGGCCCTGCAGATATTCGCTGAACCAGGTGCTCTGGCTGGAACCGTGGTTGAGTACCAGATCGGACATGAGGCGGAATTCGCTGGAGATGCGGGTTATGTCTTCCCAATCGCCCAGGAGCCCGTTGATGGCTCGATAATCGGTGACGGCAAAACCGTCATCGGAGGTGAACGGAAAATAGGGAAGGATGTGAACGCCGTTGATAGTGCCTTTCAGATAATCGCAGAGAAAGTCGTTCAGGAGGTCGAGCGGCTTATGTTCGCCGTCGATAAAAGTTCCGCCATAGGTGATGACGTAAGTGTCCTTTTCGCTCCAGAGCGAATTGGTCGGCGCCCTGCCGCGGCGCCTCGGGCGCAGCCCCTCCGGCCAGAAAGCACGCAGAACACTATTGAGCAGCGTTTTCTGATCGTGATCGGGATAGATGGAGGCAATCAGCGCCTGCAGGCTTTCGCGCAGGCTTGGCGAGAATTGTTCCAGAGTGGCAGCGTCGTTCGTAACGACTTCGGTGGACGTATCTTGCATCCCGCAAACGTTAGCACGGAGTGTGTGAATGGCAAGAAAAAATGCATATATTTCCGACGCCTAAATATTGAGCGTCGGAAATATGTCACGCCGTGGCCGGCGTTTTACCTTCGATATGAACACGGATGGCGCGGCGTGCAGCTTCAGCATTTTCAAAACGCGTGCCGTCGAGATCGATGACCGGGAATTTGACCGCGATGAATTTCATCGCATCCCCATCCGGGACAACGATACCGACCGGTACGCCGGCGTGTTCAATGACCTGCTTATTCATAACGTCCTCCCGCAGCGGTTGCTGCATGGCCCTTTAAACTCAATTTTCAAATTACAAATTGATGCGCGTCACATCTGACAAATTCGGCGACAATGTCGCCAGGACGCTCGGGACATGACTGATGAACGCCAGTTAGGTGTAGCGTGATATTGCAAAACGAACATCTTACTTTCCTTTCCTCTGGCAAACCGGCCAGCGCCGGCGTCGACCCAATTTCGATAAAGCCATTCCTTCATCAGCCCGCGTTCATAGTTAGGTGAGCCGCGGCGGGACGTCAATGTTGAGCTCGATTTTTTTAGAAAATTATTATTCAAGAGCCACAGAATTTTCACAGTTCTGCAAAAAATTCTTCATCAAATTTCTCTAGCGAGAATTTGAATCTATCACGCCTTCGTCACAATTGTTGCGCCGCAGCAGTCTTTGTGCTGCTGCGAAGCGCCTTAAGCTGGCTGCGGAAGGCCAACGCTTTCCTCACGGATGGGCCAGTGCACGGCAGCAGCGAAGAGACCGAGTGCGACACCCAGCCACCAGACTTCATCGAACGAGCCAAAGCGGTCATACAAGAAGCCACCCAGCCATACACCCAGGAATGAGCCGATCTGGTGGGAGAAAAAGACGATCCCGCTCAGCAGCCCAAGGTTGCGGGTGCCGAACATAACGGCCACGAGACCGTTTGTCGGTGGCACTGTGGAGAGCCACAGCAAACCCATGACAATGGAGAAGATGATGACGCTGGCCGGGCTCTGCGGCAGCAACAGGAACAGCGTGACGGCAATCGAACGACCGATATAGATAAAGGACAACAGCTTGGCTTTCGGCTGCCGCTGACCGATGAAGCCGGAGGCCAGCGAGCCGATGATGTTGAAAAGACCGATAAAGGTCAGCGCAATCACCGCAAAGGAGACATCAATACCGATATCGGCGAGATAGGCCGGGAAATGGGCGGTGATGAAAGCGACCTGAAAACCGCAGACAAAGAAACCGGTGAACAAGAGAACGTAGCTTCTGTGGCCGAATGCCTGATTCAATACTTTGCCCATGCTCTGCTTATAGGCATTGTCCTGACCGCCTTCGCTTGCTCCGTTGCCACGCAGGAAAAAGCTCAGAAGTGGAATGAGCAGCATAATCGCTGCCATGATCGTAAGCGAATGCCGCCAGTCGAGCGTGCTGATGAGGGCTTGCGACAATGGTGCGAAGACGAAGGTGCCGGCTGAGCCTGCCGCCGTGCCGATGCCAAAGGCAAGCGAACGCTGCTCGGCGGAGACGTAACGCGAAAACGCGGTGAGTACGATAGAGAAGGATGCCGATGCGACGCCCAGCCCGATCAAGATCCCGCCGCCGATATTGAGCCAGAGGATGCTGGAGGTCCAGGTCATCATCAACAGACCGCTGGCATAGAGAATGCCTGACAGGACAAGAACGCGCGCCGTGCCATAACGGTCAGCAATTGCGCCGAAAAACGGCTGTCCCATGCCCCATACCAGGTTCTGCAAAGCCATTGCGAGACCGAAATCGGCGCGTCCCCAGCCGGTATCGTTGAGGATGGGAAGCTGGAAGAAGCCCATGGCCGAGCGCGGCCCCATGGACAGAAGCAGGATCAAAGATCCGACGGCAACGACAATCCAGGCTTTCGAATTTTGTGTGGTGGTTTGCGCGTGCATCGATTCTCGTCTCCCCTGCAGTTGGAAGACGAGGTTAGCCAATCGCTTCAATAAGACAAATTGAATTTATTGAAGCGTTCCAGCAGAGATTTTGATCAATGGCTCAGCGCTGCTTCAATGGCCAGCCTTCAGCCCGCTCTTCGACAACGGTTACCTGGTCACCCACATTCAGCTCCACCTGACCGCGCGGAACGGCGTTCCAGCCGAAGATGGGTCCGGGTGCGCGCTTGTCGGTCGAAAAGCGCATGTGCCGCAGGGCCGGCAATGGGTCGGGTCCACCGCGCTCCCCGGTCATCTGATCCTGCGTGGTCATGATGCAGCGCTCGCAGGGTTTGACGATATCGAGACGAACACCGTTGATCTCGATCGCCGCCCAGCGGTCTTCGGCCCAGGGCTCGTGAGTATCGACAACGATGTTGGGACGGAATCTCTCCATGCCTACAGGGGCTTGGCCCTGGCTTTCAATATATTGATTCAGCGCTTTCAGTGATGCGGTGGTGGTGACAAGCACCGCGTAACCGTCGGCAAATCCGACATCTGCACCCTCGCCTGCCCATTCGGGGCTTGAATATCGTTCGCTCTCTGCATCGGCAAAGACAAATTTCACCTCCCGGCCAAGCCAGGCGGACAGACGCGCATTGACGCTTTCAGGGGCCACACTTGCATTGACGATGGAGCGCCAGATGGCAACGTCCATACGTTCGCCACGCGGCGGCACAACCATGATTTCCTCATCGCCCTTGCGCAGCAACAGATAAGCGCCCTGTGGTAGCGCCTGTATCTGGGCCAAGGCCTGGCATTCGCGCTGTGTGATGAAATGGCCGTTCGCATCGGTGATCATGAAGCGGCGGTCGCCAAGAAGGCCGGAGGGTGTGAGCAGGCTACGGGCCATGCGGATGCCCCGCATGCTCTTGACGGGATAAGTGTGAAGGCTTTCGACTTTCATCCGCTGACTTCCTCCAGGAACTGGTTGCGAAATTCTTCGAGACGGCGATGGCGCTCGGCGGCCAGTTTGCGCCCCGTTGCCGTTTGAAACCCATCGGCCAGCTTGAAAAGCTTGATGGGGAAATGGTCGATGGCAAAGTTCTTGTCGTCCAGTGGGCGGGCATCACCCGCCGGATCGGCAATGTCGTGCAGGCCGGAATTCATACGCCCGCCAATGTAGAAGCAGCGCGCAACGCCGATCGCGCCTATAGCGTCAAGCCGATCCGCATCCTGCAGGATCTTTGCCTCAAGCGTTTCCGGCGGCAGATTGGCGGAAAAACTGTGTGTGGTGACGGCATGCGCCACTGCCGCAATCTTCTCTTCCGGCCAGTTCAGCGATTTCAGAATGCCACTTGCCTTTTCTGCCGCCAGACGCGAGGCCTGCGCACGGTGTGGCGAATTCTTTTCCACCGCCACACAATCGTGCAGAAGCGTTGCGGCAGCCAGAACCTCTCTATCGCCGCCCTCTTCGGCCTGGATGCGCATGGCGTTTTTGAAGACGCGCAGAATATGCGCCAGATCGTGCGATCCGTCGTCGCTTTCGCAAGCAAATGGAATCAGTTGCGCGGCAAGCTTTTCGTGAGGTGTGAAAGCGGCGGAGAGGTTTGTCACTTGCGATTCCCTGTTGTCGGGCATAACGGGTATCGCCTCGTGAACGATGGAGCAAGCGGCTGATTGTCTCTACCGGGCCGCGCATCCTTCAAGCCACACGTCCATCAGGCCATTCGGTTTGCAATTACCGGCGACCAGACGCTCTATTCTTGCCACCCGCTCTTCAAGTTCTGGATCGGGCTGGAAGAGATCATAATTGGCCGGTGCAATCATCACGGCCACGAGACGCAGGAATTCGTGGTCAGAAAGTTCCGAAACCGGTTTGCCATAGACCTCTTCACTCGCGTTGAAGAAGCCGGTCATCCAGCCGTCCGGACCGCGGCCCATTTCGACCGTCTCGAGAAAGAGCGCCAGAATTTGGTCTTTCAAGAGGCCCTGTTCGAGACCCAGCGCATAGGTGCTCTGACGCAATTTCCGAATGCCCGGCTTGAAGCCATCGAATGCAAGCCGTTTGGCAAGCGACTGCGTGATGGTCGTGAGACCCGCGCCGAGGCTTGAAAGATCAATGCCGCCGTGGTCGTAAAAGCCGGGATCCTCAACTTTCAGAAGTTCTTCCAGCCGTCCCGTGCCCAGCTGTTTTGGCCCATAACCGGCGGCGATAAGATTGTCAGCGCGCTTTGCCAACAGGTCCGAATCGCGCAAGCCGTCGACAAAGCCCTTGCCGCCATAAATGACCAACAGGAACAGGCAAAGCCCGAGGGCGAGCCCGATGAGCTTGAGGAAATATTGCATGGATGCCCCCGGTTTTCTGGATGTTCATGGAACCGTTCAATGGCCAAAATGTGAACGCACCCCTGCGAACTGGTCAGAGGATTTCCGACTTATGATCGTCTCAGATTTTCGATGGGAAAAATGGCGCAGGTTTCGGTGCCGTGGGCCAGCAGCTTGCCGTTTTTGTCCTTCAGTTGCGCCTCCGACGTTGCCAGCGTGCGGCCGCGGTGTACCAGTCGGCTCTCGCAATACACCTCGCCCATTCCGGGCATAAGGGGACGAACGAGGTTTATCTTGAACTCAGCCGTCGTGTAGCCTTCACCCGGTTTCAGCGTGGTCATGACGGCGCAGGCGAGCGCTGAGTCCATGATCGTCGCCACCCAGCCGCCATGGATGGAGCCCAGTGGATTGAGGTGTTCCTTCATCGGCATGCCCTTGAAGACCACACGTCCCTCTTCCGCTTCCGACAGGATGAAATGCATGGTCTGCGATATCGGCGGTGCGGGCTGTTCACCGGCAATCATGTCGCGAAGCACTTTCAGGCCGCCATCACGCGCCACAGCCTCCAAAGGCACAATTCCGATGCTCTCCGCACCGACTCCCGGATAGATTTCGATCGCCATTGGGATCTCCAGAAATGTTCAATCTTGTACTTTTGCAGCCATTAAGACCTTGATTGCCGCATCGCGCAAGCCTGCTCTTGCATCGGCCATTTTCAAGCCGCGCGGCTCGTAGACATGGCGCTCGAGAAAATAGCCGGTCATGGCAAAGGCGTCGGCAATGGTTTCACCGGTGGCGGCCTTGTTGTGCTCGGGGCTCAGAAAGGCTGGAAGCTTCAGCATCTTGTCGGCGTAGGGTTCACCTGCCACTCGGCTGACCGCGCGGCCTGTTTTTGGCGAAACATAGATGAGGTCAGCCTTGGTGCCTGTTGCAGCACAGCGGGCCAGATCAAGCCCGAAACCCAAGTCGTTGAGCATGGCAACCTCGAAGCGGACATAGAGCTCGCAGGCATCCACCGGCGTATCGAAATTGTCGAGAATCACGTTCAGCGTTTCATAAAGATGGATATGCGGGTCGCGCTCGGGCAGAAGGCGCAGGAGCGCAGCAAGCGCCTGGACCCCATAAACGGAGACCGCGCTTTCCATCAGGCCAGCCGCGCGGGATCTGAGCGGCTCGATCTTATAATCGCCCAGATGCTCTTCCAGTCGTGCTCGCCAGGTAAGTTCCACAAGATTGCCCGGCTGCAGAACCGGCTGCATCGCGCGCGAGCGGCCAGAGCGCACCAGCCCCAAATGGCGACCATGACCACGCGTCATCACCTCGGCAATCACGGAATTCTCCCCATGCCGCCGCGTCCCCAGAATCACACCTTCATCGGTCCATTGCATGGGGTGGTTATAACGCGCGGACCAGGGTGTGGGTAGAGTCGTATTCTGACAGCCGCCAAAGACCTATGCTGGGTGGGTGCAGCAGCAGGGTCAAGAAAACCGGAGACCAAGATTTCGGCCTCCGTTTTCATCATTTCTGCGAATGCGTATTATCCATGCGGTTCAGATATTCACAATATTCGTGACGGTTTCGCGAAAGTAGTCGAGCATTCCGTTTGTCTCATGCGAGATGATATATGTCAGGCTCGTGACATCGCGTTGCCTTTCGCCGTAGAAAAACCGCTGGTTAAAGCAGGTCAGATGCCAGCCGTCCCCCAGCACGACGCTGTCTATGCCGAGAGCCTCTGTGCCCTTCGGAAACACCTCCTGCCCCAAGCGCCCGACCACGGCCATAAGGCCTTCGCGCGATTTGGCTTGCTGCCAGCTTGTGTCCGCTTCATCGCGAAAGTGATCGATGCGGAAGTCGATGTCGCTCGATATCAGTTCGAAGAGCGAGGGATCGCCGGCAGCGAACCTCGTGAGAACCTGGCCAATGGCCGTATCCTGCGGTTTGGTGTGGGGAAATTGCATGATCAAAACTCCTCTGGTTGATGTCTAGAGCTATCTAAGGGGAGTGAATTGATGAGGAAATTGCTATATACCTTATCTATGGTATAGGTATTTCCTATGATTGAACTGAACACACTTCGCTATTTTACCAGCGCCTTTGAAACCGGCACATTCAGCCAGGCTGCGCGCGCAAATGGTGTTAGCCAGCCGACGGTCTCGGCTGCTATCCAAAAGCTCGAAGAAAAGCTGAGAGCACCGCTTTTCCAGCGGTCAAAATCCGGTTTGACGCCCACACCGCTGGCACGGCGACTGTACCATGACGCAGAGCGGAGCGTGACACATCTGTCTTCACTGGAAGCTCGACTGCGGGCAGAACCGCAGAAGACTGCGCGCGTTCACTGCGCTCCTGACATTCTGATCAGTAGCATTGCGCCGGGTTTGAGCAGTCTCCGCCGGTCTTTCGGTGCGCTGATTTTCAGCTTTACGGATATTCCCCAAGACAGCGACATCGCCTTTCTGTCAGACACGTGTGTTCCCCAGGGTCACGATTTCATTCCACTTGCCGACGAACCATTCGGCATTGCCCTTGCAGTTAACCACGTACTTGCCGACAGGGCGGGATTGCGGCTCGCCGAGCTTGGGGACCATGCGATGATCCACCGACCTTATTGCCCGAATGCAGATCGGATGGAGCTTGGCTTCCCCCAAATATCAGCCGCAGCTCAAGCGATGAATGACACACAATTGCTGGACCTTGTTGCCGCCGGACTGGGGATCGCCTTTGTGCCGCAGTCCCATTCCAAGGGCCGTGATGACATTATCGTTCTGCCGCTTCTGGACGCCGATGCCGGCACGCGCAAGGTGGGCATTTCGCACCGCAAATCCGCCTTTGCAAAAGAACTGGCCGAACGGCTCATCTAGTTTCTTTCTGGCATCGAACTAGAGCAGCTTCGTTGGCGGCGAGGAGCTGATGGTGGCGGCTTCGTAGCCGTTTGAAATTTGCGCATTGATGATCTTGCAGCCGGCAGAGGGCAGTCCCTTCACAGGCCAGAAGTGCGCAAACGAATCCAGGCTGGAACGCGCGCTCGCCTAAGGTCCATTCACCAATCCCAAAATCAACTGATGCACGTTGCCGCCCTCTTGCATCTCTACCTGTTCAAAAGCCTGGTTGCGGGCCTTGTAGCGGTCGAAGGCGGCCTTGATGGGGACCTGGATGGTTTGGCGGATTTTCTGGCAGGTGGGATCGTCCGGTTGGCGGAAGCCGAGGGTCGCCTCATGGATTTCTTCGGCCATTTCGGTGACATAGCGACCGTGAACGGCCTCGTGAGCACGGATGCCCTTGATGAAGTGCTCCCACCGCGCGCGAAGGTCGGGGGGTAGCGTCTCGGACGGTTTCGGGAAGGTGTAGGTGATGGTCAGGAAGGGGCGAATGACGGACAAAACGCAATCGTTGCCTTCGGCTTTGTAGTCGCGGCCCCATTTGAGGTCGAAATTGGTCGTGGCAATCGCGCCTGAAGCCCCGTCGCGCACGCGCGGCCCATGCGCGCCGATCGCTTCGTACAGGGCAATGCCCGTGGTTCCCGGGATGGAATAGGTTTTCTCAACCACCTTTGCCTTGATTTCAGCCTGTGCCGGCAAGGCGATAAGCAAGAGACTGACGAAAGAACAAAGATATCTGAAAAGGCACATTGCCGGACCCATTCCCAGCGAGAGGAAGTCCGGATGAAATTTCACAGAGCCACTCGCCATCATTTTACCAATTCATTCAGGAGCATCTCAAGGTTAGGCAAGACCGCGCGAGCTGGCAAGCTGCCAGAGCGCTTCCGGTGAAAACAGAATCACCTGAAGCGCTCTATCTCTTTGTTTTTGCCGCATTGTCCGACGCCGAAGCGAACATTCTTGGGAAATGCTCTTGAACACAGCGAACCAATGCCGTTTTGGAAGGTGCTTCTTTCCATGCGGCCTGCGTATGCGCAGAGTTTGTCCGTTGCAGGGCAGAATTTCTCCTGGATGAAATCCCCGTGTCACCAGCGAAATGTTACGAACCGGATGAATAATAAAATTACTATAAATTAATAATTGAATTTTAATAGTTTCAATGAGCAGCCTCGTCTTCTGGACCTTCATTCAGAAGACTCAGGCGCGTCATTTGGGGGGCCATCATGAATTTAACGATTTCAAGAAGCCTCAGTGTGTTCGGCGTGGCCGTCGCAGTGAGCATGCTTGGCGCGTTTGGAATACAGCTTTTCACATTGCAGGAACTGAAGGTCAACGGAGCTGAATATCGTGAGATCGTTTATGGCAAGGATCTTGTTGCAGATATCCTGCCGCCGCCGCTTTACTTGATTGAAGCCTACGCCCTCGCCAATGAGGCCATGCTCCACGAGGAGCTTGCCAAGGCCAATACCGAAAAACTTCAACAGTTGCGCAAGGACTATGAGGAGCGCAAAGCATATTGGCCGACGACCGGCCTCAGCGCTGCCTTGCAGGAGGAACTGCAGACCAAGGTTCTGCCACCGGGCGACGCGTTCTGGCAGACAATCGACACGAAGGTCGTTCCAGCTTTTTCCTCCTCTGATGAAACCACGCGGCTGGATGCGATGAATATGCTCAAGGCCATCTTCTGGAAGCATGACGCGGCTGTGGATAAGCTCGTCAACAATGCCAATGCATTTTTGGCCGCTGCCGAAGAGCATGCAGCCAAGATGGAAAGAAGCCTGCTGACTGTGGCACTTGTTGCAACCGTGCTTGCGCTTTTCATTCTCCTTGCGGGCCTCGCTTTCTTCCGCCGCAAAGCCATCAAACCCATTGGCGCAATGGCGGACTATATGGTCGAGCTTGCGAGCGGCAACGTCGAAAAAGATGTACCCTTTGCCGGTCGTTCCGATGAAGTCGGCGGCATGGCGGCAGCCGTTTCTGTTTTCCGCGAAAGCCTGATCGAGGGTAGTCAGGCACGCAGCCGGGAAGAACGGGCGCGCGAAACAGAAGCCGCCAGAGAGGCGGCGATCGCAAACCAAAAAGCTGCTGAAGAGGCCGAGCGTCGGGAGGTTATCCGGCAGCTTTCACAGGGGCTCAACAAACTGGCGGAAGGCGACCTTACGCATCGCATAGCCGAACCCTTTACGCAGCAATATGAAATGCTGCGCGCCGCCTTCAACGACAGTCTTGAAAAGTTGAACGCCACCTTTGCAGATGTCGCAGACACCACCGCTACGGTGCGCAGCGATGCAGCGGGAATTACCGGCGCAACGGAAAAACTCTCCAAACGCACAGAGGCGCAGGCCGCCACTCTGGAGCAGACCGCCGCAGCACTCGAACAAATCACAACCACAGTTCGCAACACAACCGGACTGGCGAGCGAAGCAAACACGATGATGCTCGCCACCAAAGAAGGGGCAGAAAACTCCGCCGCAGTCGTCCAAAATGCCATTGAGGCGATGCAGCAAATTGCGGGTTCTTCGCAAAAGATCAGCCAGATTATCGGCGTTATTGACGAAATCGCGTTTCAGACCAACCTTTTGGCTCTCAACGCAGGTGTTGAGGCAGCCCGCGCCGGAGAGGCCGGCAAGGGCTTTGCCGTTGTTGCGCAGGAAGTGCGTGAACTTGCCCAGCGTTCAGCCAACGCCGCCAAGGAAATCAAGGTGTTGATTGAAACGTCAGGCTCTCAGGTTTCCTCCGGAGTGGCGCTTGTCAATCAAACCGGCAAGTCGCTTGGCGAAATCGATGAAAAAGTCCGGCAGGTCACTGATATTATTGCAAACATCATGACCGGGACGCGCGAGCAGAATACGGCGCTGAGCGAAATTCATGAAGCCGTCTGCCGCATGGATCAGGTGACGCAACAGAATGCCGGCATGGCTGAGGAAACCAATGCATCGAGCCAAAGCATGAACAGTCAAGCTGAACATCTCCAACGCCTGATTAAGCAGTTTACCGTGGCGCGCACGCCGCTTGCGCTCACAAGATCATCAGAGGCTGCTCCGTTGCCAAAAATGGCATTCGGCTAAGCGTTATAAAGCGACTTCACCGGCTGGAGGTTTGAGGCAAGGCTCCATAAAACTGGTATCAATCCTTCTCGAGGGGCAATGGAGGAAGAACGGGAATAATCGCGGCTGCGACTGCCACCATTAAGATCAACGGACCGTAGGAAAGGATAACGTTTCTCAAGGTTGCTGCCTTGAAAACCTTGAACAAGCGTTCAGCCTTCGCTCCGCTCCCAAATGCTTTTGCAGTGGCCGGGCTCTCAAATGACAGCTTGCCCTCGAGAAGGTCCAGTTCCAGTAAGTCAGACGAAAGATAGCGTTCAACCTCTCTCGAACGCAGTATGAAAATACGCTGGAACGATTTGAAAACCGCATCGATAAGCCACAACAGAATCAGAGGACCGATAGACAAATAGCAAACAATATCGTCGCGATGTGTATATGCGAAAGCCACTGCAGCGGTCGCCACAGCGACCGCCCACCCTCGAATTATGAAGATAATGGTTTCAAGGCGGGCTATGTTGCCGTGGCAATGATCCCATTCCTTGATGACGATTTCGAGCTTCAACTTCGCGAATTCAAGCGCTTTTCCTTGGGTTGTTGGGTCCATGACAGCACAGCCTGCGTCTCGCGGATTGATATTCAAGACAATCGTAGCGTGAGTTTTTGGTTTTTCAACCTAAGAGGCTACCTTATAGGCCTGTCAGCAATTTCAAGGAAAACTATTAACAATGATCGAGTCGGTTCGGTCTCTTAAGGAGACTTTGGACTTGGCCAAGCGGCTCCAGTTTGCCCTACTCAAATGAACAGGTTCTTATAGGTCGCGGTGAGACGACCGGAAATGATTGACACTCTGCCGCGTAAAACAACTTGAATAAATGCCGCCACCCCACATGGCGGCATTTTCTCTTAGCCAACAAACGCTGTGGCTTCTGTCGCAAAGCGGGCTTTATTTCCGCCGCATGGCCTCGGCCAGTTTGGCGGCCAGCGCCCCCTCGCCTTGTGATTTGGGGGCTGACTGCATGGGGCGGTTGCTGGTGCGGGGGCCGCGGTCTTCGCGTTTGGGTGGCTGACTGGCCTCGCCGCCACCATCCTTGCGCATGGTCAGCCCGATGCGTTTGCGCTTCACATCGACTTCGGTGACGCGCACTTTGACCACATCGCCGACTTTGACCACTTCGTTCGGGTCTTTCACGAAACGGTCGGCCAGCTGGGAAATATGCACAAGGCCATCCTGATGGACGCCGATATCAACGAAAGCACCAAAAGCGGCAACATTGGTGACAGTGCCTTCCAGCAGCATGCCGGGCTTCAGATCGGTGATTTCCTCCACGCCGTCGGCAAAGGTTGCCGTCTTGAATTCTGGGCGCGGGTCGCGACCCGGCTTTTCCAGCTCGGCGATAATGTCTTTCACCGTCGGCAGGCCGAAGCGCTCATCGACGAAGACGCGCGGATCGAGATTTTTCAGCGCGGCGCTGTCGCCCATCAGCGTGCGCACATCGCGGCCACAGGCCTGCACGATTTTCTTGGCCACGCCATAGGCTTCCGGGTGCACCGATGAGGCGTCCAGCGGTTCATCGCCATTGGCGATCCGCAGGAAGCCTGCGCATTGTTCAAAGGTGCGTTGGCCAAGACGGGCGACTTTGAGAAGTTCCTTGCGGCTCTTGAAGGCCCCAACCTCGTTGCGATGAAGCACGATGGCTTCAGCGGTCGAGGGGCCAAGGCCGGACACGCGGGCCAGCAGCGGGATCGACGCCGTATTGAGATCGACGCCAACGGCATTCACCGCATCTTCCACCACGGCATCGAGCGAACGGGATAGATGGGTCTGGTCCACGTCGTGCTGATATTGGCCTACACCGATGGATTTCGGCTCGATCTTCACCAGTTCAGCCAGCGGGTCCTGCAGGCGGCGGGCGATGGAGACCGCCCCGCGCAGCGACACATCCAGACCGGGAAATTCCTTGGCCGCTGTTTCCGAGGCCGAATAGACCGACGCACCGGCTTCGGAGACGACGACCTTTTGCGGCTTGGGGCCGGTGATGTTGGCGATCAGTTCGGCGGCAAGCTTTTCCGTTTCGCGGCTTGCGGTGCCGTTGCCGATGGCGATCAGCTCGATGTTATGCTTGCGCACCAACTGGCTCAGCGTTGCCAGCGAACCGGCAATGTCGTTGCGCGGCTGGAAGGGGTAAATGGTGGCGGTTTCGAGGAGTTTGCCGGTGGCATCAACGGCGGCGACCTTCACGCCGGTGCGGATGCCGGGATCAAGGCCGAGCGTGGCCTTTCCACCCGCAGGGGCTGCCAGCAGCAGATCCTTGAGATTGCGGGCGAAGACGCGGATTGCCTCTTCTTCGGCGCGCTCGCGCAATTCACGCATCAGGTCGAGAGAGAGTGAGGACGACAGTTTCACCCGCCAGCACCAGCCTGCCACCGTCATGAGCCATTTGTTGCCCTCGCCCTCCGCGCCGATCTGATATTCAGCCGCGATCATGCGCTGGGCGGGCTTGATCGGGTTTGGATCGTCAGCGTCCACATCGATGGTCAGCGAGAGAACTTCCTCGTTCCAGCCGCGCAGCATGGCGAGCGCGCGATGTGAGGGAACGTTTGCCCAGCGTTCGTTGTGCTCGAAATAATCGGAGAACTTTGCACCGGCCTCCTGTTTGCCGTCGACCACTTTCGCGCGGAGATAGGCATTCTCCTTCATGTGGTTTCTGAGCCTGCCGAGAAGGGCTGCATTTTCGCTCATGCCTTCAGCGACGATATCGCGCGCACCTTCCAGCGCAGACTTGGTGTCCGGCACATCGGTATTGATATAGGCTGCGGCCAGCGTTTCGGGATCGGCCTTGCGGTCGTTCAGGATCGCCTCGGCCAAGGGACCAAGGCCGCGCTCGCGGGCGATTTCGGCCTTGGTGCGGCGCTTCGGCTTGTAGGGCAGATAAATGTCTTCCAGCTCGGCCTTGGTGGAGGCCTTCGCGATACTGAGGGCCAGTTCGTCGGTCATCTTGCCCTGGGACGTGATCGAATCGGCAATCGAGACGCGGCGGGCCTCCAGTTCGCGCAGATAGGCCAAACGTTCGGAAAGCGTGCGAAGCTGGGTATCGTCCAGTCCGCCGGTGACTTCCTTGCGGTAGCGGGCAACGAAGGGAACGGTTGCCCCCTCATCCAGGAGTCCGACAGCCGCTTTTACCTGATCCGGTCTGGCGTTGATCTCGGTGGCGATAAGGCTGGCGATGCGTTGTTCTGCGGACATGTGGCTCTCAAGTGGATTGAACGGGAGGCGGAATTTATCTGCGCTTTCCCTACCCGCCAATTGCGACTGAAAGAGGGTCCACAGGAAAGAATTCGCGGACTGTTATTTATCTTTCTCATTGCGAATGGGCGCGCGGCTCAGCGCATTGGCGCCCTCAGTCGCCTTGGCCAGAAGGCGCATGAATTCGGTCTTTTCGCTTTCCTCAAGACCGCTCAACAGAGCCTCCTGTGCTGCCAGCACGGCGGGCTCGACATGCGCAATGAGGGCAAGACCCGCTTCGGTCAAACGAAGCTCTTTAGCGCGGCGGTCGCGGGGGCTTGGATTGCGCGTCACCAAGCCTTTGTCGACAAGGCGGTCGATAACCCCACCGATGGTGGCGCGATCATAGGCAATGAGGCCGGCAAGCGTTGCCTGATCAACACCGGCATTGGCACGCACCTTTACCATGGCGGCAAATTGCACCGGCGTGAGGTCACTGCCCACTGCACCCACTTCGGCATGAAACACCGCAACGGCGATCTGCTGGAAACGGCGCGCAAGATGGCCTGGCAGGTTGTTCATATCGTCGATCATGCGTCCTAGATTACCCATATTGACAGTACACTTATAATAAGTATACTTACTTTTATCAACTCCACTGTCCTGCTTTTAGCATGCGTGAGGCCGTTGCCCACTCCTTTGCGCAATTCTAATGACCAAGCTTAGGGCGTTTGTGGAAAACCTGCTGGAGGAGACAGGCATGCAGTTTCATATGGAGGGCTTTCGCCCTGGCGATCCCTTGATCAAACCGGCAACGGAGGAGGCCGGTAACGCGCCCGGCGCAGCACTGCCGGATACAGTCGATGTCCTCATTATCGGCTCCGGCCCCGCAGGCCTCACTCTTGCAGCACAGCTTTCGACCTTTGCCGATATCAATGTGCGCATTGTCGACCAGATGGAAAGCCCGCTCAAGCTCGGCAAGGCCGATGGTATCGCCTGCCGGACGATGGAAATGTTCAACGCGTTCGGATTTGCCGAACGCATTATGAAAGAGGCCTGCTGGATCAGCGAAACAACCTTCTGGAAACCCGCACAGGACGGGAAAGCGGGTATCGAACGGCACGGGCGCATACAGGATGTGGAAGACGGGCTTTCGGAATTTCCGCATGTGGTGCTCAATCAGGCCCGTGTTCACGATTATTATCTTGAATATATGCGCAATTCCCCGCGTCGGCTGGAGGTGGACTATGCGCGCAAGATGCTCGATCTGACGATCGACGAGAACGCCAATGACGTTCCGGTAACCGTTCGCCTGGAGCGCACGGATGCGGCCCATGCCGGGCAGATCGAAACTGTGCGGGCGCGTTATGTGGTCGGCTGCGATGGTGCGCGCAGTGCCGTGCGTCAATCCATCGGGCGCAACCTCAAGGGCGATGCACTCAATCAGGCCTGGGGCGTCATGGATATTCTGGCGGTGACGGATTTTCCCGATGTGCGGATGAAAAGTGTGATCCAGTCTGCCGAAGGTGGAACTTCGGTGATCATTCCGCGCGAAGGCGGCTATCTTTTCCGCATGTATGTGGAGATGGATGAGTTGGCCGAAGACGAGCGCGTGGCCAGCCGCAATCTTACGGTCGATAAGCTGATCGAATCGGCAAAACGCATCCTGCACCCCTATACGCTTGATGTGAAAGAGGTCGCCTGGTGGTCTGTTTATGAGATCGGTCACCGCATTACCGACAAGTTCGACGATGTACCGGACAGTGAGGTGGGTGCACGCCTGCCCCGCGTATTCATCGCGGGCGACGCCTGCCACACGCATAGCCCCAAGGCCGGACAAGGCATGAATGTTTCCATGCAGGATACATTCAATCTCGGCTGGAAACTCGCCCATGTGCTGCAGGGCAAAGCCATGCCGGAATTGCTGCACAGCTATTCGGCGGAGCGGCAGGCCATTGCGCAAGATCTCATCGACTTCGACCGCAATTGGGCCGCGATGCTCAGCGCCCCTCTCCGCTCTGCAGAAAACCCCAATGGCGTGGACCCTGCGGAGGTTCAAAAGCACTTCGTGCAGTCCGGGCGCTATACGGCTGGAACGGCCACTGTCTATTCGCCTTCCGTGCTCACCGGCGAAAACACGCACCAGCCTCTGGCTTCAGGCTTCAAGATCGGCACGCGCTTTCATTCCGCACCGGTGATCCGGCTCAGCGATGCCATGCCGATGCAGCTTGGGCATGTGTTTGAGGCTGATGGACGCTGGCGCCTGTTAGCCTTTGCCGCATCGGGCGATGATGGTTCTGCGGGCGGACCAATACAGAGATTGTGTGAATGGCTTTCCGAAGCGCCGAATTCGCCGCTTGTGAGATATACGCCGAAGGATGGCGATCCCGATACGGTGATTGACCTCAGGGCCGTCTTCCAGCAGGGCTTCGGCGACCTGACCATTCCGGCCATGCCCGCGCTTTTGCGTCCGGAAAAGGGCCGCTACCCCCTGGAGGACTGGGAGAAGGTTTTCTGCTCCGACCTGAAATCCGGCAAGGATATATATGATATGCGGGGCATTGACCGCGCCAAAGGCTGCATTGTTGTTGTCCGCCCCGACCAATATATCGGGCACGTTTTGCCGCTTGACGGGTTTGAGGCTCTGGCTGCCTATTTCGACGGCTTCATGACGCCGCAAAGATGATGGGAGCGTCAGGTTTCCCGGCTTTTATGCCTTGTGCTGGAAAGCCGGGACGATGTCGAGAATGTCGAGGGCGTTGAAGCCCTCCTTTTGAAAATGGCCTGAAATATGGAGCTGGGCAAAGCCGTGAACCAGGCTCCAGTACATCATCTGCGCCCGCAGTTCCGCATTCACTGTTTCGGCCTTATCCCAGACAAGACCTTCCGCACCATCGCGCAGGACATCAAAACAAGTGCGGGCGGCCGATAACAAATCGGGGTCATCGCTGTTTGTGCGGCGTTTGGAAAACATGAGCTCGAACAGGCCCGGCTGGGCTTTGGCAAAACGCACATAACCTTCAAAGGCCGCGTTGCGGCGATCACTCTGCGTTGCATCTTCAGCCACATTTTCCGTCATCGCCGCGGCCAACCTCTTGTAGCCAACAGTGGCAATGGCGGTATGAAGCCCGGCAATGTTGCCAAAGTGGTTTTTAGGCGCGGTGTGGCTGACGCCGGTTCGCTCGGCAAGTGTCCGCAGGGACAGGCCTTCGATGCCGGTTTCCTCCAGGATCGCCAGCCCGTTTTCAATGAGCGCCTCTTTCAGATTGCCGTGGTGATATTTTTTCTCTTTGGCCATCAACTACTTACTCGAATTAATGTTTCCACTGTAAATATCAACTTGACCGCGCGTCGTCAATGCGCCACCAATATATACACTGGAAACATTTAGAGGCTGCCATGAGCAATCACACTCCGCCACAAACACAGTATTTCAATCATTTGGTCGAGACCTTTCCTTCCATGGCGGGCAAGATGGTGATGATTACAGGCTGCACATCCGGTACCGGTCTTGTGCTTGCCAGGACCTGCGGCAAGCTTGGCGCGAAAGTGGTGATGCTGAACCGGCCATCCGCCCGGGCTGACAAGGCATTGAAGGCCATGCTGGATGCCGGATATGACGCGGTGTTGGTGCCATGTGATCTTTCAAGCTTTGAGAGCGTGCGGGCGGCAGGCAAAGCGCTCAGAGAACAGTTTGCTACGAGCGGCTGTGATGTGTTGTGCAACAATGCAGGTATTATGGGCATGCCGGATTCGGCGACGGTTGATGGTTTTGACGTGCAGATGCAGGCCAATCATCTGTCCCATTTTCTGCTGACACATGAAATCTGGCCGCTGCTGGAAAAGTCTGGAGAACTGCATGGTGAGGCCCGCGTGATCAATCACTCGTCCGGTGCCAGAGGTCAGCCGGGGGCTCCAGTGCAGGCGAAATACCTTCAGCCCAATGGCGGCAAGCTTGGTGGTGACCGCTTTCCCGGCATGCAGAAATGGAAGCGCTATCAGCAGAGCAAGCTTGCCAATCTGATGTTTACCTATGCGCTGCATGACCACGCGACTGCGCGGCCCGGCAACCGCGTGAAAAGCCTCTGCGCACATCCGGGCCCGACCGATAGCGGACTGCAAGGCAAGACGACAAAGGCCGGTGGTGACGGATGGCTGGACCGATACATCATCAACAGAACGCTCAAAGCAGCGCATTCGGTGGAAGATGGCGCGAGCGGCATTGCGCGCTGTGCTTGTGAAGCAGGTGTAGAGAGCGGCCAGTTTTATGGTCCCGAGAGAAAGGGCAAAGCCGGTCCCGCTGTCCTGCTGCCCGCCGAACGCAACGCAGAAAACGAGCGCCTGCTTTGGGACGAAAGCCTGAAAGCAACGGGCGTGGCCGATTTCTTCGCGGCGTGATCCGCTGCCGCCTCAGCGGATCAAGAGCGAGAGCGCACGTAGAGCGGAAGCGACGAGGATGACGGCGAAGATCCAGTTCAACACACGGCCATAGCGCGGGTCCGACAATATCCGCGCGAGCACCATGCCTGCGCCGAGCCAAAGCAGATGAATGAGGACAATCATGGCCGCGAGCGAGATGACCTTGATCACGGCCTCGACGAGCGGCGAGGCAAGGCCGAATTGGGCCGATGCATAGACTGCAGCGATTGCCGCATAGGCTTTCGGGTTGGCAACCGCCAGCAGGTATCCGCCGCCAAAACCCGGTGGCGGGGCGGCTTTCTGGCTGTTGTCCAATGGCGCAGCCATGGCAATCTTGTAAGCAAGGTAGAGAATGTAGAGTCCCGAGACAGCGATGAGGGCGGGCACAAGCGCGGGCATGGCCAGCAAGGCGGTAACAAGACCTGCCGCAACGAGGGCCAGGACGGTTGCAGTTCCGCTCATCAGACCGGTCACATATGGCAGCGATCTGACGAAGCCATAGGCACTTCCGGATGCAGCAGCACTGACGGTGGCCGGGCCTGGGCTGCCCATAATCACCGCCGAGGCAAGCAGCATCGAAGTCAACGGGAGGAAGAGACCGCTCGTCAATGTCGCATCCATAACACTCTCCTGCACTGTCGCGGGAGATCATTTCATCGAAGGGAAAAGCCGTCTTGAACGAATGTGCAAACCGCCCGCGCCCCTCATTCAAAAGCATTGCTGTGTGAGATGGTTTATCGTGGCTCTCGAGAGAAAAACATTCTATCAAGCTGCGCAATCGGACAGAAAACCAAACAGGGGCCTTTTCATGAACCTTTGCCCTTGCGGCTCATCCCGGCTCTATTCTGCCTGTTGCGGCCCTTACCTCAAAGGGGCTGCAGCACCGACGGCAGAAGCCTTGATGCGGTCGCGCTACAGCGCCTACACATTGGGCGATATCAGTTACATAGAGCGGACCTGCGCAGGCCCGGCAGCGGATATGTTTTCCAGGAACGATGCCGCCCTTTCGGCGGCCAGAACGGAATGGCTCGGCCTGACGATCGTAAGCCACGCGCGTGGTCTGGAGGGCGATGAGATCGGAACGGTTGGCTTCACGTTCGAAGGAAAGCAGAACGGCCAGCATTTTCGAGAAAGCGAAGTTTCATTCTTTCGGAAAATCGATGGGCTTTGGTTCTACTGGGACCGGGAAACGCCGGGCAAAAGTAGTGGTGCTGCGGGCAAGACCATCGGTCGAAACGACCCCTGCCCCTGTGGTTCAGGCAAGAAATACAAAAAGTGCTGCGGCGCCTAAAGCGGATCGCATTTTATCTCACTCAAATGCGATCACGCTTTTTCCTTGTTTTACCGCATGTACGTTATCGCTTAATCGAAGACGATTAAGCGCGGCACGATTCAAGCGTCCGGCCAACGCCCGCCCGCCCGCGTCCAAGCCAATTCCAGAGCTGCGGTCAGCTCCTCCTCATCGACCTTTGCAAGGACAATAGTCGTTGCACCCTTTTCACCCCATTTATTGGGAACCGGAAAGAAGGCTTCGGGATGCATCATACATTTGAATTGCTGCTCTTCGGGCGAATACATCAGGTTCGCAGTCAGGCGGTCGGGGGCAAGTGTGGCATAGTGTTTCTTGACCCGAAATGCCGTGCGGTCGAAGTGCGGACGGGCCTCTGTTCCCGGCAGTGAATGGGCAATCCGCTCCAGGTCTTCTGCACTTGCCATGGATGTCTCCGATTCTTCAGATCAGTGCTCGATCATCTCACCAATCGAAAAAAATCTACCAGATACGGCTGAGAAAATATCGGAACAAACTCACCTGCACCACGTTTTCTGCTCACATCGGAACAGCCGAAAGGAAAGAGCGATGAAAAACTATCTGATTATTTCCGGTCTTGTTGCAGCAGGTCTGGCTGCCACACCGGCGTTGGCAACGGAAGGCACTGCAACGGGTGCTGCAGGCGGTGCCATTACGGGCGCTATCGTCGGTGGACCAGTCGGCGCCGCTGTGGGCGGTGTGATTGGCGCGATTGCCGGCACTGCTGTTGATCCGCCGCCGCAAGAGGTAGTCACTTATGTCCGCGCACAGCCCATGCCGGCTGAGCCCATGACGCTGGAAGGTGAAGTGGCCGTTGGTGCCAAATTGCCCGAACAGGTGGTGCTTGTCGAGGTCCCTGAAGACCCGACTTATGCCTATGCCTTCGTCAACGGCCACCGCGTGATTGTCGATCCGAAGACTTACGTGATCGTGGGCGTTGCCGACTAAGCAACTCCATTCAACGAAAAGGCGGCTTCCGAAAGGTTGCCGCCTTTTTCACGTCAGCTGGAATAATCGAGGCCCATTTCGCGATAGCGCTCAGGGTCATCACCCCAGTTTTCGCGCACTTTCACGAACAAGAACAAATGAACCGGCTGCTCTAGGATTTCCGAAATTTCCTTGCGCGCGTTCATGGAGATCGCCTTGATGGCCTCGCCGTTTTTGCCGAGTGCAATCTTCTTCTGGCTGTCGCGCTCCACATAGATCACCTGCTCAATGCGCACGGAGCCATCCTTGCGCTCTTCCCATTTTTCCGTCTCCACATGGGAGGAATAGGGAAGTTCCTGATGCAGGCGCAGGAAGAGCTTTTCGCGCGTGATTTCGGCGGCCAGTTGGCGCATCGGCAAATCGGAGATCTGGTCTTCCGGGTAATACCAGGGGCCTGCAGGCAGGGCTTTTGCGAGATAGTTCATCAAAGCATCGCAGCCTGAGCCAGACGTTGCCGAAATCATGAAGGTCTGCTCAAACTCGACCTGTTCATTGGCGTCACCCGCAAGTTTCAAAAGCACTTCCGGCTTCACACGGTCGACCTTGTTCAAGGCGAGGATCTTCGGCTGTTTGACGTCCTTCAGCCCTTCAAGGATTTTCTCCACATCCCCTTTCAGTCCGCGCTCGCTGTCGATCAACAGAAGAATGATGTCTGCATCTTTCGCGCCGCCCCAGGCGCTGGTGACCATGGCACGGTCCAGCCTGCGGCGCGGCTTGAAGATGCCGGGCGTGTCCATGAACACGATCTGCGTCTGTTCGTGAATGGCGATACCTCGCACGATGGCGCGCGTGGTTTGAACCTTGTGGCTGACAATCGACACCTTGGCACCGACAAGGCGGTTTACGAGGGTGGATTTTCCCGCATTGGTCGCGCCAATAAGCGCGACAAAGCCGGAGCGGGTTTCAGTTTCGCCAGTCATGATCTTTTCCAATATGAGGCTGGGGGCCGTAAGAGTTTACGCCCAGACGCCTTCGCGTTCCAGCAATTTCGTTGCGGCGTCCTGTTCGGCTGCACGCTTGGAGCGGCCTGTGCCTTCCTCGCGCGCGACGCCTTCGATTTCCACGGATACGGTAAAGCGCGGGTCGTGATCCGGGCCGGAGCGATCGAGAACGGTGTAACGCGGCGTAACGGAACGGGTCGCATGCGCCCATTCCTGCAGCTCGGTCTTGGCATCGCGGCGCGCGCCTTCCGATTGCTTGGCGCGATCCTGCCAGTTCTTCACGATGAAGCCACGCGCAGCCTCGAGCCCGCCATCAAGATAAAGGGCTGCAATCAGCGCCTCGACGACGTCGGCACGCACGTTGAGCATGCGCTTGCCGGTTACGTTTTTCACATCAGAGCCGGTGCGAATGTAGCGGTGAAGCGCCAGTTCATCGGCAACGGCAGCGCAAGTGGCGGCGCTCACGAGCTGATTGAGGCGAACCGAGAGCTCGCCCTCATTGGCATCGGGAAAGGCCTGATAGAGCATTTCGGCAACGCAAAGGCCGAGCACGCGGTCGCCCAGGAATTCCAGACGCTCGTAAACATCCTTGCGCGATGTGCGGGCGCTGGCATGGGTGAAGGCCCGATCAAGACGCTCCTTGAATGAAAACGCATATCCAAGGATGACTTCGAGTTCATCACGTTCCTGATTGCTCAGCGGCTGGTAACCCATTTCAATCGACACTTTTAAAGAGGCGGTCCCACCGCATGTTGAACGGCCATTTCCAGACTTCGGAGAAGCTGGTGTTGTTGCCGAGCGAGAAGAAGATGATGGTGGCACGGCCGACCAGGTTTTCGGCGGGAACAAAGCCCACGTCAAAACGGCTGTCGGCGGAGTTGTCGCGATTGTCGCCCATCATGAAGTAATGACCTGGCGGCACGATGAATTCGCGGGTGTTATCACCAAGCGTACCCTGAGCCTCGTCCAGCGTATCGTAGTTCACGCCGTCCAGCGTTTCCTTGAAAACGGGGATGTCATCGCGCAGGTCGCGGGCATAATCGGAGTTGAACGTGCCGTCCGGCACTTTGGGCACTGCATTGCCGTTCACATAAAGCACACCTTCCTTGACCTGGATGCGATCACCCGGCAGGCCGACGCAGCGCTTGATATAGTCGATGCTGGGGTTCGGCGGGAAGCGGAACACCACGACATCGCCGCGCTTGGGCTCGCCTTCCCAGATCCGGCCTTCGAAAAGATCGGGCGAAAACGGCATGGAATATTTGGAATAGCCGTAAGCGAACTTGTTGACGAAGATGTAATCGCCAACCAGCAGGGTCGGCATCATCGATCCGGAGGGAATGGTGAATGGCTGGAAAAGCAAGGTGCGGATGACGGCAGCCAAAAGCAGCGCCTGGATGACAACCGATACGGTTTCCCAAAATGAGTTTTCCGATTTTTTCTTTTCAGACACGCGATCCATTCCTTGAAATAGCCTTTCCGAGGTTTGCCCTCTACTTTCGGCTGCCGAAAATCAGGCTCGACTTCTCTAACCATTTCGCCCCCTTGGGGCAATAGCCGCCGCATTTCACGCACGGCCGCATCCGCTGCAATTATGGCAATGGCAGGGCCTCGATGATGACAAAAGCCTGCGCGAGCGGAAAATCGTCCGTAATTGTCAGATGCACGACTGCAGAATGGCCGGCGGGCACCATCTCTTCCAGGCGTTTGGCCGCACCGCCAGTCAAGGCCATGGTGGGCTTGCCACCGGGCAGGTTGACAACCCCCATATCCTTCCAGAAGACACCGCGTGCAATGCCCGTTCCCAGGGCTTTGGCACAGGCTTCCTTCGCGGCAAATCTCTTTGCGTAGGAGGCGGCACGTTCCTTGCGGCGGTCCGACTTGGCACGTTCGATTTCGGTGAAACAGCGATTGGTGAAGCGCTCGCCGAAGCGCTCCAGCGATTTTTCGACACGGCGAATGTCAATCAGATCGCTTCCAAGTCCAATGATCATCTGGTCCTCTATCGATCAAGCAGTCTCGCCTGACGGCGGGCACGGAAAATGTTGACCGCCTGAAATGCGACAAGATAGGCAAGGCCGGCGCAAACCAGCGAAAAAGGCAGCGAGCCGATCAGCATGGGCTTGAGAACCGGCGTCCAGATCGCATCGAAATTGAAATGGGCGAACATGGCGTGCAGGTCGATTGCGTGATGGGGGCGAATACCATGACCCATGAGAAGCTGACCAGCTTCCCAGTCGCCTGCCCAGATAAACGGATATGTCAGGGGATTGCCTGCCAGCACGGTTGCGGCAGTCGCAGCCAGCATATTGCCGCCAATCAACCACGCAGCGGCAACGGCGAGTGCGATGTGAATACCGATAATCGGCAGAAACGCAGCAGCTACACCGACTGCCACGCCTGCGGCGATGGAATGCGGCGTTGCCTTCAGACGCAGGATACGAAGCGAATGGTAACGCGCGGTGCGGCCAACGCCCATGCGCTTGCGACACTTGGCCGTGTCCTGCGTCCAGTTCAGACCGCTATCGGTGACTTTTTGTTCCATGAGCCTTAGATAGGCTGACACTTAGATAATGACAAATAAAAACCGCCGCGCGGAGGTCTGCGCAGCGGTAAAACTTCATATATTCTTAAAATCGGGATCGCGGATGCGGCAATTGGCAGCAACGCGCTCGCCAATTAGAAGGAGATTTGGCCCCGTTCGATCTGACGCATGCGGTACTCGAGATCGTAGCGATCCTTGGCACCAGCCAAAAATGCTTCTTCGCGCTCGCGGCGGGTCGGGATGTGGAATGCCTTCTTCACTTTGCTAAAACCAAACATTGTCTTAACCTCTGTCTTTCTGTCTCTGTTCTTGACCCCGAAGTTAATGTTGCGGCGCACAATTTACCAGTGCCGCTTTAATTAAGCAGCATTGCATAAAACGCATAGCTTTTTGAAATGACTGTCTTTAGCGGAAAAGTCGTTTGGCTGTTGCGACGCACTCAAGCTCCTTGAGCCGTGAAATCAACAGGTTCAGCTGACGCAAATCCCACACTTCGAGATCGATCGTCATCTCGGTGAAATCTGTGGCAACGCGGGTCATGGTGAGCGTGGAGATATTCACATCCGTTGTCGCAATCGTCTGGGCAACGGTTGCCAGCGTACCCGGTTCATTCAGCGCGCTAATTTCGATGCGGGCTTTGAAGCGGGCCTTGTTGGTCTCGTCCAGATCCCAGCGGACATCGATCCAGCGATGGTTTTCATCGTCGAATTCCTGAAGTCCCGGCGACTGGATCGGGTAAATGGTGAGGCTCTTTCCGTCACCCAGAATGCCGACGATACGGTCACCCGGCACAGCACCGGCCGGCGAGAAGGAGACCTGCAGGTCAGGCGCCAAGCCGCGGAACATCGTTGAGCCTGGAATGCTGGCGCCGTCGCCTTGGCCTGGCACCTTGAAAATCATGCCGGATGCGCTGTCCATGGCCACCCAGCCCTCGTCCGCGGCTTGGCGAACGGTCACGCGCTCATCCTGATAATCGGGAAACACGGCATGAAGGACGTCTATGGAGGACAATTCCCCGCGTCCGACGGCTGCGATTGCGTCTTCCACCTCCTTGTGGCCCAGGCGGAAGAGTGAGGCCTTGAGCAGATCACGCGAGAAGGTTTTGCCCGCGCGTTCGAAGGTACGCTCCAGAATGCGTTGCCCCAGACCGGAATATTGCTTGCGGATCGCCATGCGGGTTGCGCGGCGGATGGCGGAACGGGCCTTGCCCGTCACCACAATCTCTTCCCAGGCGGCCGGCGGGACCTGAACGCCGGAGCGAATGATTTCCACCTCGTCCCCGTTGTTGAGGCGAGTGACCAGCGGCATGATCCGACCGTTGATCTTGGCACCCACGCAGGTGTCGCCAATATCGGTATGCACGGCATAGGCAAAATCGATGGGCGTTGCGCCGCGCGGCAGAGCAATCAGTTTGCCCTTGGGCGAAAAGCAGAATACCTGGTCCTGGAAAAGCTCGAGCTTCGTATGCTCCAGAAACTCTTCAGCGTTATCGCCCTCGGAAAGCGATTCGATGGTCTGGCGCAGCCATGAATAGGCGTTGATCTCGCGGGCGGGCTGGTCACCGGCGGTCTGGCCATCCTTGTAAAGGGAGTGGGCCGCAATGCCGAGCTCGGCGACGTCATTCATCCAATCGGTGCGAATCTGCAATTCAATGCGCTGCCGGGCGGGGCCGACAATGGTGGTGTGAAGCGAGCGGTAACCGTTCTGCTTGGGTGTGGATATGTAATCCTTGAAACGACCCGGCACGAGACGCCAGCGTGTGTGCACCATTCCGAGCGCCTTGTAGCAATCCTGCACCTCCGGCACGATGATGCGGAAGCCGAACACATCGGAAAGCTGCTCGAAGGACAGCGACTTCGACTGCATCTTGCGAAAGACCGAATAGGCCTTTTTCTGCCGACCCTTCACGACAGCGCCGTGCAGCCCGCCGTTTTCGAGAAGCTCGCCAAGCTCACTTTCGATCTTGTCGATAATGCCTTCATTGCGCACGGAAAGTTCGGCCAGTCGCTTGGTGACCGTTTCCCAGGCTTCCGGATTGATGTTGCGGAAGGCCAGCTCTTCCAGCTCCTCGCGCATTTCCTGCATGCCCATGCGACCGGCGAGCGGCGCATAGATATCCATCGTTTCTTCAGATATGCGCTTGCGCTTGTCGTCGCGCATCACGCCGAGCGTGCGCATATTGTGCAGGCGGTCTGCAAGCTTGACCAGAAGGACGCGCAGATCATCAGAAATCGCCAAAAGCAGCTTGCGCAGATTTTCCGCCTGCTTGGCCTTCTTGGACACAAGGTCGATCTTCTTGATCTTGGTCAGCCCTTCGACAAGGCTGCCGATTTCTTCACCAAAAAGCTCGTCGATTTCATCACGTGTGGCTGTGGTATCCTCGATCGTGTCATGCAGGAGTGCAACGGCAATCGTTGCTTCATCGAGATGAAGATCGGTGAGAATGGCGGCAACTTCCAGCGGATGCGAAAAGTAGGGGTCGCCGCTCGCGCGCTTTTGCAGGCCATGTTTCTGCATCGCATAGACATAGGCCTTATTGAGAAGTGCTTCATTGACGTCGGGCTTGTATTTTTGAACGCGCTCTACAAGCTCGTATTGACGCATCATGAACGGAAGGCTCCAAACCTAGAGCTTTTCGGATGAAAACGGGACCTCCCGAAACGCTCTAACCCATTGTTGTTCCGCAATTCCGGACACGAAACCGGTTCCCACTTTCGCTGGAATTGCTTTAGAATAAGAAAGAACGCCAACCGCGAAATTGGCGTTCTCCAAATCATGTTCGACACAAAAGCGTAAACAACATCCTAAGCCGAAAGTTTCATCGGCATGGAATGAGCGCTCTTAGTAGTCGTCGCTTTTTTCCGGCGGAACCAGACCCTCGATACCGGCCAGCAGCTCTTCTTCCGACATGCGGTCAAAGGAGACGGCTTCAGGTGCGTCTTCTTCCACGCCACCTTCAAAGACGTTTGCAGCCTCGGTGGAGGCAGCCTGCGGATCGGGCTCAGGCTCATCAACTTCCACATGCTTCTGCAGCGAGTGGATGAGATCTTCCTTCAGATCTTCCGGCGAAAGTGTCTCGTCTGCGATTTCGCGCAGCGCGACAACGGGGTTCTTGTCATTGTCGCGGTCAATAGTGATCGAAGCGCCCTGCGAAATCAGGCGCGCGCGATGACTGGCGAGCAATACGAGCTCAAACCGGTTATCGACCTTGTCAATGCAATCTTCAACGGTGACGCGGGCCATAGCCTGTCCTCTCAAAATTCGGGGATTTACGTGAATTGACGTTCCCCCTACATTTATTGGAAGCAAAGTTCAAGTTTTTCTTCTAATGATGAGCGTTAACGCATATTTTTGTGAATATGGGAGGCATGGCGATATTTGGCGATCAATTGCGGCTTGGCAAGGCCAGCCGGTTGAAATAAATGGTTATTTTACTACGTATTAATATAGGCAAATAATAGCGCGTTTTCGACCAACAAGAGGGGTGTTGCCGGAAAAAGCGCCAAAATAATAGGGATGGAAGCATGTTTGATCCAAGAGAAAAAATTGCGCTGTTTATTGACGGCGCTAATCTTTACGCAGCCTCAAAAAGCCTGGGGTTTGATATTGATTACCGCAAGCTGCTGGGCGCTTTTCAAAAGCGCGGATATCTTCTGAGAGCGTATTATTACACCGCCCTGATTGAAGATCAGGAATATTCCTCCATTCGCCCGCTCATCGACTGGCTGGACTATAACGGCTACAAGGTGATCACCAAGCCGGCCAAGGAGTTCACCGATTCCATGGGCCGCCGCAAGATCAAGGGCAATATGGATATCGAGCTGGCTGTCGATGCGATGGAACAGGCCGAGACCGTGGACCATCTGGTCCTCTTTTCCGGCGATGGCGATTTCACCACGCTTGTCGAGGCGCTTCAGCGCAAGGGCCGCAAGGTGTCCGTTGTGTCGACAATGGCAACGCAGCCGCCAATGATTGCCGACGATCTGCGCCGTCAGGCCGATCACTTCATCGACCTTTCCTCGCTGAAAGGTGAAGTGGGCCGTGATCCTTCTGAGCGTCCGCAGCGCCCCCAGCAGAACAATGATGACGATTTCGACGATTAATCGCTGTCTTTGAGTATCGGGCGAACGCTTGAGTTTGAAGCGTTCGGTCAACCGACTTTTAACGCTGCCCGTTTTCATTTCCTCAACCGCGCTTTGCGAGAATTCCTGTCATTCTTGACGGATCGCGGGAGGAGAAACGTGGTACAGGCGAAGAACACGACCGTTTTGTCACGGCGCCTATCGGATGGTGACAGCGCATTGGATATCCATGCGGAACCGACTATCGACGAATTGCTGAGCGGCGAGCCTTCACGGCACTTTCCCGAAAAGCGCAACCGGCGCGCAGACGACAGCGATAGAACCGTGATTGCCCGGCTCTACTCCGCCCTGGAAGCGATTGACCGCGGAGAGGTCTATACAGGCGACAATGACGAGGACCATCATTTGATGGAAGATTGTTACCGGCAGTTCTGAGCCAGCATTCAGCTCAACCGCGTTCCTTCAAAAGGCGGTTCTTCTGGCGGTTCCAATCCCGCTCTTTCGACGTCTCGCGCTTGTCGTGCAGCTTCTTACCCTTGGCGAGCGCCAATTCCAACTTCGCCCTGCCCCGGTCGTTGAAATAAATCTTCAACGGTACAAGCGTCATGCCTTCGCGATGAATGGCGGAGCGCAGACGCCCGATCTCGCGCTTGGACAGAAGAAGTTTGCGGCGGCGGCGCGTGTCGTGATTGAAGCGGTTGCCTTGCAGATATTCCGGCAAATAGGAATTGATGAGCCAAAGCTCGCCATCCTCGTCAGAGGCATAGGATTCTGCAATATTGGCCTTGCCGTCGCGCAGAGATTTCACCTCCGTGCCGGTCAAGACAAGACCTGCCTCATAGGTGTCCTGGATCTCGTAGTTGAAGCGGGCTTTTCTGTTTTCCGCGACAACCCGGTTGACCTTTCTCTGGCTGCCCTTCGGTGCCATAAAATCCTCTTTGTTTTCCTGAGCACATGCGGGCGCACCCGATGCTCAATTCACCGGCGATTGCCTCAGTTCAGCAATCCGGCGTGTTTCAGCGCAGCGTCGATGGCATCGGCCGTGCTCTTTTCGACCGGACAGGTCAGCGGAGACCGAACGGTTTCGCCGCAGCGGCCAAGACGCTTTAGTGCATATTTAGCGCCCATAACGCCCGGTTCAATGAAGATGGCCCTATGAAGCGGCATCAAACGGTCCTGATATTCCAGTGCCGCGGCATAATCACCCTTGGCAGTGAGCGCCTGAAACTCTGCACAAAGGCGCGGCGCGACGTTTGCCGTCACCGATATGCAGCCGACGCCGCCATGGGCGTTGAAGCCGAGTGCGGTGGCATCTTCACCGGACAACTGCACGAAATCCTTGCCGCAGGCTGCGCGCTGTTCGGAAACGCGCTCCAGCTTGCCGGTCGCATCTTTCACGCCGATGATGTTCTTGTGCGTCCGCACCAGCGTCGCCATCGTCTCCACGCTCATGTCGATGACCGAACGCGGCGGAATATTGTAGATGATGATCGGAATGGTGATCGCTTCTGCGATGGCAGCAAAATGCGCGATCAGGCCCTTCTGGGTCGGCTTGTTGTAATAGGGCGTCACCACGAGAACGGCATCCGCACCCGCCTTTTCGGCGTGGGTGGCCAGATCGATTGCCTCGCGGGTGTTGTTGGAGCCCGCACCGGCGATGACCGGCACGCGGCCGGCGGCCGTTTCGATGCACAGTTCAACGACCCGTTTATGTTCGTCGTGGGAAAGCGTTGGCGATTCACCGGTGGTGCCGACGGGAACCAGACCGCTGGATCCTTCCGCGATCTGCCAATTGACATGATCGACAAAGGCTTTTTCATCAACTGCGCCACTTTCGTCAAATGGTGTTACGAGAGCGGGCATTGATCCCTTGAACATGGGTTTACTCCTGGTGTGGACAAAGCACACGCTTTGGCCGCATTTTTTCATTATTGATTCTGTCCAGATGTGAGGTGAGATACCCTACAACGGATTGAAGTGTGGCTTTTAAATGAGTTTTCAGCCGGTTGAAAGATCGAAATGCGAATGGTTCCATCAGTTTCGCTGATTTTCGCGGGCGCCTTGGGCGGTTGGTTGCTTGCGGGTGGAATGCTGGATGATACCACAAGACAAGCCCAAATCGCCGAAACCTCCAAGGCAAGCCCGGAAAAAACCGGCTCTATTCCCGTCACGCTGCAGGCCATGCCAAACCGGCTTGCGGTGTTTCGTGACGGGATGAGCGCGTTCAAGTCCGGCGCTATGGCGGACGCGATCAGTGCCCGCAACACGCTGCTGCGCGGCGATATCCATCGCGATACACTGACCTACCTGATTGCCATGTCGGGCGCGCGCGATGTTCCCTCCAGCGAGTTTGAAGGTGCAAGGCGCGAACTTTCCGGATGGCCAGGCATTGAAAAGACGCGCGCGGCTTATGAACGCGCGCTCTACCGCGAACACCCATCGGCCGAGCAGGTTCTTTCCGCTTTCAAGACGATCCAGCCTGAAACATCGGAGGGCCGCATCCTGCTGGCGCGCGCCCTTCATGAAAGTGGCGAGGACGATACGGCCAAGGCACTGATCCTGCCGCTGTGGTCTGGCGAAGTGCTGACCCGATGGCAGGAAGGCGAGGTTCTGGACTATCTCGGCGACCTTCTGCGCCCGCAGGACCACCTGGCGCGTATGAACTACCTGCTCTACCGCGACCGTATCAGCCAGGCGACACGGTTTGCCAAGCTTGCCAGTGCCAAACCGCTTTTTGACGCCTGGTCTGCCGTGATCCGCGGCCACAAGGATGCGGCCAAGCTTTTGAAAGACGCGGAAAAGGACTTCAAGGGAACAGCGCCGCTAAAGTTTGCCAATATCCTTTATCTGCAGAAACAGGACAAATATGATGATGCGGCAAACCTGCTGGATGCGGTGACGGATGCCGAGGAAAGCGCCATTTCACCCGGCGAGTGGTGGAACGAGCGGCGTATCATCAGTCGGGGGCTTTATGAGGCAGGCGACATCAAGCGCGCCTATGCGCTGGTGGCTGCTCATCATGCCAAAACACCACAGGATATTGCCGACGCTGAGTTTCATGCCGGCTGGTATGCGCTGCGAGGCCTGAACGACAGCGAGAAGGCAACTGCGCATTTCCGCAGGCTTCTTGAGGTTTCCACCCTGCCCTCATCTCGCTCCCGTGCACTTTATTGGCTTGGTCGAGCCGAGGAAGAAAAGAACCCGCAAGCGGCCAAAGCCCATCTGGAAGAGGCAACCGTTTATGGCGGAAACTTCTACGGTCAGCTGGCTGCCGCACGTCTGAAAAAGCCGCTTTCGGCCGAGCCGCCGAAACCGTCGCCGCCGCCGGCCATGCAGGGCTTTGAGGAGATACCGGCGATGAAGGCCATCGGCCTCCTGGAGGAAAACGGTTTTCACGATCAGGCCCGCCGCCTCTACAGTGAACTGGCGGACCAGACGAATTCAGGTGAGCTTTTGGAGGCGCTGGCAGCGCGCGCCGAGGCGCAGCACGACAGCGCCCTGGCGCTCGCGGTGGGTAAGACTGCCTATTACAAAGGGCTTGCTCCGTTCTCCGTTGCCTTCCCGGTCACAGCGATCAGCAGTGCCGCTGGCCTGAGCCCGGAAGAACGCGCCTTGTCATTGGCGATTGCCCGGCAGGAAAGCGGGTTCAACGGTACCGCCGTCTCGCCCGTCGATGCACGTGGACTGATGCAGGTCATGCCGGGGACAGCCAAGGAGATTTCAGCACGGCTCGGCCTTGCCTATGCGCCGGAAAAGCTGACTGCCGACGATGCCTATAATGCGCTTTTGGGCTCAAAATACGCCGGTGAGCAAATCCGTCGCCACGAAGGTTCCTATATCCTCACCTTCGCTGCCTACAATGCAGGGCCGGGGCGGGTGAAGGAATGGCTGGCGCGTTTTGGCGATCCGCGCGGCAGACCGACCGATGAGGTGGTCGACTGGATTGAGATGATCCCCTACCCCGAAACGCGTTTTTACGTGCAGCGGGTGATGGAGAATTTCGAGGTCTACAAGATGCGCTTCGGTCTGCCTGCGGAGATCGACAAGGATATTTCCGCGCGAAACTGAACCGCGATTCATGTTTTTGCCCTCCTGCCCTTGTAACGGGCAAGATTTGTGGCCTAAAACAGGACCCGATCTGGGAGGGTAGCCATCATGACAGTTTCATTTTCCGAAGGTTTCAAGGAACATTATTACACGTCTGAGGACGGGCTGAAGCTTTATGCGCGGGAATATGGCGCGGATGTTTCAAGCGATGCGTTGCCTATCGTGTGTCTTCCTGGCCTCACTCGCAATTCCGGCGATTTCCATCTCTTTGCGTTGAAGGTGGCCCATCACCCGACACGCCCGAGGAAGGTCTTCACCTTCGATTTGCGGGGCCGGGGGAAATCTGCCTGGGACGATCACAAGGAAAACTACAATCCGGTAATGGAAGCCAAGGACGTGGTGACCGGCTGCCAAGCGCTCGGGATCAAGAAGGCTGTCTTTATTGGCACCTCGCGCGGTGGACTTGTGATGCATATCATCATGACCTTTGCGCCCGACCTTATGGCTGCTGCCGTGCTGAACGATGTCGGCCCGGCATTGGCGCGCGAAGGGCTGGAACTGATCCAGACCTATCTCAAAGTGCCGCCTGCCAAAGTGACCAGTTGGGATCTGGCCGTACAGGGTGCAAAGTTTGTGCACGGGACATTTTTCACTGCATTCAACGAGCAGGACTGGGTGGATATGGCCCATGCCTCGCTGGTCGAAACACCGGATGGCCTCAAGGCTCCGGTCGATCCGGCTATCGCCATAGAAATCGCCAAGGCTGATCTTAGCAAACCGCTGATTGAACTTTGGGATCAGTTCGAGCTTTTCAAATCCATACCCTTGCTGACGATCCGCGGGGAAACCTCGCTGCTGTTGAGCGAAGAGATCGTTGAGAAAATGAAAGCCCGCAACCCGGCGATGGAGACGATCGTCGTGAAAGGACAGGGTCACGCCCCGTTCCTCCACATGGCTGGCCTCGACGAGAGCATTCTCGATCTTGCGGACAAAGCTCAAGCCTGAGCGGCCATCCAGTCGCGAATATCGGCAAGCTCGTAGATTGCGCAGACGATGTGATAGAACGTGCTGGCCGGTGCCGGCTCGTCAACGAAGCTTCCGTCAGGCTTCATCTTGTCGAGCCACAGCCCCGGTTTGCACGGCTCCAGAAAAAGCCGCAACGCCTCGCAGGCCTTTGCCGCATCGGCGAGGTATGTTTCGCGCGCCTGACCGGTGCTGTTCATCGCCAACAGGGCCGACGCCTTCATCCATTCCGGCTGCGGCCAAAGTCTTGCCATTTCATCGCGCGGCGTGAAATCGTCATTGAGCGCCATGAAGGCAACCCGGCGGCTTTCACTAATGCCATGCGCCTTTCCGATTTCATAAAGCCGCTTGGCCTTGGCAATGCCCTCTTCGCTCTTCGAACCGACCGCCCAGTGCAGAAGAAGCCATGCCCATTCGAACTGATGGCCGGTTTCGACAACGCGGCCCTCGTCACCCGCCATCGGTGTCCAGTCTTGAGCGAAGAACTCGCGAAGAGCGCCCGTCTCACTATCAATGAACCGTGTCATGGCGAGTGCGGCAATTTCGTCGGCGAGATCGTTCCAGACCGCCTTGTCCTTGGCGATCTTTGCCCATTCCTGCGCGGTCTCGAAGAGATGCATGTGCGGATTTGAGCAAAGCGGCTCCTTTGGCGGATTGTCCATATGAAAACCGCCCAACGGGTGCTTGTACCGCGTCTTCAACACATCAAGAAGCGCAGTCGCCTTGGCTTCCATCTCAGCATGGCGCTCGGGAAAGGCACGGGCGATCTGCGCCATGCCAAAAAGCGCAAAAGCATGGTTGTAGAGATCGAAGTCTGCGTCCACCAGTTCGCCATCAGGCGAAACGAGAGCGCCATAGAGGCCATCGCTGCGCTTGAAAGCCGTTTCGAACCAGGCAAATGCCGCCTCAGCCTGACTTTTCCACTCAGCCTTATAGCCGCGAAGGCCGCCGACGACTAAACAGTAGACCTGCCGCGGCTGGACGCGTGCGCGTCGATTGTCGTTCACGCAGGGTTTGCCGTCCTGGGCGAGGCGTTCATAAAAGCCGCCGGTTTCAGGATCGAAGCCTGCGCTTGCCCAAAGTGGCAAAGCCGCTTTTTCCAGCCAGTTTTCAAACCACTGAACCTGTTTTTCGAAGTCAACAAAGGCATTCATGCTTGCGGTGCTTCCCAATTGCGAATGCGCTCCAGACCTTTTGCCAGAAGGGCGTCTGCCTCTTCAGCACTTGGTGCCTCGACATAGCAGCGCATTTCAGGCGCATTGCCCGACGGACGAAAATGAATGGACCGGCCCTCAGAAAGGCTGACGCGCAAGCCGTCAAGGTCGGACATATCTTCCGGTGTTGCGAGCCCTGTAAGGAAGCTTGAGACGTTCTCGGGGTCTTCGCGCAGCCAGTCCATCAGCGCCGCGCTCTGTTCGAGCGGGAAATTCTGCAACCTGTCTGCTGCGGTCACGGGAAGCTTCAAGCTCGCGCAATAGGCCGAAAGCGAAAGCCCCTCATGTTTTGCACTGGCGAGAGCGGTGAGGATCGGCAGAAAACAGTCGCGCGTCGGAAGTGCTTTCAACTCACGCCCATCCACGTCAAACGCGGAGCCTGTGAGTGTGCCGCCATTGGCCTCGAAACCAATAATGCCATCACCTTCGGCATTTTCCATGCCCGAAATGACATAGGGTGAGCCGACGCGTGTGCGGACGACCTTGAACCTGCCTGACGCTTCGATGCCCGAATTGGACGTGATCGGTGTCACCACCGTATCGGCGTTCAGGTAAGCCGCACAGATCAATCCAAGAATATCGCCCTTGATCGGCACGCCTTTTTCGTCGGTCACGAGCGGCCTGTCGCCATCGCCATCGGCGGAAACAACACTGTGGAGGCCGAGTTCGGCAACCCATTTTTGGGTCGCTTCGACCGTTTCGGGCGAAACCGCCTCCGTATCAACGGGGATGAAGGTTTCAGAGCGGCCCAATTCAACCACATCGCAACCGTAGAATTTCAGGATATCGACCAGCATATCGCGGGCGACCGTCGAGTGCTGGTAGACACCGACTTTCAGGCCGGCAAGCGCGTTGGGCGGCAGTATCTGGCGGTTGCGTTCAACAAACAACGCTTCGGCCTCACCGGATTCGTCCGACAGTCTGCCAACTGCCGATTGCCAGTCTTCTTCCATTGTCTGCTTGGCCGCGTCCGATATGCCGGTTTCGTCGCTCTTGTCGATTTCACCGTCCGGGCGATAGAATTTCAGACCGTTGCGATCCGCCGGGATATGGGACCCGGTAATCATAATGCCTGCAAATCCATGCTCCTGGCCATAATAGGCAAGGGCTGGGGTGGGAAGTGTTCCGCAATCGACGGGCACGAAACCTTCACTCGTCAGTGCTGCGGCGGCATTTTTAGCGATGGCCTCACTGGAATCGCGAAAATCCCGTCCAATCAGCACCTTATCGCCGCTGTTGATGATTCCACGCTGTTTCAAATAGCGAACATAGGCGGCAGGATAAGCAAATGAGGCCTTGCCGAGCAGATCGACCGACAGTCCACGCAATCCACTGGTTCCAAATTTCAAGCTCACGTTTCCTCCAAAAGCAATGATACTGACAATTAATCAATGTGCGTTGATGACGGTTGTTCCAACACGAAAAAAGGTGCCGCCTTTGTAATGCGGTCGATGCAAAACTGCAACGTGGCGGAGGTTACGCGCGGTGCCAAGCACGAATCTATTGCAATTTAAAACCTGAAGGTTCATTAGAGCCCGCAAAGTTGAAGATTGTGCAGTACGGGCAACGTGTTGCAGCGCTTAAAGATGTTTCTCGCCTGATCGAGGAACCTGCGCCACCCCGAAGGGCAAGCATGCTGGAAAAGTTTCTTTCCAAGGCAAACAGAGGCCTGTTGACGCGGCTTCTTACCGAAAATTTTCGTGGACAGGCGGGCTGGTATGGGATCGCCATTGCCGCGATGCTCGTTGTCGCAGCAATGACGGCGGCAAGTGCCTGGATCATGCGCGATATCGTCAATGAAACGATCGTTTCCAAGGATATCGACCGGGTCTTTGCAATCTCGCTGGTCGTTGCGCTGATCTTTGCAATCAAAGGTGCGGCCACCTATGTCCAGACCATATTTCTCAGCAAGGCCGGCAACAACATCATTGCGCGGACGCAGCGGAAAATCTTCCAGCAGATTCTGAAACAGGGCATTGCGTTCCACTCGAAATATTCCTCTTCAGAACTGTTGATGCGCATGACCACCAATGCGCAGTCTGTGCGTCAGGTTCTCGATCTGATCGTCACCTCCTTCGTGCGCGACCTGTTTTCGCTGCTCGGTCTGATCGCGGTCATGGTCATTCAGCAGCCTATTCTTTCCATTGTCACAGCGATCATCGGGCCGCTGGCGATTTTCGGCGTGCGCAAGATCACCCGCCGCGTGCGCAAGATCATGGAACAGGAAATGGTCTCCATGAACCTGATCATCCACAATGTTCAGGAGGCGGCAACGGGGATACGCGTCGTCAAGGCGTTCGGCCTGGAAAACTATCTCAATACCGAGATGGACAGGCATGTGAGCGATGTCGAAAGCCGTGCAAACGGCGTGGCGCGGCTGGAAGCGGCTTCCAGCCCGATCATGGAAACGCTTTCGGGCTTTGCCATTGCAGGCGTGGTCGCGCTCAGCGGCGTATGGGTTCTGCAGGAGGGTGCAACGCCCGGCGAACTCATGTCTTTCATCACCGCGCTTCTCCTGGCCTATGAGCCGGCCAAGCGCCTCGCCCGCATGCGCGTTGCGCTGGAAAGCGGCATGGTGGGCGTGCGCATGATGTATGAGATCGTCGATCACCCGATCGATCTTTCGGAAAAGGAAGATGCTGTCGCACTGCCGAAGGGCGGCGGGGAAATCCGTTTCAACGACGTAACGTTCTCCTACAAACCAGGGCAGAAGATTTTCGACAAGCTCAATCTCACCTTTCCGGCCGGCAAGACCACGGCGCTTGTCGGGCCGTCGGGTGGCGGCAAATCCTCGATCATCAACATGATCATGCGGCTTTACGACCCTGAAAGCGGCTCTGTGACCATCGATGGAACCGACATCAAGGACGTGACGTTCCAATCGTTGCGCGAGCGCATGTCCTTCGTGGGGCAGGATACGTTTCTTTTCAGCGGCACAGTTCGCGCCAATATCGGCTTCGGACGCGAGGGGGCCAGCGACGATGAGATCGTTGCCGCGGCCAAGGCGGCAAACGCCCATGACTTCATCATGCGCATGTCCGACGGCTACGATTCAGAAGTCGGTGTCAACGGCACCAATCTTTCCGGTGGTCAGCGCCAGCGCATTGCCATTGCACGCGCCATGCTGCGCAACAGCGAAATTCTTGTGCTGGACGAGGCAACGAGCGCGCTTGATTCGGAATCGGAAGCTGCAATCCGCGACGCTCTGGCCGTGCTTTCCAAGGGGCGCACGACGATCATGATTGCGCACAGGCTTTCCACCGTCAGCACGGCGGACAACATCGTTGTCATGGAAGCGGGCAATGTCGTTGAACAAGGACCGCAGGCTGACCTTCTCGGCCGGGACGGTCCCTATCGACGACTTTACGAGCTTCAGCTTCTGCCGGCAGCCGGAGAAGTGGCCTGACCATGGAAGACACCGCCGTCGATCGAAAGAGCCTGGATATATCGGACATCACCGTCGTTTCCGTCTGCTATAATAGCGGCGAGGTTATTGGCGAGATGGTCGCTTCCATCCCGGAGGATGTTCCGGTGATCCTCGTTGACAATGAAGCGCGCACTCAATTCCCCGATTTCGGCCCGCGGCAGAATGTCAAAATCATACCGCTTGCGGAAAATGTCGGTTTTGGGCGGGGCTGCAATGAAGGTGCAAAGGCAGCCCAGACTCCATATCTTTTGTTTCTGAACCCGGATTCTCGCCTTGAGGACGGCACCTTGAACGCCCTTCTGAATGGCGCACGGCACCATCCCGAGGCGTCCGCCTTCAATCCGCGCCTGCAGAATGCAAAGGGCGATGTGGCGTTCAAGCGCCGGTCTTATCTTCTGCCGCGCAGTGAGTATATCCGCCGCGGTTGGCCGGATGCCGATTTCGAAGTGCCTGTCTTGAGCGGTTCGGCTATCTTCGTGTCAAAAGCAAACTTTGACATAGTTGGCGGCTTCGACCCCGAGATTTTTCTCTATCACGAAGACGATGACCTTTCTCTGCGCCTGAAAAAACTTGGACCGCTCTATTTCATCCGCGATGCGGTGGTTACACATGCGGGTGGGCATTCGTCAGGCCGTTCGGCCAAGGTTGCATATCTGAAGGCCTATCACATGGCTCGCTCACGCGTTTACACGGGCCGTAAATACGACCGGCCTGCACCGCTCTTCTTTGCCTATCTCGAAGCCTTTCGCCTGATGGCATCGCCCATCACCTGGTTTTCCGCGCGCAAGCGCGCCAAGGCTGCCGGTTTTCTGGCAGGAGCCAGAAGCGTTAGCGGTTAGAGTATCGGGCGATAATATTAAGCCATTCTGTTAGCCCAATATTATCGCCCGATGCTCTACCGTCCCGCCGCGTCGCCCGAGCCCTTGCCGAGCGCCGTATTGAACAGAATACCGATGTCCCCGGCAAAGCTGCGCTCATCGACATATTGACGATCGGCAACGGCAAGGCGCTGCGGCTCCGACATGTCGAGACCTGCCAGCTGCGCGCTGCCCGTAATGCCGGGTCGCACCGAAAAGACATCAAGCCTTCGACGCGCAGCCACCAGTTCTTCCTGCGTGGGCAGACAGGGGCGCGGTCCCACCAGGCTCATTTCGCCTAAAAGGACGTTCCAAAGCTGGGGCAGTTCGTCGAGTTTGGACTTGCGGAGAAAACGGCCAACCGGGGTGATCCAGGCAGTCGATGCCTGATGCGATGCCACGTTTGGCGTATCAACCTGCATGGTTCTGAACTTCAGGCATTTGAACGGCTTTTCATGCCAGCCGACGCGGGTCTGCGCGAAAATGGCCGGGCCCTTCGATGTCAGCTTGATCACAACAGCCACGATGGCAATGACCGGACTGAGAACCACCAGCATAACAGCCGCAACGGCGAAGTCGAAAAGTCTTTTCATGTGCAGGTGTAATCCAAACTCTCGGTTCAAAGGCGAAGGCGTCCCTGTTCAACGCCGTGCATAAGCGCTTTTGTCCCGTGCTTGCAAGATGCAAATGGCTTTCCTTCCAATACGGAGGCAAAGCCATCATCTCGTCCATTTGATTGTATTGTTTGCTTGAAACGCGGTGAGGTGCCTTGTAATGACAAAGGATCAGTTTCATGCTCCCTTTTCATAAAGCTTCCTTTACAGGTCGAGCATGCAGTTTCGAGTGTGATGCAATGAAGTCGATACAGCAAAAAGGTTCCGAACCGGCATCAACAGGTGAACGGATAGGCCTTTATAGTCCGGAAGTGCCTGCCAACGGCCCGAAACAAGGCTAGCATATGGCAGCTGGTAACGTAATCGACTCCATTCTGGAATGGCCGCGCTGGTTCAAGCGTCTGTTTGTCGTGACGGTTGACGCATTCATCTGCGTACTCACGCTCTGGATGGCGTTTTCCTTACGACTGGACAGCTGGGATCCGCTCGAAGGCATTGAGTTGATCACCATTCCGGTTTCGCTCGTGATCGCGATTCCGCTCTTTATCACCCATGGGCTTTATCGGGCGATCTTCCGGTATATAGGCTGGGCCGCCTTCATGGCGATCATTCGTGCTGTGGCAATCTATGGTCTGATTTTCATGACCATATTCACCTTTATCAGTGTTCCCGGCATACCGCGCACCGTGGGCATCCTGCAGCCCATGCTTCTGCTTCTGGTTGTCGGCATGTCGCGCCTGGTGGCAAAGCAGCTCTTTGGAAACAGCTACCGACTGATACTTCAGCGCAGCGAAGCGTCAAACGCCCTGATTTACGGGGCCGGTTCGATCGGGCGGCAGCTTTCGAGCGCAATCCGCAATGCTGGGGAACTGCGCGTGGCCGGTTATCTCGACGACGATCCGAAGCTGCATGGGGCGCTGATTGATGGCGTTTACGTCTATGATCCCGCAACACTGAAGGAAACCGTGCGCAAACTGAATGCGCGAACTGTTCTCCTTGCCGTGCCCAATATCGAGCCGCAGCGCCGCAAGGCGATCATTGAAAGCCTTCGTGGTGCACGCGTTGCCGTTCGCATCATGCCGAACGTGAACGACCTTGTGCAAGGCCGCGTGCGGATGACGGATCTCGAAGAGCTTGATATCAACGATCTCCTTGGCCGGCCCGCGGTCCCACCGGAAGAAGAGCTTCTCGCCAGAAACATCCAAGGCAAGGTCGTGATGGTCACGGGCGCAGGCGGGTCGATCGGTAGCGAGTTGTGCCGCCAGATCTGCAAGATCGGGCCGGAGCGGCTTTTGCTGGTGGAGCATAATGAATATTCGCTCTACAGTATCGTGAGCGAACTGGAGCGCAACCCCGACTGCAATTCAAGGCTGGTGCCCTTGTTGGCCTCCGTGCGGGACCAGAAGCGCGTGGAAGAAATCGTCGGCAGTTTCAAGCCGCACACGATCTACCATGCCGCCGCCTACAAGCATGTGCCGCTGGTGGAGCAGAATCCTGTCGAAGGGGTTTCCAACAATGTGTTTGGGACGTTGACCGTTGCTCAGGTCGCCGCTGAAAACGATGTCGAAGCCTTTGTGCTGGTCAGCACCGACAAGGCAGTGCGACCGACCAATATCATGGGGGCCTCAAAGCGTATTGCCGAACTCATTCTGCAGGCTTTTTCGGATCGCGGATGCAAAACGGTGTTTTCCATGGTGCGCTTCGGCAATGTCTTGGGTTCTTCGGGTTCTGTTGTTCCGCTTTTCCGCCAGCAGATCGCAAGTGGCGGACCGATCACCCTCACCCACCCTGAGATTACGCGTTATTTCATGTCCATCCCGGAAGCAGCCCAACTTGTCATTCAGGCCGGTGCCATGGGTCAGGGTGGCGACGTCTTCGTTCTGGACATGGGCGAACCAGTCAAAATCATCGATCTGGCGCGCGGCATGGTCGAGCTTTCCGGGCTTACCGTGAAAGACGATAGCAATCCGGATGGCGATATCGAATTTGTTATGACGGGCCTGCGGCCAGCTGAGAAGCTTTACGAAGAGCTTTTGATCGGTGAAAACCCCTCGCCAACACGTCATCCGCGCATCATGACCGCGCAGGAAGAGTATTTCGAATGGACGGTGCTTGAGGAAAAGCTCGAAAAGCTCCGGAACCTCATGGGCAAGGGCGCGATCAAGGAACTCAGAACCCATATTGGCGATCTCGTTTCCGGATATGACGCCGCCTCTGACATTGTGGACCTGATGACTCTTCATCAGCTTGAAATGTCACACCATGGTGCACCGCCACGCCATCTGCCGGACGAGATGCTGGCGCAGGATCTTCAGACTAAGCGCTGAGCCGTGCCGTATTTTCAAGTCGCCGCGAGTACCGCGCGCTCAAGCATGAATTTCTCCGCTTCCGTCATATGCTCGCGCATGATGGTGCGGGCGCGCTCTGCATCATCCGCCTTGAGCGCGCGCAAGAGACGAATCTGGTAACCGATGCCCGTTTCGCGCATCCACCAGGGTGTGGGTTCAGAATAGATCGCCCTGCACTCGGTCTTGTCGCGCAGCAAGCTCAGCAAGAATATGCAGATGAAACCCAAGACGCGGTTTTCGCTCATCCGCGCCAGGCCTGCATGAAAATCCAGTTCGGCAAGCCGCTGGCTATATTCTTCCACCGCCGATTTTGGTTCGTCCTCATAAGGGTTGATCAGAGACTGCAACTCGGCGAACTGCTCCGCTGTCAGTTTGCCGACCAGGCTTGCTGCAAGTTCGGGTTCGAGCGCCTTGCGCAGTGTGTAAATGTCGCTGATGGACGGCGGTTTGGAGAGAAACAGATTGTCGAGAATGCGAAGCGCATCATCATCCGAGACAACAGAGACGAAAACGCCACCGCCCGGCCCTGTCTTCGAGGCGGTCAATCCCTGAAATTCGAGGACTTTCAACGCCTCCCGCAACGTGCCGCGTGAAACGCCGAGCTTATCAGCAGCAAGCCAATCTGCCGGGACGCGCTCACCCATCTTGAGACCGGCGGTAACAATCTGCTCGCGGATCTGGTCGGCAATGATATCCGGGCGCTTGCGCTTCTTGGCCCCCTTCACCTGGGCTGGACGAGCGATATGATCCGCATTCTTCGGCATAAAGGTTTCAATCGTCTCCGTGCGGGTGGTAGCAAGCAGCGCGATGATTTTCGTTTCCGTCGGTTTGGTCAAGCGGTGGAAAGGCGGTTTTGCACACATCTGTCCCTCTGGGACAGCGAGCAAAGAACGAACAGCCAGGCGGCGGATTGTAGGGGTCAGGCAGCTCTGTATTGGTATCTTCCGGGATCAGCGATTTGCGCCCCGGCACAGGCGCGGAATTCAACAGAAGATGCGTATAGGGATGGCGCGGACGGGCGAAGACCTCCTTTGCCGGTCCGATTTCGACGATGCGGCCAAAATACATCACCGCCACTCTGTCACTGACGCTCTCGACCACTGAAAGATCGTGGCTGATGAAGATATAGGTCAGCCCGAACTCGTCCTTGAGCCGGTCGAGGATGTTTAGAACTTGCGCCTGGACCGAGACATCAAGCGCCGAGACCGGCTCGTCCAGCACGATCATGTCCGGGTCTGCGGCAAGCGCACGAGCAATGCCGATACGCTGGGCCTGCCCGCCGGAAAACTCGTGCGGGTAGCGGTCCAGGAATTCAGGCGCGAGGTTGACCGCCTCCATCAGTTCTCTCAGCCGCTCTTCACGCTTTTGACCATCAAAGCCCCGCAAATGGATGAGCGGCGCTTCCAGAATGGTGCGGATCGTCTTGCGCGGGTTGAGGGAGGCCACAGGATCCTGGAAGACATATTGCACCTTGCGGGCGAGCTTGCGCGGATCGGCTTTGGCTTCGGCAACGAGATCGGTGCCATCAAACCTGATCGTGCCGCCAGTTGGCTTATCGAGCCCGACGATGAGCCGGGCAAGGGTTGACTTGCCGCAACCGGATTCGCCCACCACGCCCATCGTCTCGCCCTTCTTGACGTCGAGAGCGACGCCCTGGACGGCGTGAACCGCCGGCAGGCTTTTGCCGAACAGCGTTCGTCCGCCACCGAAGCGGCGTTCAGCGTCGGTGATTTCCAGCAGAGCTTCAGGCATCGATTGGCTCCTTCGTCTCCGGATAGAGGCAGCGCACCGCCCGTCCCTCACTCATTTCGGCAAGAGGAATTTCGCCGCTTCGACAGTCGGGCTGTGCCTTGGGACAGCGGGCAGCGAATGCGCAGCCTTCCGGCAGGTTGTTGACCACCGGCGGGCGGCCTTCGATGGCATCGAGACGCCGCCCCGGCTCGCCCAGTACCGGCACACAGGCAATCAGCCGCGATGTGTAAGGATGGGCGGGCGCAGACAGGATTTCATCGGTCGTGCCGGTTTCAACGATTTTGCCTGCATACATGACCGCCACGCGATCACAGATGGCAGAGACGACACCAAAATCGTGGGTGATGAAGAGGATCGCGACATTGTGCTCCTTGCGCAGCGTCGCCAGCAGCGAGAGCACCTGCGCCTGCACCGTCACATCAAGCGCGGTTGTCGGTTCGTCGGCGATGATCATGCGGGCATCATTGGCGAGCGCCATGGCTATGCACACGCGCTGGCGCATGCCGCCGGAAAGCTCGTGCGGATAGGCTTTCAGCCGCTCTGCCGGATTGGGAATGCGAACCATGGCCAACAGGTCTGCCGCTTTCTTCTGCGCATCGGCAGAAGAAAGCGGCTGGTGGGCCTGGATGGCTTCCACCAGCTGGTCCCCAACTGTGAAAAGCGGATGGAGGGTTGAAAGCGGATCCTGGAAAACGTGGCTCACGACAGAGCCGCGCAATTGCCGCACCTGTTCATCCGTCATGGAAAACAGATCGTCCCCTTCCAAAAGCGCGACGCCATCGACGATGCGGCCCGGCGGGGTCGGCACAAGTCCCATGATCGACATAGCGGTGACCGATTTTCCAGAACCGGATTCGCCCACAAGCCCCAGACATTCGCCCTGCTTCAATTTCAGGTCGACGCCGCCGACGGCCTTATAGATATCGCCGCCGACATGGAACTCGGTTTTCAGCCCCTGCATGTCCAGTGTGGTTCCAGTCTTCGGGCGAACATCCGGCACATTGGTGCGGGTGACGGCCGTTCGGGCAACGGGACGCGACAACGCGCCCGATTTCAGCCGCGGATCAAGCACGTCGCGTACGCCGTCGCCCAAGAGATTGATGCTCATGACAAGGACAAAGATCATCAGACCCGGTACGATCGAAACATGCGGTGCCGTAAAGAGAATCTTGCGCCCGTCACCCAGCATGGAGCCCAGATCAGCCTGCGGCGGCTGCGCGCCAAGCCCCAGGAATGAAAGACCTGCGGTTTCGAGGATCATCCAGCCGATGGTGGTCGACATGGTGATGATGATGACGGGCAGTACGTTCGGCAAAATCTCCATGAAGAGGATCTGCGCATTGGACTTGCCGGACAGGCGGGCCGCATCGACAAATTCGCGGCGGGAAAGCCCGACCGTGATGCCGCGAATATTGCGTGCGAAAAACGGGATATTGACCACGGCGATGGCATAAAGCGCATTCAGAAGCCCTGGGCCCAATGCTGCGACAATTGCAAGCGCCAGCAGGATATAGGGAAAGGCCATGATCATATCGATGCCGCGCATCATCAGATTATCCACGCGACCACCCGCATAACCGGCAACGAGACCGATAAGCGAACCGAAGAAGGCGGCGATCAGCGTGGCGGAAATGCCCACTGCGAGGCTGACGCGCGTTCCCCATATGAGGCGTGAGAGAATGTCGCGGCCAAGCGCGTCCGTACCGAGAAGATGGCCCTCGGCAAAGAGCGGCTGCAGGCGGTTTGCCGGTGCTGTGACATCCGGATTGGGCAAGGGCAAGAGAGGTGCTGCCAGGGCCAGGAGAATAACCAGGCACAAGACGACCAGGCCACCGGCGGCCAGCGTGTTGTTCATCAGCAGGCGGACGGCGCTCGGGCGTCCGCGCTTTTTCTTCTTTTCCGGCGCTGTGCCGGCAGTCACCTCAGCCATCAGCGCAACCTCGGGTCCAGAATGGTTTGAACGACATCAACGATCAGGTTGAAGAGCACATAGGCTGTAGCAACAACCAGAACGCCGCCCTGCACCAGCAGGATATCGCGTGTTGAAATTGCCTTTACGAGCATGGAGCCGATGCCTGGCCACTGAAAGACCGTTTCGATGTAAACGGCGCCACCCAACACGAAGCCCGCCTGAATGCCGATCACGGGTACCACGCTGACAAGGGCCGCCTTGAAGGCATGTTTATAGATCACCCGACGCTCGCTGATGCCTTTGGCGCGGGCGGTGCGGATGTAATCCTGCCGCAGGACCTCAAGCATGGATGTGCGGGTGAGACGGGCAATCACCCCGGTTGCGACAACGGCCAGCGTCAATGCCGGCAATGTCAGGTGGGCGAGAAGATCGGGCAAGTCGCCGCCGCCATAAATCGCCCACATGCCGCTTGGCGGAAACAACTTTATCTTCACGGCAAAAACCAGGATCAGCAAAAGCCCGAGCCAGAAGGACGGCGTGGAAATGCCGATGAGAACGATGAACGTAATCACCTTGTCGGCCCAGCCATATTGGCGCACAGCCGAGACGATACCGGCCAGAAGGCCGAAGATGGAACAGAGAAGAAGCGCAGGCCCGGCCAGAATGAGGGTTGCGGAGAAACGCTCCAGCACCTCGTCAATCACCGGACGGTTCAGCGTGTAGGAACGGCCGAAATCGCCGTGGAACATGTTGCCGAGCCAGATGAAATATTGCTGCACCATGGGCTTGTCGAGGCCAAGGTCGCGGTTCAGCTTCTCGACATTTTCAGGTGTTGCAAAGGACCCGAGAATGGCCAGAGCAGGATCGCCGGGGATCATCGCCATGATGACGAAGACGATGATGGAGAGCCCGAATATCACGGGAATGGCCGCAAGCAGGCGTTTGGCAATATAAGCGCCCATTGTCTGGCTCCAGTTATGGTTTCGCTGTTCAATCCGGTGGTGCTGTCCTGCACCACGTTCCGGTCTGTCGGATCCGTGAATGACGCCGGTCTATTTTGTCATTCCCCTCCCCCTTTCAGAGGGAGAGGATTTTTTGGCCATTACGGCTTGGAGACCTTCTGCAGCATCAGGAAGAAGGACGGTTGCAGCTTGAAGTTTTCAACGGCTGCACTTGTGACCGCATTCTGCTTCCAGTTGGCGACGAAGACCCAGGGCGCATCGTCATGAACGATCTGCTGCATTTCCTTGTAGAGCTTGGCGCGCTCGGCCTGATCGGTCGACTGGCGGGCCTTTTCCAGAAGTTCGTCCACCTTCGGGTTGGAATAGTAGCCCGAGTTGAAGCCGCCCTTATCCGGGAATGCTTCACTGCGCAGCGCCAGGAAGGGCAGCGTGTCGGGGTCGTTGGTCATCCAGGCCATTTCGGCCATGTCTGCCTTGCCCTCAAGACCGGGGTTCACCTTGCCGAGGAACGTGTTCCACTCGTAGGTTTCGATCTTGACCTTCATGCCAACGGCTTCAAGGTCGGCCTGAATGGCTGTCCCCATGGCCGTCGGGTTCAGCATGCCGGAGCCACCGTCGGTGACATAGAAAGTCACTTCAGACCCGTCATAACCGGCTTCCTTGAGCATGGCCTTGGCCTTTTCCGGGTCATACGGATAGGGCTCCAGCGAATCGTCATGCGCCCAGGCAAAGGCCGGCGGTGTGGGGCCTGCGGCAACATCTGCGGTGCCTTGAAGAACGTTTTCAACCAGCGCCTGCTTGTTGATCGCATAGTTGGCGGCCTGGCGGATTTCCTTGTTGGCGAAGGGACCGTCCTTGGTATTGAGGATCAGGAACCAAAGGTGCGGACCGGCCTGTTCGTAGACCTTGAAGCTTGCATCGTCGCGGAACTGGGCAAGGTTATCCGGCGGCACTTCCACCATTACATCAAGCCCACCGGCCAGCATTTCAGCCACGCGCGTGTTGGCATCGGTGATCGGACGGTAGACGACGGCCTCAAGCGGCGGCGCGCCATCCCAATAATCGGGGTTCTTTTCCACCACGACCTTTTCGTTCGATGCCCATTCGACGAATTTGAAGGCACCGGTGCCGCTTGGATGGCGGCCGACATCCTTGCCATATTCCTTCACAGCCTCAGGGGAGATCAGGAGACCGGTTGGATAGGCAAGGTTTGACAGGAACGGCGCATAGGGTGCCGAAAGATCGAACTCGACGGTCATATCGTCGATTACCTTCACCTCGGACACCGTGGAGAAGAAGAAGGCCAGCGGGAACGGACCGGTGTCATGATAGGGATGATCTTCCTTGAGCATCCGGTCGAAATTGAATTTCACCGCTTCGGCATTGAACGGTGTGCCGTCGTGAAATGTCACGCCTTCACGCAGTTTGAACGTGTAGACCTTGCCATCGTCCGAAATGGTCCAACTGGTGGCCAGTGACGGCTCAACCTCAAGGGTTCCGTCCTTGTAGCGCACCAGGCCATCATAGAGATTGACCAGGATGCGGAAGTCGTTGACTGCCGTATCTGCTGCCGGGTCAAGCGACTTCGGCTCGGCGATCTGACCGACGATCAACACATTCGGTGGTGTTTGCGAAAAACTTGGCGATGCAAATAGCAACGACGCCGCAGCAAGCGCTGCGGTCAGTAGCGTTTTCATAGCGTTCTCCCTCTTTGTCATTGGCCAATTAGTCCTCAAATTTTCCGCCGTGACAAGTATTTATTATAATAAATTCATCAAACCCGTTTGATTGCTTATAATTTATGCATAAAAATAGGATTTAACCAAAAAGGGAGCGCCACATGCCCAAGCCTGAAGCCAAGATCAATTCCGGTCGTTTGAAGGCGCTGCTCGGCGGGATCAACACATTCGGGCTCAATGCAGAAACGGGCGGGTTCAACCGGGTTGGTTTTTCCGATGCAGACATGGCTGTCAGGCAATGGTTTTGCGATCAGATGCGCGCTGACGGGCTGGATGTGTCGATGGATTCGGTCGGCAACCTGTTCGGGCGAATGGGGCCTCAAGGTGGGCCCTGCATCATGGCGGGATCGCATCTCGACACGGTGCCTGAGGGCGGCGCATTTGACGGCGCACTGGGGGCTGCTGTTGCACTGGAATGTGCCCGGTCAATCCGCGATGCGGGGATGAATCTAAAAACGCCGCTGGTCGTTGCGGCGACCTCTGAGGAGGAAGGCCGGTTCGGCGGCATGCTGGGGTCGCAGGCAATCAGCGGGCAGATTGCCGATGGCTGGCTGGAAAGCGCCGCTGACGCAGATGGGGTGCTTCTCAGCGATGCCATGCGCGCCCAAGGTTTCGAGCCGTCATGTGCCGGCGAAGCGGCATGGAAGCCCGGCAGTATCAAGGCTTTCCTTGAACTCCATATCGAGCAAGGCCCCGTGTTGGAGGGCGAAAAGCTGGCGGTCGGCGTGGTTGAGGGCATTTCCGGCATTCTGGTGCTTGGCGTGCGCTTTGAGGGCATTGCCAACCATTCCGGCACCACGCCGATGAACATGCGGGCCGATGCCTTTGTTGGCCTTGCCGAGGTTGGCAGCTCGATTGCGGGGATTATCGAGCGCGCCGGTACAGAGCAATCGCGTGTGACAGTTGGAAAAGTCGAACTCTCGCCGAATTTTCCCCATACGATCGCCGGCAGTTCCGAGTTTACCATCATCATCCGCGACACATCGGAAAGCGTGATGAAAAGCCTGCGGCGGGAAATCGAGACCAGCATCGCCAGCGCGGCCGCTCATAACAACCTGAAGGTGAAAATCGAGGCGCGCAGTTTTTTGCCGCCGCAGACGCTTGATCTGAATATCCGTGAGGCCTTTCTGGCGGAGGCTGAGGCGTTGGGACTGTCGCACCGGGTCATGCCGTCGGGTGCGGGACACGATGCCCAGACCATGCAGGCTTTCTGCCCTGCCGGCCTGATTTTCGTTCCAAGCCGCAACGGCGTCAGCCACGCGCCGCAGGAATGGACCGACTGGGCCGATATCGAAAAGGGCGCTCAATTGATGCTGAACACCATTGTGCGGCTCGCGGGTGCCTCAGACTAAAATCGAGACAGGAGCAGGCCATGTGCAGCATCTGCAACTACACGATCCACGCGGCACAGCACCATTTCGGCTGGGACAACAGTCTGGAGCCGGCTGAAACGGTCGCGCCAGGCTCGACCGTTCTGTTCAAATGTCAGGATGCGTCAGCGGGTCAGATCACGCGCACAAGCACGGTCGAAGACATCGCGAAGATGGACCCGGCCAAGGCCAATCCGGTGAATGGACCGATTTATGTTGCCGATGCCGAGCCGGGTGATGCGCTGAAGATCACCATTGAAAGTTTTGCCCCGTCCGTGTTCGGCTGGACAGCGAATATTCCGGGCTTCGGTCTGCTGGCGGATCAGTTTCCCGACACTGCACTGCATATATGGAACTATGATTCTGTGGGCTTGAGACCAGCGCTTTATGGCCAGCACGCACAGGTGCCGCTGAAGCCCTTTGCCGGCACGATCGGCAATGCGCCGGCAGAGCGCGGCAAACATTCGATCATCCCGCCACGCCGGGTGGGCGGCAACATGGATATTCGCGATCTCGCCGCCGGTTCGGTTCTCTATCTGCCCGTTGAAGTTTCCGGCGCGCTGCTTTCAGTCGGCGACACCCATGCGGCGCAAGGGGATGGCGAGGTCTGCGGAACGGCGATTGAAAGCCCGATGGATGCGGTGATGACGATTGACCTCATCAAGGGCGCAAACCTGAAGATGCCGCGCTTTTCGACGCCTGGCCCGGTCACCAACCATCTGGACAGCAAGGGTTACGAGGTGACAACCGGCATCGGCCCTGACCTGATGGCGGCAGCGCGGGATGCGGTTTCAGGGATGGTGGACCTCATATCGGCTCAGCACGGGGTCTCTGCCGTCGACGCCTATATGCTGGCGTCTGTGTGTGGCGATTTGCGGATCAGCGAAATCGTCGACGCGCCGAACTGGGTTATTTCCTTTTACTTTCCGCGCGTCGTCTTTGATTGAAATCTATGACTGCGAGCCAAGCTCCCGGCTCTTGACATCCGCCTTCAGCTCCTGCTCCGCCTCGCTGGTTTTCTGGCGTGTGAAGCCCGCAATGCCTTCCGTGGTCGGCTCGTAATCCTTGGATATTTCAACCTTGCTGGCCACATAGACCGTGATCAGCTCGGCCAGCGAACGCAGCGCATGCATGTGGATGCGTTCATAGCCGTGGGACGCGTCCACGCCGAAGGTAATCAATGCTGTGCGCACATCTGCGCCGGCTTCGATAGCGCTTGCCGAATCGGACCGGTAGTAACGGAAAATATCCTTCTGGTAGCGGATATCGTTTTCCTTACAGAGTTCCACAAGCTTCTTCGTCAGGTGATAATCGAAGGGACCGGTCTGGTCCGCCATGGCGACCGTGACGCCGAATTCTGCGGAATTTTGGCCAGGTGCCGAGGTGCCATTGTCAACGGAGACCATGGAAGCGACTTCGGGTGTCAGCACCGAAGATGCCCCAACGCCCACTTCTTCTGCAATGGTGAAGAGGAAATGGATGTCGACCGGCGTGCGGATATTATTGTCCTGCATGGCCTTCAAGGCTGCAAGCGCCACTGCGACGCCGGCCTTGTTGTCCAGGTGTCGCGAAACGATAAAGCCGTTGTCGATGAATTCGGGGGCCGGATCGATGGCAACGATATCGCCAATTTCAATATCCAGGCGCTCAAGATCTTCGGCATCACGGGCCAGCGCGTCCACTCGCAACTCCACGAACTCCCAGCCTACAGGCAGGGTGTCCACTTCGTCATTATAGGTGTGGCCGGACGCCTTGAGCGGCAGGATGGTGCCGCGATAGGAGCCACGGTCGGTGAAGATGGTTGCGCGCGCACCTTCTGCAAATCTGGCAGACCAGTTGCCAATCGGCACGACGGCAAGTCGCCCGTTTGATTTCAGATATTTGACCTGCGCACCGAGTGTATCGAGATGGGTGACGATGGCGCGCGCACCCTTGCGGCGCGACCCCTGGCGCACGGCGCGAATGGCACCGCGCCGGGTCAGCTCCGCATCGAGACCCAGACGCTTTAATTCTTCCGTGACGAAACGAACAATCGTATCGGTGTAACCTGTCGGACTATGAATGGCCAAAAGCTGAGCCAAAATCGACTGCAGATAATCCGTATCAATTGTAAGCCGCGTCATGTTTCCTCCCGTTCCTTATGGTCCTGATTTTGGCGCAGTCTACGCGCTGTTGCAGGCATTGAAAGAGGAAAGAGCAAATCAATGAACCGTTCGGCGGTTGGTTGCGGCTCGTGATTGGCAAGACCAGGCCGTTCGTTCGCTTCGATGAAGGCATAATGTTCAGAGACCGGCGATTTGACCATGAAATCGATGCCAACCACCGGAATATCAATGGCATAGGCGGCATCAATCGCGGCCTGGATGAGTGTTGGATGAACGATCTCCGTAACATCGTGGATCGTGCCGCCGGTGTGAAGATTGGCCGTTTTTCGCACCGTCAGTTCCTCACCTTCGGCCAGCACGGAGGCCAAGGTCTTGCCCTTGGCTTCGAGCGTGCGTTTGGTCTCGGCATCGACAGGAATGGACGATTCGCCACCTGTGGCGGCCATTCTGCGGCGGCTTTGGGCCTCGATCAGCTGTTCAATCGTGCTTTCGCCATCACCCACGACCACGGGCGGGCGACGAATGGCGGCTGCAACGACCTTGAAATTGATGACGACAAGACGCAGGTCCTGTCCCTCGACCATCTCTTCGATCAACACCTCATCAGCGACCTGTCGCGCATCGGCGATTGCCGCATTGAGCCCCTCCACATCGGTGAGCCCGATGGATATGCCCCTGCCCTGTTCGCCGCGCGCCGGCTTGACGACCACACGGGGATGTTCCTTCAAAAACGCTTCAAGCTCTTCAGGCTCTGCATTCGCGCCGATTTGTTTCGGCACCACGACGCCCGCCCGTTCGACAACACGGCGGGTGACTGCCTTGTCATCACAGATGGACATGGCGACGGCGGTTGTATGTTCAGACAGCGCCTCGCGGCAGCGAACCGTCACACCGCCTTGAGTGAGACGGAAAAAGCCGCCTGCCGCATCCAGAATATCAACCTGGATGCCGCGGCGGCGCGCTTCGTTGACGATGATCTCCGCATAGGGGTTCATCTTTTCCTGAATTTCAGGGCCGGTGAAGAGCTTTTCGTTGAAGACATTCTTGCGCTTGACCGTGAACAGCGGCACCCGGTGAAACCCGAGCTTTTCATAGAGTGCGATCGCCGACTGGTTGTCGTGTAAAACAGAAAGGTCCATGTGCTTGGCATTGCGTGCCACGAAATATTCCGCCAACCGGCGCACGAGCATCTCGCCGATGCCACGATGGGCCGCCTGCGGGTCGACCGCCAGGCACCAGAGCGAGGAGCCCTTCTGTGGATCGCCGAAGGCGCGCTCATGGTCAATTCCGGTCACGGTTCCAACGATCTCGCCGGTGCGTTCATCCTCTGCGACGAAATAGACAAGCGCACGCGCATCACGCTTCGACCAGAAGAATTCGGGCGCCACCTGCACCATGGCGCGCGAGGCATAAATGCGATTCATTTCCACCGCATCGTCGCGCGACGTCAGACGGCGGATGAAGAAGCCCTGCGGTTCCCGATCGTTCGGCTTGTAGTCTTTCAGGTCGAGACGATAGGTGTGCGAGGGATCGAGAAATATCTCCTGCGGCGCACTGGCCAGCAGCACATGCGGATCCTGCACATACATTGCAATGTCGCGGCAATCCGGCTTTTCCTCGCGCAAGGCCCCCGTCAATTGTCCGGGGCTATCAAAGGTCTGCCCGAAGACGACCCGGCCCCAACCGCAATCGAGCGAATAGTTTTCCTTTGCAGCCGGGCTTTCACCTGAAATATCGGCTGCCTGTTCGGTTTTAGGTTCCGCCATTTTCCCGCCCTCAAACTGCGTGCGACTGCAACCACATTTCAAGAAGCGCAGCCTGCCAAAGCTCCGAGCCACGCAGTGGCGTGATGTGATCGGCAGGTGCAGCAAAAAGCTGGTCCAGCCAGCTTTGCTGAAACAGACCACGCGATTTTGCCTTTTCCGAGGTCAAGGTGTCCTTGACCATCTCCAGGAAGGGGCCTTCGATATATTTCAGCTGCGGAACAGGGAAATAGCCCTTCTTGCGGTCAATGACCTCGCTTGGGATGACCTGGCGCGCGGCATCCTTCAAGACACCCTTGCCGCCATCGTTCAACTTGAATTCCGGCGGTATGGTCGCGGCCAATTCCACCAGTTCATGATCGAGGAAGGGGACGCGGGCCTCAAGCCCCCAGGCCATGGTCATGTTGTCCACGCGCTTGACCGGATCATCGACCAGCATCACCTGGCTGTCGAGGCGAAGCGCGCGATCAACCGGCGTTTCGGCATTCGGCATCATCAGATGCGTTGTCACAAGGTTGAAGCTTTCGTCTTCGTCAGCCATCCATTCCGGTGACAGTTGCGTCGCGAGCTTTGCATGGCTGCGGTCAAAGAAGACCTTGGCGTAATCGGTTGCCACATCATTGGAATTCATCAGCGGCGGATACCAGTGATAGCCGGCAAACACCTCATCGGCGCCCTGCCCGGACTGCACGACCTTGATATATTTCGAGACTTCGCGCGACAGGAGATAAAAACCGATATTGTCGTAGGAGACCATCGGTTCAGACTGCGCATGGATCGTGCCGGGCAGATTTTCCATCAATTGGTCGCCGGGGACGAAGATCTTGTGGTGATCGGTGCCGAAATGCTTGGCAATGAGATCGGAATAGACGAATTCGTCGCCCTTTTCACCATTGGCCTCTTCAAAACCGATGGAGAAGGTCATCAGATCCTTTTGGCCTTCTTCTGCCAGAAGGCCGACGATGACGCTCGAATCAACCCCGCCGGACAGGAGGACGCCGACCGGCACATCAGCCACCATGCGGCGGCGCACAGCTGTGCGCAGCGCATCGAGCACGCGGTCGCGCCACTCTTCACGGGTGACGTCCTTGTCTTCGGTGCGGCGCAGATAAGGCGGCTGCCAGTAGACATGCTCACGCATGCTGCCATCGGCTTCATAGCGGCGGATGGTTGCAGGCGGCAGCTTGCGCACACCTTTGAGAATCGTGCGCGGCGGCGGCACGACGGCGTGAAAGCTCATATAATTGTGCAGCGCCGCCCTGTCGATTTCGGTATCCGTGTCACCAGCGGCGAGGACGGCAGGCAAGGTGGAGGCAAACCGGAAACGCTTGCCATTGTGTGAATAATAGAAGGGTTTGATGCCAAAGCGGTCGCGGGCAATCGTCACCGCGCCGGTTTCGCGCTCATGGATTGCGAAGGCGAACATGCCATGGAAACGCTCCACGCAGGCCTCGCCCCAATGGTGGAACGCCTTGAGAATCACCTCCGTGTCGCCATGGGAGAAAAAGCTATAGCCGGCGTCGGTCAGATCTTTGCGCAACTCAGGGTAGTTGTAAATGCAGCCATTGAAAACGATCGTCAGCCCGAGCGCTGGGTCGGCCATCGGCTGTGCGGCATTTTCGGAGAGGTCGATGATCTTCAGCCTTCGATGTCCGAATGCAAAGGCTCCCCTGGCCACTATGCCCGTTCCATCGGGGCCTCTGGGCGCAAGCGCCGCAGTCATTTTTTCAACAGCTGCGCTATCCGCAAACGATCCATCAAATCGGATTTCTCCGGCAATTCCACACATATTGGCTCCACCTTCCACTTCTGCAGGACATGCCATACCCTGCCTTGTTGAAACTAAAATAAAAAAGGCGCGGACAGCGCCGCGCCTCTTCATAATGCCTCACTAACGCAAAAAGTTCCGCGTTTCAAATTTTCGGGCCGGCAGCGTAAGGCCAGCATATACAAAACCAGCCCTGGGCAAGACGGCGGACGATGCTTTAGCCAGCGTCATCTGGATGTGCGACGGGGAAGGATCCGGTTCGAATTCAAAGGCACGCAAAGGGGCCCGGCCTTGTGGCACAACCCCGTAGAGCGCAGCGTTATCCTATTGAAGCGCCCGCCGCGCCGAAGACCTACCGTGAGAAGACTTCAAGGGAAGTTCAGCCTCGGCATTGAGATCGACGCCGAAATCTGGCCCGTCTCTCTCATCAACTATGATCTAGGAAATATCGATGCCGCAGACAAAAAACCGTAATCATCCGACAACCCAATAGGCTTGAATTTGTCGCCTGTGTCTTAGGCAAACTCTGTTACCTATGTCTACGGTATGGGCACAAAAGGAAATGGCGGAGAGGAAGGGATTCGAACCCTCGATACCCTTTTGAGGTATACTCCCTTAGCAGGGGAGCGCCTTCGACCACTCGGCCACCTCTCCGCGTCTTTTGGCGCTGATAAAGAAAAGCTGAGGCTTAATCAACTCCAATTTTCCAGAAATCCGCAATTGCAACGACCTTGATGCGTGACGGACAAGAGATGGAATCGTCACAGCCTTCCCCACCAGCGAAACAGGCCCCTTCAAGAAGGCCATCCGGCACGGCGACTTCACACACTTAAATGGGCGACTCGCGAGCCCGCCATCGGTGATTCCGTGTCAGTTCGGCACAGCTCAGCCTTCGAATTGACGCCACTGAAGAGACGGATTCGTGGCTTTGGGCGGGAGCTTTGAAGACAAAGAACCAGTAAAGGCAGCATTTCCAATAAAGGAAGAGGTCTTTGCGCGGCAAATGTCGAAGGTTGCGATGCACGCGCTAAACCACTGGAAAAAAACGCATTTATTAACAGAAGGTAAATAAATGAACCGATTGCGTGATGTCTGCGTGACTTTTGCGCAACAGCTTATCGGTAAGAACATCAAATTGGCAGCAAGAAATGCGTTTGGCGATTGCGTGACGGAAAGCGTTTTGTATTTTCAGCTTCGGAAGCAGCGGCGGAAACGTACGCCTTCTAAAGAAACGCTGGGGATGGGCAGGGAATGCTGGCCATCAGCAAATACCCAGACCCAACATAACTTTGACTGGAGGTCACACATGACTATTAAGAGCCTTCTTCTCGGCTCCGCTGCAGCTCTCGCAGCAGTATCCGGCGCTCAGGCTGCCGACGCTATCGTCGCTGCCGAGCCCGAGCCCATGGAATACGTAAAGGTTTGCGACGCTTACGGCGACGGCTACTTCTACATCCCCGGCACCGAAACCTGCCTGGCCATCAGCGGCTTCCTGCGTTACGATGGCGAATACACGTTTGGTCCTAAGGACTACACAAGCCAGTTCCGCGCTCGTATCCAGCTCGACGCCAAGAACGACTCCGAGTACGGCACGGTTTACTCCCGCATCCGTTTCGAGCCGCAGAGCACGAACAACGGCCGCATGACCGACGCTACCCGCGGTACCCAGGGTTACATGGGCATCGGTGGTCTGGAACTCGGCCTTTATGACCGTCAGTGGCACCGTTTCTTCGGTTACGGCGGCTACAACACCATTTATGATGGTGCATACGGCTACAACCTCGGCCAGTACGTCAGCTACTCTGCTGACCTCGGCGGCGTTTCCTTCATCGCCAACGCTGACTTCACCGGCGTTCCGAACAAGGCTGGCGTTTTCGGCGCTGTTAAGGGTTCCTTCGGTCCTGCTTCTGCAGTATTCGGCGTAGCTTACGACTCTGCTGTCAAGGCCTTCACCGTAAAGGGCGCTCTCGAAGCTGAATTCAGCCCGGTTACCGCCAAGGTACAGGTTTCTTACACCGACAAGAACGGCAGCCTCTACCAGGCTGGCTACGGCTTCTTCATCCTCGGCAGCTTGAAGGCCAACGTCACGGACGACGTTGTTGCTTACACGACTGCTACCTGGTCTGAAAAGCCTTCGAAGAACTACGGCGTTTCCGCTGGTCTGACCTGGAACGTTGCTAGCGGCTTCGCTATCTCCGGTGAATACTCTCACGCTCGTACCGCCGGCGCACACAGCAACGCTGTTGCTCTCCGCGTACAGCGCTCGTTCTAATCTGATTAGAACCTGTTGATTGAGTTGGCCCGGTTCACGCCGGGCCAATTTTTTTTGCCTTCGAAAGCCGGACGAGGATCAGGTTGCTTCTGGTCCTGCGGGATCTTGTCTGTTCGAGGGCAAAATCATGCCCAACGGCAGCGGCGACGAAGGCCAGCTCAAACCGTTGCGGTGGTTAGCGGCGGTATTGAGGACCTCAAATCTCGGCCAACTTTGGAGCGTGTGCTCAGGTTCCTCAGGCACCAGGCTTTTGCCGATGCTGTGTGTGCATCACGGTGTTTCTATTCCATCGGTCAGATCAGCAAGCTATCCGTAAGCGCCTTCAACGCAGCCAGGAGGAATTATGCTTTGCCTTTTGGGTTGGACAGAAATGCATCCATCTGTTGGAATTGCTGCTGCGACGAAGCGCTGAGCCTTCTCTTGCACCCAACCGTGGGTACCAACAGCCGCAACCGTTTTGCGCGAACCAAAGTTATCTGTGCTGATTTCCGGGCGAAGTCAGGATGTTTGAATTCGCTGCTTTATCAGCGCGCCGGCGCAAACAATGGCAAGCGCCTAGGGCAGTCTTTCTTCCAGCGCCTTTAACGTTTCGGGGCCAAGCGCGCCATCCATCTTCCCGTTAAACGCGCCCTTTTCGGCCAGAAGCCTCTGAACCTCGGTCGCAAATTGATGAGTGAATTCCTGCGGTTCGTCGGTGAGCGCTTGCAACTGTGCTTTTTCGCCGTGTTCAATGGCGCTGAGTGCCCAGCGGGCTGCCTCCTTTGGATTTGGAGCGATGCCGAGCCCCTTGTCGTAGATCCGCGCTAGTCGGCTCATGGCGTAACTGCTTCCATCCGCAGCCGCCTTTTCATACCAGTAGCGGGCTTCGGTATAGTCCTGTTTGCCGCCGGAGCCTGCATCGTAAAGATAGCCGAGCACCGCCATGGCATAGGCATCGCCGGCACGAGCAGCTTTTTCATACCATTGCCGTGCTGATTCCATGTTTTTCGCAGTCCCCAAGCCCTGCTCATGGGCATAGGCGGTGGCCGTCATGGCGTCCACATCACCGGCTTCCGCTGCCTTGCGATACCAATTCAACGAGGTGACGTAGTTCTGGTCGACGCCATCGCCTTCGCGGTAGAGAAATCCGAGTGCAGCCATTGCCTTGCCATAAGCCTGTTCCGCAGCCTGGCGGTACCAGTTGAGGGCCTGTTTCATGTCTTTGTCGAGGCCGGCTTTGCCGTTTCTGTAGGCCCACGCCAAGGATGTCTGAGCGAAAGGATTGCCGGCTTTCGCGGCTTGCTCAAAGAGCGTGCGGGCACGATTGCCATCGGCATCGACACCGTTTGCATCCAAATGGAGCCAGCCAAGATTGGTCATCGCATAAGTGTTGCCGGCTGCGGCTGCCTTCTCATAGGCCTCGCTCGCCTCTTTGGCGTTATTCGATGCTTCATGCGCCCGTGCCAGAAAGTCTATCAACATGCCATTGTCGGGCTCTTCGTTGACGGCCTGGGCACAGGCCGTCAATGCGCGGCCGGCGTCAATGCGTTTCAAGGCAACACCCGGATAGCCCGGGATTGCGCCGGGTTCGGCGGCAAGCAGATAACAGTCCCGCCGCGCGGGGCTGATTGATTCTTCATTTGCGCTAGCGCGCGGCACCAGCGCGATGATCTGACTCTCGGCAGCACGCCGGTGGGCACTGTCGGGATAACGTTCCAGAAAACGCACAAACGCTGCAGCATCTGAAGAGCCGCGAATGGCCTCCCAGGCGATATCGTCGGCCTTGCCGGCAGTGGACTGGTCCTGTGCATTCAGCATTTCAAGCTTCTTTTCAGCCAGCAGCCGATAGACCGGGTCAGCTCCATGGCGCTCCAGAAAGACCTCAATCAATTCCTTGTCGGCGAGGTCGCGTATATTTTCCCAATCGGCAGCCGCAGAATTCTCCCCTGCCCCGCTCCCCATGTTGATTGTGGCCTCGTTGATATTGAGGATCACCTGAGCTCCGCCGAGTGAACCATAAACAAAGGGCTCCTGCTGACGGTTTGTCAGCTCAATCACATAGTCGCGCACTTTGCCGAGCGCGATGCGGATATCGAGGCCGGGTTCGACGAGAAACTTCGACAGGGCCAATGCAAAGGGCGAATTGCCGCTGGAGCCATCAAGCGCGACGGTTCCGGCGCGTGATGCAAATGCAACCAGCATATCGGGAGCTTTCGGCTCCACCTTGGCCAAACCCTTTCCGAGCGAGCGGCTGGCGACAGAACGGGTCATGGTATTTGCAAAAGGATTGTCGCGGCAGGCATCCAATATCACCAGCTTCAGACGGGTGGCACCGTTCAATGCGCGCTCCAGACGTGAGAGAACCAAGGTTTCGTCGGCGACATCGCGATCCGACTTGAGGGTCGCATCGACCGGGATGAGATAATTCCTGCCGTTCATTTCCATGCCGTGGCCGGAATAATAAACAAGTGCGACCTCGGCACCATCTGCCAGGTCTTCGAAATCGCGCAGCGCCTTCTGCATGCCGCGCAGATCAAGATCGGACGCGATCTCGACGCTTGAAAAGCCGGCCTCTTTCAGCACACCGGCCATCAACTCCGCATCATTGCGCGGATTGCTCAGATTGGAGACATTCTCATATGTCTGGTTGCCGATCAGCAGTGCCACGCGGCGGCCCGTTTGTGCAGACGCAGCGCCATTCATCAATGCCAGCATGAGCAGGCATGCGAGTGTCAGCAATACGGAGCGGCTCAACCGGCGCATCGTTTCTCCCCTCTTTTCCATAACCAGGATCATTACGGATGAGCGGCGGGGTTTCAATGACGCGCGCCAAACATGCACCTGAAAAACTTGGCGGTTGCAGCCCATAGCGAATTATGTTGATATAAACCTAAATGACATGGGAGAGAGGTTCATGGCAAAACGGGTGTTGCTGCTGGTGGGAACGCGCAAGGGGGCTTTTGTTCTGGAGAGCGACGAAAGCCGCCTTCAATGGTCGATCAATGGGCCTTATTGCGAGGCCTGGCCGATCAACCATGTCATTGCCGGTGAGGATGGTGCGCTCTATGCGGCGGGCGGCAATGCATGGTTTGGCCCGGCGGTGTGGAAATCGACAGATCTCGGTGAGAGCTGGACCCGCTCTGCTGATGGCCTTGCTTATAGCGAGGGCGAAGCGCCGGTGACGTCGGCCTGGAGCCTTTCCAGCGCACATGGCCGTCTATATGCCGGGGTCGAGCCGGCGGGCCTGTTTGAAAGCACCGATGGCGGCAAGAGCTTCACGCATGTTTCCGGGCTTCGCGATCACCCTTCGAAGCCTGACTGGATGCCTGGCGCCGGAGGGCTCATTTTGCACAATATCGTGCGTCATCCCGACGATGCGAATCAGACGTGGATTGCCATTTCAGCCGCCGGCGTGTTTTACACCGCAGACGGGGGCAAGAGCTGGGAGGCGCGCAACAAGGGTACGCGCTGCGACTATTATCCCGGAGACATGCGCTATCCCGAAACCGGCCAATGCGTGCACTGCATCGTGATGGCTCCAGGACGGCCTGAACGGCTTTATCAGCAAAATCACTGCGGCATGTACCGCTGCGACGATGGCGGCAAGAGTTGGAGAAGCGTGGAAAAAGGTCTTCCCTCCAGCTTCGGCTTTCCCGTGGCCGTGCATCCCCATGACGCCGACACACTTTATTATATCCCCCTCAACAGCGACAGCGGCGGGCGTTACGTGCCGGACGGCAAAGCCGCTGTCTGGCGCAGCCGTGATGCGGGTGAAACATGGCAGGACCTGCGCACCGGTTTGCCACAGGAAAACGCCTATTTCGGCGTGTTGCGGCAGGCTATGGCAACGGACAAGGAAGCAAACGCCGGGATTTACTTCGGCACCAATACCGGCAGCCTCTTTGCCAGCAATGATGCAGGCGACAGCTGGCGGGAGATTGCTGCGCACCTGCCGGTGATTCACTCTGTTGAGTCCGTGACGCTTGATGGCTGAATGCAAGGTTCACACGGTCCTGCCTGATGCTCTTGTGCGGCTTTTTCCAGAGGCACCGCGTCGGCTTGATCTGGCTGCAAGCACCGTCGATGAGCTGTTTGAGGCGCTTGATTCGCATTTTCCGGGTATGGCCGAATGCCTGCGCGACAACCGGCCGTCCATCCGTAAACACATCAATGTCTTTGTCCGGGGCGAGCGGGCAGTACTGTCTACACCACTGGAAACAGGCGAGACTGTCTATATTTTGACGGCGATTTCAGGCGGATAATCGTCCCAAATCTTGATAAACGCTAAAATTTGAACAGTTCTGTTTCCCAATCCCTAGTAGAGTGTGTCTATTTTGGCCTGCAGTATAAGCTGGGATAGTGAATTGATGGAACGAGCGACCTATTTGGCCCGCGTACCTTCTGAAATGTATGAAAGGCGCTATGAGCGCTTTCCCATCAATCGACCCGGTGAAATTGCCTACCTGGAATCAGGGCTCGGCGGACTGCGCAAGATCGGCGTGAAGGTTCTGGACATGTCGCAAGGCGGTGCCGGGCTAGAGCTGCCGCTGTCAATAAAGCTGCCGCAGCACTATTATCTCAGCGTATTCGGTTTTCCCAACCGCTTCGGCTGTGCCGAGGTTCACCGCAACGGAACACGCATCGGCGTCAAGTTTCTGGGTAACATTGATGGCGAGTTGCTGAGCAGCATCGTGCGTGCAGATTTCCGCGCCGGTGCCGTCAATCTCCGTCGCTGAACGGTTACTCTTGCCCGGCGGCAAAATTCTCTTATTGTGGCGCAACTTCAATTTCGAGGCTCGCCATGTCCATGTTCTCGCGTTTCACGCCCCTCGTCGCATCTCTGCCGGCGACCGTACCGTTTGTTGGCCCCGAAGCCATTGAGCGGCAGCGTGGTCTCACCGTAATGGCGCGCATCGGCGCGAATGAAAACGGATTCGGTCCAGCGCCGTCCGTGCAGAAAGCGATTGCCGATGCGATCGGCGGTGTATGGCAATATGGCGATCCCGAGAATTTCGATCTGGCTGCCGCACTTGCCGCGCATTTGGGAACGCAGGCAGACAATATCGCCATTGGTGAAGGTATCGACGGTCTTCTAGGCCTGATCGTGCGCATGATCGTTGAACCGGGCGGCGCGGTTGTTACGTCACTTGGCGCATATCCGACCTTCAATTATCACGTCAACGGCTATGGCGGACGGCTGGTGACTGTACCCTATCGTGATGATCGTGAGGATCTGAACGCATTGCTGGATGCGGTCAGGCGCGAAAATGCACCCCTCGTCTATTTTGCCAATCCGGATAATCCGATGGGCAGTTGGCATTCGGCCAGCGATGTCGTTGCATTTGCGAAGGCACTACCGGAAACAACCGCGCTCGTGCTGGATGAGGCCTATTGCGAAACCGGTCCGGCGGATGCCCTGCCCGCCATCAACGCGCTCATTGATCTGCCAAATGTGATCCGCACCCGTACCTTTTCCAAAGCCTATGGTCTGGCCGGTATGCGTGTCGGTTATGCGATTTCGACGGCTGGAACGGCCAATGCATTCAACAAGGTGCGCAATCATTTCGGGCTGAACCGACTGGCTTCCGTGGCAGCGCTTGCTGCGCTGAAGGACAAGGCCTATCTGGAAACGGTGGTTGAAAACATCCGTGCCTCGCGCCATCGCATTTCAGACATTGCGCGCGCGAACGGACTTGAACCTCTTCCCTCAGCCACGAATTTCGTTGCCATAGACTGCGGCAAGGATGGCGTTTATGCGAAGGCAATCGTCGATGGCTTGATGGAACACGGCGTCTTCATCCGCATGCCCGGTGTTGCGCCGCTCAACCGATGCATCCGGGTGAGTGCCGGCCGCGAGGGGGATATGGCGCTTTTGGAAGCCGCACTTCCCAAGGTTTTGAAATCACTTGAATAAAGAAAAAACCGCGCTGAATCATCCAGCGCGGTTCATGTTCTCGAGGCTACTTGCCTCGTGCCATTGTTGTCCCGTTTGCCGGGCTTCTTGGTCTTGAAATCCTGTGCGGCCTTCATGCCGTCAAACGCTTGCACCGTCGCGTCTTATTAGTGCATCGTCATCCATTCGCGCGCTTCACGCAGCGCCTGGGCCAGCTGTGCCTTGGTCATGCACTCGACGAGGTCAGCACGAAGGGCAGCTGCGCGTTCACAGCCTTTGATCGCTGCAATGTTGAGCCACTTGTGCGCCGTCACGAGGTTCATCTCGCATCCACCGCGGCCAGCGGCGTACATCAAACCCATTTCGCAAAGAACATCGGCCTTGGCTTCACCGCCCATTGCGCTCATTTCATTCATTTCAAAACGTGCCATTTTCTTAATCCCTGTTGCCTGTTTTTCAGTTTGCCTGTTTTACCTCTTGAGCCCTGCTGGCCCTGCCCGTCTTGATGCGGGCTGGGGCCTGCCTGGCTTATGTCTTCAAAACAAATCCGGTCGTTTTTCTCGCCGTCTTTTGCTTTGCGGCCGGGTTGTCTCCCGTGCTCGTTTTGATGGGTTCAGTATGTGGCAGGGGTTTCAATACTCGCTTAAAATGCATGATTAATTTGAAGCAAACAAAACTCAAACGATTGGTAAATTTGGGTTTTTGTTAAACATCACAACGCCTGCATTTCTGCAATTTCGCCGAAAATTTTACGAAATATTGAGGCTGTCATTTCAACCAAACGGTAACCACGAAAAACGAAGGCATTTTTTCAGATGGTGAAAAACAGGGCGAAGATATCCGGAAAATGACGCGTTTCATCGAGGCCGAGACGCAGAATTTCCTATTTACCTTTACGTGCGCGTTAAATATATTCGATGTCATGAAGGCGGGAGGTTGGTTTGGTATAAGGTGCAAACCACACTTGCATGGTTCAGGCCGCAAATTTTGGAGGATTTCGAATGATAAGAGTGCTTTCGGCCACAGCTTTGGCTATTCTGTTTGTCGCCCCTGCATTCGCTGCTGAGCCGATTGAGGGTACGTGGAAACGTTCCAACGGCACTCTGATCAAGTATTCAGCCAGCGGCGGGCAGTTCTGCGGAAAGGTTCTGAACGGCGAATACAAGGGCCAGTCCATCGGCTGCATGAAAGGCAGCGGCGCGGATTACAAGGGCGAGGTCAATAAGCTCGACGAAGGAAAGACCTATTCCGGCAAAGCGAATGTGAGTGGAAACACCATGAAACTCTCCGGCTGTGCGCTGGGCGGCTTGATCTGCAAGAGCGACAGCCTCGTGCGCCAGTAAATCCAGACAATTTCTCCCTGCTTGAGCCCGCGTTTTTCGCGGGCTTTTTTTGTGCCCGCAGAGATGAACAGCGGATGAACGGACGGCTCAGGCTTGGTTCAGTTCAAATGCGCCAAAAAGGCAGCGTGTATTACTGCGTAACCTTTTTCGGGGACGGAAAAATGGAACCTATTGTTCGCCGCATGGCCCTCATCGCATGTATGAGCATGGCCTTTGCACTCACCTTCTCTGCCATCGTTCAGTCCAAGCAGGACCATGCTCAGCGCTATCACGCGGGAACCTCGGTCGCCTGCCTGCATCCCGCCAGCACCTTTTGTGTCGATCTACGGTGACCCTTCCGAAGGCGGGTAAATCCCGCCTTCGTCACATGCTTCAGAAATCTGAACGCCAAATGAACGCCCCTCTCAGAGTTGGTTCAGATGCAATCCTGCATAACGGGATCATCGAAACGACAGGAACCCACGGGGAGCGAAAACAATGGCCACCAGCATCAAGACATTCTCTGCACGTTACGTCATCCGCGCACTGATCCTTTCTTCCATCTTCATGGTGCCGGTCGGTGCCATGGCCTTCAACAACAGCGACGGCATGAACGTCAGCAAGCAGGGTGCCGGTTTTGTTCTTTACGTCAGCCTGCAGCGCAATGCGATGGGTGGCTGATCTTTGCTTCGACCGACAGTCAGCGCCAATTGCCTGTCACATTGTTTGATCTATAATGGCTTATGGACAAACGAATCTTTTCTTCACAACCGCTACCCTTCATTTCCCCCGAACCTGCAGCGCCCCAGGTTTTCGATGATCCGGCCAAAGCCGTCGATGCATTGAAGGCCCTTTACAAGCGCAATACCGACTTTCTGATCGATGCCTTCGATGCCATGACCAAGGGCGTGACGCCCGGCACGCGTTTCCGCGCGTTCTATCCGCAGGTGAGCATCGAGACCTCCAGCTTCGGACTGATCGATTCCCGTCTCTCCTACGGGCACGTGACATCACCCGGCGTTTATGCAACGACAATCACACGGCCTGAGCTTTTCCGCTATTATCTCAGGCAGCAGCTTGATCTCCTGATGAAGAACCACGGTATCAAGGTGACGGTGTCGGAATCGACAACGCCGATCCCGCTGCATTTTGCCTTTGGTGAAGGCGCCTCGGTGGATGCGCCGGTGGCCGAATTGCAGGACGTGCAATTGCGCGATCTGTTTGATACGCCTGACCTCAACACAACCGATGATGAAATTGCCAATGGCAATTATGAGCCGGAGCCCGGCGAGCCGCAGCCGCTGGCGCCCTTCACGGCGCAGCGCATCGATTATTCGCTGGCCCGACTTTCCCACTACACGGCGACCAGCGCGCGTCATTTCCAGAATTTCGTGCTGTTTACCAACTACCAGTTCTACGTGGACGAATTCTGCAGGTGGGCGCGCGAACAGATGGCTGCCGGTGGCAACGGCTATACGGAGTTTGTGGAGCCCGGCAACCTGATCACCCATGCGGGGGAAAGGAACCCGAGTGAGGGCGGACCGCCGCGCCTGCCACAGATGCCGGCCTATCACCTGAAGAAAAAAGGGCATGCCGGTATTACCATGGTGAATATCGGCGTTGGCCCGTCGAATGCCAAAACGATCACCGACCATATCGCCGTGTTGCGCCCGCATGCGTGGCTCATGCTCGGGCACTGCGCAGGTCTGCGCAATTCGCAGCGTCTGGGCGATTATGTTCTGGCGCATGCCTATATGCGCGAAGACCATGTTCTGGACGATGATCTGCCCGTGTGGGTACCGATCCCTGCCCTTTCCGAGGTTCAGCTTGCGCTGGAAGATGCAGTGGAAGAGGTGACGGGCCTCCAAGGCTATGAGTTGAAGCGCATCATGCGCACCGGCACGGTCGCGACGATCGATAACCGGAATTGGGAACTGCGCGACCAGCGGGGTCCGGTGAAGCGACTCAGCCAGGCGCGGGCCATTGCGCTCGATATGGAATCGGCAACCATTGCCGCCAACGGGTTCCGCTTCCGCGTTCCCTACGGCACGCTGCTTTGCGTATCGGACAAGCCGCTGCATGGCGAATTGAAGCTTCCGGGCATGGCAACCGCGTTTTACAAGACGCAGGTGAGCCAACATCTGCAGATCGGCATTCGCGCTGTTCAGAAGCTGGCAGAGATGCCGCAAGAAAAACTGCATTCACGCAAATTGCGCTCTTTCTTCGAAACCGCCTTCCAATAGGCGGTTTCATTTCCGGCTAATGCAGCGAGCGCACCCTGCGGTCGCGCAGTTCTCTTGGCACCGGCGCCATCTGGCAGAAAAGCTGTTTGAGTTCCTGATCGAGCAACTGCGGTGATTCCAGGCTTTCGATCCGCTGGATTTCGTCCGAGGCCGCCATGAAAGGGTCCACGTCTATTGGCAGGCTCAAGAGCCAATCCAGAAACATTTCCTTGGCAATCAACTCAATCTTGTCCGCGCTCTTCTGATTCATATCAAGCCTCGATTTCAACTGGTCCTAGCGGACGCGAGCAGCAGGCGAGGATATAGCCGTCTTCCAGATCGCTGTCCGAGATGCCGCCATTGTGCTGAATGTCCACCTCGCCGGAGCGCTTTTTGACCTTGCAGGTACCGCAAAGGCCGCTTTCGCAGGCAGCGGGAATGCGAACGCCACTTGCGCGCGCCGTCTGCAAAACGGTCTGACCGTCCAGTGCGGTGCCAACCGTGCCTGACGAGAGAAATTCCACGCGATGACCGTCGAGCGCCCCTTCTGCTTCGGCAATGATTTCGTCGACGGCCATGAGCGGGGTTTTCGCGGCTGGTGCCACCACGAAACTTTCCTGATGGTAGCGGGCCATATCGAAGCCCTCCGACCTCAGAAGGCTGCTGACGGCGTTCATGAACGGCTCGGGGCCGCAGCAGAACACTTCGCGCTTGAGGAAGTCGGGTGCCAGAATTTTCAGCTTCTGCAGGTCGATGCGGCCCGTGAAACCGGCCCAGGGCGTGGAGCGGGTGCGGGTTTCGGAAATGAAGCCGAGCTTCAAGTTTTCCATGTGGGTGGACATGAAATGCAGCTCGTCGCGGAAAATGATTTCTTCCGGGGTGCGTACCGAGTTGATGAAGGTGATATCTGTTGCCGGTGCACAATCGCTCAGCCAGCGGGTCATCGACATCATTGGCGTGATGCCAGAACCGGCCGATATGAAGAGATATCGGCTGGCAAGCTTGCGGCTCAGCGTGAAATGACCATTCGGCCCGTAGGCACGGATGCGCGAACCGGGGTGAACATTGTCGAAAATCCAGCGCGTTCCAATGCTGTTGGGCTGCGCTTTGATGGTGATCGAAATGGCATAAGGACGCGACGGAGAAGACGAAATCGTATAGGTGCGATGCAGGTCTCCGCCCATGGCGCGCAGTTCCAGCGTAATGAACTGGCCCGGCAGATAACGAAACCAGCCGCCCCCCTCCACCGCAAAAGTGAAGGTTTTCACATTGGGGGCTTCGTCGGCAACATTCAGACACACCAGCATCTGGCGTGACGAATTCCACGGCTTCATCTCATCGAGATGCAAGGCTGCGGGAACGGCTCCCGTGAGGGCGACTGCGTTCATCTCAGCTTATCTCCCAATCAGGCAACAGAGCGCAAGGATGGTTTACCCTCGCCGGACAGGCGCGATTCCATGAAGCGTGTGTACCACTCCACGAACTGAGCAACGCCGCCTTCATGAACCTCGGAATAAGGACCCGGCTCGTATGCCGGCGAGAGAATGCCGCGGGCGTTTTCCTCAACGATCTGGCGGTCCTGATCATTTGTTTCGGTCCAGACGTGGGTCAGTTCCTCCAGGCGGTAGTCAATGCCCTCGACGGCGTCCTTGTGGACCAGCCACTTGGTCGTGACCGCCGTTTCCGTCGCGCTGATCGGCATGACGCGGAAGGTAATCGCGTGGTCGGACAGAACGTGGTTCCAGGTCGTCGGATAGTGGAACAGAAGCAGGGTTCCGATGCGATCCTGATTGACCTGATCCGAAAGGCGCATGTGCACGGCCTTGCGGCCCGAAATCGTGTAGCTGATCGCATCGCGCAGAAGCGGCATGCGGGCTGCGCGGAACTGACCGTCTTCGTCGATCTGGAATTTGCTCGGCAGGCCGATTGCCTCGCATTTGGCCCAATGTTCGGCCGTTTCCGGGTCATCGGCCGCACCGCTGACGCCGGAGATTGAGGGGTTCTCCGGATAGGTTTTGCAAAGCTCAGGATGGTTGCCAGCGCAGTGGTAGCATTCGCGGTTGTTTTCCCAGACGAGCTTCCAGTTGCCCTTCTCAATGATCGTGCTTTCGTAAGCCACTTTGGCCTCACGCAGACGGTGCGGCAGGAAATAGGGTTCCATCGTCTTGCGGAACGGCTCGAAATTCATCGGTTCGTCGGCGAGCGAAATGAAGATGTAGCCGCCGGCGCTCTCGCAAGCCACCTGTTTCAGACCGAATTGCGACGGGTCGAAATTATCGCCCATCTGGCGGGCGAACATCAGCGAGCCATCCAGATCATAGGTCCACTGGTGATAGGGACATACAAGATTGGCCGCGCTACCGCGATGTTCGGCACAGACGCGCGAACCGCGATGGCGGCAGGAGTTATGCAGTGCGTTGATCTTACCATCGCGACCGCGCACGATGATCACGGAATAGGCCCCGACATCGACCGTCATATAGTTGCCGGGGTTGGGCACTTCGCAATCATGACCGACAAAGAGCCAGTCCTTGTACCAGATATTTTCCAGGTCGACCTGGAAGTAATCGGGATCGTTGTAAAAAGGCCGGTCCAGTGTGTAACCGGGCTTACGGTTACGGAGCCGGGAAAGCATATCAGAGCGAATATCCATCATTTGGTCCTCGAAAAAGCAACAAGGACTGGGCCTGTGGACACGATTGGAAACGACCGCCCCGCCCGGAATTCCGGCAAACAGGGTCATCCGCTCCTTGACCGCCCACCGCGATCAGTCAGATTCAATTTTTCCGAGGCTGGTTTCCGGGCTAGAGAATTGTCCTTTCGAACTGCGCGACACCTTCCCAGGCATTTGCCCAGTGGCCTCCCGTCGCGCTTTGATCCTCTTACCGTTGCGGGGGCAGCGCCGGACTTTCACCGGCTTCCCAATTCTCTTGAAACATCCACAATGCTCAAGCACCTCGATTGAACCCATATCACCACAGGATTTTTGCAGTGGCGATATCGTTTGCGACATGAATCTGCCGTTCAAAGAAAAACTTGAAATTTGCAAAGGGCAATCAGAGGTCTGAGACAGCACCTAGTTTGAAAGCTTCGCGAGAAATGTCTTGAGAAGAGCGTTCAGCGCTTCCCTTTCCTGCTCGCTCAAGGGCGCAACAAGGGCACGCTGATTCTCCACATGCGCGGCAACGACCTCTTCGATCAGCGCTAAGCCTGCAGGCGTCAGGGTCACGATCATGCTGCGGCGATCTTGCGGATTCTGCTGGCGCGTTACCAAGCCTGCCTTGACGAGCTGATCAATACGGTTGGTGACCGTACCCGATGTGATCATCATGCTTTCCATCAATTCGCCGGGCGATAGCTGATAGGGCGAACCGGAGCGGCGCAATGTGGCCAGAACGTCGAAGGATGCGCTGTTCAAACCAAAGCGGCTGAAGATGGCCTCATGACGCCGGGCTATAAACTCACGCAGCTGGGCGAGCCGGCCGATGAGCGCCATGGGCTCGACATCCAGGTCGGGCCTTTCACGGTGCCACTGCTCGATGATCTTGTCGACGTCGTCCATAAGAAACCTGAACACGTTAATATCTTGACGTCAAGATTTATTCATTTATCTTGACGTCAAGATAAATTGGAGAGAGACCATGCGACATTGGACCGATCTGCTGCTGACGGCATTGGCACCGATGATCTGGGGCAGCACCTATATCGTCACAACCACCTTTCTGCCGGGACTTGACCCGATGCTGGTTGCGCTGTTGCGGGCCCTGCCTGCCGGGCTCTTGATGCTGTTGTTTGTCAGGCGGTTACCGACCGGGCTCTGGTGGTTGCGCATCTTTGTACTCGGTGCGCTCAATTTTTCGATTTTCTGGTGGATGCTTTTTCTGGCGGCTTATCGGCTTCCCGGCGGTGTGGCTGCAACAGTCGGCGCGGTGCAGCCGCTGATCGTGGTTTTCCTCGCGCGCCTTGCCCTGGGGTCGCCGATCCGCAGTGTTTCCCTCATCGCAGCAGTCATGGGGCTGGTTGGTGTTGGCCTGCTCATCCTGACACCGGATGCCGCACTTGATACCGTCGGCATCGCAGCCGGTCTTACAGGCGCCGTTTCCATGGCTGCCGGAACGGTGTTGACGCGACGGTGGCGCCCGCCCGTGCCGCTCTTGACCTTCACCGCGTGGCAATTGACGGCGGGCGGCATCCTCCTTTTGCCGGTGCTCTTCATTGTCGACCTCGCGCATGTCGAATTTACTCTGGCTGGTCTCGGCGCGATCCTGTACCTCGGGCCCATTGGCGCGGTCGTCACATACTGGGTCTGGTTTCGTGGTATTGCCCGGCTCGACCCAAACCTTGTTTCGCCGCTGGGTTTCTTAAGCCCGACGGTTGCGGTTCTGCTCGGATGGCTTCTGGCCGGTGAGCATTTCTCGGGCGCACAGATCTTGGGATTTGGGCTGATTGCCGTGAGCATTCTGATGGCGCAATGGCGCAGAAAAGAACCGGTGATCGCCTCCACCTTGAAGGCCGCGACGGCGCATCGCTGAACCGTCAATGCAAAACCCCGCCCGGATCGCTCCGGGCGGGGTTTTCAAGAAACGCGTCGGACCGATCAAGCCTGAAGCACGATCACCTTGGAGCCGGTCGGAACGCGGCTGTAAAGATCGATCACATCGTGGTTGAGCATGCGGATGCAGCCGGACGACATTGCATAGCCGATGGATTCGGGCTGGTTGGTGCCGTGGATGCGGAAGTTGAGATCGGAACCGCCACGATAGAGATAGAGCGCGCGGGCACCGAGCGGATTGTTCAGGCCACCTGGAACACCACCAGCATATTTGCGGTTGCGCGGGTCGTTGCGGATCATGTTCGCCGTTGGTGTCCAGTTCGGCCATTCAGCCTTGCGGCCCACATAGGCATTGCCGCGAAGCTGCTTGCCTTCCTTGCCAACACTGACGGCATAGCGGATGGCCTTGCCATCGCCGAGCACATAATAAAGACGGCGTGCCGGCGTATCGACGATGACGGTACCCGGCTTATGGTTGGTCTCGTAGGCGACTTCGGTGCGACGGAACTCTTTCTTGATCTTCGAAAGCTCCATCTTCTTCATCGGGAACTTTTCGTCCGGCTTGGCCGCATAGTTTTTCAGCTGATCGGAATATTCCGAGCTGCAACCGGCAAGAAGTGCGGTAGCACCAATAAGAAGACCTCGGCGCGAAATCGGCATGCTTATGACCCCAGTTAAAGAATTTCGTCGTTCGTCATTATTACATTTATGGTTAATTCATCCTTAAAGCCGAGACTATGCCGTATATGCAACAGCCCTTATCTTTCTGCCTGGGACCGGGCTTTAGCCTTATCGACCTTCCAGCTTTGGCAGCTTGATCGCCCCACCGGTTTTGACCGTCCTGACGGCAAAGTTGGAACGAATGTCGATCACAGATGGAAGGGACAGAAGCTTCTCCGTCAACAGTGCTTCATAGGCTGCGAGATTTTCCACGACGACCTCGGCTAGAAAATCGGTGTCGCCGGAAATCATGAAGCAGGAAACCACTTCAGGCAGTTCTTCCAGCGCATCCTGGAGCCTTTGTGCACTCTCGCGATTATGCCGCTCGACCTTGAACTCGACGAAAACCGTCAGTTCAAGCCCAATGGCGGTGCGGTCTATATTCACACCGTAGCCGCGGATGATACCCGCTTTCTCCATGATCCGGATACGCCGCAAACAGGGCGACGGGGAAAGATTGACGGCTTCGGCTATCTCGACATTGGTCGCGCGGGCATTCTTCTGCAGTTCACGAAGGATGGCGTGATCATACTTATCTAGTTTTAGCATAATCCACCAATTTTGTTCTCTGAACTTATGAAATCTACCATAAGAGGCTCACATCATGCTATAAAAAGCAAGGACACGCCACGCCTTTTGCCCCTAATATCTCTGCAGATTTCAACAGCGAATTTTGTGGAACCGGCACATGGCAATTCCATCAGGCGAAACGGAAATGAGCGCGTCCAGAAAAGCTGCCGGCGTTGCGGCATCGCTGTCGGTCGTGTTCATCTGGGCGACGTGGCTTGTTTCCACGCGCTATGCCACTGCGACACCCCTGAAGCCGCTTGATCTCAGCCTGTTGCGCTATGGCATTCCCGCACTTGTGCTCGCGCCGGTCTGGTTAAAAACCGGGCTTTTGCCAAAGGGCGTATCGAAGTGGACAATCCTGCTGATTGTTTTGGGCTCGGGTGCGCCATTTTTCCAGATCGTGGCCTATGGTGTGAAATTTACGCCAGCCTCTGCAGCCGGCGTGTTGCTGCCAGGGCTCATGCCTTTTTCGGTGGCGATGATCGGTATTCTGTTCATGGGTGAGCGCCCCGATCTCAGCCGGCGTCTTGGCATGGCAGCCATTCTGCTTGGCGGCCTGATGTTGCTTGCTGAAAGCATGCTGGAAAACAACGGTATCGGGTGGCAGGGCTTTGTCGTTCTGCCCTTCTGCGGCATTCTTTGGGCGATTTATACGCACAGCTTCCGCAATTCGGGCCTCAACGCCATTGAGGGTGCAGCCCTGATCTGCATCTGGTCAACGATATTCAACGTCGCGCTCATTCCATTCCTGGGTCTCCACTACATGGAGGCGACCATCGGTCAGATTGTGCCACAGATGATCGCGCAGGGAATTCTATCCGGTCTCGGTACAACGCTTCTTTATGGAACCGGGGTGGCCATTCTGGGTGGGACACAGGCGGCAGCCTACACTGCCATTACCCCGGTGGCGGCAGCCTTCGGAGGCGCACTTGTACTGGGTGAACAACCCGGCCTGATGACGTATGCAGCCGCCTTCGTTACAGGCGCTGGCGTTCTGCTATCAACCGGCATTTTCTCTCGCCGGGTTTGATTTTCTGCAAGAAACTGAGTGTTTTCGGCGATTTTTCTGCTGAATGGCACATTATAAACACTTTGGTTACCATAAGCGGTCATAATTAATTCATAAGCGATGTTTGGGAACTATTAACCTGCATCGCGAGTGTTCTCGGCGAGCGCCTGTGTTTCAGCTGCTTCGCCGACCCCGTGTTGCGTAAGTGTGGAAAGCGTTTTTATGGCGTATGCGTATCAGACGTGCTCAGGCGTAATCGGCCGCTCAGCCGGCGGATCGAAACGCCCTCTTCTCTCCTCCCGACTGGCCAAAGCCGCCATGTTCATCGCTGCCGGAACGGTGACCACCGCTCTGCTGGCCGTGGCGACACTATCGGCAACATCGGTGAGCACGCGCACCAATGATGCGCGCCATGGCGGCCTTTCGGCGCTCATGATCAGTTCACCGAAGATCAATGCTGAGATGGCCTCGGCCCGCACCTTCAAGGGCAAGAAATTCGATCGTCTCAATCTACCGGTTCATGAGAGCGTCAGCGCACGGTTTGCCTCAGCCGCTGACGCTGCCGTGGGCAAGAACCCGCTCTTGAAGAACTTTGAAATGGCGCTGGTCACCCAGCCTGCCGTCGAGCCGCCGGTCAATATTGCCAAGGCCGAAGACACGACCAATTCCAGACTTCTGGCGCCTGTCGAAACAGCCTCCATTCCTGAACCGCAGATTACAGGCAGCATTCCGGTCAAGTCGCAAAACGAGGTGGCGCAGCAACTGGCATTGGCAGAGCCGAAGACCAATCCTTTTGAAGCGGTTTTGAACGATCCCGATCTGGAAATTCCCCTGCCTGCGTCGCGTCCGCGGGTGAAGGCACAGAAAGCGCCTTCCACCCAGCTTGCCTATGCCGCGCCGGATGCGGGCATGGATGAGGTACTTCCCGAAGCCAAGGTCGGCCCGAAACTCAGCCGCGGCGTTGCCATCTATGACATTACCGCGCAGAAGGTTTACCTGCCCGACGGAACGATTATGGAAGCCCATTCCGGCCTCGGCAACATGCGCGACAACCCGAAATATATCAAAGTGAAGGGTCGCGGCCCCACACCGCCGAACCGCTACAAGCTTTCGATGCGCGAAAAGCCTTTCCATGGTGTTCCCGCACTGCGGATGACACCGACGGACTGGTCGAAAATGCATGGCCGAAACGGCATTCTGGCCCATACCTATCTGCGCAAACGCCCCGGCGATTCCGCTGGCTGCATCGCCTTCAAGGACTATTACAAGTTCCTCGACTATTACAAAAAGGGCCTTGTGAAAGAGATTATCGTGGTCGAGCAGATGAACAAGCGTCCGACCTCGCTTGCCTCCCTCTTCGGCGGCTGATCGAGAAAAATTCACAGGAAAAACAAACGCCTGGCCTTACTGGAGCTAGGCGTTTTGTTTTTGGGGGCATAGCTAAAGAATGAACCGCATCGCCACCCGACGCGCAGGGTCCAGTCCTGCTGCGATCTGACGGTTGAGGATGGCTAAAAGGTATGCCGGGCAAACAGCCGGCTCGACGACTTTAAAACCCAGCGCCGCGTAAAAAGGCATATTGAAAGGCGCCAGCCGGTCTGTGGTGAGGGTTGCGGATACAAAACCGCGTGTTGCCGCTTCGCTCAAAAGTGCCATCATCAAGCGCCGACCGATACCCTGGCGCTGGAAATCCGGATGCACATCCAGCTCTGCGACATAGATTTCGTTTTCCACTATATAGGCGCTTGCATATCCAATCAGTCTTTCGGCATGCGTGAAAGCACCCAGCAGAAAGCCGTCATTGAAGCAGCGTTCAAGTTCCGCATCGCTGCTTGCCATGGGCGAGCCAAAAACGGCACCTGCCGCTCTCAAGGTCTCGAAAGCGGCAAGTTCCACATTTTGAATGTCTTTGAAATGTTCACGCCCCGCGGGACGGATTGCGATCTGCATGCTCCCTCCCCGCGGTTTTGAATAACAGCGCGATCAGATGCCTTCGATGCTGCGGACCCAGCCGCGCTCATCGTTGGTCTTGCCGCGCTGGATGCCAACGAGCTTGTTGCGGAGTTCTTCCGTCAGAGCGCCCGTTTCGCCGCCGTTGATGGAGAATTCGCCACCGTTGAACTTCACCGTGCCGATGGCAGCGATGACGGCTGCGGTCCCACAGGCGAACACTTCTGTTACCTTGCCACTTTCGACATCGGCCTTCCATTCGGAGAAGGAGTAGAAGCGCTCTTCAACCGCGTGGCCGCTCTCTTTGGCAAGCTCGATAACCGATGCCCGGGTGATGCCTTCCAGAATGTTGCCATTCAACGGCGGGGTGACCAGCGTGCCGTCATCCCTAACGAAAAACACGTTCATACCGCCCAGCTCTTCGATATGCTGCTCGCCGCGGGCATCGAGGAAGACCACCTGATCGCAGCCATGTTCATAGGCTTCGGCCTGTGCCTGCAGGCTTGCGGCGTAGTTTCCGCCGCATTTTGCAGCACCCGTTCCGCCGGGAGCAGCGCGCGTGTAGTTTTCAGAAACCCAGATGGAAACCGGCTTCGCGCCACCCTTGAAGTAGGGACCGACTGGCGAGGCGATGACACAGAAAATGTAACTCTTGGCCGGGCGAACACCCAGGAACGCCTCGGTGGCGAACATGAAGGGGCGCAGATAAAGGCTCGCATCACCTTCCGGCAACCATGCCGCATCAATGCGCACGAGCTGCTCGACAGCTTCCAGGAAAAGCGCTTCCGGCACTTCAGGCATCGCAAGACGCTTGGCAGAGCGGTTGAAGCGCTTGGCATTCTGGTCAGGACGGAAGAGCACAGCGCGCCCATCGGCAGCGCGGTAGGCCTTCAGACCTTCGAAAATTTCCTGCGCGTAATGGAGAACACTTGCCGCCGGGTCGATTGCAAAGGGGCCGCGCGCCTTGATTTCAGGCGAATGCCAGCCCTTGCCCTCGGTCCACTGCACCACCGCCATATGGTCGGTGAAGATCCGGCCAAATCCAAGATCCTCAAACAGTTTTGCACGATCTGCTGCCGAAACCGGCGCAGTGTTGGGATGTATTGCGAATTTGAGTGTTTCCGTCTCGGCCAACATGGCGCAACCTCTTTTTTGATTATAGGTCAGTGATACTGACCTTTTTTAATCACGTCAAGCCACATTTGCCCCTGCAGTCTCGACACCTTAAGCCGAGCCTTACCGCAAAGTTGAAACTGCTGCAAAGCCTATATTGGGGTTGAATCCTCGGCTTTTTGACATCAACGGGCAAAAAGAAAGGCGGGCAAACCACCCGCCTTGTCTTAAACTAAAGAGCCTCTGCGCCCCGTTTCATCCAAACATGACTTGTTCGGATAAACCGGACCTTCGCCGCATTTTCTGACGGAGGTCCGTGCGGCCCCGTTTTACCCAAACATGACTTGTTCGGATAAACCGGACCTTCGCCACATTTCCTCACGGAGGTCCGTGCGGCCCCGTTTCATCCAAACATTACATGTTCGGATAGACCGGACCTTCGCCACATTTCCTCACGGAGGTCCGTGCGGCCCCGTTTCATCCAAACATTACATGTTCGGATAAACCGGACCTTCGCCTCCTTGTGGCGGCACCCAGTTGATGTTCTGGTTCGGGTCCTTGATGTCACAGGTTTTGCAGTGGACGCAGTTTTGGGCGTTGATGACAAATTGCTTCTCGCCGTCTTTCTCCACCCATTCGTAGACGCCGGCAGGACAGTAGCGCGATGAGGGGCCGGCATAGATTTCCAGCTCGGACGCCTTCTGCAGCGCCGGATCCTTGACCTGCAGGTGGCAGGGCTGGTCTTCTTCGTGGTTGGTGTTCGACAGGAAGACGGACGACAGACGGTCGAAGGTCAACACGCCATCGGGCTTCGGATAGTCAATCGGCTTGTGCTTTTCGGCTGGCTCCAGCGAGGCTGCATCTGTCTTTCCATGATGCAGTGTGCCGAAAAGCGAGATGCCGAAGAGCTGGTTCGTCCACATATCGAGGCCACCGAGGCCGATGCCGATATAGGTGCCGAACCTGGACCAGAGCGGCTTGACGTTGCGCACGCGCTTCAAGTCCTTGCCGATCGATGTTGCGCGCCATTCGTTTTCGATTTCGATGGGCTCATCATTGGCACGACCTGCGGCAATGGCTGCGGCGATCTTGTCGGCTGCCAGCATGCCCGAAATCACGGCATTGTGGCTGCCCTTGATGCGCGGCACGTTCACAAAGCCCGCCGAACAGCCGATCAGAGCGCCGCCGGGGAAGGAAAGCTTCGGCACGGACTGCCAGCCACCTTCGGTAATCGCACGTGCGCCGTAAGAAATACGCTTGCCGCCTTCGAACGTGTCGCGAATGGCCGAATGGGTCTTGAACCGCTGGAACTCTTCAAACGGGAAGAGATACGGGTTCTTGTAGTTGAGGTGAACCACGAAACCGACAGCGACGAGATTGTCTTCCAGATGATAGAGGAAGGAGCCCCCGCCTGTGGTGGAATTCAGCGGCCAGCCGAACGAGTGCTGAACAAGGCCGGGCTTGTGCTTTTCGGGTTTGACTTCCCAGAGCTCCTTGATGCCGATGCCGAATTTCTGCGGATCGCGGCCCTCGCTAAGCTGGAACCTGGCAATCAGCTGCTTGGCAAGCGAACCACGCACACCTTCGCCGATCAGAACGTATTTGCCGTGCAGTTCCATGCCGCGGGCATAGTTGGGACCGGGCGTGCCGTCGCGTTCGACACCCATGTCGCCGGTCGCCACGCCGTAGACTGCGCCCTCTTCATTATAGAGCACTTCGGCAGCAGCAAATCCGGGATAGATCTCGACCCCAAGCTCTTCTGCCTTGGCGGCGAGCCAGCGGCACACATTGCCGAGCGATACAATGTAATTGCCATGATTGTTCATGAGCGGCGGCATGAGGACATTGGGCAGGCGAACAGAGCCTGCCGGACCCAGCATCAGGAACTGGTCGTCGGTCACCTCGGTCTTGAACGGATGGTCGGGATCATCGCGCCAGTCGGTCAGCAGGGCATCAACGCCGATCGGATCGACAACAGCGCCAGAAAGGATGTGCGCGCCCACTTCCGCGCCCTTTTCCAGAACAACCACCGTCAGTTCGGGATTGACTTGTTTCAGACGGATCGCGGCAGATAAACCGGCCGGACCAGCGCCAACGATAACAACGTCGAATTCCATGCTTTCGCGTTCGGGAAGTTCCATTTCTTCGCTCATTCAGTCTCTCCGTGTCCCAACCTTGAAGGGCTCTCCTGCCTTCCAGCCTGTTTGGCAAATGTGGTGCCCGGTGTCGAGCCGGGTTCCGCTATTTGATATCGATTTTGCGAATTTATAACGCAGAATTATATTACGTTTACGTGAACGTCAAACAAAACGCGAAAAGTGGGCCAAATTGCCACACCGACAGTGAAAAGCGCCTTAAATTTGCCGATCCAGTTTTGCATTTTGGTTTCGAAGCGATACGATTCAACTGTTTCGCGGAATTTGCTTCGCTAAGCGTAAAAATTGAAATCCACCTCGCCATCGACAGTGTCCGCTGTTGATGGCTTGTCAGATACAAATTGACCATAGTGCCTGCCAACGAGGCAAAAAACCTTCAGACACAGAGCGATTTAACAATGAGAAGTTCCACTGCAACGCTTGCGCTGACATGCCTCCTGAGCCTTGGTTTGGCGGGTGCGGCTTCTGCAGAAATGCAGTTTTCTGCCTATAGCGGCTATCAGACCGCACCACATTCGAATGTGCAGGTCAGCGACCAGGCTGATTTCACTGCACGCTGGCTCGGCAAATCCTTCTCGGCGCCGCCCTATTGGGGTGTGCGCGGCATCTGGTGGATGGAAGAGCTCAATCAACCGAATCTCGGTCTCTCTATCGATTACACGCACAACAAGGTTTATGCCGATGGCGCAACGCTTGCCAAAGCCGGCTGGTCGCATTTCGAATTCACCGATGGCCTGAACCTGCTGACGGCGAACCTGCTCTACCGCTTTGCCGAGGAGAACCGCCCATGGACGCCTTATCTTGGTGCCGGTATCGGCATCAACGTTCCGCATGTGGAGGTCACGCGTGGCACGGCAAACACCTTTGATTATCAGCTTGGCGGCGTGGCCCTGCAATGGCAGGCCGGTATCGACTATCGGATCAACAAGAACTGGTCGGTTTTCACCGAGTACAAGGGCAGTTATTCCCGCGTTGATGTGAAAATCGACAGCGGCGCTCGCATGAAAACCAATTTGCTGACGAACGCCGTCAATTTCGGTGTTTCCTATCACTTCTAGGCGTATCGAACTGCAAGGTTTGGAGGATAGGCGCTCGCTGTCACGCCTTTGGCAAACGACATTATGAAAAGATAACGGGTGCTTAAACCGGCAACCGACCTTGATAAGGGATGCGCCCATGCACTAAAACGGTGGTCGACAATCGTTTTAGCAGAGAAAGGCAGTCATGGATCTCGGCATTGGAAGGAAGCGCGCACTGGTGCTTGCAGCATCGCGCGGATTGGGGCATGGCATAGCAGTGGCTCTCGCACGCGAAGGCGTGGACGTGCTTTTGTGCGGGCGATCCGAAGACAAGCTTGCCGCCAATTGCGATGCCATCAATGCGGAAAGCGGTGGCCGGGCCGATTTCGTGGTGGCCGATCTCAATGATCCGGGCTTTGCCGAAATGATGGCCGCCAAGGCGAAAGAGATACTCGGCGGCGTCGACATTCTCGTCAACAATACGGGCGGCCCCACACCCGGCACAACCGACATGATGTCGCCGGAAAAGCTGGCACAATATTTCCAATCCATGGTCGTGAGCGTGATTTCGCTGACCAATCTGCTCCTGCCGGAGATGAAAGAGCGCGGCTGGGGACGCATTCTCACCTGCGCCTCGTCCGGCGTGATCGAGCCGATCCCCAATCTTGCGCTGTCCAACACGCTGCGCGCTTCACTTGCCGGATGGTCGAAGACATTGTCTGCCGAGGTTGCGCAATTTGGCGTGACATCCAACCTCTTGCTGCCCGGACGCATTCTGACGGACCGCATTCTTGAACTCGACACGGCGAATGCGCAAAAAAGCGGAAAGTCGCTCGAGGCCGTACGTGCTGAATCAGTCCGCACCATTCCGGCGGGCCGCCTGGGCGACGTGCAGGAATTTGCAGCCACGGCTGCCTTCCTGTGCTCTGAACCGGCAAGCTACATCACCGGTGCCATGATCCGCTGCGACGGCGGTGCTTCCAAGTCAATCTAGGAGACCACACATATGATCAGGCGGGTTCTGTTCTGGGGCGGACTTCTGGCCGTTGTCATAGGCGCGATCTGGACGGGGCAAGGGAGCGGCTATTTCCCCTACCCGGCGCAAAGCTTCATGATCGATAACAGCCCTTGGGTTACCTATGGAGCGATCGTTGCCATCGCAGGGCTGATCGCCATGTGGCTGAGCCGCAGACTGAAGTAATTTCATCTCGCGCAGCAGATGTTGTTTTCGATTGCCGGGATCAAACCCGGCAATTGCTTTTCCGGGCCCGTTGTGCGATGAGGCCCGCCCTTCTCATTTATCATTTCAGCGCGTGTCCCATCGCGGCGAGCAATTTACCAGGTATTGACCATGACCTCCCTCGGCTTCGATTTCGGCACGACCAACACCGTGCTCTCCATAAAATCCGGCAATGGCACCAAATCGCTGAACTTCGTGAGTTCGGGCGGACGTACCGACACAATGCGCACGTGTCTGTCTTTCATGAAGGACAAGGACCTCGGCGCTGCAGCGTTGAAGGTGGATGCCGGGGCAGCGGCTATCCGCACCTTTATCGATAATCCCGGCGAAAGCCGCTTTCTGCAGTCGATCAAGACCTTTGCAGCAAGCCCGCTTTTTCAGAATACCGCCGTTTTTGGTCGACGCATGGCATTTGAAGACCTGATGGAAGCATTTCTGCGTCAGTTGATGGTCTATGCGGGCGACGAATGGCCAAGCAATGTGACACGTATTGTTGCCGGGCGTCCGGTGCGCTTTGCCGGTATCAACGCCAATGAAGGTCTGGCGCTGGAACGCTATAATGCGGCACTTTCACGTTTCGGCTTTCCGGAGGTTCAGTTTGTTCTGGAGCCTGTCGCGGCCTCTTTCTATTTTGCCGAAACGCTCACGCAGGATGCCAATGTGCTGGTGGCGGATTTCGGCGGCGGCACATCGGACTATTCCATCATCCGGTTCGAGCGGATTGCCGGTAAACTTCACGCAACGCCCATCGGCCATTCCGGCGTTGGTGTTGCCGGCGACATGTTCGACTATCGCATCGTTGATCATGTGGTCAGTCCGCTCATCGGCAAGGGCAGCCATTTCAAGAGCTTCGGCAAACTGCTCGACATACCCTCAAACTACTACGCCAATTTTGCCCGCTGGAACCAGTTGTCCATCTTCAAGACCACCAGAGACTTTGCAGACCTGCAGGATATCGTGCGCTTTGCCGTCGAGCCGGAAAAGCTGGAGCGCTTTGTCGAGCTGATTGAGGATGACGAAGGCTATCCGCTCTATCAGGCGGTCGCGAAAACGAAGATGGCGCTTTCGGGGGCCGACGAGACAGAGTTTTACTTTGCACCACTGGGTGCCGACAGCAGGAAGGTCGTCCGGCGCGCCGATTTTGAAAGCTGGATCGAAGATGATCTTGCACAGATGGCCAACGCCTTGGACGAGGCTGTCGACAATGCCGGGCTGGCGGCCAGCGACATCGACAAGGTGTTCTTGACCGGCGGGACGTCCTTTGTGCCGGCTGTGCGCCGCATCTTTACCGACCGGTTCGATGCTTCGCGAATTGAAAGCGGTGGCGAGCTCCTTTCCATTGCGCATGGTCTTGCGCTGATTGGGGAGCGCGACGATGCCACCGCATGGGCAGCGTGAATTCGACTGGAAGAGTGGCGGGAAAGAGTTTCCTCCAGCCGGCGAGACGCCTATAGTAGAAACATGATGGACGTTCAGGACCTTTCAGCACAGGAACTCGCAGCCCTTCTGCATTTTTATGCCGATGCGGGGGTTGATTATCTGCTGGAGGAAGAGGCCGTCGACAGCATTGCCGAATTTGAAGTGCAGAAAGCGCAGCGGCAATCGGGGCGCAAGGATGTGCGAGAAACCACCCGTGCGCAGAGACAGGTGCCTTCAGCACCGGCCATGCGGCCTTCTGCTCCCCTGCCCGTGCCCGACGATGAAGCCGTGGCTGCGGCACGGGCTGCTGCCGCTGCAGCAGAAGACCTCGCTGGTTTGTATGAGGCTGTTGCCGGTTTCGAGGCCTGCAATCTGAAAAATAGCGCCCGCAATCCGGTCTTTCCCAAAACGGCGGCCGATACCGGTATCCTTATTTTGGGACCGATGCCCTCCTCCGATGATGACCGGGAAGGCTCGGCATTTGCCGGTCGCTATGGCGAGCTCCTTGAGCGTATGCTTGCCGCCATCAATATCGGGATGCAGGATGTGACGCTGGCGCACTGCATACCCTGGCGTCCGCCCGGCGACCGTCCGCCGACACAGGCTGAGATGGAAATCTGCCGCCCCTTTGCCGAGCGGCTCATAATGCTCAGCCAAGCGCGTATCATCATGTTGATGGGCAATATCAGTGTTCGGTTTTTCCTCGGGAACGGCGCAACCGTCCATTCCGTCCGGGGAACCTGGCAAAACCTGTCGGTCAACGGCCAGGACATTCCCGCGCTTCCCATGCTGCATCCCCAGGACCTGATCCTTGCGCCGGCCAGCAAACGCCTGGCCTGGAGCGATCTCTTGAGCTTCGAAGCAGCACTCAAACGCTGATTAGCCCCAAGATGAACAATTTATGTAAACAGCTATGCGAAAGGTGCATAGCTGCCTTTCTCGCTCGCGCCTTGCAAAAGCAATGCTGCACTGCAATATCAAATCACGTCTTGGGAGGAATCGAATCAGGAACCAAGGCTATGATACAGGAACTCAGAACGAACTTTTCAAACCGCGATATCCTTTATGCCGATGGCATCGTGCGGCATCGCGTAACCCCCAACAGCCTCAGCAATGTTGCACGGCGCACCATCAGTGGTGCCTGCACGCGGCGTCACGCGCCTGCCTTTGCAGATTTCATTCAACGCTAAGAGGGGAAACCAAGATGAAACCGCATGTAAAACGCCCGTTTTCTGCCATTGTTGATACGTATGCAGCTGTGAAAACCGCAGTGTCGGCCTCGCAGGACTATCGCCGCGTTGCCGAAATGCGCCGTGCTGGCAAGAACGATATTTCCGTTCTGCCGCTTTAAGACGCCAAACTGACATGATTTTCAGTTTATGACACGTCATCCCTGCGGGGTGACGTGTTTTCGCATGGATGCGCGCTCCAAGCCCAATTTCCGCTCGCGATAGATGATAAATATGCCCGCGGCCACAACAATGGCCGTCCCCAGCAACATCAACGGCTCGGGAACCTCAGCAAACAGCATGTAGGAAATGATCAGGCTGTAGAGGATCGAAACATATTCGAAGGGCGCAATCGTCGAAATATCGGCATGCCGGTAACTTTCCGTGAGGAGAATTTGCGCGACCCCGCCACAAATGCCTGCAATGCCAAGCGACACCAAGGAACCGCTCGACAGGTCAGCCCAGCCGAAAGGCAACGATGCGGCGGAAAGCACGGATGCCGTGATTGAAAAATACAACACGATCGTTGCCGACTTTTCCGTGGCAACCAGTTTGCGCACCAGGATCATGGCGGTCGCGCCCAGCGCTGCGGAAAGTATGATTGCGAGGACGCCGAGCGCCTGTGCGCTTTCTGTCAGGTCGCCCTTCAATACGCTGAATTTCGACCATGAAATGACAAGCACGCCGACAAAACCCGCAACAACTGCGGTCAATCGATAAAGGCGCACCGTCTCCCCCAGAAACACGGCCGCAAATAGAACCGCGAAAAGCGGCATGGCATAGCCAAGCGCCACGGCATCATGCAGCGGCAGGTTCAAAAGCCCATAAAATCCCAGTGACATGGACACGACACCGACAAGGCCGCGAAAAAAATGCCCAAATGGGCGGCTTGTCTTCAATGCGGTGGCGAGCTGGCCGCGAAACATCAGATAAACAACAATCGGAAAAATCGCGAATGCCGAACGGTAGAAGGTTATCTGGCCCGTGGCTATTCCAGGTCCCGCCAGCTTGATCGCCGTTTGCATGCACATGAAACATGTGACAGAGGCAAGTTTCAGCACGATGCCGCGCAACGGGTTTTCTTCTTGGGAAACAGCCATTGTCCTATTTGCGATTCACGCAGAAATTGGAGGTTTCAATCTCCATAGCGCATCTCAGCGGCGAGCGATAGCGCCAGACAGCCTTTGCTCGGCAAGTATAAATTCGCACCAATCACCTCTTTTCTTGGCCGAAAAGTATCAGCACGAATTTTCATTCAAGATTCTGCAAACATTAAGCAAACTTTAACCAAAGAACATAAAAATAGCGATAGTTGAAATAATTCAATACTGCACATTTTTTAGGCAAACACCTTGAGCACCCCCAAAGAACGCATACAATCAACCTCTGACGAAATCCCAGCAACACCGCGTAGTATGCGGGCATTGACGGACACGATTGGTTCAGCCCTCAGCAGATTTGCGACCGACAACTCGCACATTGTGCGCCAGATCAGGCTTCTTGCGACAAATGCCTTGATTGAGGCTGCACGGGCGGGCGAAGCTGGGCGCGGTTTTGCGGTTGTCGCCGGCGAGGTGCGCAGACTCTCGGAAAGCTCCGAGGAAATCGCGGCAGTCTTCCAGAAAAACGTCATGAGCCGGGTCGGCATGAGCCGCGACATTTCCGAAAAGCTGGTTCATCAGATGGAGGGTATCCGCCTGATCGACCTCAGCCTGACGCTGGTTCAGCTTATCGTACGCAATCTATTTGAGCGGACTGCCGACGTTCGCTGGTGGGCGACTGATCCCTCGCTGTGGCAGGCGCTGCAAAACCCTGAAAAAGCAACGTTCGACTACGCGGCCTCGCGACTTGGCGAAATCAACAAGTTTTATACCGTCTATCTCGATCTGGTGATGGTCGACCGTGAAGGTAAGGTGGTTGCGAGCGCAAATCCCAACTACCGTCGCCCATTGGCAGGCCGTAATCTGGCATCGGAAGATTGGGTGCGCGCAGCCTTTGAAACACCCACAGGCGATGATTATTGCGTGGACAAGGTTCGCCAGAGCGAACATCACGAAAAACGCGACGTGCTCGTCTACGCCACCGGCGTGCGTCGCGGAGGGCAGCCGAAAGGCGAACTCCTGGGCGCTCTTGGTGTCTATTTCGACTGGCAGGATCAGGGCCAGGCCATTGTCGAGAAGGAAGCAAATCTCCCGCCGGAAGTTGCAAGCCGAACCACGGTGATGCTGCTCGACCAGAACGGGACGGTGATCGCCAGCAGCCGCAAGGAGCTGATGTATCGCAGTTTTGCACTCAAAAATCCGCAAAATGCGCCAAGCGGCAGTTATTATGACGGCAACGGGTCCATAGTCGCTTTCGCCAAGACGCTTGGTTACGAAGATTATGACGGGCTCGGCTGGTATGGTGTGATCGTTCAGAAGACTGAAGACGAACGCGCGGCGCTGGAAATCATCGCAAAGAAGTAGCGGCTGGCATTGGCCAGCCGCCACAACTGAGCCCCTTAAGCTGCGTCCTGAATGGCCCGCCAAATCTTTTGCGGTGTGGCGGGCATGTCCAAGGCCTTGATCCCATATTCGCGATGCAGTGCATTGATCACGGCATTCATCACGGCAGGCGTCGATCCGATGGTGGCTGCTTCGCCCGCGCCCTTTATGCCGAGCGCATTGTGCGTTGAGGCGACATGACGGGTATCGAACTTGAAGTTCGGCATCGTATCAGCCCGCGGCATGGTGTAGTCCATGAAACTGGCGCTCAGGAGTTGACCATCAGCCGAATAGGTCGTGCCTTCCTGCAGGGCCTGACCGATACCTTGAGCTGCTCCACCGTGCACCTGTCCCAGAAGCAGGACGGGGTTCACGGTTACGCCGAAATCGTCGACGATCTGATAATTGACGATCTCGGTCGTGCCGGTCTCCGGGTCGATTTCCACTTCCACCACATGCGTGCCGTTCGGGAACGTCGCCTGTTCCTGTTTGATATCGGCAACGGCCAGCACGGCTTCCGGTGAAGGGGCGGCCTTTGCAATATCGGCAAAACTGACCTGACGGTCGGTGCCGGCAACGCGTGCCACACCATCGACAAGCTCGATATCGGCAGCTGCGGCTTCCAGTTCGTCAGCGGCCATGTCCTTGATCTTGTCGGCAAGATTTTCGCTGGCCGCGATGACGGAGACACCACCGAGCGGGATGGAGCGCGAGCCGCCCGTACCGCCGCCTTTGGCGAGCTCATTCGTATCACCCTGGCGCACGATGATCTGATCAAAGGGAATGCCGAGCTTTTCAGCGACAAACTGGCTATAGGCGGTTGCATGCCCCTGCCCGTTGGTCTGCGTGCCGATGAAAAGCGTCACGGTGCCGTCCTGGTTCAATTGCAGGTGGGCGGCTTCAGAGCCTGGAAATGCGCAAATCTCGACATAGGTCGAAAGCCCGATGCCACGGATGCGGCCACGGGTCTTGGCCTCGGCTGCACGTTGTTCAAATCCGTCCCAATCGGCATTTTTCATTGCCTCTTGCAGATGACCGTCAAATTCGCCGTTGTCGTAGAGCGGGCCTCCGGGAGTCTGATATGGCATCTGTTCGGGGCGAATGAAATTCTTGCGCCGAACGTCCACGGGCGACATGCCGAGTTCGTAGGCGATGGCGTCCATCAGACGCTCGATGAAATATGCCGCCTCAGGTCGACCGGCACCGCGATAGGCATCGGTCGGCGTGCAATGGGTATAAACGGCTTCAATCTCGAAATCCGTTGTCTGGATGTCATAGACGCCGGTCCGCATCAACCCTGTCATGGTGGGAATCATCGGGCCAAACTGGGAGAGATAAGCACCCATATTGGCGAGCACCTTGATTTTCAGCGCTTCAACCCTGCCATCGCTGGACACTGCGGCCTTCAGATGCGCGACCGAATCGCGACCTGCCGCATCGGCAGCAAAATGCTCCATACGGCTGGAAAGCCACTTTACCGGCGCGTTAAGTCGACGTGACGCTTCCATCACCAGCGGATATTCGCGATAATTGATGGCCTTGGTTCCAAACCCGCCACCAACGTCGCCCGTCACCACACGGATCTGGTCAGGGGACACGCCAAACACATCCGCCGCCAGCGAATTGCGGAGGCTATGAACACCCTGAGAGCCGCAATAGAGCGTCCAGTGCTGTTCATCGCCATTCCAGTCGGCAATGGCGGAACGGGGCTCAAGAAAGTTCGCGATCAGCCGGTTGTTGACCACCGAAAGCTCAATGACCTTATCGGCCTTCAAAAGGGCGGCATCCACGCCGGACCGGTCGCCCTTTTGAAAAAGATAGGCGCGGTTGCTGCCAAGTTCGGGCCAGACCTGCGGAGCGTCGGGCTCAAGCGCGGCGTTCGGATCGACGATGGCATCCTTCACATCCCAATCGATTTCGATCAGTTCGGCGGCATCTTCGGCCTGGTCCTGCGTTTCAGCAACAACAAAGGCCACCGCATCGCCGGCATAGCGGGCTCTCCCCTGGCTCAAGACGGGTGTATGGCGCATTTCCTGCGTCGTGCCGTCCGGCTGGGTAACAGGAATCTTGCATTTCACAGGGCCAAGATCGGCAAGGTCAGCGGCGGTGAGAACCAATTTCACGCCGGGTGCAGACTTTGCATCTTCTGTTGACAGGATTTCAAACTCGGCGTGCGCATAAGGGGAGCGCACAACATAACCGAAGAGCTGGCCGGGAAGCGTCCTGTCATCGGTGAACTGGCCTTTCCCGATCAAGAGCGACTGGTCTTCCTTGCGAAGGACCGAAGCGCCAAGTCCAAACTTCTTGATGGAAACGTTCATTGTGCAATCCTCTCCCTTTTGCCGCTGAGACGGCGCTGCCCCTAACAATAGGACGAGATGATGCGCCTGCAAGATGTTTCGGGGTCGCTTTCGCGAAAAAACTCTATATCATAACAACGTGATATATGCTGCGTGACTCGAAATGAAAGACTGCGTCTCATGCTTGGCAAGTTAATAGCGGCAGTGATCGCCATACCGGTTTTGCTGATTGCCGTGATCTATGGCCTCATCATTTCTCAAGGTCCACAAGAGCGCTTCTCGCCAAGCGAAACCAGTCGAATGGACTATTCCATTCTTACCAAAGCCGATTTGTCCGGCATGCCGCGGGTCCACAATTTCACGGCACGGGATTCGGCCTTGCTTCCTTACCGTCTTTATCACGCCGCGTCGAAAGAAAGCCGCAAAATATACCTGCTTCATGATATCGGATGGCACGGCATGGCCCTCCATCGGCTGGCCACATCCATTGCCTATACCGGCCTTGGTGACGTGATTGTTCCCGACATGCGCGGGCATGGCGCTTCTCCGGCCAGACGCGGTGCCGTGGACTATCCCGGCCAGCTTGAAGACGATCTGATGGACCTGATCAAGCAAACATCCGAACCAGGCGACGCGATTGTCATCGTTGGCTATTCCTTCGGCGGCAGCCTTGCCATTCGCTTTGCAGCCTCACACCAGTCTTCGGTTGACGCACGCTATATCCTGCTCTCACCATTTCTGGGTTTCAACTCCGCCGTGAACCGGGCAGACGCAGACCCTCTGTTGCATCCGCTCAGCCGCAGGATCACTGGCCTCGAACTCTTCGACACGGCAGGTCTCCACATCGGAGGCGAAGAGATCGCCTTACAACTTGCCTATCCGGAAAGCCTTCGCAACGATCCGCTTGGCTACACGGCAACGCCTGATATCACCTGGAACACGCTCTCATCTCTCGACCCGAAAGGGGTTCTTGGCCCCGGACTGAAGTCAATGAACGAGGGTGTATTGGTCATCGCGGGCCAACAAGACGAGCTGTTCGATGCTTCCAAGTATAAGGATGAAATTTCCAAATATTCCAGCAACGTCGATGTCGAGATTATTGGCAATGCAGACCATATAAATTTGGTCAATTCGCCGAAAATTTTAGCAATCATTCAGAATTGGCTGTCAATGTAATCGCAAGAATGCGGGTATTTTCTTTGGAAATTTCCGCCATTTCTGCTGCGTTTCGGGCGACGTCAGGACGCGGCGGGCGACTGTAAAAATTGACTGGGAACCAAGCTTCTGATGCGCACTGACACTGGCAAGGCCGTCCACCTTGAGGATTACAAAGAAACTGATTTCGTACTCGAGCGGGTGGACCTGACATTTGAACTGGACCCGAAAGAGACGAAACTGACGGCCCGTTCGCTTTATCACAGGCGCGAAGGTGCCGGCGCAGATGCACCCCTTGTTCTTGATGGCGACGAACTGAACATGACATCGTTGCTGCTTGATGGCGTTGAAATGCCCCGCGAGCACTATGAGGAAAACGGCAGGCAGCTCATTATCAGCAACCTGCCGGCGGAAATCGCTTTCGAGATCACCGTCGAGACGCTTCTTTCGCCATCCACCAACACCGAATTGATGGGGCTTTATCGAAGCAACGGGGTCTATTGCACCCAATGCGAGGCCGAAGGCTTCCGGCGCATGACCTATGCCTATGACCGTCCGGATTCACTCGGCGTCTATACAACGCATATCATTGCGGACAAGACATCCTGCCCGATCATGTTGTCGAACGGCAATTGCCTTGGCGGCGCGCCCTATGGCGGCGACAAGCATTTTGTTTCCTGGTTCGATCCGCATCCAAAACCGTCCTATCTCTTTGCGCTTGTCGCCGGTGATCTTGGCGTCGTGGAAGATACATTCACCACCATGACCGGCCGGGAGGTGACACTCAAAATCTACGTCGAGCACGGCAAGGAGCCACGCGCAGCCTATGCCATGGATGCGCTGAAACGCTCCATGAAGTGGGACGAAGAGGTGTTTGGCCGCGAATACGACCTCGACATTTTCATGATCGTTGCCGTGTCGGACTTCAACATGGGCGCGATGGAGAACAAGGGGCTGAACATATTCAACGACAAATATGTCCTGGCTGATCCCGAAACCGCGACGGATGTGGATTACGCGAATATCGAAGCGATCATCGCGCACGAATATTTCCATAACTGGACAGGCAACCGCATCACCTGCCGCGACTGGTTTCAGCTCTGCCTCAAGGAAGGTCTTACAGTCTTTCGCGATCACGAATTTTCCGCCGACCAGCGGTCGCGCGCGGTCAAGCGCATTGCCGAGGTGCGCCGGTTGAAGGCCGATCAGTTTCCCGAAGATGGCGGCCCGCTGGCCCATCCCGTGCGCCCGACGACATACAAGGAAATCAACAATTTCTATACGGCGACCGTTTACGAAAAAGGGGCCGAGGTCACCCGCATGATTTCCGTCATTCTGGGGCGGAAGGCTTTCAAGGCGGGTATGGATCTCTATTTCGAACGTCACGACGGTCAGGCGGTGACGATCGAGGATTACATCAAGTGCTTTGAGGATGCGTCCGGCGCCGATCTCACGCAGTTTGCGCTTTGGTATCATCAGGCCGGCACGCCGCTGATCTCGGTCTCAACGGATTACGACGCCGGCAAAGGTGTCTTCACACTCTCGCTCGAACAGATGATCCCGGCAACACCTGGCCAGCCGAACAAGGTGCCGATGCACATTCCGCTGTCCTTCGCGCTGCTGCTGCCCGATGGCTCGAAGGCCGAGCCGGAAAGCATTGACGGCGGCGATGTCAGCAAAGGCGTCATACACCTTCGCGAGCGCAAGCAGGTCTTGACCTTCACCGGCTTGCCGACGCGCCCGGCTCTCTCGCTCAATCGCGGTTTTTCGGCGCCGGTGAATATCCAGTTTGACCAGAATCCTGCCGATCTTGCGCTGATTGCCAATCATGACGATGATCTGTTTTCGCGCTGGTATGCCGTGACCGAACTTGCCCTGCCGGAACTGATCATGGCGACCGCGTCCATTCGGGCAAACGGTGCTGCAGATTTCAGCGACACACTGGTTGATACGCTGGTTTCCGTGGCCGGTGACGAAAAGCTGGAACCGGCATTCCGCTCACAGGTTTTGGCGCTGCCGAGCGAAAGTGACATTGCCCGCGAGATTGCAAGGGACACAGACCCCGATGCAATCCATGCCGCCCGCAACGCATTGTTGAAAGCCGTTGCTCTCAAAGGTGCGACCGTTTTCGCGCAGCTCTTCGATAGGATGAAAACCCCCGACGCATTCAGCCCGGATGCGGAAAGTGCCGGAAAACGAGCGCTGCGCAATGCTGCCCTTTTCTATCTCGCCCATGCGGAGGACTCCCCCGCCCGTGCATTTTCTGCCTTCGATACAGCAACCAATATGACGGATCTGAGCCAGGCGCTCACCGTGCTCGCGCACGAGTTTCCCGATTCCGATGAGACAAAGGAAGCGCTGCGGGCTTTCCTAGCACGGTATAGCGATAATGCGCTCGTTCTCGACAAGTGGTTTTCCGTCCAAGCCTCAGCCCCGGGCCACGGCACACTGGAGCGCGTCAAAGCCTTAATGACGCATCCGCAATTCAATGCGGAAAACCCCAATCGCGTACGTGCGCTTGCAGGCACCTTCGCCTTTGCCAACCCGACAGGCTTTGCCCGCCCGGATGGGGAAGGCTTCACGTTCCTGGCCGAGCAGGTTCTTGCCATCGACAAGCGCAATCCACAGCTTGCCGCGCGGCTTCTCACTGCACTTCGCTCGTGGCATTCACTTGAGCAGGGACGCGCATCCCACGCCCGGGCAGCCCTTCTGTCGGTCGAGCAGAATGACAGCCTCTCCATAGATGTTCGCGATATCGTGGAACGCATGCTGGCGGCTTAGAGCGAGGCCTTGTCTTAGTGATTTGCAGGCCGGGGGCGTATAAGCGCTCGCCGGCCGCTTCATTTAGCGCAAACAAATGTAGCTTCGGCAAAAAAATCCGCACGATTAGAATCAGTTAAGAAAAACTTAAATTTAACAACTGGACAAGGCGAATCACCTCTGATTCACTCGGATCAGTTCGGCGCTGCGGCGGCACTGAACGGCGGGCATACAGGGTGACAATATGGCAGAAGCGCAGCGAGGGCGCGCAGCTGGCGACGGCTTGCAATTGAAGTTCGGCAGGGTTCACGACCTTACCGAAAAATGGGGACAAACCAAACTCAAACTGGTTTCCTTTGCCAGCGATACGCTCAACAGCGCCGAACCTGCCTTAAAAAAATCCATTCCCATTCTCATCGTGGCTTTTCTGGGTGTTGTAGCCCTCTCCCGGCTTGTCGGCATCGACACCGAGCGCGAGCGCATGGAATCTGCCGCACAATATTCGGTCTCCATGGCATCCATCACCGCTGCGGCCGCGCTCGATGGTCAGGAAGAACAGTTCAAGGCGCTCAACCGCAGCGCGCTGGAAGCCAGACTCGGCAGCTTCATTTCCGAATCCAATCTCACCAATGGCGCTTTCCTGCTGTTCGCCGGACCGGAAGGGCGAATCTTTGCGAGCACAATCGGCGGCACAGATTATATCGGTCGCACCTTGCTCAGCGTTGCGCCACAGGCATCCTCCATGCGCGCTTTCGGAAGGCGCGCCGGCGTGATCCGCGCGGAGATCGATGGCGCACCCTTTTTCGTTTCCTTCGCCAACATAGCCGATAATGCAGGCTTCATACTGTCTGCGGCCCCCATTGCGCCCATCGAAGACCATTGGCGAAGCGAGATATCGCTCAATGTCACGCTGTTTGCGGGCATTTCATCGATCCTCTTCGTCATCCTCTACGCCTATTACGTACAGGCGCGGCGGGCGAAGGAAGCCGATCAGATTTTCATCGAGTCAAATCAGCGGGTCGAAACGGCGCTTTCGCGCGGACGCTGCGGGCTATGGGATTTCAATCTGGCGTCGCGGCAGCTGTTCTGGTCGCGGTCCATGTATGAGATGCTGGGGCTTCCCTCCTCGGCCTCCGTGCTCTCCTTCAACGACGCTGCCCGCCTCATGCACCCCGACGACGGCAGCATTTATTCACTGGCACGCGCCATCATCCGCGGCAATTCCAACCAGGTCGACCAGATTTTCCGCATGCGCCACGCCGACGGACATTATGTGTGGATGCGCGCGCGTGCGCAGATCATCCGCACGACATCCGGTCGCGCCCATCTGATTGGCATTGCCATGGATGTCAGTGAGCAGCACCGGCTGGCCGAACGTTATGCCGAGGCCGACCAACGCCTCGCGGATGCCATTGAATCAACGTCCGAGGCCTTCGTGCTGTGGGACAAGAATGACCGTCTCGTCATGTGCAACAGCATCTTCCAGCAAGCCTATGGCCTGCCGGATCAGGTTCTGGTGCCTGGCACCGAGCGCTCTTCACTGAATGCGGCGGCAGCCCGTCCCGTCATCGTGCGGCGCATTGCCGATCCCGATCAATCCTCACCGCACTCGCAGACATCGGAAGTTCAGCTTGCAGACGGGCGCTGGCTGCAGATCAACGAGCGGCGCACCCGCGACGGCGGTCTAGTCTCCGTCGGCACAGACATTACGCTTCTCAAGCGCCATCAGGAGCGCCTGCGCGAATCCGAACGCCGCCAGATGATGACCATCGGCGATCTTTCTGCATCCCGCCGCATCCTGGAAAAGCAGAAGGCCGAACTTTCCGTTGCCAACACCAAATACCTGGCAGAAAAAGAACGTGCCGAGGCTGCCAACCGCGCGAAATCCGAATTCCTGGCCAACATGTCGCACGAGTTGAGAACCCCGCTCAACGCCATTCTCGGTTTTTCGGAGATGTTGCTCAACCGCATGTTCGGGCCGCTGGGCTCGGAAAAATACAACGAATATGCCAAGGATATCCACGACAGCGGAAAGCACCTGCTCAACGTCATCAACGATATTCTCGACATGTCGAAGATCGAGGCAGGCCATGTGAAGGTCGAATGCGAGACCATCGATCTGCAGCCGCTCATTGACGAGACCTTGCGCTTCATCTCCATTCCGGCCGCCAAGAAGAATATTCAGGTCACCCAGGATGTTTGTGCCGGCCTCTCGCTGCATGCCGACCGTCGCGCCATGAAACAGATCATGCTGAACCTGTTGTCGAATGCGGTGAAATTCACCAATGAAGGCGGCGACATCACGCTGCGCGCCCGCAAGGTCGCCGGTTCGGTTACGCTCTCGATCCGCGATACCGGTATCGGCATTCCAAGATCCGCCTTGCAGAAAATGGGACAGCCCTTCGAACAGGTTCAAAGCCAGTATGCCAAGAGCCAGGGTGGCTCCGGGCTCGGCCTTGCAATATCGCGCTCGCTCGTGCGCCTTCACGATGGCAAGATGCGCATCTTCTCCAATGAAGGCGAAGGCACCATCATCACGCTGCGCATTCCTTGTAAAGTCTGCGCTGAGAGCCTCTTGATGTCGGCTTAAGGACCAACAAGCTTGCGGAAAACAGCCCGGACCGACTTGGAGCGGCGCTTGATCTCGCTTTCCAGTGTTTTGATATCCGGGCATTCACCTGCGCGGCAAAGCATCTCCACCAGTCCGGCAGGCGCTGTTTGAGGATCGAACTGTTCCTCCGTGCAAAGCCGCGTAACCTGGGACAGACGAGAGTAAAGACTGAAACTCTCTCTCAATGGCTCAAGATCGTTTGCGTCGAGCGTGTTGGAATAGTTGCCGAGCACCTCGAACGTGCCGGTCAAACCCTCAACCTCGCTATCGTCTGCTGTCGCCGTCAGCCGCAGAAATTGCGCAACGAATTCAATATCGATCAGGCCACCGGCGATAAGCTTCAGATCCCATATGCTGCCGGCCGGCTTTTCCTTGTCGATCAGTGTCCGCATCTCGAAAACGTCAGCGGCAATCTTGCCTTTATCCCGTTCGCTCGACAGCACTTGGCCGATCACGGTTTCAGCCCTTTCACCCAAACCGGCATCGCCACAGATAATGCGCGCGCGCGTCAGTGCCATATGCTCCCAGGTCCAGGCCTCCTCCTTCTGATACTTTTCGAATGCGTTGATGCGTGTCGCCACCGGCCCCTGATTGCCGGATGGTCTGAGCCGCATGTCCACTTCATAGAGCACCCCTTCTGCCGTGGGGGCAGAGAGGGCAGCAATGAGCCGCTGCGTGATGCGGGTAAAATAGCGCGTCGCATCAAGCGGCTTTTCCCCATCACTTTCCAGCGCACCGCTGTCGTGATCGTAAAGCAGAATGAGGTCCACATCGGAGCCCGCGGTTAACTCACGGCTTCCGAGTTTACCCATTCCGAGTACGACAATTTCGCCGCCCGGAAATGCGCCATGCGCGGATTGGATTTCGCTCTTCACCGCTGTCAGCGCAGCCTCGATCACCAGATCGGCGAGATCGGAAAAGGCGCGCGCGGCATCGTCGGCGTCGATGGCTTCCGTGAGAAGACGAATACCGATGAGGAAGCGCTGCTCGGCGGCGAAGATGCGCAACCTGTCGAGTGTTTCCTCGTAAAACCGGCTCGCTGATAAGAAGTTTTCAAGCCGCTCCGACAAATAGGCTCTCGTCGGCATCTCCTGCATCAGGGCGGGATCAAGCATGCCGTCGAACACATGCGGACGCCCGGAAATGGTGGCTGCCAGTCGCGGCGCAGACGACATGATCAGGACCAACAGAGACAAAAGCGAGGGATTGTTGCCCAGAAGCGAAAACAGCTGAATGCCTGCGGGTAAGCCTTTCAGGAATTCATCGAAACGCATGATGGCTTCATCGGCGCGTTTGGACTGGCCAAAGACCTCCATCAGCTGCGGCGTGAGTTCCGTCAGTCGCTCGCGTGCTTCTGCCGATTGTGTTGCACGGTAGCGTCCCGAGTGCCAAGTGCGCACCACGCGGGCGACATCCTGTGGACGTTCGAACCCCATGGATGCAAGCGTCTCAAGGGTGCCGGGGTCATCCCGCTGGCCGGTGAAGACCAGATTGCCGGTTTTGGAAGCCAGCGTGCCTTCGTTTTCGAAGAGTTGCGCATAGCGCCGCTCCACAGTGCGCAACACCTTCTCCAAGGCGGCGGAAAACGCAGCTACGCTGTCAAAACCGGCCATGAAGGCAATGCGCTTCAGCTCACTCTCCTGCTTGGGCAGAATATGCGTCTGTTCGTCATGCACCATCTGAATGCGGTGTTCGATATCGCGCAGGAACCAATAGCAGCGGCAAAGCTCGTCAGCCGCCTGCTTGTCGATCCAGTTGGCGGACGTCAGTGCGTAAAGCGCATCTTCGGTGCGCCGCACGCGCAGATCAGGCAGGCGGCCGGCGGCAATCAATTGCTGCGTTTGTGCGAAGAACTCGATTTCGCGGATGCCGCCGCGGCCGAGCTTGACATTGTGGCCCTTCACCGCGATCTCGCCGAACCCCTTATGGGCATGGATCTGCCGTTTGATCGAGTGAATATCGGCAATTGCCGCATAATCCAGATATTTGCGGAAGATAAAAGGGGTGAGTTCCTTGAGGAAGGCTTGTCCGGCCTCGATATCACCGGCAACGGGTTTTGCCTTGATATAGGCGGCCCGCTCCCAGTTCTGGCCGCGGCTTTCATAATAGATCAGTGCTGCTTCAACCGGTATGGCAAGCGGCGTCGATCCCGGGTCCGGGCGAAGGCGAAGGTCTGTTCGAAACACGTAACCGTAGGCCGTGCGCTCCTGTAAAATGCGCAACAGTCGACGCGCCATGCGGGCCAAGAGTTCCGGCAAATCATAAATGTCGTCGCAAAGCCCGGCTTCGGGCTCGTAGAAAATCACGAGGTCGATATCGGAGGAATAGTTGAGCTCTCCGGCCCCCAGCTTTCCCATTCCAAGCACAATCAGCCCGGAGCCGAGTGCAGGATTATTTTCATCCTTCAACCGCACCTTGCCGTCCTGAGCAAGAGAATGCAGCAGAAAATCGACTGCGGCGGCGATACAGGCTTCTGCCAGCCGGCTCAGCCATGCCGTGGTCGCAGAAGCATCGAAAAGCCGCGCCAGGTCAGCAAAGGCAATCAGGAAAGCCGTCTCACGCTTGATCTGCCGCAGCCGGTTCATCACCTGCGCTTCGGGGCTTTCGCTTGAATTCGGGTCAGCGCGCCACGCGTTCCTTGCTGTGTCAATGAGACTATCCAGCTGGCTATCAAGCGGCTGAAACAGAGCCTTTTCCAACAGCGCTGGCGTGACCTGGACCGTATCCTTCAAAAAAGGGGAAAGGGAGAGAGCAGCCACAGCAAAATCCCGCAAGGGCGTTTCGCTTGCCGCAAATTCACCCAGCGCAGGCTCTGCTTTGGCGACATCCCTGATAACGGAAAGGGCCGCGCGCGCCTCAGTCTTGTTGAGCGGATGAAGCGGATTTTCCGTGAGGAAAGTTGCGATTGTCTTTTCGTTGTCCGGCACGACTCCTCCTTCTGCCTTGAGCAGAATGGAGCAGTGATTAGACCTTCGCAAGCGGAAGAATCAACGATGCCTTCAATCCGCGCCTTTCACTGCCTTCAGTATTGCTGGCTGAAAGCTCCAACCTGCCGCCGTGCAATTCGGCAACCGCGCTCACCATGGAAAGGCCAAGCCCCGTTCCCGGCTTGGAACGGCTTTCATCCAGCCGTACGAAGCGGCGCACGGCATCCTCATATTTGTCTTCGGGAATACCATTGCCGTCATCGCTCACGCTCAAAACTGCCATGTCATCCTGTCGCGAAAGCGTTACCCAAACGCGCGTGCCTTCTCCGGATGTGTATTTGATGGCATTGTCGATCAGATTAAAAAGCGCCTGCCCAACGAGTTCCCGGTTGCCGTCAATGCGCAGGTCCGGCGCGATATCCGCGCTCAGTTCCAGACCCGCCTCCTCGGCAACGAGTTCATAAAGCTCGGCACCATCGGCAACGATGGCCGAGAGGTTCACTTCGGCGATTTCAGCAGCCGCTGAACCCGCTTCCACGCGCGAAATCATCAAGAGCGCATTGAATGTGCGGATCAGCTGGTCGGCCTCGCCGATAATGCCCTCCAGCGCTTCGCGGGCTTCTGCCGGTTTTTCAACCTTGGTCAGCGCATCGCTGGCCTTGTTTCTCAGTCGCGTCAGCGGTGTTTTCAGGTCATGGGCGATATTGTCCGAAACCTGCTTGAGACCCTCATTCAGCTTCTCAATCCGCGCCAGCATGGTGTTGAGCGATCCCGAAAGCTTGTCAAAATCGTCGCCGGACCCGACGACGGGCAAACGCTGGGAAAGATCCCCAGCCAGGATGCGGCCACTCGCCTCAGACATGCGCGATATTCGCTTGAGTGCGTTGCGCCCGACACCGAACCAGATCACTACCGCGCCGATGCCCATGACCCCGAGAGCCAGAAGCAGCGCCTGGCGGATCAATGCACCGAGTCTGCGCGGATCGCCAAGGTCGGTTCCCACCAGCACATGCAAGCCGTTGGGGAGGACGATTGCGCGCGCTAAAGCGTAATGCATGTCTTCGGTTCGCTCTTCGGTAAAGCGCTGATACTTGAAAGGCGTATCGATCCAGCCGGTCTGGTCCAATATCCCTTTCTGTATCGAGAGCACATTACCGGCAAGAATGTCGCCTTGTGGGCTTGCGATGATATAAATATTCGTACCCGGCTGACGTGACCGCTGCTCCAGCGTCGCCAGCAGTCCTTCCATGCCACGTTTGGCGTAGATTCCTTCAACATCGCTGGATTCCTGCATTACTGCCGAGCGTGCCTGATCGCGCAGGAAGCTCTCAAACAAACCGCCGACATAAAACACCAGCACAGCCGCACAGAGCGCAAAAAGCAGGATGTAGAGCGCAGAGAGACGAACGGCCGTGTTCTTCAGGAGAACGCGAAGATGGCTCATGATCAGCCTTCGTCCTTGATCATGTAACCGGCACCGCGGACGGTTTTCAGAAGCGGTGTTTCAAAGCCTTTTTCGATCTTGGAGCGCAGACGTGAGACGTGAACGTCGATCACATTGGTCTGCGGATCAAAATGGTAGTCCCAGACGTTTTCCAGGAGCATGGTGCGGGTCACCACCTGGCCGGCATTCTTCATCAGATATTCCAGCAGACGGTATTCCCGCGGCTGCAGAAGGATAGGCTGGCCGGATCGTTTGACCTCGTGGGAGAGCCGGTCAAGCTCCAGGTCTCCAACCCGGTAAGACATTTCCTGTTCGGGTGCGCCGGTGCGTCGGCCAAGCACTTCCACACGCGCCAAAAGCTCAGAAAAGGCGTAGGGTTTCGGCAGGTAGTCGTCGCCGCCGGCGCGCAGGCCCTTCACCCGGTCATCCACCTGCCCCAGCGCCGACAGTATCAGCACCGGCGTATTGACGTTTTTCTTGCGCAGCTCGGAAATGACCGAAAGGCCATCGCGCCGCGGCAACATGCGATCGACGACCAGCACATCGTAATTGTTTTCGCTTGCCATGAAGAGACCACTCTCGCCATCGCTGGCGTGGTCCACAACAATACCCGCTTCCTTGAACGCCTTTGCCAGGTAGGCGGCAGCCTCAAGGTCATCCTCAATAACCAGAATCTTCATATGTATCATCATACAACCTTTGGCGGGATTTCAAACGGTCAGACGCATTTGCGGAAGGCGGGCGTTTGTGAAAAGGGCGCCGGATGTTTTCATCCGACGCCCCCGTTTCATTCAGGCCTTTGTTCAGCCAACCTTGACAGGAAGCGGAACGAAGCGTGTTCCCTGCTGGGTTTCGATCTGGAACAGCGCCTTGGTGCGGCCCTTGCTGTCGGCTTCCTTCATCTGCTTCATGATGTCGGCGGCAGACTTCACATCGTTGTTGTTGACCGCAACGATCTTCTGGCCTTCCTGCAGACCGATATCGGCAGCGTCGGAGTCAGGATCGACCGAGACGATCGTCACACCATTACCATCTTCGGACGGCGCAACGGTAATGCCGAGATTGTCGAGCGCAGTCTGGTCCATCTGGTCCTGTGCACCCGGCTGCTGGTCATCAATAGATGCCTGCTTTTCCTGCGGCAGTGTGCCAACCTTCAGGTCCAGCGTTTCAGCCTTGCCATCACGCCAGATGCTGAGTTCAGTCTTGGTGCCCGGTGCGATTGCACCGATCTTGCGGGCGAGGTCACGTGCATCCTCAACCTTTTCGCCATTGACCGCAGTTACAACGTCGCCGGACTTGATGCCGGCTGCAGCGCCTGGCGAACCTTCCTGAGGCTCGACAACCAGTGCACCTGCAGCTTCCGAGAGACCAAGCGATTCAGCGATGTCCTTCGTCACCGGCTGAATCTGAACACCGAGCCAGCCGCGTTCGATTTTGCCGTCCTTGATCAGGTCGTTGACAACGTCCTTGGCGGTCGAGGCAGGAATTGCAAAGGCAATACCAACGTTGCCGCCTGACGGGGAGAAGATGGCCGTGTTGATACCGACAACCTGACCGTTCAGGTCAAAGGTCGGGCCGCCGGAGTTACCGTGGTTCACGGCTGCGTCCACCTGAATGTAGTCGTCATAAGGACCAGAACCGATGTCACGACCGCGGGCCGAAACGATACCGGCCGTTACCGTGCCGCCGAGGCCAAACGGGTTACCAACGGCAACCACCCAGTCGCCCACGCGAACCTTGCTGTCATCAGCCCAGGACACATAGGTGAATTTGCGGTCAGCATTGACCTTCAGCACGGCCAGGTCAGTGCGGCTGTCGCGGCCAACGAGATCAGCTTTCAGTTCGGTGCCGTCGTTCAAGACAACGGTAAAGGCAGCACCGTCATCCACCACGTGGTTGTTGGTCACCAGGTAGCCGTCTTCAGAAATGAAGAAGCCGGAGCCCTGAGCGGTCGGACGCAGACGGCCTTCGCCACGCGGAGCGGGCTTACCCTTGGGGCCCTGCTCGCCGAAGGGGCCACCGAATTCACGGAAAAAACGCTTCAGCGGATGGTCGTCGGGGAGATTGTCGAAGCCCGGCCCGCCGAAATTGAACGAAAAGCCATTGTCAGCAGCAGGCTGGATGCGCGATTCAACGCGAACCGAAACAACTGCGGGCGAAACGGCTTCGACAACATCGGCGAAGCTTGCGACCTTGGGTGCATCGAGCTTGACCGCGTCCGCATAAGACTGGCGGACGTGTTCCGGCACACCGGTTGAGAGCAGAACCGCCGCGAGACCCGCGACTGCGGTGGACTTCAAAACTGTCTTGTAGGAAATGCGGCGTTGAATGTTCATGGACATATTTTTCCTCTTCTCACTTTCTCTTGTGCCGAGGGGGAAAGGCACGTTCGATGGAGTGAGGAATAAAGAATATCACCTTACCGCAAGGTGTAGAGTTTATGAAAATTACGTAATGTTCGAAATAATTGGAACTGCAGCGAAAAAGGTGCCTCGGTTCAGTTTTTCAAAATCTGCTCCAAGGCTGCCTTTTCGGCCTCGCTCAATGGCTTTCCGGAAGGCGATTTTCGACGCTTGATGGAAAAGACGACGATGCCGACAAGCCCGACCAGCGCAAGAAACGCCGGCATGCCCCACAGAAGCAGTGTCTGCATCTCGAAACGCGGCTTGAGCAGAACGAACTCGCCGTAACGTGAGACGATGTAGTCGATCACCTGTTCGTTGGTTTCGCCTTTCTCAATGCGGTCACGCACCAGCACTCGAAGGTCCTTGGCCAGTTCAGCATTGGAATCGTCAATCGACTGATTCTGGCAAACCAGGCAGCGCAGATGGGTTGAAATTTCCCGCGCCCTGGCTTCCAGCGCCGGGTCGGCCAGCATTTCGTCGGGATTGACCGCAAACGCCGGAAACGCGCTGCACAGAAGTGCAACGATCAGAATGAGCCGTTTGATCATTCCGCCGCCTCCAACGCGGGTTTTGCCGAGGAACGGCGCGACGGTGCGCCGATACGCAAGCGGCGATCCGACAGCGAAACAAAGCCGCCAACCATCATGATGAGCGCACCGAGCCAGATGCAGAGAATGTACGGCTTCCACCACACGCGCACCACGACACCGCCCGCATCGGTGAGATCGCCGAGCGAGACATAAAGTTGATGTACGCCGAAGGTTCTGATCCCCGCCTCTGTGGTCGGCATCTTGCGCACGGTGTAAATGCGTTTTGCCGAAGCCACCTGGCCCACATCCGCACCGGCGCGTTTGACGCTGAAGACACCGTTTTCTTCCGTGAAATTGGGGCCGCGGCGCTCCTCAATCTTGTCGAAGTGCACGGTGAACGGGCCGGCATCCGCCGTATCGCCCGGCTTCATTTCCAAGACTGTTTCGGTGGCATAGACACTCACGGCGACAATTCCCAGCACCGTCACGCCAAGGCCAAAATGTGCAAGCGCTGTTCCGAACGCTGAGCGCGGCAGGCCAATCAGGCGGCGGAACGCGATGTTGGTTTTCACCCGCCCAAAGCCACCGCGCATCCAAAGGTCCGTCAATGCACCAAGCATGAGATAGAACCCGATGGCCATACCGAGAAGCGAGAGTATCGGGCCGCCATTATTGGCATAGTAGACGATTGCCGCGACAACCAGTCCGCCAGCTGCAGCAGCCATCAGCCTTTGTGCCGCCCCCAGCAGATCGCCGCGTTTCCAGGCCAGTAACGGTCCGAAGGGCACTGCCAGCAAAAGCGGCACCATCAAGAGCCCGAAGGTCAGATTGAAGAACGGCGCACCCACGGAAATTTTCGAGCCCGTCAGCGCTTCGAGAACGGTCGGGTAAAGCGTTCCGGTCAGCACCGTTGCGGTTGAAACGGTGAGAATGAGGTTGTTCAAAACCAGCGCACCCTCACGCGAGATCGGCGCAAAAATGCCCCCGGCTCCCAGCCGTTGCACGCGCAGGCCAAAGAGTGTCAGCGCACCGCCGACAAAGAGAACAAGGATTGCCAGGATGAACACGCCGCGTGTCGGGTCGGACGCAAAGGCATGCACCGATGTCAAAACACCGGAGCGCACCAGGAATGTGCCGAGCAGCGAAAGCGAAAATGTCAAAATCGCAAGCAGAATCGTCCAGATCTTCAAGGCCTCGCGCTTTTCCATCACCAAAGCGGAGTGCAGAAGCGCCGTACCGGCAAGCCAGGGCATGAAGGAGGCATTTTCCACGGGGTCCCAGAACCACCAGCCGCCCCAGCCCAGTTCGTAATAGGCCCAGTATGAGCCCATGGCGATGCCTGCCGTCAGAAATGTCCAGGCGGCAAGCGTCCAGGGGCGAACCCAGCGTGCCCATGCAGCATCAATACGGCCTTCCAGAAGGGCGGCAACGGCAAAGGAAAAACAGACCGAAAAGCCGACATAGCCGAGATAGAGAAGCGGCGGATGGATCGCCAGTCCGATATCCTGCAAGACAGGGTTCAGGTCACGCCCCTCCACCGGCGCCGGGTCGAGGCGCGTAAACGGATTGGAGGTGAGGACAATGAACAGAATGAAAGCACTGGAAATCCAGCCCTGCACGCCAATCACGTTGGCTTTCAGCGTCTCCGGCAGGTTCCCGCCGAAGATCGCCACAAGTGCGGTAAAGAGGACCAGAATGAACAGCCAGAGCATCATGGAGCCTTCATGATTACCCCAGACGCCTGAAAATTTGAAAAGCGTCGGCACCAGCGAGTGGGAATTTTCCCACACGTTCTTCACCGAAAAATCAGACGCCATATGCGCCTGAACCAGAACTGCGAAAGAACAGGTCGCCAGCACGAAGAGCAGCAGGGCCGAATTGTGACCAACCAGCATCAGCGATGCGTCGCGCCGCCAGGCACCGATCATCGGTACGATCGCCATGACCAGCGAAACGGCCAGCGACAGAATGAGGAGGTAGTGTCCGAATTCGATAATCACTTGATGACCTCCTCACCGCCAAGCTCCACGCCCTGCTCCTTCAAGCGGTCCGCAACATCCTTCGGCATATAGGTTTCATCGTGCTTTGCCAGCACGGTATCAGCCACGAACACCTTGCCGTCCGGCCCAAAGGTGCCTTCTGCCACCACGCCCTGTCCCTCGCGGAACAGGTCAGGCAAAATGCCGGTATAGGTCACGGGGACCGTTGCCAGCGTGTCGGTCACGTCGAAAGTCGATGTCGTTCCCGCGCCGCGCACCCAGGAGCCGACCTTCACCAGACCGCCCAGGCGAATGCGTGTGCCTGGCGCAAGCTCGGTCTTCTGTAAATCGGCCGGCACGTAAAAATAGGCCACCGACTGGCTGAAGGCAAACATCACCAGAAGTACGGCTGCCACAATGAAGCTCACGCCGCCGGCAATGATTGCCAATCGTTTCTGTTTGCGGCTCATGGGTTTTCTCCCTCAATCGTCAGACCAAGCTCCTTTGCCTGAGCAATGAGAGCCTTGCCTTGATCTTTGTCAGGTGGAAACTGCGCCAGCGCCCGTTTCAGCGCGTCTTTTGCCTTCGCTTCATCCTTCAACACAACATAAGAACGGATCAGCCGTGTCCACCCTTCGAAATTATCGGGATTTTCTTTCAGCCGTTCGTCGAGGCTCGCCACCATGGATTTGATCATTTCCTGGCGATCCTGTGCGCTCAGGTTTTGTGCAGCTTCAACATCGGCAGCATCCGGATTGCCTGGCGCTTCGGGATTTTTCTGCATGCCATCGAGCTCGGCAATGGCACGCTTCACCAGCGGCACCCAGGGTGCGTCGGCGGGCGATTTCTTCAGCAGGGCATCATAGTCGGCACGCGCTTCCTGCGTATTTCCACTTTGGGCCTTTGCCAGTGCCAGATAGAATTCGGCGCGCGGATTGTTGGGCTGCAGTTCCAGAGACTTGGCAAATGCCGCTTGCGCGTCTTTGGTCACCTGTCCGCCAGCCTGCGCAATCAGCGTTTCGCCCAGACCGCCATAACGCTCGGCATCGGGCGGCAGCAAACGCACCGCGTTGCGATAGGCATTGACGGCGTCATCGTAGCGTTCGAGGCGTGCGTAAACCGGCGCAAGGATCTGCCATCCCTGTCCATCATCCGGGTTTTCGGCAAGATGACGCTCCATCTTTACCACCAGAAGGGCAATATTATCACCCGGATTGGCGAGCCGCGCCTCCAGCGGTTGGTCCGGCAGGTTCGGCGCGCCCTCTCTCAGATAGAGGCTCAGACAGATCACCGGCACCATCAGCACGACAGCAACGAGAAGGATATGGTTTGTGCGTGCCGGTTTGGCGCTTTCGCTCACGTCTGCCTTCATCTTTGCCGAGGCAGACAGAAGACGCCGACCGATTTCGCCGCGCGCATATTCGGCCTGTTCCGATGAAATCAGTCCGTCCTTCTGGTCGCGCTCCAACTCCGCAAGCTGGTCCTTGTAGACCTCCGCGTCATAAGCAAATCCGTCTGAAACAGGCTTTGAAGCCCGCCTCAACGGCAAAACCAGAACCACTGCCACCAGTGCCGTCACTACGGCGATTGCTATCCACAAAATCATGCCTGCCCCATACCTGAAGCGCCGGCTCAAGCCAACTGCTAACTCCCCGCTCACGTCAATTTGACGCGTCCCCAGATCTACTATCAGATCGACAGTGAATCAGTCCTTGCACGAAGTGCTTCAATATCGAGATGATCTGGCGCAAGCCCTTGTCTTGCGCGTGTCGCCATCGCTTCATAGCCAAGCTCAAGATGGCGGGTGAAGCGCTCGGTATCAAAGAGCGGCCAAAGACGCCTGTTTGATGCAAGACGGTTGCGCACCGTCTCGCGCATCGCTGCGTCGCTGGCAAGCCTGACCGCCAGATCGCAATAGCCGTCTGCATCCGTGGCCACCAGTTCAGGTGCGCCGATGGCTGCCAGAAGGCTTTCGGAGACCCGCCCGGCAAAATGCGTGCCTTTCATCGCCACCACCGGCGTTCCCATCCACAGGATATCGGATGTGGTCGTGTGGCCATTATAGGGAAACGTGTCGAGCGCGATGTCGACCGCGGCAATTCTTGCCAGAAAACGCAAATAAGGTTCACCCGCAAAAAACAGCAGTTGGGCCGGATCCACACCCTCTTCTGCAAGCGCCGCGGCAATGTTCTGCCGCGCCGTCGCATCGCTGCACAACAGGTTCAAAACCGCATCAGGAATCCGTTTCAGGATCGCTGCCCACAGGCGCAGGACCTCGGGCGAGATTTTCGTGGGCGTGTTGAACGAGCCCAGAATGATCTTGTTTTCCGGCAGCCCCAGTTCGGAGCGGCTCAACGGCTGTGGACGCGCCCGGTTTTTGCTCCCGTTCGACTGATAGCTTTCCGGCAGCCGACAGAATTTTTCTTCATAATACGGCCTGCTGCTTTCAGGTGTGACGATCCGGTCGGTGATCGCATAATCGAGGTCGGCACCGCGCACAGGTCCGGGAAATCCAAGATAGGTCGCCTTCACCGGCACCCTGCAGCGACGCACGATGCCAAGCCTTGCGCCCTGCGTATAACCTTTCAGGTCAACAAGAATATCCACCCCGGCAGCATCAATAGCGTCCGCAGCCTGCTGATCGGACAACGATCCCACCTGCACCACGCTTTGCCGCAAAATCTCCGGCCAGGCGCGCTGATAGTCGCGTCTGTCCTCATCGGTGTAACAGAAAATCACGATCTCGAACCGGTCGCGGTCGTGCAGCGCCATCACTTCTTCAAAGAGCCGCATGGTCACATGCTGGTGAAAATCGTTGGAGAGATAGCCGATCTTGATTTTCGTCCCCGGTGGCGAGAAAGCACGCCGTTGTGCCGGTACCGCACCGCCGGCCAACTGCAGTGCGCGCTCGTCATAGCTCGGCAGGGTCTGATGCGCTTCATCGCTGTTTCGCAACAAGCGGCGGTAGGCCAATTCATTTTCCAGGAGCGTCATAGCAAGGGGCGTGGTCGGATCAGCCACCAGCCGGTCAAGTGCCTTCACCGACGGAAAATCACAAATGCTGGCAGCGACCGCAAACCGCAGGCTCAGAAGGATACCATCGTCGGGCTTTTTCTGGCAGGCATCTTCAAGGAATGTGCTGAATTTCCCCGCCTCACCCAGCGCCGCGCCAAATGCGTTCAGCATCATGAAATGCGGCGACTGCGAAAAGTCCAGACCAGTAATGAACTCTTTGACCTCAATCAGCCGGCCGGCCTCTTTGCAGGCACTGGCCAGTTCAAAGAGAAAATCGGGATCGGGCAGCGCCGCTGCAGCCTCCGCAGCGATATCCGCGATCGCGCCATAATCATTTTCATCGCGGTAAAGACCAACGGCAAATTTGAAGAAAGCGGCGCGCTTTTCCGGCATCATTCTGGCTGCGGCGACAAAGCTGTCGGCTGCCGCGCGCTTGTTGCCCAGCTTCAGATGGATGTTGGACAGCAACAAAAGAACCGGCGCTCGCTCCTGCGCGCGGGTCTGCATCAATGCGGCCTTGGCAAGCTTGAGAGCAGCATCAAACCGCTCAGCCTGATAGTGGGCCAAAGCCTCCTGAATTTTTGCCATTCGGCACTCATCCTCCGCGATATCCGCTAATGGACAAGTTTAATCGGTCAATGCTTGCTTGAAGCTGAAACGGTCAGGTCAGCGGTGTCCAGGTCCCGTCACCGTTGCGGCAGGCGGCGCCGCGGGCGACTTCAGAGCGCATGCCCAAGGTCAGCGTATGGGTGTATTGGCGGCAATTCTGCGAACCGACCTGATAGGGAGCAGCGGCCACCACCTTGCCAGCCACACCGTCACCACCCTGCCATTCCACAGCCTGTCCGCCAGGTGCGGCTTCAAGCGCCCTATACTCGGCTTCGAGCGCCAGTCTCGAATCGGTGCGGTCAAGCTGAACACCATTGACCCGCGAGACGATGCCGCCATGCAGTGCTTTCAGATAGGTGCTTGATCCGCTGGATGAAAAAGCAAGCGGCGCGATTGAACCGCCACCACTGCTCGTGGAGCAACCAGCCAAGGTGATGGAAAGTCCCAAAAGAAAAATCGATTTCGATATATTCATGCCGTTCCTGCCTTCTTCGCGCATATTTCCAATGCGCTTGTGGCGTAATTTTGTCCAATTCGCGTTAATAGACTACCGCTCCCGCAATCGAGCGGCAACAAACAGTTGCGTTAACTCACCGTCGCTCAATCATCACTGCCGGCAAAACAAGCTCTGCTGCCAGCCCGCCGCGGTGCGAATTTGCAAGCCGGAAACGGCCTTCGTATTCGCTTGCCACCTCTTTGACAATGGACAGTCCAAGTCCCGATCCCGGTTTGCTTTCATCCAGCCTGCGACCGCGTTTCATGGCTTCCTTCATCTGCTCGGCTGTCAGCCCCGGTCCGTCATCCTCAACTGTAATGCGCACCCAATTGTTCCGGCCTTTCTTCTCGTCCTGTGGTGCTGCAACAGCGTTCACGCTCACCCAAACGCCAGACCGGGCAAAGCGGGCAGCATTTTCCAAGAGGTTGCCCATGATTTCTTCCAGATCCTGCGCTTCCACAGCCAGAACAATGCCTGCATCGGCTATATCGAGTTCAAACGCGATTTCCCGGTTCAGCTTGCGCATCACCCGCACCAGCCGTTCCAGAACAGGCTCGGGCTCGGTGCGCGCCAGCACGGTTCCGCGTTCGGCTGCAATGCGGGCGCGGTTCAAATAGGCCTGAACCTGGTTTTGCATGGCTTCGGCCTGTGCCGCCACCAGCGCACCATGGCCTTTGTCCATCACGCGGGCTTCGTTCAGCAAAACAGCAATCGGTGTCTTGAGCGAATGCGCCAGATTACCGACCTGCATGCGCGCACGCTCCACGACACGGCGATTGTTGTCGATCATGGCGTTCACTTCATTGGCCAGCGGTTCGATTTCACGGGGGAAATTGCCTTCCAGGCGTTCGGCTTCGCCGCCGCGGATCTTTTCCAGCGCATCGCGCGCCTTGTCCAGCGGTTTCAGGCCCAGCAAAATCGCAATCGCATTGAAGCCGATGCTGCCGATACCAAATATGAAAAGTGCGAGTGTCAGTTTCTGCAGGAAAGCATTGACGGATTCGGCCACGACATCGCGATTGCCGGCCACGCGAAAGCGCACGATATGGCCCTGATCGTCAAGAACCACTTCCAGTTCCAGTACCTGCACATCGTTGCCGGCACCGTCCACCATTTCGTAGGAACGCTCATAGGCGGTGGAAAAGGGCACCTGGCTTTCCGGCATGGGCGGAAGCGCCCTTTCGGCCAGCGACGACGACGACAGCGCCCGTGCTCCAAATTCACCAACAGGCTGGGCCACCCAATACCAGCCGGAATTCGGCTGCGAGAAGCGCAAGTCGCCCATTTGCGGGGTCCCGATCAAAACCCCGTCCGGCGATACCGAAATGGAGTTGACCACATTGAAAAGCTGCGCGCGCAGCAGTTCGCGAAAGCCCTTTTCGACATCACGCCGGTAAATCGTGGAGATCACAATCCCGATCACCAGAAGCGCCAACACCGCCCAGACGGTCCCGAAGACCAGGACACGGCCCGTCAGCGATTGCGTGCGGCGCTTCTCGGTTGGTTCTTCTGTCATCTCAAGGGGCTTGCATACGGTAGCCGAGGCCGCGGACGGTTTCGATCAGGTCGCCACCGATCTTCTTGCGGAGACGTCCCACAAACACTTCGATTGTATTGGAATCACGGTCGAAATCCTGATCATACATATGCTCGACCAGCTCGGTTCGCGACACCACCTCGCCCATGTGATGCATCAGATAGGACAGCAGGCGGAACTCGTGCGAGGTCAGTTTCAGCGCCACACCATCCACACTTGCCTTGGAGGCTTTCGTGTCGAGCCGAACCGGTCCGCAGACGATATCCGACGAGGCATGACCTGCCGCGCGGCGGATCAGCGCCCGGATGCGCGCCAGCACCTCTTCGGTGTGAAACGGCTTGGTCACATAATCATCGGCACCGGCGTCAATGCCGGCCACCTTGTCGCTCCAGCGGTCGCGCGCCGTCAGGATGAGCACCGGCATATTGCGCCCCGCTTCGCGCCATTTTTCCAGAATGGTGATCCCGTCCATTTCCGGCAAACCGATATCGAGAACAATAGCGTCATACGGTTCGGTATCGCCCAGAAAATGCCCTTCCTCACCGTCGAAGGCACGGTCGACAACATAACCTGCTTCCTGCAGCGTTTCGCAAAGCTGCCGGTTCAGGTTTTCATCGTCTTCAACAACCAGAATGCGCATTGATTCTCCCGATTCTCAGTTCAGAATTTCGCCGGAAGCTATCACATCGGCACGCGAACGGTCATCTTCTTGGGCGGGCCACCTTCGCCCGGCACCAGAACCGTGATCACGCATTCCGCGCCGGAAGGTTGTGCAGAAAGCACCTGCCCGCCGGTCTGGGCGGCAACCTGTGCGGCCGCGCCGGAGCAGTCGCCTGCCACCGTCATGATTTTAGCGTCAATCCCATTCGCGCTGCCGGCGGAGAGGCCGACGCCTGCGCTCAGGAGGGCGGCCGCGAAAAGAGTTCCCATTGGTTCGTCCTCACATCTGTTACCAATCTTGAGCGGAAGATAACCGTTCAAGTCTGAATGGCAAATGAATGGGAGGACGGATTGAAACGGAAACGCATTTTCGCGGCCGAAAAATCAGCCGAGGCGCTTGTTCGCCTTCACCCGACCGTAGATCGCGATGAGGCCACCCAGCGCACCGGAAAGCGATACCAGATTTGCGGCAATATCGCCCTGGGTCGAAGTATCCACGTGAACACCACCCATTTGGGCAACAGAAGCCAGAATTGCAATCAATGCACCCCACACGGTGCGGGACTGATACCACAGTTTCAGATCATCCATTTTCGTCTCCTTCTTCACAAAATAAAGGTTTTCGTGGCGGCGAGCCCTTGGGCCACGCTCCAGCCAAGCTGGCGCACGCGCAGCGTCAGTTCGCTCTGCTCCATGCCGAAATCGGCAAGCTCATCTGCCATTGCATAGAAAAATCCGGGCTCATCCGCTTCTGCGCGGCGCACCACGTTTCCGCCGGACATTACCTCCACGAGGTAGCGCTCTTCCGGCTCGTCGAGCGGTATTTCGTAGGCCGCCCAATTATCGGCGTCCTCGCGCCCGCGCCGTACCCAATAAAACCGGGTTCCGCCACTTTCACGAAACGCTTTCAGATGGACCGGCGCAAGCGGCGTTTGCGCCCGCACCCCGCCTGTGAACGGCATCCGTTCGGATTGCTGATCACCCGCCTCACCATACCAGTTGAGCGCCAGACCGGCCTCGCTCTGGTCAAGCCCCAGCGACTTCACCGCCTCGTCCAGCAGCACGACGGGCGCGCCCTCCAGTGCGCCAGCCACCATCGCATCCTCGGTTCCGCCCTGCCCGCGGATCAATCCGGTCAAGCGCCAGGAACCGCTTTCCACCTGCTCGGCATTGATAAAGCTTACGACTTCCCAAACCCCCGTCGATGATTGCACCGCCAGCCGGTTCTTGCCGTTCAGCACCTGCACCTCTTCTGCGGCGGAAAAGCCACCGGAGGTCACTTGCACATTGAGCGCCTGCGCATGGTCGATGCGGCTTGCGACCCCCGGCTCCAGAGCGGTTTTCAAAACGCCGATCACCGCCGGCGTCCTCAGCGTCACGCGCGCGGCATAGCCTTCATCGGTCGCACTGGAAAGCAGCGTCAATGCGCGCCAGGGCGCAACAAAGGCCGCCGCACAGGCAAAGTCCACCGCATTGCCGGTGCCGAGCTTCGGCAGGTCCATCAGGTGAATAACAGGGTCGAACGCCGCCGAAGCCTGTTGGCTTTCAATGCGCCTTGAGACCGCCTCATAGGTGCTCACGGCATGCGACGGCGTATATTCACCGGCCTCCACCACACGGCTTTCGCCATCCTCAATGCGTGAGACGAGAAACGTACCGTCCAGTTCGGCCATGTTCAGCGTATCGCCCGGTTCCAGCTCCAGCGCTGTCGGCGGCAGACGAAAGCTGATCGAGCGCCGTTGCACCCGGTGGTCGCGCAACAGTTCCTCGGCTGCTGCCGCTGCCGTCGGTTCGGCCAACGCGCCATTCAGCGCCACCCGCAATATCCGGTCGCTGGCCGCACTCACCTTGCGCGAACGCGCCACCGCACGGTCATAGCCTCCCGCCTCGTCGTAATGGTCCAGAATTGCCTGTCCTGATAAATCGCTCTCCTGCGCCCGCTTTTCCTGCCAAAGCGGCTCGTCTTCGATGTCCGCCACCACATCGATCACTTGAGCTGAAAGCGAACGCTTTGATCTTGAAAAGAAGGTCAACACACCCGCGCGCTCAGCAACGCCAATCTGGAAAGCCTCCATGATCGGCTGCAGCAGTTCACGCGCCGATGTCACATCGCCCTGCACATAGCCGGTCAGGTCACCACTCACGCCGTTGACGTCGAAATCTGCGAACCCATGATCCTTGAGGATCGCGGCAATAATTTCCGCCTGCGTACCCGCGCCCAACCGCCCGTTCAGCCAATGGCCCTTGTGCCAGTTCACGCCGTCGGCAAAGAGGCTTGTATTTTCCGGAAAAGCCGGTGATGGCCGGGCGTCCCATGTCCATAGAAAGACATGACCCGGATCGACCATTCCGGCGGGTGCCGCCGTCGACGTCCACCAGCCAAGATGTGCGTCCAGAAACCGGCGTTGCTGGCTGTCGTTTCGTGCACCGCCCGAAAAATAGGGATAAGCGCTTTCCGATGATTTCGCATCGACAAACACGTTCGGCTGGTTGGCACCGCGATCGATCGCCGGGCAGCCGAGTTCCATGAACCAGATCGGTTTCGCGCGGGCCGTCCATGCCGTCGGCGCTGACGCTTCCACCCCGCCCACGCGGTTATAGTGCCGGTTGGACCACCAGCCTTCGATATCCTTGTACCGGTAGACCCACGGTTTACCCGCCAATCCATCGGTAATCGCGCTGCGCAACCGGCTTTCGCGGTCGGCGGCACTGGCATAATACCAGTCAAACCCCTCACCCGACGTGATCGCTGCCTGCAGTCCTGCCACATCGTCGGCAGCCGTCATGCCGTCGGGATTGGCCGCGCTCAGGTCATCATCCCGCCAATCGGCAAGCGGCATATAATTGTCGATGCCGACCGCATCGATGTGGCTGCTGGCCCAGAGCGGATCGAGGTTGAACCACACCTCGCCGGACCCGTCCTGAGGCTGATATCCAAAATATTCGCTCCAATCGGCGGCATAGGTCACCGCGGTTCCGGACCCCAGAACCGCTCTCACATCGCCCGCCAGCCGCACCAGCCCCTCCACGAAAGGAAAGGCATTTGCCGCATCGCGAATACGCGTCAGCCCACGCAGTTCCGATCCGATCAGGAAACCTTCCACACCTCCAGCCACTGCCGCCAGTTTCGCGTAATGCAGCATCATCCTGCGATAGCTCTTTTCAGCCCCGGAGTAGTTCACCTCCGTCCCGTTGGTGTTGAAGTCGCCGGGTGCCGCACTTCCCAAAAATGCCTCCACCTGTGCGCGGGCGTCAGCGCTCTTGTCCGTGCTGCCCGCAATCCCTGCTGCCGGATGACAGGTTATGCGCCCGCGCCAGGGATAGGTCGCCTGCTCGCCAGCGCCATATGGATCAGTTTTTCCGTTTCCCGCCGGCACATCCATCAGAATGAAGGGATGCAAAAACACTTTCAGCCCACGCGCCTTCAGGTCGCGTATTGCGGCGACAACGCTTGCATCGCTTGGTGTTCCGCCATAGGCGGCAGCGCCATTGCTGCGCGATACAAGATAGGCACCGCCGCGCTCCACGCCACTCACCCGCCAGGGGCTTGATTCATTGCTGCGTGTAGGCACTTCCACTCCGGGTTGCACGGTACACACCCCTACCCGCAGATCGTCACCAAACCAGCTGACGATGAGCGTCACCCGCTCCAGGTTCGGGCAGAGCGCCTGCAATTCATCAAGCGAAGCGGTCCAATCGGAATAGGCGTAGGAAACATTGCGGTTGATGATCCGCTGTTCACCGGCGCTCAGTGTCTCTGTCACCCGCTCGGGATGATAGCCATGTTCGGTCGCACCGGGAATGAGCGTGATCGCACGCACGTTTTTCTCCAGCGCGCCGATCGCCCGCACCACTTCAAACTCCAGAACGGGAATGCGGTTGCCATAGGCTTCCAGCGGCAGCCGCTCGAACACCACATAGGCAAGCCCCCTGTAAGCAGGCGTGTTGCCCGCCCCCTGTTTAGCCTCAATCAACGGGTCGGCCTCCTGGCTCTCCGTGCCGCGATAAAGCCGCATGGTGATGCCGGAAAGATCGATTTCCTGACCGTCCGCCCACACCCGCCGCACCGCCGCAATCGGTCCCTCGCAGAGGCCGAGGGCAAAATTGGCATAGTAGTAATATTTCTGCGTCTCCACCGTGGTGGTGGAACGCGATCCCCCTTTGCCGCCACCACCGCCGGTGCTGCGCTCCACCGTCACCTGCTCTTCAAAGCGAGTCGCCCAGAACAGCGTGCCGCCGATCCGCGCCGTGCCATAGACCCGCGTCATGGCTATGCCTTCATCCGCACCTGGAATACGCGCGGTCGACAGTTGGCTTCCGGTCACAACCTTTGTCGTGCTCTTGCCGAAAAGCTGCCGGTCCATGGCCGAACCGACAAGCGCACCTGCCGCGCGGCCAACGATAGCCCCAACGGGTCCGAAAACGCTGCCAAGCGCAGCACCCGCCGCCTGCAAAACAATCGTTGCCATTCAGGCCCCCTCGGTTTTCATTTCATTGATCTCGGGAAAACGAAACACATGCGCCAGACGCCTTCGCCATGCCGGCACCAGCGGGGAAGAAACAACGCCTGAATGTTCCCAGGCGTGAATGAAACGCCCGCCCTCCGCCAGAATGCCCGCATGTTTTGCCGGATATCCGTCGCGCCAGCGAAACAGCAGAAGATCGCCCGGCTGCATGTTTTCCCTCGGCTCCACCGGCAGCAAATGCCGCTTAGCCGCTTCGTGCAGCCTGTCCTTGCCGCTTCTTTCGGCCCAGTCGGGCGCGTAGTTGCCCGGGCTCTCCGGCTCTTCACCATAGATTTCCCGCCAAAGCCCGCGCACAAGGCCTAAACAATCGCAGCCAACGCCGCGCCGTGATCCTTGATGCCTGTAGGGCGTGCCGATCCATTCGTGTGCTGCTGCCAGCACCCGTTCGTTTGCCGTCTTTGCCATCTGGGTTCACCCAAACAGAGGACTGCCGTCGTGTGCGCTTGCACCGCTGGCATAGGAATAGGCGAAGTCCGATCCCGGCATATGCGGGAAGCCGCGAAAGTTCGCCGCGTTGGCAAACTTGGCCTTGCAGGTCGCAAAGCGCTTGTCGCACCCGGCAACGACGGAGAATGTATCACCAGCCTGCGGCGCTTTCGGCAGCGGCAGCCAGAAGCCCAGCGTCACGCTGTCTGCTCCTTTCGTGTGCGCGCCAATGTCGACCTTGGTTGCGGCCAGCGCCCCGCTTGTAAAAGTCAGCACGCCGAAGCGCAGAAAGCCATCATCAAAGGCTTCAAGCCCGGAGACTGTCGCCTGTGTCGCGCTTGCAGAAACGATTGCACCAGTGCGCGAAAAGCGTTCCTGGGCAAGATCGATCCCGCATTGCGGACTGCCCAGTTCCGTGTCGCAGCCGCGCGCATAAACGCGTCCCTGTGGCTGATCCAGCCTTGCTGCAATCCCGCGCAATTCGGCCTGAAAATGGTCTGCCGTTCGTGTCACCTCGCCGATCTCGCGCACCGCTTCGAGGACATATTGGCTCGGCTCGGCCCAGTTGACGACAAAGACCTCCACCTTGGCCCCGTCGTAGAGCCCCAGCATCAGGTCCTCTTCGGAAATGGCCTGCGAGGAAAACGCACCGGCGACCTCGCCATTGGCGGCCGCCATTCCGGTTGCCGCCTCCGCGTCGCTTGCCTGAAAGCCGCTGGCTGCGAAAAAGGTCGTTTCGTCAAATGTCAGGTCGCCATCATGTTCGGTAAAGCCCAACACCGTGCCGTCTCTGCGCGTCACGCGCCAGGCGCGGCAGGTGGTCGTCACGCCGCCATCCAGATGCGCTTTCAATGCCGCCGGTATCTTTCTCATGGCAAGATCTCCATCAAGGGAATGGTTGGTATGCGCCCGGCATTGAAGGCCTGCAGGTCGATATCGATCCGGCTGACGGCAAAGCGCACCGGCACATCAAATTCAAAACCCGCCGTAATCGTGGCTCCCGCCGCCGGTGCCGCATTCAGTGTCACGATACCGGTCGATGCATCGAGCGCGAAGCCGCTCGTCTCCACGCCGCCGACGGCCATCTTCACCGATCCCTCCACTGGCTTGGCGATTTCACGCACCTTGCTGCCACCGGCGTCTGCATAGGTCTTGATCAGCTGAAAAGCCGTCTTCACGCCATCGCCGGTGCCGATCACCTGATCGGCAGCGCTCACCGTCGCCAGTGGCGCACAACTCTTGTTGTCGACCGGATCGCGAAACCGAAACCCGTAAAGCTCGCCCGAGCGCGCCTCGAAAAACGCGAGCACCTCATAAAGATCGCTCACCGAGCGCACACCCGAACCGGCATCATAAACCCGGCGCGAATTCTTCCACCGCGCATTGCGCGCCTCGCGCCCGTTGGAAAGATTGACAATATCCGTCCGCCTCTCCGGCCCACCACTGACGCCCAGCGCCAGCCGCAACGGAAAGCGAACCTCGTGAAATGAGGTCATCTTGGATTTCCTGTTTCGTTAGATGGAGGTGCCTTATACACCCCGTTGCCCACGCCCCACGGCGCGGGCCAGCATCGCCGAAATCTGCGCTTCCGACTTCCGGAAACTCGCCGCGTCCGTTGCCTGCACATTAAAGACGATCTGGCTGCCGCCGCCTGCACTGTTCATCGCAACGCCCAGTTTGCCGTCGGCACCGCGTTTCAGGGGCATCACCGCTTCGGTTCCGGCTTCGCCCATCAGGCCTACGTCGCCGCCCATCGGAAAGAAGGTCGGAGACGAAACAACACCGCCCGCGGCAAACGGCTGCACCCGCCCTGGTACGCCGCCATTGGCAAAGCCCAACAGGCTGGGCAGACTGGAGGCAACCGATGAAACCGAACTCGTCAGCAGATTTTCGAGCGGCTTCAAGCCGGCGCTCAGCGAAATCTCGCTCACGCGCAGTGCCAGCCCGCGCAACACATCCTCCAGCCCCTTGCCATCGCTTGCCGCCGACTTCAGCGCGCCCGTGAGCGCTGCCCCGAAAGAGCGCGACCGCGCCTCCAGATCAGAGAGCACATCGTTCAGCTCGCCCGTATCCACATCGATCCCGACCGAGAGATTTCCGTCTGTCATGGTTCACTCCGTTGGTTGCCGCAATTTCGTCTCTCCCCTTGTGGGAGAGAAAGCAAAATCTTGGGCTTAGCAAAGCTAAGTCTTAGATTTTGCAAGTGAGGGGTGCAGCGCCTGAGCGAACATCCCCTCACCAGTGATTTCTAACACTTAGCCCTTGGCTAAGATGTTGAAATCACGTCCTCTCCCACAAGGGGCGAGGACACCATCACCGTCATCCGGATACCGCGCCATCAGTTCCGCCAGCGGCAGCGCCACCTTCGGCATGGCCCCGCCTGTCATGGCGTGAAATTCGCGCGGGCTCATCGCCCAGAATGTTTTCGGGTCCAGCCGCAGCAGGCAGAGACCGGCATGGATCACATGCGCCCAGGGAAATGGCTCAGGCCCTGCCGTCTTAACACCTGCTGCGGCTTTCAAGGGCGGCCGGTGGGTGTCTCCGCTGCACCGCCGAAGGCAGACATCAGGAGCTCGGCCACGATCCTGGCCGCACCTGCAATGCCGCCCTCGATTTCCATCAAGGCCACGTCTTCATCGGAAAACAGGTTGCCGCCGCCACGCAACCCCGCTCCGATGATGCGGATCATGTCATCGGCTTTCAATTTGCCGGAGGAAAAGCGGGCTGCCAGATCGTTCAGGTTTTCAGCCGCAAAAGCCGTTTCCAGTTCCGCCAGTCCGCCGAGCGTCAGGCAGAGCACCCGCCGTTCGCCCCCGATCACGGCCTCCACTTCGCCGCGGCGTTTGTTTGCCCGCCCGCTCATCAGGCCGCACCGAAGGTGAGTTCACCGGCCGATTCCAGCGCCAGTTCAAACAGCACTTCGCCATTATACTGGCCGGAATATTCCAGCGCCGTGATCTGGAAAGGTCCACTCACCGTCCCGAAATCCGGCACGATCACCTGCCAGTTGAAAATACTGCCGTTGAAAAATGCCGCCCGCACCAGCTCATCGGAGGATTGATCCTTGAAAATCCCTGAACCCGAAAGTGACGCCCGTTGCACACTGGCCCCTTCCAGCAGTTCGCGCCAGCGCCCCGCACTTTCGGCATCCGTCACATCCACCTGGGCTGCGTTGAATGCCAGTTTGCGCGATCTGAGCCCGGCCACCGTTACAAAGGCCGAACTGTTCTCATCATAGATCTTCAAAAGAAGATCACGCCCCTTCTGCGCCACCATGGTTTATCCTTTCGCACCATAAAAAAAAGCGCCCACGATGGGGCGCTTGAGCTTGGTTGTGATCGAAGGGCTTGCGTTTGACACACCGCGTCAGACGCGGCTTCAGCCTTCTCACACACAATCGTTGTTATTTTTTCTTTCCGGCCGCTTTTCCAAGCGTCCGGTCGCTTTCGCAGATTTCAAAAATCCTGATGTGCCTTATTGCTGCTTCTCGCCGGGGTCTTTCCCGTCGGAGCTTTCCGAACGTTCCTCCACGCGGTCAGCTCCCTTGGCGAGGTCGGAGCCTTTTTGCGCTTCCACGCGCTCCTCTTCCGCGCGCGTTTCCTGGCGATAACGTTCGGCAGAGTCCTTGCCCTTTTCAGTCGGGGCGTTTTCGGTAGCCATGGTTCCTGCTCCTCTCAGTTGACCGATTGAACAACGAAGCGGAGAGGGCTTTGTTCCCTGACCCCTTCGAGCAGGCCCCCTTCAACGCGATCCAGCGCCCCTATGCCACCACCGCCCGAAAGGTCATCTCCGCAACATGCAGCCGCGTTTTCGTCTCGCGCCGAATGCGCGTCTTGCGGTGATAGAGGCTGATCAGCGAAAAACCGTCGGCCAGGACCAGGCCCGCATCATCGAGCACAGCACGCACCTGCCCGGCGATGGACTGCACTTCGGCATGGCCCGCACCCGCCGACCAGGCTTCCAGCGTCAGCAGAATTTCCTGCATCCCGTCACCATCGGCACCAATGTCGCTTGCCGTCATCTCGCGGATCAGCACATAGGGCATATCCGTCTTGGTTAGCTGCCGGTCATGCACGCCGTCCGCGCCGATCATCGCGCTCAGTCCGCCATCGCTTGCCAGTGCCGCATAGACGGCTTGCTGCAGCGCGCTTTCCGCCGAACTCATCGCGGCTTCTCCTTTTTCTCACTCTGGCGCTCATCTTGCGCCTTCGCGCCACGCGCCTCCTCCGCCAGCCGCCGCAAGGCCTCTGTCAGATCACTCAAGGTCACATTCACCGAAATGTTCATGGCCGCCCCTCTTCGCAGAGACACACGAGATAACGCCGCGTTTCGTCGGGGTCGCGCAGCGCGCGGATATCGAAAACCCGCGCCCCTTTGCGCAGCCGCATGCCGGTCTCGATATCGGCGCGGTGACGTATCCATATACGATGCGTCAGCAGGCCGCGTTCCTGCCCCGCCACCTCATCCGGTGTCATCGACACCGGCTCGATGCGCGCCCATAGCGCCCCGATACTCACCCAGGTGAGGCTCGCGCCGCCCTGCCCGTCGGACACACCAACGGCCTTTTCCAGCTCCAGCCGCGCCGTCATCTGGCCGGGATCAAAAAACAGCACCGGCATGGTCACAGTCTCACCGTGCGATAGGGCGAGATCAGCCGTTCATAGCCTGCGGGTACCGCCGCGGGCTGCATGTCGGCGCTCACCGCCCCGCGCAGTTCATACATCAGCGCCACATGCATCAGCATGGCGCGCTTCAGTGCGTCCGGCACATCGGTTGCCGCATCGCCGAAGCCCGCCAGAAAATCGATCTCGATCCCGTTCAACGCCCGCCCCGGCAGCGGCTGACTTTCCAGGAAAAACCGCGCAGGCTCGGATGCCGCATCCAGCACATGCCCGTCGAGTGACACGTCTTCGCCAACCCCGTCACCATCATAAACGGTGACGCTTTCAACCAGCTGCAGCGGCCCTTTGGCAATCTCGATCATCCCGTTCCACGGCCAGCGATCCAGATAGAGCCGCCAGCCTTGCGTGATCAGGCAAAGCCCCGTTGACGCTTCCAGATGTTGCCGCGCCGCCGCAATCAGGGCCGCCAGCAGATCATCCTCATCGGACCCATCAAGACGCAAATGCGCCTTCACATCGGCAAGGGTCAGCGGCTCTGCCGCCGGTGGTGTCACAAGCGCATAGGTCATGAATTTCTCCGAAAATGTGCAATTGAGATGCGGCGTCCGCCGGGGAGGAAAACGGACGCCGCCTTGTCCTTCGCCCCGCCTGCGGGGAAAAGGAGCCCGAAGGGCGGATGAGGGGCGTTCACGCCCCTTCCCCCGTCATGGTCGGGCCTGACCCGACCATCCAAACGCAAACCTGCGCGTGGATCCTCGGGTCAAGCCCGAGGATGACCGAGGGACGTCATCAGCTCGCCGCAAATTTCACAAGCTTGATCGCCTCGAAATTCTGCACGCCGCCGCCCACGCGCTTGGTCGTGTAGAACAGCACATAGGGTTTGGCGGAGTAGGGATCGCGCAACACCTGCACGCCGGTGCGGTCGACAACCAGATAGCCGGAGCGGAAATCGCCCACCGCAATCGAGTAGCTGCCTGCGCCCACATCCGGCATGTCTTCAGCCTCCATCACCGGATAGCCCATCAGGCTTGCAGCCTGGCCGGGACCGCTCGGCGGCAGCCAGAGGTAATTGCCGTCAGCATCCTTGAACTTGCGGATCTGCCCCTGCGTCTGACGGTTCATCAGGATCGTCGCGTTTTGCCGATAACCCGCCTTCAACGCATAGATCGCTTCAATCAGCGTGTCGCTTGGCCCACTTGCGGCAAAGGCACCGGACGCACCGGTTGCCACATATCCGAGCTTGCCCCAGCTCCAGCTGTCATCGGCAACGGTCGTGTAGGAGAGAATGCCGGTCGGCTTGTTGGTGCCGTCACCATTGATGAAGGCTGCCCCTTCCTGTTCGGCAAAGGCGATATCCACCTCGCCGGCAATCCAGGCTTCGATATCAACCGCCGAGTCCTCAAGCAGCGTCGGCGTTGCCGCCGGCATGGCGTAAAGCTCCATCACGGGGAAGGAGAGTTCGGCGAGCTGCGGCGTTGCGGTCTGCGCCCGCGCACCCGTCTCAGCCACCCAGCCGGTCGACATGCCATCCACCGCAAAGGGCTTTTTCAGCACATTCGAAGAGACCTGCCGCACCGTTGCCAGAGCCCGTACCGGCGAAATCGCCGCCAGCCTGCGGCCAATCTCGCTGTCCACTTCATCCGGCACCGTATAGCCGCCATCGGCCCCTGTGCCTGCAGACAGCGCCTTGGCCTCGATCTCTTTCAGCCCGCTCTCGTCGCCACGGCGGATGTAGTTCTCGAAGGCCTGCTTGTGCTCGATTGCGTCAATCGCATGCACGGACGAGCGGCCGAGCGCCGGTCGCGCCTTCTTCAGCGCCAGATGGTCCAGCACACGCTTCTGCTCATCCATCGCCTTGTTGATGCGTTCCAGCTTTTCATCCGTCAGCGCATCCGCGCTCATCTTCTTCGAAAGCTCTTCCAGGCGACGGTCATTCGTCTCCTTGAACGTCTCAAACGCGCTCATGAATTCATCGAACGCCGCATTCATCGTTTCCGGCACAGCCTTGATCTCCGGGGCAGCCGTCATCGTTTCTTCAGTCATTACCTCTTCCTTTTCTGGACATGAAAAAGGGGCCGCAAACACGACCCCTCCAAAACCCGGCAGCCCCAGCCACCGGAAACCTTATCGTCCCATCGTCTATCCGTGGCGAGAGGACGGCGGCGTCTCACCCGCCTGGTCTTCTCCCCAAGGGGAGAAGACCCCACCCTCAACCTTTCATCATCTGCGCCGCCGCCTTCATCTTGCGCACCAGCGCCCATTCCGCGCTCGCCGCCTCGCCCGCCCGGCCATATTCCTTCACCTCGCTCACCCGCGCCACCGGCAGCATGGGAAAGGTCACCACGGAAATCTCCCAGAGGTCGGCCTCCAAAATATGGCGCACGCCGGTCCTGGCATCCTTTTTCGAGCGCACCGTCTGGAACCCGATGGAAAGCCCGTCCAGCGCCCCGGAGCGCATCAGGCTCAACACCTCGTCAGCCTTGGCCACGCCTTGAGAGAGCTTGCCCTCCACATAAAGCCCGCGCGCATCCTCGCGGATTTTCGTCCAGCGTCCCAGCGGTGCGGCCGGGTCATGCTGAAACAGCATGCGCACGCCACCTGCACCCCGGCTCTTCAGCGAGCGGGCAAAAGCCCCCGGCGCAATCACATCCTTGCCCAGGTCCACCTCGCCGAATACACTCGCATAACCGGCAAACACCCCGGTCTCGCTCAGCCCCTTCAGGTCGAGCCCGATAAATTTCACCTCGTCCGCCGCAACCATCCGTTCCATCGCATCCTCTTTTCTCAGGCAACAAAAAACCCGGCGCGATGGCCGGGTTTTGAAACACCGAATTGTTCTTCTGGAGCACATCTACATCGAAGCCGCTTCCGGTAGCTCCCGCCCTTCGCTTTCGCTCATGACCTCCCGCAACAGCTGACGCAATGTTTCCGGGTGGCGATCAATCAACAACAAATAAGCACGATCACTCCCGAGCGGCCGGTAGCGGTTCTGCTCCCAGTCACGTATCTGGCTTACCGTGAAGCCGAACTCCGAAGCGAAGTCGTCCTGAGTCAGCCGTAGCTTGGCTCTAATTGCCTTCACGTCAATTTCGGCAGGAATGTAAGCTTTTGCCGGTTTGACATTGCCCTTTGCAATTTCTCTTGCCTGCAGAGCCGATTTTATAAGTCTGTTTCCTGCGTCACTCATGTTCCTGTCTCCGCTAACTGAGCAATCTTCTCGCGCACACCGTTCCGATAATCCTCAGCTATGCCACCCAAAATCTCTCTCAGCTCATTTCGTTCCCGCTTGGACAAATTAATCTTTTCGCCTTTTGCGAAAATATCCAGCAGAAACACGGGAATATCGTCACCTGCGTAATAGCTGACGACGCGATACCCGCCACTTTTTCCCTTGTTGACCATCGGTACACGCCATTTACGCGCTCCGCCTGTGCCGGGTATCAGGTCTCCGATCAGCGGATTCTCCGATATCTTTTGGACGATATTGTGCGCCTCTGCCTCAGAGAGTCCGAGACGCTTGACAGACCGCACATACTCATCCGTCTGAAGCACGCAAAACATGCGCAATCCTCAACTACGTGTAACACGTAGCTATTAAACACAGTTTAACAAGACCATCAATAGAAGATATTCTTATTACCGCCCCCACTTCTCCGCCAGCCGGGCAAGCACGCCAAGCCCCCACCAGGCCGTCAGGCTTGCGAGCGCCGATCCGGCAAGCGTGATTTCACCTGCGGAAAGTTCGCCTGCCAGATGCATGCGCTCGGCACCCCAGAGGCCAACCGGCCCGCCGAAGATCAGCCCGCAGACCAGTCCGGTCATGAAACGCGACGCCGCCTCGCGGCGACCTTTGGGAAGCATGTAGATCAGCGACACCGCAGCGCCTGCGCATGCGCCCACGGCGCGCGGCAGCCACAGGTCCTGCGTCTCGGAGAAGTAAGCCATTCTTAATCTCTCAACCTTATCATTCACCTTTCGGCGCCAGGCGTGTCTTAAACGCCCTGGCGGGACTTTCCCAAACCTTCCGTTGCGTCAGGGATTGATCGAAAGCTGATTCTTTTGAATCGCTTGGGCGAATGTCTTCAAAAGCCGATTCAACGACTTCACAAAACGATTCAAAAAAAGCTTCCAGATTGAGTCTCAAAACGCGTGCAAGCCGCTGTTTTTGCAATTGATTGTGACCATTGCAGTGATACCTTAAAAAACGCCCACTTGATTCATCTGCGCTGGACAAGCCTTTGAAAAAGATTCCAAATTGGCGCCTTCAAAGGAGTTCCCATTGCATGACTGATTTTCCCGTCTTCGATCTCGGCGCATTCGAATCCGCAGACCCCGCCGAACGCGCCAAACACGCTGCCGAACTCGACCGCATCTGCCGCGAAACCGGCTTTCTCGCCATTGCCAATCATGGTGTCGATCCACAGACCATTTCCAATCTCACATCCGCGGCGCGCGCCTTCTTCGACCGCTCACCTGAGGAGAAGCACAAGGTCGCGCCGCCCTATCCTGGTTACCCCTATGGCTATCTTGGTCCCGGCACCGAGGCGCTCGCCAAATCACGCAATGCCGCCTCCCCGCCGGACCTGAAGGAAAGCTTCAATGGTGGTCCGCTCAAGCGCCCGCCGGGCATGGATGATCCAGAAGCTTTGGCCTTCTGCTTTGCCGATAATCTCTGGCCCGAAAACGCGCCGGAATTCCGCGACGCCTGGCAGGCCTATTACCGCGCGATGACCGATCTCGCTTCCCGCATCATGCGCGCCTTTGCCGAGGCGCTCGATCTCGAAACCACTTTCTTCGATCCCTTCATCCAATATCCGGTCAGCGCCATGCGCGCGCTCAATTATCCTGAGCTTGAGGTTGCCCCGCCCGAGGGCCAGCTGCGCGCCGGTGCGCATTCAGACTATGGCAGCCTCACCATTCTGCTGCCCGATGCCGGGTCGCGCGGGCTTGAGATTTTCACGCCCGAAGGCACCTGGCGCGAGGTGCCGCCGGTTGATGGTGCCTTCGTCATCAATATCGGTGACCTGATGGCGCGTTGGACCAATGATCGCTGGGTCTCCACCCTCCACCGGGTCGTCAATGTTGCGCCCGAACTCGGTGGCCTCAAGCGCCGCCAGTCGATTGCCTTTTTCCACCAGCCCGACTGGCACGCCGAAATCGCCACCCTGCCCTCATGCCTTGCAGAGGGTGAGGTCTCCAAATACGAGCCGGTGCTGTCCGGCCCCTATCTCATGAGCAAATTCAAAAGCACGGTGATGTAAAGACCCCAAAAGGTCCCCTCTCCCCGCGTGCGGGGAGAGGGCTAGGGTGAGGGGCGATCACCGCAGCCACGCCTGCCATCAAAACAGCCGAAGTCGCTTTGCCCCTCATCCGCCCTTTGGGCACCTTCTCCCCGCGAGCGGGGAGAAGGAAGCATGCCGCAAGCACAATGCCCTACCTCTCTCCTGGCGGGAGAGGTGAGCCAAGCCCCAAGAGCCAAAGGCGATTGGAAGGCGCGCTTGGCGAGGGGTAAATCAGCTCACCCCATAACCCACAGCCTGCCGCTTTTCCTCATCGGTCAAGAACCCGGCAGCACCCACCCGCGCCCAGAGTTCGCTGCGTTCTGCAGAAAGCCCGGCCACCTGATCCAGGTCATGGGTCAGCCGCAGCCCGTCATAGGTCGCATCGAGCCAGCCGGTCAGCGCCTCGGCCGTGCGCGCAATCAGCGGCAACACGGTCAGCCGCCAGAAGGCGCGGTTGGCCTCGGCATAATTGGCATAGGTGTTGTCGCCGGGAATGCCGAGCAGCATGGGCGGCACGCCGAAAGCGAGCGCGATGTCGCGCGCGGCACCGTTTTTGGCTTCGGCAAAGTCCATTTCGCGCGGGCTCATGCCCATCGCTTTCCAGTCGAGCCCGCCTTCCAGCACCATAGGCCGTCCCGCGCGCGCAGGTCCCGAATAGCCCTCGGCCAGTTCCGCCTTCAGCCGCTCATATTGTGCTGTTGTCAGGTTGCCGCCCTCCTTCGGCTGATAGACCAGTGCGCCCGATGGCCGGGCGGAATTATCCAAGAGCGCCTTGTTCCAACTTGCCGCCGCATTGGAGAGATCGAGTGCGGAACCTGCGGCTTCCAAGGGTGCCAGCCCCATATGGTCGTCGAGCGGATGGAAGAGCCGCAGATGCAACAGTGTCATCTCACCGTCTGCCGCAAAGCGCCGCATGGCGTTGCCGACCCGATATTCATAAGCCGTTGGCCAGCCGTCGCGCCCTTCGATAATCCGCAGCCGGTCGGGCCGCAGCAAATGCAGTTCGCGCAGCTCCTCATCCAGCATAACAGGCTCAATAAAGGCATTGCCCGAAATCAGCAGATGGCCGTAAAGCGCCTCGAAAAACTCCGCGCCACTCATCCGTCCGTTCGGCTTCTTGAACAGCGTCAGAACCGGATGCTCATCCATTTCCCGCCCGCCTTCAAAAGCAAGCCAGGGAACGGAGGCCGCCGCCTCGCAGATCATCCGCACACAGCGATGCGCCACCGGATTGCGCATATAGCCCTCACGCGCCAGCCCGGCATAATTGCGCATGCTCCAATGCGCATGGCCCGCCCCCGCAAAGGCAAAGAACCCGCCATGCGCCTTCGTTTCGGCCACGCTCTCGGCTTTCGCGCGCGGTGACTTCAAAAATGGAATTTTCATCATTTGCCTTTCTGTCGATTTCCCCTTCGCCCCGCCTGCGGGGAGAAGGTGCCCGAAGGGCGGATGAGGGGCAGCGTCGAACCCGCAACATCTTGGACGCAGTGCATTCTGCGAAGGCCCCTCACCCCAGCCCTCTCCCCGCAACGCAGGGAGAGGGGGGTCAGGTCAGCGCCTCGAAAAACGCCCGTCCATAGACCGCAAGATCTTCGGCGCGATCCTTGCCGTTTACGATGGCGCGCGCACCCACCCAGTCCTCGCGTTTCCAGGAAAAGACATCTGCCAGCCGCCTTCCGGAAAAGGCTCCGCTCACCATCCCGTTCATCAAGATGCGTACTGCCAGTTCCGGCTCCAGCGCCCGCTCCGGCGTGCGTTCGATCCCGAATGTGCGATAGTTGGCCCGTCCGGTGATATGCACCAGCCCGCGGCCGCGATAGCGCCAACCATCGCCCGTTGCCTCGCCACCATTGCCGAGCCGCTTGGCATAGGCGCGGTTGGCAATGCGTTCAGGGTGGCCTGCAAATTCCTTGGCCTCATCTGCCGAAAAGCGTCTCGGAAAAACCGTCAGAAGCCGTGCTGGCGAATAGTTGAACCGCTCTTCGACCGGCTGCATCTTCGCCCCCGTCTCGTGCCAGGCGGTCGCCAGCATATAGGCAAGCCAGCGTTTGTCGCTCAGCGCGTGTGTGGCTTCGAACCGGTCCAGGATCAGGTTCATCCCGTCCACCTGTCCCTGTGTCAGCCGCCCGCCAGCCAGGCTCTCGCGAATGCGCGCGTAAAATCGCGCCCGGTCAATCTCGGTGACCCGGTTCAGCATGTTCAGTCCTTTTCTGTGATGTTCAGGGAACAAAAAACCCCGCTTGAAAGCGGGGTCATAGTCTGATCACGATGAAATCGTGCGTCTAAGCCGTTGGCTCTGTTTGCTGAACCAATGCTTGAGTTGTCAGCCTTTGCCGCACGGCATCCTTATGCTGATTGACCATTCCCGGAATGAGAAAAGCGTCAATCAACACCCAAAGGCCTACGACGAAGAGAAATACCAATCCAACTCCGAGCGCTATTGTGAGCCAACCAAGTATCATCAAGATGAGAATCGCTGTACCGCTTCCTGTACGGCCCAAGTAAAACCTGTGCACGCCCAGACCGCCCAAAAACAGCCAAATCACATAGGCTGCGCCAACAGATTTAGCTTCGTTTGTTACCCTTTGCTCGATGAGCATCTGCTCTTGAACCGACAGCCCCATTTTTGCCCCCTTAAAATTGCCCCAAGAGTAATATGCAGCTTTTGCTCGCACTTTCAACTTACGCTCTATACGGCAACCTCTATTTCAACAAACTCAGAGTCCCCGCACGCGCGGTTCGCCGACACCGTCCAGCATCAGTGCGGTCAGCGCCCAGACGAGTGCGTCCATCCGGTCCGGCGAGCCGCCGCCCGACAGTCCATCGGGGCCGAAGTCGCACATCTGGTCTTCCAGCGCGGTAAAGCGGCCCGCATGGGCGACCTTGCCCTGTTCATAAAGGGCGGCCACCGGTTCAGCACGGGTAAACTTGCCGCGGCTTGCGCGCACCTCGGTGATCGGCAGGTTGACGTCCACGCTGCGCAGCATGGCTGTCACCATGTCGCCGCCCTGGTTGATTTCGGCCACCACCCGGTCGGCTTCAAAGCGCCGGTATGCAGCCACCACCGCGCGCGCCCATTCCGCCGGCGATGGCGAGGTCACCGAACAATCGGCGAGAACCACCGCCCTTCCGTCGCCGGCAAGGCCCGCCGCCACGATCCCGCAGCAGCTTGCCTTGCCCGCACCTGCGGGCGGGTCGACACCGATCACGATGCGCCGCATCGGGCCGGTTGCGACAAGCGTCGTCACCGCAATGGCGTCACGCCGCCAGAGCGCATCTTCGCGATCCTCAATCAGTTCGCCGTCCAGTTCCTGCCGCCCAAGTCTTGAGCCCCCATAGCGCTCCTGCATCGCAGCCATGAAGCCCGGTGAGAGATGGGCGGCATTCTCGTGCGTTGATATCCGCCGCACCGCCGTTGCCTTGTCCGCCATCAGCCGTCTCAACAGCGGCACGGCGCGCGGTGTCGTGGTAATCAGCTGTTGCGGCTTGTCACCCAGCCGAAGCCCGAATTGCAGCATGTCATAGGTTTCTTCGGCATATTTCCATTTCGCCAGTTCATCGCACCAGGCATAGTGAAATTGCGGGCCGCGCAGGCTTTCAGGATCTTCAGATGAGAAAATCTGCGCCACCGCGCCATTCGGCCAGACCAGCCTGCGGCGCGAAATTTCCAGTTGCGGACGATAGCGCCTGGCCACCCGCATGATCCCGGACACCCCGTCGATCATCACTTCGCGGGCATCCCCCAGCGTTTCGGCCACAAGGGCAATGCGAAGCGCGCCTGCGTCCTGACGGCTTGCCAGCGCATGCACCCATTCGGCACCGGCGCGTGTCTTGCCGCTGCCGCGTCCGCCCATCAGCAGCCAGTTGCGCCATTCGCCTTCCGGCGGCATCTGCGCATGGCGCAATTGGAAGCGCCAGTGGTGGCCCACCGCGTTGAACAGATCATAGTGCATCGTGCGATCGAGCACCGTCACCTGCCGCGTGAGCGCTGGCGCGGCGACCTTCGCAGCAGCAGCCACCTCTCGCCTGCCTTCCATGTATGTCGCAAGCTTCTCGCTCTCGCTGATCCCGTCCCGCATCACTTGCAGTTTCACCCGCAACTCCCTCATCGCCGTTTCATGCGCGTCATGAATGCGGAAGGCCTTGAGCCATTCCGGGATTGCATAAAGCGGCTCATCCGCCGGGGTCGGGCATTTCTCCAGAGCCTGGCGCATCGTCTGCGCCATTCCCATCAGCGTAACGGCGGGCCAGTTCGCGCGCCCGCTCCTCGATAAGACCAGCAAAGACGTCGCACATGGCGTCGATTTCGGCATCGGTAACGGCGTCGTCTGCGGCGCTGGCACGGGCATCGGCCATGCTCCTTTGCAAATTGTCCACCTTTTCGAGCGTGCGCACGATTTGGCTGATCGCCTCGCTTGCAGCCTTGATATCGGCCTTGGCAAGCTTGGCTGTCGCCTCGTCGCAGCCGGCCTCATCCAGCGTCTTTTCCGCCGCAAGCCGCAACCGTTTGAATGTTGCAAACTGCGCCTTCAGCTCAGCCGTCAAATCATTGAGCACACAGCGAAGGTCTTCACCGCTGGCCGCCGCCTCCGCCGACTTGATCTCGAGCAGAACATCCCGGTCCACCAGCGCCCTGGAAGCCGGACGACCATCTGCGCCCCACGGCATAAAGAGCGCCAGCTCGGCATCTGTTTCATGCGCATCCATCGGCAAACTCCCATGGCAAAACGGGCGCTTTTCCCGCATCGAAACAGATGCCGGAGAAGACGCCTTCATGTATTGGACAGTAAATCAGCTTTGTTCCTGGTTTTGATATTCGGCAGTGCGCCAACAAAAACCATCAGAATGAACCCGCGAAATTTAGCGATGCCCTCACTTAAATTGCGGATGTTCTATTAGGATATCGCAAAGACCTTGCCGCTAGTGTGCGCCCACGTTCATACGGAGGCGCAGCTCATGCGCGACATCGACAAGGCCCTCTTAAGCCTACCGGTCCTTGCGGTCGCGGTGTTCGTTCTGCTTGCCGCCAATGCCGACCCCGAATGGGTGTCCACCATGTTCACCGGCAAACAGACCCTGCGCAGCGAGCTTGACCGCGACAACAAGGTCTTCAATATCGCACCCAGCCAGGTCCGGCGTCAGTTTCCCGAGCGGTAAAGCCCTTTAAACAACCAAAGCCTGCAAAGGCGTTGCCCGCAAACCAACGCGGCCACACCCGCAGGCAAAAAATCGCCGTGCGCCATTCGGCGGCTCGTGGTGGACACAGGCTCAGACGCAAAAAACGGGCAGTCGGATAGGATAATAATCCTTTTACATCCGCAACTGCCCGTCTTTTTGCTTTGCGCAAGCCGGTCAAACCCCACGCCGCAATCCTCCAAAGAAGACCGACGCAGCAAGGCTCCGGAAGGGAAAGCGGGGTTTCCCTATTGTGCAGCCGCAACTCTGCGACTGTGCCTAAACCCTACCAAACAACCGTCACGCCGTCAAGGTATATTTTCCTATAAAATGAATTTTTCTCGCTGCGCGTTCATCAGCGTCCCCCTCACCCCGCCTTCTCCGGCGCATGCAAAAGGGAAAACTGTTCGAAAGCCGTCACGGCGTCGGCGGCGTACATCAGGGAGGGGCCGCCGCCCATATAGATTGTCATTCCAAGCACTTCGTTGAATTCGTCCCAGGTGCAGCCAAGCTTCACCAGCGCCTCGACATGAAAGCCGATGCAGCCATCGCAGCGCGTGGCGATGGCAATCGCGGTGGCGATCATTTCCTTGGTCTTGGTGGTCAGCGCACCGTCCTTGCAGGCGCCGTGTGCAAGCTGCGAAAAGCCCCCCATTGTGTCGGGAATGGATCTGCGCAGCTTGCGCGCATTGGCCGAAATGCTGCGGGTGATGTCCGGGTAGCTCTTGTTCACGGTGGTCTCCTGAAAGAATACATATTATTCTCAATATCTTTATCTTTCTGGCCGAAAACCTTGCGTCAGATCAATCATTTCCTGTGTTTCAGCGCGCCGTCGAAATGGCAAACCACAGTGCCACGCCCGCCAGCAGAACCGACATCACCCGCCGCACAATCCTTGCCCTTGATGGCACGGAGAGAACCGGCTGCAAGGTGCCTGTAGCAATCACCAGGGCCAGGTGAACACCCGTTGCAATGGCCACATAAACTGCCGTGAGCACCCATGTCTGATGCATTGGATCGCCTTTGGGATCGATAAAGGCGGGCAGGACGGAAATATAGAAAATATAAGCCTTGGGGTTGAGGAGGTTTGCCATCAGCCCGCGCCAGAAATTGCGCGCGCTTTGGCCAACGCCATCACCGGTCGGCTCGCGCCAGCCATCATAGGCGAGATAAAGCAGAAACCCGATGCCTGCCCAGCGCAGCACCTCATAGGCAAGGTCTGAGGCCTGTATCAGTTCGCCAACGCCAAAGGCAGCGACTGCGCCACCGAGTGCGAGCCCCAGACCAATACCTGCCACTGCCTTCAACCCTGCCAGCCGCCCCTCGCTTGCCGCCAGCATGGCAAGCCAGCTCATGTTCGGGCCGGGCGTCAGCTCAATCAGCAGGCTTGCCAGCGCAAAGGCGGCTATGTTGGAGGATAAAAGGCTGGTGATATCCATGGAGCGCCCGAGTCTCAGAGCTAAGGCTGACGTTTCGTCGGCCAGTCGACAATGTAGTCTTCGTAATCGTCGAGCTCCACAGCCTCTTCGTTCACCGTCATGCCGCGTGCGGAAATGCCCGCTTCATGCACGGTGTCGGGTGAACCGGACACGAGCGGATGCCACCAGTAGAGGTCTTCCCCGTCGCGCACCAGCCGATAGGCGCAGGTCGGCGGCAACCAGCTGATTTCGTTGACCTGTTCCACAGTCAGCTGGATACAGTCGGGAACGGTCTTCTGGCGGTTTTCGTAGTCAATGCAGCGACAGGTCTCGCCGTCCAGCAACCGACAGCGGATCGCCGTCCAGGCAATCTCGCCGGTTTCCCAGTCTTCCAGCTTGTTCAGACAGCAAAGCCCGCAGCCATCGCAGAGGCTTTCCCACTCCGCGTTGCTCATTTCGGCAAGACTTTTGGTCCTCCAGAAAGGCGCGTCCGTCACGTTCAATGTCCTTGCAACCGATTGCGGCATTCACCAAAACCGCATAATACCAATGACCGATCATTAGAGCCCATATGACCGGAGCGATTTTGTCTTTCGGCTAGGAGAAAACCGCAGGCGTAGCCATAGCTACGGCGAGGATTTTCGACAACGTCCGAAAGTCAAAAGCGCCCGGCCCATGGCCACGCCGCGTCACAAGGTGACGCGAAAGCTGTGGCCACTGCTTTATCTGTTTGCAGATTTGCAAAGCAAATCTGCGGCAGGGTGAGGCTGGAAAAGGCCACCGCGGGCGTCAAAATCCTCGACCGATGCTCAGGCATCGCTCTGCGGTATTTTCCTACTCGGTTGGCCGTTCCAGCTCTCATCATATGGGTTCTAATGATCGGTCATTGGTATAAACACCTCGCGCTAGCCCGTCCACCGTAGCGCGTCAAGCAAAAGCTCATTATGATGGCCAGCGCCTCAACAGGACAAATCGATGTCTGACGAACCGGAAAAACAGAAAAAACCGAGCCTTGGGCGGCGCATCGCCTTCTTTTTCCTGCGCATCGATTCGTGGATCGATTCGTCCATCTGGAATGCCGGTTTCCGCTTTTCCGAAATCTGGGAAGACATCACCATCTTCTTCCGCCGTTTCCGCGCGCGCGGCATTTACAAGGCCTTTTTCGAGCTGTCCGGCGAGGCGATGAACATCGGCACGGCGGGCTTCATCCTGCTTCTGGCATTGGCCCTGCCCGCCTTCGAAATCACCAAACAGGACTGGCGTTCCAAGGATGATTTTGCCGTCACGCTGCTTGATCGTTACGGCAATCCGCTTGGCCATCGCGGCGTCATCCACGAAGGGTCAGTGCCCATCGACCAGCTGCCCGATCATGTCATCAAGGCGGTTCTGGCGACCGAAGACCGTCGCTTTTTCGATCATTACGGCATCGACTTTCTGGGCCTCGTTCGCGCCTTGAGTGAAAATGCGCGTGCCGGCGGTGTCGTTCAGGGCGGCTCCACCATCACGCAGCAGCTTGCCAAGAACCTCTTCCTGTCCAACGAACGCTCGCTTCAGCGCAAGATCAAGGAAGCGTTCCTGTCGCTCTGGCTGGAAACGCATTACTCGAAGAAAGAAATCCTTAGCCTCTATCTCGACCGCGCCTATATGGGCGGCGGCACGTTTGGGGCGGCAGCTGCCGCGCAGTTCTATTTCGGCAAGGACCTGACCGAGGTCAATCTTGCTGAAGCGGCCATGCTCGCCGGTCTCTTCAAGGCACCGGCCAAATACGCCCCGCATGTCAATCTGCCGGCCGCCCGCGCCCGCGCCAATGAAGTGCTGACAAACCTTGTCCAGTCCGGCCTCATGACCGAAGGCCAGGTCATTGCTGCGCGCCGCAACCCGGCAACCCCCATTGACCGCGCCAGCCAGCAGTCGCCCGACTTCTTCCTTGATTGGGCCTATGACGAGGCCAAGCGTATCGGCACCAAGCTCGGCGTGCGCCGCATGATCGTGCGCACCACGCTTGATCCCGGCCTGCAGACGGCAGCCGAAACAGCCGTTGAATCCACACTTCGCCAATATAGCGAGAGCCTGCATGTCGGCCAGGGCGCACTGGTGATGATTGAAAACGGTGGTGCCGTGCGCGCCATGGTTGGCGGGCGCGATTATGGCGAGAGCCAGTTCAACCGCGCCACGAGTGCGCTGCGCCAGCCGGGATCGTCGTTCAAGGTCTATACCTATTCTGTTGCCATGGAAAACGGTTTCACGCCCGAATCCACCGTGCTGGATGGCCCCATTTCCTGGCGTGGCTGGTCGCCGCAGAATTACGGCCGCTCCTTCCATGGACGCGTCACGCTGCAGAGCGCGCTTGCCCATTCCTACAACACCGTGCCGGTCCGCCTTGCCAAAGATTTTCTCGGCATCGATCCGATTGTCGACATGGCCAAGGCCATGGGCGTCGAAACACCGATCCGCCACGACAAGACCATTCCGCTCGGCACCTCGGAAGTCACCGTGCTTGATCAGGCAACCGCTTATGCCGTCTTCCCCGCCGGGGGCTTCCAGTCGCGCCGTCACGGCATTTCGCTGATCACCGATTATGACGGCAACGTGGTCTACGATTTCAATCGTGACGAGCCACCGGCAAAGCGTGTCCTGTCCGAGCAGGCCATGTCGTCGATGAACAGGATCCTCGTCACCATTCCCGTCAGCGGCACCGCGCGGCGCGCAGCCCTTGAAAACGGTATCGTGACCGGCGGCAAGACCGGCACCACACAGGCCTATCGTGACGCCTGGTTCTGCGGGTTTACCGGCAACTACACGACCGCCGTCTGGTTCGGCAACGACGATTACACCTCCACGGGCCGTGTCACCGGCGGCTCCCTGCCCGCCATGACCTTCAAGAAGCTGATGGATTACGCCCATCAGGGCATCGAGCTGAAGCCCATTCCGGGCATCGAAAATCCACTGCCGAACGGAACCCACCCGCAGATCGCGGAAAACGGTGCCAAGTCAGGCGATGAGGGCACCATGGCGATCGAGCGGCCCCGTTCGCTTTCAACAGCCTCCACGCGCCTTATCCGCGAGATCGGCAATGTGCTGCGCAAGGCCGATCCGCTCAACAACCAGGTTTCAGACCTTCGGCTGGACTATAAAGGCAACCCCGTCAGCAGCACCGGCAACGTCGCCAGCAACTGAATTTCTGCCAAGGCACGGGCGCACCGCGCGCAGTTGCAGTGGAACAATCCGCCGCCTTCCCGGTTTTGAGATACAAAGGAAGGAGTTTGATTATGAACGCTATTATCTATCTCGTTGGGCTGATCGTGGTCATCGGTTTTGTGCTCTCCCTTTTGGGCCTTGCCTGAACCGGAAGACCTCAGAAGCGGGTGAATATGAAATGCCGCATAGAAAAGGCCGATCTGCAAAAACAGACCGGCCTTTTCTGATTCCCGTCAGATGTGCAGCTTCGGATAGGTCAACTTGTTAGACAGAATGATGACACTGGCTGCTGTCGGAACATCATTAAATGCTTGAACTTGGGGGCGTGTTCATGTCCAAGCTTGGCGTGAATCATTCCTTGGTTTAAGCATTCAGCCATGTTCAGGGTTCCGTTTCTCGTTCTGTTGACATTGGCCATCGCCTTCGGCGGCGGTATTTATGCGACCCAATACGCCATCCGTTACTCCACGGGGTTTGGCGCAATCTCTGTTGGTGCGTGGCAGGCCTTTCCCAAAGCCCAGACCTCGGACGCTGACCCTTATGCCCGCAACCACCGTGCCAAGGCCGGTCAGTTGCTTCTCGGCAGTGCCGAGGGGCTCGCCTTTTCAGCGCTGACCGACAGCGAAGGCAATCGCTTCGATCCGGCTTGTAACTACGTCGTGTCGGGCGCAATACCAACCGCCCGTTTCTGGGTGCTGACGGCTGCCGATGGCGACAACAAGCCTCTCAGCGCAGGCGCGGGTCTGCCATCTGCCTACAGTTCCTGGACAGCACTTTATAACAAGGATGGCTCGCTCTCCTTTACCGTTTCGTCGAGGGCCCAGCCGGACAATTGGCTGGCCGTGCCGGCAGATAGGCGCTTCAAGCTGATCCTGACGCTCTTCGACACACCGGCTGCCGGCAATTCGGGCCTGATCGACCTTTCCATGCCGACCATTGAAAAGGCGGGGTGCAGCGATGCGTAGCATTTTCTATGCCGTGGGTGCTGGCCTTATCGGTGCGGTTCTCCTCCACATTGTCGTCATTCTGGCAGCGCCCTCGTTTTCCGGTATCGATGCTTTCAGCCGGGTTCTCGACGAGGGCGATCTCAACGAATTTCATCCGCTTGGCGAGAAAACCGATCAATCGGGCCTCGAAAACAATATTCCCTTCGTGAAGGAAGCTGTATGCGCATTTGATGTGGACTATGGTCCCGCTGCCATTTTCGCAGAGGGGCGCGTGCCATTCTGGTCAGCGGCGGTTTATGATGAGGATTCCAACGAGGTCTTCAGCATGAACGACCGCACCGCCGTTGATGGTGCGCTCGACCTCGTGGCGGGAACGCCGGGTCAGCTTGCAGCAATCCGCCGTTCCGCCGATCCTTCGACATCAAAAGCCTTCCTGATTGAGCTCCCCGCATCACGCGGCTACGTTGTCCTGCGTGCCCTTTATCCCGAAACCAGCATCGAGAAGGACGCAGATGCCTTCATAGCCTCGGCATCCTGTGCACCATTGGGAACGGGTTGAACCAAGGTCGCCGCACGCTGACTGAGAGAAAACAGCATGAACGAGCGCGAAATCCATCGCATCTTCAAAGCCAGTATTGCGCTCAAAGGGTTTGACGCGCTGGTGGAGTTTGCATGCGGCTTGGCACTTGCTTTCATCAGCACCCAATCCATCCTGCATCTTGTCAGTCTCCTTACCTTGCACGAATTGACCAAAGACCCGAGTGACGCGGTGGCCAATGCATTGCTGCAATGGGCACAGCAATTCTCTGTCAGCACCAAGACGTTCTACGCCTTCTATCTTGCCAGCCACGGCCTTGTTAAACTTCTGCTTGTTGCGGGACTGTGGAAAGAGAAATACTGGGCCTATCCCGCCTCGCTGTGGGTCCTTGGACTCTTCATCGTCTATCAGCTCTACCGCTTCTCCCATACCCATGGCCCAATGCTCATTGCCCTGACGATCTTCGACCTGTTTGTGGTTTTGATGATCTGGCACGAATACCGGCTGGTGCGGAAGGGCCGCAGTGTTCGGTGATCTGCCTCGTCGGGTTAAGTATACGGGAGCCCGTATCTCGAATTGATGCTCACTGACCTATTGACAGATTATGATGATATCGTCATAAATAATGTATGAGTGAGGTGATGCGCCCTTTGAAAAGCCTTCGCTGGATTGGTTCCAGTTACGAAGACTATATGGAATTCCCTCAGGCAGTTCATGATACGATGGGATACGCCATACATCGTGTGCAGGAAGGTAAGATACCGCGTCATTCGAAGGTGCTCAAAGGTTCGCAAAGCGGGGCTGTCGAGATCATCGATGACCACGATGGAGATACCTACAGGGCCGTTTACACCGTGAAATTTGCCGAGGTTGTTTACATCCTCCACGCCTTCAAGAAGAAGTCGAAAAAGGGAATAGCAACCCCAAAATCAGATTTGGATCTTATCCGCCAACGCCTGCGTATGGCCGAGGAGGATTACAGGACCAATGCCATTAAGGAGCCCGACGTTGAGTAAGATCGAAGTGAAGATAGGCAGCCGGAATGTCTTTGCTGACACGGGGTACCCAGATGCAGACACACATCAATTGAAAGCGCGCATTGTCAGTGCCATCGAAGACATCATTGATGACCAGAAGCTCACCCAAACGGCTGCAGGCAAGATAATGGGGATTTCCCAACCTGAGGTGTCGCGCATGCTGAAAGGACAGTTCCGTGATTTCTCTGTGGAGCGCCTCATGGCCTTTCTGACCTGTTTCAGCCGCGATGTGGAAATCGTCGTCCGGCGTCATCCAAAAGCCGGAGAACAGGGCCAGATAACGCTCAAGGCCGAAATGGCTTAAGCGAGCGATTTTGGTCATCAGGCGACGCAAATACAGGCACGCACTTCGCCTCAAATGCTCTCGCGCGGCTACGGCTAATCAGCCCCCGCCAAGCCTAATGCTTGCGTGGACCGGTGATCGGTGCCTTGGCCTCGGCCTGCCCCGGCAGCAGCCGGTATTCGTAGCGCACGCCTGTGAAAAGCAGGATCTTTGCGTCCTCGGGCTGATTGACACTCTTGCGCGGGCCGCGCGGCATTCTGTCCGATAGTTTGACGACATTCGTCATTCTCGTCTCCATTCGTCGAGACAGATGAATGAAACCCAATTTCATCCTGCCCGCATTCTCTTGGTTGCGCGGGCTGATGCACTCACCGGCAACCCAAGCCGGGACATTTGCATCATTCTCAAAGCATTCAAACGCGCTTCATCATACTGATTACTGTTTGGCTCCAAGTTCAGTTCGAACGTGCATTACAACTCTCTCATACAGATCGAAACTGCAAGACCATTCACGCACAGGTTGGTTAACAGCTTGTAAAGGCTTTTGCTCTAATTTGATCCAAACGGTTCCGGCTAGTTAGTTTTAATGCCGGTTTTAAGAGTAGGTATTGCGTAGGTGTTACCGTGTCTGACAGCTTCAGGGATTTGGAGAGGCCGCAGCCCATGCGGAAGAAGGATGTGGTTCTCATGGCCACAGTGACGAGTTTCGAATCGAGCAAATACCCCTCCAAGGCCGAACTGAAGCAATTTGCCGAACTGTTTCTGCCGCTTTATCAAGCCTCCACCCAGGAGGCGCGAAAACAGGCTGCCGCCGCCCTCTCGCAATGCGCGGTTCTGCCGGTTTCCGTCTGCTATTTCCTCGGTTCCCAACCCATCGGGATTGCAGCGCCCTTTCTTACCTCCTGTCAGGCCATACCCGACGATACGCTGATTGCCATTGCCCGCACACAAGGGGCCGATCACGCACGTGCCATTGCCAAGCGCGATGATTTATCGCCCAAGCTTGTCGATGCACTGGCTGCCATTCACAACGGTTCGGGCGTCGATCAGAAAAGCCATGCGCTGTGGATCGAGATCGATGCAGAAACCGGTCCCAACGGCATATCCGACAATACGCCACTTGCTGCGCTGGCTGCGGAAGATCAACGCGAAGCCGCACGCCGCGCGCGCGAAGAGGCCATCCGTGAAGAGCTGAAAGACCTGTTGCTGCACGAGCGCGAGGCTGGACCGCCGCCGCTTACCGGCGGTGCGACCGGCCTGCAGGAAGCGCTTCTCATACGCTTCTCGCGTCAACGCGAAGCCGGCTTCTTTGCCGCCACGCTTTCAGAAACGATCAAGTCCAGCCGTTCGCTGGCCGAGCGCATTTTGCTTGATCTCTCGGGTTCTCAGCTTGCAACCACATTGCTTGCGCTCGGGCTGCCGGTCAGCGAAATTCGCGAGATCCTGTGCAATTTCTATCCGCATCTGACGGAGGCAAGTGAAGGCCGCACCCGCGCCCACAGGCTCATTCTGTCGCTCGACATCGGCGAATGCGCCATGCGTCTTGCGGCCTGGCGGCGTGCCGACCATTACACCAACAGTGGCGATATCGCCGACATTGCGCCGGAACCGGCCAATGTGGATATTGCCCAGCCGCAGGCACCGCGACAGGCAGCTCACCGTTATGTGCCGGTTTCAAGCCGCCGCAAGGCTTGATAAGGCCAACATTCAATCCTCGACGACATCGATCAGCGCGGCGACCTTGTCGGATTCGATCTCGATCACCCACAGGTCGGGGTCGAAATTCTTTTCACGGCCAATCAGCTTGTCAGCCTCGGCACTGTCCACCTTATCAAGGCGGATTTCGAACAGCCGCCCATCGGGTTTGCGCTCGTCGAAAAAGCTTTGCGGCGCTGGCGCGTAGACCGTCTGCAATCCATCACGGAAACGCTGGCGGATGAAGATGGCACCGGCTTCGTGCGCCCCTTTGACTTCGATGGCCGCAAAATCGCCGGCAGAGAAAGCGCGGCGCACGAGTGCGGAGATGAACATTTCCGATGTTAAACGCATGAACGCCCTTTCTCTTTGAATTCAGATATTTGGCGCAATATGCGGCCAACCGCAATGCTGTCGGCGACAAAAGCTTTTCGGATACGGGGCACACTTGCAACGGTTGCTTTTAACCAAGAAAGCAACTCGCGTTTTACAGCCGTCCCCAGATGCCTATCATATCGAATGGTTGGGGATACAATCGATTCGTTATGAAGATTTACGCGTTTTTGTCGAATATTGTCGTTGCGCTCTGCATCGGCGCACTCTTCTTCGTCATGGTCTATGTCTTTGATACCAGGTGGCGGTTCATTCCCTATACCTTGGCCACCACCGCGACGCTTGGTGCCCTGTTGTTCGTGGTTTCGCGGCGCTTCTTTGCATCCAATTATGCCGCCGCGCTCATCATCTTCGGGTTGACGCTGGTATCCACAGCCAAGTTCCACTTCATCGGCTTTGCGCTGCATGCCTACGACTTCATCTTCAGCGGTACGGATGTCTGGAGCATGGTGTTCGTTGCCAAGGCCTTTCCGCTCTTGACCGCCGGAGCCGTCGTTGCACTTGTCCTGATCGTGTTTTTCATCATCGGATTTTTCCGCTATGAGCGCCCGGTCGGGATTCCAGCCGGGGTGCGTGCAATTCCGGTCTTTATCTTCGCGGCTGTGGCCTATTTTACCCATCCGATGCACAATCCGAGAGAGGCTGATTATCTGCCCTATATCGCCGGCTACAATGCCTCGGCCTTTCCGCTTTCCCTGCTCTATCTGCCCGACATGCTGCGCCCTGTGCCCCTTCAAAAAGCGACAGAGGATCTTGGTGCCGTCAGCCCCCTACCCGACAGCGTGCGTTGCAACGCCACGGGCAAAAATCCCGATATTTTCATGGTGTTGGCGGAAAGCCAGGCAACGCCTGAACTGTTTCCGGATATTCGCTTTCCCAAGGCTACCATCGACAGCTTTCGCTCCGGCGACGGTGTGTTGCGCTCGCTTTTTGTGGAAACGGTGGGTGCTGGTACCTGGATGACCAATTTTTCGGTTCTGTCTGGCCTTTCCACTCGCGAATTCGGATGGCGGGCAGCCTATGTGACGCAATTGATGGAAGGCCGTATCAAGGGTGCCTTGCCCGATATTCTCAGCCGCTGCGGCTATCGTACGGTGGTGCTCATTCCCTTCGCCTTCAACGCCCTCAATGAAGGCCGGTTTTTGAGCTCGATCGGCTTTCAGGAGGTCTACGACGCGGACGCAACAGGCATTGATCCATTAACAGCGGACGACGAGGCCTATTTCGACTTTGCCCGAAAACTGACCATCGAGCACCGCCGCAAAAACGGGGACCAACCGCTTTTCATTCACATCCAGACCATGTTCAGCCATCAGCCCTATGACACCATCCAGAGGCCCGACATCAAGCTTCAGGGCGATGGACCATTGGCGAAAAACACGATGGCCTCGGAATATGCGCGCCGCGTGATCATATCGCGCCGGGACTTCGACAGGTTTCACGACTGGGTTTCATCTGAACCCGGGCCACAGGGCAGCGTGCTTGTTGAATTCGGCGACCATCAGGCGACTGCAACCGAAGCACTGGTTCTCAAGGACAGAAACAAACAGGCGGTGCTCATCCAACCGCAATCCGACATCTACCGCACCTATTATTCGGTGCACGGCTACGGGCACGCGATCGACTATGACACGTTGCCCGAAACGCTCGATTCCGGCTTTCTCGCCGCAGACCTGCTTGCGGCCGCCGACCTGGTCAACTCACCGCAATTTGAGAACCTGAGTGCGCTGAGCAAGACCTGCCAGGGCCGGTTTTACAGTTGCATCAACCGGGATGCGGTTCAAAGCGATCTCAAGGCGCGCATCGACGGTGGATTGATTGTGGTCGAATAGTAAGACCTGATTTGGGCAGGTCAAAGCAGGTTTCTCGCCACCTGGACTTTATATCTTCACCGCCAGCCGCACCCCGCCCCAATGGCGGCCTTTGATGAAGATCGGTGCGGAAATATCCTTCATCATGACAAAGTTACCGCCGCCCATGTCACGGCGATAGGTCTGGACGAGGAAAGGATCGGTGTTGCGGCCGGCTGCGAGACCTGTGCGGTCGTCGAAGATGCGGCGGTTGCGGCAATTGGCCGTGTTCCACTCGACATCGCCTGGACGTTGCGGCTGGGAGAATTTGGCGTTGTGCACCGGCAGATAGCCGTTTTCGTCGACACAGGCGCAGAACACCACGGCAGGATCACTGCCAGCCACCGGCTCTTGAATATTCGGCAGCACGCTCTCGGCAAGGCTCAGATAGCGCGTCGACTTCTGCTCGGGCTGGGTGCCGGCAATTGCTTTGTAATCACGATCGAAGAGATCGTTAAGACCGATCCTGCCACCGTCGATTGCCTGTTCAAAGGCCGCCGATACGGAGGCTGCGACATCACAGACCTTGCCGATCCATTTGCTGTCGGGCGTCTCAACGCCGGTATTGGCGGTAACCTGGACAAGGTTTTCGGACAGTTTGACAAGGCCGTCCACCCGTTCGGCGGCGCCTTGAAGCTTGACATTGGAGCCGTTTATTTCCTCGGCGGTACGGTCGAGGTGCCCGACGAAATTGTTGCACCTGCCTTCCACTGCATTGGTGGTGTCCACCAGTTGGTGGGAGGAATCGAGGATGTGGGAAAAGGCCGTTTCCATTTCGCTGAATGAGCTTTGTGTCGCCAGCGCAATCGCCTTGACCTCTTCTGCCGAACGCGAAGCGCCCTCACCCGCCTGCATCAGGCGTTCGATCTTGGTGCGAATTTCCACCAGCGTTTTCTGAATAGTTTCAGTGGCTTTGGAGGTCTGCAGCGATAGCTCGCGAATTTCTGCGGCGACCACTGCAAAGCCCTTGCCCGCCTCCCCCGCACGGGCTGCTTCAATTGCCGCATTCAAGGCCAAAAGGTTGGTCTGGCGGGCAATGGTGCCGATTTCGCCGGCAAATTTGGTGACATTTTCCACTGAGCCTGAAAAGGCGGAAATCTCGGTTGCAATTTCGGCGTTTGCACCTGCCATCTCGTCGATCTGGGAGACTGCCTTTGAGAAACCTTCCGCAGTCTGGTTCAGCACGTCGCGCGCGCCGCCTGCCCGTTCATCCGTTTCGCGCAGCGAATTGGCAATCTCACGATTTGCCTTCGCAATTTCATGCGATACGCCGATCAGGTCTTCGAAGACATCGCCATGGCGGCGCGAGGCGGCAGCCACATCCTGGATTGCGCCCGCAATATCGGCGAGATCAATTCCCAGGCGCGACGCGTCAACGGCCAGGCGAACAACGGCGTCCTTCAAACGAATGACCTCAAGCGCCTTGAGCCGGTTAGCATCTTCGTCGGCCTCACTGGTGGACGCGCCTGCGTTCACGTCGTGATTGTACTGAACGGCAACCATTTCATCCTCCAATCTATCCGATTAGAATTGCGCTTTATGCTTAATATTAGATGAATCTTGTATAAGAATTCATGAACATAGAGGGGAATGTGCGCCTCACCTGACAAAAGGCAAGCCGCGCGAGGCCGCGACATCAAGGATCTGATCACCCGCTCCGGCGACGAAGTGACTTCTGGGGTAAAACTTGTGACACAGACCGGCGAGGCGCTGGAGCGCGTCAAGCTGCAGATCTAAGGTATCGACGATCACGTCAATTCGATTGCAAAATCGGCTCAGGAACAGTCCACCGGTCTGCGTGAGGTCAATACAGCCGTCGGCGAGATGGACCAGTCCACGCAGTAGAATGCGGCCATTGTGGAAGAAACCAGTGCAGCAACGAACCGGCTGTCTGCAGCGGCCGACGGACGTTTTTGACGTCCTTTTTTGCTAACACCGGCACAGCCCGGCGTTTTCTTGTTCGTCAGTTAAAGCGCGCCGATCTGCTTGAGCTTTTCCAGCACCAGTTCATCCGGCTTGCCGGTGACCGGCAGGCGATAATGCTTCTGGAAATGGCTGATGGCGGTTTGCGTCTGCGCACCGGCCACGCCATCGATGCTGATATCGGCATAAGCGAGATTGGAAAGGCCCTGCTGGATGCTTTTCACCAGTTCGGGATCGGCATTCACGACCGGCAGCGTTGGCGCTGCCGCTGGCTGTTTCTTTGTCTCAGGTGTTGCGGGTTTTGTCAGCACCACCGGGGTCGGTTCGGGTGCTGCGGCAACCGGCTTCTGCTCCGCCTGCGGCACATTGGCAGCGCGTTCCGGCCGCATGACAGGCACGGGTGGCGTCCAGTTGGCCTCGATCAAAGCGGCAACGCCATCGTCTGCGGCTGGTGGTTTGGCCGCAATCGCATTGGTGATTTCCGGCTGCGGTCGATCCGGCGGCACAACGGCAAATTCGGCATTGTCCGCTTTCAGCGCATTCAGGACCGAGATACTTGGTTCACCATTGGTTTCGATGCCACGCGTCTGCTGATAGAAGGTGATGGCAGCTTCCGTCTGCGGCCCCATCAGGCCATCGATCGTGCCATCATAAAGACCGCGACGGGTGAGGTTCTGCTGAATCTGGCGCACGAGTTCGGAGGCTTCGCCGGCTGCAGGCAAATTGCCTGCCAGCGTATCGTCCAGCACGATGATGTCGCCGACTGTCGATGGTTTTGTCGCGCGCACCGCGGTGGTGGTCGGCGCATCCTGTTTGGGTGCTTCATTCTGCCGCTCGATGCGGAAGGTCGTGACATTGTCTTCGTCTTCGGCAATGGCGGCAGCGCGGGCCACATAGGCGCTGAAGGCCGAGCGCGTGTCGAGCATGGGGTGGGGGTGTTTGGGCTGATACCAGAGCGCATTGGCAGCCACGAAGGAAAAGATGATGCCAAACACCATCGTTCCGCCCGAAACGCCGGGACGGCTCATGGCAAGGCTTGCGACCGCAGCAACGCCGGACATCAGCCAGCTGCGGCGCGCCCGCTTTTTATCAGGCGCTTTTCGCTTCGGCATTCTCGATTACCCCATTTTCCTCAATCGGCTTTGCGGCCCGCTGAAGGCGCGGCGGAAACTCGACCGCCCCATCGGCTGCATTCGCTTCGGCGAACGCATTGGCCCCTGAACCGTCCGCCGGCATTGTTACGGTGACCACGGTGCCGTGACCGAATTCGCTGTCGATCTTGAACACGCCGCCGTGCAGGGCAACCAATCCCTTGACGAGAGAAAGACCAAGGCCCGTACCCTCAAATTTGCGGGTATATTCGTTGTCCACCTGCATGAACGGTCGGCCCAGCAGTACGATCTTTTCGCGCGGAATACCGATGCCCGTATCGCTGACGACCAGCTCCAGATCATTGTCGCGCACGGCGATGTCGACACAAACGACCCCACCCACATCGGTGAACTTGATTGCGTTGCCCACCAGATTGATCAGAATCTGCTTGAGTGCGCCCGGGTCGGCAACGACCTCGCCGGCGTTTCTGGCAACACGGAAGGTCAAGGTCACCTTTTTCTGACGCGCCTGCAGCTCCAGCATGGCTTCGCAGGCCATTGCAATGTCTCGTATAGGGAAAGGCTCTACGTGCAGCGCATAGTGGCCGGCCTCAATCTTGCTCATATCCAGCATCGAATTGACAACGCCGAGAAGATGTTGGCCGGACTGGTTGATCAGCCCGACATATTCACGCTGCTGGTCGTTTTCCAGCTTGCCGAAATATTCACCGGCCAGGACGTCGGAGAAGCCCAGAATCGCATTCAGCGGCGTGCGCAGCTCGTGGCTGACGGCGGCCAGAAACCGCGCTTTCGCCTCATTGGCGCTTTCGGCTTCCTCGCGATAGCGGTCGGTTTCGGTGCGGCTTGCCACCATATCACGATTGTCGAGTGACTGTGCGGCAAAGCCGAGGAAAGCACCGTCGGCATCGCGCAGCGCGGTCATCATGACCTTGAGGCTCAGAAACTGCGTTTTGCTGCCGTCGAGAATCTGTGCCATGCGCAGTTCCACATCAGCCTGTTGGCCGCCCTGGCGCAGATCGTCGAGTGCACGGAAAAAGGCAATGCGGTCGGAAACATGAATATGGTCGATGAAGCCCTTGCCGGCCGGACTGTCGATTTTGGCCAGATAGGCTTCGCGGTCGCGGCCGGAAACGGCGGTCACGACACCGGCGGGATCGTGGATTGTCAGGAGACCTGGAATGAGGCGTCCGTCAAAACCGGATATATTGGCCGCCACCGGCGCCTCTGTCCTGGCAAGCGCTGCCTTGCGCATATTGTAAGATGCCAGCGAGGCGGCGAGCAGCGATGCGGCCAAGGCCGTGCCAACGCCAGCGGGCAGCGCCACGGCGGGCCCCAGAACCGGCAACAGTGCAAAGGGGAGCGTCAGCGAACCTGCGGCGCCGCTTAAGAGAATGTGGCGCAGCAGATGTTGCTCGCGCACATGCGCTGCCGGCTCACCATCGGACGGCAACCAGCCTGCAGCGATATTATCCGCCACCTGGGCCATTCTGCCGGCTATGTTTGCAATGACGCGCACGCTGTACTCAATACTCGATATTTCAACTGCCCCAAGAATCGCAGCCGGGGCTTAAGGAAAGGATAAAATTCACATTGCGATCACGGTCGAAAAGGGCGAATGGGCCGTTTTTTGCGACCTTTGGCAAACGTGGTTAACAGGGCGTAAGCACCTGTTTTCATTCAATTTGAGCATTCGCGTTAAGAATTTAGGCGGGTACGTGCGGCGCAATCGCCTGCCCTGCAAGGCCGCAGTCGTCACAATGATTAACGCCGATTGCTAAAATACGACGCAAATTCCCGTTTCGCCGGGATTGATTGCATTTTAGATAAATTTGTCTCGAAACCGAGCAATCATTCTAATCGGCTTTTTGCATGCCCGTCGTAGATTCGCCTTCAACAAGCCCAAAACGGGCAGCAACAATTCCGGCACAAGACCGGATGGAAATAACGGGTTGAAGCAATGCGGTTTCTGATCAAGACAGCGTTCTGGTTTGCAGTCGTTCTGGTGTTCCTGCCATTTTTCGATGACGATGCCGATAAGGCGCTGGAAAATGCGCCGCAGGTCGAGACCATGGATGCGGTGCTGGCCGCAGCCGGTGCCATCAATTACATGACGAAGATCTGCGCCGACCGGCCTGCCGTTTGCGAAAAGGGCGGCGAAGCGCTGAATGCGCTCGGCTACCGCGCCAAGGAGGGCGCGCGTGTTGCCTACAAGCTGATCGATGAGAACCTCGGTGACACAACGGTGACACAGGTGAAGGACGCTGCCGTTGCGGCTGTTGCCAAGACGAGCGCTGACCCCATCACCACAGCCACCGTTATCCCTATTCCGACCGCGCGTCCCGATCCTTCCAACTGAAGACAACCGCCATTCCCTGCCTGAACTCGCATTTTGCGACCGCCGTGAAGCTCGTCTTCACGGCGTTTTTCTTGTCCAATCGTTTTCAATTTCTGCCGATCCTCTCTATATAGGGGTCAACGAGAACAGCCGGACGGAACCATGACGCCGATTGAACAGATTATTGATGACTTTGCCTTTCTCGATGAGTGGGAAGACCGCTACCGCTATATTATCGAGCTCGGCAAGGACCTGCCCGACATGGACGAAGCGTTGAAAACGCCGGAAAGCAAGGTTCAGGGCTGTGCAAGCCAGGTGTGGCTGGTATCGCATGCCGAGGATGTCAGCGATCCGGTGATTACCTTTCAGGGCGACAGCGACGCGCATATCGTGCGCGGACTGGTGGCGATCGTGCTTGCGATCTATTCCGGCCACAAGGCGTCCGAAATCGCCGAGACGGATGCACAGGATGTGTTCGGCAAGATCGGGCTGATGGAGCATCTGTCCGCCCAGCGCGCCAATGGGCTGCGCTTGATGATCCGCCGCATCAAGGACGAAGCGGCGGCATTTGCGTAAAACGGCAGAGTCATGCCCTCACAGGCTGGGACGGAAACCGTCTTCGCCCCAATGCCGCATGGGCGTGTTGCGCTTTGGCGGCTGGTAGTGGCGATCAAGGGCGAGAAGCGCTGCCCGCAGCATGAGCTTGGCCGAGCGGGCCGGCCATTGCCGTTCACGCTCCACGGTTTCCAATCCTTTCATGAAACAGCACACGTCAAGGGCAACGCCTGACAATTCCGGACCCAGCGCATCAAGGGCGCGGTTCACGCGCATGCGGGCAGCCATGGCGCTGTCGGAAAGCGCCTCCATGCCGCCACGTGCGCCCTTCGTTTTGGAGGAAAGACGCGGTTCATAGGTCTGTGTGACACGCGGCTGAAGCTGGCCGCGGGTGAAATCGGCATGCAGGCGCTCACCCGCCGAGAGCGCTTCCGGCGGCAGGAAGGCTGAGCCCGTCTTGTCCTTCAACCGTGCCAGACTGGAAAGCGGGGAGTGTTCCAGATTGACACGAACGGGACGTTCTTCCTCCTCTTCCCGCAGCAGGGTCGTCGCCAGTTCGCCGTGCTGGGCAACGAACCCTTCGTCCGGGGCGGCCAGATAGCGTTTCAAATGCGCGCGCCCCTCACTGGTGGCAACGACCTTGCCCGCCACCTGGCGCAGCAAGCCGGACTGAGCAGCCTGTCTGAGAAGGCTTGCGGCGATGACGATCTTTCCATCTGCATTTTGTAACGTCAGTGCAGATTGAGCTGAGGACGGCTCGGCAATAGCCAGTGGCGATTTCAGAGCAAGACGAAGCAGCGACGCCAGTGCCTTGCCATTGCGGGCGGTTCCGAGCTCAGACATCATGGCAGGCCCCCTGCCCGATGGCTGTTGCGGAAACCACAATGCGCTCCAGTGTGGCGACAAACTCGTCGTAGAGGCGGTCGTCGCGACGGTCTTCCACCACGCCGCAGGCATGCGCAACCGTTGAGCGGTCGCGTCCGAAGCCGAGGCCGATATCGGTCAGTGTCATGCCGAGCGCGACATGGCAGACATACATGGCGATCTGGCGTGTGTGGCAACGGCGGCGGCGATCGATCGTTTTACCTGGGGTCGCGCCACCGGCCAGCCGGATCATTTCATCGGTCAAGAGCTGCACGGCGTCACACGCAGGCTGCACCCTGAGCTTGATGCGATGGGCCGTGGCCGCATCCATCGCTTCATCAGATGCACCCGTCCGCCAGGCCTGGCGCTTGCGTGCCTCGCCCCTGAACTGCTCTTCACCAGGGACGACAGTGTTTTTCGGGACATCGAATGGAGGCGACGCCGGTTCGTTATGAAAATGCATGAATGACTCCTTATGATAGGAATTAATTCATACACGCCTAAGGAAATGCGGGGATGAAATAAAGCGCTTCGCCACAACCCAGCATTGTTTTTGCTGCATTTTCCGTGAAAAGACGGAATTTTTCTAGGATTTTTTTCCTCGTTTTCGAAGCATCTCTCCGGATGCGCGAAAGCGGGCCGCGCAATCCGCAGCCCGCTTTTTTATTCTCAATGCGTGCGTTTAATACGCGCGAAGGTTTATTTTCCGCGTTTGCGACGCTGACCGAGCCCCATTTCCTTTGCCAGGCGGGACCGTGCTTCGGCATAGGCGGGCGCGACCATGGGGTAATCCACAGCCAAATCCCACTTTTCGCGATACTCTTCCGGCGTCAGACCGTGATGGGTCATCAGATGACGCTTCAGTGACTTGAACGAGCCGCCGCATTCAAGACACGTGATCTGATCATCCTGCACCGACCGGCGCACAGAAACGGCTGGTTTCGGCTTTTCCGCAGCAGCAACGACAGCCGTAGGGTTTGCCGTGCCAATCAGAGCGGCGTGTACATCGGAAATCAGCTTCGGAATATCCACGGCGGGGACCATGTGGTTTCCTACATAAGCTGCAACAATATCTGCGGTAAGTTCTACCAAAAGGTTGCCATCAGCCTTTTCAGGCGTATCCATCATTTTCTTATTCTCCTCGTCTTAAACTACCAATTCGCATCTCGTTCCTATTAATACTTACAAATATCGCTTAAAAAAGGCGGGGCGATCCATAAGCAATTTCTTCGATGGGAACTGGTCTTCCGACAGTGAAAATATATCTATATTTTATTCGATATACGTCCACCAATGCTCTGCTTGACCTTTTCAAATCAACAAACAAAGGAAGCAATACTGACCTACCACCGGCACCCGAAAAGTCCAGTAGAAATGTTCTAGATTGTTCAATTTGTTTGATTTGGTTTCTTTTTTGTATGCGCCAAATCGTCTTCAGCGAGATCGTCCCGTACCGTCACCGCGGCCATTTCACAGCCAGCCCGGTGGGCTGCGCGCGCCAAGAGATGCGACGAAACGGGCGCTGTGAGAATGAAGAAAACAAAAGCGGCGATGGCGCGGGCAAAAATGGCGGGATCCTGCGATTCCAGCCCTGTGGCCAGAAGCAGAAGGCCCGAGCCCACAGTGCCGGCTTTGGCCGCAGCATGCATGCGGGTATAGACATCCGGCAGGCGAATGATGCCAAAGGCTGCAACAAGCGCGAAAAGCGCGCCAACCACCAGCAAAACAGCCGCTGCGATTTCGAGCAGAAACTCTATCATAGCTGTGCCTTTCTGCGACTGGGGCCTTTCTTGACAGGCCCTTTGACCCGTGCACCACGGGTGACCACAAAGCGTGCGAGCGCCACTGTGGCCAGGAAGCCCACGAGGCTCAGCGCGATGGCGATATCGATATAGAGATGGTAGCCGGTCTTGGTGGCCATGACCGCGATGAACCCGATGGCAATCGCCACCAGCATGTCGAGTGCCACCACCCGGTCGGCGAGCGTTGGTCCCAAAATGACACGGATCACGCTGATGAGAAAGGCGAGCGTGAGCGTCACAAGCGCGAAATTCGTCGCGTAATCGACGATGACCAGGGCATCAATCATCGGAATGCCTCCAAAATCTTGCGCTCGAAACCGTTCTGAATATCGCGAATGGCCGCCTCCTTGTCCGAGCAGTCGATGGCATGGACATAGAGGAAACGCCCGTCATCGGATACGTCAACGGAAAACGTGCCCGGTGTGAGCGTAATCATGTTGGCCAGAAGCGTGATTTCGAAATCGCGGTCGACGGTGAGCGGGAATGCAAAGATGCCCGGCTTCAGGTTCATGGTCGGCGACAGCACAAGTGTAGCCACTTTCCAGGCCGACAGCGCCAGTTCCTTCATGAACAACAGAAACAGTGACAATATCCTGCGCGCCCGGAAGAGATAGCCGGTGCCGCCCGTCTGCTCACGCAGGAGATAAAGGGCAATCGCCGAGAGCACGAAACCGAATGCGAGGTTCAGCAGCGTGAAAGACCCGCTGACGGCTGCCCAGAGAAGGGCGAAAATGACGTTGATGACAAAGATCATCATTGCTCGGGCGCTCCTTCAGGAAAAACGGACTGGATGTAGGCTGCCGGATTGAGCACGCCTTCTGCGGCCTTGTCGGTCAACGCCATCAGGCCATTCGGCAGGACGCCAAAACCGGTGATGACAACCACAAGGGCGGCCACGGCAATCATGGCGGATGTGTCCATTTTCGCCGGCAAGGTTTCGCCCGCCTGCCCTGCCAGACCCGGTCGCCACCATGCAAGCGCGAAGAAACGGCCAAGCGTGATGGTGGTGAGAAAGCCGGTCAGCAAGATGGTGCCGGCCAGCCACCAATCCTGGCTTTCGAATGAGGCCTTGACCAGCATGACCTTGGGCCAGAAGCCGGAAAAGGGCGGTAGCCCGGCAATGGAGAAAAAGATCGCCAGAGCAAAGACCGCCGACAGCGGGCTCTTGCCATAAAGGCCGCCCATCCAGGACAGTTCATGGGTGCCGCTCAGCTTGTTTGCGACGCCGCCGAGCAGGTAAATCGCCAGCATGGCAATCATTGAGTGCAGCGCGTAGAAGACGGCACCGGACAAGGCGTCCTGCGTGCCAAGCGCAATACCGGCAAGCATGACGCCAATGCCCGATATCACCAGATAACCGAACATGCGCCGCGCGTCGTTTTGCGCCAGAGCGCCAAGCACGCCGACAATCATGGTCGAGGCCGCCACGAGCTCCAATACGAAACCCAGTTCGCGGTGGCCGGCGGGCAGGAGCATGATCAGCGTGCGGATGAGTGCATAGACACCCACCTTGGTGAGCAGGCCGGCAAAGACGCCGGCGACGGCCACGCGCGGCGTGTGATAGGATGCGGGCAGCCAGAAATTGACCGGGAAAGCCGCAGCCTTCATGGCGAAAGCCAAAAGATAAAGGCTGGCCAGCGTCATCAGCGGTGCTGCGTCCGTCATTTCTTTCGAGCGGACCGCAATATCGGCCATGTTGAGCGTGCCGAAGATCGAATAGAGATAGCCGGTCGCAATCAGAAACAGCGTCGTGCCCATCAGATTGAGGATGGCATATTTCATCGCGCCGTCGATCTGCTCGTGTTCGGAGCCCAGGATCAACAGGCCGAAGGATGCAATCAGCAGCACCTCAAACCAGACATACAAGTTGAAGATATCGCCGGTGAGAAAGGCGCCGGTCACACCGGCCATCATCAACAGAAGAAAGGGGTAGAAGCCATAGCGGCGGCTGGAACTATCCACTTCCTTCAGCGCATAGATGCCGGCGGCAAGCGCTGCGATGGCGCCGGCAAAGGCAAACAGCGCGCCCATGATATCGACAGTGAAGGCAATGCCGAATGGTGGCAGCCAGCGTCCCATCGTCATGGTGATGGGTCCATTATCAACGACGACCTTCAAGAGAAGCCCGGTCATGAGAACAAGCCCGCCAAGCCCAGGCAAGGCGATCAGCGGCTGCCGGTCGGTGCTCTTGCGCAAGGCAATCAACACCGCGCCAAACATGATGCACCACGCGATCGGCAGAATGATGAGCCAATGGGAGGGCTCGACCGGCTCCATGACCAGTGCCTTGGCAAGTTCGGCTTCGGGAAGGCTCGTTGCGGCTGCCATATGTTACCTGTTACCTCTTGTTCAATAGCCGAGCGGCGGAAGCGGCTGGTCTTCCGGCTCTGCAAGCCGCATTTCGTCGGTGTTGTCGGTGTTCAGGTCCTGATAGGCGCGGTAGGCCAGAACCAGAAGGAAGGCGAAGAAGGAAAACGAAATCACGATCGCGGTGAGAATGAGGGCCTGCGGCAGCGGGTTTGCCGCGCCCGCACCCAGGATATCGCCAGCGGGGGGAATGATCGGCGGCACTTCCTTGGTGATGCGGCCAGATGCAAAAAGCAAAAGGTTGACGGCATTGCCCATGATGGCCACGCCGAGCAGGATGCGGATCGTGTGCTTGGACAGCATCAGATAGATCGCGAAGGCGAAAAAGATGCCGACAACGACAGCAAAGACGGCTTCCATTACAGATCCTCCCTTTCTTCCAGGGCGAGCGCAATCGAGGTGATCGAGCCGGTGACAACCAGATAGACCCCGATGTCGAACAGGAGTGGCGTGGACAGAGCGACTTCGGTGCCGAAAAATTTCGGAAATACCCACAGCGCGGTCATGAAAGGTACCTCAAAGGGGATCGACATGAGACCGGCGAAACCTGCAAAGAACAGCCCGGCTGCCGAAATGGCCATGGGGTGAAACCACAGTGCGCGGCGCACCGCGGCCACACCGCCGGCAATGCCCTGAATGGCGAATGCGGAGGCGGCAATCAGCCCGCCGATAAAGCCGCCACCCGGCATATTGTGGCCGCGCAGCAGCACGAAAACGGAAAACAGCACCATGAGCGCGGTCAGATAGGGTGCCATCGTTCTGAAGATCAGCGTGTTCATGAACGTCCCCTTATTGCGTTTCCGGTGCGGCTTCGGCCGGGTTGTCTTTCAATGGCGGCTTGGCGCTTGGCACCCGAATGCGGATGAGCGCCAGGATGGCAAGACCCGTGACGACGACAACGGCGATTTCGCCGAGCGTATCGGTTGCACGGAAGTCCACGATAATGACGTTCACCACGTTGTGGCCGTGGGCGATTACCTTGGAATAGGCGTTGAAGAATTCGGTGAGCATCGTGTTGAACGGCACCTGGGTGGATTTCAGCAGCATCGCACCGAAACCGAGGCCGCAGGCAGCGCCAATGGAGGCGTCCATGATGCGGTGCACTGCCGGGCGGTGGTCCGTCGGCTGCAGGTTCAGCCGGGTCATGACCAGGGCCAGGATGACCACAGACAGCGTTTCCACCATGAACTGGGTGAACGAGAGGTCCGGCGCACCATAGAGCATGAAGATGACGGCGACGGCAAAACCCTGAATGCCGAGCGACACGATGGCGGTGAGCCTGCCCTTTGCAAGTGCCACGGCAAAGAGGCCGATGATGGCGATGGCAAAGATCATCACCTCGTGGAACATCATGCTCGGCCATGCCGGCATGTCAGGCCACTCGCCGTAGACGGTCATCGGCACAAGCAGGATCGCGGCAACAAAGACAAAGCTGAGGGTGACGTAAATTTCCAGCTTGCCGGGCTGCAGGGTGAGCGTCACGCGATGGGAAAGCCGCACCACGCCGCGCATGAACTGGTCAAACCCTTTATCGGGCCCCCAGCCGATGGCCGTCAGCGTGTTATCGGCCAGCGTGCGCAGCCGGTCGGCGGCCAGGTACATGACAATGCCGATTGCCACCGTGATGATGGACAAAAGGAACGGCAGGGAAATATGCGGGATTGCCGAAATTTCCAGCGTGACAGGCGCACCGACAATGGCAGAAGACATCGGAGAGGAAAACAGGGTGTGGAAGGTGCCTGAGAAGATGCCAGCCAGCACGCCCGCAACGGCGAGAACAACTGGGCCAAGCCACAGCATCAGCGGCGCTTCGTGAACCGTGTGCGACTTGTCGCCGTGATCGGAGCCCGCGGCCGTATCTTCCTCATGCTCGCTTGAATGGGCGTGATGCGGACCCGGCACCACGCAGGGCTCGCCGATGAATGGGCGTAGCGCAACACCGAATGCGAGCGCGAACATCATGGCATTGCCGGCAATCGCAACCACGGTGAAGACAATATCCCAAGTGTCGCCGTGGGCGAGCGCATAATAGATCTCTTCCTTTGCCAGGAAGCCCACGAAGGGTGGCAGCCCCCCCATGGAGAGCGCCGCAAGCATGGCCGCGGCAAAGGTGATCGGCATGAATTTGCCAAGTCCGCTCAAACGGGTCACATCGCGTGTGCCAGCTTCGTGGTCCACGCCGCCCGCGACCATGAAGAGCGAACCTTTGAAGAGCGAGTGGGCGATGAGATAGAGAACGGCAGCTTCCACTGCGCCTTCTGCGCCAAAGCCGGTCATCATCACCAGCAGGCCAAGCGAGGCGACGGTTGTGTAAGCAAGCGTCAGCTTCAAATCGGTCTGACGCAAGCCGATGAAGGTTCCAATCAGCAGCGTCAGCCCGCCGAAGACCGGCAGGACTGTTTCCCACACCCCCGTATCGCCGAAGACGGGATTGAGGCGCATGATCAGAAACACGCCGGCCTTGACCATGGTGGCCGAGTGCAGGAAGGCGGAAACCGGCGTTGGCGCTTCCATGGCGTTGGGAAGCCAGAAGTGGAACGGGAACTGTGCGGATTTGGTGAAGGCGCCACCCAGAACGAGAATGAGGGCTGCCAGATAATAAGGGCTTTCGCGCATCATGTCGCCGCTTGCAAGCAGCGCCGAAAGCGAGGAAATGCCGGTGACATGCCAGATGAGCAAAAGGCCTGCCAGCAGGAAAAGACCGCCGCCACCGGTGACAACCAGTGCCTGAAGTGCGGCGCGGCGCGATGCCTCGCGCTTATGGTCAAAGCCGATCAGCAGGAAGGACGTGATCGATGTCAATTCCCAATAGATGAAGAGCATGAGGAAGCTGTCGGAAACGACAATGCCCAGCATTGCGCCCATGAACATCAAGAGGAAAGAAAGAAAGCGCCCCTGCTGTGGGTGGCCCTTCAGATAGCCGCCCGAATAAATCACAATGAGCGTTCCAATGCCGCTGATCAGCAGCAGGAAGGTCAGCGAAAGGCCGTCGATGATCCAGGAATAGGTGACATCGAATTGCGGCACCCAGGCAAAGCCGCCCTGGATGACGTCGCCATTGGAAACGGCTGGAATATAACGGGCGAAATAGATGAAGATGGCTGCCGGAGCCAGAGCCAGCGGCCAGGCCGCATTCTGAGCGAGCGCCCGCGTCAATGGCGGTGCGACAAGGGCGGCAACAAAAGGCAGGACGAGCATCAAAAATGTCATGGCCGTGACATCCATCGTCATGCCTGTTTCCCTCTATTGTTATCTTTGTGGCCACGCGCTTCGCCAAAGCCTCTCTCCAGATAGGATAAAGAATCCCAATCCTCAAGGCCTAAGCGGACAGCGCGGCATTTTGGCAAGGTTTTTCAAGGTTCTTTTTCAGCCTTTGCCAGTAAAGCAGATGTGAAGAGCATGCCTTATTGAAGGGGTGGTCAAGGACGCCTATCTTCAGGAAACAAAAAGCCGGAGAGAAAAATGGCAGAAAAAATCGTACCCGTGGTGACCAAGAGTGACGATGAATGGCGCGCGCTGCTGACGCCCGAACAATATCAGGTGACACGGCTGGCCGGCACCGAACGGCCTTTCACCGGCCCTTATTGGGACACGTTCAAGCCGGGCATGTATTCGTGTGTGTGCTGCGGCAATCCGCTGTTTCTATCGGACACCAAATTCGATGCGGGCTGCGGCTGGCCGAGCTTTTTCAAGGCCGTCTCACCCGATGCGATCAATGAATATGAAGACCGGTCGCATTTCATGGTTCGTACCGAGATCCGTTGCGCGAAATGCGATGCGCATCTGGGTCATGTCTTTCCCGATGGACCGCCGCCCACGGGATTGCGCTACTGCCTGAACGGCACGGCTATGAAATTTGAGGCAGTGGAAGCTGCAGGCTGATGGCGGTAAACACCGCTGCATAATGCACGGCTGCGGCACTGACCACAAAGCCGTGCCAGATGGCGTTCTGAAAGCGGAGTTTTTCCCAAACGTGGAAAATGACGCCGAGTGAATAGATCACACCGCCGACGATGATCAGCACCATGGTCGGCGTTGCCAGCCGGTCCCACAGCGGACCGGCGGCAAGAACACCGCACCAGCCCATGGCCAGATAAAGCGCAATCGCTGCGCGGTCGAAACGACCCGGAAAGAAGAACTTCAACAAAATGCCGCCAATGGCGCTCGTCCAGATGAAGACCAGCAGCGCGATCAAGCGCCAGTCGTCGGCAGCGCGCATGAGAAAGGGCGTATAGGTTGCGGCAATCAGTATGAAGATCGCAGAGTGATCGAACCGGCGCAGGATCCACTTGGTTTGCGATACAGGCCAGATATTGTAGGTAAACGAAATTGACAGCGCACCGACCAGACCGATGCCATAGATCCAGGCGGCTGCAACATCGCCGGCGGAACCCCACACAAATGCGTAGAAAATCAATGCCGTCACGCCAATCAGCGCGGCGACAATGCCGATCCCGTGAACGATGCCATCGGCAATGATCTCATGCCGGTCGTAATTCCATCTGAAATGCGTGAACTTCTTATAATCCATAATCGATCGCTGCTGGTAACGCCTACCCGTCTAGAATGATTTGCAGGGTTAAAAGTTTTATGAAGCGTAGCAAGCAGAATCGGAAAAAGCGGCCAAAATCGGGATCACATTTCGTTTCTCCGCTGTAACGGGGCAAAACGCTATAAAAAAAGCCGGGCGAGTCCCCACACGCCCGGCTCTGGCCGTCGCTTTTTCAGCGCCAGCCGCCTATCCGGCCTTTCCCTGCCGGATAAGTGTTCTTAGCTTCCGCTCATGCAGTCCCTGCACAGGGCTGCGTGTGGCACGGCGTCAAGCCGCTCGGCGGAAATTTCGTTGCCACAGCGCACACAGGTGCCATAGGTACCATCTTCAATGCGCTTGAGGGCAGCCTCAATGGCCTTCAGTTCGGTCTGGCCCTGCACGCCGAGACCTTCGAGAACCTCGTCATTTTCGCGTTCGGTGGCGCGTTCTTCGCTATCGGGGTTGGGCGTCTGATCGAGATCGGTCTCGATCTTGTGCAAACGCTTGTCCAGTTCGGCATGGCGGGCCTTCAGTTTGTTTTCGTAGACTGCAATATTGTCCATTGGCAGCTCCTCTCCTTTGTCCCCTGTCGGGGGTTATTTTCAGCGATCCACGAGCACCGAAATCTTGGCGTGACGCACCACGCGGTCGGCTGTGGAACCCAAGAGATAGTTGGATAAATCCGGGCAATGGGAGGCAACGATCACCAGGTCGGCTTCGTTTTCTGCAGCGGATGCGAGAATGTTGCGCGCGGGCGCTCCCACACGAACTTCAACGCGGGCAGAGGGAAAAAGTTCCGCACGCATGGCTTTCAGCGCGTCCACCGCATTGGTGCGGGTCTTTTCGACAACGTCTGCAGGAAGATCGATCGCCAGATAGCCGGGCACGTCCTCGACCACGTTCAACAGGACGATTTCGCCGCCTTCATCCAGAAGTTCAACGGCCTTCCGGGCGATCTTTCTGCCCTTTTCCTCCTGGCTGAGATCAACGGGAACAATAATCTTCTTGTACATCGTGCTTCCTCTTTCGCCGTGATTGAGAGAGCCCCTTGCCTGTTCAATCCAGCGCCTTTCCTTGCTCTCAAACTCGCGCTTCCTGCAGGGCCCTGCATTGATTGAAATCAAGTTCAGTAAAGCGACAACGGTCTCGCGCGCGCGGAAGGATAATTGCAATCTGCCCAAAATTGGCCGATGAACGGATCGAACAAATGTTGCTATAAACGGCGGCGGTTGGGCGATATGGGCGATCGCGCGCTGAGCACTTGCAGATCATCGGGGTCAAATATGAGACTTATTCTTTCCTTCGCTTTTTCAGTGCTTCTCCTTGGCGCGCTGTCCTCCTGCCAATCCATGACCAAGGAGGAATGTCAGATCGCTGACTGGCAGGTGGTTGGCGAGAACGATGGCTCTGCGGGTTACGATCCGCAGGACCGCTTTGCCCAGCACGTGAAAGCCTGCGCGCGAATCGGCATTGCACCGGACCAGACCGTGTGGCGGCAAGGCTATGACCGCGGGTTGGTGAATTACTGCACCCCAATGAGCGGACTTGCCGCCGGACAGGCCGGAAAGAGCTATGCCAATGTCTGCCCGCCGGAAACGTCTGAAGGCTTCCTGCGCGGTTACACGCTTGGCCGGGCATCCTATTCCAAGGGCCGCGATATCGACAGCAATCAAAACCGCATCAGTTTCCTCAGGTCTGACATATCCCGGCTGCAGGCCGCCGAAAGCGCCGAAACGGACAATGGGAAGAAACTCACCTACCGCGATCAGATCCATGACAAGGAGCTGCAGATCCGCGATCTGGAGCGGCGGATTGACAATCTGCGCTACGAACAAGGCCAGATCGACCGCGACATCGACTGGTTCCGCAACGATCCGAACCAGAGGCTTCCAGGCCGCTACTATTGACGACAATCCGGGAGGTGGAAGTGAAAGCAATCCTATATGCTGCCGCACTGGGCCTTTGCGCCAGTGTGACAACAACGGCCGCACAGGCCAGTCAGACCCGGAGTTTCGACTGCGGCGACAGGCGTGCGGGCCTCAACCTCTCGGTGACGCTGTCTTCTGATTCGGAACAAAGCGTCTTTCAAAGCGATAGCGGCACGGTTTCGCTGAAGCGCAATCAGGACGGCGTGTGGGACGATCCCACGGGTGTCGAAGCGGTGCAGTTCTTTCCGCCCGAATTCGGGCGCGATATCATGGGCGATCCGCCACCGGTTCTGATGCTGAGCAGCGAGCAATTCTCCTGCAGGCAGGTGGCCGACGCGGGCGCAAAAACTGCCCCGCCACGGATTGGTGCGGAAACCAATACGCCCGGCGCTTCGCTGGGCGGAAAATTGCGCGCCGGACCGGGTTTGAATTATCGGCAGGTGGGAAGTGCTGCGGCCAATACACCGCTCATGATCCTGCGCAATACCGGCGTGAGCATGGATGGTTACGACTGGTTTGAAGTGCAGTTGCGCAACGGCACGCGCGGCTTTCAATGGGGCGGCATCATGTGTTCGGATGGCGGTTTTATCGGTGGCATCTACACCGCCTGCCCAACCGTTTCCGGCAGCAGACGTGACGGTCCCGGCTGGATGGCGTTTTCCATCGGTGCCAACGGTCAAATCGGACATGGGGCAGATATGGCCCGCGAGCAGGCAGAAATGCGCTCAATGCAGTTTTGCGGCGACGCCTCCTGCCGGGTGACCAATGTAACACAGGAAGCCTGTCAGGCTGTTGCCAGCGTCGGAAACAGTTATTGGTATGGCGCAGGCCAAAGCAAAAATGCAGCCGAGATGCAGGCCCGCAGCCATTGTCAGGCGGGGTCTAACGGCGGCACTTGCACAATCGGCTACTCCTACTGCCGCAACTGAGAGGCCCACATAAAAAGGGCGACCTAGGCCGCCCTTTTTCAATCTTCATGTTTCAGGCGATTGGCAATCAGTTGCTCGCCTTGCCACCCTTCATGTCACCCATCTTCATGTTGTCGTGCTTCATCTCGCCACCGGCAGCCGGGCCGACCGAGAATTCCACATCCACATCGCCTGCCTTTTCGAAATGCAGCGTGCCCTTGATCATCTCGCCTTCCTTGAACTGGTGCTTGATGTTCATGAACATGACATGCAGGCCGCCGGGCTTCAGCTCGGTGACTTCACCGGCAGGCAGCGGAATGCCGTCAGCCAGCTGACGCATTTTCATGACGTCGTTTTCCATGGTCATTTCATGAAGCTGCACATCGTCGGACACATCCGGTGCGGTGACGGAGACGAGCCGGTCGTCGCTCGTGCCATTGTTGGAAATGGTCATGAAACCGCCGCCGACCTTGGCGCCCGGCACCGTGGCGCGAACATTGGGGTGGATGATCTCAAGATCGCCGACCTTGAATTCGTGGGCGAAAGACGGTGCGACGGCAAAGGCGGCAAGAGCAGCGGCAGCGGCGATTTTGGCAAAAATGTTCATATGGAGTGTCCTCTCAAATTGTTTATCTGATGGTCGTCGGCTCCGGGCTGCCGCTCTTCCTTCGGGCGGGTTTTCCGTGCCTCTGACCAGCGGAACCGCATCCAGCGACCGGTCCGCATGTGTTGTTTTGGGTTCAGATTTAAGAGAGGAAAGCGGGTGGCGCCCGCGGGCCGCTGCCCGGTCTGTAAAGATGGCGCGACACAGGCGCAATTTGCACCGGCAGAAGACGTGCGCCAGCCAGAAGCACACGCGCGCCGGTTTCCTGTTCAGGGGGCATGAACGGATGCGCATGAAGCGCGCCCATCGTGTCGCTGCCCAGCCGGACGATCTTGCCACCACCCGAACCGTCGGGAATGGTGATGCACAGATCAGGAAGACTGCCGTCGGGAAGAACGTAAAGTGCAAGCTCGGCAGCCGGAACCACGCGGTTCCCGGCCTGTGCCACCTGGGCAAAACCAATGGACAGGAGCGCCAGCGCGCAAATGATGCGCAGCGTCAGTCCCAGTTTTCTGCCAAATTGTTTCATGCTCTTCCATCAAGGCCGTTCGTGAGAGCGCCATTCGACCTGATTGAATCAGGTCGGCACTCTCACCGCTTATTTATAAAGCATAATTTTATCGATCCTCGTTTCACTCCGGTCGAATTATGCTTTAGAACTGGTAGACAAGTGTCGTTTCACGGTCAATGCGGCAACTTGGCCGTGCTCATTTTTCCACGTCAAGAAGATGCTCGTATCGGCGATCCGTCAGCGTTTTGAGGAACGCGACCAATGCGTCGATGCGCTGATCACCCAAAGCGGGACCGTCCTGCAACTCCTTCATGGCAATGTTATCGGCCACCTCCGGCGCAGCCCAAGGCTTGCCGGTTTCCGGATCGATCTGCCGGCTTTTGCGGATGCTGTTATATTTGTTGTAAAAGAGGATGACAGTGCGCAGATCCTTGAAGACACCGTTGTGCATGTAAGGTCCGGTGACGGCGACATTGCGCAGGGTGGGCACACGAAACTTGCCACGCTCTGCTGCCGCGTCTGCGCCCTGCAACACGCCGCCAAGGCCCGGGTCTGCCTCAGTCGCAGCCAGATCAGGATTGGCAGGCACGCCGATGTTGAAATAGCGGTGGTTGGAAAAGACCGAATCCTGCAATCCCCGTTCGCCTTTCAACGCATGGCAGACATTGCAATTGGTGAATTGGGTGGAGGCAAATAGCACGCGGCCCAATTCCTCCTGATCCGTGAGCTTTTCCTCACCGCGCAAGTAGCGGTCATATTTGGAATCGAAGGTGGAAAATTCAGCGCTCCGTTCAAACGCGGCGATGGCCTTAGCCATGGCTGCAAAGGCCGCATCAGTGTCATCGAAGATAGCGTCCCCGAAAGCTGCTTTCAGGCCGTCCACATAATAGTCATTCTCCTTCAGACGCTCAACGACAGCCGCCTTGTCGGGCATGCCCATTTCAGCCGGGTTCAACGGGGGACCGCCCGCCTGATCTTCAAGACCGCTATGAGCGCGGCCATCGAGAAACAGGCCACCGATCCAGTTGCCCACGGCGTCTTTTCCAAAGGGCGGCACATGCGCGGCATAGGCTGCAGTCGGGGCATTGCGGCTGCCGAGCGAATGGCCATCATCGCCAAGCGATACCGCCCTGCCCGGCGCGCCGTCACGGGGATCGGCAAAACCCATATCCGGCGCATGGCAGGTGGCGCAGGCCTGCGTCCGGTTTTTGGAAAGATTGACGTCATTGAACAGCATCTGTCCGAGCACGGCGATATTGTCTTCGCCATTGTCGGCCTCCTCGCCGGCGACCGGCGCTGCCAAGGCGATTGCGAGACACACGAACGAGACAGACACTGTTTTTTTCATACGAACAAACCCAATCCTTTCCGCAGGTCCGCTGACATGCGTTTTGATCTATACATAGCGCCGATGACACATTTATCTTTGAGATAGCGCAAACCGGCCGGGGGCAGTTTAACCTTTGCCGGCCAGCTTCAATTCCGCTTTCAGCCAATCCCGGAAGAGATTGACCGATTTGGGCAGGCGTTTGCCCTGGGGAGTCACGAAATAAGTGGCCCATCCGGATTTGACGCGCACATGGAAGGGCTCGACCACCTGGCCGTTGTCCAGCGCGTATTGCGCAAGAATATCCCAGGTCAGCGCCACGCCCTGCCCGCTGATGGCTGCATCGAGACAGAGTGAGGCATTGGAAAAGCTCGGGCCGCGCCTTAGCGGCAGGTCGGCAATGCCGGCGGGCTCCATCCAGGTTTCCCAGCCGAAGTGCCAATTGTCGTCAACGAGGACCGGCACGCGGGCAAGGTCTGCCGGTGTTTTCAAGGTTTTAGCGAGTGCCGGCGCGCAAACGGGAAAGATATCCTGCTCGAAAAGCAGGTCCGCATCGACGCCCGGCCAGCCACCTGGACCGTAGCGGATGGCCGCATCGATATCGCTGCCGGTAAAGGAGACCAGCCCGTCGACTGCATCAAAGCGCAAGCGGATGCCGGGGTTTTTCTCCAGAAAATCCGGCAGGCGGTGGACCAGCCAGCGGGCGGCGAAAATGGGGGCAATCGAGACCGTGAGGATATCGTCGTCGCGGTGGCGGGCCATGGCGGTGGCTGATGCCAGCATGTCGAATGCGTCCGTCATGCGTTGCAGTGCCGGCACCACCGTATCAAGCGGCTTGAGGCCCTTGGGCGTGCGCTCGAAAAGCGGCTGGCCCAATTGCGATTCCGTGCGGATGATCTGCTGGCTGACCGCGCCGGGAGACACGCCCAGCGCATCGGCGGCCGCCTGCAGCGAGCCCAGCCGGTAGACCGTTTCAACGGCACGCAGGCCATTCAGATGTATGCGGTTCAGTTCGCTCATATAGATTTTCTATATCAGATGAGAGGCAATCTCAATTGAATGGAAGGGGAATTCCTTTGTATCTCCTGATTTTCAACAAACAGGAGACCTTCCTACGATGCGCTCTTTGAAGTTTTTCTTAAATCTTTTCAAGCCGTGCGACGATGCGTTCAAACTTGATACGATCACCTATTTCGACGATCCGTTGCGCCATCCCGATATAGCGAAAATGGATGCCCGCGGGTTGGGCGACCTGCCCATGCCGATCTTGCCGGCGCGTGACAGATTGTCTTCGGTTAGAACCGCTGGCGTGACGCAGAAAAGCTTCCTTCGCGCGGGGCAAGCGCCGGCACGTGAATGTGATCAGGTTTGAGGCCAGCACGGGCACGCTCGGCCATCGCCTCAAAGGCCTGTTCCAAATGGCGGGTGAAGCGCTCGCTGTCGAATAGTGGCGCCTTGAAGCGGTTATCGACGATACGGCTGCGCAAGGCCGAAAGACGGCTCTGGTCGCGCGCCAGTTCAAGAGCGACACGAACATAGTTTTCTTCGGTTTCGACGATCAGTTCCGGCGCGCCGATGGCCGTCAGGAGGCTTGCGCAAACGCGGGCGGCAAAGCCTTTTCCGGCGAGCGTCAGAACCGGCAGACCTGCCCACAAAATGTCGGACGTGGTGGTGTGACCACCACAGGGATAAGTATCGACTGCCAGGTCGGCAAGCGGGATGCGATTGATATGATCGGCATAGGCCATTGGTGGCGCGAATGTCAGCCGGTCAGCGGCGATGCCATGATCGGTAAAGGCCTTTTTGATATTGCCCAGAGCCGGTTCGGATGGGGCAAGGCACCAGAACACCGAACCTGGTGTTTCGCGCAGAAGGCTCGCCCATAGGGCAATCATCCGGCGCGTGACCTTGGCGGCGCTGTTGAAATTTGCAAAGACGAATGCGCCCTCCGGCAGACCGTGGTCGGCTCGATTTTGCGGGATTGGCAAGGGCCTCGAAACCGCATCATTGGGCTGATAGGTTTCCGGCAGGCGGCACAATTTCTCTTCAAAGAAGCCCTCTGCACCCGGCGGGACGACCACGGGATCTGCGATGCAATAGTCCAGATCAATCCACGGGACCGAGCCTGGATGCCCCAGCCATTCCGCCTTGATCGGCGCATCGGAAAGCTTCACAATCGCCGGCCTTGCGCCGCCGGTAAAACCCTTCAGATCAACGAGAATATCGGCTCTCCACTCGGAAATCCGGGCTGCGGCTTCTTGATGGCTCAGGGCTGCAATGGTGATGATTTCATTTCTGAGCGCGGCGGGCCAATCGGCTTGCTGAACGGCCTTGGCAGGCTCGGTATAGCAGAAAAGTCCAATATCAAAGCGTCCGCGATCGTGCTCCAGCAGAACCTGCCGCATGAGGGTCATGGTTGCATGGCTGTAGAAGTCGTTGGAAAGGTAGGCAATGCGCAGCTTTTCGCCCGTTGCCGATATGGGCCGGCGCGGCGGCGGCATGGCTCCACCGGTCTCAACTTCGATCAAACGTTTTTCGAGCGCGGGTGCATTCATATAGGCTGGATCATCCGACCAGAGCAGCCTGCGATGCATCGCTTCGGCTGCGCTCATGTTGCGCCCGCGTGGCGTATCAGCGGCGAGAATTGCCGCCTCGCATTCCTCCGCCACGTCGAAGTGACAGAAATTCAGCGCCTCGGAAAAACGCTCCGCGTTGAAAAGGCCGTCGTCGGGGCGGAAGGTCAGCACCTTGTCGAGAAAGGGGATAACATCGTTATGCCGCTCGGCAGCCCGCAACAATCTGAGGCCCAGCATGGCCTGATGCGGATTGGAGAGGTCGAGGCGCCCGACATGGCCGGCTGATTCGCGGTAACGGCCTGCTGCTTCGCAGGCAGCCAGAATGGCGGCGCAGGTATCGGCGTCACCCTCTGCGGCGCGCAAGAGCCGTTCGGCATTGGTGGCCACAATAGCGCCCTCACCTGTCTGAGAGAGCAGCTTAACCGCCATTCGGGCATAATTGCCGACTGCCGCTGCCGGCAAGGCGCAGAGCTTGAGGAAGGCGAGACCAGCCTCTGCCGGTCTGCCCGCCTTGGCATGCAGGTTGGCGAGAAGCACCAGGGCCGGCTCAGTTTCGCGCGCGGCCGCCGGCAAGGCATTGAAGCCTTCATGCGCCGCTTCGAACCGGCCAGCCTTGAAATCTTCCAATGCCTTTTTAAGCGCCTCGTACATTTCGCTCTCCCACCGGGCCTGAGACCCTGTGAAAGGGCATAAAGCGAAAGTCTTGCACGAGGCTTTTTATGATGAGCGAAAGCGTTTCGAACCGCTCAGGCGTTTTCCAGGGCAACCGCCTTTGCAACCGCCGGACGCGCGCGCATTCGGGCCACGAAGTCCGCGATGGCAGGAAACTGGTTGACATCCACACCATCGCCCGCAAGCCAGCCCGCCACGGTGAAGAGATAAGCGTCGGCAACACTGTATTGATCGCCCAGCACCCACGGCCCGATAAACATTTCGCTCTCAATCAGGCTGAAACATTCGGTCACGTTGCCGGCCACGCGGTTGCGCATGTCCTCAAACGAGCTTTCCTGGTCTGCCCAGCGACTGCCGCGCAGCTTGTGCGCATGCGCCACGTGAACGGTGGAACAGAGGTAGGAATTGAAGGATTGCAATCTGGCGAAAGCGAAAGCATCGTCAAGCGGCGCGAGCTTCTTTTCGGGCGCAAGCTGCGCGATATAGACGAGAAGTGCCGGTGTCTCGGTCAAAATACCCTGATCGGTCACGAGTGCCGGCACGCGCCCCTTGGGATTGATTGCCAGATAGTCTGGCGAGCGCTGCTGACCGGCGGCCATATCGAGGCGCACCGGCTCATAGGTGATGCCTGTCTCTTCAAGGGCGATCAGGCTGGCGAGCGCGACCGTGCCCCGCCCGAAATAGAACTTCATTGTCATGATCCTCTCCGCGTTTCAGACCGCCATCGAAACCGAAGCCTGACGCATTGGCAAATGACAAATTTTGATGGGCGAAGTGATGGTCACGCCGGCAGGCCGGTGACGCGCACTTCACCGAGATCCATGCCGTTCCAGTTTTTCATCCGGTAATTGGCCATCGCCATCAGGGGTTCGGCAATATCCGGCTCGGCCTTGAAATAATGCGCCAGCATGCCGGCGACCATGCTTTCGGCACCGCGCGATGCGCCATCTTCGCATTTCATGGCCATGGCAATGCCCTGTTCGGGGATTGCCGCAACGAAAACGCCTTCAGCGCCTGTTTTGGCGAAGATACGGCCGGGCGCAATCTTCATCATCTCGGTGCAGGCGCGCCTGGTTCCGGCAACGAAGAAGGGTTCGGCCATGCAGGCGTCCATGAGGCGTTTTGCGGCTTTCGCGCGCTGCGGCGCCAGCCCCGTGCCGGTCGCCATTTTCGCAAATCCGTGGGCCAGCGATTTCAAGGGGACGGCATAGGTCGGTATGGAGCAACCGTCGATGCCGCAAACGTCCCCGCCCAGCTGCGCGCCAGTCAGGCTTTCCATCGTGGCGCGGATTTCGCGCTGGATGGGATGTTCGGCAGCGATATAGCCCTCAGGGTCATCGCCATTGTGGCAGCAGGTGCAGATGAAGCCTGCATGTTTACCCGAGCAATTGTTGTAGATCGGCGTCGGCTTGTCCATCGCGCGGGCCTGCTGAAGCGCAACCGGCTGCTGGAAAGCCCAATGCGAGCCGCATTCCAGTGTCTCCTCGCCGCGCCCTGCGGCCTTGAGCATGGAAAGCGCAAGGGCTGCATGTTCCGGCTCCCCGGAATGGGAGGAGCATGCAAGGGCAAGCTCCTTGTTGCCAAAACCATAAGCGTCCGCGGCACCGCTTTCCACCAGCGGCAGAGCCTGCATGGCCTTGCACGAGGAGCGCGGATAGACGGGGCTTTCCACATCGCCCAGCGCAAGAACCAGTGCACCATCGCCATCGACAACGGCAATCTGGCCGCGGTGACGGCTTTCCACGAGAGGGCCACGGGTGACTTCGACGAGCACGGGATTTGTCATTTTTCCATTCCTTCCGACATGGCCGCTCTATGCTTTAATCGGTAGTGCGGTGGCAAGAAAAATCTTGCCAGCAGGTGTTGCAAGGCGAGGCCGGCCAGATGTTAACGTTTCGTTACCGCAGGCGGGCAGTTATGGGGACTGCAATTTTAGCAGTTTTTACATTACCTGATGCAATTTTCGAGAGCGAAAAACCACGTGATGGGTCGCATCAGCCATGCAGGAAAACTCAAAGAGACGCGCCGCCGACACCCACATCGTACTTCCACTGGCCGATCAACTGCTGGAAGCGGGGCTCAATGCCAGCGGCATGCCTGCCGTGCTCTTCTCGCCTGAAGATGAGATTGCCTACATATCCGATGCCTATCGCGACCTTCTGGATGTGCCGGCGCATGTGGAGACCTATTCGGAGCTCGTCCATCACTGGCATGCAAGCGGCAGCGGGCCGCAAATGCATCGGGATTTACAGGCGGAATTGCAATCCGCAATGGCGGAGCGGCGCAAGCTGCGCCACCGCGTCTACGAGCTGAACCTAACCAACGGGCGCTGGTTTCTGGTCAACGAGACAGTGGTGGGCGGCGCCTGGGTGTGGAACTTCCTGACCGAAATTACAGCTTTCAAGACCAATGAACAAAAGCTGACCATCTCACGCGACCTTGCCCAGCAGGATGCCGAAACCGACGTGCTGACCGGCATCTACAACCGCCGCGCGGCATTGAAGATGCTCGACGCGGAAATCCGCAAGGCGCAGACGAGCAAACGCCCCCTGTCTGTCGCCATTATCGACCTTGATCACTTCAAGGCGATCAATGATACGCAGGGTCACGATGGCGGCGATGAGGTCTTGGGCCATTTTGCCGTGACTGCCAGCTGGCAGCTGCGCCGCTCGGATATGTTCGCACGGTTTGGCGGCGAAGAGTTTATCCTCATCATGCCGGGTGCGGGTGAGGCGGAGGCGCTTTCGATCGTTGACCGCATCCGCAGCGAGATTGTGGCCAAACCGATATCGGGCCTTTCCATCAAATACACGTTTTCCAGCGGCATTGCCTCTTATGACGGGGATAGCCTGAAAGGGTTTATCCGCCGTGCCGACGCTGCACTCTATCAGGCCAAGCGGGACGGCCGAAACTGCAGCCGCTGCGGGTGAGCCTCTGTCAGGCATCCACAGCTGGAACATCAATGTGATCGGGGGGAAGGCCTGTGCGTGCACGCACGGCCATCATTTCATAGGCTCTCTCGAGATTTCTGGTAAAGCGTGGCGTGTCGAAAAGCGGCAGGCGCATGCGGTTTAGGGAGAGATGGTCCCGTAGGGCCTTCAAGCGCGGCGCGTCGTCAGCAAGCGCAGTTGCAAGAGCCACAAAATCCTCGTCACTGTCCGTCACCAGTTCGCTCAGCCCGACGGCGTTCAACAGACTGGCCGAGACGCGCGAGGCAAAGCCGGTTCCCAGAGACGTCACCACCGGCAAGCCTGCCCATAACATGTCGGATGTCGTGGTGTGGCCGTTGCAGGGGAACGTGTCGAGCGCCAGATCAGCGAGCGGTATGCGGTTGTTGTGATCGGCAAAGGAAACGCTGTTGGTGAAGATGATACGCTCGGGCGCAACGCCATGCCTTGAAAATTCAGCCGTCAGGTTCGCCCGGCGCAGATCACCACCTGCCATCAGCCATATGAGCGAGCCGGGTGTGCGGTTCAGGATCTGCGACCACAATTCCACCGTGCGCCGGGTGATCTTGATCGCCTGGTTGAAGGAGGCGAATATGAAAGCCTCTTGCGGCAAGCCGTGGTCGGCGCGCGATGCGGCTTTGGGTGTCTGCCGCCAGGTGGAATTGTTGCACTGATAGCTATCGGGCAGACGGCAGAGCTTTTCAGGATAAACGTCCTTGAAGGCATCCGGCGTTACAATGCGGTCGCCAAGGATATAATCGTAATCAAGTTCGGGAATGGAGCCGGGGAAACCGAGATAGGACACCTTGATTGGCGCGTCCGAGAGATTGACAATGCCGGGGCGCGCCGAAAGCGTGTGGCCTTTCAGATCGACCAATATATCGATATCACGCGAAGCAATCAGCTGTGCCGTCGCCTGATCGCTGAGATCACCAACCGGGACAATCCACTTGCGCAGCTTGTCCGGCCAGTTGGCCTGATCGACAGCGGCATTATCCGGCGTAAAGCAGAGAAGCGAAATGTCGAAACGGCTTTCGTCATGATGATGAAGCGCCTCGCCCAGCAGGACCATGGTTGCGTGGTTGTGGAAATCGTTGGACAGATAGCCGACGGAAATACGCGCTTGCGCCGATGAGAAAGCGCGGCGCTGCGCACGGTCGCGCTTTTGCGCATTCAAATGCGCATATTGCTGGGCAGGCAAGATGTTCACGCGCTCGTCTTCACTGCGAAACAGCCGCCCGTGTAGGGGCTCAAAGGCCAGAAAGGCCTCAAAAGCCTGTTTTTCCAATGCAGCCAGATAGGCGTCACGCTCCGCCTGCAGGGCAAAATCGCAGGCATCCTGGGCGGTGAAATAGAGCAGCATGCGCACGCCATCGCGGCCCGGATCGGCCGCCAGAATGGCTTTCAGTTCCGCGATCAGATCCTCGAGCCTTTGTTGCACGCGATAACATTGCACAAGCAGGCCCACATGGGCATCATCGCCGCGGTTCAAATATTTCAGGAACGGCTCCAGCCGGTGGCGCTGACGTGCCTGAAACAGAGCCTTGGTGCACGCATAGGCCACGCTTGGGGAAGCCGGTGCAGCCTCGATCAGGAATTCGGCATTGTCGACAATCGGTTTGTGACGCGCTGAGGTAAAGAAGAGATTTGCGGCGAGTTCGGCATATTGGGAAGCTTCAGCGGTGCGCTGGCGGGCGGCGGCGAGGAAAGCTTCCGCAGCCTCCACGCGGTTGCCCAGGCGATAATGCACATTGCCGAGGAGCGCCAGAAACCCCGCGTCAGGCGCGGTTACGCCCTTTGCCACAAGCTCAAGCCCACTCAAGGCTTTGGGAAAGTCACCCGCCTGATAGGCCGCGATTGCCTCTGCCAGTATCTCCCTGCTCATCTCGTCGAAAACCACCTCCGTGATGGTTGCTGATAGCCGTTACAGATTGCCCGAACCTGTCCGGTCAAGCGCCACGGAGCGCAACGAACTCACCATGCAGGCGTCCCGCCGCTTCGCCATCGGCCTCCAACACCGCACCGAGAGCGATGCGGGCGCGGCCATGCCGTTTCAGGATGGCGATAAAACGCGGCCATGCCGCCGGCTCTTCGAAGAAGGAACGGGCAGAGAATTGGCTGGTGACAGGCCTTGAATAATCCATCGTGTTGGACTGGATGACCACGCGGCTTTCCAGACCTTGCGCCTTGAGGGACAGATGCAGAAGCGACCAAGCAGACAGAATGCAGATCGCCGAGGCCGAACCGCCGAACACCGTTTCGCGGTGGTTGATATTGGGTGCCAGCGGCGCCGTCAGCCGCACGCTCTCGCTGCTGATATCATCCACATGAATTGCCATGGCCGCCGAAAGCGGAATGTGACTGTGCAGATAGTCTTCCAGTTCGGCAGGGCTCACTGATGGCTACTCCCGAATGAGGATCGTTTCCAGCGTTGCCCGCCACTGGTCGGACAGCGCCTTGGGGCGGCGGGTCTCACGGTCCACATAGACGTGTACAAAAAAGCCTTCGGCACTGGCGTGCTCTTCGTCGTTGCGGAAAAGGCCGACTTCATAGCGCACCGAAGATGAGCCGATACGGGCAACGCGAATGCCAGCATGAATGATGTCCGGAAACATCATTTCGGCGAAATACTTGCAGCCGGTTTCGACGACGAGGCCGATATGCTCGCCGGCCCGCGGTTTCAGCAATCCGGCACTGACCAGCCATCCGTTCACGGCTGTGTCAAACAGCGAATAGTGCACCACATTGTTCATATGGCCGTAGATGTCGTTGTCCATCCAGCGGGTCTGGATGGGCAGGAAAGCGTGATAGTCAGACCGGCTGGCCGGGGCTTTGCGTTCGCTCATCGGCTGCCTCAATGCGTCTTGTTGACGCCGTCGAGCGTCAGGACGATCTTGCCGATATGGCTCGATTCCTCCATCAGACGATGGGCGCTTGCGACCTGTTCGAGCGGGAAGACCGCGTGAATGAGCGGCTCCACCTTGCCGTTTTCCAGAAGCGGCCAGACCTTTTCGCGCAGTTCATCGCGGATCGACATTTTCTCTGCCGCCGTGCGTGGGCGCATGGTGGAACCCATGACGCTGAGACGGTTGACCATGATGGGCGCGAGATTGACCTTTTCGGCAACGGCCCCGCCCAGAAAAGCAATGATGGACAATCTGCCATCCTTCGACAGCGAGCGGATGTTCTGTTCAAAATAGGCCGCGCCGATCATGTCGAGAATGACATTGACACCCTTCTCGATGGTCTCACGGCGGATCACCTTGGCAAAATCGGATTGCTTGTAGTTTATGGCATAGTCAGCCCCGAGCTTGAGGCAGGCATTGCATTTTTCATCCGAGCCGGCCGTGGTGTAGACCGTGGCACCAATGGCCTTGGCGAGCTGGATGGCTGTAGTGCCAATGCCGCTGGTGCCGCCATGGATGAGCACGCTCTCGCCCTTTTCAAGCTTTGCCATCTGAAACAGGTTGGCCCAAACGGTGAAAAAGGTTTCAGGCAGGGCTGCGGCGCGGATGGCATCATACCCTTTTGGCCAGGGCAATGTCTGGCTGGCCGGAACCGCACAATATTCCGCATAGCCGCCGCCATTGGCGAGCGCGCAGACGCTATCCCCGATGGCCAAGCCTTCGACGCCGTCGGCGACTGCCACCACTTCGCCGGCAACTTCCAGGCCCAGGATCGGGCTTGCGTCCGGCGGTGGGGGATAGGTTCCCTGACGCTGGGCAACATCAGGGCGATTGACGCCGGCCGCTTCGACCTTGATGAGAATTTCCCCCGCTTTCAACACCGGAAGCGGGCCTTTGGCGACCTGCATGGCATCAGGACCGCCTGCCGACGGCAGGTCGATGAAGGTCATTTCTTCAGGCAAATGGCTCATGTTCTCTCCTCGCGATGGGCCACATGCTCTAACAATCTTGCCCCAAGAGGCAACCAGCTTTTTTTATCACCGCCACAATCCGACGCGATTATGGCAAACCACAGACATGATTTTGGCGTATAACCAATTGTAATAATTAAATTAATTTAATTTGAGAAAGTCTTTCACCGATCATAGCTTGCTTCTCGGACCGGAAAGCGCCGGCAAAGGGGTCAGCCCGATATTGCGACTCGACGCTTCCAGACGGTCCTTCAACAGCCCCGCGACGACTGTCCGGGTTCCCACGAAGGTTCACACAATGCGTGCACTTCTCTTTTCAACGATCACCGCAGCTTCCGTTCTTGCCTTTGGCGCAGCCATGGCCGCAGCCCCGCAAAGCATTGACGGGAAGATCAAACATCTGACCTCGAAAACACTGACGCTTGCCGATGGCAGCAGCTATATGCTGCCGAAGAATTTCTCCGCCAAGGGCCTGAAGGCCGGCGAGAAGGTGCATGTCGCCTTCGACGTCATGAACAAGAAGAATGAAGCGACGAGCGTGACTGTCGTAAAATGAGCACTCGCTGAAGGCAATGGGCGGGGGTCGCGAACCTCCGCCCTGTCAACATTTTCAAACGATCATCTGACTCAGCAGCAGGCACCTGCTTCAGATGACTTGATATCGACGAGGCCATTGCTGCCGACACAGTTGAATACAAGGCCGCTGTCGCTTTTCTTGGCCTTCTTTTTCAACTCCGCGATCTCTGAGACGATGTGGCGTGTGTCGCCGAACATGGCGCCCTGCGGAATTTCCAGAACCCCGATCGAGCAGCGGACAAAGCCGAAGCGGCGGGCATTGCCGTCGCGGTCGGCACCTTCGATATAGCCGCGTTCGCGGTCTTCAGTGTCGTAAAATTGCTGAATGTCCATGTCGAAGTCGCTGAGAAGACGGGACATGATCTCGCTCAGCTCGGCACGGTCCCAGCCTTGCAGCCCGATGAAGAAGTCATCGCCACCGACATGGCCGACGATGGTGCCGGCGGAGAAGAAATAGCGCTTCAACAGCCGTGCAAACAGTGCGATCGCTTCATCGCCGCGCTGAAAGCCATAATGATCGTTGAAGGGTTTGAAATTGTCGAAATCGCAATAGCAGAAATGGCGGCAGGTATCACCGTCAATCGCTGCCTGCTGCATGAACTCGCTGATTGCCTGGTTGCCCGGCAGACCGGAGAGCGGGTTCTGATCCTGCGCGGCCTTGATCTGTTTTTCGCTGATGATCTTGATCAGCGCTTCTGCTGAAATGACACCGGCATAGGTGAGGTTTTCGGTAAGGATGACGCATGCGGTGCGCTCGCCTGCGGAAAAGAGCGACATCATCTTTTCCGCCTTGGTGTCGAGATTGACCACCGGGCAAGGCTCCACGAAACTCGAGACCGTGCGCCCATAATTCTTGTTGTGCAGGAGATCGCGCCCGAAGGGCTGGTAGATCACCTGTTTCAGGCGATGTTCGTGCACGATGCCGCGGGGCTCGCCATTGGCATTGAGAACCGGGAAGTAGCTCTGCATCGGATTGCTGCGAAAAAGATCGAAAAGCGTGTCGACAGGATCGTTTTCGTAGACGGTCGGCAGTTCCTGCACCGTTTTGCGGATCAAAAGTTCATCCAGCGAGGCGGTTGTGCGGTTTCTGCGTCCGACCTCGCGCAGATAGCTGTAGCTGGGTGCCACATTACTGACGCTGGTGGAGGGCTCTGCAATGAAGAAGCCCTGGACGAAATCGAGACCAAGCTCCTTGGCCACGATGAACTCGCTTTCCGTCTCCACGCCCTCGCCGATGACGCGCACGCCGAGAACATGGCAGGCTTCGGCCACGCTTTTCACCAGATGGCGGCTGCGGGCGTTGGTATCGATACCAGAGATGAAGTGACGATCGATCTTCAGATAGTCGATCTCGAAATCGTTCAGCAACCTCCATTCTGCCGCGCCAGTGCCGAAATCATCAAGCGCCAGCCTGAAGCCAAGCTTGCGGGCGCGGCTCAGGACTGCGGAAAGGTCGGCGGTCCGGGTGGCATCGCTGCGTTCGGAAAGCTCAAAGCAGATCGAGGATGGCGGGACTTTATTGCGCTCGAGATGCGGCAGCAGCCGCTCCATCAACTCCGCGCCCTGCGGCAGCAGACGGTTGTCGAGATTGAGGAAGAGCGTTTTCGATTGATAGCCCGGCAGGGTCGTGAATTTCGCAAGCGCCCGTGAGGTCAGCAGATATTCCAGCCGCTGAAGATCGCCGTTCAAGGCAAACATGTCGAGCAGATCATGTGGCCCAGAAAAACCCAACTGGTCGAACCCGCGCATGAGGGATTCATGGCCATAGGTTTCGCCAGACACCGTTTCGACGATCGGTTGAAAGGCGATATCGATTGCTAGTTTGGCAAGCGGAAAAATATCCGGTTCATGGGGCGCGCTTTCAGGCCCCTGAGACAATGCAAAAGCTTTAAACACAATACACCCCAATACTTTATGCCTTGCGCACATCTAAGCCCCGAAAAATTCACAAACCCTGAATCGGGCGTGACAGTTTGATGACATTTTGGCTGCTGGCCTGAACGATCCTTGCGGGACGCATTAGCCAAAGAGGTGCCGGGCCGGATTGCGCTATTGTCAATTTTTTTATTGATTGATGAGTCAATCAAAAATATACTGCCTTCAACCAAGGGACAATTTTATGCCGAAAGTGGGAATGGAACCGGTGCGCCGAAAGGCCCTGGTTGATGCTGCGTTGAAAGCAATCGGCGACCACGGCACGCTGTCCGTGAGCATGCAGGAGATTGCCCGCAGCGCCGGTGTTTCGCCCGCGCTGGCGTTCCATTATTTCGGCTCCAAAGACCAGCTTTTGCTGGCGACCATGCGCAGCCTGCTCAAACAATTGACGCAGGCCACCATTCGCGGATTGAGCGCTGCGCAGACGCCGCGCGCCCGGGTGAGCGCCATTATCGGCGCGTCGCTGGAGGCCGAACAGTTCACCGCCGCGACAATTTCGGCATGGCTGGCTTTCTATGTCGAGGCGCAGCGCTCTTCTGAGACGCGGCGGCTGTTGACCATTTATGCAAGCCGGTTGAATTCCAATCTTGTCCACGCTCTCAAGCCGCTTTGCAGCGAGATGCAGGCAGCGCTGATTGCCGAAGGTGCGGCGGCCATGATTGACGGACTTTACATTCGCCAGGCGCTGAATGCCGGTGCAACCGATGTGGCCGGCGCGCGGGCACTGGTGGAAAATTACGTATCAATGCAACTCACTCAGACGCTGGGAGGCACGACCGCATCATGACACAAGGCAAGCCGAATATTCTCATCATCATGGTCGACCAGCTGAACGGGACATTATTTCCCGATGGTCCAGCCGATTTTCTGCATGTGCCGCACCTGAAGGAGCTGGCTGAACGGGCAGCTCGGTTCAAGAACAACTACACCTCTTCGCCGCTTTGCGCCCCTGCCCGTGCCTCCTTCATGGCGGGGCAATTGCCGAGCCGCACGCGCGTCTATGACAATGCGGCCGAATATGCCTCGTCGATCCCCACCTATGCGCATCACTTGCGCAATGCCGGCTATTACACCTGCCTTTCCGGCAAGATGCATTTTGTCGGCCCTGATCAGTTGCATGGTTTTGAAGAGCGGCTGACGACGGATATCTATCCCGCCGATTTCGGCTGGACGCCGGATTACCGCAAGCCCGGGGAGCGGATCGACTGGTGGTATCACAATCTAGGTTCGGTGACCGGAGCCGGTGTCGCGGAAATTTCCAACCAGATGGAATATGACGACGAGGTCGCTTTCCTCGCCCAGCAGAAGCTCTATCAGCTTTCCCGCGAGAACGACGATCAAGAGCGCCGTCCGTGGTGCGTGACGGTCTCGTTTACCCATCCGCACGACCCTTATGTTGCGCGCAGGACATTCTGGGATCTCTACGAGAATTGCGAGCATCTGGAGCCGACCGTTCCGGCCATTCCCTATGAGGAACAGGATGCACATGGCAAGCGCCTTCTGCATTCCTTCGACTATCAGGCCTTCGACATTACGGACGAGAATATTCGCCGCTCACGCCGCGCTTACTACGCCAATATTTCCTATCTGGACGAGAAGGTTGGCGCGCTGATCGACACGCTGAAGCGCACGCGCATGTATGACAATACAATCATTGTCTTCTGCTCAGACCATGGCGATATGCTGGGTGAGCGCGGCCTGTGGTTCAAGATGAGCTTCTACGAAGGCTCGGCGCGCGTACCGCTGATGATTGCCGGTCCGGGCGTTGGCGCGGGGTTGCACGAAGCGCCGGTGTCGAACCTTGATATCACCCCGACAGTCTGCGATCTCGCCGGCGTTTCCATGGATGCGGTCAAGCCCTGGACGGATGGCGAAAGCCTGGTGCCGGTGATCAACGGCGGAGCGCGCATCTCGCCGGTTCTGATGGAATATGCCGCTGAAGGCTCCTATGCGCCGATGGTCTGCATCCGCGAAGGCCAGTGGAAATACGTGCATTGCGCCCTCGATCCGGACCAGCTTTTCGATCTGGAATCGGACCCGAACGAGTTGAACAATCTGGCCGAGGAACCGATTTTCGAAGGTGTGCTGGCCGATTTCGCCGCCAAGCGCCGCGCGCGCTGGGACATGGCGCAATTTGATGCCGACGTGCGCGAAAGCCAGGCGCGCCGCTGGGTGGTTTATCCCGCACTGCGCAACGGCTCCTATTTCCCGTGGGACTACCAGCCGCTGCAGCTCGCCTCAGAGCGCTACATGCGCAACCACATGAATCTCGACACGCTCGAAAACGACAAACGCTACCCAAGGGGTGAATGATGAAAGCTCAACCCAAAGCCAGCCATTTCATTGATGGCGACTATGTAGAAGACACTGCAGGCACGGTGATCGAATGCGTTTACCCGGCCACCGGCGAAGTGATTGCCCGCCTGCATGCCGCGACACCTGCCATCGTGGAAAAGGCAGTTGCCTCGGCGAAAGCGGCGCAGACAGAATGGGCCAAGATGAGCCCGACCGCGCGCGGGCGCATTCTCTACAAAGCCTCGCAGATCATGCGGGAGCGCAACCGCGAACTTTCAGAACTGGAAACGCTCGACACCGGCAAGCCGATCCAGGAGACCATCGTGGCCGACCCGACATCGGGGGCGGATTCGCTTGAGTTTTTCGGCGGCGTTGCCCCGGCGGCCCTCAATGGCGAGCAGATTCCGCTGGGTGGCGACTGGGCTTATACCAAACGCATTCCGCTGGGCGTCGTTCTTGGCATTGGGGCTTGGAACTATCCGCAGCAGATTTGCTGCTGGAAGGCCGCCCCTGCCCTGGTGGCTGGCAATGCGATGGTGTTCAAGCCGTCTGAAAACACGCCGCTGGGTGCACTTAAGATTGCCGAAATCTTGATTGAAGCCGGTTTGCCAAAGGGTCTGTTCAACGTGGTCCAGGGCGACCGGGACACCGGGCCGCTGCTCGTCAATCATCCTGACATTGCCAAGGTGACGCTCACCGGCTCCGTGCCGACGGGCCGCAAGGTCGCGGGCGCTGCCGCCGGCCAGATGAAACATGTGACCATGGAGCTTGGCGGCAAATCGCCGATGATCGTATTTGACGATGCCGATATTGAAAGCGCGATTTCCGGTGCCATGCTCGGCAATTTCTATTCCTCGGGCCAGATCTGCTCCAACGGCACGCGCGTCTTCATCCAGAAGGGGATCAAGGACAAATTTCTCGCCCGGCTAAAGGAGCGCACCGAGGCGATCATCATGGGCGACCCGATGGATGAGGCAACCCATCTTGGTCCGCTGGTCAACAAGGCGCAGCAGGAAAAGGTTCTCTGTTATATCGAGAAGGGAAAGGCTGAAGGTGCAACCCTTTTGACCGGTGGAGGCATTCCGAACCACGTCTCTTCCGAAGGCTGCTTCGTCCAGCCGACCGTGTTTGCCGATGTGACCGATGGCATGACAATCGCGCGGGAAGAGATTTTTGGCCCCGTTATGTGCGTTCTCGATTTCGACAGCGAAGACGAGGTAATCGCGCGTGCCAATGCCACCGAATTCGGCCTGGCAGGCGGCGTCTTCACCGCCGACATGACCCGCGCACACCGGGTGGTGGATCAGCTGGAAGCAGGAACGGTGTGGATCAACACCTACAATCTCTGCCCGGTAGAAATCCCCTTCGGCGGCGTCAAGCAATCCGGTTTCGGGCGCGAAAACTCGCTCGCCGCGATCCATCATTTCAGTGAAATCAAGACGGTTTATGTGGGCATGGGCCCGTGTGAAGCGCCTTATTGAGTTTGTGGAATTGGTGCAAAGCCCCTCATCCGGCCTTCGGCCACCTCTCCCCGTCAAACGGGGAGAAGGGGCAAGCGGAGACTGCAATCGTCCCCTCTTTCTGCCGGCGGGGAGAGGGCGAGTATGAGGGGCAACGTGAAGAACGAGAGAGAGGAAATGCTCCCCAGCATAGATAAAACCCGAAATGCGTCTGGGAAAGCTGCGGCAATAGCCCGCGGGTTCAGCTCAAACCACGAGATCGTCGAGATCGACCTTCAGAGCGGTCGCGATGCGCTTGAGTACGTCGACGGAACCGGTCTTCTTGCCGTTTTCGATATCGGAAAGATGCGGTTGCGAAATGCCGGCCACCGCTGCCAGTTCCGTCATCGTCATGCCGCGGTATTTGCGGAAGACCCGAACCGGGTTTTGACCATTCGCGCGTGCCTCCACGATCTCCCAAGGCCACGTTTCCTCTCCGGCCTGAACGCGAGCCAGAACGGCCTGAGCCTTCAAGCCGTCGATGAGGTCTTCAAAATCATCTTCGCTAAGAAGAACGTAATTCTTGCCGTCGAGGGTAATTTTCTGGATGTCGCCCATAATTTGCTATTCCTTGTAAATGCCGCCGCGCGGTCCAACCTCTACGATAAAAACGATGATCCCATTGTCATCGATGATGATGCGGTCCTGGCCGACTCGAATCCTATAAAGGTCGGAACCGACCAGCTTCTTGATATCAACGCGCTCGCCACGCGCATAAGCATTAATCTTGGCGACAATCGCCTGTTTTCGTTTCGGCTGCATCTTCTGCAGCACCTTGTCGGCCTCTTTCGAAACGATGATCTTCTTCATGCTGAAAATATAGCACAGAGCTATACTCTCGGCAACCTTAACCACATATACAACCTATCCAGAGGTCTTTCCCTATGACCATGCAAGCTGATTACGTCATCGTCGGTTCGGGTTCTGCCGGCTCCGCACTCGCTTACCGTTTGTCGGAAGACGGCAAGAACTCCGTTCTCGTGCTGGAATATGGCGGGTCGGATGCTGGGCCGTTCATTCAGATGCCGGCGGCTCTCGCCTGGCCGATGAGCATGAAGATGTACAATTGGGGCTACCTCTCCGAGCCGGAACCGAACCTCAACAATCGCCGCATTACCGCTCCGCGCGGCAAGGTGATTGGCGGGTCGTCTTCCATCAACGGCATGGTCTATGTGCGCGGCTCCTACGAGGACTATGCGCGCTGGGAGGAGCTGGGGGCGAACGGCTGGTCCTATGCCGATGTGCTGCCCTATTTCAAGCGCATGGAGACCTCGCATGGTGGGCAGGACGGCTGGCGCGGCACCGACGGGCCGCTGCATGTGCAACGTGGCCCGGCGAAAAATCCGCTGGTGCGCGCCTTCGTGGAGGCCGGCAAACAGGCCGGGTTCGAGACGACCGAAGACTATAATGGCGAGAAACAGGAAGGCTTCGGCCTGATGGAGCAGACGGTCTATCAGGGCCGCCGCTGGTCTGCCGCATCCGCCTATCTGAAACCTGCTTTGAAGCGCGACAATGTGAACCTTTATCGCTGTCTTGCACGCAGAATCGTTTTTGAAGGCAAGCGTGCGGTGGGCGTGGAAGTCGAGCGCAACGGCAAGATCGAGATCGTGCGCGCCAACAAGGAAGTCGTCGTTTCGGCCTCTTCCTTCAACTCGCCAAAGCTTCTCATGCTCTCCGGCATCGGCCCGGCCCAGCATCTGCAGGAAATGGGCATCGAGGTCATTGCCGACCGTCCGGGCGTGGGCGCAAACCTGCAGGACCACATGGAATATTATTTCCAGCAGGTCTCCACCAAGCCGGTGTCACTCTATTCCTGGTTGCCGTGGTTCTGGCAGGGGGTCGCCGGTGCGCAGTGGCTTCTTACCAAGTCTGGCCTTGGTTCATCCAACCAGTTTGAAAGCTGTGCCTTCGTGCGGTCGGCCCCCGGCGTGCGTCAACCGGATATCCAGTTCCACTTTCTCCCCGTTGCGATTTCCTATGACGGCAAGGCGGCGGCCAAGAGCCATGGTTTCCAGGTGCATGTCGGCTTCAACCACTCAAAGTCGCGCGGCTCGGTGACGCTGCGCTCGCCGGATGTGAAGGATGATCCGGTGATCCGCTTCAACTATATGAGCACGGACGAGGATTGGGTGAAATTCCGCCACACAGTACGGCTGACACGCGAAATCTTCGCGCAGAAAGCCTTTGACGAGTTCCGAGGCCCGGAAATCCAGCCCGGCGAAAACCGGCAGTCGGATGCCGAGATCGACGAATTCCTGCGCGAACACCTGGAAAGCGCCTACCACCCCTGCGGCACCTGCAAGATGGGCGCGAAAGACGACCCAATGGCGGTGGTGGACCCCGATACAAAGGTGATCGGCGTGGAGGGCCTGCGCGTGGCAGACAGCTCCATCTTCCCCCACATCACCTATGGCAACCTGAACGGCCCCTCGATCATGACCGGCGAAAAAGCCGCCGACCACATCCTCGGCAAGGACCGCCTGCCCCGCTCCAACCATGAGCCCTGGATCAATCCGCGCTGGGAGGTGAGCGATCGGTGAGATAAGGCGCGGGATGCCCACCAGGCGTCCCGATATGTGCTTTGTGCCTTTTCAAATATGGCAGCTGAAAGCCAGATGTTTTGTTCAGCAGTGCTGGAAAAAGGCTTCGGGCGACTGGTTGACGCCGATATGGAGAAAGAATCAGCGCGACTGAAGGCGCTGCAAACGCAGAAGCAACTGGCTATTCAATCACTTTCCATCGCCAACACGCAGCCGAATTCCATCCTGCAACTGTTCCAGTAGTGCGGCCTGAGACTGCCTATGGAACAACGTATGGGGTGTGCGCTGAATACCGCTTCGTATTCACTTTTTGCGTGAACGCGCCGGCTTTTTGGCTTGGTCGGGAGCTGCGGCGGCCAGTTCTGCGTCGCGGGCTTCGCGCAGCTCGCGAAGACGTTCTGTCTTCTTGTCGCGCTGCGCATTTTCCTTGGCGACAATCTGCCGTGCGGCGTAATCGATGGCTGACGCCTTGTCGCTGGCAGAGAGTCTGCCAGGCTTGAAAAACGCTTCTTTGGTCATGATCATGGTGACCTCCTTGGAAAGGAATGCCGCGGGCCTCAGCGTGGCCGGGCGGCTTTCTTCGGGGCTGGCAGAAGACCTTCGCGCTGCATCTTCTTTCTTGCCAGCTTGCGATGACGCCGAATGGATTCGGCTTCTTCTCTGTTGCGCTTCTCCGACGGCTTTTCAAAAGCACGCCGTGCGCGCATTTCGCGAAAGATACCTTCGCGCTGCATTTTCTTTTTCAGGACGCGGAGCGCCTGATCGATATTGTTGTCGCGTACTAAAACCTGCAAATTATCTCCTTGACCGGCGTTCGCCGCTATTGCGTGTTCTGATCGTGTTGATATTCACCCAACTTGGTGCTGGATTGTGTGTCGCAACGCCTGCGCTGCCATCGGCATCAGCCGCTTGCGAGGCATCAGCCGCTTGAGCGGCCGGGGCTTCGATATCGTCATGGGCCACGGTGCGGTCGAAATTTTCTTCGTCCAACCTCACCCGGTAGCGCACATGGCCATGCGTTTCGGCGGGCTGAACGGCGACGATGCGAGCGCTTCCCTTGAACTCAACCCGCCCCAGCGTACGGGGCTTCAAGACAATTAAGTCACCGGGATGGAAATGCGGAGTAGTCATGAAAGTCTCCAATGGCCCAAAAACAAAAAGGCCGGGATTGCCCCCGACCTCTCAACGTTACTCAGCCTGGCTGCCAGTACATCCGTGGTCAGCGCTGGCGAATAACAAACTTATGCGGCCTGCAGATTGTCAGCCGAATTTTTGCCGGACTTCTTGTCGCGGACAATGTCGTAGCTGATCTTCTGACCGTCGTTCAGCGAACGCATGCCAGCGCGCTCAACAGCAGAGATGTGGACGAAAACGTCCGCAGCGCCGTCGTCAGGTTGAATAAATCCGAAGCCTTTTGTGGAATTAAACCACTTCACTGTACCAGTGTTCATAACGATTTCCTTTCGAAGTAACCGTTGTTGTTCCCGCGATACCTTGCGGGATGAGATCGATTATTTGAGAGGAATTCCAATAAGCGCGGAGCGCAGGACTGAAGCTACAAGCAATGGTCGATGAACCTAATATAGGCTCAATTTTTGATTTTACAATGCAGGCGACGTCTTATTGCCGAAATACCAGAAAAATGGCTGGTAAGCCCTTGTTAAAGCGGGAAAGTATTTTGAAATATTTCTGTTTTATCAGGATAATATTGATCAGGGATTTGCCAAAGAGCAAGGGCGTGGACGATGAAATGGCCCGCCAACAGGCAGCACGGTCGGAATTTGCCCAATTGTGCGGGCGGTCCGTATTTTGACTTGTGCTAAGCACCGCCTCGACGTTAAACCATGCCCACCATTGCAAATCCCACCCAAACCAACCTCAGAGATGACGGCATTACAATGAGCCAACAACTTTCATTTGCGCGTGAAAAGATTTCCGTCCTTTTGCTCGAAGGCATCAGCCAGAGCGCTGTCGACTATTTCAAGTCTTCCGGCTACGTCAATCTGGTGCATGAGCCGAAGGCGCTTGATGCCGATGAGCTGAAAGCGCGTATTGCCGAAGCGCATATTATTGGCATTCGCTCGCGCACGCATCTGACGGATGAGATTTTCGAGCATGCCCGGAAGCTGATGGCGGTGGGCTGTTTTTCGGTCGGCACCAATCAGGTCGATCTGGATGCAGCGCGTCGGCGTGGTATCCCGGTGTTCAACGCGCCTTATTCCAATACGCGCTCGGTGGCCGAACTGGTGATTGGTGAAATCATCATGCTGACACGGCGGATTTTCCCGCGGTCGGCTTCCGCCCATGAAGGCGGATGGGACAAGTCGGCGGTTGGCAGTCACGAAATTCGCGGCAAGACACTTGGCATTGTCGGCTATGGCAATATCGGCTCGCAGCTCAGTGTGATGGCCGAAAGCATGGGCATGCAGGTGCGCTATTTCGATCTGTCTGACAAGCTGCGCCATGGCAATACCGAGTCGACCCCCACACTTGAAGCGCTTCTGGAAATCTCCGACTTCGTGACCATGCATGTGCCTGAAACGCGCGGCACGCAGAACATGATCCGCGAAGAACAGCTGCGCCGGATGAAGAAGGGCGCCATTTTCATCAACAATTCGCGCGGCACGGTGGTTGATCTCGACGCGCTCGCCAAAGTGCTGAAGGAAGGACATCTGGCAGGCGCTGCCGTGGATGTGTTTCCCAAGGAGCCGGCCTCCAACAAGGAGCGCTTTGAATCACCGCTGCAGGGCCTTGAGAATGTTATTCTGACACCGCATATCGGCGGCTCGACGGAGGAAGCGCAGGAGCGCATCGGCGGCGAGGTGTCGCGGAAGCTGGTGGAATATTCCGATATCGGCTCGACGCTCGGTGCGGTCAACTTCCCGCAGGTGCAGCTGCCGCCGCGCCCCAATGGCACGCGCTTCATCCATGTGCACCAGAACCGCCCCGGCATCCTCAACAGCCTCAACACGATCTTCTCATCGCGCGGCCTCAACATCGTCGGCGAATTCCTGCAGACGGACGGTGACACCGGCTATGTGGTGATCGAAGCCGAAGGCGTGGGCGATGCCGCCGATGAGGTGCATGATGCGCTCAAGGCGATTGAGGGGACGATCAGGACGCGGTTGTTGTATTGAGGGGGGTGTCGAGTTGGGGGCTGTGATGGCGGGTATGAGGCCGGAGCGGGACTGACCGCCAAAACAACGATTCCTCCATAAACAAACATCCATACCGCCTGTTTATATCGCTTCTACCTAGCTCAAGCGATCATCAGAAAGTGACATGCAAGTGTTTAAAATCTACGTTTGCAGATGGTCGACTTCAGTGAGAGCAGAGAACCATTTGGCTTTGCTTATCAAAATATAAATATAGACGATGTTCTGTTTTTCTAAATCACGCTATGATTGCATCAGACAATTGATAGGAGCCGAAATTGCCGAAGAAGCAACCATATGACCTGCCTGAATCATTTTACGACTTCGCAATGATGCCGAAGTTCAATGAAGACGTTGATGCATTGGCAAACTTGGCAGAGAACGAGGACTGGGAATATAGATTCACTGCCTCGTCGCACGCCAAGCCTATTCTTCGAAACTATATTATTCATACGTATGGTAGGATTGCGGAAGAAAAGAAAGTGGCAGTTAGTGCCGATGAAAATTTCTGCTGCTGGAACACGGGCTTGATAACTTCCACGCAGGAACAGATCTATATGTTATTAAGCCGAAATAAGATCGATAATCTCGATCCTTATTGGCATTTTTCAAAATGGGTCCGTCGTGGTGAGTGGGATCTCAACAAATTCGCCTCCTTGCCCGATATGGCACATTATTTTGAGGATCCGTCGGTTCTTGTGCTCGATACACGCAAGGAATTACGGATGAACGTTGAGCATGTAGTCGCTGATAACGTTGAACGATTCCCCGAACCACTTCGTTCAATGAACTCGTTCGGCCTACAAAACTTAGTAAGCGGCGCTCGCGACGCCGCATGGCAGCGTGTTCGGAGGAACTATAAGACAGCGATTCCTCAGTATTATCAAGGACAGGTTCAGTTGTTAGTTCCCCTTGCACTGACTGATCCAGGTCGCGCGGATTTAGCGCTGGTTGTGGAGCGCTTCTCCGATTTTTACCGTGCCGCTACCTGCCTAACATTGGATATGGCATACAATAATGCTCGTCAGCTGGCGCGGCCTGACAGAGACTGGTTGGTTCCGTAGTAAAATCTTGGCCTTAAGAGGCAACGAGATAGGGAGAGCTTTCCTTTATAATTGGCTCGCGCTGGATAGGAGACGCGACTTCGCCGGGCAAATACATTTACCCGTTTTCGGTACGTACAATGACCGCCTCGAACGCCCGAATTGAAGGCGTAAAGCCGTCAACCTGCTCTTGCCATTTAAGGGAAGCCCCGGATGACTGCCGCTCTCGCCCCTACTCCGCCGCTTCCCTATGCACCGGCGTGCCAGCAGGATCGAAGATCGTTGCTTCCAGCGCTGCCATCTTCGCCCGCACTTCTTTTTCCGCCTTTTCCTTCACGTGGCCGTAGCCGCGGATTTTTTGGGGTAGTTCGAGGAGTTCGGTGACGGCTCCGATGTTTTCGGCGGTCATGGCCGGGGCTATGCGGGTGAGCAGGGCTTCAAAATCGGCGATCAGCTGGCGTTCCATCTGGCGTTCTTCGCTTCTGCCGAAGATGTCGAGGGCTGTGCCGCGCAGGAACCTGAACTTGGCGAGTGCGCCCATGGCTTTCAGCATCCAGGGGCCGTAGCTTGATTTCTGCAGGTGGCCGTGTTTGTCCTTTTTGGCGAAGACTGGCGGGGCCATGTGGAATTCGAGCTTGTCCCAGCTTGAAAACTGCTCGGAAAGTTCGTGCATGAAGTCGCCATTGGTGAAGAGGCGGGCAGCTTCGTATTCATCCTTGTAGGCCATCAGTTTGCCGAGGCTTTTGGCGGCGGCGCGTGTAACCGGGCCAGCATCGCCGGAAACATCCGCCTCGCGTTTGCCGATCTGCGCAATTGCGTGTTCGAAGCGGCGGGCATAGCTCGCATTCTGATAGGCGGTGAGAAGGTCGCGGTAGCGGGCAATGACATCGTCCACCGTTTCGGTGACGGCGTGCGCGTGGATATGCTCGCGGTAGAGGTCGAGCACCTTGTCGGGGTTTTCGGCGGCCACGCGGCCCCAGCGGAAGGCCGAGATATTCATGTCGATCGCCTGGCCGTTCAGCGCAATGGCTTCTTCAATGGATGCGGGCGTGACGGGCAGACCGCCGAGCTGGCTGGCAAAACCCAGCATGAACATGTTGGCGGCGAGCGCATTGCCGAAGAGCTGGCGGGCAGCTTCGTCTGCATCGAAAAAGCGCGTCTTGCCCTCGCCTGCAGCTTTGCGGATCGTCTTTTTCATCAATTCGGCGGGGAAGGAAAAGTCCGGGTTCTGGGTGAACGAGCCCGGCATGATTTCAGCCGTGTTGGCGATGAACAGTGTGTGGTCTTCGGTGACGGTGGAGAGCACTTTCTTGGTGGCTGAAACAGCAAGATCGCAACCGAGAATGAGGTTGGAGCCGCCGGCAGGAACGCGGATGGCGGAAATGTCTTCCGGCGTTTTGGCAATGCGCATGTGGGTAGCAACCGCCCCGCCCTTCTGTGCAAGACCGGCCATGTCGATCAGGCCGCAGCCCTTTTCCTCGATATGGGCGGCCATGCCGAGAATCTGGCCGATGGTGACGACGCCGGTGCCGCCAATGCCGGTGATGATCGCGGCCCAGCCATTGTCGAGGCTTGCGAGTTTGGCCGGAGCCAAGCTCTCGTACATCGCATCAAAGCCCGATGCGTCGGTCACCTTGGCTTCAGCCTTGCGCAGCTTGGCCCCATGTACGGTGACGAAGGAGGGACAGAAGCCCTCAAGGCAGGAGAAATCCTTGTTGCAGCTTGACTGGTCGATTTTGCGCTTGCGGCCAAAGGCGGTTTCCACCGGCTGGATGGAGACGCAATTCGATTTCTTGCCGCAATCGCCGCAGCCTTCGCAGACGGCTTCGTTGATGAAAACGCGCTTGTCCGGGTCAGGGAAGGTTCCGCGCTTGCGGCGGCGGCGCTTTTCGGCCGCGCAGGTCTGGTCATAAATCAGCACGGTGACGCCGGGGATATCGCGCAAGGTCCGCTGCACATCGTCCAACTCGCGGCGGTGATGGATGGTCATGCCCTTCGGCCAGTCGATACCGGCTGGATATTTGTCGGGCTCGTCGGTGACAAGCGCGATGCGCTTCACACCTTCGGCGGCCACCTGGCGGGCGATCTGGTCGACGCTTGCGCCGGAATCCACCCGCTGGCCGCCGGTCATGGCAACGGCGTCGTTGAAGAGGATTTTGTAGGTGATGTTGGTGCCAGCCGACAGCGCAAAGCGGATGGCAAGCGATCCCGAGTGCGAATAGGTGCCGTCACCCAGATTCTGGAAAATATGATTACGGTCAGAGAACGGTGCCTGGCCCACCCACTGTGCGCCCTCGCCGCCCATCTGCGTGAAGCCCACCGTGTCGCGGTCCATCCAGACCGCCATGAAGTGACAGCCGATACCGGCCCCGGCCACCGAGCCTTCCGGCACGCGGGTGGAGGTGTTGTGCGGACAGCCGGAACAGAAATACGGCACGCGATTGCCGACATCATTGATGCCCGCAATCATCGCCTGTGCCTGTTTCAGCCGCGCGGTGCGGGCTTCAACTTCTGCATGCGCGCCGATGAATTTGGTGATGCGCTCGCCAACGGCAATGGCGATATCGTTCGGGTCGAGCGCGCCCTTGACGTGGAACAGCCACTCGCCGCGCTCATCCTTCTTGCCGACGACAACCGGCTGGTTGGCCGTGCCATAAAGCGCCTCGCGGATCTGCGTTTCGATGAGCGAACGCTTTTCTTCCACGACGATGATTTCGGCAAGCCCTTCTGAGAAAGCCTTCACGTCTTCATAGTCAAATGGCCATGTGCAGCCGACCTTGAAGAGGCGAATGCCCATGGCATTGGCTTCGGCTTCGCCAATGCCGAGATTGGAAAAGGCCTGCAGCACATCAAGATAGCTCTTGCCGGTGGAGATGATGCCAAGCTTGGCATTGGGGCCACCGCTCCAGATCGTGCGGTTGATATTGTTGGCGCGAATGAAGAGGTTGGCGGCAAGGCGCTTGTATTCATTCAGCCGCACTTCCTGGCCCAGGAAATCGATGTCGTTGGGGCGAATATGAAGCCCGCCTTCGGGACCATCAAAAGGCGGCAACTGGATATCCAGGCGGTTGAGCCCGGCATTCACCGAAGCTGTTGATTCAACATTATCCTTCACACATTTCAGTGCCACCCAGGTGGAGGAATAGCGGCTGAGCGCATAACCGAGCAGCCCATAGTCGATGAGTTCCTGAACGCCTGCAGGGTTCAGGATCGGCATCATGTAATCCACGAAATTGAATTCGGTCTGGTGGGCGTTGGTGGAGCTTTCCGCGGTGTGATCATCGCCCATCAGCACGATGGCGCCACCATGGGGCGACGTGCCCGCCAGATTGCCGTGGCGGAAGACGTCGCCGGAACGGTCGACACCCGGTCCCTTGCCGTACCAGAGGCTGAAAACACCGTCATATTTGCCGTGACCGCCAAGCTCGGCCTGCTGCGAGCCCCAGACGGCGGTGGCCGCCAGTTCCTCGTTCAGGCCGGGAATGAAGGTGATGTTGTGCGCGTCGAAATGCTTGCGGGCTTTTTCAAACTGCCCGTCGAGCCCGCCAAGCGGCGAACCACGATAGCCGGAGATAAAACCTGCCGTGTTCAGCCCGGCGGCCTTGTCGGCCTCGTGCTGCATCATCATCATTCGCACGATGGCCTGTGCGCCGGTCAAATAAACCCGGTTTTTGGTCAGGTCATATTTGTCGTCTAGCGAAATGTGCTGATGCATTACGGTCCTCCCAAACCGATATCCTCGTGTTGAAATTGTTTCCTTATCCGTGCGTTTCGTCAAATCTTTTCGACGCTCACGGTTGCAGAAGCAACGACAGGCACCTTATGTCTGGGGGAACATTCGTTTTGTTTCCAAAAATGCTGCCCAAACGAAAGAATATTCAGCCTTGAACCCTTTCTCGCTTCTCACGCGCACCGAACTTCCGCCGGAATACCGGGTGCTGATCGACAAATTCCCGCGTGCGGAATGGGGCGCGGTGCACACGATCGGCATGCTGGGGCAATTCTGGCTCGACCGGCATGACGGTTTTCGCCAGTTCTCCGCAGTGCTGGACGAAGCAACCGACAAGGCGCTGGAAGGCCAGGTGCAGCCGGGCGAATTTGCTCAGTGGTTTGCGCCGCGGCTCAACCATTTTCTCGGCGCACTGAACGGCCATCATCAGATCGAGGATTATCAATATTTCCCACTGTTCATGGCGGCTGATGGGCGGTTGAAAGGCGGCTTTGAGCTTCTGGAGGAAGATCACCACCTGATCCATGACATGCTGGCACGCAACGCATCCGCCGCCAACGATTTCATCCGCGCTTTGCAGAGCGAAACCGGTGAGGATCCGCGCAAGGCGCTGGAGCAGTATGCCCTGGAAGCCAAGGGCCTCCTCAAGGGGCTGGAGCGCCACCTGGAAGACGAGGAAGACCTGATCCTGCCGCTGTTGATGGAACAGGGGGAGGACAAGTTCGGCCACTATTGACGCCGCCGGCGCAGCATCAAAGGGGCTTCAACCCGCAGGTTTCGAGCATGCGGAAATGCTTGTCCGCTGACCAAGCTCGTCAAACGCTGGCCAAATGTCCCATTTTCCTCGGCTATTGGACTTAAAAAGCGCTGAATTGTCGCGGTTGAAAGCTGTGTGTTTACTTTTTTCGGAGAAATTGCGGCGAGCACCTTGAAAGATGCTGCCAACAGGGTTTTAACAAAACCCAATTGACCGGACAGACCGCCTCCGCAACAAAATAACTGCCAGAAAGAAGAAAAATGGGCGACTATCGCAAGCTGAAGCTTTTACGCCGTATCAAGGTGATGCGGGGTAGACGCGGGAGCTGGCGAGACAGGGCCGTTTTCTGGCTGGGCGCTTTGGCCATCGGTGCAGTCAGTGTCGGTTTTGCCATTGCATCGGACTATGCGCTGGACATATTCCACAGCGTCACCACCTCTTCGGAATATGCCTTTCTTTATCCGCTGATCATCACCCCTGCCGGTTTTGTTGCCTCTGCCTGGCTCGCCTATGTCTACTTCCCGAATTCGCAAGGGTCGGGCATTCCACAGGCCATTGCTGCGCGGCATTTCAAGACCAAGGCGTATCGCGCCCGCCTGCTGTCGCTCAAAATCGGCGTCGGCAAGGTGTTGCTGACCATTTTGGGCCTCCTCTGTGGTGCCTCTATCGGGCGCGAGGGGCCGACGGTGCAGGTTGGTGCGGCAATCATGCTGCAATCCGCCCGCCTTGGCCGGGTTCTGCATGCGCGCGGGCTTATTCTGGCAGGTTCGGCAGCCGGTATTGCGGCGGCCTTCAACACGCCGCTTGCCGGTATTGTGTTTGCCATTGAGGAAATGAGCCGCAACTTTCAGATCCGCGCCAACGGCGCGATCCTGACCGCCGTCATTCTGGCGGGTCTCGCATCACTGGCCTTTCTCGGCAATTACACCTATTTCGGCGAAACGAGCGATGTGATCCACGGCACGCGCCAATGGCTGCTGGTGCCGCTTTGCGGCATTGGCGGGGGCATTTTCGGCGCGCTATTCTCTCAAGGCGCTTTGTGGTTGACCCTTCGCCTGAAGCGCTGGTGGATTGTCAATCCACGCCCGCGTATCGTCATTGTCGCCGCTGTCAGCGGTTTCATCGTGGCTGTTATCGGCATAGTTTCCGGCGGCACGACCTTCGGCACAGGTTATGAAATGGCCCATGGCGCGCTGGAAGGCGAAGCCCTGCCGCCGCTCTTCTTCCTTGGCAAGCTGCTCGCCACCTTCGTTTCCATGATGTCGGGCATTCCCGGCGGCATTTTTGCGCCGTCGCTGGCGGTGGGGGCGGGGCTCGGCTCGACCATCGGCCAGCTTCTTGGAACCCCTGCGGGTATTGCAGCGCTGCTCGGCATGGCCGGTTATTTCTCCGGCGTCGTGCAGGCCCCCATGACCGCCTTCGTGATCATTCTGGAAATGACCGGCAGCCATGACAATGTGATTGCGCTGATGGCAACGGCGATGATGGGCTATGTGGCGGCCCGCATGATCAGCCCCGAACCGCTTTATCACGGGCTGTCCCGCGCTTTCATTGCGGACACGATCCGGGTGATGCGCGCCAATGCGCAGGCCGAGAAAGCTGCCGAGCAGGAAGAAGAAGAGTCCCAAGCCCCCCGCGACCGCACTATGCAGCAGCAATAGGCTTTTCCATCATTTGCCGGATTGAGAGAGATATTTGCTCTTAAATCCAGCATCGCGGAAATCCGTATTTCTGTCCCCAAAGCGCGTTGCCTGAAATAATCCCTGATAGATTTTTAAGGGATTACATCATGACTGCTGCCATCTCTCCCAGCACCGAAACTGCAACATCTCTCGACAGCCAGTTGGCCGCGCTTGATCTGGCCGGACGCCTGCAGCTTGTCGCAAGCCTTGGCGGGCGTGCCGTCTTCACCACGTCGCTCGGTGTTGAAGATCAGGTGATCACCGCTGCGATTGGCGAGCACTGTCGCGAGATCGAAGTCGCAACGCTGCAGACGGGCATGCTTTTTAAAGAAACGGTCGATCTGATCGAGACGTCGGAAAAGCGCTATGGGATTGAAATCAAGCAATTTCATCCGCAAAAGGCTGACGTCGAGGACTATATCGCGCAGTTCGGCAGATATGGTTTTTATGAGAGCGTTGAAGCGCGCCATGCCTGCTGCGGCGTTCGCAAGATGAAGCCGTTGGCGCGCGCGCTGGAAGGGGCTTCCTTCTGGATCACTGGCCTGCGCCGCGGCCAGTCGGGCAACCGCGCCAACACGCCGTTTGCCGAATATGACGCAGAGCGCAATCTCATCAAGATCAACCCGCTTGCCGATTGGGATATCGACCATATCTGGGCGCATGTGAAGGAAGACGACATTCCCTACAACGCCATGCATGACCGCGGTTACCCCTCGATCGGCTGCGAACCCTGCACGCGCGCCATCAAGCCCGGCGAACCCGAACGCGCCGGACGCTGGTGGTGGGAGCAGGATGAGAAGCGCGAATGCGGTCTGCACGTGCCGGAAGCCGCATCCGAATCCTACAATTCAAGTTCACTGTGATACCTGTCAGGAATACAGCTTATGCATATATCCGAATTCGACCTGCACACGCAGGATAAGCCGAACAAGCCGCCGCTCGATCCGCACCTGAAGGCGCTGGAAAACGAAGCCATTCACATCTTCCGTGAAGCCGCTGGTGAATTCGAGCGGCCTGTGATGCTTTACTCCATCGGCAAGGACTCGTCCGTTCTGCTGCACGTGGCGCGCAAGGCATTTTATCCGGGCCGTATCCCCTTCCCGCTTCTGCATGTGAACACGGGCTGGAAGTTTCCCGAAATGATCGAGTTTCGCGACGAGATGGTTCGCCGCTTCGATCTCGATCTGGTGTCGCACACCAATCCGCGCGGCCCGGCTGAGAACATCACGCCGTTTACCCATGGTTCGGCGCTCTATACCGACATCATGAAGACCGAAGCCCTGCGCCAGGCACTGGATGCCGGTCAGTATGATGTGGCCTTCGGTGGTGCGCGGCGTGACGAGGAAGCCTCCCGCGCCAAGGAGCGTATCTACTCCTTCCGCACGCCCGACCATCGCTGGGACCCGCGCAACCAGCGCCCGGAACTCTGGAATGTCTATAACGGCATGATCCGCAAGGGCGAGAGCGTGCGCGCCTTCCCGCTCTCCAACTGGACCGAAGTGGATATCTGGCGCTACATCCAGGCGGAAAACATTCCACTGACCCCGCTTTACTATGCCAAGAAGCGCAAGTTCGTGGAGCGCGACGGCATGCTGATCTGGGCCGAAGACCCCCGTTTTGAAGCGCTTCCTGGCGAGCAGATCCAGGAAGACTATATCCGCTTCCGTACACTCGGCTGCTGGCCGCTGACGGGCGCGATCAAGTCGCATGCCACAACGCTGGACGAAGTGATTGCGGAACTGGAAATCGCAACGGTTTCCGAACGCCAGGGCCGCGCCATCGACAAGGACCAGGCCGGTTCCATGGAAAAGAAAAAACGTGAGGGGTATTTCTAAGATGTCTTCAACGGCTGCAAATGTTGCTGCTCCGGCAGCAGAACTCGCCCCCGCCTCGAAGGATTCGCGTCCGCTGCGCCTGATTACCTGCGGATCGGTGGATGACGGCAAGTCAACCCTGATCGGCCGTCTGCTTTGGGACACCAAAGCAGTGAAGGAAGATCAGGCGGCGGCGCTGAACCGCGACAGTTCCGGCAAGCAGAACGATCTCGGCCTGCCCGATTTTGCCCTGCTGCTCGACGGCCTGCAGGCCGAGCGCGAACAGGGCATCACGATTGATGTTGCCTATCGCTATTTCTCGACCGACAAACGCTCGTTCATCGTTGCCGACACACCCGGCCACGAGCAATATACCCGCAACATGGCGACCGGCGCTTCAACCGCCGATCTCGCCGTTCTCTTGGTGGATGCGCGCGCCGGCATTCTGGAGCAGACCCGCCGCCACGCCACGATTGCGACCCTGATGGGCATTCGCCAGTTCGTGCTTGCTGTCAACAAGATCGACCTGATGGACTATTCACAGGCCCGGTTTGACGAGATCGCTGCCGAATTCCGCGAAATTGCTCTCTCTCTCGGCGTCAAACAGATCACCGCGATCCCGGTCTCGGCGCTAAAGGGCGAAAATGTCGTTTATGACGGTAAGGCCTCCATGCCCTGGTACAAGGGTCCGACGCTGGTGGAAGTGCTGGAACTGGCAACCGTGCGCTCTGCACAGACTGTAGGTTTCCGTCTTCCCGTGCAGCGCGTGTCGCGCCCGGGTGAAAGCTTCCGCGGTTATCAGGGCACCGTTGCCGGTGGCTCGGTAAAGCCCGGCGACAGTGTGGTGATCCTGCCATCCGGCATGGTTGCCAATGTCAAGCAGATCGTGACCTTTGACCTTGTTCGAAATGCAGCTGTTGCAGGCGATGCGATCACGCTCGTTCTCGACCGTCAGGTCGACGTCTCACGCGGCGATTTGATCGCCAGCATTGATGCACAGCCGCAGGCCGGTCGCGCCTTCGATGCGCAGATCGTGGCCCTGCAGGCCGAGGGCATTCAGCCGGGCAAGCGCTATTGGCTGAAATCCGGTGCACGCCGCCAGCGTGTGCAGGTGCAGCCTGCAAGCCAGCTTGATCTCAAAACCGGCAAGTGGGAAGCGCACAAGGAGGCATTCGCCATGAACGCCATCGGCAAGGTTCACCTGAACTTTGACGAACAGGCGATTTTCGACCCCTATGAACTGAACCGCCACACCGGCGCTTTCATCCTGATCGACCCCGACACCAACAACACGGTGGCCGGTGGCATGATCCAGGGCAAGCGCGCGGGCGTTTCAGGCCTGCATTCGGGCGATGAGCGCGTGATCCTCTCCCTGCCGGCTGATCTTGCCGATCAACTGCTGGCGAGCGAGGCACTGGCCGAGCGCCGCGACGAGGTGGACATCCGCCGCACCAATCCGGGCCGGGCAGCCGAGCTGCTCAGCGGACTGGACGATTGATCAAAGGGCCTTCGGGCCCTTTTTTATGCCTGCTTTTCAGCACCCGCACGGCGTCCGACCAGACGCAACCTCAATGCATTTGTAAGCACAAACACCGAAGACAGGGCCATGGCGCCTGCGGCAATTGCCGGTGACAGCATGGTGCCGTTTAAGGGATAGAGCGCTCCAGCGGCGAGCGGGATCAACAGCACGTTATAGCCAAAGGCCCAGAAGAGGTTCTGGCGGATATTGGCCATGGTGCGGCGGCTGATATCGAAGGCGGTGGCGATCTTTCCGATGTCGCCGGACACCAGCACCACATCGGCACTCTCTATGGCAACATCCGTGCCGGAACCCACGGCAATGCCAACATCGGCATGGGCCAGTGCGGGCGCATCATTGATACCGTCGCCGACAAAGGCAAGCTTGCCATGGGTGTTGCGTAGCGCGTTCAGCGCATCGACCTTGCCGCCGGGCAGAACTTCAGCCACGACATGGGCAATGCCGAGCTGGCGCGCAATGGCGTCTGCCGTCCTGGCATTGTCGCCGGTGATCATTGCGGTTTCAATGCCTGCCGATTGCAGCGCCTGCACGGCCTGCTTCGCGCTTGGCTTGATGGGGTCAGATACACCGATTGCGGCGACAGCGACACCATCAACAGCAGCATAAAGCGGCGTTGCACCGTCTGCTGCGAATTCCGCGCCCCTGGCGGCGAGATCGGCCAGATCGATGTTCTCCTTGGCAAAAAAGCGGTCGGCACCCACGATCACCGCGCGGCCATCGACCGTGCCTTTGACGCCCATGCCGGTCACGGCGTTGAAAGATGTGGTTTTGGCGGGCTCGAGGCCGCGAGAGGTGGCCGCACGCACGATGGCGGCGGCAACCGGGTGTTCTGACAAGGCTTCGAGCGCGGCAACCAGGCGAAGCGCATCGGCCTCGCTCCAACCCTCGGCGAGGGCAAGCCCGGTCAGTTCCGGCTGGCCTGCCGTCAGCGTGCCGGTCTTGTCGAAGGCAACGACACGGCATTCCTGCAAGGATTGCAGCGCATCGCCCTTGCGGAAAAGCACGCCCAGTTCAGCCGCCCGTCCACTGCCCACCATGATGGAGGTGGGTGTGGCAAGCCCCATGGCGCAGGGGCATGCAATGATGAGGACGGCGACACCGGCGACCAGCGCATAGCTGAGGTTTGGGCCGAAAGTCAGCCAGACGAGAATGGTGACAATCGCGACGGCGATGACAGCCGGTACGAACCAGGCCGTGATACGGTCCACCAAGCCCTGGATCGGCAGTTTTGCACCCTGCGCCTCGCTGACCATGCGGATGATCTGCGCAAGCAGCGTATCGGAGCCGACCTTCTTGGCTTCGAAAACGAATGTGCCGTTGCCGTTGACCGTGCCACCGGTGACGGGTGCACCCTCTTCCTTTTCGACCGGAACAGGCTCGCCGGTGATCATGCTTTCATCCACGAAGGACGTGCCTTCGACCACCGCGCCATCGACTGCGATCTTCTCGCCGGGGCGCACACGGACATGATCGCCCGGCACAATGTCATCAATTGGCACTTCCACATCTTTGCCATCGCGCACGACACGCGCAGTCTTGGCGCGCAGGCCGATGAGTTTTCGGATGGCCGCACCTGCCTGCCCCTTGGCGCGCGCTTCGAGCATGCGGCCAATCAGGATCAGCGTGACGATCATCGCGGCAGCTTCAAAATAGACGTTGCGCGTGCCTTCCGGCAGGACACCGGGCAAGAAAGTCGCGACCACCGAATAGATCCACGCAGCCGAAGCGCCGAGCGCCACCAGCGCGTTCATATCCGGCGCACCGCGAAAGAGACCGGGGAAGCCTTTTGTCAGGAACATGCGGCCAGGCCAGAGAAGGACAAGCGTTGTCAGCACAAACTGGATGATCCAGCTTGTCTGCATGCCGATCAGCCCGTGCAGCCACATGTGGAAGCTCGGAACGATATGGCCGCCCATTTCCATGATGAAGACCGGCAATGTGAGTGCTGCAGAAATGATGGCGCGCTGCCGCAGTTCGATGAACTCTTCGGCCTTGCGGTCTTTCGCCTCGCTCAGCTCAGCGGCTTTGACCTTTGATGGATATCCGAATTTCGCCGTTGCTTCGGTGAGCATCTGCGGTGCAGTGACGCCTTCGAGGAAATGAACGCTCGCCGTTTCGGATGCGAGGTTGACGGTGGCGCTCTTCACGCCAGGAACGGCGGACAACGCCTTTTCCACGCGACTGACGCAAGAGGCACAAGACATGCCTTCAACGTCCAGCGTCAGTTCGGATTCAACGGCGGGATAACCCGCCTTTTCCAGAGCGCCGGAGAGAAGCTGCGGGCCATTTTCGCCTTCATACTCCACCAGCGCGCTTTCGGCGGCCAGATTGACGGAGGCCTGTTTGACACCGGGAACAGCAGCGAGCACCTTTTCCACACGGCCCGCGCAGGAGGCGCAGGACATGCCGCTGACCTGCAGATTGATTTTTTGAAGTTGCGTCATGGCGCACCCCTTTCGAATGATCTGCCGCATGAAAGCGGAGCACATTTTACCGGGTTCATTTGAGCCCCGCTTCATGCTTTGTTCAGCCGCATGTACGTTATCGTTCAACCGCGTGCGATTGAACGCGACATGCTTTAGATAGGCTTTCCAGTCACTGGAAGGTCAAGGGATGACGTGGGAGTTTTTTCGCTTGACCTTCCAGCCGCTGGAAGCCCTATCTTGGGTCCAATACAGTCAACGAGGTGCGATTATGAGTGAACAGCCAAAGACCGTTTTCAATGTTGCCGACATGAGCTGCAACCACTGCGTCGGCACGATCAAATCAGCACTGGAAAGCGAAATGCCAGGGGTGGATTTCGAAATCGACCTTGGCGCTCACACGGTGAGCGTTGCTGGCGACAAGGCCAAGGCCGAAGCAGTGATCCGCGATGCGGGCTATACGCCGGAGGTGGTAAAGTGAACCGAATGCCCGCGGATTTGATTGGCTTACGGGTAGGTTAGCCGCAAATCAGCCACCAAACAGGCGCGCAGAAAACGGTTGATAAAAAGTCAAAAGGCCACCAAACTGGTGACCTTCTTTATAGAGCGCCGGGGGTCCGTCACGAACATGCGCGCTGCCGACCTAATTCCCGACGTTTCGAGCGTTATAATGGGGATTACGCCGGGATATGTCAAGGAATTTGACCAAAGCTGATGTCCTGGCAATCAAGGCTTTGATTTCCGAGGAGCGTCTGGGAACATTCCGCTCTATCACACATTCCGATGAGGATGCGATTGAATTGCACCAAGCCTCCATGCTGCTCTCTTCATCGCTGATGTCCGTCACTGGCATGCTGGAAATAGCTATGCGCAACGCCGTCTGCAATCAGATTCATCAAGACTATGGTGTCGTTGATTTCCTCCGGGCACCGCCAACCGGGCTTCACTGGCATGCCCTTGAGAAAAAGAAGATTGATGAGGCTGAAGCCCAAGCACGTCGCGCCGCCTATTCAAAACTCGAAACGGCTCAAAAAGAGGCGCTGGATGCGATCGCATTTCCTCAAGGAGTGCCTCCCAATATCAAACACTCCAACCTTGCAAAGAAGCGGCAGGCGACCATTGGGGTATCAGTTGGGCAAGTTATTTCGCAGCTAACCATCTTTTTCTGGAAGCGCCTCTTCTCAGAACAATATGAACCGACATTGTGGAAGCGCTCTCTCAAAAAAGTCTTTCCGAACAAGACTTACGCCCGCGCGGATATCGCCGAACAACTGGAGGTACTCTACCAGATTAGAAACCGGCTCGCTCACCATGAGCCGGTTTATGGGACCCGTCTTCAGAAAATCGTAGAAGCCGTAGATTTCATTTCCTCTAATCTGGGTTCGCGCAGACCAGACCCAGAGTCCGCTATCGCCAAGTTTGTGCTGCCGCACCGTGAGCTGCTCGACAGCCAGATAGCAATATTTCAAAGCACATTCACGCGCCTGACAAGCCACTCTGATCAACGCGCAAATGATGAAAATCTCTAAAGATCGCTGGTCTGCACCAGTTTCGAGTGCACCTTATCCCTCTAAATACACCGTCCCCCGTCCACTTCCATCGCCACGCCAGTCACCATCGATGCCTCATCCGAGCACAGGAAGCAAGCGGCGTTGCCCATATCTTCCGGGGTCGAGAAGCGGCCGATCGGGATAGTGGAGAGGAATTTGGCGCGCACTTCGGGCGTATCCTCGCCCATGAAGCTTTTCAGAAGCGGGGTTTCGCCAGCCACCGGGTTGATCGCGTTCACGCGGATGCCTTGTGGCGCAAGTTCGACGGCCATGCCCTTGGTGGCGGTGATCATCCAGCCCTTGGAGGCGTTGTACCAGGTCAGGCGCGGGCGGGGTGAGACGCCGCCGGTGGAGGCAACGTTCAGGATCGCACCTTTGCCGTTCTCCTTCATATGCGGGACGATGTGCTTGGCGGTCAGGTAGACCGACTTGATATTGACCGAGAAGACGCGGTCGAAATCGGCTTCGGACACCTCGTCCAGCGCAGACGGCAGGTGCGTGACACCGGCATTGTTGACGAGGATGTCAATCTTGCCGAAAGCCTCCAGTGTTGCCTTGGCCAGCATGGCGACACTTTCATCTTTGGAAACGTCGACCACATGGGCCATGGCCATATCGCCTGCTGCCTTGGCTGCCGTCTGGGCGGCTTCCGCGTTGATATCCGCGATAACGACGCGCGCACCTTCCTCGAGGAATTTCTTCACAATGCCCGCACCAAAGCCGGACGCTCCGCCGGTGACGATGGCCACCTTGTCTTTCAGACGCATTTTGTTTCTCCCTGATTTCAATCTTTATGCTTACAGCCATGATGCGCTGCCCTCTTCTCCCCTTGGGGAGAAGGGATTACCCATGCAGCGCCGCGACGGTCTTCAGGACCGAGAAGCCGTAGAGCGCCTCAAAGCCCTTTTCGCGGCCGTGGCCGGATTTGCCGATACCGCCGAAAGGCAGTTCGACGCCGCCGCCGGCGCCGTAATTGTTGATGAAGACCTGGCCCGTCCTGATGGCCTTGGCAAGGCGCATCTGGCGCGCGCCGTCGCGGGTCCAGACGCCGGCAACAAGGCCGTAATCGGTTCCATTGGCAATGGCGACGGCGTCCTCTTCCGTTTCGAAGGGGATGACGGCCTGCACGGGGCCGAAGATTTCATCCTGCGCCAGCTTGTGGTTCGGGTCGATATCGGCGAGCAGCGCAGGCGCCAGATAATGGCCACCGGCGGGGGCAGAACCGACAATCTCGCCGCGCGCGGCAATGCCGTTTTCGTCGGCAAAATCGAGGAAGCCGGAGACGATTTCCTTTTGGCGGGCGGAAATGAGCGGGCCGACGTCGAGGTCTTCCATCGCCGGGCCAACCTTGAGTGCACGGTAGCGCTCGCTCATGCGGGCGATCACATCCCGGTAGATATCCTTTTGCACGAGAATGCGCGAGGAGGCCGAGCAGGTCTGACCGGCGTTCTGAATACCGGCATTGACCAGGAACGGCAGCGCCTTTTCAAGATCGGCATCGGCAAAGACCACCTGGGGCGACTTGCCGCCAAGTTCCAGCGTGACCGGAACAACGTTTTTCGCCGCCGCCTGCTGGATGAGCATGCCCACACCAACCGAGCCCGTGAAGGAAATGTGGTTGATGCCGGGATGGGAGGAGAGTGCAGCGCCCGCCTCTTCGCCAAGGCCCGGCACGACATTGAGCGCGCCCCTGGGCATGCCGGCCTCTTCGCAGATGGCAGCAAAGGCAAGAGCGGTCAGGCAGGCTTCTTCAGCCGGTTTCAGAACCGCGGCATTGCCCATGGTGAGGGCTGCCCCCACCGAGCGGCCAATGATCTGCATGGGATAGTTCCACGGCACGATGTGGCCGGTGACGCCATGCGGCTCGCGCAGCGTATAAACCGTGTAACCATCGAGATAGGGGATCGTTTCACCATGGATCTTGTCGGCGGCACCGCCGTAGAATTCCATGTAACGGGCAAGCGCGACGGCGTCGTTGCGGGCCTGCTTCAAAGGTTTGCCGACATCGTGGGCTTCGAGTTCAGCGAGTTCATCGACACGCTCGAGAACCATGCGGCCAATCTTGGTGAGGAGGCGACCACGCTCGAACGCGGGCATCCTGCCCCACTCGCCCTTCATCGCGGCCTCAGCGGCGGCAACGGCGGCGTCGACGTCGTCTTTTTTGCCGCGTGCAATATGCCCGATTTCAGCGCCGGTTGACGGGTCTTCGAGTGGCAGCTTCTCGCCGCTCAGCGGGGCCACCCATTCGCCGTTGATGAAGCATTTGTCTGTTTCAAACCAGGGTTTGATCATTGTTGTTTCCTTTGTCTTTCATACTTGCGTCGGGCTTTCTTCTCCCCTTGGGGAGAAGTGCCGAGCAAAGCGAGGCGATGAGGGGTTCCCACTGAACCAGTTTGAGAACCCCTCATCCGCCCTTCGGGCACCTTCTCCCCAAGGGGAGAAGGCCCAGGTTCCATTCAGCGGCTATCCCACGCCCCTTGCCTTGAGTGCGGTTTCCAGAATGGGCGTCGCGGCGAGAAGCTCGCGGGTATATTCATGCTGCGGGTTCTGGAAGACGGATTCGGTTTCGCCCTCCTCGACAATCTTTCCTGATTTCATCACCAGCACGCGATCGGTGATGGCGCGCACCACGGAAAGGTCGTGCGAAATGAAGAGGTAGGAGAGATCGAGCCGGTCGGAGAGATCGGCCAGAAGATCGAGAATCTGCGCACGGATCGACACATCAAGGGCCGACACAGCCTCGTCCAGAACGATCAGCGATGGATGAATAATCAAGGCGCGTGCAATGGCAATGCGCTGGCGCTGACCTCCGGAAAATTCGTGGATATATTTGTCCGCATCGGATGCAGAAAGCCCGACATTTTCGAGCGCTTCGGCAATGCGCTTTTCGCGGGCTTTGCCATCGGGCGCATCGCTGCCCAGAAGATGGAAGGGTTCGGCAACAAGACGCCGCACGCGGTGGCGCGGGTTGAACGATCCATAGGGGTCCTGGAAGACGACCTGCATCTTGCGGCGTACGCCAAAGCTTGCCCCTGCCCCGCAGCTGACCGGTTCACCATCAATATGGATTGCGCCACCTTGCGTCTTTTCCAGTGCCAGAATGGCGCGTGTGAGCGTGGATTTTCCGCAGCCCGATTCGCCCACAAGCCCGACATTTTCGCCGCGATGAATGGTGAAGCTCACATGATCGACAGCACGGAAGTGGCCACCCGGCTTGAACAGGGAAACACGCGGCAGCGGATAGTCGCGCACCACGTTTTCCACCTTCAACACCGGCACCTGATCTTCAACAATGGTTGGTGGATTGCGGGGCGGCTGATGGCTGGTTGCCGCCAAAAGCGCCTTCGAATAAGGCTCGCGCATATTGGCGAAGAGTTCGACGGTTTCGCCGCGCTCGATCACCTCACCGGATTTCATGATGGCAATCTTGTCGGCAATGCCTGCGACGACAGCCAGATCGTGCGTAATGAGGATGAGGCCCATCTGATCTTCGGCAACCAGCTTTTTCAGAAGCTCCAAAATCTGCGCCTGCGTGGTCACATCGAGCGCCGTTGTCGGCTCATCGGCAATCAGCAGTTTCGGCTTCAGGGCAATGGCCATGGCAATGACCACGCGCTGGCGCTGCCCGCCGGACAGCTCATGCGGAAAACGGGTGAGCGGGAAGCGGTCTTCCGTCAGGCCAACGCGGTTCAGCATATCGCGGGCGGTGGCGAGCGCTTCCGCACGGCTCTTGTCGGAATGGACCAGAATGGTTTCGGCCACCTGATCCCCGATATTTTTCAAGGGGTTCAGCGCCGTCATCGGCTCCTGGAAGATCATGCCGACGTCACGTCCGCGCACGGCGCACATTTCCGCTTCGGTTTTGGTCAGAAGTTCGGTGCCTTCCAGCGTGATGGAGCCGGACACCTGGGCCGCATGCGGCAGAAGCTGCATGACGGAAAAGGCAGTCACCGATTTGCCCGACCCGCTTTCACCGATCACGCCGAGAATTTCGCCGCGCCCAACATCAAGATCCACGTCTTTCAGGATTTGCGCGCGACCGATGGAAAGCTTCAGATTGCTGATTTTGAGGAGGGTCATTCTTGGCTCCCTCTTTCTCCCCTTGGGGAGAAATGCCGAGCATCGCGAGGCAATGAGGGGTTCTCATGTGAGGATGCGAGGGAACCCCTCATCCGCCCTTCGGGCACCTTCTCCCCAAGGGGAGAAGAAAAAGTCTGACGCTTATGCATCATCCCCTCCCTCTGCGAATTTTCGGATCAAACAGATCGCGCAGACCATCGCCCATGAGGTTGAGCCCCAGCACGGTGAGCAGGATGGCAAAGCCCGGAAAGAGCGCAATATGCGGCGCAAGGCTGATCATCGTTTGGGCTTCAGCCAGCATGCGCCCCCAGCTCGGGGTTGGCGGTTGTGCGCCAAGTCCGACATAGGAAAGGCCGGCATCGGCCAGAATGCCGAGCGAAAACTGGATGGTTCCCTGCACGATCAGGAGGTTCATGATATTCGGCAGGATATGTTCGGCGGAGATGCGGGTCACACCTTTGCCGGAGACGCGCGCGGCCAGAATGAAATCGCGCGTCCAAAGCGTGAGTGCCGCACCGCGGGCCAGACGCGCGAACACCGGAATGTTGAAGATGCCGATGGCGATAATGGCATTGACCGCACCGGGGCCGAAAACAGCGGTAATGAGGATTGCGATCAGCAGTGCCGGGAAGGCAAAGATCAAGTCGTTGCCGCGCATGATCACCTCATCCAGAAGCCCGCCGTGACGGGAGGCGGCAGCAAGGCCAAGCGGCACGCCAAGGACGACGCCGATACCGACCGCAATGATGGCGACCGCGATGGATGTGCGCGCGCCGACCATGATCATCGAAAAAATATCACGACCGAAATGATCCGTGCCGAAGAAATGGGTGGCGGACGGCGTTTGCAGCTTGTCGGCAATGCTCATCACCGTCACGTCATAGGGCGTCCACAAAAAGGAGATGAGGGCTGCCGCCACGAACAGGATGGTGAGCGCAAAGCCGATTGCAAAGCTCTTGGAGCGGAAGGCGGAACGCAGGATATGTTCGGATGGCTCGGTCAATATCTCGCTCATCGAGACTGCCTCCTCAAGCGCGGATCGACCACGGCATAGGCCAGATCGACGAGGAAGGTGATGGCAATGACGGCAAAGACCAGCAGCATGACCACCGATTTTACCGTGATGAGGTCGCGCTGGGTGATGCCCTGAAACACGAGACGGCCGAGTCCCGGCAGATAAAAGACATTTTCAATGATGATGGCACCTGCCAGCAGGAAGGAAAATTGCAGACCGATGATGGTGACAACGGGGATCAGTGCATTGCGCACTGCGTGCCGCCACAGGGTCTGCTGGCGCGTCAGGCCCTTGGCGCGGGCGGTGCGGACATAATCTTCCGACAGCGTGTCCAGCAGTGAAGAGCGCATGACGCGCGCCAGAATGGAGGCCTGCGGCAGGGCAAGCGCGACGGCAGGCAGAAGCAGCGACTTCATGGCGATAAAGAAACCTGCAGACCAGCCGGGAAAGCCACCGGCGCTGAACCAGCGAAGGGTGATGGCAAAGAAGAAAACCAGCAGCATGGCAAACCAGAAATTGGGAATGGCAATGCCAAGCTGGGTGACGCCCATGATACCGAAATCGGCTGGCTTGTTACGATTGGCCGCCGCAATGATACCCGCGGGAAACGCAATCAGCGTGGAGAGGACGAGCGCAAACAGAGCCAGCGGCAGCGACACCCAGAGCCGGTCGGCAATCAGCTCGCTGACGGGAACCTTGTAGGTGTAGCTGATGCCGAAATCGCCATGCAGCATGCCAGCCACCCAGGACATGTAGCGAACAATGGCCGAGGCATTGAGGCCCATCTGCTCACGCAGCGCCTCAATCGCGGACAGATCAGCATTCAGGCCCATCATATAGGCGGCCGGGTCGCCAGGAACGATTTCCAGCGCCACGAAGACGACAATGCTCGCCATGATGAGGCTCAGGACAACAGATGTGAGACGTTTGAGAAAATAGACAAGCATGCAGCCTCACAAAACCCCGTGTCGAGGCGGCAATTTGCCAAGGCCCCATCCTCGCCCCGCCTGCGGGGAGAGGATAGCTTGCCCCAAGAGGCGAAGCCGATTGGTTTGGCAAGTGCTGCGTCCATCCAGCGCGCTCCACAAAAAAGCCTCCACGTCATTTTCTGTCTGACGCATGCGCCTGGTGCGGTTTGTGCGGATTTTGTTCGACCCTCTCAAAAACGGCGATCTTTCCTGCAGCAGAGTCTTGCCCCTTACCCGTGTCCTCTCCCCGCATGCGGGGAGAGGATGTGTTTCAATCAATCTTCCCAGTAAACGGCACTCATGTCGTTTGCCTGAGTTGGCTGGTTCTTCCAAAGACCCTTGACCTTGGCATTGGCAACACCTGTCTTGGCAAGCTCGAACAGGTAGACGTTGACAAAGTCTTCGGCGATCCGCTTTTGCGCGGCCTGCAGAAGCTCGGTGCGCTTGGCGGGGTCGGTGGTGTTGTTCAGGTCAGCCATGATCTTTTTGAATTCATCGCTGTGATAGTCGAAATAGTAGTCGTCGCGGCCGTAGATGCCGATATCCATCGGCTCGGTGTGGGACACGATGGTCAGATCGTAATCCCTGTTCTTGAACGGGCCTTCCAGCCACTGCGCCCACTCGACGTTTTCGATATTGGCCGTGATGCCAACCTTGGCGAGCTGGGCTGCCACGATTTCACCGCCACGGCGCGCATAGGATGGCGGGGGCAGTTTCAGGCTCAGCGTCAGGCCATCGGCGAGGCCAGCTTCCTTCAACAGTTCCTTCGACTTTTCCGGGTCGTAGTTGGAAAGCCCCGTCAGATCGACATAGGCCGGGTTATGCGGCGCGAAATGCGTGCCAATGGGCGTACCATAGCCGAACATGGCGCCATCGATAATTTCCTGCCGGTTGATGGCGTGGGCGATGGCTTCGCGCACGCGAATGTCATTGAGCGGGGCCTTGCCGTTGTTCATGGCGAGGATCGTTTCGCCTTCGGTCGAACCGACAATCACCTGGAAGCGCGGATCGGCTTCAAACTGCGAGAGCGTTTCGGGTGCCGGATAAAGCGGGAAGGCATCGACATCGCCGGCCATCACAGCGGCGAAGGCTGCCGTCGGGTCGGAGATGAACTTGAACGTCACCTTGTCGAGCTTGGCAGGCGTGCCCCAGTAACCATCGAATTTCGACATGGTGACATGGTCGCCCTTTGCCCATTCGTCAAACTTGAACGGGCCGGTACCAACCGGCTTGGTGGCATCATCGGCGGCGCTTTCCGGCGCGACCATGGCTGCATCGCCCCAGGCGAGGTTGAAAAGCAGGCTGCCGTTCGGCTTGGAAAGGGTAATCTTGACGGTGGCCGGATCGACCACGTCCACCGAGGCGATATCAGCAAAAAGCGCCTTCTGGGCGTTGGTGGAATCATCAGCACGGGCGCGATCCAGCGAGAACTTCACGTCCTCGGCGTCAAAATCCGTGCCGTCGTGAAATTTCACGCCGGTTTGCAGGTGGAATGTGTAGGTCAGGCCATCTTCGGAAATATCCCAGCTCTTCGCGAGATCGGGCAGAACGGCACCATTTTCATCAAAACGGGTCAGACCCTGGAAGATGTTGGCATAGACCACTTCGTCAATGGCAGCGGCGGCGCCCGATGTCGGATCAAGGCCCGGAGGCTCCAGCACCATACCGACATTGATCGCCGTGTTGGCGGCAAAAGCCGGTGAGAAGGCAGCGCTGAGTGCCAGAAAACTGGCGAAAGCAGTGGTTTTGAAAGGCTTGTTCATGTGACGTTCCCCTGATTAAACAATGGCAGCTTAAAGGCTCCTCCCCCAAGCTCATGCCGGACAGTCGACGCTTCTTTTACCGGGGTTTATCCCTTCTTCTCAAGCGTCTTTCATAAGTAATTTCTGGCAGGCGAGCGCCATCACCTTGGCGCTGTCCACCATATCGTCGATATCGATATATTCATCCGGCTGGTGTGCGAGGTCGAGAATGCCCGGCCCATAGGCGATGCAGTTTTTCATACGGCCGATGCGGTCAATATGTTTCTGGTCGTAGGTGCCGGGCGAAACGACGTAAGCCGGCTCGCGATCCATGACGGCATGGATGGCGCTCGCCACGGTGCGCACCACCGGCGCATCACGCTCGGTCATCGTGGGCGAGACCTGCCAGAGTTCCTTCATGTTATACTCAAAACCATCGCGGCGGGATTTTACGCGCTCGAGAAGACCGACGATTTCGGCCTTCACCTCGTCTGCCTTTTCCTCGATCAGGTAACGACGGTCGATCACCATGCGGGCGCTGTCTGGCACCACGGCGGCGGGAAAGCCGGTGAAATCGGGCTCCGGTTCCGCCAGCCCGCCATGCAGCGAATTGATGTTCATGGTGGAGTGGCGCGCACCTTCCGGCACCACCGGCATGGCGGTCTCACGCGCATAAAGCGCGGGAAACAGCGTTTCTTCCATTTCGGCAATCACCGCGCCCATGTGGCGCACGGCACAATCGCCGAGAAACGGCATGGAACCATGGGCGATATGGCCGAAAGTCTCGATTTCCGCCCACCACACACCGCGATGGCCGAGACAGATGCGGTCCTTGTTCAACGGTTCGGGAATGATGACATGCTGCACGCGCTCGGGCGTGAAATAGCCCTTTTCAGCGAGATAGGCCACACCGCCATAACCGCCGGTTTCCTCATCCGCCGTACCGGAAATCTCGATGGCACCGGCAAAGTCGGGGCAGACTTCGATAAAGGCTTCGGCAGCGATGATGGATGCGGCAAGGCCACCCTTCATATCGCAGGCACCGCGACCCCAGACCCGGCCTTCGGATATTTCACCACCGAAGGGATCTTTCGTCCAGCCGCGCCCCACCTCAACCACATCGGTATGGGAGTTGAAGTGGATGCACTCACCCTTATACCTGCCTTCGCGGCGCGCGATCACATTCCAGCGGGGATATTTCTCGCTGTCGCCGGGCGTCTCATAGGCCCGCACGGTCTCGACGTCAAAGCCGTGACGCAGCAGGCGTTTTTCCAGATATTCGCAGATTTCCAGATAACATTCGCCCGGCGGGTTCAGCGTCGGAATCTTGAGAAGATCGCTGGTCAGCGCGGCGAGATCGTCGCGCTTTTCATCAATGCGTGCCAAGAGTTTGGCTTGAATATCTGTGGACTGTATTTCGAGTGTGGTATCAGTGCTCATGGGGAACTAGATTGCGCCGCGGAACCGGTGCGGAGCAATCCGGTAAAAATACGGTAAAGCAGGTAGAGCGTGGCGGAAGAATACATGTTGGCCGAACTGGCCTTTGAGCATGCACCGGTGGGGCTGGTATTGACGGAAGACAGGATCATAAAGCGGTGCAACCGGCTTTTTGCGACCATGTTCGGCTATCAGCAAAACGAGTTGGAAGGACAATCCTTCCGCATGCTCTATGCCTCGAATACGGACTTCGAAACGATCCGCGAGATCGGTTTTGCCGCACTCAAGACCAAGCGGCTTTACTCTGACGAAAGATTGATGCCGCGCCGTGATGGAACGCTGTTCTGGTGCCGGTTCCGCGCCTATGCGTTCGACCCGGAAAATCCGCTCAAGCGCACCATTCTCTCCTATGCCGACCTTTCTGAGACACGGCCGGTGATCTCGCTCACCCGCCGCGAACGCGACATCATCAAATGCCTGGCCCGCGGCCTCACAGCCAAGGAAACCGCCCGCGACCTTTCCATTTCTCCCCGCACCGTGGAAGATTACCGCGCCCGCCTGTTGCGGAAGTTCGAGGTGAAGAACGTTTCCGGGCTGCTGGCGCGGATATCGGGGTTTGAGGCCTAAGCCTCGCGGAACAGCCGCCCGAACCCGTTCATGCGGTCATCAAGACCGGCAAGGCGCATCATGTGCCAGCAGAGAACCTGATTGCTGGAGAGTGCGGGCAAGTCGGTTTCGGCTTCGATCTGTTCGATGACGCCGAGCGTGCGCAGGTTGGTGCAGGACATGAAGATGGCGTCTACACCACCTTGTTGCGCCAGTGCCTTGGCGGCCTTGAGAATGGAGGGGCCGTCGATCCAGGCGACGCGTTCCTCGCGCGCTTCGTTGAACGTGCCGAAGACCGGGCTTTGCAGGCCGTTGTCGGCAAGGACGTTGCGCAGATGGGATGAGACCTCTTCCACATAGGGCGAGAGAAAGGCGAGCCGGGTCACGCCAAGTGCCTTGGCTGCGGCCAGGAGGGCTGAAACGGGTTGCGTGGCGGCTTTGGCAGAGCAGCCTGCGTGCAACTGTCGTGAAACTTCATCAACACCGATGACAGACGTGCCGGAGGTGCAGCCGTAACCGATGGCGTGATAGGTCACGGGCCGCGGCAAGAGACCGGCAGCGGCTTCGATGCGGTTCTTCATCTTGGCGAGATTTTCGGAGCTGACCTCGGGATCGCTTGCCACGCGCGTGACATAGAGCGAGACCGCTTCGGAAGGCAGCATGTGGCGAAAGTCACGCTCGATGCTTTCATCCGATTGCAGGACAACGAGGCCGAGATGGGCGCGCTGGGTGCTTTTGTCTTCGAGACTGTAGGCAAATTCGGTCATGGCTCAGATTACCGGCAAAGAATGAGGAGCGAAATGGGTGAGCGGGCGGGCACCATGGGCTGTGATGACGATGTTTTCTTCGTGCACCAGCATGAAACCGTCTTTCGTTTCAATGCCGGGTTCGAGTGTCAGGACCATGTTTTCGGCAAGGACCGTCCCGTCATGTTCGATAAGAGACGGCCATTCGGTCAGCTGCATGCCAAGACCATGGCCGAAGCGGCCTGATGACGGCGTGCCGCCTGCCTTTGTCATCGCCGCCTTCATCGCATGCGTGAGCTCGGCTGCGGTGATACCGGGGCGTGCTGCCTGAAGGCCGGCATGGGCGGACTCAATCAAAATTTTGTGGGCGTCGTTCAAGGCCGGGTCCGGCTTGCCGATGGCGAAGTTCCTGTCGTAATCGCAGAAATAGCCGTCCCAGACTAGGCCGGTGTCGAGCATCAGGATATCGCCCTTGGCGAGCGGTTCGGGCGTGGCAGGCGAAATGACATCGCTATAGCCTGCCGGGCCTGCACCCCCTGCCAGATAGGACACGTAGTCTGCTCCTTCTTCCAGGCAAAGCATCTGGAACCGACGAAAGACTGTGTCGAGGCCCACACCTTCTGTGGCGATTTCACCGACGCGGGCAAAGGCCCTGCCCGCGAGGGCACAGGCTCTTTCAATCTTGGCGATTTCGGCAGCGGATTTAATGAGCCTCAGCTGGCGCAGGATGCCATTGTCCCCGCCGATGGTCGCGGGCGCGATACGCTCGGCCACCGCCTGGAAGCTTGCAAGCGGCATGCGCAGATGGGTTTCCGGCCCATCGGGAACGCCAATGCGGCCGCCGGGGGCGATTTCGCGAATGGTATCGGCCAGCAGGCTCACCCCATCATCGGGCGCGGGCGACGGCCAGGTGCGGATATCGTCGAGACCGCAGCGGCGCATGAGCGGTTCGCCGATGGCCGGGATGACGGCGACCGGTTTTCCTGCTTGCGGCACCAGCAGGAACCATGGGCGCGTCGGGCTTTCCCAGAAACGGGTGAGATAGCCGGTGAAATAGCGGATTTCCGGCTCGGTCGTCAGCAGAAGAGCATCGAGACCGGCGTCCCGCATCAAGGTCTGCGCGCGGCTGAGGCGAGCCTCAAATTCATCTGCCGGAAAGCCACGTTGCAGATTATTTTCCACCTAAGCTTCCTCGCTCAGAATTGTGAGAACACGGGAATTCGCATTCAGCCCCGCCCCCTCCGCCTTGCCGCCAAGTGCGAGAAGTGCTGCAAGGCCCGCACCACCCGATGGGGTGGTGGCAAGACCTGCGGCCACCAGAGGCGGGATCGCTGCCTCTGCCGTGCCCTCCGAAAGCGTCATGAACACATCAGCATCGCGCGCAAGGCCCTTCAATGCGATCAGCGATGGCTCCTTGCAATCGAGCCGCCCCATGCAGGAAACGCCGCCTTCGGCGACAACCGGTTTTCCCGCCTCGATGCTTTCGTAAAGAGCCGGCGCTTCTTCGGGTTCCACAACGATGATGATCGGCGCGTCGCCCCAGATGTGACGGGCATAGGCGGCAACAGCACCGGCCAGACCGCCGACCCCGGCTTGCAGAAAAATGTGCGTCGGCGCTTGACCCATCTGGTCGGCGGCTTCTGCGGCAAGCTGCAGATAGCCTTCCATCAGCCGCCAGGGCCGGTCCATATAACCTGGCCATGAGCTATCCGACAGCAATTGCCAGCCATTGTCGTCGGCAGCCCTCGCGGCAGCTTTCATGCTGGCTTCATAGTCGGCACCTTCGCGCACGACATCGGCCCCTTTCGCGGCAAGCCTTTCGGCGAAACTCTGCGGCACGGTTTGCGCGATAAACACCTTGGCCTTGGCCCCGAAAATGCGCGCACCGGCGGCCACAGACAGACCGTGATTGCCGGCACTCGCCGTCACATAGGTCATGTCCGTCAGGCTTTCCGGACCGGGATTGCCGCGCTCGGCGGCTTCGCTGGCAATCACATAGGCCGCACCGAGCGCCTTGAAACTGCCAAGCCCCATGCGGTCGCGCTCGTCTTTGACCCGCAGTTCTGCAATGCCGAGATGGGCTGCCAGATCGCGCGCATTGCGAAGTGGTGTTTCAGCATGGGCGGGACATTGGCGAAGGAGGCTTGCAACACGGGCCGCATCAATGCTGGGAAACGGCGTCTCCGGCGGAAAAACATCGGGGAAACCCGATTCCCGCCAGGGGTTCTTGAGAAGTCTCATGCAATACGGCCTTTCCTTTTGTGCTGTGAGAGTGGGGGGATGGCCCCTCACCTGTCAAGCACGCAAAGGTGGCTCAGTTTTGCTTTCCGGCGAAACGCCATTCGCCGTCCCCAAGGATCGGTCCGGCCTTGTCCGTTGACAGTGGCGAGCGGGAAAACTGGATGGGGGTTCTCAGACCCGGCAAACCTTCCGGCGCAATGCGCAAGCCGCGGGCGGTGATCTGCTCATCTTCAATGGCCTCTGCCACCGTGTTGATCGGACCGCCTGGAACACCTGCCGCTTCGAGCGCCGCGATGAGCTCGATTTTCTGCCGCTGGGAGGTCTTTTCCGTAATCATACGGGCGAGTTCGACGCGGTTTTCCACCCGGGCGGGATTGGTGGTGTAGCGCGCATCAGCAGCCAGTTCATCAAGGCCCAGAAGCTTGCAAAGATTGGCAAACTGCCGGTCGTTGCCGCAGGCGATGATCAAATGGCCATCGGCTGTGGGGAAGACCTGATAGGGCACAATATTGGGATGGGCATTGCCAAGCCGGGTCGGCGAATTGCCGGAAACGAGATAGTTCATCGCCTGATTGGCGAGCACGGCGACGCCGGTGTCGAGAAGCGAAAGATCGACCTGTTGGCCCCTGCCGGACTTTTCCCGCTCGGCCAAGGCCGCCTGAATGCCGATGACGCCATAAAGCCCGGTGAAAATATCGATCCAGGCCACGCCCACCTTTTGTGGTTCGCCTTGCGGATCACCCGTCAGGTCCATGATGCCGCACATGCCCTGAATGAGGAAATCATAACCGGCGGTCGCCGCGCGCGGGCCATTCTGGCCAAAGCCGGTGACGGAGGCATAAACGAGGCGCGGGTTGGATTCCGCGAGACTTTCATAGTCGAGGCCGAATTTCTTCAGGCCGCCGACCTTGAAGTTTTCAATCACCACATCGGCGTCGGCAATCAGCGCCTTGACGCGGGCAAGATCGTCCGGGTCGGAGAAATCGCAGATGACGGAGGTCTTGCCGCGGTTGGCCGCATGGAAATAGGCTGCGACCTTTTCGGTGCTGCCATCGGCTTTCTCCCGTTCAACGAAGGGAGGCCCCCAGGTGCGCGTGTCATCGCCGCCGGGGCTTTCGACCTTGATCACTTCCGCGCCGAGATCAGCCAGGGTTTGGCCAATCCAGGGACCGGCCAGAATGCGCGCGAGTTCAACGACTTTGAGACCGGCCAGCGGGCTAGCTTCATTCATGGGTTGATTTCCTTAGAATTCTCACGAAGGGCATGGCGGCAAAGAGAAGCTGGCCAACGAGGCCGACAAGCCGTGGCGCAGACAGATCGCCCCAATAGATCAGGATATTATCAAGATAGGGTTCGGGTCCGACGAGGCCGGTGAGCCCGCTCTCTAAAAGCTGCAAAAGGATGAAGGCGGCAATGCCGATTTCAATTCCCTTTTCGCCATCAAGCGGCCACCAGCGGCGCACGAGGGGGCCGCAAGCCAGATAGGAAAGCACGACCATGACCGGCACTTCCACGACCACGGCCCAAAGCGGGCCGATGGCGGGTTCGAGGAGAAAGATGCGGATCGCTGCAAACATGCAACCGATCGCAAAGACGATCAGCACATAGAGTGCGGCAAAGCGGACAACGATCCCCACCTTTTCATATCTCCGATCAGAAGAAGGCCTGGATGCCGGTCTGGGCGCGGCCGAGGATCAGGGCATGGACATCATGCGTGCCTTCATAGGTGTTGACCGTTTCCAGGTTCTGCGCGTGGCGCATAACGTGATATTCGATCTGGATACCGTTGCCGCCGTGCATGTCTCGGGCCTGGCGGGCAATATCGAGCGCCTTGCCGCAATTGTTGCGCTTGACGAGCGAGATCATTTCCGGCGCGAACTTGCCCTCATCCATCAAACGGCCAACGCGCAGCGAGGCCTGAAGACCGAGCGCAATTTCGGTCTGCATGTCGGCGAGCTTTTTCTGGAACAGCTGCGTACCGGCCAGCGGCTTCGAAAACTGGTGACGATCAAGGCCATATTGGCGGGCGCGGAACCAGCAATCTTCCGCCGCACCCAGCGCACCCCAGGAAATGCCGTAGCGCGCACGGTTGAGGCAGCCGAAGGGACCGGAGAGACCTTCCACATTGGGCAGCAGTGCATCTTCGCCGACTTCCACGCCATCAAGCACGATTTCCCCCGTGATGGAGGCGCGCAGCGAGAGCTTGCCGCCGATCTTGGGGGCAGACAGGCCCTTCATGCCCTTTTCGAGAACGAAGCCACGGATCTTGCCGCCGTGCGCCTCGGACTTTGCCCAAACGACAAAAACATCGGCGATCGGCGCATTCGAAATCCACATCTTGGCGCCCTTGAGGCGATAGCCGCCATCAATCTTTTCAGCGCGCGTCTTCATGCCGCCCGGATCAGAACCGGCATCCGGCTCGGTGAGGCCAAAGCAGCCGATGAACTCGCCAGACGCCAGTTTCGGCAGATACTTCATGCGCTGCTCTTCGGAGCCATAGGCATAGATGGGATACATGACCAGCGAGGACTGCACGCTCATCATGGAGCGATAGCCTGAATCGATGCGCTCCACTTCTCGGGCAATCAGGCCATAGGACACATAGTTTGCGCCCACGCCGCCATATTGTTCGGGAACGGTCGCGCCCAGCAGGCCGTTTGCGCCCATTTCGCGGAAGATTTCCGGGTCGGTGGTTTCGTTGAGATAGGCATCCTGAACGCGCGGCAGCAGCTTGTCGGAAGCGAAAGCAGCCGCTGTGTCGCGGATCATGCGCTCTTCTTCGCTCAATTGATCTTCGATGAGGAAGGGATCTTCCCAGTTGAAGGCGGTCCCCTTGTGCGACTGTGCAGACATTTTCGTTTTTCCTCTGGCATCATTCAACGTTGAGTATGCATATACGCAACGCCGGCTGCCAGCAGAAACTCTATTTGTCGCTAGAACTATGCAGTTTATGCATATGCCGCGGAGAAATCTGCAACGCCATTCCGATCAAAATTTTAGCCTCCCGAAAGCAGAACGCTCGCGGGAGGCTTGATGTTTCAGCGCTTGTCAAAGGCGCGGATCAGCGGACAATATAGAAGGTGTCGCCACTGAACGAATGCTCGATGGAAATAACATTGTCGATGTTGATACCACGCGCCTGGAAGGCGCGAACGAGCGCGGGGTCCTGGCGGATCTGGCTCTGGATGGCTTCAAGATGCGCCGGGTTGGAAGCGAAGTTTTCCACTGCCGCCTTGCTGGCGCGGGACAGTTCATCGGTGTAGCGAACCGTCAGGCCATCGTCAGCGACCTTGCGCAGGAAGCCGGGCTTGTAACCATAGCCGAAGCCGTTTGTGGTTGCACCCGGTGCAGTAATGTCACCGTTGCGGATCAGATTTTCGTGGCTGTCGGAAACTCCGCGGTCGGCAGCATTGGCAATACCGGCGACGGCACTCACGGAAAAGAGGGCTGCAACGATTGCTTTGGAGAAGGTTTTCATAATTTTGCTCCTTATAATTTCACTTTTTGCTGGACCGGAATGCACTCGACAGAACGCCGTTTGGCGCTGATCATGAGCGTGTTCCAATCCCGCCAGGCGCTCAGGCTTGCACTTCGAAATGTGAGAGCGACTTACGCCTTCGCCGTCTGACTGGTGTTGAGATGGGGAGCAAAACGAACCGTCTCAATTGCAGTTTTTGTGAACGGCGCGTTGATTAAAATCACTATTGAAATCGCAGGATGGATTCCCATTTGCGTGCAAACGATTGGTAAAAATTGCGGTTATTCAATTGCTTGCAGAAAGCCAATGTCGATAAAGCACAGCCGCTACGGTCCTCCATCGCCGCAAAGCTGACACATTTGCACTGCCGAAAGCGGCCCTTGGCCTCTCAATTTTTCAAGATTTTTCTTGTTTTATTAGCTTGAGGCGCTTCGCGCTCAGGTCATCGCAGATTTTCCGGGATGTTAGCTGGTCGGAGTGGAGTGATTCGAACACTCGACCCCCACGTCCCGAACGTGGTGCGCTACCAGGCTGCGCTACACTCCGTGACCAGTGGCGGCTCTATAGACCAGCATTTTTTCATCCGCAAGCGGGGTGCGCGATTTTTTTTGTTGCTGCTTTGACAGCGGCGATTTGGCAACATCGGTGGATTATTTCTTGGACGGGTAGACGCGCCACTTGCACAAATCATGAAATTATTGGACGACACCGGGCACCGCGGCACCCTGCAGAAAACAAGGCCGAAGGCCAGTTTCTGCCAGAGCTGCGTTCGGGCCCGTCAATGTGGGCAGGCCTCACACCCGAACTGGTGCAGCCTCTCTTTCTACAAGCTGCGGCAGCGGGAAACGGATCACAAGGCGCATTTCATGAATTCTCGCATTGCTACTTCGATTTTCATTCTTCTCGGTCTCACCGCATGCACCACCGCAACCGATCCGGTCTCCAAGGCTTGGGTCGGCAAATCAGCCGGCGGCTTCTTTGCAGCCTACGGCCCGCCGCTGAGTGAAACCGGCCCGAATTCCTATCGCTGGAAAGGTGCCTATAGCCGCGTCAACGGCTCACTGCGCAGCTGCAGCGCCGTCATTCGGGTCGACAATGATTACCGCATTCGCGATATCGACCTCTCCACGCAGTCCGATTACTGCAAGGAAACGCTTGCCCAAACGGAAAAGAAGTAAGCACTGAACTGCAATTCGCGTTCAAGCAGGCTGATCCAATTCTCAGCCTGCATCCCGCATCTGCTCTGCCGTCTGCAGGTCCACCGAGACAAGCTGGGACACGCCCTGCTCTGCCATGGTCACGCCGAATAGGCGATCCATGCGGGCCATGGTGATGGGATTGTGGGTGATGACCACGAAGCGTGTGTCGGTCGAGGCAGCCATCTCGTCCATCAGATTGCAATAGCGCTCGACATTGTGATCGTCGAGCGGTGCATCCACCTCGTCGAGCACGCAGATGGGTGCCGGATTGGTGAGGAACACGGCAAAGATCAGCGCCATGGCGGTCAGCGCCTGTTCGCCGCCTGAAAGCAGGGTCATGGTCTGCGGTTTCTTGCCCGGCGGACGGGCGAGAATTTCAAGGCCTGCCTCCAGCGGGTCATCGCTTTCGATCAATTGAAGCTCAGCGGTGCCGCCACCGAAAAGGTGAGTGAAGAGACGCTGGAACTGCGCATTCACCTCGTCAAAGGCGGCCAGAAGCCGCTCGCGGCCTTCGCGGTTCAGGTTCTGGATGGCCGAACGCAGCTTGCGGATCGCTTCCACAATGTCGTCGCGCTCATGGATCAGCGCGGAGAGCTTTTCGGAAAGCTCTGCCTGTTCCTCATCGGCGCGCAGGTTGACGGCACCGAGACGCTCGCGCTCGATCTTCAGACGATCCAGCGCAATCTCGATGCTTTGCGGGTCTGGCAGCGGTGAATCGGCAGAAAGCCCGGTCAGCCGCAGCACTTCATGCGGGGCGCAGTTGAGCGTGGTGGCAATGCGGTTTTCGCTGTCGGCGCGACGCTGTCGGGCAGAGACAAGGCGTTCTTCTGCACGGCCGCGCTTTTCACGCGCATCAGCAAGAGCCGCGAGCGCCTGGGCGGCAAGCTGATCGGCACCGCGCTGCAGGTTTTCCGTTTCCGCCAGCCGGTCGGCGGCGGCACGGCGGGCCTCTTCTGCCTTTTGCAGCTGGTTCATAAGGGCGATGCGCTTTTCTTCGAACTCTTCGGGTGCTTCAGCCAGGTTTTCAATTTCTTCGCGGGCTTCCTCAGAGCGTGCCTTGAGCGTGTCGATCTGGCTTTGGGCATTGCCAGCGCGCGATTTCCAGGTTTCGCGCTCCTGGGCAATGGCCGCAATACGGCGGCGACGCATGTCGTTTTCTCTGGCCAGACCATCATGGTTGGCGCGTGCCTCGGCCAGTGCCGCACGGTCGGTTGCGACAATCACCTGCTGCTCCTGCAGCTTCACATCCAGATGCGAAAGGTCGGGCGCATCTTCCATCTGCGCGCGGGCTTCCTCTTCCTGCGCAGTGACCTCTTCCAACTGGCTTTCAAGGCCGTTTTTGGCTTCGCTCAAAACATCGCGCCGACGGGTGATCTCGCCTGCAGCACGTTCGGCAGCGGCCAGCGCATCACGCGCCTCGGCGGCATCACGCACCAATTGGCGCTGGCGGTCGCGCGCGTCGCGCAATTGCCGCTCGCAATCGGCCACACGGCTTGCGGCTTTCTGGTGTTCGCCCTGAACGGCCTCCAGATTTTGGCGCGCCTCGGAAATTTCACTTTCAAGCCCGGCAAGGCGGTTTTTCTGGGCAAGCCGGAGCGCTGCGCTGGAAGGCGCATCAGCACCGGAGACATGGCCATCCCAACGCCATACGGCCCCTTCTTTCGAGACAAGACGCTGGCCGGGTTTCAAAAGCGGCTGCAGGCGCGGGCCATCTTCGGCGCTGACAATACCTGTCTGGGCAAGACGCCGCGACAAAGCCTGCGGTGCACGCACATGGGCAGAGAGCGGCGTTGCGCCATCAGGAAGGACCGGATCATCGGGCTTTGCAGCGCCCATGCCCCAGTGGCGCGGCGCGGATTGATCAAGCGGGGATTCGATATCTTCGCCAAGCGCGGCACCCAGCGCGGGCTCATATCCCTCATCCACTGAAAGCTCTTCGGCGACCGGCTTGTATTCGCCGCCTGCAGCACCCGCCTCCAGCATGCGCTCAATGGTGCGTGCTTCCGTCTCCAGGGCGGCAACGGCCTGGCGGGCGTTGTCGCTGTTGGCGCGCGCGGTTTGCTCCTCGGCACGCGCAGCTTCAATCGCCTCATCGGCTGCGGCAATCGCGCCCTCGCCTTCCTCCACCGCTTCGGCGGCCATCTCGGCGCGGTCGCGATGGGTGTCGACATCGGGCAGTTCCGCCATCTTTGCGTCCAGGGCCGAAAACTCGCGACCGGCTTCTTCCAGCTGCTGCTGCAGACGGACGCGGCGGGCCGCAAGATCGGCAATCCAGCGTTCGGCCTGCTGGCGGGCGGCGGCAGCGGAGGCGCGCTCGGCCGTGAGTTTGGCAAAAGCGGCCTCGCTGATCTCCAGCTTGTCGGCGGCAGCATCCAGGGCGGCACGGGTTTCCTCGCCGCGCTCGGCGGCCCCTTCAACCTCTTCGGTCAGCAGGCTTTCCTCATCCGCCAGTTCCGAAAGGATGCGGGCATTGTCGGCCAGCAGTTGCTCTTCGCGCTGAATGTCCTGGCTCAGCTGCATCAGGCGGCGTTCCAGCTCTTCGCGGCGGCGCAACAGTCGGGAGGCATCCTCCTCAAGCTGCGAACGGGCAATCTGCAGGCGCTGGAGGGCGGCTGCGGCCTTGGCCTCCTCTTCGCGCAGTTCGGGAAGCTTGAAGCTTGCCACGGCCTGGTTTTTGGCCGCTTCCATCTGCTCCTGCGCGCGTTCAGCCACGAGATTGGTTGCCGCGGTCAAGGCCGTGTCCGCTTCGCGCTCGGCCTCGCGAGCCTGGGTCCAGTGAATGTGCAGCAGCGTCGCTTCGCGGGCGCGGATGTCGGCAGATAGCGTCTTGAAACGATTGGCCTGGCGGGCCTGGCGCTTCAGGCTCTCGATCTGGCTTTCCAGCTGGGCGGTAATATCTTCCAGGCGCTCGAGATTGGTCTCGGCAGCCCGCAGCCTGAGTTCGGCTTCATGGCGGCGCGAATGCAGGCCGGAAATGCCGGCTGCCTCTTCCAGAAGCTGGCGACGGGCCTGGGGCTTGGCCTGAATGAGTTCACCGATGCGGCCCTGCCCCACCATGGACGGCGAACGCGCGCCCGTGGAAGCATCGGCAAAAAGCAGCTGCACATCCTTGGCGCGCGCTTCCTTGCCGTTGATGCGATATATGGAGCCCTGCTCGCGCTCGATGCGGCGGGTGACCTGAATTTCATCCGTATCGTTGAAACTGGCGGGTGCCGTGCGGTCGGCATTGTCGAGATAAAGGCCGACTTCGGCGGTGTTTCGCGCCGGGCGGTTGCCGGAGCCGGAGAAGATCACGTCATCCATGCCGGATGCGCGCATGTTCTTGTAGGAGTTTTCGCCCATCACCCAGCGCAGCGCTTCCACGAGATTGGACTTGCCGCAGCCATTGGGGCCGACAATGCCGGTCAACCCGGCCTCGATGACAAATTCGGAGGGTTCGACGAAAGACTTGAAACCGACGAGGCGCAGCTTGTTGAATTTCATTTCTTTGCCCTCACGGCCGTTTCGAAGCTCACACTTCGGGCCTGCGGGCGCGCGCTGACGCGTGATGCCGGGGACACCTGTCGGGTGGAGGAATTCAATATCGTGAGACGATTCGGCGCAACGCGCCGGAAGCTCGGCCCCGTCAGGCGGTCAGCACGCAGTGCGGCGCGACCGTGAGGACAAGACAACCTCATCAAAAAACCGGGCGCAATACAACGATCGCGGCCCAGCATTTTGATCCGGTCGCGCTCAGAGCTTGCGATTAATGTTGGCCGACATGTCGTCAACCGAGATTTCCCCCGAGTATTAGTCGCTGTTGGCGGCGAATGTCGGTTTGGCATTCGCACCGCATTCAGCGACCGCATTCGATCTCGAAGCCCTTACATCATTGAGACGTTTTTGGGTCGCCAAGTTTGCTATCGATGATGGCCGACATGTCGTCAACCGAGATTTCCCCCGAATATTTGTCGCCATTGATGAAAAAGGTCGGTGTTGCATTCACACCGAATTCATCTGCCGCACGCGATCTCACGGCACTCACATCATCGAGAAGTTTCTGGTTCGTCAAGCAGGCCTCGAAGCTCTCCTGTGTAAAACCGGCCAATTTCGCCATTTGCAGGAGCGCACCGCGCTTGTCCTGCGCTGTGGCCCAATTGCCCTGCTGTTCAAAGAGGACCGAGACGAAGGGGAAATACTGATCTTCAGGCGCGCAGCGCGCCAGCATGATGGCGGCGGCGGCCAGCTGGTCGAGCGGGAATTCGCGCAGAATGAAGCGCACCTTGCCAGTATCGATATATTTTTCCTTGATCGCCGGGAAGGTGTTGATCTCGAAGCGGGCGCAATGCGGGCAGGTCATCGACATATATTCGATAATCGTCACCGGCGCGTTTTCATCGCCGACCGAACGTTCGGGCAAAGCCCCCGGCTCCAGCAGTTTGGCTTCGTCGACATGACCCTGCGCTTCGGGAGCCTCGCCAGTGGCGGCGGTCTTGATGGAGGTATCGACGCCCGGATCGGCTTCCGGTTTGGCTGACGCATTTTCCGTCTCCTCACCGCCGGAGCAGGCGGCAAGAACGGCGGCGGATGCGGCAATTGCCGCGCCGCTTAGAAGCTGTCGTTTGGAAAGCAGAAGCTCAGTCATCTATTAAACCTGTTTATTTATGGGCATTCGGTCACTTTGGATAAAGCGCCAGGATGCCGCTTGCAAGAAAGAGTTCGGCAAACTTCTTCAAAGAAATGTGTTCAGTAAAGGGCGGCAAATATTAAATTACCGCAATGTTCAACGTTTTTGCCGGCTGGACAGCACACCGCGGCCCAGCCTTTGCAGGGCTTCCTTCAGCTTTCCATCGTCCATATCGCCAATCATATCGTCCAGTTGCTGGGCAGCGACGGCATCGAGCGGGCGGAGCTTGCGGGCCTTGTGGGTCTGCGAAACCGGCTTTTGCACGATGCGCACCTGACGGATCGCGGGATAGCCGAAAAAGGCATTGATACGGGCAATCAGCTCGCCCTGCGCATGGGTGAGAAAGAGGGCGCGCGCACTTTCACAGGCGACCGTCAAAACGCCGGGCTGATAACCCTCATCAGCCATCTCGCTTACCCGGCGTGGCCATGTGATTCTTTCGGGCCGCGTGCAATCGGCGAAATCTTCGCCTGCAATTTCATCCCAGGAGCCGAGAAGGGCAGTGTTTATGCCAGCGCGACGCGACAAAACGGGGTCGATGACGCCGTTGGCCAGATCGGCCAGCGGTGCCGGTCCGCGCTTTCTCCATCCCTGTTTCGCCTCTGCCATGAATGATCAAACCTCGGACCTGCCAAGCGCCGGATTGCTGTCGGTTGCCGGCACGGACGCCGCCACAATGGTGGCAACCCATAAAAACAGGTTATCATAGATATCGTGCCAGAAGATCAGATTTGTCATACCGCCAAGCACATAGACTGCGACAAGGGTCAGCGCGACGAAAAGGCGTTCCCGCCCCAGAACGGCTCTGAAAGCCTTTGCGGCGATGACGACCGGCGCGGCCAGCAAGGCGATAAGCGATAGCAGACCAACGAGGCCGCTATCGACGAGGGCGGTGACAAACCCATTGTGGAAATGACTGTAACCGAACCCGGTCTGCTGGATCAGTTCCTGACGGTGTTGCATGCCAAAGCCGAAAATGGGGCGCTCAGCAATGAGATCGGCAGCATGCCGCCAGAGCATGAGCCGTTCAGCCGTGGAGTGTTCCTGCTGGCCGGAGACGACAAAAGATACGAACTGCATGAGACGTGCAATGATAGGTCCGGAAATGAAGAACAGCACCAGGAGTGCCAGAGCCGCGGCAAGCAGGAACCAGCGATTCGCCATGCGCTTTCTGACGTCGGAGAAAAGCGTGACCACGAGAACAGGGCCCACCAGCATGACCGGCAGAAGACCGCGCGTTTCGGACAAAACAAGACAGATCAATGCCGCCAGATATCCCGCGCAGCCCAATATGGCGCGCCAGGCGACGGGCGATGCGGTGTTGAGCAGGGCCAGTTGGCCGACGACTGCACAAATCAGGCCAAAGGGGATTGCATTGCCCGCGCCACCCTCGACACGCATGTGCAGAACGACCGATTGATAAATGGCCAGCGGGAGAGCCAGGATGCAGCAGAAGCCGGCACCGAGCGCCAGCATGCCGATGAGATCGTCAGGCGTTGAAAGGCGCAGGCGTGGAATGATGAACCAAGGGAAAAGAAAGACGAAGACCGGGTAGAGAATTGCGAAATCGACGAGCTTCATGCCATTGAGGGCTGAAGCCAGCAGATTTGCCGCAACATAGGCCGTTGCCGATCCCGCCAACAACAGGTCGGTTCTTGTCAATGCGGCCGGTATCTTCTTGAAAACCAGCATGACGAGGGCCCATATTCCCGAAGCGGCCCATAGGGCGGTAATCGCGGAACCACCGACGCCACCGACGGCGCCCACCAAAAAAACGGCAATCTTGTTATTTTGTCTCTTGTCCGGGAAGTTCATTAAAACCTATGTGCCTCTGAACGCGGGTCCACTGCTCGTTTCAAAACGCCAATCCGGTACAGTAAATCCATGCAGGTGCACAATAGTTTAAACAAAATTCCATCCACTGCAGAAAAGCTACTGGCGTGGTACGACAATCATCATCGGGAGTTGCCGTGGCGGGTGACGCCGCCCATGGCGGCGCGCGGCATCACGAACAATCCCTATCATGTGTGGCTTTCGGAGGTCATGCTGCAGCAGACCACCGTGCAGGCTGTCAAAGCCTATTTCGAGAAGTTCACGGCTCTGTGGCCGCGTGTTGAAGACCTTGCGGCAGCACCGGAAGAAGATGTGATGAAGGCCTGGGCAGGCCTTGGTTATTATGCCCGCGCGCGCAACCTGAAAAAATGTGCTGAGGCGGTGGCATCCCAACATGGCGGGCGTTTTCCCAACACCGAGGAGGGGCTGAAAGCACTGCCGGGGATCGGCGACTATACGGCAGCGGCGATTGCGGCCATCGCATTCAACCGGCAGGCCGCGGTGATGGACGGCAATGTGGAGCGGGTCATCGCGCGGCTCTACGCCATTTCAGATGCGCTGCCCGGCGCCAAGCCCGCCATGCGGGCGCTCGTGCAGACGTTGACGCCGGAAAAGCGGCCCGGCGATTTCGCGCAGGCCATGATGGATCTCGGCGCCACGATCTGCACGCCTAAGCGTCCGGCCTGTATGCACTGTCCGTTGCGCGAAGACTGTATTGCGCTTGCGAGCGACGATCCGGAGCGATTTCCGGTCAAAGCACCCAAGAAAGAGAGGCCGGTTCGGCTGGGTGCGGCCTTCGTGGCGCAAAATTCAAACGGAGACATCTGGCTGCGGCGGCGCGCACCGAGCGGGCTTTTGGGCGGTATGAGCGAGGTGCCGACAACGGACTGGAATTCACGCCGCGACGGGGCAACTGAACTGACAGCCGCCCCCTGCCCGGCGGATTGGCGCGCCTGCGGGGTCGTGACCCACATTTTCACGCATTTTGAACTGCGTCTTTCCGTCTTCCATGCGCAGGGCGTGGAACAGGTGGACGGTCACGGCTGGTGGTCGCCGCTTACAGAAGTTGATGGCGAAGCGCTGCCGACTGTAATGAAAAAGGCAATTAATGCCGCTATGAGTTAGCGCGCAAACGCGAATCAAGAGGTTTTCATGCGAGCGGACATACGTCACATCGTTTTTGATATCGGCAAGGTGCTTATTCATTACGACCCGGAAATTCCCTTTCGCCGGGTCATTCCCGACGCTGCGAAACGCGCATGGTTTCTGGAAAATGTCTGCACCGCCGCCTGGAACATCGAACAGGACCGCGGCCGTGGCTGGGATGAGGCAGAAGCCCTGCTGATTGCCGAACATCCCGATCACGAGGCCGAAATCCGCGCCTTCCGGCAATATTGGCACGAGATGGTGCCGCATGCCTATGACGAGAGCGTGGCGATCCTGAAGCGCTTTCTGAATGAGGGGCGCGATGTGACATTGCTGACCAATTTTGCGACCGATACCTTTGCCCAGGCGCAGGAAATCTATCCCTTCCTGAAGGAGACCCGAGGCGTCACCGTTTCCGGTCATGTGAAGCTGATCAAGCCCGATCTCGAGATTTACCGGGTTCACACCGAGACCTTTGATCTTGACCCGTCGGCAAGCCTCTTTATCGACGATTCACTGGCCAATGTAGAAGGGGCGCGCGCCTTCGGATGGAATGCGATCCACTTTACCGACCCTGAGGCCCTGAAAAAGGACCTGGCCGATTACGAGCTCTTGGACTGAGATTTCTCGGCCAACATGTCCAAATAGACCGCCTCCAGCTGGGCGGTCTTTGCTTTTGTGTCGAAAAGCGGTGCGGTGTCGCGGGCGTTTCTCAGATGTTGGCGCAAAGCGGCGAGGCGTTGGGGATCCCTGGCGATCGCAATGGCCAACGCTTCAAAGGCCTGCAAATCATCGGCCACCAGTTCGGGCAGACCGACGGCGGTGAGCAGACTTTCCGACACGCGGCCGGCAAAGCTCTTGCCCTTGAAACTGACAACCGGCACACCGGCCCAGAGCGAATCCGACGTGGTCGTGTGACCGTTGCACGGACCGGTGTCGAGCGCGATATCGGCCTGCGGCAAGCGGCGCAGATGCTCCGCCACGGGCATGTTTTCAGCGAAGATGACACGTGCGGGGTCAATGCCGGCTGAGCGGGCTGCCGTCTGCAGATTTTCCCGCGCCTTGGGCTGCATCTGACCGAGCCAGAGAACGCTGCCTTCGACTGCCGCCAGAATATGCATCCATGCGACAAAGACCGGCGCACGGATCTTGGCGGCGTGGTTGAACGAGCAAAAGACGATCCCCTCTTCCGGCAGACCGTGCTCAGCACGTGATCCGGTCCGTTCCACGCGTTCACGCCGATTGTCGTTGCATTGGTATGAGACCGGCAGCCGTCTCAGCTTCTCCTGAAAGAACGGCTCGCTTGCAAGAGGCGTGACGATCTCATCGGTGATTGCATAATCAATACCAGCCCCTGTCACGCTGCCGGGATAGCCAAGCCAGCTCACCTGAACCGGCGCCGGGCGCTGGCAGAAGATGGCAAGCCTCGAGCCCTGTGTGAAGCCCTTGAGATCGACGAGGATATCGATGCCGGAATCGCGGATGATCTCGACGGCCTCCTCGTTGGATTTCTCCAGAATATCGACGTAGAAATCGACCGTATCGAGCATGCGGTCGTGCATCTCGTCTTCTCTCAGTTCTTCCGGCGTGTGACAGAAGGCGAAGATTTCGAAACGGCTGCGGTCGTGGTTCTCCAGAATGCCGGCGAGCAGGCTCATCGTGGCGTGATTGTAGAAATCGCAGGACACATAGCCAATGCGCACGATGCCCGGCTCCTTGCCCGGCACCAGCGTATCATAGGTTTCGGGTCGCTCGGCAACCGGCGGCAGGGCAACATCGGCGGTACGGCGCGCATAGCGAGCCAAGAGCGCCTCATCATCGGTCCACATCAAGGCGCGGAAGGCATTTTCCCTTAGATCGGCGGCATCGCCTTCTTTCCTGTAGGCGGCTTCAAGCTGCACCTGCAGAATGGAGGCCGTTGTCAGGTCAGCGAGATTGGAGGCGCACCAGAAAAGTTCGCACACCGCCAGCCTGTCGCCGGGCTTTGCATCGACAGCCTTTTTCAGCGGGCGATAGGCCTCGGCAAAACGGCCAAGGCCGTTGAGGATCAGGCCGGCGCTGATGCTTTCCTCATAGGTCTCGGCAATGCGCGCCAGCATGGTGGCAAACGGCAAAGCTTCGGCATAGTCGCCCAGCTCGGCATACATGCTGCACAGGGCGGTCAGGACTTCCGGCTCTTCGGTGTCATAGCGCAATGCGAGGGTTAAAACCTTGATCGATTCGCGCGGCACAAGTGCCTGGGCAAAAAGGCTGGCGGCGCGGAAAGCGACCTTTTTCCAGTCTTCCTCGGACATTTCCAGCGCCTGGGCGTAACGGATTGCGGCGCGACGCTTTTCACCGAGCGCCTCGTGTGCGGCACCGGCCAGAAGCAGCACTTCACGATCCGGCTGGCCTTCTGCGAAGATCGTTCCAAGCGCGCCCAGCGCTGCCTGCATATTACCATTGTTGAACTCGACCTTCGCAAGGTCCAGCATTCGCGCGATCAAGTTTTGGTCTCCCGATTCGTCATTGTCCAAGCGATATCGGGCCGGTCTTGCGTCAGGCTGTTTGTACGAAAATCAGGTTTTCAAAAGCAGTTCGAGCGCGGGTTTAATATCGGCAAAGGTGGTTTGGCCGCCATCGAAATGCTGCTGCAGCAGCGCACCCAGAAGAAGACAGTAGGCTGCAGAGCCGTATGCCTCTCCAGCAAGGGCTTCAAACAGCGCTTTATAACGTGTGTTGGCAAGCTGCATGGATTCGTCTGCGGCAATCTCTTCCGGCGAGCGCCCCCGCAGATAATCCATCATGAGCGTAACCTCATCGGCAATGCCCGGCGTCAGTTCATCAAAGAGCTGCCGCATGAGCTCGATGCGGCTTTCAAGGTTTGTCGCGGGCACCTGCGCAAGCTTTTCGGCGGCGTCGGCAACGCCTTGCGTTACAACCGCGCTTGATGCGGCGAACAGTGCCTTCTTGGAGGGGAAGTAATGATAAAGCGCGCTTTTGGAAAGGCCCAGTTCGCGGGCGATTTCACGCATGCCAAGGGCGGAATAGCCATTTTTGGAAAACAGCGTGGCCGCAGCCGCTGCAAGCTCCATACGGTATGCATCGTGATCAATGATCCTGGGCATCGAAAACCTTAAATCGTCCAACTGGTCGAAAACATATTGACAATTTTCGGTCCTGTCGAATAGATATTTTCGACCACTTGGACGAAATAAAATGAACAGCTACGATATTCTCAAGGTCATCCACATTCTCTCCGTTTGCCTGATGATCGGTGCAACAGCGATCAACGGATTGCTGCACGCGCTTGTCATCAAGGGGAATTCACCGCTTCCCGCATCACAAACGCTGCACAACATCATGCAGGTCAACCGCCTGATCATGGCACCGGGCTTTGTCGGGATTATTGTGTCAGGGCTCTGGCTGATCCAGGTGGTGGGTTTTGCCGTCGGCGACGTCTGGCTTTTGACCTCCATCATCCTGACGGCGGTGCTTATCCTGGCATTTGGCCTTGGCTACCGTGTCGAGGCCCGCCTGGAGCGGATCGCAGACACGGCGAACAACGAAGGCCAACACGGATTGCCCGGCAGCTATCGACGCCTGTTCGGCCTGGTCACACCCATCGGCGGCGGTGCCACCATTATCAGCATCATCATCGTCTATTTGATGGTCGCCAAGCCCATGTAAATTGAAGGACAATATAATGACGGATCAAGGCGGTGTCAGCCGCGAACATGGCAGCTCATTGCCGCAAAAGCTCATCTTCTGGCTTCTGCATTTCATGCTCATTCTCATCTGCGCATGGCTCGCGCTGTTTGACGGGTTGGCTGAGATCGGTTCGCTCTTCGGGTTTGTGTGGCACCTCTCCGATCCAAGCCGCGCACTTGTGCTGCTCACCTTTGCGGTGATCTATTTCCTGCGCCACGGGATCACGCTGTTTTATCTCTTTGTGCGCAAGGTGGAATGGAGCGAAGCGCTGGGGCTGATCTCATTCTTCGCGCTCTTTGAGATCGGCCTGCTGATTGTGGGCGGCGGTGCATTTCGTGACGAGGCCCTGCCCTTCGGGCCACTTGATGTTGTTGCCGGACTGCTCTTTCTGTTCGGCTCGTGGTTGAACAGCTGGTCGGAAATCCAGCGCAAATGGTGGAAACAGGACCCGGCACACAAGGGGCATTGCTACACTGGCGGGCTGTTTTCCTATTCCATGCACATCAACTATTTCGGCGACGTGGTTCTTTTCACCGGCTGGAGCCTGATGACCCATAATCTCTGGACGTTGGCGCTGCCGATCTTCATGTTCCTGAGTTTCGCCTTCATGCACATGCCAGCGCTCGATGCCTATCTGGCGAAACGATATGGTGCCGAATTTGAAGCCTATGCAGCCAGAACGAAAAAGCTCGTGCCGTTCATCTGGTAGAAAAAAGATGCCCGGAGCTCTTCTCAAGCTCCGGGCAGTGCTTTCCGACGGGACTGAAGGTACTTAACCGCAGGAAAGTTTACCAACAACGGTCGGTTCAGGGATTAACCGGCCTTTGCCATCTCTTGACGGATGATGGCGCGCAGATCGTCGATCGGCTTCAATGCGCCCTCTTCCTCGTAATGCCAGAATGTCCAGCCGTTGCAGGCGTCAAAACCCTGCACCTTTGCGCCCAGACGGTGAATGGAGCCTGCATCGCCACCGGATGCCAGCGTTCCGTCAGCGCGGATGATGGCCGAATAACGCTGCTTGGCATCCGTCAGCACCATGCCCGGACGCAGAAGCCCGGCCTCGATGAGCGACAGGAATGCAACGCGCGGCTCGGCCTTCTTGCCGGTCATCACTTTCAGCTCTGCGGTACCCAGCGGCTGGACAGCTTCGATGCGTGCTGTTGCGGCGTCGATATAGTCCTGCTCACGCTCGATACCGACGAAGTTGCGGCCGAGAAGCTTGGCGACAGCGCCCGTCGTGCCGGAGCCGAAGAAGGGGTCAAGCACCACATCGCCCGGTTTGGACGAGGACATCAGAACGCGAGCGAGAAGCGCTTCCGGCTTCTGGGTCGGGTGGACCTTTTCGCCATTTTCGTTCTTCAGCCGCTCGCCGCCGTTGCAGATCGGGAAGAGCCAGTCGGAGCGCATCTGCACATCATCATTGGCAGCCTTCATGGCGTCATAGTTGAATGTGTAGCCCTTGGCGTCCGGATCGCGCGATGCCCAGATCATCGTTTCATGAGCATTCTGGAAGCGGCGGCCCTTGAAATTGGGCATGGGGTTGGACTTGCGCCAGACGATATCGTTGAGGATCCAGAAGTTCATATCCTGCATGATCGCGCCAACGCGGAAAATGTTGTGATAGGAGCCGATGACCCAGATCGTGCCATTGGGCTTGAGCACCCGGCGGCAGGCGAGCAGCCATGCACGGGTGAAGGCGTCGTAGGCTTCAAAGGAAGAGAACTGATCCCAATGATCGTCGCAGGCGTCAACCTTGGACTGGTCAGGGCGATGAAGTTCGCCACCGAGCTGCAGGTTATAGGGCGGATCGGCAAAGATCACGTCGACAGACTTGTCGGGAAGGGCATTGAGCGCTGCAACGCAGTCGCCTTTGATGATCGTATTCAGCCATTCACGGCTTTGCGGGCGACCGGACAGCTGGCCGAGCGGAAGAACTGCTGACATTTTGTACTCACACTTACGCTTACTCAATACCAACGCGCCAAAACGAGACGCGCTTAACTGACCATTAGGGTTACCGAACTTGGTTACGAAATGCTGAAGAAGCGGAGCGGAAGAGCAAAAAAATGCACGCAAGAACACAATTGCGTCTTCCGCTTATCGAAAGAGCAAGCGGGCACCTTGCGCCGATGAAAGATGAAGATTGTTGACAATCTTACAATATTGAATTGAAATGACGGTATCGGTGATCGATGACAACAAAAAGCCAAGGGGAATGACATGAAATTGACGCGACGGAATTTCTCGCTTTTGGGCGGGGCTGGACTGGCGATGGCCGCTTTTGGCGGCGTGGTGCCGGCAATGGCGGCGGGAACGCTGGACGACATCAAGGCGCGCGGATCGCTGCGCGTGGGTGTTACGCAGGCACCGCCGTGGTATTCGAAAGATCCGGCAACGGGCGAATGGACGTCCGGCGTTGGTGTTTCTGCCGGCAAGGCGATGGCCGAGGCGCTGGGTGTGAAATTTGAGCCGGTGGAAGTGACCTGGGGCACAGCTGTTGCCGCCCTGCAGAGCAACAAGATCGATATCATGTTCGTTCTCGATGCGACGGATGAGCGCAAACAGGCCGCCGACTTCCCGGAAACACCCCTCCTCTATTATTCTCTGGCTGTGCTTGCCAAGGACGATCTGGTTGTGACGAGCTGGGAAGACCTGAACAAGCCGGAAATCAAGATTTCCGTGCCGCAAGCCACCAGCATGGACAAGTTCCTGACCGAGAATGTGGGCGACGCCGATATCCAGCGTTTTCCGGGAAATACAGAGGCGATTGCAGCGTTCCAGTCGGGCCGCGTTGATGCCGTCTGCCTGTTCCATCCGCCGTTGATTGCCGCCCGCCAGAAGCTCGGTTACGGCAAGATCGTCGTTCCCACCCCGGTCAAGTCGAACCCGACCAGTGCCGCCGTGCGCAAGGGCGACAGCGAATTCGTGGCCTTTGTCGACGGGCAGTTGAAGGACTATTACACGTCCGGGAAGATCCAGACCTGGTATGAGGAATTTCTGTCCGGCTTCGGGCTTGATCCCAAATCTGCGCCGCCAATCATCAAAGAACGGCTCTAAGAGAGCCTTTCCCGATGTATGAGTGGAATTTCTGGCCGGTGCTGAGCGAAAGCGGCATCCTTTGGGCCGGCTTTCGCAACACGCTGATCCTGACAGCAACCGCTCTTTCGGGCGGGCTTGTGGTGGGGCTTTTTCTGGCGCTGGGGAGGCTCTCTCACCGGCGCTGGCTAAGCCTGCCTGCTGGCATTGTGATCGAGGTTTTTCGAACCACGCCGCCGCTTGTGCAGCTTTTCTGGTTCTATTTTGGCCTTCCCATTGTGCTGGCTGTGGAAATGACGCCGTTTCTGGCAGCCGCCTTGACGTTTACGATCCAGAGCGGAGCCTTTTTTGCCGAAATTTTCCGCGCGGGCATCGTTTCCATTGAAAAAGGCCAGTGGGAAGCCGCCCGCGTGATCGGCATGAACCACGCCCAGATGATGCGCCGGATCATTCTGCCGCAGGCGGTGAAACGCATGTTTCCGTCCATGATGGAACGGTCCATCGAACTGATGAAGACGACGACGCTGGTCGCCACCGTTTCATACGCCGATCTTCTCTTTCAAGCCAATGAGCTGGCGCAGAAGACTTTCCGACCGCTGGAGGTCTACACGGTCGTGGCGCTCATCTATTTCATTTCCATTTCAGCGGTCAGCTTCCTTGCCGCCCGCCTTGAAAAGCGCTTCGCCCGCAGCGGGGAGATCACCCAATGAACTACCATTGGAACTTTGCCAGCGTTTTTGAAAATTGGCCTGCGCTGCTGATCGGGGTCGAGGGAACGCTGAGGCTCTTCGTCGTCTGCCTTCTCATCGGCATGAGCCTGGGGCTGGTCGTCGGTCTTGGACGTCGCTCGAAAAGCAAGCCGGTCAAGTGGCTCTCCACCGCCTTTGTCGAGTTTTTCCGCAATACCCCGGTGCTGGTGCAGATCCTCTGGTTTTATTATGCACTGCCGATCCTGACCGGCCTTGAGATCAGCCCGTTCATGGCCGCAATCCTTGGCATTTCGCTTAACTCTGCAGCCTATTCGGCAGAGATCTTTCGCGGCGGCATTCAGTCGATTGAACCTGGCCAGTGGGAAGCGGCAACCGCCATCGGCATGAGCCGCTTACAGACCTTGCGCCGTATCGTGCTGCCGCAGGCAATCCGCCGGGTTATTCCAGCACTCACCAATCGCGGGGTTGAGATTTTCAAGATGTCGACGCTCGCCTCGGTGGTCGCCTATGTCGAGCTGTTGCAGCAGGGCAAGCTCATCGCCTCGCTGAACTTCAATCCGCTGGAGGTCTACACCGTCATCGGCGCGATCTTCCTGCTTATCCTCTATCCCATCGTGCGCCTGACCTATGCGCTCGAACGCCGCCTTGCCCGGAGTGACTGACCTTGACTGATCCCATTTTACAATTGCGCGGGCTTGAGAAATCCTTCGGCGACATGCAGGTCTTCAAGAATGTCGATCTCGATGTGGCACCGGGCGACCGGATCGCCATTCTGGGGGCTTCAGGCTCGGGGAAAAGCACGCTTCTTCGCTGTATCAATGTTCTGGAGACGCCTGACGCCGGCGATATCCGTGTCGGCGGAAAGCCGGTCGGCGCGGTAGGCTCAAATGGGCGGGTGCGCTATAGTGAGCGCGAACTTTGCGCGCTTCGCCAGCGGGTGGGCATGGTGTTTCAGCAGTTCAACCTGTTTCCGCATATGACCGTGAAGCAGAACGTGACCGAAGGGCTTCGCACCGTCAAAGGCATTGCTTCAGCCAAGGCTGACGAGCGGGCGCTGAAAGAGCTTTCGCGCGTTGGGCTCGCAGACAAGGCCGAGACCTATCCATCACGCCTTTCGGGCGGACAGAAGCAGCGTGTGGCGATTGCCAGAGCGCTTGCCATGGACCCGGAAATTCTCCTCTTCGATGAGCCGACCTCGGCGCTTGATCCTGCCCTTGTGGGCGAGGTGTTGAGCGTGATCGAGCAATTGGCCAACGAGGGCCGGACCATGCTTCTGGTCACCCACGAAATCGGCTTTGCCTATCATATGGCAACCAAGATCGTGTTTCTGGCCGAGGGCGGAATCTACGAAATGGGGACACCCGACGCGGTGCTCAAAAATCCCCAAAAGCCTCTGACCCAGGCCTTCCTGGCAGAACATCAGCGTTTTCATTTTTGATCGAGAGTAGCAAATGACAGATAACAACAGTGCTCAAGGATATGTCGCCGACCCGCGCAACGAGAATGTGCTGATTTATGTCGATGGTGCGTTTGTGCCGCGCGACAAGGCTGTCGTTTCGGTGTTCGACAGCGGCTTCGTGCTGGGCGACGGTGTGTGGGAAGGTTTGCGCCTCGTGAACGGAAAGGTGCTTCAGCTTGACGCCCATCTGGACCGGCTGTTTGAGGGTGCAGGCTCCATTGCGCTTGATCTCGGGCGCAGCCGCGAGGAAATCAAGGACGCCATTTTCAAGACGCTCGAAACCAACGGCATGACGGATGGTGCGCATATCCGCCTGATGGTGTCGCGCGGCTTGAAAAGCACGCCAAACCAGGACCCGCGCTTTGTCATCGGCAAGGCAACGCTGGTCATCGTGGCCGAATACAAGGCGCCGAAGCCGGAGGCCAAGACTACGGGACTTGCGCTCTTCACCTCCACTTTCCGCACCAGCAGCCCGGATGTCTTCGATTTGCGGCTCAACTCGCACAGCCGCCTCAACCTCATTCAGGCGCTCATTCAGGCCATCAATGCCGGTGCTGATGAAGCGCTGATGCTTGATCCGCGCGGCTTTGTTGCTAGCTGCAATTCCACCAACTTCTTCATTATCCGCGGGCGCGAACTCTGGACCTCGACCGGCACATATTCCTTCAAGGGGTTGACCCAGCGCGCAGTGATTGAAAGCTGGCGCGAGAGCGGCGGCACAGTACTGGAGAAAGATTTCACGTTGGCAGAGGTCTATTCCGCAAACGAAGCCTTTGTCACCGGTACGCTTGGTGGCGTAACACCGGTTGTCAAAGTCGATGGCCGGGTGATTGGCGCAGGCAAACCGGGGCCGGTGACCTCCGAGGTCGGCGATATCTACAAGAACTGGGTTTTGCGCTGAGCTTCAGACAAGGTTCAACCTGTTATCTGCGGCAAGCGTGATTGGAGAAAGATACGACATGGTTGAAAACGCTGCCGCCAGCACACAAACGGTATCGCCACTGAAGCGGGAAACATTCAGCGATCGGATCGCTGCGGATTTGCGGCGCGCCATCATTATCGGCGAAATCGAGGCCGGCGAACCCATTACCGAGGTGGAACTGGCGAGCCGGTTCGGCGTGAGCCGCGGCCCGTTGCGCGAAGCTCTTGGCATACTGGCTGGTGAAGGGCTGGTGGTTTCAGTGCCTTATACGGGCACCCGCGTTCTCAAACTCACCGCCAAGGATGTGCGTGAACTCTATAGCCTGCGCACATCACTCGAAAGCCTTGCCTTCAAGGAAATCTGGTACAACCGGGATGCCAATTTCGCGACCGAAATGGAAGCCCGGCACAAGCGGCTGCTTGCCACCCAGAAGCTCTCCGACCATGTGGCCTCCAGCGAGGCCGAGGTGAAGTTTCATGCCCTCGTCTATGAGCGCTGCGGGCATAAGCTGCTCCTGGAAAGCTGGCAGCGCATTGCCAGCCGCCTGCAGCTTTATCTGGCTGTGCACCAGCGGGCGCATGGACGCACCGCGCCGATTGAAGATGCGCATGAGCGCTATGTCCAGCTTGCGCTGGGCGACAGGCTGGATCTGATGCTGGACGAGGTGGAGTCGCATATGCAGCGCGGCATCCTGCAAATGGAGCGCTACCTCGGCGACTGATGCCACTCACCACAGCGCTCCAGCAACGATCGACTATTTTTCCGCGCAGATCGCATAACGGTGCTGCGTTGCCCGTTCCAATCCCTTGAAGAAACTGAAATTCTTCTTCTGCGCCCGGTGAATGGCGCGCATATCCTTGTCCACCGTCACCTTGGCAAAGCCGGCGGCGCGCAACAGGTCGACGACTGCCTCTGCGCGTGCGCCCTCGGAAAAATAGACCTGGGAGAGAATGCGGTTGTGGGTCTCGGCCATCTCCGGCGAAGCTGCGCCATGACGCGCATCCTTGATGAGACCGATGCGCCCTGCGGCGGTGGCCAGCCGCTTCAAGAACTGGGTCAGCGGTGAGACATTTACGAAATCACCATCCACAATCAGAACCTTGCCGCCGGGCTTGAGGACGCGGTGCCACTCGACGAATGCAGCTTTGGGATCGACCAATGTCCAGACAAGATGGCGGTTGGTGATGACGTCATAACTGTCATCTGGTTCCATCGTGTTTTCCGCGTCACCCATCACGAAACGAATGGAGCGTCCACGCGTGCGCGCTTTCTCCCTGGCGCGCTCCAGCATCTGCTCGGACCAGTCCATGCCGGTGACCCGAAAGCCGAGGTCATCCAGAAGATGCGACACCACGCCCGTGCCTGAGGCGAGATCGAGTGCGGCCCGGCCTTCACCCTCGCCCAGATGCTTTAAGATAAGACAGTGCCATGCGGCGCGCTCGTCTTCGGAAAAAATCTCGTGTCCCGGCTGGGTGTCGAACGTTTCGGCACGGGCTGACCAATAGGCCTTGATTTCATCACGCAGATCAAAGTTCGAAAGCGTCGCGGTATCGTTCATGGCACACCTTTTCCGGCCTTTTCCGGTCTGGAATCTTTCTAAAAGATAATTCTTGACTGGTCTAATCAAGAAAACTAGACGATTTGTGGAGTTCTAATGTCAAGAAAGATCGACTGCCGCAAGAGGCAATCGATATGTGGGGCTAAAAAGATGAATATTTTCAAAAAGGTGGCAACTGCCGCCTCGGTTTCGCTTGTGCTTTTTTCCAGCGCGGCGTTTGCGGGCGAGACGGTGAAGATCACCGACATCACCGGTCGCGAAGTCGAGGTGAACGTGCCGGTGGAGCACGTTATCCTCGGTGAAGGCCGTCAGATCTATTTCGTGGCCGCGCTCGACACGGAAGACCCGTTTGGCCGCGTTGTCGGATGGCGTGACGACTTCAAGAAAGCCGATCTCGACGGTTACAACGAATATCTGAAAAAGTTCCCGCAGATGGACAGTCTGCCGACGTTCGGCGGCATGAAGGATGGCACATTCGATGTGGAGCAGGCCGTGGCGCTGCATCCAGACGTCATCATCATGAACATCGATTCCAAGACCGCGACCGAGGAAGGCGGCTATATCGAAAAGCTCGCCAAGGTCGGAATCCCGCTGGTTTACATCGACTTCCGCGACAAGGCGTTTGAAAACACCGAACCGTCCATGCGCATCGTTGGAAAACTGTTCGGCAAGGAAGAACGCGCAGAAGAGTTCATTCAGTTTCGCGCAGAGCAGCTTGCCCGGGTGACCGATGTTGTTGCCGCACAGGCCGATCTGAAGCGCCCGGTCGTCTTCATGGAGCGCGCTGGCGGTTATTCCGATGATTGCTGCATGTCTTTTGGTGATGAGAACTTCGGCAAGATGGTGGAAATGGCCGGTGGCATCAACATGGCCAAGGACATCATTCCCGGCACGTTCGGCACGGTCAACCCGGAACAGATTATCGCCAGCAACCCTGATCAGGTGATTGTCACAGGCGCCAACTGGGAAGGCTATGTGCCTGGCGGCAAGTGGGTCGGCGTCGGCCCCGGTGCTGACGAAGAGCAGTCCGCAGCAAAGCTGAAGGTTCTGATGGAGCGCCCGGCATTCACCGGCGTCAAGGCGGTCAAGGACGGTAATGTTCACGCCATCTGGCACCAGTTCTACAACAGCCCCTACCAGTTCGTGGCCGTTCAGCAGATCGCCAAGTGGCTGCATCCGGAACTGTTCAAGGATCTGGATCCCGACGCATCATTCAAGGAACTGCATGACCGCTTCCTGCCGGTCGACTACAAGCCGGGATACTTCGCGTCGCTGAGCGTCGGCGGGTAACAGATGACCTCCACGGATACCATTCAAATCGAGGCAGGGCGCGGTCAATACCGCGCCCTTGCCGCACGTCGCATTGCCCTTGTCGTTTGCCTTGTGGCAGCGCTCTGTCTGACATTCGCACTCGATCTGGCGCTTGGTCCGGCGCGTTACTCTCTCGGCCAGGTGCTCTCGGCCATCTGGTCACCCTCTAGCGCCGATCTGCAGTTGCGCGTGGTGATCTGGGACATCCGCATGCCGATCGCCTTGATTGCGCTCACCGTCGGCGGTTCGCTTTCGCTGGCCGGTGCACAGATGCAGACCATTCTCGGCAATCCGCTTGCCAGCCCCTTCACGCTCGGCGTTTCCGCCGCTGCCGGCTTTGGCGCGGCCATGGGCCTGGTTGCCGGCATCGCCATTTTCCCGGCTGCCGTGGAATATATGATCCCGTTCAACGCCTTCATCATGGCCATGGGCGCATCGCTCTTGATTTATGGTGTTTCGACATTTCGCGGAGTGACGTCGGAAACCATCGTGCTGCTCGGCATTGCACTGGTGTTCACATTCAACGCGCTGCTTTCGCTGCTGCAATACCTTGCCTCCGAACAGGCGCTTGCGGCCGTGGTCTTCTGGACCATGGGTTCGCTCACCAAGGCCACATGGCCGAAGGTCTGGATTACGGCTGCGGTGCTCATCATCAGCATTCCGCTTTTTGCCCGTCAGGCCTGGGCGCTGACCGCATTGCGGCTTGGTGACGACAAGGCCGCGAGCTTCGGCGTCAACATCCGCAAGCTGCGCCTGCAGACACTACTGGTCGTTTCGCTGCTGGCCGCCATTCCAGTGTCCTTTGTGGGTACGATTGGTTTTGTCGGTCTCGTCGGTCCGCACATCGCGCGCATGCTGGTGGGTGAAGATCAGCGTTTCTTCATGCCTGCCTCCGTGCTTTGCGGGGCCTTGATGCTGTCGGCCACATCCGTGGTCTCGAAGATCATTCTGCCCGGTGCGATCCTGCCCATCGGCGTCATCACCGCGCTGGTTGGCGTCCCCTTCTTCTTCACGCTCATTTTCACCAACAGGAGGCGGGCATGGTAGGTTTGTCGCTTGAAAATCTCGGCGCCCGTTATGGCGGCGAAACTGTTGTCGCCGATGTGACGACGGGGCTCTTGAAGGGCGGTGAACTGACCGCCATCATCGGCCCCAATGCTGCTGGAAAATCCACGCTCTTCAAGCGTATTGCCGGGCTTCTGAAGGGGCCTGGAACCGTCACCCTCAGCGACAGTGTCAAAGGCGAAAACGCCATCTGCTACATGCCGCAGGACACTGGTGCGAATGCCGTTCTGACTGTTTATGAATCCATTCTTCTGGCTTCCCGGCAGAATGCCGCATGGAAGGTCAAGGACGACGATCTGCGGATGATCGACCGCATCTTGCACGATCTCAACATCACGCCTCTGGCTTTCCGCGATCTGGGCGAACTCTCCGGCGGACAGCGGCAGTTGGTGTCGATTGCGCAGGCGCTGGTGCGAAAGCCGGAAATTCTGTTGATGGACGAGCCGACCTCGGCGCTCGACATGCATCGGCAATTGGAAGTTCTGCAGTTCATGAAGCGGCTTGCCGCGCGCGACGGCATGGGCGTGCTGATTGCCATTCACGACCTGAACCACGCTCTGCGCTATTGTGAGAACACGATGGTCATCGAAGCCGGGCGGTTGATCGCATCCGGCCCGTCAAACGAGGTCATTACGGCAGAGCTTCTGCGCAGCGTCTACCGTGTGGATGCGCGTATCGAGCGTTGCTCGCGCGGTGTGCCTTTCGTGATCGTGGACGAGGCTGCCTGAAGGAGACGGCCGCAGCCGCACCTTGGCGGTCATTGGCGCTGCCCTTCTCGATAGGTCCCTTACGCTCGGCTGGACCGGCCGCACGGCGGAATGTCGCGTTTTGCCTATCACATGCTCCGGCGAGAGTGGGTTTAGCAGCACATTCAAACTCCCGTCTTCTGATGCACATCACAATTGTCGCTTCGCGATAAATCATCTTTCCCAAGCGCTTGGGTTTTGATATACTTTCCACATGCCGACTGTCTTGCGCTTTGATGGCCTGCGCGTGGTCATTTACCCCAACGATCATCGTCCCGCGCATGTTCATGTCAAGGGAGCGGTCGGTGAAGCCGTTTTCATTCTGAATTGCCCGGAAGGTCCGCCGGCACTTCGGGAGAGCTACGGTTTCAACACGCGCGAATTGAGCCGGATCGTAAGCGACCTGGCCAGCGCATTGGCAACCCTCTGTACGGAATGGAGAAAGTTTCATGACCATTACTGAGCAGGAAGTACAACAGGCCGAAAAGCGGATGGCCGCCTTGCGAGAGAACGGGTTCGCCGTGTCCGCGCGCTATGATCGCCGGTCGTCCCGCGTTGTGGTCAACTTGAATACCGGCGTGCAGATCGCTTTCCCTTCACGGTTGGCGGAAGGACTTGCCGACGCCTCTCCGGAGGAGCTTGCCGAAATTGAGGTTAGCCCCGCCGGTCTTGGCCTCCATTGGCCGAAACTCGACGCCGATGTCTATGTGCCTGCGCTTCTGCAGGGTGTTTTCGGTTCCAAGCGCTGGATGGCTGCACAACTCGGCGCAACGGGGGGCCAAGCCAAATCGCGTAGCAAAGCGGCAGCCGCGCGCGAGAACGGCCGCAAAGGCGGGAGACCGCGCAAGGTGGCTGGCGGCGGGCTTTAGACAGCATCAACGTCAAACGTTGGTGATGTCGTCCTGAGTTTCAGCAACTTTGAGCCTTTAGCGTGAAACGTTTGAGGCAGCGAAGACAATATTTCCATGGAAAATCTCCTTTGGATAAGGCGACTGCAAAACGAAGTCCGACTTAATCCATAATTGTATTTGCAGAAGGATCCCGCCAAGCTGCTCCGATCATTCGAAAAAACCTGACGGAAAGGATTGTGAGGGATGCGGATTGCCATGTGGTCGGGACCTCGAAACCTCTCAACCGCGATGATGTATTCCTTTGGCGCGCGGGCTGACTGTGCGGTATGGGATGAGCCTTTTTATGCCCCGTTTCTGGTGGCTTCGGGACGCGACGATCCGATGCGGGCGGACATATTGGCCGCGGAGGAAACCGATCCGCAGAAGGTTGCCGAACGGTGCCTTGGGCCGATACCGGACGGCAAGGCGTTTTTCTATCAAAAACACATGCCGCACCACATGGTGAAGGGCATTCCGCGCGACTGGATTGCCGGCGTCACCAATGTGTTTCTGATCCGCCACCCGGCGCGCGTGATCGTGAGCTATGCCAAGAAGCGCGAGAACCCGACGCTCGACGACATTGGTTTTGAAAGCCAGGCACAGCTATTTGATGAAATTTCCGCCGCACAGGGCAAACCACCAGTGGTGATCGATTCGACCGACATTCGGCAAAACCCTGCCGATATGCTGGAAAAGCTCTGCGTGGCGATCGGCATGCCTTATAATGAAGGCATGCTCTCATGGCCGGCAGGTGGCCATGCACAAGACGGGACCTGGGCTGCGCACTGGTATCCGGAGGTCTGGAAGAGCACAGGCTTTGCCCCGCCAGAGGGTGTTTTGCCGGATGTTCCCGACCATCTCAGGCCGTTGCTGGATGCCGCCCTGCCGCATTATGAGCGTTTGGCAAAGTTGGCAATCAGATGAGCAAGGCGTCCGACGGCGCCTGTGTCCGCTCATGCAAACCGTAGTCGCGCATCACATGCGCAACGCGCAGGCGATAGCCGCTGAAGACGGACTTGCGCCCCGCCATCTGCGCCTCGCGGTGATGCATCTCATTGCGCCATGCCGAAACTGCCTCCTCATCCCGCCAGAATGATAGTGACAGAAGTTTGCCGCCGCTGGTGAGCGACTGGAACCGTTCGATACTGATAAAGCCATCCACCTGTTTCAGATATTCGACGAGTTCAGCGGCCATCTGCAGATAAATATCCTTCATGCCTTCGGCGGGCTCGACTTCGAAAATGACGGCAATCATGGCTTTATCCACTCCGCATGCGGCTTGGAGACGTTTTTGAGGAATATCCGTTCCTCTTTCAGGATAAAGCGTTCTCGGGCGGCAAATTCGTAGTTTTCGCGCCCCAGTTTGGAGGCTGCCAAGTCGGCCCGGTAGCGCTCGTAAGCTGCAAGACTGTCGATATTGTAGACACCATAAGCTATGGTTGCCGAACCTTCATGCGGCGCGAAATAGCCAATCAGGTCTGCGCCGCATTGCGGAATTGCTTGTCCCCAAACGCGCGCATATTCGGCAAATTGCGCGCTTTTAAACGGGTCGATTTCATAGCGGATAAAACAGGTGATCATGTTGTGTTCCTTTTTTCTGCAATCCGCTTATAGGCCTTGCGTAAACAGGAATGCTTCGATTAATATCGAACCATGAAGGAAGGCCCCGACATATCCCAAACTGCAGCCTTGGTTGGCGATCCGGCGCGTGCAAACATGCTTGTTGCGCTGATGGATGGGCGTGCGCTCACCGCCAGTGAGCTTTCCGCTGCCGCAGGCATCACCCAGCAGACTGCCAGTAGCCATCTGGCGCGACTGGAGGCTGGCCGCTTCGTGATCGTCCGCAAACAGGGGCGACACAAATATTTCGCGCTCACCGAACCGGCCGGCGAACTTCTGGAAGGCCTTTTCCGCTTTTCAGCGGAAACGCAGCAAAAGCGGCTGCTAGGCCCGAAAGACCCGGCGCTGAGGAAGGCGCGCATCTGCTATGACCATATGGCAGGCGACTATGGTGTGCAGATGTTCGAAAACCTGAAGGCGCGGCGGTTTATCTGCGAAGACGGTGATGCGGTTGATGTCACGCCGTCGGGCGAAAACTGGCTGGAGGGATTGGGCATCGACATTGGAGGACTGCGCAAGCTTCGGCGTCCGCTTTGCCGGTCCTGCCTGGACTGGAGCGAGCGGCGGTCGCATCTCGCCGGCGCGCTTGGAGCAAGCCTGCTCGATCTGCTTCTCGACAAGGGCTATGCCCGGCGCATGCCCGAAAGCCGGGTGATAGCCTTTACGTCGACCGGCGAAAGGCGCTTTGCCGAACTCTTCGGCGTTTGAGCTTTCCTTGCCCATCGTCATGTTTTGGTGTAGCAGGCGGCTCATTCCTCCCCGATTTCAAAAGCAGATGTGAAAATTATGAGCGGCTTTGACCTGATTATCTTCGATTGCGATGGCGTGCTTGTCGATAGCGAGATCATTGCAGCACAGGTGGAATCAAAGCTTTTGCGCGATGCCGGTTACACGATCAGCGCCGAGGAAATGGGCGAGCGGTTTTCCGGCATGACCTGGAAGAACATTCTCATGGCCATCGAAGCCGAAGCCGATATTCCGCTGTCCGCCTCGCTGCTCGATAAATCGGAAGCCTTGCTTGATCAGCGGCTTGCCCGCGATGTGCGCGATATTGAAGGCGTCAAGTTTGCGCTTTCGCGCCTCACGCAGCCGCGCTGCATCTGCTCCAATTCGTCCTCGCAGCGGCTGGACATGATGCTGACAAAGACCGGGCTGAAACCCTATTTCGATCCGCATGTCTATTCGGCCAAGGATCTGGGTGCCGACCGCGTGAAGCCGAAGCCGGACATCTTTCTCCATGCTGCCGAAGAAATGAACGTCAAGCCGCAGAATGTGATCGTGATTGAAGATTCCGTGCACGGCATAGAAGGTGCCCGCAGTGCAGGTATGCGCGTGATCGGCTTTACCGGCGGTTCGCACACATACCCATCGCACTCCGACAAGCTGACCGAGGCAGGTGCTGAAACGGTGATTTCCCGCATGGTCGATCTGCCGCCGGTGATTGGCGCGCTGTCAGAATGGGCCGGGATTGCCTGAACCCCGGCTTTCAAAGCCCTATTTCTTCGCGCCGTCGTCGAAGCCGATATAGACCTTGGCGAATTCGCCGGCACCGCCGGGGATTGCCACATCATTCTTTTCAAACAGGAACTGGTTGGAAAGCTGGCCTGCAGGAACCTGCACTTCAAGCTCGACGAGCTGAGAGTAGAGCACGGATTTGTCGTCGGCAACGGCTATACGGATCGGCACTTTGTAGCTGCCGGGCTTGCCCTGCGGCCCGAGAACCAGGCGACCCTGCGCCTGAACGGTGATGACGAGACCTTCCTGATCGGACATGCGGCAGGCACGGGTGGTGTCGGCGATGGCGGCCTGATAGATCAGCTTTTCAGGATCCATTTGTCCATCGGCCATCTTGCGTGCGCCGCGGGCATATTGACGGTGATAGGCCGTGCCTTCACGCAACTCGATCTGCGGGCATTTGCCCTGGATGACCAGCTGTTGCGTCTGATCTTCGGCAGCGCTGCCGAGAACGCCTTTGGTATCGGTCGATGTACACGCCGCCAGAACAGCAAGAAGCGATGCTCCGACAAGGCCACGGACTTTACGATTGAACAAACCAGACACGCTCATCAAGAATTCCCGGGTTTTCCTGTCTTAAAGAATGAAAACTGGCCCTTTTCATGGCCGTCGCCGATGGTCTATAGCAGCGGTTAGAAAAAAAAGCGATGAGTGGCGAAAATTTTCGCCGCCGGCGGGGATAACCAAACCAAACCCGTTGAGGAAGGACATCTGACCGTGAAATATATCTCCACCCGTGGCGAGGCCCCTGAACTCGGCTTTCGCGATGCGCTGCTTGCAGGCCTTGCCGCAGATGGCGGGCTTTATCTGCCTAAGAAGTGGCCGGAATTTTCCAAGAAAGACATCCGCGCCATGCGCGGCAAATCCTATCAGGACATCGCATTCACAGTGATTTCCCGGTTCGTTGACGGTGAAATCGACGATGATGCGCTGAAGGCGATGATTGCCGAAGCCTATGGCACCTTTCGCCATGACGCCGTGACGCCATTGGTGCAGACTGACGCAAACACCTTTATCCTCGAGCTTTTCCATGGACCAACGCTCGCCTTCAAGGATGTGGCGATGCAATTGCTTGCCCGCCTGATGGACCATGTGCTGGCCGAACGGGGCCAGCGGGCCACAATCGTTGGCGCAACCTCGGGCGATACCGGCGGCGCTGCCATTGATGCCTTTGCAGGCCGCGAGCGCACCGATATTTTCATTCTCTTTCCCGAAGGCAAGGTGTCGCCGGTGCAGCAGCACCAGATGACGACCTCCACTGCATCCAACGTTCATGCATTGGCCGTGCAGGGCAATTTCGACGACTGCCAGAACCTTGTGAAGGAAATGTTCGGCCATGTCGCCTTCCGCGATAAGGTCAAGCTTTCCGGCGTCAACTCGATCAACTGGGCGCGCATCATGGCGCAGACAGTTTATTATTTCACCGCAGCGCTGTCGCTTGGCGCGCCGGCTCGCAAGGTTTCCTTCACGGTGCCGACGGGTAACTTCGGCGACATTTTTGCAGCCTATGTGGCGATGAAAATGGGACTGCCGATCGACCGTCTGGTGGTGGCGACCAATGAAAACGACATTCTGGCGCGCGCGCTGGAAACCGGGCGTTATGAAATGCAGGGCGTAACGGCCACCACTTCGCCGTCCATGGATATCCAGATTTCCTCGAATTTCGAACGGCTTTTGTTCGAAGCCTCCGACCGGGATGCGGGCGAGGTTCGCAAGGCGATGAACCGGCTGAAACAGTCGGGCGCATTCGATATCGACGAAAAGACGCTGAAGACGATCCGCAAGACCTTCAGAGCAGCACGCGCCAGCGAAGACGACGTGGCAAAACAGATCGCGTCAACGCTTGCCGACACCGGATACCTCATCGATCCGCACACCGCCGTTGCCCTTCATGTTGCCGGTCGCAACACGCGCAGCGCGTCGCCCATGGTGGTGCTGTCCACTGCCCATCCTGCCAAGTTCCCCGCCGCAGTAAAATCTGCAAGCGGTATTGACCCGGCGCTTCCAACGTGGCTTGCTGGTTTGATGGAACGGGAGGAGCGCTTTGATATTCTGCAGCCTCAGCTTGAAGTCGTTGAACAATTCATCAACGATCATGCGCGTATTGTTGCAGGCGAAGCGCAGAAAGAGGCATCATGAAAGTTGAGCGTACCGAACTTGCGTCGGGACTGACCGTTGTCACGGAACATATGCCGCATCTGGAAAGTGTCGCGCTTGGCGTGTGGGTCAAATCCGGCTCACGCGATGAACAGGCAAGCGAACACGGCATTGCCCATCTTCTGGAGCATATGGCCTTCAAAGGCACAAAAAATCGGACAGCGCGGCAAATTGCCGAGGAAATCGAAAATGTGGGCGGCGAGGTCAACGCCGCCACATCCACGGAATCGACCTCGTATTATGCGCGTATCCTGAAAGACGATGTGCCGCTGGCCATCGATATTCTGGCTGATATCCTGACAGAGTCGGCCTTCGACGAGGGCGAGCTGGAGCGCGAAAAACACGTTATCCTGCAGGAAATCGGGGCGGCGAACGACACGCCGGACGATGTGGTTTTCGACAGTTTTGCCGCAACCGCCTATCGCGACCAGACCATTGGACGGCCCATTCTCGGAACGCCGGAAACGGTGAAGTCCTTCACGCCGGACCAGATCCGCGCGTATCTGGCGCGCAACTACACCACCGACCGCATATTCATCGTGGCAGCGGGAGCGGTCGATCACGATAGCATCGTCAAGCAGGTTGAAGAGCGCTTCGCCTCCATTCCGCGCAAGCCGAATTTGAGCGTGGTCGCCCAGCCGGCGCGCTACACGGGCGGCGAATTCCGGCTGACGCGCGACCTGATGGACGCTCAGTTCCTTCTCGGTTTTGAAGGCCGTGCCTATCATGTGCGCGACTTTTATGCCTCGCAGATTCTCGCCAATGTACTGGGCGGCGGTATGTCCTCGCGGCTGTTTCAGGAGGTGCGCGAGCATCGTGGCCTCTGTTATTCGGTCTATGCCTTCCATTGGGGCTTTTCCGATACCGGCGTCTTCGGCATTCACGCGGCAACCGGAACGGAAGACCTGCCCGAGCTGGTGCCGGTGATCCTGCAGGAACTGCGCAAAGTGTCCGACCATATCGACGACAGCGAAATCGAGCGTGCGCGCTCGCAAATCCGTGCCCAGCTTCTGATGGCGCAGGAAAGCCCTGCGGCGCGCGCCGGACAGATTGCCCGCCAGATGATGCTGTATGGCCGTCCCATTTCAAACTCGGAAATGATGGATCGGCTGGCGGGCATTACGCCCGAGCGGCTGACGGACCTTGCCGGGCGTCTGTTCTTCGACGCCAAGCCGACGCTCTCTGCTGTTGGTCCGCTGGAGAACCTGGTTCCGTTGAAAGAGATCGCTGCATCGCTCAGCCATGGCGGGTTTGCAGCTCCGATTACCGCTTGAAGACCCTGTGCAACGGGGCGGTTGAAGACATTTGGGGGTGGCGGTTTCGATGTTCCGTTTCTGGGCGCGGCGCGCATCCACTCCGATCATCAGCGGTGCGGGGCACATACTCCGGCTGCCGCAAATCTCGGATTTTCCCGAATGGAAGGCTGTGCGTGAGGCCAGCTACAATCATTTGCAGCCATGGGAACCTTCCTGGGGTCCTGACGACCTCACCAGGCAGGCCTTCAGGCTGCGCATTGAACGCAACGAACACGAATATTCCAACGGCAGCGCCATTCCGCTTTTTATCTTCTCAAAGCAGGAAGGCGCGCTTTTGGGCGGCATCACCATTGGCCAGATTCGCAGAGGTGCGGCACAATGCTGCATGATCGGCTATTGGATGGGTGAACAATATGCCGGACAGGGGCATATGCGGGCCTCTCTTACGCTCGTCATCCACCATATCTTCGAGCGGCTGCAGTTGCACCGTATCGAGGCAGCCTGTATTCCGGATAACGAACGTAGCCTGGCCCTCCTCGAAAAAGCCGGTTTTCAGCGCGAAGGAGCCCTCAGGGAATATTTGAAGATCAATGGCCGATGGCGCGATCACGTGCTGTTGTCGCTGTTGGCGAGCGAATACAAGATGCTGAAAAAGGACAACAAAGCTTAATGGAACGCATCGATACGGTCAGACGCCCTGCCGCCCTTTCCGGCATGGTTATCGCCGCTCTGCTGGCGGTGCTTTTTGCGCTTTTGTGGACACAAGCAGCACTGAGCGCCGAGCCGGTGAAGATTACAGCAGAAGACACCGCGCTCGATCTGACCAAAACCACCGAAATCTATCTGAACCAGGGCAATGCCTTTCAGGTTTCCACCGCAGCCGGTGCCGACGGGATTGTGCGGCGTATCGAGGTGCGTGCCTCCTCTGACGACCACCACGGCGACTGGGCGGTTTTTTCACTGGCCAACGTATCCGACCAGCAGCTTGACCGGCTAATCGTTGCACCGCATTTCCGTCTCGCCAAATCGCGCCTCTTCTGGCCCGATCTCGGGTCGCGGCGCATCATAGCCATCACGCCGAGCGAGGGGTTTTCGCTTGAACGCCAGCCAAGCAACGAGGCCGATGTTTTCCAGATCACACTGAACCCCGGCTCGGTCGTAACCTTTGTTGCGGAACTGGCGACACCGGACCTGCCGCAGCTCTATCTGTGGGAACCGGAGGCCTATAAGGATACTGTCAATGCCTTCACGCTCTATCATGGTATCGTGCTGGGCATTGCCGGTCTTTTGTCGGTTATTCTGACCATCCTCTTCGTGGTGCGCGGTACGGCCATGCTGCCGGCTGCGGCGGCGCTTGCCTGGGCCGTTCTCGGTTATGTCTGCGTCGATTTCGGCTTTCTGGAAAAGCTTATCGGCATGAGTCCGGCCGACCAGCGCATATGGCGGGCGGGGACGGAAGTCACCATGGCAGTCAGCCTTGTGCTCTTCCTCTTCACCTATCTCAATCTCAACCGCTGGCACACGCATCTCGGCTATGTCACGTTTGCATGGATAAGCTGCCTTGGCCTGCTGGCGGCGGGCTCGATTTTCGATCCTTCGGTGGCTGCCGGCATTGCCCGCATATCCTTCGCGCTGACTGCCATTGCCGGTGTTGCCGCCATTGCCTATCTGACCACGCAGCGATATGACCGCGCGGTTCTGCTGATGCCATCATGGGCGCTGATCATCGGGTGGCTGATTGCAGCCTGGCTGACCGTCACCGGCCGTATCGACAACGATATTGTGCAGCCGGCGCTGACCGGCGGTCTCGTTCTTATCGTGCTGATGATCGGCTTTACGGTGATGCAGCATGCCTTTTCCGGTGGCGGGTTTCAGCATGGTCTGTTTTCCGATCTCGAACGCCAGTCGCTGGCGCTCACCGGCTCCGGCGAAACCATCTGGGATTGGGATGTCTCGCGGGACCGGGTCGTGACCATGCCGGATATCGCCACCAGGCTCGGGCTTTCGCCGGGAACGCTGAATGGTGCGGTGCGCACCTGGCTTTCACCCATGCATCCCGATGACCAGGACCGATTCCGCGCGACGATGGAGGTTCTGCTGGAACATCGCAAAGGACGCCTGGACCATGAATTCCGGATCCGCGCCCGCGATGGACATTACCATTGGCTGCGCGTGCGCGCACGGCCTGTTCTGGGCGCCAACGGCGAAGTGATCCGCTGTGTCGGCACGCTTTGCGACGTGACCGACGAAAAGACGGCAATGGAACGTCTTCTGCACAATTCGGTGCACGACAACCTGACCGGACTTCCCAACCGCGAACTCTTTATCGACCGCCTGCAATCGGCGATCAACCAGGCGCGGGACAATCCGCGCGCGGCACCCACAGTCATGCTCATCGGGCTTGACCGTTTCATTTCGGTGAACGATCGGCTGGGCATCATGGCGGGCGACAATATTCTGATCGTGCTGACGCGGCGTTTGCAGCGGCTTTTAAAAACGAAGGATACGCTGGCACGCATCGCCGGCGACCAGTTCGGCCTGATCCTGACATCGGAAACCGAGCCGCAGCGGGTCGCCGATTTTGCCGATGCGGTTTTGCAGGCCATCAAGGTTCCGATCGATTATGGCGGGGAGGAAATCAATCTGACCGCCTCTGCCGGGCTGGTGTCCTGGGTCGATCAGAACCAGGATGCGGCGGGCATGATCAGCGATGCGGAGCTTGCGCTTTATCGCGGCAAGCGCGGCGGCGGCGACCGCGTGGAGCCGTTCCGCCCGGCCTTCAGGACCAACACCTCCGACCACCTGCAGATCGAAGCCGACCTGCGCCGCGCGATCGACCGGCGTCAGCTCTCCATGGTGTATCAGCCGATTTTCCGCCTTGAAGACCGCTCGATTGCCGGTGCGGAAGCACTCATGCGCTGGGACCATCCCCGCCTCGGGGAAATTCCGCCCTCACAGTTCATCCCGATTGCGGAGAAGAACGGGCTGATCAACCAGATCGGCATGTTTGCACTCGATCGCGCTGCCGCCGATCTTTCAACTTGGCGCAACAATCTGGGCGAGCTTCCCATTTTCGTGTCGGTCAATCTGTCGAGCGCGCAGTTGATCAACAAGGAACTCTATGACGACTTTCAGGCGGTTCTTGCCCGCAGCGGCTGTTCAGCAGACAATTTTGCACTGGAACTGACCGAAACGCTGGTGATGGAAAACCCCGAGCGCTCGCGGCAGATGCTGAACAAGCTGCGCGAAGCGGGCTTCCGGCTCTCGCTTGATGATTTTGGAACTGGCTATTCTGCGCTCGGCTATCTTACCGATCTGCCCTTCAGCACGGTCAAGCTCGACCGTTCGCTGGTGACCGGCAATGATGAACGCGGACATAAGCTTCTGAAATCAGTGGCGACGATGATCGGCGATCTCGGCATGAATGTTGTGGCCGAAGGGATCGAAACCGAAGACGAAATTGCAGAACTGTCGTCATTCGGCGTCGAATACGGGCAGAGCCACTATCTCGGCCCACCGCTGACGGCAGCCACGTTGCAGCAACTTTTGAAAGAGACTTTGACCAAGGCCGCGTGAGGCGCAAAGCTTCAGGCGTGGCCTGCTTCGGCCGAAAGATGCTGGGTGCAAATGCCCATCAGCCCCATGGCGCGCTCATATTTGCCATTGAGGTCCTTGTCGAAAATCAGCGCCTCGTTGGCCGGGCATGTGAGCCAGGCATTCTGCGCGATTTCATCCTCCAGCTGGCCTTTGCGCCATCCGGCGTAACCGAGGAACATGGCCGAGCGCCGCGGACCTTTGCCCTTTGCGATGGCCCGAATGATATCCTGCGTGGCAGTGAGGTTCATTTCCTCGGAAAGCGGCATCGTGTCGCCGCCGGCATAATCATCCGAATGCAGCACGAACCCTCTGCCCGCATCGACCGGGCCACCATCCAGAATCGGGAAATCGGCAACGCCATCGCAATAGTCGTTTGCCTCACCCAAGCCGGAAATACTCAAGTGACCGAGGATTTCGGGAAAGCTGACATCACGCGCACGATTGAGTATAAAACCCATTGCGCCTTCGTTGGTATGGGCACAAATATAGATGACGGTGCGATTGAAATTCGAGTCCAGCATGGATGGCATGGCGATCAGGAACTGACCGTCAAGGAATCCAGACTTCTGATTTTTCCGCATTCCCAAGAGTTCACGCATAAAAACAGCGTACCAACTCGCAAGGAAATGAAAAGTGCGGGAGCCGTTTTTTTTTGAACGCTCAGGCAAACCCTTCAAATAAAATTGAAATTTCTTTTGCAACTTGTGTATCGCGCGCCATATGACGTTGGGATATCTGTTCTTGCCATGACAATGAGATCATCAAAATTGCACATTTCATTCAACCCGCGCCGTTCTATTCGCCTTTGTCTTGCGGCCGTTCTGCTGGCGCCGGCTCTGCCGCAAGCGGTCCAGGCTGCAGCAAGCGCATGGGCGGAAACGACCGGCGGGCGCATGCGTGTGGTCGCCCTTCCGCCGGACAGTGACGGCATTGTGGAGGCCATCTTGGAAATCGTGCCGGATGAGGGCTGGCACACCTATTGGCGGGCACCCGGCAATGGCGGCATTCCGCCCGAAATCAGCGTTGATGGCAGCCGCAACCTCACGCTTTCCAACATCCGTTATCCAGCGCCAGAGATCATCCGCTATGGCAATCTCAGCGATTTTGGATACACATCGACGGTGCGTTTTCCGCTTGAGCTGACACAGCCGATCAAAGGCGCGTCATCGACCCTGAAGCTCAGTGCATTTGTGGGTGTGTGTGCGGATATCTGCGTTCCCTTCCAGGCTGAACTGGCCGTTTCACTTTCGAGCGAGACCAAGCCTGCGGCCAATGAGGCCGCCCTTATCAAAGCGGCCCGCGCGCTCCTGCCGGAAGCGCCCAGCGCGGATTTCTCGGTTGTTGAACACACACTGTCCGCCGACAAGCGGCAACTGACCGCAACCATTCAACTGCCGTCCGGGGTGAACGCGGATGCAATCGACGTCTTCGCTCATCTGGGTGCACAGGCCTTCAAGCCGGGCGTTTTGACCGAGGAAAAAGACGGAAGGGTCACCGTGGCGCTCGAGCCTAATTATCTCGCCAAAGATGCGACACTTTCCGGTCAGACAATCGGGGTTCTTGTGAAAGCGGGCATGCGCGCCATGGAAACGGACATTCAGCTTCCCTGACAGCCAAGGCGACACAATAGCACTTTGCAGTTCCGCGCGACTTGCTTATGCTCGCCGCAAACAATCAAGGAGAGTCCCGCCATGACAATTGCACCCGGAGAAAAAATTCCATCATTAACCATTATGGAGTCGACCAGCGACGGCCCCGCCAAGATTTCGACAGAAGACTTCTTCGCCGGCAAGAAAGTGGTGCTTTTCGGCCTGCCCGGCGCATTTACGCCGACATGCTCGATGAACCACGTGCCGGGCTATGTGGAAAATCGCGATGCGCTGCTTGCCAAAGGCGTGGACGATATCGCCGTTGTGTCTGTGAACGACCATTTCGTCATGGGTGCCTGGGCAAAATCCACCAACGCCGTCGGCAAGATCCGTTTTCTGTGCGACTGGGATGCGGAATTCGTCAAGGCGCTCGGCCTTGAGCGCGACCTTTCCGCCGGTGGGCTCGGCGTCCGTTCCACCCGCTTCTCCATGCTGGTGGAAGACGGCACCGTCAAATTTGTCAACGTGGAAGACAATCCCGGCCAAGCAACGGTTTCATCCGCAGCCGCCATGCTGGAAGCGCTTTAAGGCACTTCGCCCAAACCAATGATCGACGGCTCGCCCTTGGCGGGCCGTCTTTCTTTTTGGCGTCAACTCAGGCAAGCCACTCCCTGCCCGAAGCCACCACGCTGCGCGTCAGCCTCTCCAGTAGCGGGGCCGCGCGCCGGCTTACCTGCCAGTAAAGCGGGGTTTCTATCCTCGTATCGGGTACGAGCTCACAGAGCGCGCCTGTGCGAAGATGCGCCTCCACCAACTGAACCGGGTTGAGGCCCCAGCCGATGCCTGCGAGGCAGGCGGTAACGAAGCCTTGCGAGGAGGGCAGCCAGTGGTTGGGGCGTGCAATATCGTGGCCAAGGTGATGCTCCACCCAGGCGCTCTGCAGACGGTCCTTGCGGTTGAAGGTGAGCGATGGTGCTTTTGAAAGTGCCTCAGCCGTCACCCCGCCTGCAAAATGGCGTGCTATGAACGCATTGCTCGCCGTTGCGCGGTAAGAGAGCTTGCCGAGTGCCAGAACGCGGCAGCCCTGTACCGGTTTTTCCACCGCGGTGACGGCAGCCAGCACCTCGCCCCGGCGAAGCCATTCAGCGGTGTGGTCCTGATCGTCGACCTTGAAATCAATGAGAATGCCGGTTTCACGGACATGTTCGCTCACCGCCTGGATGAACCAGGAATCCAGGCTGTCGGCATTGACGGCGATGGGGATGGTGACGGGTCCGTCATCACCGGGCATATCCGGCAATTCGGTGCCGAGCGCCTTTTCCATCAGCATCACGCTTTCAAAATGACGGCACAGATGCTGGCCTTCTTCCGTCGCCTCGCAGGGCTGGCCGCGCCGCACCAGCACCGCGCCCACACGCTCTTCCAGAAGCTTCACCCGCTGGGAAATTGCAGAGGGCGTGACATGAAGTGCAGCGGCGGCTTTTTCAAAGGTTCCTTCGCGGATCACTGCTGCGAGAGCTGCGAGCGCGCCATAATCGAGCATGAATTAGTTTTCCTTAATCTCAATTATCTTCTTTAATTCGACTTAATAAAAGAAAACCGACAAAAGGGCGAGCAACGTTTTTGGAGAACCTATGTTTGCCGCCTATTTTTCCGGTCTCGTGACCGGGCTTGGTCTGATTGTCGCCATCGGCGCGCAGAATGCCTTTGTCTTGCGGCAAGGCTTGCGCGGCGAGCATGTGTTTGTGCTGGTGATGATCTGTGCAATCTCCGACGCGCTTCTGGTGAGCGCCGGTGTGGCTGGCTTTGGTGTGGTGATCGACCGCCTGCCCTGGCTTGAACCCGTGCTGCTTTATGGCGGCGTGGCGTTTCTGGTTGTCTACGGGTTTACCAGTTTGCGCGCGGCCTGGACGACCGAGGCGGGACTTGCACCTTCTGACATGCCCAGCCTGCCGCTGAAGAAGGCAGTGGCCATCTGCCTTGCCTTTACCTGGCTCAACCCGCATGTCTATCTTGATACGGTCGTGTTTCTCGGTGCACTATCCACCCGCTTTCCGGGCCGCGAAGTCTTCTTCGGTCTCGGTGCGGTCACCGCATCATTCGCCTTCTTCTTTTCGCTCGGTTACGGCGCGCGGCTGCTTCGCCCGCTGCTTTCAAAACCCGGTGCGTGGCGCGTGCTGGATGCGTTTATCGGCTTGATCATGTGGGCTATTGCCGCGCGGCTCCTGACCGCTTGAAGACGCGGCGGAGCGCGGGTCTTCAGCGCCTCTTGAAGGGCTCCATACCCTTGCGCGCCAGTTCATCGGCGCGTTCGTTTTCTGGATGGCCTGCATGGCCCTTAACCCAATGCAGGTTCACCTTGTGGCGCTTTTGCGCCTCATCCAGCGCCTGCCAGAGTTCGGCGTTTTTCACCGGCTTTTTCTGCGCGTTCTTCCAGCCGTTTTTCTTCCAGCCATGGATCCACTTGGTGATCCCATCCTTCACGTAGACGCTATCGGTATAAAGATCGACCTCACAGGCACTCTTGAGGGCACCCAGCGCCTCAATGGCCGCCATCAGTTCCATGCGGTTGTTGGTGGTTTCGGCCTCACCGCCGCACATTTCCTTTTCCACCTCGCCATAGCGCAGTACGGCCCCCCAGCCTCCGGGACCCGGATTGCCGGAGCAGGCACCATCGGTGAAAATATCAACATGCTTCATAAGGGTTCTTTTCTTCTCTTCTGGCGCGATCAGATGCGATAGCGGGGCTTAGGGTCAGGACCCTAGCCCTGCAGCCCATATTCGGCGGCAGTTTTGACGCGGGCGTGAAAGCGCAGCTTCCTCAAATATTCAATCGGATCCTTTTTCGTCACCATCGCACCCGGCGGGGTCATCAGCCAGTCGTAAAGGCGGGTAAGGAAAAAGCGCAAAGCCGCGCCACGCGCCAGAATGGGCAGCGCCTCGATTTCGCTGGCGCTGAGCGGGCGCACCGACTGGTAACCCGCCAAAAGCGCCATGCCCTTGGTGACATTGTAGGAGCCGTCCTTTTCGAAGCACCAGGCGTTCAGCAGGATAGCGACGTCATAGGCCAGGAAATCATTGCAGGCGAAATAGAAGTCGATCAGGCCGGAAAAGCTGTTTTCCAGAAAAAAGACATTGTCCTGAAAAGCATCTGCATGGATGACGCCGGTCGGCAGGCTGGTCGGCCAATTGGTCTCGAGAAAATCAAGATGTTCGGGAATCTCACCGGAAAGCGCTGCATCCAGTTCGCCAACGCGGCCCACCGACTTCTCCCACAGCGGTCGCCAGCTATCGACAGACAGCGCGTTGCGGCGGGTCAGAGCAAAGCCTTCGCCGGCAATGTGCATTTCGGCGATCGCCTTGCCTGTTTCGCGGCAATGCCAGGGCTCGGGCTTGCGCGGCCACATGCCTTCCAGAAAGGAAATCATGGCGGCAGGTCGGCCCGACAGTTCACCCAGCAATTCACCGTCATTGCGCGCAATCGGCAGCGGGCAGCTCACACCACGCTCGGCCAGATGCTGCATCAGTCCCAGAAAGAACGGCAGGTCGTTGCGATCGACCCGCTTTTCGTAAAGCGTCAGGATGAACTGGCCGCCTGTCGTGTGCAGCATGAAATTCGAATTTTCCACGCCCTCGGCAATACCGCGATAGGACATGAGCGTGCCGACATCATAATCGGCCAGAAAGGCGGAAAGTTCGTCTTCGGTGATATCGGTGTAAACGGCCAAGGGAGTGTTCCGCCTGTATTGTGATTCTATGCTGAGCAGCTGAATTCCAGAGGCCAGAAAGCGGAGAGAAAATCAACCGTTGGCGGTCGCATTCCGCTGAACTGTGAATGTCTCGTTTTCAGCCTGCATTTGTCGCCTGGCCGCCTGGGCAAGAAACCCCGAGCGCGAAAGACCATGGGCATTTGCAAATGCGTCGATATCGTTCAAAACATCTTCCGGCAAGGTGATGTTCAAACGCACGGCTTTCTTGCTTTCCGTTTTCAATGGAATCAGCACTGCAACCGCCTCGCGGTTTCCCATATCGGCCATCACCGCTTCGAGGGTTGAAGGTTCGGGGATTGCTTCCCCGTCTTCGATCAAGCCATCAACATGAAAGGCCAGCGCCTCGGACGCCATCGCGCGCGCATCGTCAAGGTCTGTACCTGCTGTCACAACGCCGGGAAAGTCAGGGAAAGAGACACCGTAGTCGCTCCCGTCCTCCTTGTGGATCAGCGCAATATAATTTCGCATCCCAATCACCTCAATCTCAACCCGGCCTGCTTCTCAATACTCTTGAGCGTCCCAATCGGAATGTCCCGCTTGGGATGCGGTACTGTCACACGACCGGGCTTTTCGTTGTGTTTGAACTGAACGTGGCTGCCCCGGACCGAGACCTGATACCAGCCGTCGGCCCTGAGGGCTGATATGACGTCCGCGCTCTTCATGAGATAAATATACACACTTTATGTGTATAGATCAATGTGAGTAGCTCACCCGTTCACAAAAGCCATGTCGGCTGCGGTGAGTTCTACACTGCGCAGTTCGCGGTTGACCGGGAAGTGCTCGTTTTCTTCTGCCGTCACCGCAAGCTCCACCTTCGTCTCATAGCGTGTCTTGAAGGCTTCGATGATTTCGTTGACGATGACCTCGGGGGCGGAGGCACCGGCGGAGATGCCAACCGTGGAAACGCCGTCGAGCGAATCCCAATCAATTTCGGAGGCGCGCTGCACGAGGAGCGAGCGCTTGGCCCCTGCCCTCAAGGCAACCTCCACAAGCCGCCGCGAATTGGACGAGTTCGGCGCGCCAACGATGAGGAAGAGATCGCAGCCGGGTGCTGCTTCCTTCACCGCGTCCTGCCGGTTGGTGGTGGCATAGCAGATGCTGTCGGCGGCGGGCGCTTCGAGCTTCGGGAACCGCTCTTCCAGCTTGGCGATGACGCCTGCGGTGTCTTCCACCGAAAGCGTGGTCTGGGTCACATAACCCAGCATGTCGGGATCGGCGGGATTGTATTTCTCAGCATCTTCGACCGTTTCGATCAGTGAAACGGTGCCCTCGGGGAGCTGGCCCATCGTGCCGATGACTTCCGGGTGACCTTCATGGCCGATGAGGATGACATGGCGGCCGCGGCGCTGGTGGCGCATGGCCTGTTTGTGCACCTTGGAAACCAGCGGGCATGTGGCGTCGAGATAGAACAGATTGCGAGCGCTTGCATCGGCCGGCACGGATTTCGGGACGCCATGGGCGGAAAAGACGACCGGCTGGTCGCGATGTTCGGCGGGAATCTCGTCGAGTTCTTCCACGAAGATCGCGCCCTTGGCTTCCAGCCCTTCGACGACGAAGCGGTTATGCACGATTTCGTGGCGCACATAGACCGGCGCGCCGAAGCGCTTGAGCGCCAACACGACGATCTGGATGGCGCGGTCAACGCCGGCGCAAAAGCCGCGCGGGCCGCAGAGTCTGATTGTCAGTTTATCTTTTGCGCTTGCCGTCACGGCTTTCTTTCCTTGTATTGCATTCACGGGCTGGCAAAAGCGACCGTCGCGATCAAAGCCACGATTGCGGGAACACCCTGCACGAAGAGAATTTTGCGGCTGACCGACCATGCACCGTAGAGCGCCGCAACAATGACGCAGCCGAGGAAAAACAGCTGCAGCTGGAACCCGAAGGCTGGCTCAGGATGGATAAGCCCCCAGATAAGCCCGGCCGCCAGAAAGCCATTATAAAGGCCTTGATTAGCCGCCATAAGCTTGGTTTCCTCAGCGCGCGCGGGCGTGTTTCCAAAAGCTTTCAGGCCGGCCGGCTTCGTCCAGGCAAACATTTCCAGATAGAGGAAATAAGCGTGAAGCAGCGCAACCAACGCCACGAGACCATTTGCAACGAGAGCCATCTGTGTCCTCTATTCTTTCTTCTGTCCACGCCACCACACAATGGCGCTGATGACAACAAGTGCTGCGGCCAGGCCGTACCATGTTATCGCATATTGCAGGTGATTGTTCGGAAAGTCGATCTGTGTCACGCCACCCACAGGAAGTCCACCGGGATTGGGCGTGGCATCGGCATCCAGGAAAAACTGCAGAACCTTCTGCGAGGGCAGCCCGGCATTGGCCGCCATGGCGCTCAAATCTTTCCAATAAAAAATGTTCTTGGCCGGATCGTTATCCGGGACCATCATGGAGGGCTTTTCGGCCAGACGGGTGCGCGCAAGCCCGGTGACGGTGACCTCCCCTTCAACCTCCCCCTCAAGGCGCGTGTCGCGATCCTTCTGATCATATGGCACGAAGCCACGATTGACGAAGAGATATTGCCCGTCGACCAGCGCCAGCGGCGTATAGACATAAAAGCCCGAGCGTCCCTCATAGGTCGCGAAAAAAAACTGTTCGGCATCATGCTGGAAGACCCCGGTTGCCTGCATGGGCCGATATTCAATGGGCGTTCCGGCTGCCAGATCGCCAATGATCTCGCCGATCTTGACCGGCTGCTCCTTGATGCGGGCGTTGACATCGGCGATCAGGGCCTCCTTCCAGGCGAGCCGGCGCACCTGCCACGTGCCAAGCGACAGCAATGCCGCCAGAACCGCGAGCAGCACGATGGCCGTCACAGCCTTTTTGACAGCACTCGTGCTTCGGCTTGCCGGCATGGCGTCAATCACGATCAAGCTTTCCCTGTTTGGCCTTGTTGGCGAATTGCAGCGTGATGAGAACGCCTTTCAACATCCGCGTTAAGGCAACACCGCCGATGACAGCCACCGGGAGCCAGATGAGCGCTTGCAGCCAGAATGGCGGTTGGAAATTCACCTCCATCCAAAAGGCAAGACCAATCACCAGGAAACCCATGATGAGCAAGACGAACACGACCGGCCCGTCGCCTGAATCCTCGAAACCATAGTCCAGGCCGCAATTGGCGCAGGATGGCTTCACAGTCAGCAGACCGTTAAAGAGCTTGCCTTGCCCGCAGCGGGGGCATCTGCCTTTGATGCCGGCAGAAATGGGTTCGATCGGCGGATAGAGCGCCGTGTCCTTGTTTGTCTCTTGATTGTCACTCATAGCATCACCTCTTGTTGAGGTTCCCTCGCGTGAAGACGGGGATTGTCTTCACCCCAAGGAACCGAATTCCAAACTCTTTAGAGCGCCATTCGACCTGATTGAATCAGGTCGGCACTCTAACGGTTTCTTTGTAAAGCATAATTTGATCGATCCTCGTTTCACTCCGGTCGAATTATGCTCTAGCGCACACGCAGTCGTAAAGCTCCGGCGGGCCTTCATGCAAGAGATGTCGGCCCGGTCATCTTGCCCAGTGCGCTTTACTGCACGACATCACGCCATTCCGGATGGCGCTGTGCCTGGGCCTTGAAAAACGGGCAAAGCGGAATGATCTTCCAGCCGCCTCGGCGAGCCTCTTCCACCGCGTGGAGCGCCAGCGCCTGACCGACACCCTTGCCGCGCAGCGCGTCAGGCACCCCGGTGTGATCGATGATGATCAGCTTTGCGGAAGTGCGCGAATAGGTCATTTCCGCTTCATGCCCGTCAACCACGGCAATATAACGACCGCCGCTTTCGGATTTTTCTTCGCTGATATCCATGCGTTCCATTCCAAAAGAAAAAGGCGGCCGCGTGTGCGACCGCCATTGAAGCCCTTCATCTGGCCTCAGTGCGCAAGCGGCGCGCCCCAACCACCCCAGATGTAGATGGAGAAGAAGAGGAACAGCCAGACAACGTCAACGAAGTGCCAGTACCAGGCGGCAGCTTCGAAACCGAAATGCTGCTTCGGTGTGAAGTCACCGGCCATGGCGCGGAAGAGGTTGACCGCCAGGAAGATCGTGCCGACCAGAACGTGGAAACCATGGAAGCCGGTCGCCATGAAGAAGGTTGCGCCGTAGATCGAATCCTTGAAGGCAAAGGGTGCGTGGGCATATTCGTAAGCCTGTACGAAAGAGAACAGGATGCCCAGGAGAACCGTCAGCGTCAGGCCGTAGATCAGGCCCTTGCGGTCATTGTGCAGCAACGCATGGTGTGCCCAGGTGACCGTGGTGCCGGAGAGCAGCAGGATAACGGTGTTGTAGAGCGGCAGGTGCCAGGGGTCGAGAACCTCGATACCCTGCGGCGGCCACTGACCACCGGTATAGGCGGCGCGGGCTGCCTGAATGGCTTCACCGGGGAAAAGGCTGGCATCGAAGAAAGCCCAGAACCAGGCGGCAAAGAACATCACTTCCGAGGCGATGAACATGATCATGCCGTAGCGCAGGTGCAGCGACACGACGCGGGTGTGATGGCCCTCATGGGCTTCCTTGATCGTGTCGGCCCACCAGCAGATGCAGGTGAAGATCACAACCGCGAGACCGACGAAGAACAGCCAAGGATTGGCAAGGTCCGCGCCGAAAAGCTCAAACGAGCCACCCGACAGGTAGCGCATATAGGCAACGCCGCCCATGGCCATGACGAATGCACCGATGGAGGCAAGCAGCGGCCATGGGCTCGGATCGATGATGTGATAGTCGTGGTTTTTTGTATGCGCTTCGGCCATATCAGTATCCCCGAATGTTAAGTCCCGTCCGCTTCCGCCCCAAAACGGAAGCCTCCGTAAAGTTAAAGTTTCTGACCTGCTGCCTGCTTGTCGTCAACCGCAGCGACGCCTTGCGTCTTTTCATGCGGATAAACGGTGTAGGACAGCGTGAGTGTATTGATGCTCTTGGTTTCCGGCTCGTTGACGATGTCGGGATCGACAAAGAACAAAACGGCCATTTCCTTTTCTTCACCCGGCTGCAGCGTTTGCTCGGTGAAGCAGAAGCATTGAATCTTGTTGAAATAGGCACCAGCGGCCTGCGGCGTCACGTTGAACGTGGCCTGGCCTGTTGTCTCTTTGTTGAAGAGGTTCTTGGCGCGGAAATAGACCTGCTTGGTCTCGCCGATGCGCAGTTCCACTTCGCGCTGGTCCGGGCGAAAGTCCCAGGGCAGACCGTCGGCGACATTGCCGTCAAAACGAACCTTGATCGTGCGGTCGAGAATGACGTCCGACGCCTGCTCCACCTGGCGCGTCGTTCCACCATAACCGGTTACCTGGCAGAAAATCTTGTAGAGCGGCACGGCGGCATAGGCCATGCCTGTCATGCCGAACACGAAGGCGAGGCACATGGCGACGATTGCGCCATTGTTGCGCTCTTTTTTCGGTTGAGGTGCAGGTGTCTGATCACTCACGATAACCTCCTCAAGGCGCGATGGCTGCATATTTGGCGACGGTGATCACATAAAAGATCACGACCAGACCAGCAAGGACAAGCCCCAGCGCAATGTTGCGGCCACGGCGCGACTTCTTCTGTGCTTCCGTCAGCTCCACCTTATCCATCAGGCATGACCTCCAGCGATAAACATCGCGACCAGATGGTCGGCCATCAAAGCGGAGAAGATCAGGAAGAGATATAGGATCGAATAGCCGAACATTTTCTTGGCGGCAATCATGCGCGTGTCGTCTTCCGCCATCCGGTAGGTGGCAATGGAATACCAGACGAGCGCAGCGCCAAGACAGAGCGCAACCGCACCATAGTAGGCGCTGGCCAGACCGGTAAACACTGGGGCAATGCCAACCGCAGCGGTCAAGACTGCATAGAGAACGATCTGTGTTTTGGTGGTCGGAACGCCCGCGACATTGGGCAGCATCGGCACACCGGCGTCGCCATAGTCCTTCATCTTGAACAGCGCCAGCGCCCAGAAATGGGCCGGCGTCCAGAGGAAGATGATGGCAAACAGCAAGATGCTGTCAATGGAAACGCCACCGGTCACACAGGCCCAGCCGATCATGGGCGGGAAAGCGCCGGCCGCGCCGCCGATAACGATGTTCTGCGGTGTGGAGCGCTTCAGCCACATTGTGTAGACGACAGCGTAGAAGAAAATGGTGAAGGCCAGGAGACCGGCAGCAAGCCAGTTTACAGCAAGACCCAAAATGGTGACCGCAAAAGCCGAAAGCACCAGCCCGAAGCCGAGAGCTTCGCCCGGAATCACCTTGCCGGCGGGAATGGGACGGGTGGCTGTGCGCTCCATCACGGCGTCGATATCGGCGTCGTACCACATGTTGAGCGCGCCAGAGGCACCGGCACCGACGGCGATGCAGAGAATGGCAATGACTGCGATCAGCGGGTTGATATGGCCCGGTGCCAGGAACAGGCCGGAAAATGCCGTGAAAACGACAAGCGACATGACACGCGGCTTCAACAGCGCGAAATAATCGCCAGCACTGGCTTCCGAGATACGGAGCGCTGACTGCGATGCGATGGCTTCGTGGTTTTCGACCGTGGACATATTCTAACTCGTCTTGAAATTTCGATGGAGGCCGCCCCGAACCGGGCGGCACTCCTTTTTGTTCCAGCGCTTACTTGATGCGCGGCAGCTGTTCCCACTGGTGGGTCGGCGGCGGAGAGGACAGGGTCCACTCCAGCGTATCGGCACCAACGCCCCAGGGATTGTCACCGGCAACGCGCTTCTTCATGAATGCTTCGATCACGCAGACGAAGAAGATCAGCACACCGACAGCCGAGATGTAGGAGCCGATGGAGGAAACATAGTTCCAGCCGGCAAATGCATCCGGATAGTCGATGTAGCGGCGCGGCATACCGGCAAGGCCGAGGAAGTGCTGCGGGAAGAAGATCAGGTTCACACCGATGAACATGACGACGAAGTGCAGATTGCCCAGCGCCTGCGAGTACATGTAGCCGGTCATCTTCGGGAACCAGTAGTACCAGGCAGCGAAGATGGCGAACACGGCACCCAGCGACAGCACGTAGTGGAAGTGCGCAACCACGTAGTAGGTGTCGTGCAGGGCGCGGTCGAGGCCGGCATTGGCGAGCTGAACGCCCGTCACGCCGCCAACGGTGAACAGGAAGATGAAGCCGATCGCCCAGATCATCGGCGTGCTGAAGGTGATCGAGCCACCCCACATCGTCGCAATCCAGGAGAAGATCTTCACACCGGTCGGAACCGCAATCACCATGGTGGCGAAGAGGAAGTAGCGCTGTGCGTCAAGCGACAGGCCGACCGTGTACATGTGGTGCGCCCACACGATGAAGCCGACGGCACCGATGGCAGCCATGGCATAGGCCATGCCGAGGTAACCGAAGACCGGCTTCTTGGAGAAGGTGGACACGATGTGGCTGATGATGCCGAAGCCCGGCAGGATCAGAATGTACACTTCCGGGTGACCGAAGAACCAGAACAGGTGCTGGAACAGGATCGGGTCGCCGCCAGCTTCAGGCTTGAAGAAAGCCGTGCCGAAGTTGCGGTCGGTCAGAAGCATGGTGATGCCACCTGCCAGAACCGGCAACGAAAGGAGCAGCAGGAATGCAGTGATCAGAACGGCCCAGGCAAAGAGCGGCATCTTGTGGATGGTCATGCCGGGGGCGCGCATGTTCAGGATCGTGGTGATGAAGTTGATCGCACCGAGGATCGAGGATGCACCGGCAATGTGCAGCGCCAGGATCGCCATGTCCACAGCCGGACCACCGGAGGCGGTCGTTGAAAGCGGCGGATACATGGTCCAGCCGCCGCCAACACCGTGACCGCCAGGCGCGCCCTGAACGAAGAGCGACAGCATGAGGAGCAGGAATGCCGGAATGATCAGCCAGAACGAAATGTTGTTCATGCGCGGGAAGGCCATATCCGGCGCACCGATCATGATCGGGATCATCCAGTTGGCAAAGCCGCCGATCAGCGCCGGCATCACCATGAAGAAGATCATGATCAGCGCGTGCGCTGTGGTGAACACGTTGTACATTTCCTTGCCGGCATCAATGGCAGCGTCGCCTTCAACGCCGTAGACCATCGAGGCCAGACCGTGGAAAATCTGAATACCCGGCTCCATGAGCTCCCAGCGCATGAAGACGGACAGCGTACCGCCGACAACGCCGGCGATGATCGCGAAGATCAGGTAAAGGGTGCCGATGTCCTTGTGGTTTGTGGAAAGGAACCAGCGTGTGAAGAAGCTCATTTGGTGATGACCGTGGTCAGCGCCATGAGCATCAGTAGCGGAATGTCCAGCCATTGTCCGAAGCCCCCTGAATTAGTTGCTGTTGGCAGCGACTTTGACATCGCTGGATTCATTATCGACAGACGCCATCAAGGCCTTGTTGGCGGCGCCGACATCATTGGCAGCTTCCTGAAGCCAGGCATTGTACTGGTCTTCGGAAACAACACGGATGGCGATCGGCATGAAGCCGTGATCCTTGCCGCAAAGCTCCGAACACTGGCCATAATAAAGACCTTCGGCTTCAGGCTTGAACCAGGTTTCGTTCATGCGGCCAGGGATCGCGTCGATCTTCACACCGAATGCCGGCATGGCGAAGGCATGAATAACGTCAGCGCCGGTTACGAGCAGACGGACAGTCTTGCCGACGGGAACCACCAATTCATTGTCGACAGCCAGCAGGCGCGGATAGGCAGCCTTGTCTTCCTTGCCGGCATCTGCACGGCCTTCTTCCTTCAGGAGATAGGAATCGAAGCTGACTTCGGTGTCGCCCTGATATTCATAAGACCAGTACCACTGGTTGCCGGTTGCCTTGATCGTCATATCGACGTCCTGAGGAATGATCAGTTCCTCATTCAAAAGCTTGAAAGACGGAATCGCCAGGAAGAAGAGAACGACAACCGGACCGAGCGTCCAGATGATCTCGATGGCTGTGTTGTGGCTGGTCTTCGACGGTGTCGGATTGGCTCCGGCCCGGAAACGCACGACAACGACAATCAAAAGAAGAAGCACAAGGATGGTAATCGGAATGATGAACCACAATGTATATTCTTCAAACCAGCGAATACCTTCCATGACGGTGGTCGCTGCGGGCTGCAGATCTGTTTGCCATTCCACCGGCTGCGCTGCGAAGGCTCCGGTTCCGGCCAGCAGACAGGCCAGAGCGGCCAAAACTGCAAAAGCTTTGTTTTTCACGAACGTATCTCCCCAAATGTTTGATCAGGATCAAACAAGAAAAGCAGAATCCTGCTAAGTTCAGCGTTTCAAACCACAGTTTGGATGCATCCGCAACTGTTCGGCTTCACGAAATATGCGGCATTTTTGCGCAATGACAGTTTTTGCCGCGAGATCAACAAAAATTTGTCCGTGAAATCTCGCGCCCAACCGTCCATCCATCCAAAATACCCCGGCGACAACGCCAGTAAAAGCCCTTAAAAGGGTTTTGTCCCATTTCTGCCTTGAAACCTTGGAAAACAGCGAAAAGGCAGTGGGAGGGGTTTTCATTTTCATGAGCGCACCCCAAAAATGAAGCGAATGATTCGGAATTTTGAGGTCGTCAATGAAGATCCGCACCCTTGTTCATGCGTTGAAACTTCTCGGTATTTCAGCAGCGCTTGCTGCGGGATTGGGCGGTGCGGCGAAGGCACAAACTCCAGGAACCGTTAAATCGAACCATGGCGCATGGTCGATTATCTGCGATACGCCGGCCGGCGCGAACAGTGAACAATGTGCGCTGATGCAGAACGTGATTGCCGAAGACCGTCCGGAGGTCGGCCTTTCCGTCGCCATTTTGAAGACGGCGGATCGCAAGGCACGCATCCTGCGTGTGCTCGCCCCCCTTGGCGTTCTGCTGCCGAACGGGCTTGGTCTCAATGTGGACGGCAAGGATATCGGTCGCGCCTACTTTGTGCGCTGCTTCTCGGACGGCTGTTATGCGGAAGTGGTGCTGGAAGACGAACTTTTGAAAACGCTGCGTGCGGGCAGCACGGCGACATTCATCGTGTTCCAATCGCCTGAAGAGGGTATTGGCATCCCGGTCGATCTGACCGGTCTTGCCGAAGGTTACGACGCGCTGCCTTAGGGCGCGTTCCCGCCCTCCCCTTAGATGCATGCTCACCCTTGACGGCCAACCGGCGGCCCGCGAATTGGCGCGGGCTCTTGATTTTGCCGAATGGCAGTCGCATTTCTGGGTGATCGAACCGGTGATCCGCAAGGGCGGATCTATGATGAATTACGCAAGTCGCAAAAGGATATCCCGATGGACAACGACCTCCTGAAACTGTTCGATTGTGATGAGGCGCGCGTTCAGGCGATCGTTTCCGATGCGTTGAAGGATGCCGATGACGGCGAGCTCTATATTGAACACGCGCAGGCCGAGGCACTGACCTTTGATGATGGCCGCCTGAAGCAGGGCACGTTCAACACGGATCAGGGTTTCGGGCTGCGCTCGGTTGCCGGTGAAGCGGTTGGTTATGCCCATGCGGGCGACCTTTCAGAAGCGGCGCTGAAGCGGGCTGCCGATGCTGTGCGCGGCGTCACCGCAGGCTACAGCGGCAATTACGCAGCAGCACCGCAGCGCACCAACAAGGTGCTCTATCCCGACATCAATCCGATTGGGGAACCAAGCTTCGAGGCCAAGGCCAAGCTTTTGCAGGAAATCGATGCCTATCTGCGCAACAAGGACCCGCGGGTGCGCCAGGTCACAGCCTCCATCACCGCCAGCTGGCAGGTCGTGGAGATCATTCGCCGCGATGGACACCGCGTGCGCGACATCCGCCCGATGACCCGCCTCAACGTTTCGGTGGTGGCTGGCGAAGGCGACCGGCAGGAATCCGGTTCTTATGGTTCCGGCGGGCGGCGCGGTTTTGGCGAACTCGTTACGCGGCATCATTGGGAACATGCCTGCGACGAGGCGCTTCGTCAGGCGCTCGTCAATCTTGAGGCCGTGGATGCGCCCGCCGGCACCATGGATGTGGTGCTGAGCTCCGGCTGGCCGGGCGTGATGCTGCATGAGGCCGTCGGCCACGGGCTGGAAGGCGACTTCAACCGGAAGAAGACATCCGCCTTTGCCGGTCTGATGGGCCAGATGGTGGCCGCTCCGGGTGTAACGGTTGTCGACGACGGTACGATTGATGAGCGGCGCGGTTCGCTTACGGTCGACGATGAAGGTACACCCTCGGGCTATAATACACTCATCGAAGACGGCAAGCTCGTTGGCTATATGCAGGATCGGCAGAATGCGCGCCTGATGGGCATGAAGCCGACCGGAAACGGACGCAGGCAGTCATACGCACACCGCCCCATGCCGCGCATGACAAATACGTACATGCTGGGTGGCGACAAGACACCGGAAGAAATCATCCGCTCGGTGAAGAAGGGCATTTATGCCGTTTCCTTCGGCGGAGGACAGGTCGATATCACCTCGGGCAAGTTTGTGTTCGGCTGCACAGAAGCCTATCTCATCGAAGACGGCAAGGTGGGCGCGCCGGTGAAGGGCGCCATGCTGATCGGCAACGGGCCGGAATCCATGAAACGCATTTCCATGGTCGGGAACGACATGAAACTCGATCCCGGCATCGGCATGTGTGGCAAGGCGGGTCAGGGCGTGCCTGTCGGCGTTGGCCAGCCGCATCTGAGAATGGATCAGGTAACTGTCGGCGGCACGCAGGCTTAATAGCCGTCAGCGCCGCGATGAGGTGGCGACCACATCCAACTCGCTGTTGATGAGCATGGCGAGAGCGTCTTCGAAACTGACGGGGCGGCCGAGATAATAGCCTTGCGCCGCATCGCAGTCGTTTTCCTTGAGGAAATCGAGCTGTTCGCGGGTTTCCACGCCTTCGGCAAGAACTTTCATCTCCAGCTTCTGGCCCATGGCGATGATGGCGGATGCAATGGAGGCGGCAGCCGGGTTGCCGGGAATATCCTGAATGATCGAGCGGTCGATCTTCAGCCTGTCCAGCGGCATGGCTGCGAGCGCCGAAAGGTTCGAATAGCCCGTTCCGAAATCGTCCAGCGCCGTGCGCACGCCCATGCCATGCAGTTCGGCCATCGTGGCTGCTGCGCTTTTGGTGTCGGCTAGCGCGGTCTCGGTCAGTTCCAGCTCCAGACAGGCGGCCGGAAGACCGCTTTTGGAAAGCGCCTGGCGCACCTGCTCCAGGATAATGCCATCGGTAAACTGCAAGGCGGAGACATTGACGGCAACCGAAACCCATTTCCCGGTCTTGTCTGACCAGCTCTTTGCCCTTTTGCAGGCGCGGTTGAGCACGCTGCCCCCCAACGGCACGATCAAGCCCGCCTCCTCGGCCAGGTCGATGAAATAGGCGGGGCTCAAGCGACCAAGCTGCGGGTGCTGCCAGCGCGCAAGGGCTTCAAAACCGTCGATCCCTCCTTTGACGAGATCAAATTGCGGCTGAAAATCCAGATCGATCTCGCCGTGGGTAATCGCCTTTTCGAGCGCGGCAATGCGCATTTCGCGGCTGCGGTGTTCGTTGTCGATGGACACATTATACAGTTTGACCTGACCGCTGCCCCGCTTCTTGGCGTAATACATGGCTGAATCGGCATTCGTGAGCAGCGTATCGGCCAGATTCCCATGGTCAGGGAAAATGGCGACACCCGCGGTGCCGGACACCGAAAGCCGCAAACCGTGAACATCCAGCGGTTGGCTCAGCCGATGCATGAAGGTTTCGACCTCCGTCTTGAGTTGGGCAATCTCGCCTTCAACGGTACGCAGAAGCGCAAATTCGTCGCCACCGACCCGCGCCATCACGTAGTCGTCTACGCCGATCTCACGCATTCGCGCACCAACCAGCTTCAGATAGTCATCGCCGACCTTGTGGCCGTAGCGGTCATTGACGAGCTTGAAGCCATCCAAGTCGATAAAGATCGTGGCAAACCGGCTTTCATCCTGCCGGGCTCGTTTGATCCAGGCCTGCTGCTGCCGGCTGAAATTTCCACGATTGTTCAGACCTGTAAGCGGATCGGTCTCCGCAGCGATCCTGACAGCCTGGACCGCGCTGTGGCTTTCAATCGCAATCGAGGCAAGCCAGGTGCCGACATCGAAGAGCTGCGCTTCGAAGTTGGTGGGCTTGCGCGCACTCTTGGAATAGAGCGCGAAACTGCCCGCCACCGACCCATCGGAACGCATGATGGGCGAAGACCAGCAGGAGCGATAGCCGAATGGTCGCACGGCATCTCTGAACGGTGCCCATTTCGGGTCGGAATAGATGTCTTCGACGATTACCGTCTGCTTGCGAAAGCAGGCTGTTCCGCAGGAGCCGATATTGTCACCGATTTCAACCCCCAGAAACTGCTTGGTATAAGCTTCGGGCAAAAAGGCCGAAACGGAATCGGTAAAATGCTTGCCGTCGCGGTCCAGAAGCATGATGGAGCTGTAGACGCCATTGGCCTGCTCATCATTCAACTTCGATATGCGCTGAAAAATAGCCTGCAAAGGCTGGTTGGTTGCCACCATTTCCAGAATTTCAGTCTGCGCGCGCAGCATCATTTCCGTCTGTTTCTGGGTGGTGATGTGACCAAGGAAGCGACTTTGCTTATCCTTGATATCAAATTCCTCCGGCAGCGCGTCGAGCGAACGCTGCATGCGATCGGCTTTTTGACTGGCGGTCGTGTAAGCCTGATAGAGGCGGTGGACATCGCTGCGGGCCTCTTCACTGACACCGCCCAAAATCCGTTCCAGCCACTCGGGCGAAAAATCAGTCGCCACACGCCCTCCGAAAGGTTCGATCAGACCGCCCGAATCAAACGGGCCGTTTTGCAATTATAAGGATAGACCAGTAACCTTCCAATACTTTTAGTAAAGCCCGTGAGGATCGTGACAAAACCTTTATTACTTGTTCAATACAGCTGATGGAAAAGAAGGTTTCGCCGCATGGCAGACCTTTGCTTTATCGCATGCGGCCAGCGCCACGAGAGATCACGGGCGCGCGGATCAATTGGACGTTTAAATATTCTTTGGAGGCGGAATTTTTCAATCTTTGCGCGAAAAGATCAGGCACGCGCAAAATCGTCCTAACGACGCCGAAAGGCGGGCCAACGCTTTGAGGCCAGTCATCCGAATCGGCGCTCAATCGCCCGCAGTACAAAGACAACATGTATGATTGTGGGCGTTTGATGCGGTACTGGACATATCAAACCACCTGCAGAGCGAGATGACGCGACGGAGAAAGCAAAATATGAACTGTGGCGGAAGCGGGTTTTCTCCCGTGTATTCATAATCTTAATCCACAGATATCAGCCCGGAAACAAGACCGTCCGGAAATCATGGATCAAGCTGGCGATCTTACATTACTCCAAAATGACAAATGCTAATCTGGACACCTCTTTAGGCTAATTGAAAATTGGCCGCTTGATATTATCATATCACAAGTTCGTTACCACGGGTTGTATTTATGGCGCGCATCCATTGCGATTTCCGGATTTTGGTGATTGGATTTGTCTCCGGCTTACGAGGGACAGTTCAGTCGTTTTAGAATTGAGCCTTTGGTCGCGCGCAACAGAATTCGGAGTCGATGATCGCCAAAGATAAGTTATTGCAAACGGGCGAAAACAGCACCGGCGTCGCAGACGAAATGTTCATTTTTCATTGGAGCGCCGATGCAGAACTGGACGTTGCTTACTGCGGCAATGTTGCCAGGGCATTATTGTGCGCGGAATACAAATCCTTCGGCGAAGGGTTGACTGCTGCAAGCTTCAGCAAGGCGCTGTTGAGCGAATTGACCGACGCGCTCACCAGCAATGCCTATGGCGAAGGCCGGCATCAGTTGAAATTGTCCTGTTTGAAAGGCGTAGAACTGGATATTCACATGGCCGACGACGGATCGGGCGGCACTTTCTGGCACGGATATGCCTTTGAAGAAGGCGCTGAATACCCCAATCGCACGCCCAACGGCACCACCAGAAATCTCTTGCTGCAGTGGCTCAAACTCACCGAAAGCTCTTGGAGCGCGGTCTATTATAAGGATCTCCTCGGTCGATTCCTGTACACAAATCCCAAGTTCGACGAGTTCTGTCGGTTGAAGCCTGGTGAGGCAATCGGCAAGACAGCGCAGGAGCTTTTCGGTATCGAGCCGACCCGCAATGCGGTTCTTGAAGATATCAAGGCAATGGAAACAGGCAAGCGTATCCACTCCACCGAGGCATCGCACAAGCCGGGCACCAATGAATTCGTCATGGTTGAAGTCATTCGCCAGCCCGTGCGCGACGAGAGCGGCCACGTTTGCGGGCTCTTGTGTTTCATTCGCAGCCTCAGCAACAGCGACAAACACCAGCGCGAAATGGCCGATGAACTTGGTCGGCTCCGCAAAATTCTCGATACGCTGGACACCAAGATTGTCTACCACACCGTGTCCGGCGATACCGTTTACATGAACGAGACGACACGCAATCTGTTTGGCACCAGTCCTGAGCAGCTCAGCCGTATCAATATCTTCAAGAGCAGCTTCTTCGATCGGGATGGCGGCGCTTTTCGCCGGCATTTCCAAAAGGCTATCGACACGCGACGCCCGCATAAGGTTGAGCTCGAGATGATTGTCGAGGCCGGCATGAAATCGCTGGAAACCATCGATTTCATTCCTGACCTTGCCCCCGACGGAACCGTCTTGGGCGTGCTGATCGTTGGCAACACGGTCGCTGCAGGGCGACGGGACCCTGCCGATGACGACATGAAGCATGACGGGCTTGATGAACTGATCCATCAGATGAAAACCGTCCTCGACGCAACGCAAGAGGCGGTCTGGATCAGGGATGCGGATGGATATTTTGTAGCGGTCAACAATTCCTTCCAGGCGATGACCGGGCTTTTTGCCTATGACGTCATCTCCAAACGCACACTCGATGGCATGGCCACGCTTCCACCCGAAATATCCACACCACCAAGGATCGCTGATCTGGCGGCAGGAAAGTTTGTCAGCCTTCACGAGGTCGCGTGGTATTCGGCCAGCGGCGAAACCCGCTATCTGGACATTTCCGTCTTTCCCATCAGCGGCAAAGGCGGCACTGTCGAAGGGTCGGTGGGCATTGCCCGGGACATCACGCGTCAGAAGAACATGACGCTCGAATTGCAAAGGGCGCGCAGTCAACTTTCTGAGCTGACCCACAACGATCCCCTTACGGGTCTGCCCAATGAACGCCACGCCCGCGAACGTTTGGAAACGCTCTTGCAATCTCTTCGCCGCGGCTCTGCTGGTGCTGCCATTCTGCTGATCAATCTGCATCGTTTTGGCGAGGTCAACGATTCCATCGGGCTTGCTGCCGGCGACAGCCTGCTGATCCGCCTCGCCGAGCGCATCAAGAATGCCAACGGCAGTGCCTATACGGCCTGCATCAAAGGTGACGAGTTTCTGGTGCAGACGACAATGTCTGCTCCCGATCAGATAGAGGCCTTTGCAGCACATTTGCTGGACCTGATCGGTAAACCCCAGTTCATTGATGGGCGCTACATCACCCTGAGTGCCAAAATCGGTGTCGTCATCCTGCCAGGCAATGTGAAGGATTCCGATGAAGCGCTTTCACAGGCCGGGCTGGCGCTGAGTGAAGCCAAGAAAAGCAGCACGGCCAGCTATCGCCTCTTCGAGCCCGAGATGCTGCAACGCAGCCGCGATCGCTTCTCGCTGGAAGCTGACATTCGCACGGCCCTCGAAAACGGCCAGTTCGAAACCCATTTCCAACCCAAATTCGACTTGGCAAGCAACACGATAACCGGCGCTGAGGCACTCATGCGCTGGCGCCATCCGCGGCGCGGAAACATTCCGCCTGCCATGTTCATCCCACTGGCAGAGGAAACAGGGCTCATCCTTACTCTCGGCGAAAAGACATTGACCGATTCCTGTATCTTCGCGCGTGAATGGAATGAAAAGCGCGCCAAACCGGTCAAGATCGCGGTCAACCTTTCACCGGTCCAGCTGATGGCCGACAATTTTCTTTCGCTTGTTCAACAGACATTGAGAAGCACGCAATGCCGCCCGGAATGGCTGGAGCTTGAAATCACCGAAAGCCTCATGATTTCCGATCAGATGAAGGCGGCGACACTTCTCAAGGCGCTCACCGAACTTGGCCTCAACGTCGCCATTGATGATTTTGGTACCGGCTATTCGGCCATGTCCTATCTGATCAGCTATCCGATCAGCACACTGAAGATCGACCGTTCATTTGTGCGCGATGTGATTTCCGATCAAAAAAAGGCCGTTCTTGTGAAAGCCATTATCGACATGGCGCATGGCCTGAACATGAATACCGTTGCCGAAGGCATTGAAACGGCGGCTGAAGCCGAATGGATACGTGATGCCGGCTGTCGCGAGGGGCAAGGCTTTCTGTGGTGCCGGGCCATGCCGAAGCAGGCTCTTGTTGAATGGAGCGACGCGTTTTCGGAAAACAACAGAAAAGATGGCTGATACTCGCCCGTAAATTGCAGCCGCATTTATCGGTAATTAACACCCCCTGAACTAAAGTGACCCGGTTATTTTAGGGGTTTTTCGACTTCATGAACAGCAAGGGCTTGAAATACCTGGCCAAAGACAGCGCGAAATGGCTTGCTATTTCGGCTGGGCTGGAATTCGCCAATATGCTGCGCATGCTCCCTTACGGGCAGAAAAGCCGCCATCGCGGCGTCATCTTCACACTGCATCATGTGCGCGAAGGCAGGGTCTGCGGATTTTCACCCAACGCGCATCTTTCCGTTACGCCTGACTTCCTGGATACTGCCATCAAGACCGTGCTTGACGAGGGCTATGAAATCATCCCGCTGCATGCGATCAAAGCGCGGCTTCAAGAGCCTGACGGCAAATCGTTCGCTGTCTTTACCCTCGATGACGGCTACCGCAACAATGCCAGCGATGCGCTGCCTGTTTTCACGCGTTATCAGGCACCCTTCACCGTATTTGCCGCACGCGGCCTGACCCGCAGAACCAACACGATCTGGTGGGAAACGGTGGCAGCCCTTTTGAACACGCAGGATGCGTTTGAATACGATTTCGGGTCTGGCCCCGAGACGCTGCACTGCCGAAGCCTTTCAGAAAAGACGGCAGTCAGCGAGCGCCTTGCCCGCCACATTATCGGCCGGCATGAAAACTCCGCTATCGCAGCCCTGAATATCGCCGCCGAAAAATGCGGCATCGATCCATTGGGGATCGTCGACACATTGGTGATGGATGAAGCGGAGTTGAGCGATTTTGCCCGCCAGCCACTCGTTTCCATCGGTGCGCATACATGCTCGCACCGCGCGCTTGCCTTTCTGGATGACACGACGGCGGCGACGGAAATGCGCGAATCTGCCGATTACGTCGAGGCCGTCACGGGTATCCGGCCCTGCACGCTGGCCTATCCTTATGGCTTCCGCACAGCCGTGAGTGGCCGCGATGAACGACTGGCCGGCGAATGCGGCTTCAAACTCGCGGTCACGACGCAACCCGGCACCCTGGGCACAAATGCGCTTTCGCGCCCTTACGCCCTGCCGCGCATTTCACTCAACGGGCTTTATCAGAAGGCGCGCTATGTGCGTGCGCTTGCCGGCGGTCTGCCATTCGGCATGACCGGCTGAAGGCTGCACCAGGGATCAGGCCATCAGGGGTAGAGGCGCGCCTTTTCCCATGCTTCTCCATCTTCCGTGCGGACAAACCGGATGCGGTCGTGGAGTCGAAACTTGCCATCCTGCCAGAATTCGATCGAAACGGGCTTGAGCCGAAAGCCCGACCAGTGCGGCGGGCGCGGGATGCTGCCGACGTGAAACTTTGCGGTGTATTCGGCAACCGCCTTTTCCAGCGCGAAACGGCTTTCGAGCGGTCGCGACTGTTTGGACGCCCAGGCACCAATTCGGCTGCCGCGCGGACGCGATGCAAAGTATTCGTCGGCCTCCTCACTCGAAACGACCTCGATTTCGCCGCGCACGCGCACCTGGCGGCGTCTGGATTTCCAGTGAAAGCACATGGCTGCCTTCATCTGGCCCAGAATTTCGTGTCCCTTGGCGCTCTCGAAATTGGTGTAGAAGACAAAGCCGCGCTCGTCGAAGCCCTTGAGCAGAACCATGCGAACATTGGGCATGCCGGTTTCATCGACGGTTGCCAGCGCCAGGGCATTGGGGTCGTTGATTTCCGTTTCCGTGGCTTCCTTCAACCATTCGGCAAAAACGGTGAATGGCTCATTTTGCGCCTGAAAGTCACTTGTTATTAACCCATTATCTGTCATGTTATCGGCCTGTTTGTTGATGAGTACATGTGCTGGGACGGCTAAGTGAAAGACATAGCAAAGCAAGCCGGTGATACAAGGGAAAGACGGCATCTGCCGCTTTTAAATCTTGTTACCATTGCAATGTGCCTGCCTTTTCTCAGCGGATGCATCGGCAACGGGTTTGGGCTTGAATCTGCCGCACCCGACCCTTCAATCACCACCGGCACCAGCGGCTCCGAGCAAAAGACGGTCTCCGACGAAATCACCGTGCGCAATGCAGTCACCTCCGCCGATATCGGCAAATTGGAGGGTAACGCTGTGCCTTGGGCAAATTCCTTTACCGGCAGCGCGGGAACGGTCGATCAGCTGTCCGAACTCTCCAAGGACGGCGTGGTCTGCCGCGACTTCATCACCACGAGCCACAGCTATTCCGGTGTCTCCAAATATGCCGGACGCACGTGCCTGGGGGCAGATGGCGAATGGCACATGGTGCGGTTCGAGAAGCAGGGCTGAGCCCCAGAACTTATCCATTTCACGATCCTCGCACACGCAAGCTTCGTTCCGTGTTGAGCGCCTAAGGTCACTGGCGTATCAATGCGACTATGAAGCTGGAAGCCTGAATGCGCGACCCATATGCGGTTCTCGGGGTAAGACGCTCCGCCGGCCCTGACGAGATCAAGGCGGCATGGCGCTCACTTGCAAAATCCCTGCATCCGGATCGAAATCAGAACGATCCGGAGGCCAATACGCGCTTTGCCGAAATCGGTCAGGCCTATCAGCTGTTGAAAGACCCGGAACGGCGCTATCGTTACGACATGGAGCGGCGCGCTGCCGAGGAGCGGCGCAAACGCAGCGCAAGTGAAAAGCCGCAGCAGAACCAAAGGGCAAACCGACCCGGCGGGGCTTCAGAACGTGCCGCACCCGATGCGGCTTCTGCAGCCGCCGGCGCATTCGGCAACCTGTTTCGCAAATTCACCGCCCCTCCCCCGACCGAAAAAGCACCCGATATGGCGGTCGATGCATGGGTGACCATTGAGGCGATCTTCAAGGGCGAGAGCCCGCAAGTGACACTGCCTGATGGGCGCAGCCTGAGAGTGCCATTGCCGGAGACGGTGCGGGATGGCGCGTTGGTGCGAGTACCGGCCCAGGGCCATAAAATAGCGGGCATGCAACGCGGCGATGTCGTTGCCACCATTCGAATCAGGCCACACAAACTGTTTCGCTTTTCCGGCAGCGATCTCCACGTCGATCTGGCGGTCGATATTGAAAACGCGGTTCTCGGCTGCGAAACCATTGTGGATACGCCGGATGGTCCGATGCGAATCACGGTGCCGGAATGGACCGGCTCGAACCGCACCCTGCCTGTGCGCGGCAAGGGCCTGCCGAAGGCAAACGGCGAGCGCGGCGAGCTCTATGCCGAGGTGCGCGTGATGCTGTGGGATCACCCCGACGACAAGGTCAAAGACCTCATGCGGTCCATGCGCGAAGGGCTTTTTCTTTAACACCGCGGCCTGGGTTCACGAAAACGAACCAAGTGTTACGAAGCATGATGGATGAAGATGTGACGCGCGCTTGAACCGCATTGCGCACTGTGCCATAGGCATCTCAATTGAACGATCCAGGGGGCAGTCAATGGTTCAGACGAGTGGTCTGATGAGCGGCAAACGCGGCGTTATTATGGGCGTTGCAAACAACAGGTCGATTGCCTGGGGTATCGCCAAAGCATGTGCCGATGCCGGCGCCGAACTTGCCTTCACATGGCAGGGTGATGCGCTGAAAAAGCGCGTTGAGCCGCTGGCCGGCGAACTGGGTGCCTTCATGGCCGGCGACTGCGATGTCACCAGGATGGAAAGCATCGACGCCGTCTTCAACACGATTGAAGCCAAATGGGGCAAGATCGATTTTGTCGTGCATGCCATTGCCTATTCCGACAAGGAAGAGCTGACCGGACGCTATGTTGACACGAGCCGGGAAAACTTCCTGCGCTCCATGGATATCTCCGTTTACTCCTTCACCGCGGTTGCGCAGCGCGCTGAAAAGATCATGAACGAGGGCGGCTCCATGATCACGCTCACCTATTACGGTGCTGAAAAGGTCATGCCGCATTATAATGTGATGGGCGTTGCAAAGGCGGCCCTTGAGGCCTCCGTGCGCTATATGGCCGTTGATCTTGGCAATCGCGGCATCCGCGTGAACGCAATTTCCGCTGGTCCGATCAAGACGCTGGCGGCCTCCGGTATCGGCGACTTCCGCTACATCTTGAAGTGGAACGAGTATAACGCGCCGCTGAAGCGCAATGTGTCGATTGGCGAAGTGGGCAATTCAGCCCTTTATCTGCTCTCAGATCTTTCGACCGGTGTTACCGGCGAGGTTCACCATGTCGATTCCGGCTTCCACACCGTTGGCATGAAGGCGGTGGACGCGCCCGACATTTCCGTCGTCAAGGATTGAGAATGCTGGCAGCCGGCCCGCATTATTTCATCCGCCATGGACAGACGGACTGGAATGCCGAGGGGCGCTTCCAGGGACAGCGCGATATTCCGCTGAACGATATTGGCCGTGCGCAGGCGCGCGCCAACGGTGTCGCATTGCGGCTTGCCCTTGGTGATGATCTGGAAAGCTTCGACTTTGTTGCAAGTCCGCTGGTGCGAACCCGCGAAACCATGATGCTGGTGCGCGAAGCCGCGGGCCTTATGCCTGCCGATCAGTTTTCCATGGAAAAAGCCATTCTCGAACTCAGCTTCGGCGAATGGGAAGGCCAGACGGAAGCGGAATTGCGGGTGGGTTATCCTCAGCAGATGAGAGAGCGCAAGGCGGACAAATGGCACTACATGCCGCCCGGCGAGGATGCCGAAAGCTATGAAACGCTGTCTTGGCGGATTGCCGCCTGGCTGGAGCGGCTACAGAGGCCCACAGTCTGCGTGACCCATGGCGGCGTTATTCGTGCACTGTTCAAGCTCAGCGGCACGCTTGAGCCGCAAAAGGCAGCACGCGAGAACGTGCCGCAGGATCGCATCTTGAAATTTACGCGTGAAAAAGCCGAGTGGCTTTAGAGTATCGGTTATTCGATCACTTCCAAATCGTCGATAACGCGTTTTCCGTTTTCTTCGGAATAATAGATCACCACTTCAACGCCGGGCTCAAGCCCCTCGTAATTGAACTCCGAAGGGGTATGATAGTCCTTGCCATTGTCCAGCACGATCGTCTGCGTTGCCGGATCGACGGAGGTGATCTTGGCTTCCACATCGCCGCTGTCTGCCCTGGCGGCAAGCGGCATTGTCAGGCTAGCGGCAATGGCCGCGGCGGCTATGATTTTTCGCATCTTTGGTATTTCCCGTCCCGGTTTCGCCATGCGGGCGAAGTTAGGGTTATTCGTTGATCGTTGGCAAGGCATCTGAACGATAAATATGGCGGAATTTACATTGGTCAAAATCTTGTTGATGCCGCAATTGCCGTCTGCGCGGGTTCAAGACGTCCTGCTCTTGCCGCCTCTTGTGAGCAAAGCCGCAAGTGCTGGAACCGTCAGCGTGATAAGGATTGCAACCGAACTCATGGCCATGCCGAGACCGACGGAGCCCTGATCAAACTGGCTCCAGATGAAGGTAGCAATGGTAACCGTTCCAAGCGGTGCCAGAAGTATGGTCGCCACCAGTTCCCGCGAGGCAACGGCAAAGACAAGCAACATGGCCGCCAGCATGCTCGGGAAAATGAGCGGTATGACAATGCGGCGGATGGTGGTGATTGGCCTTGCACCAAAAACGCGGGCTGCATCTTCCATGCCGGTTCCCAACTGGCGGATTGCCGTGGTGGCGTAACGAACCGGATAGGGCAAGAGCAGGCCGCAATAGGCAAAGACCAGCACCCAGGGCGTGTTATAGGCCGTCACCGGCAGCCATGGCTGGGTCCAGGCAAGGATCAAACCCACCGCGATGACGACGCCCGGAATGGTATTCGGGATCAGGCTCAGAAAATCGAGGATACGGGCGAGGAACGTTTTTTGCCTGACGGTGACAAGCGCGGTGAGCACGCCGATGAGACCGGTGATCACGGCAGCGCTGATGCCAAGCGTGAAGCTGGTGATAAGCGCTTCCAGCGCACCAGCCGTGTTGTCGCCCAGCATGCGGAAATGATCAAGCGACAGGTTTGAAAGGCTCAAGCCGCCGGAGATCGTGCGGGTCGAGGCCGTCAACAAGACGCCGGCAATCGGCAGAATGGTTCCGACCAGCGCGACAAGCACGAAGAAGCCGACGGCAAGCGGCGCATAGGGGCCAAGCTCCATCTGTTCCTGCCGTGTCGGCTTGCCGGACGCCGTGCCGGAATCGCGCCGGTTGACGAGCCAGTTCTGGCCCATGAAGGCGGCAAATGCCAGGAGAACGAGGATGATCGACAGAATGGAGGCACCCGGCATATCGATCGGATAGTCGGTCAAGCGCTGCTCGATACCGGTGACCAGGACGAGAAAACCGGAGCGCGCGGCCAGCACCGCCGGGGTGCCGAACTCTTCAATCGACATGGCGAAAACGAGGAGCAGGCTGGCGGCGATGGCCGGCAGGGTGAGCGGCAGGAGAATGCGGGTGAGCCCGACACGCGGCGAGGCGCCGCACACGCGGGCAGCCTCCAGATAGCGGCCCGAAATGGAGGCAACGCTGCGTGACACGGCAAAATAGACGACCGGAAAGACATTCAACGTCATCACGAAGACGACGCCCCAATAGGAAAACAGGAACTGGCCGAGATTGAAGCCGAGCAACTGTTCGAGGTAACCACGCCGCTGCAGCGAGAAAATCCAGCCAAGCGCGGCAATATAGGGCGGTATGGCGAAGGGGACGGTAAAGATCACATCCCATAACGCGCCGCCCGGCATTCTGAAAAGACCGCGCAGGAGACCCAGCGGCACACCGACGAAAGCCGCACCCAGCACCACGCCCGTGCCAAGCTTCAAGGTGTTCAGGGTCCAGGTGATCAGCCGTTCATCGGAAAGGGTTTTGCCGACCAGTGAGAACGGTTCGGCCAGCGAGCCTTTGCCGATATCGGGAAAGATGGCCTGCAGCACGATAAACAGGAGCGGAAAGGCAACGAGCAGCAGCAGAACAGGCACGACGAGGGCGGCAATGCCACCCCCGTTTTGCCTATCGTTGATCTTGCCTTTGGCCAAAGTGGTCATGGACCCGGTCAGTTCGACGCGAAGATTTCAGCGAACTTCTTCAGGACGGCCTCGCGGTCCGTGGCCGGGTCGACGCTCAGAAGTTTCAGGTCGGACATCAGCGGGCGTTCGGCGCCGACATCGCTGCGTGCCGGCATCAGCCAGGCAGCGGCAACGGCGGCCTGACCTTCGTCGGACAGCACGTAGTCGATGAAGGCTTTGGCCGTATCAGCATGCTGGCTGGACTTCAGGATCATCATCGGACGCGGCGCAATCACCGTGCCGGAGGTCGGGAAGATCACCTTCAGCGTCTCACCCTTTTCAATCTGCTCGAAGGACTGATAGTCAACGGCACCGAAAACGGCAGCGCGTGCGCCCTGCAGAACAGGGTTCAAGGCAGCGGCATTGGCACCCGGCACGATCATGCCGTTTTCCTGCAACTGTTCAAAGAGCGCCCAGCCGATATTCTGATCGGCCGTCAGGGCAGCCACCAGTTCATAGGCCGAACCGGAGCTTGCCGGATCAGGCATGGTCACGAGGTCCTTGTATTCCGGCTTTGCGAGATCAGACCAGTCTTTCGGCTCAGGCACACCGCTTTTTGTGTTCACGGCAATGGCGAGTGCCGAAATGCCCTGCGCGACATAGGTGTTGCTTTTCAGGAAGTCCGGAACCTTTTCAGCGTTCGGGCTCGTATATTCCAGCAGCATGCCGTCCTTGTCGAAATCGGTTGCCGTGCTCCAGGATGCGGAGATGACGATATCGGCGACCGGGCTTGCCTGTTCAGCCTCCAGACGAGCCATGACCTTGCCTGTGGTGGCCTGGAAAACGGCTACTTCCTTGCCGGTGGCCGCCTTGAAACCTTCGGCGAGCTTTTCGATCAGGCCGCCGGGGCCAGCGCTATAAACGGTCAGGTCTGCAGCTTGTGCAGCACCGGCCAGAGCCAATGCCATGGCAGCGGTCGATATGAATTTTGCAAATGTCTTCACGTTAGTCTCCTCTTTCAAAAAAGGTTGTCTCATGCGTTGATGGGATCTGCGGCAAACCAGCGGGCGCGTTCCCAGGCGAAATCGACGCCGACCGGTTCGCCGTCGCCAATGCGCCGGTCGCTTGCCAGATCGAGGTCAATGCCGCAGGCCAGTTGAATGCGGGTTTGATAACCGTCGCCGCGAAATGCCGAATGAACCGCGCGTCCGGGCAGCCGGGCCGCATCGGGTGCAGCAATCGACAGGGCGTTGCGCGGCACGAACAAATGCCCCTCGCCTGCCCTTCCGGCAAAGTCATCCGGCAGGCGAAGCGTTTCGTTCGTTTCCTTGAACACCACGCGGTCTGCCTCTCGTTTTCCGGCAGCAACGAGACCGAGTTTCAAGAAGCTGGCGACATCGGCGCTGCTGGGGGCGCTGACGAGGTCTTCAGGCGATGCGACCTGCACAGGACGTCCCCCCACCATCACCGCAACACGGTCGGCCATGGCGAAGGCTTCGCTGTGATCGTGAGTGACATAGACAGCCGTCAGGCCGAGCGAACGCACAAGGGCGGCGATATCGATGACCAACTGCTCGCGCAATTCGCGGTCGAGATTGGAAAGCGGTTCGTCGAACAGAATGACCGAGGGGCTGGCGGCAATGGCGCGGGCCAGCGCCACGCGCTGCTGCTGACCACCGGACAGCGTGGCCGGCGACCGGCTTGCCATGGCACCGAGATTGACCAGTTCCAGGGCTTCTGCCACCCGGCGCGCACGCTCAGGCGCGGCCACGCCCTGCATTTCGAGCGGGAAGGATACATTGCCGGCAACAGTCATATGCGGCCAAAGCGCGTAATCCTGAAAAACCATGCCGATGGAGCGTTTTTCCGGCGGCACGAACCGTCCGCTTCCGGCATCGGCAACCACGGTGTCGGCGATTGCGATGCGGCCTGCGGTCGGCGTGGCAAGACCTGCAATCATGCGCAGAAGCGTGGTCTTGCCGCTGCCTGACGATCCGAGCAGCGCAACCACCTCGCCCGGTGCGATATCAAGGCCGACGTTATCGAGAATCGCCGGCCCGCCAAAGCTCTTCGACACATTCTCAATAAGAATGCGCGCGCCAGCCACGGCTGCAACTGCCGATTTTCCGTCCTTCGCCAAAATGTGCCCCCGGGTTACCCCTTTGAAGTCTCCGTTTCCGGTACTAGTGGCGGTGCATGACAGTTTGATGACGGTTCGGTGACGTGTCGAAAGCGCTTCCGCATTGGATTTGTGCCAATTGGCGTTTAAAAAATTTTTCCTTCGCAGAATTTTCCGCTATTAGAACCGCACAATGAAAGTCGGCGGGGCAAGACCTGCTGAAACCTGTGGTTCAATTCTTATGTCGCATAACACGTTCGGGCACCTCTTCCGCGTAACAACCTGGGGCGAAAGCCATGGACCAGCGCTTGGCTGCGTTGTTGACGGCTGCCCTCCCGGCCTGCGTTTCAAGGTCTCGGAAATCCAGGAATGGCTTGATCTGAGAAAGCCCGGTCAGTCACGCTTTGTCACCCAGCGCCGCGAGGCCGATGAAGTCAAAGTGCTGTCCGGCACGATGCTGGACGAGGATGGCGAAACGCTCATTACCACCGGCACGCCGGTTTCGATGCTGATCGAAAACACCGACCAGCGCTCGAAGGATTATGGCGAGATTGCCCGGCAATATCGTCCGGGCCATGCCGATTATACCTATGATACGAAATACGGCATTCGTGATTATCGCGGCGGGGGGCGCTCGTCTGCCCGCGAGACGGCAGCGCGCGTTGCCGCTGGCGGCCTTGCCCGCAAGGTGATCCCCGGTGTCACGATCCGCGCGGCACTGGTGCAGATCGGCAAGCACAAGATCGACCGCAACAACTGGGATTGGTCGGAAGTGCGCAACAACCCCTTCTTTGCGCCGGACAAGGCCATCGTTCCTGTCTGGGAAGCCTATCTCGATGACATCCGCAAGGCCGGCTCTTCGGTCGGCGCGGTGATTGAGGTGGTTGCCGAAGGCGTTCCGGCGGGTCTCGGTGCACCCATCTATGCCAAGCTCGATCAGGACATTGCCTCCAACCTGATGTCGATCAATGCCGTGAAGGGCGTTGAGATCGGCAATGGTTTCGAGGCGGCTGAAATCACCGGCGAGGAAAATGCCGATGAAATGCGCATGGGCAATGACGGCAAGCCGATTTTCCTCTCCAACAATGCCGGCGGCATTCTGGGCGGCATTTCCACCGGCATGCCGGTTGTGGCGCGCTTTGCGGTGAAGCCCACCTCCTCCATCCTCACACATCGCCAATCCATCGATGCCGACGGCCAGAACGTCGAAATCCGCACCAAGGGCCGTCACGACCCCTGCGTGGGCATTCGCGCTGTGCCGATTGCAGAAGCCATGATGGCCTGCACGATCGCCGATCATTATTTGCGCGATCGTGGACAGACCGGGCGTCAAAGATAGGAATTTACCGATGGCCTATGACCAGAAGCGCGTCGTCGACGCTATCCGTGCCTTCGAGGCTGGCGAAGTTGTTGTTGTCACCGACGATGACGACCGCGAAAACGAAGGCGATCTCATCGTCGCCGCCGTTCACTGCACGCCGGAAAAGATGGCGTTCATCGTGCGCCACACATCCGGCATCGTGTGCACGCCCATGCCGCGCGAGGAGGCCAACCGGCTGAACCTCACAGCCATGGTGGCGGAAAACGATTCCGCGCATACAACGGCGTTTACCGTGACTGTCGATTACAAACACGGAACAACGACCGGCATCTCTGCCGAGGATCGCACGCTCACCTGCCGCAATCTTGCCAATCCGAATGCCGGACCTGCCGATTTCGTGCGTCCAGGCCATGTGTTTCCCTTGATTGCGCGCGAGGGCGGCGTGCTCATGCGTTCGGGCCACACGGAAGCTGCCGTTGATCTTTGCCGGTTGGCCGGTCTGCCGCCGGTTGGCGTGATCTGCGAACTCGTCAACGATGACGGCACGGTGATGCGCGGGCCGCAGGTCAGCGCATTTGCTGTCGAACACGGCTTGAAGCAGGTTTCCGTTGCCGACCTGATTGCGCATCGCCAGCGCAAGGAAAAGCTGATTGAGTTCATCTCCGAATCGTCCATCCAAACGCCATATGGGCCAGCCAAGGCCTTTGCCTATTCGCTGCCCTGGGACCCGATGCAGCACCTTGCCATCGTTTTCGGCGACATTCGCGACGGCGAAGAGATTCCGGTGCGGCTGCATCCGGAGAATGTGACGGACGACGTGTTCGGTGCGGGTTCACCCGTCAACCGCTACATGAAAACCATTGCAGAGATGGGACGCGGCGTCATCGTTTACCTGCGCGAGGGTTCCGTCGGCGTTGGACATCACGAGACGGGCCGCAAGCTCGGCCACAGCCGTGAAGGGCATGCAGAAGCGCAGGAACGCGAAAACGAATGGCTGGAAATCGGCCTTGGCGCGCAGATTCTGCGTGATCTCGGTGTCAACTCCATCAAGCTCCTGACCACACGCGAGCGCCACTATGTGGGGCTCGAGGGCTTTGGGATCCAGATCACGGAGACGATCAAGGGTTAGAGTGTCGGGCGATAATATTGAGCCAAACCCCGTATAGCAAACGGCCCGCTCTCAGGCGGGCCGTTTCATTTCATGATCCGACTGGTTTCCCAGACTGTTTCAGTTTTTGACTGAAACAGTCTAGATTTTTTCGCTCACGCCAGAAGCGGAACCGCTCTAGAACTCTTCCCAGCCGCCATTGGCCACCTTGGCCGGCGCAGCGGAGGTTCTTGATGCAGCGCTTGGCTCGCTGGCCATGGCGCGTGCAGTCTGACGCAGCGCTGTCGACTGCGCTGTCGCCCCGCCGGCGAGTGTAAACTGGCCGATAAGTTCGCGCAGGTTGGAGGCTTCCGAAGCAAGGCCGGCGGTTGCCGCATTGGCCTCTTCCACCATGGCCGCGTTCTGCTGGGTCATCTGATCCATCGCGTTGACAGCCTGGTTGACTTCGGTAAGTCCGAGCGACTGTTCCTTCACCGAGACGGCGATGGATTCCATGTGCTCGTTCATTTCGGTGATAAAGCTGCCGATCGTGTTCAGCGCCTCGCTGGTTTCACGCACCATGTTCACGCCGTTGGAGACTTCGTTGGAAGAATTCTCGATCAGCGACTTGATCTCCTGTGCTGCCTGGGCGGAACGTTGCGCCAGTTCACGCACTTCCTGGGCGACAACGGCAAAACCCTTGCCGGCATCACCGGCGCGGGCAGCTTCAACGCCCGCATTCAGGGCCAGAAGGTTGGTCTGGAAGGCGATCTGGTCAATCACACCGATGATGTTGGAAATCTGACCGGAGCTTTCCTCGATCTTGCGCATTGCGTCTTCAGCGCGGATGACGATTTCCGCAGACTTGGTTGCAGACGTGTTGGCCTGAGAGGCAACCTCACGGGCTTTTTCCACGCGCTTGGTGGAGCTGACCACGTTGGATGTGATCTCTTCAACGGCAGCGGCAGTCTGTTCAATGGAGGCTGCCTGTGTCTCCGTGCGTTTGGAAAGATCGTCGGCGCTGCCTGCGATTTCGCGGGTACCGCTTTCCATCGTATTCACGCTGTTCATGATGGAAGAAAGCGTGCTGCCGAGCTGCTTGACTGACGTGTTGAAGTCATGCCGCAACTGTTCGAAGTCAGCGGCGAAGGCTTCGTTGAGCTCGACGGAGAGGTCGCCGGCTGCAAGGCGGTTCAGCCCGGCTGCGAGACCGGATGTGGCAATCCTGAGACGTTCGGCGGCATCGGCTTCGGCTTTTTGCTGATCGGCGATGCGATCGGCTTCGGCGCGCTTGCGGTTTTCTTCTGCTTCTGCCTCCAGGCGCTTGTTGGCAACGGCAGCCTCACGGAAGATTTCCATGGATGCGGCCATCTGGCCGATTTCGTCCTTGCCGCCCTTGTCGATCTGAACATTCAAATCGCCATTTGCGAGCTTTGCTGTCACATCCGCGAGCCTGGAGAGCGGGCGCGACACCATGGCGAAGTTTGCATAGGCGAGAAGGGCAGCCAGCAGGCCAACGACAATCGCCGTTGCAAGGCTCACCAGTTCAACCATGGAAAGTGCTGATTTCTGCGCTGCGGATGCGATGGCCACCTGCTTGTTGAGCGTTTCCTTCACGAGGCCCAAGTTTTCAGAAAAGGCTCCGAGCAGGCGGCGGCCGTCGCCCGTCAGCTCGATTGCGCGGGCCAGTTCCACCGTCATTGGATCGCGCATCAGCTTGATCTGACGGTTGACGACATCTTTGCGCCAGGTTTGCAGCTCGCTGATGGCGGCGTTCAGGTTGTCGACCTCAGAAGGGGCGATCTCGGCAAGACTTTTGCCAAACGTCTCGGCGTCACTATCCACTTTGCCATCGTAAGTTTCGAAGTCGGCAACAAAGTCACGGTTGCCGGTCAAAATGAAGTTCTTGAAGGCAAGGTTTGCCTCCGTCACGTCGCTCTGAAGCGCCTCGGCCTCATTAAGCGTGCGCGAAATGGCCAGATTGTCTTCGGCAATCCGTGCTGCCGTCGTAGAAAGCGCGTAAATATAGACGCTCGCACCGATGGCGGTGACCGACAGAACGCCGAAGGCCACGAGCCCCTTGATGTTAACTGATAGATTTTTCAGCATGATAGCCTCAATTCTTCCTCGTTCCGCTGATCCTCAGGCGCAAAGTCAAAAGCCGTAAATGTAGGGTGTGGCGGCTTTGAACTCAGCAAATTGGGGAAAATCAGCTTCCATAGCCTGTGCGGCGCTGCAGCTCGGTGATGTTCAGCTCGACCGTCACCGCGCCCAGCTTGTTTGTCTTGTTCTCGTCGTTGATCGTGAAGCTCACCTGACCGCGCCAGATCTTGTTGTCCTCGTCCCATTCGGGCTCGTCGACAAACACGGCGTCAGAACCCACATCGAAGGTTTTCTGGAACTTGTCTTCGTCGCCCTGCCAGAAGTCGCTGGTAACGGAGCTCTGGCCCACGTTCAGCCCGTTCTGGTCCATGACGAAAATTTCGACATAAAGACCGACTGATCGGCCCTGCATGCGGATGAGATAATTCGAAAGAGGATTGGACAAGGTGGCTGCAATCAACGGCTTGTCGTCGGCTTCGCGCTCGGCACGCCACTGTTTGTCCAGTGCATCAATCTTTGCCTGCTCAAGTTTGTGCAGGCGATTGTTCTGCGAGCTGACCGACAGACGGACGATCTCCGTATCGATCCAGCCGCGAATGTCGTTCAGCACTGAAGGCGTTACGAGAGCCTTGAAATCCGGCTTCGGAGGCTCCGCGTGGGCGCTTCCGGCCACAAGAGCTAGGGTCATAGCTAGAGCTGATATTCGCATATTTCAGTTACTCCTATTTGAGAGCAACCTAAATCATCCTGATTACCAGATGGTAAACTCGAGACTAACGCTTCCTATATAGTCATATTTAGGGGCTTTTATATTGGGTGTGTAATAAATCAATACAACTTAGCTTTGAAATGGTTAATGACAAACATAACAACGACTCATAATTTCCAAATTGAATTTACTCTCAATAACTTTACCGAAAAGCACTACTTTTTTCTTGTATCTTTATGATTCTGAACAGCATTTCCGAATGCGCGAAATATTGCACCGTTAACCGGATTGGTCTGCGGGTCATATTCGGCGTGCCATTGCACCCCGAGGGCAAAACCTTTTGCCCGCTTGTGGCGGATGGCTTCCATGGTGCCATCTTCTGCCACGCCTTCAACGGAGATATCGGAGCCAAGGTCCAGAATGCCTTGCCCGTGCAATGAGTTCACTCGGATTGTGCTGCGGCCGAATATCTCTGTGAAAACACTGCCTTCGGTGAACCTGACCTCATGGCGATCGGCAAAGACCACCTCCGGATCGGGATGGATTTCGCCATTTTCCAGCCGCGGCATGCGATGGTTCATGCGGCCCGGCAGGTCACGGATTTCCGGGTGCAGGGTACAGCCGCCCGCAACGGCAATTTCCTGAAATCCACGGCAAATGCCAAACAGGGGAACGCCGCGCTCCACGCAGGCATCCACCAGAGGCAATGCAACGGCATCGCGCGCCTCGTCATAGGGTTCATAGCGTTCATCCGGCTCCGCACCGAAGCGCCTCGGATGGACATTGGCGCGGGCGCCGGTGAGCAGAATACCATCCACTGCGTCCAGAAGATCGTCGATGTTCGTGAGCTCGGGGCTTCCGGCAAAAATCAGCGGCAGCGCGCCAATCGTGTCGAATACGGCGCGCATGTTGTTTTCACCCGCCATCTGGACAGAAAAGCGATTTTCAACCTTCAGCGCATTCCCGATAATACCGACGACTGGTTTGCTCAATTGCTTCGCCCTTCTTCAAAACATGCCTTGGCGGGTTTAAAAACACCATGTCTTTTCATGTAGCGGTTGTCAGCGCGAAAGCCAAACCGCCTGGAACATAATTTCATTCAATATAGGAAAAGCTATTCGTCACGCCAGCCCGAAACAAAGACAATATCGGCAACGCCTGCAAAGCGCGCAACGCGCGCAAGCTCAGCCTCCAGCTTGGCCAAACGGCCACCAGAAGCCTTGACGCCTGGCTCCAGCCAGAGCTTCGTCACGTTCAAAACATTGGCCTTGCGGTCCGCCTTCATGTCGATGCGTCCGATCAGGCGATCGCCCTCCAGAAGCGGAAAGACATAATAGCCATATTCCCGTTTGGCTTCCGGCACAAAGACCTCGATTCGATAGCGAAAACCAAACAGGCGCTCAGCCCGGTTTCTGTCGCGCAGCAGCGGATCGAACGGGCTGAGCACACGAATGCGCCCCGGCGGCTCAGGCCAGATATCGGCATCCGGCTTGAAGTCTGCCAGCACAAACGACGCCCGTGGCTTTCCGCCATCGGCAGGCGTAATCTCCACCTCTTGAAGCTCGGCCCGGTTTTCCAAAACCCAGGCCTTTGCCTCTTCCGGTGTGATGATATCCCAGAAGGCTGCCATTTCGCCATGGGTGGCAAACCCCAACCGTTCCAGCGCGCTGCGACAGGCCCAGTCGACAAAGGCATCGTGGTCAATTTCGGCGCTGAGGTGATGTTCGGGAATGACCCGTTCGGAAAGGTCATAGACTTTCTGAAAACCTTCGCGCCGGGAAATGGCAAGCTTGCCCGTGTGCCAGAAAAATTCGAGCGCCGTCTTGGACGGATGCCATTCCCACCAGCCGCCGGATTTATGATCGGCGTTTTTCAGCTCCCGGGCCAGCACCTCGCCGTGCTCGGCAATATGGGCAAAGGTTTCCGCAAAGGATTTATCGAAACCCTCGCCATGCCATTTGGCCCAGCGTGCGCGCAAAACCTCTTCCTTGCGGCGGAAACGGTGTTTCCAATAGGGATAGAATGCGGTCGGGATAATGGAAGCATCATGCGTCCAATGCTCGAAAAGCCCCCGCTCCTCTTCCAGAAGCGCACGCAGGTGCGCACGGTTGAATGTCTGGTTGCGCGAAAAGAGTATTTGCTCATGCGCCCGGTTGACCGTCTGGATACTGTCCACCTGGACAAAACCGATCCCGTGTATGAGGTCGAGAAGTCCCTGCCGCGTCTGTTTACGCGACGGGTCCGCACTCAGGCCCTGTTTGGCCAGAAATATCCGCCGCGCGGCCGTGTTTGAAATCGGAATCGCCATGAACCCATCCTGCACATGTTCATGATATGTTCAAGTATTTGTGCAGTCGTAGACAAGGTAATACGATGAGAAAATTCCAAGATGGACTATTCAGGGTGGTTCTGGCTTTTTTACTTCTTCGGCTTTAATTAGAACTAACCATTGGGGAGCCGCTGCCCCCCAATGTAGTTTGCATCACCCATTTTTAGAGGCCATGTTATCGGCTTTCATTGCTAAATTGATCACGTAATGCACTAAGACTGCCTCGATTAGCGAAAGTGCATATTCGCTGTCAATAGGTAACATATGGTCATGCAGATGGTGATTATCGATGTAGTCAGCCGCATTCCAAAGTTTTCTCGTTAGCTGTGGATTATTAGGTTCAATTCGCCGAATGACGACTTCAAAGGTCGAGTTGGCTAGTTCTATCGCTTCATTTCGATAGTCGGAATCGAATGGCAGACTTTTGATGAGGTAGCCGCGTCTTAGTTTCTGAACTGGCTTGGGCTTCTGATCTTGGTATTTGCGGATCAGAATACTCCAGCTTGAATACCCTTCATCTTTAGCAATGCGGTCCAAGGCTTGGTTATGTGGCATGCCACTTTCACGGCGAAGAAGCTTAGCCTTGCGTTTAAGTTCATTGATAGGGGCAGATAGGTCCATTTGAGGTTCTCCTATTGCGAGCTATGAACACAATCCCCCCTTATGTGAGTGCTCGAACAGAAAAAACTCAAGTTCATACCCTGCATGCTAAATGCTTTCCCATTGAGGGGAGGAGGCTTGGGCGCAAACCTTATATGTATGATAGGGAATAAAACCGACGGTTTCAAGTCTCTCCATATCGACTCTGACCAGTACCTACGGGCAAAAGTATCACCGGTGGATTCTTGTTGGACATGCGAGCTCAAGAGCTGTTTGAGTATTGACCACACTTTTTAGACAATCTCGCGCCGCCACTTCCCCTCGCGCGTTAGCCTTTTTCCTTCAATATTAGGGAGGCTACTTGCCTGCAACACATAGTAGTGTTGAGGCCATGCCTGTGATAATTAGCTTTATAGAGACTAGCTAATAACACGGCGCGTCTTGCTGCTGCCATTTTGCAAAACCGATGCAGGCACTTGGATTGAGGGTTTAGCGATGAAATTCAGAATGAGGAAGCCGAGCATCAAGCGCTCGATTTCCGCCAGAACTTCACCCAAGCGTATCTTAAGCGCCAAGACGCGCACGCTTGTCCCAAAGGAGATTCGCAAAGCTAAATCCACAATCAGCACCGTGACCAACCCTAAACGGGCCATGAAGCAGAAGATTTACAACAAGACCACCTTTTCTTTTTGGTCGCTTCTACGAAAGCTCTTCAGATAAAGCGATTTCTGACGTTTATCGCTTTCTTGGCGACTGGTTTCGTGTGCAGAACTGTTTCGGACACTAGGCACCTCGCCTCAGGTCTAAGGTGCTTTAATACGTCGGGTGCGGAAGACTTACCTTGCAGCAAACAATCGAGACAAATTTGCCGCCAAAATTCGAAAAGCTCTCGCGGAAGGAGTCGAACAGTGTTGTTCGTTTTGCAAGACGCCAACTCTCTGACCAAGTGACGAAAGTCCCGACGCTCCTATGAATATAGTGGGTGCATCTCATATTCCGGCTGCGGCGTCAGCCCACTTTTCCAGGGCTTTTCATTCCGTATCAGCTGGAAGGAGGATGGTGCCAGCGAAACCATCTGCTGCAATGTTATCGCAGGTCTGCACCCACGGACAGCCAACGCAGCCAGCGCGTGTTTGACCGCTCGCAAAGGCCGCACGCAGTGTTTTCACGGCGTTGGCGGTCAGGATGAAGGGCGCGTTCATGTTCAGATCGAGAAGCGGTGCAGTTGCCGCAATCGCTTGGGCGTCGCGCCGATAGACGCTTTCCTTTTCGCAATCGTGACCGCAGCGCAATCTGTCCTCAAGCGATAGTCCATTGCAGATATCGTCTGGCCCTTGCGCGAGCATAACAGGTGTACCGTCGTTGATGGCCTGCGCAATTCTTGAAAGATTTTTCACAAAGGCCGGTGTGTAGCCAAGCCCCTTATAGGTCAGCAGGCAGAGGAAATGATGGCCCCTGAGCCGGATCGTCCCCGGCGCGTTTGCACCTGTTTGCGCCGCAAATTCCGTTTCCATCTCTCAGCTAATCCTCTATAGAGCCAGCGTTAGGCCGGAGACAGTTTGAATTTGAATATCCGTTTTTCCGATGTCAGCGTGCGTTTTGGCGAGCGTGTCGCCCTGCACCCCTTTTCTCTCACACTGGAGGAACGGCGTATCGGAATAATCGGCCTCAATGGTTCGGGCAAGACCACTTTCGCAAAACTGATCAATGGACTGGTGAAGCCGACCAATGGCAATGTCACCGTCAACGGTCTTGATACAAAGGATGATGCCAAAGCTGTTCTGGCGCTCGCCGGCTTTATCTTTCAAAATCCACAGCACCAGCTCATCATGCCGGTTGTGCGCGAAGATCTGGCTTTCGGATTGAAACAGCGCGGCATCAAGGGCGATGATCTGGACATGCGGATCAAGACCATTCTTGAGCGGTTCGGCATTGAAAATCTTGCCAACCGGCGTGTCCACGAGCTTTCCGGCGGAGAGCTGCAACTGGCCGCCATTGCCAGTGTTGCCGTCACCGGCCCGGAAATCCTCATTTTCGACGAGCCGGTCAATCAGCTCGATATCAGGAACCGCAAGCGGGTGGTCGAGGCGATTTTGGGACTTGAGGAATCGGCCGTCGTCATCAGCCACGATCTCGGCCTTCTCGCGAATTTCGACCGTGTGCTGGTGTTTGATCAGGGCCGAATCGTTTTCGACGGCGCACCGGCTTCGGCCATTGCCCACTATGAGGCGGTCGCCACATGTTGAAAAGCCTCTATATCGAAGGCAATACGCCTCTCCACCGCCTGGGCGTGAAGACCAAGCTTGTCATCCTGCTTCTAACGACAATCGGGCTCTATATCTTTGCACAGCCTGTCGTTCTGGCCGCCGCAGCTCTCATCACGCTGACGATTTATGCCACGCTCGGCATGCCCTGGCGCGAGGCTGAAATCCGCCTTCGTCCGATCCTCATCACCATCACCATACTGGCGCTCGTCAATGCCTATGTGCTGGGGATCGAGGAGGCCACCATCTCGACGCTTCGGCTGCTTGCCATTCTCTTTCTGGCCGCATCGATTACGGCCACGACGACCATTGCCGCGTTCATGGAGGCGGTGAGCGAACTGTTGCGCCCCTTTGAGCGGCTGGGGCTCGTGAGGGCCGATGATGTCAGCCTGGCTTTCGGGCTGGTTCTGCGTTTCGTGCCGGAGATATTCAACCATTACAACGCGCTCAAGGAAGCCCATCAGGCCCGCGGCCTGCCGGTCAAAACGGCGCGCATCATTGGCCCGCTGATCATCATGGCGCTCAAGGATGCCGATACGATTGCAGATGCCATTGATGCACGCGGCTTGCGCGCGCATTGATATCCCAACAAAAGGAGAGGACACCGCATGACCACCAAAGATATCGTTCTGATTGCGCTTTTTGCGGCCATCATCGTTGTGCTCGGCTTCATTCCGCCGGTCACCATTTCCTTCATTCCCGTACCCATCACGGCGCAGTCCATGGGCGTGATGCTGGCCGGTTGCATTATCGGGGCAAAGCGCGGCGCGCTCGCCTATGTGCTGGTCGTGCTGATGGTGGCTATCGGCCTGCCGGTTCTCTCCGGTGGCCGTGGTGGCCTGGATGTGTTGATCGGCCCGACCGGTGGCTATATCGCGGGCTGGATCGTCGGCACCTATGTCGTCGGCCTTATTGCCGAGCGCATGGTGCGCGAGGGCCAGAAGGAAGTGCTGCAGTTCACCGGCTTCTTCGTCGCCAGCATCATTGGCGGCATCGGCGTGGTTTATGCTCTCGGCATTGCATGGCTTTGCTTTTCCACCGGCACGCCCGTCATGACCGCGCTTTATGGCAATCTCGCCTTCATTCCGGGCGACATTATCAAAGCCGTGATCGCAACGCTGGCTGCACGCGCCGTTCTCGCAGGCTATCCGCTTCTGCCGCAGCGCGCGCATTAATCCGGCGATATCTGTGTTCCATTCAGGCCCGGCAGCGACCCTGCCGGGCCTTTCCGTTTGCAGTTGAAACACTGCTTCGGATTTTGGCGCTTGATCTCAATTTGCCGTGGACCTGCCTCAAGAGAGGCGTTAGCGTGCGGCCATGACAACACGGCTTTACGAACATTCCATCTTTCTTGAACATCAGGTTCCACCCGGTCACCCCGAGCGGCCGGATCGCCTCAGGGCGCTCAACCTGGCGCTTGAACACGCAAGCTTTGCGCCGCTGGACCGCAAGCAGGCGCCGCAGGCCAATGAAGATGCCGTTCTTCTGGCCCATCCGGAAGAACATCTCTTTGCCGTCATGCGTGCCATGCCGGACGAGGATGATCGCATTCTGCAGGTCGAATCCGATACCTATGCCAGCGTGAAAAGCCTGCAGGCCGCCTTTACCGCCATTGGCGGTGCGCTGGCGGCCGTAGACGATGTGATGGCCGGCACGCATGACAATGCTTTCGTCGCGGCCCGCCCACCGGGCCACCATGCCGAAAAGATGAAGGCCATGGGCTTTTGCTTTTTCAACAATGCCGCGATTGCCGCCCGCCATGCGCAGCAGAAGCACGGCGTTGAGCGCGTGGCCATCGTCGATTGGGACGTGCATCACGGCAATGGCACGCAGGATATTTTCGAGACCGATCCCAGCGTTCTTTACTGTTCGACGCACCAGATGCCGCTTTATCCCGGCACAGGTGCAAAGGAAGAAGTGGGCGTCGGCAATATTGTCAACGCGCCGCTGTCGCCCAATGTCGGCTCGGATCACTTCCGCGAGGCGTTCCATTCGCGCGTCTTGCCGGCACTTCGTGATTTCGCGCCGGATTTCATCATCATATCCGCCGGTTTCGATGCCCACCACCGCGATCCGTTGGCGCAGATCAACTTGACCGGCAGCGATTTCGACTGGGCAACGGGAAAACTTCTGGATATTGCAGGAAAGCACGCCAATAACCGGGTCGTCAGCCTCTTGGAAGGCGGTTATGATCTGGAGGGCCTCGCCGAATCGGCAGGCCAACACATAATGCGACTGATGAAGGGATGACGATGACCGAGACTGCAAAACCCGCTGAGGTGAAAGAACTCTCCTTTGAGCAGGCCGTGGCAGAGCTTGAAAATATCGTTGCCCGGCTGGAGCGCGGCGATGTTGCGCTCGACCAGTCGATTGCCATCTACGAACGCGGCGAGGCGTTGAAAAAGCATTGCGAAACGCTCCTTTCCGCCGCCGAAACCCGCATCGAAAAAATCCGCCTCGACCGCGCCGGAAAGCCACAAGGCACCGAACCGCTCGACGAGGGGTGAAGGGCTGAGCGGGGGGTGTCCCAGCCTCATCCTGAGGCGCCGGAGCGCAAGCGGAGGCCTCGAAGGGCGAGGCTGGCCCCATACACTTCCAACCACGCATCCCCGTGCTTCGATCCTTCGAGACGGCCTTCGGCCTCCTCAGGATGAGGTCGGTGCAAAGCTGCCAACTCAGGATGAGGGCTACTCAGACGTTCCCACCGGCCCACGCCGCGACAAATCCGGCAGCCCTTCATAATTCAGCGCAATCAACGCTTCCTTCTTGCGCTGGTTCCAGCCTTTGATCTGTCGCTCCCGCGCAATAGCGTCGATGATGCGGTCGTAGACTTCCATGAAAACCAGTTCCACCGGGCGGCGTTTGAAGGTGTAGCCTTGGTAGATACCTTCATTATGCTCCCAAAGCCGCGCCTCGATATTCTGTTTGGTGAGGCCAGTGTAATAGGACCCATCCCGGCAGCGCAGAATATAAACCGTGACTTCCATTGCATGCCCCCAAATACAAATTTTAGGCTGTCACGGATTGTGACGTTAGGCAACAAGCTCTCAAAGGGAGGCCTGCATTGAGCACCGGCCATCCTCCAGCCTCATGCCTCAAGGTGGGAGCGAAGCGACCCTCGAAGGGTCAGGCTGGCCCCTATCGTGCAACAACCCGCCCTCGCCCTTCGAGACGGCCTTCGGCCTCCTCAGGGTGAGGGCTGGTCATCACGCGCCCCCGCCAAAACGGGGATAAACGCAGCCCTCAGACAAGCAAAATCAATCGCATAACTATTTTTTCATCCCCGCCCTCTCACCACATGCTCATAATACCCCCGTCCCGCACGGATACACCACAGGGCGCTGTGGCGAGCGGGATCGGTTCTGGTGGTGGAGGGAAGACGTGAACCTTCGCCATTGGGTCCGTGAGACATGCATCCCCTTGGGTCGGGCCTAATGGGTTCACACCAAACGGCCCTCGGTGTGCGCGCATGTCCTCCTGCTTTGCAGGGCGAAAGGCACATGCGCCACCAAAAAGGCAAAGCCGCTTATCCACGTTTGACCACGTCAAACGTGGGCGGCTTTGCGAAGTCCACGCAACCATGAAGTCGCAAATGGCAACATGGGCAGAGATGCGGACGTCACGGGATCAACTGCCGAAAGCGGGGCGCTTTGTGCGCATCATAACTAAAATACAATGTGGCGCACAAAACGCCCCATCCGCCTTCCCTGTCAGGAGGGCACCCATCCGGGACGCCTTTCGAGGCGAAACGCCGAGAAAGATCAGCGAGTCCCAGCAAGAAATGCTGCGAAACCCGGAAGCGGAAAGCTTGCCGGGGTTGAGGTGCTGAATATGAACTGCGATGGCGTAACACGGTCCAACCAAACGCCCTTCTGCGAAGACACACTGTCACCACAGGCAAACATTGGCATTCATTGGGCCATCATCTAAATTGATCGAAACAGGAGCATTGAAGACCATGTCCTTTTTCCCCGGTAATGATCCCACGCTTGGCAATTCCGCCGAGGTTGATGCAATTGAGCAGCTGATTATTCCGCGCACCAGCGATATCGGCTCCATGGAGGTTCGCCGAGCGCTGCCTTCGGCGCGGCGCAGGCTGGTGGGGCCGTTTATCTTTTTCGACCGGATGGGACCTGCCCTTCTGCGCGCGGGCCAGGCCATGGAAGTGCGCCCGCACCCGCATATCGGGCTTTCCACCGTGACCTATCTTTTTGACGGCCAGATCAAGCACCGTGACAGCCTGGGTGTCGAAATGGTGATCGAGCCGGGCGATGTAAACCTGATGACGGCGGGACGCGGCATTGTGCATTCCGAGCGCAGCCCAGAAAATCTCGCAGGCAAGGAACATTCGATTTCCGGCCTGCAGACCTGGCTGGCGCTGCCGGACGGGATGGAGGAAATCGATCCGAAATTCTCTCATATCGACCGGGGAGAGATGCCGCAGTTCGAAGCCTCCGGCGTCAATGGTCGGCTGATCATTGGCAATATGGAAGGCATGCGCTCGCCGGTCAATCTGCCGACCGAGACGCTTTATCTCGATATCCGGCTGCAGCCGGGCGCCACATTCCAGATGAAGCCCGAGTGGGAAGAGCGCGCGGTCTATGTGCTCGAAGGCGGGGTGACGGCCGGCGGCACATGGTATGAGCCCGATCAGCTTCTGGTGCTCAAGGCTGGGGTTCCGGTGGAGTTCACTGCGGGAAGAGAAGCAACGCATCTGATGTTCTTCGGTGGCGATGCGATGGATTCCCAACGTTATATCTGGTGGAATTTCGTCTCTTCATCGAAAGAGCGGATCGAGCAGGCCAAGGAGGAATGGCGTACGGGCAAGTTCGACATTGTGCCGGGCGATGAGGAGGATTTCATCCCGCTGCCGGAGGGTTGATGGTATTTTTCGCCATGAGCGGCATTCGCGCATTGCCCCAATTAGATTTTGACAGTATGCCCCGTCACTGGTTTATTGCCTGAAAAGGTTTCCAGATTGACTCAACGCCCAGCAACACCGCTTTTGGATCAGGTTTTATCGCCTGCCGACCTGAAAAAGATCGAGGACAAGGAACTGCCAGCCCTCGCCAAAGAGGTGCGCGCAGAAATGATCGATGCGGTCTCCCAGACCGGCGGTCACCTGGGCGCGGGGCTTGGCGTTGTTGAATTGACGATTGCCATTCACAAGGTTTTCGACACGCCAGACGACCGGCTGATCTTTGATGTCGGCCATCAGTGTTATCCGCACAAGATCCTGACCGGGCGGCGCGATCGCATCCGGACCATTCGCCAGGAAGACGGACTTTCCGGTTTTACCAAACGCACTGAAAGCGAATACGACCCGTTTGGCGCGGGTCACTCTTCGACCTCCATTTCCGCCGGTCTCGGCATGGCGGTGGCCTCCGAACTCAAGCATGACGGGCGCAAGGTGATCGCGGTTATCGGCGACGGTGCCATGTCTGCGGGCATGGCATTCGAAGCGTTGAACAATGCCGGTGCGCTTGATGCGCGCCTCATCGTGATCCTCAACGACAATGATATGTCGATTGCCCCGCCGACCGGTGCCATGAGCGCCTATCTGGCACGCCTAGCCTCTGGCCGCACCTATATGGGCATTCGCGAATTCGGCAAGAAACTGACAGCCTATCTCGGCAAGAAGGTGGACCGGGCGATTACCCGTGCTGTGGAGCATGCCCGCGGTTATGTGACCGGCGGCACCATGTTCGAGGAGCTGGGCTTTTATCACGTTGGGCCGATTGACGGTCATTCCTTCGAGCATCTTCTGCCCGTTTTGCGCAATGTGCGCGACAATGCGGAAGGGCCGGTGCTGATCCATGTGGTGACGCAAAAGGGCAAGGGTTACGAACCGGCTGAAAAGGCCGCCGACAAATATCATGGTGTCAACAAGTTCGACGTCATCACCGGCGCGCAGGCCAAGGCCAAACCGAACGCACCGAGCTATACGTCTGTCTTCGGCGAAACGCTGGTGCAGGAAGGCCGACTCGACGAAAGAATTGTGGCGATTACCGCGGCCATGCCGGGTGGCACAGGCGTCGACAAGTTTGCGAGCGAATTTCCCGCCCGCACATTCGATGTCGGCATTGCAGAACAGCATGCGGTGACCTTTGCTGCGGGGCTGGCAACAGAAGGTTTGAAGCCGTTTGCGGCGATCTATTCCACCTTCCTGCAGCGGGCCTATGATCAGGTCGTGCACGATGTCGCCATCCAGAAATTGCCGGTGCGCTTTCCCATCGACCGTGCCGGTCTTGTGGGGGCGGACGGGCCGACGCACGCGGGTTCGTTCGACACCGGCTATCTCGCCGCCCTGCCCGGCTTTGTGGTGATGGCAGCTGCCGATGAGGCGGAGCTCAAACACATGGTGCGCACCGCCGTTGAATATGACGAAGGCCCGATTTCGTTCCGTTATCCGCGCGGGGAAGGCGTGGGCGTGGAAATGCCCGAGCGTGGAGAGATTCTTCAAATCGGCAAGGGCCGCATCATCCGGGAAGGCACCAAGGTTGCGCTCCTGTCCTTCGGCACCCGGCTTGCCGAATGCGTGGCTGCGGCTGAAGATTTGGAGGCTGCGGGCCTTTCGACCACCGTTGCGGATGCGCGTTTTGCCAAGCCGCTCGATGAAGACCTCATTCGCCGTCTTGCGCATGAGCATGAAGTGCTGATCACGATCGAAGAAGGCGCAATCGGCGGCTTTTCATCGCATGTGCTGAATTTCCTGGCCCGTGAAGGCCTGCTGGACGGCGGGCTCAAGGTCCGCCCCATGGCGCTGCCCGACCTGTGGCTCGATCATGCCAAGCCGGAGGCGATGTATGCGCGGGCTGGTCTCGACCGGCACGGCATCGTCAAAACCGTGTTTGCAGCTCTCGGTCAGTCGAGTGCGGGGCTTGGTTCGGCCGGCTGAATCCTTACGGATTGAAGCGTTTCAAGAGCAGTATGTCGAGATCCTTCTGCGGATAGAAATCCGTCAGATGCATCTCGAATGTCGTCGGGCCGGTCTTCTTCACGCCGTCGCCACAAAAGCTGATGAGGTTTTTCGGGTCGCCCTTGTCGAGGGTCAGGGTGAAGGATTTGATCGGCCCTGACCAATTGGCGCCCGTCGTCAGGATGTAGGAAATCCAGGCCTCGGTGTAGAGCGGCATTCCATTCATTTCCGCCTCGCGATTCTTTTGGGCGACCCTCACGAAACTCTCGTCGATACAGTAACGCTTGACGTAATCGTCATAGCGCTCGCCTTGCGGCTTGCCATCGTCGAGATAGGTGACGGAGACGGTCTCGCCAAGGCTTGTGCGATAGCGGTGATGGACGGATGTGTCTGCCCCGGCAGGATATTTGGCTTTCCACCAATAGACCGATTTCAGGGTCCATAGCGGCTTTGGGTGGCGCTCCCAGCCGTTGCCGGCATCAAATTCGTCGATGTAAATGAGACCGAGGAGTGCCCATTCATCGAGAACATCTTTGGGCAGAGCCTCAAGCACATCCATCGTCTTGTTGGCCACCGGCGTCAGGGGAACTGCGTGCTCTTTCAAGAGATTGGTGAAATCTACGCCTTCGACGATGGCCTGCTGCTGCAGATTGGGTTCGATGGCCACGCCGTCCTGGGTGACGGTAAAGTCGAGAAAATTGTCGGCGGCATCGTCCGGCACCGCGGTCATGAAATCGACACTGCCGGTAATATCGGGCATCGGGAAGGCAACAAGCGCTTCGATGTCGTGATCGGCGCTGTTGTGGAAACGATATTGAACATCCACGAATTCGGGGCTGATGGTGAGGTGTTCGCTCTCCATGGAAATGTCTTGCGTGGTGATGAAGGCAAGGCCGCCGGTCTTGAGTTCGGCCATCGTGTCGTTGGCGGCTGCCGTTCCTGCAAGCAGGGTCAAGATGGTTGCGAATGCGGCCTTCTTCATGCGTGTCTCCCATGGGTAGCGGCAAACCCGCCGCTCACATCATCCCGGGCCGACAGCTACCATGTTCTGACCCGGTTATGAAGTGATCCCAATCAGGCTGCGCGGTCGCGCGCAGACGCTGACACCGACTCAGCCAGCTTGAAGCGGGCAACCATTTCGCGCAGAAGGGCTGCTTCCTCTGCAAGGCTTGCGCTGGAGGCGGAGGCCTTTTCGACCATGGTGACGTTCTGTTGAGTGACATGATCGAGCGTTGCTGCAGCGCGGTTCACCTCACCGATGCCGGTGGACTGCTCCTTGGAGGAGGCGGTAATTGCATCCATGTGTTCGTGGATCGAGGCAATGAGTTCTGCAATCTTGGTCAGCGCATCGCCGGCCTCGCGCACATGGCGCACGCCGCCCTCGATTTCGTGGGTGGAATTGTCGATGAGCTCACGGATTTCCTTGGCAGCTTCCGCCGAGCGGCCTGCAAGCGCACGCACTTCCTGTGCCACGACCGCAAAGCCCTTGCCGGCATCACCGGCGCGGGCGGCTTCAACGCCGGCATTCAGGGCCAGGAGGTTGGTCTGGAAAGCGATTTCGTCGATCAGACCAATAATGCTGGCGATCTTGCCGGAGGATTCCTGAATGCGCTCCATGGATGTTTCCGCGTTGGAGACGACGGACCGCGATTTCACTGCACTGTCATTGGCCTCGGCCGCGATTGACTGGGTGTCGATCACGCGCGTTGCCGAACTTTGAACATTGGCGGTGATCTGCCCCAAAGCCACGGTTGTCTGTTCCAGAGAACTGGCCTGATCTTCCGTGCGCTTGGAGAGTTCATCGACGCCGGTGGCGATTTCGCTGGAATCGCGGTCGATGGCGACTGCGGTGCGGCTGATGGACTGGAGCGCAGAGCCAAGCTGCTCGATCGAGGCGTTGAAGTCCTGACGCAACTCCTCGAATTCGGGCGCAAACTTTTCTTCGATCTGGAACGACAAATCGCCGGAGGCAAGGCGCTTCATGCCGCTGGCGAGACCGGCCGTCGCAACACGCAGTTTTTCGGCTGCTTCCGCTTCGGCGCGCTGTTGGGCTGCGATGCGGTTGGCTTCGGCCTGCTTGCGGTGTTCTTCGGTTTCCGCCTCCAGACGTTTGTTGCTGATGACGGCTTTTCTGAAGATTTCCAGCGCGCGGGCCAAGGAGCCGATTTCGTCGCGGCGGCCTTCCATGCCGGTTGCAACATCGACATTGCCCTCAGCCAGCTTGCCGGTGACAGCGGCCAGGTGACGGAGCGGCTTCAGCGCGGTCAAGCGCAGCATGAGCATGATGAAGCCGAGGGTGAGAACCAGCATGACGACGCCGGTCAGGATACGGGTCCACAGACGCGCTTTCCAGGCTGCTATTTCAGGCCCGAGATCGACGGCGGCACTGTAGGCGCCCATGACCTCGCCCTTTTCGATTTCCATCATGCCCGTGTGGCAACCTTCGCAGCGCTCGTCAGCCGCAGTGCCGACGCCCAGAACAACCGGGCGGGTCAGGCGCAGGTGATTTCCCTCCACCTGAGCAATGTGTGCTGCATTCTGGATGGCCTGCTCGTCAAAGGAATCCTTGGGCAGCAGAACCGGCTGATCGTTTTCCTTCTGGAAGTTGATGACCTTCGGAGCCATCACAACCCAGATATCAGTGTTTTCATTTTGCTGGGAAAACAGCTGCATCGTGCCATTGAGCGTTTCAACCGCCGGGTCACCCTCTTCCAGCTGACCGCGGTTGAGCATGGCCTGTACATGCAGTGCTTCCAACATGTCGAGGGCGGCATCGCCACGCAGCTCACCATCAACCGCAATCTGCTTCCAATCCTGTGCGATGGTTGTAGATACTTTGTAGGTCTCGCCGGCGGCGAGGACCAGAAAGACTCCAAAGAGAATTTGGAGTGTCATCGGCAAATTGCGAATTTTGGAAAGCATCGTCGGTCCCGTCATAGATGAATCGCCGCGAACGGTTGCGGATCATTTCAACCGAAGAAGGCCACAGCAAACTTAATGATGCGTGAATTCAGACACCGGACATTCGTGAAATTCGACTTTTTATTATGGAAACTTGACGTCCGTCAAATTTTCAGCGGAACGCTGCCGTCTCGGGGATTTCACTGAAGAAAGAAGCCCGGCTTGCGCCGGGCTATAAGGTTTTGGCCATCGCTGGGCCACAGCCGGGGCGGAAGCGCCCGGACAGTCATTGGGGAACATCGCACTGGACAGGGCCGGCGGACCAACCGTGTCTATTGCGATGACGTATCATAAACATAAACTGCAATTTCTGAATATCGCCACTCTTACGTGCATTAGTTTACGCTTAATTAATGAGAGGGATATTTCCCAAGCCATTGCGACCTATATTTTGCCTTGCACTGGGCTCTTCAACAGGCCATGAGAATTTCATGATCTCCGAAGCACCCCAGCGCCTGGACCAATTGCTCGTTTCGCGCGGCTTTTTTGCCTCCCGATCACGGGCGCGCGATGCCATCGGGCGTGGAACGGTGCACGTCAATGGTGCGCAGGTGACAAAGGCCGGTGCAACATTTTCTGATACCGCCGAAATCGTGGTTGATGACCCCGCTTCGGCCTATGTCTCGCGGGCAGCCTTGAAGCTGAAGGAGGGGCTTGCGCGATTTTCGCTCTCGCCTGCAGGCCGCAATTGTCTCGATATCGGGGCCTCTACCGGCGGGTTCTCACAAGTGCTGCTGGAGGCCGGTGCTGCGCATGTGACGGCAATTGACGTCGGTCACGGACAAATGCACGAAAGCCTGCTTGGCGATGCGCGGATCACCAATCTTGAAGGGATCAACGCGCGAACACTGACGAAAGAGGATGTGGGGGATCGAGAAATCGGCTTCGTCGTTTCCGATGTCTCTTTCATCTCTCTCAAACTGGCTTTGCCGCCCGCCCTTTTGTTGGCGGCACCAGGGGCATATTGCCTGCTGCTCGTCAAACCGCAGTTCGAGGCAGGGCGCGATGCCATCGGAAAAGGTGGCTTGCTCAAGGACAAATCCATGGGGCCAATGATTGCGGACGACATGGCCGTCTGGCTGAACACGATAGCCGGGTGGAAAAGCCTCGGCGTGGCACCCTCGCCCATTTCAGGCGGTGATGGAAACGAAGAATTCCTGCTGGCGGGACAGAAGACATGAGTGCAGACACGGTTGACATCACAGCACTGGGCGCCGGCGGCGACGGCATTGCCAGGACGCCGGAAGGGCCGGTCTTCGTGCCGTTTACCTGTCCCGGCGACACGGTGAAGATCGCGCGGGAAAAGAACCAAGGCATGATGATGGCGCTGACCACGCCTTCGCTGCAACGGGCGACGCCTGCCTGTCGCCATTTTGGACCGGACGGGGTAAACGGCACCTGTGGCGGCTGTTCCCTGCAGCATGTCAGTGGCGCGCTTTACGGCGAATTCAAGCGCGACCTCGTGGTCAGCGCATTGCGTGCACGCCATATCGAAGCAGAGGTGGGCGCGCTGGTGACCTGCCGACCCGGTGAGCGGCGGCGCGCCGTTTTTGCGGCCCGCAAGACGGAAAAGGGTCTGCTTCTCGGCTTCAACCAAGCGGGTAGCCATCATATCGTTGCCATATCCGAATGTCCCATCTCCCATCCATCCATCGTCGCACGGCTGGACGATATCCGACGGGTGGGGCTTGCCATTTCCTCTGACAGTTCGCCGTTCAGAATAAGCGTTCTGGAAACCCTGACCGGCCTTGATATCGCCATAGACGGGCTGAAAAGGTTAACCGACAAAAACCGCCAGAAGGCAGTGGAATGTGTTCTGGCCATCAAAGGCATTGCGCGGCTGAGCTTCGGCGGTGAAATTCTGGTGGAGCCGGTGAAACCGGTTCTGCGATTCGGTACGGCGGATGTCTCCCCGCCACCCGGTGCCTTTGTGCAGGCGACACTGGCCGCGGAAAATGCGATGGCGGAGATGGTGTCCGAGATTGTCGGCAAAGCCAAATCGGTTGCCGATCTGTTTTGCGGATCGGGAACTTTTGCCTTGCGTCTGGCGCAAACAACCAAGGTGCATGCAGTGGAGATGGAAGAAAAACCACTCGCTGCGCTTCAGGCCGGACTGCGCGGCGTGCAGGGGCTGAAACCGGTAACGGTGGAGCGACGCGACCTCTTTCGCCGCCCTTTGATGGCAAAGGAGTTGAAGGCCTTCGACGCCGTTGTGTTCGATCCACCGCGCGCCGGCGCAGAAAATCAGGTTCAGGAGCTGGCGCGATCCGGCGTTGCCAAGATCGCTGCAGTCAGTTGTAATCCTGTTACTTTTGCGCGCGATCTTTCACTTCTTGTTGACGCTGGTTACGGCATAAAGCGTGTTACGCCGGTTGATCAGTTCCTATGGTCACCCCATGTGGAAGTGGTTGCCGGGCTTGAGCGGATTAAGTAAAGAAACTGTGTTTTGATGGATAATACGGCAAGCAACAGAGCAGAAGCGAAAAAGCTCAAAATGGAGCGGCGGGTTCGCACATCGCGCATCCTTCGCAATATTGCCGAAAACGGCAAGATGGAACGCATTTATATCCGCGACCTTCTCGACGTGCTGGGCGACCGCGCCATTGGCGCGTTGATGCTGATCTTTGCCTTTCCCAATTGTATTCCGACACCGCCCGGCACCTCTGCCATTCTGGGTGCGCCGCTGGTCTTTCTCGCAGCACAGCTGACATTCGGCATGAAACCCTGGCTTCCGGGGTTTATCGCCAACCGCTCCATCAAACACAGCGATTTCGTGGCCATTATTGAAAAGGGCAATCCCTGGCTTGCCTGGGCCGAGCGCTTGTTGCGCATGCGACTTCTGTTCCTGACCGAGCCGCCGTTTGAATATTTCGTCGGATTTCTGTGCCTTATTCTGGCAATAGTGCTGCTTCTGCCGGTGCCGCTCGGCAATATGTTGCCTGCCATGGCGATTTCGATCATGGCATTCGGCATTATCGGGCGCGATGGCGTTTGGATTATTGGCGGTCTCGTCGCCTTCGTGATTGCCATGGCGGTTGCCGGCGGCGTGGTCTTCGGGATGGTCAAAGCGGCGATCTTCTTCGTTCACCGCTTCGTTCTCGGGTAGCGCTGAGAACTACGCTCAGGATCTAAACCTGAAGTGCCGCCAGAAGCAGGATGATGCCCATGAGCATGACCAGCAGTGCGCCGAGAATTTCGATGGCATTGCCAATGATCACGGCTTTGGACCCTTCGCCTGCCATCCGCACGGCCAGACCCTTCGCCGAAACGGCCATGATCGCGAGAACGGACACGGTGATGGCCGTGCCGATGGACATTGCCAGCACGGAGAGAACACCGCCGAGATAAAGCCCGTTCAGAAGCGAGAATGTGAGAACGATCAATGCGCCCGAGCATGGCCGCAGCCCGACGGCGAAAACGGCGGAAAAGGCTTCCCTGATCGAAAAGGTTTTCGCGCCCAGCGTTTCCGGCGGTGGCATATGGGCATGACCGCAGGTTTCGCAGACCTCTCCCGGACCATGGTGATGATGGGCATGGACATGGACATGGGCATGGGCATGGGCATGATCATGAGCGTGGCTGTGCGTATGGTGATGGTCATGATCGTGATGACTATGGGAATGGCCGTGATCGTGATGGGCGTGCGCGTGGGCAAATTCCAAAGCGACGACAGGTTTGGCCGCAAAGAGGCTCTTCAGCTTTTTATAAAGCAACCAGGCACCGAAGAGCGCGACCAGCGCATAGCTTGCCATTTCCAGCGCATTGGTGGCGTTGGTGAGCGAAATGGATGTGCCGCGCAAGACCAAAAAGGCTGCACCGACGACAAGAATGGCCGTCGCGCCCTGGGCCAGAGCCGAAATGAAGGAAATGACAACACCGCGGCGCAGTTGCACCTCATTGGCGATCATGTAAGAGGAAATGACAGCCTTGCCGTGGCCGGGGCCGGCGGCATGAAAGACACCATAGGTGAAAGACAGACCGATGAGTGTCCAGAGCTTCCAAGGATCGGCCCGCATGGCCGACAGAGCGGTGGTCAGCGCGCGGTAAAAGCGCTGCTGTTCGACATTGACCCAGGCGAGGAAGCTTCCGCCGAAGCCGCCGGTATTGAAGGATGGCTCGGCTGTGCCAATGCCCAGTGGTGAGGCTGCAAAGGCATGATTGGCCATGAGCGCAAGCAGGATTGTGGCGATAAGGAATTCGGGTTTGTGCACCTTCATGAACCGCATGCGATCTCAATCCTCGTTGCAAAGAGCTTTGATCTGTCCGTTCCCATCGGATCGTTCCAGAAGGCTTCGGTCAGCTGCGACTGGTTTTGGGAGATCACTTCATCGGGATCAGGGCGGACAACCTTGTGGGTGCATTTTTTGAAGGCCTTGCCCTCCACCATCATGTCACCGTCGGTTGGGAAATCCATGGCCGTATAAAGGGTGGGGTCGTAAACGCCGAAACTCATATTGCCTTTCAGGGGCATTTTCACTTTTGGCTCGGCGGCGAAGATCAGCAGAAGCTGGCCATCCTTGTAGTCGGCGATCATCTGTGAGGGTTTCTTGACCGTGATGTTCTTGCCGTTCTGGGTGATGTTGAGGAAGTAATCATATTCCTGCATGGAATCGAGCACCACTGCACCGACATCGGCCAGCTCGCTATGGTCGAGCTGATTGTCGGCGTTCTTGTCGAAATCGAGAAGAACGGAGGAGGAGAACACCTCGTCGAAACGCCAGACATTGCGCAGCTCCGAAACCGTTCCGTCGTCGCCGGCGACAATTTCCAGATGCGCCTCGGCGAAAATGTGCGGATGAGCAAAGGCAGCACACGGGAAGAACACGATGGCCGCCGCCAAACGAAAGATCGTCGTTTTCAAGATTCGGTTCCCAGTGAAAGACCTCAACGGCGATTCCATACAATTGAGACCGAAATGGGGTCAATGCCGGCGCAAGCGGTTGCATGCACCAGTTTGTCGCATGGAACCCGCTTACGTTTTTGAGGTCAGGAGTTTGAAGCCCGCAAAGACGAAGAAGCAGCCCAGAAAACTCTCCACCCAGGAGCGGAACCGCACGAGCAGATTGCGGATCGGCGGGGATGAGAGCAGCAGGGCATATCCGCCATGGCCAACGAAGGAATTGACGAACGCAACGGCAATGAAGAGCGCGATGATGGGTGCCGGTGCGTTGCCGATGCCGCCGACACCGGCAATGGCCAGCCAGAAGGCGATCGCCTTCGGGTTGGAAATCTGCAGCAGAAAACCATCAAGCCCGGTGCGGCGCATGCTTTTTGCCGGGTTTGCCGTAAACGCGATCGGCGGATTTTTCAGCGCCTTGCCGAATGCCTTGAAGGCCAGCCAGAAAAGGTAAGCAGCGCCCAGGAGGCGAACCGCGGTCATGAAGACGGCGACATCGGCAAAGAGAACGGCAATGCCGAGCGCAGTGGCGGTGGAAAGAATGATGGAACCACAGGCAATCCCGAAGGCCGTCATCAATGCGGGCGCACGGCCACTGCTGGTGGCCACGCCAAGGATCAGCATGACGCTTGGCCCCGGCGAAAAAACACCCATGAGCTGGATGGACCAGGCGAGCAAAAGTTTCGGCAAATATTCAGCAATCACAATCAAAACCTTTCGACAAAATCGGCATGCAAGCCGCAATCGGCTTTCATGAAAAGGCTATCATGCACATTGCGTAAATGTTTCGATTAAGACCGAAGTGTTACCGCGCGTTCAATCGCACTTCTTGAACCAGTTAGTCAGGAAGTCGACAAGCGCGCGCACCTTTGCCGGCAGATAGCGGCGATGAGGATAGATGGCATAGATGCCAGATTCCGACAGCATGTAATCCTGGAGCAGCGGGACCAGTTCACCCTTTTCAAGACTGCTGGCGGCAACGAAGTCGGGCAGCAGTGCGACACCCAGACCGCTGAGCGCCGCGCGCAGTGTTGACGGCGGGCTGTTGATTTCGAGCGGGCCTTTGACATTGACCGAGTAGGAATTGCCGTCCTTGTCGCGGAACGGCCAGTTGGCACGATTTCTGCTGTTTGTATCAATCAGGCACGGCACGCGTGCCAGGTCTTCGGGCGTCTCGATGGGGCCGTACTTCTCGACGAAGGCGGGCGTCGCGCAGATGATGACACTGAAATCTGCGAGTTTCTTGGCAATGAGACCGGAATCCTGAAGCCGGGTGATGCGGATGGCGAGGTCGAAACCCTCCTCCACCAGATCGACGAAGCGATCTTCAGCGCTGATTTCCAACCGCACTTCCGGGTTCTGGATGACGAAATCGATGAGCGCCTGGCCGGCCTCGGCGTCGGCGAAGGTGCGGGGGACCGATATTTTCAAGCGGCCCTTCAGATCGGAATTGGTCTCGCGCACGAGATCGGCAAGATCGTCGATTTCCTTCAGGATCGCAGAGGCCGAGGCATAATAGGTGCGGCCAGCATCGGTCAGCGAAAATTGCCGGGTCGTCCGGTTCAATAAAAGCGCACCCACCTCGTCTTCAAGCTCGCGCACATATTTGGACAGCAGGGCCTTGGAGCGTCCCTGTTTCCGTGCCGCTGCGGAAAAACCTTGTGCATCAACCACATCGATAAATGCGCGAATGCGGGTGAGTGTATCCATGATCAATGTCTCCGGTTTGTTCAGTATATATGGACCACAACCTGACTAATCAATCTTCGAATTTTTTTGCTTGGGGTCCAAAAAATTCTTGAAAATGACAACGAACACCCTTAAGTGTCCCCTTGCCCAAAGTCGCACGTGCCTGTGGGTGTCCGCCGACCCTCGAACTGGACAAAAGCAGTCCTAAGGTGAGGTCATCGGTAAGGTACCTGGAACTAACCGCTCCAGTCGCTCTTCCGGCCAACCGGAAAAGTGAGGACATCTTGAAGCAACGACGGTGCGGGCCTTTCTAGTGTCTGCCGGCTTTCCAACAGCCGGGGTTACGAGATGAGGCACACATCTTCATTGCCGGAAGTGCGGTTGGGACCACCCCTCCAATCCAAGGCAGACAAAGCGAATGATCGCGCGGATTTTCCGTGTGCTCGTTCAAACGCCGTGTAAGCGTTCGTAAAAGGTTCCGGGGTCTCCACCGGCTGGTTCCTTCGACGATCTCTGACACCCTTTGTCCTACCGGCTTTTTGCCGGAGAATTTGAACCTTGGAACTCAGAGGAGATCCGACCATGACGCAGCGCATTATTGACTTCTTCAAAACCCGCCAGCCCGAAGGCCCTTGCCTGGTGGTGGACCTTGATGTCGTTGAAAACAACTTCAACGCATTCCGCCGCGCGCTGCCGAACTCCTCGATCTATTATGCCGTGAAAGCCAATCCGGCGCCGGAAATCCTGCGCCTTCTCGCTGGCCTGGGCTCCAATTTCGATTGCGCATCCGTTGCTGAAATCGAAATGGCGCTCAATGCCGGCGCAACGCCGAGCCGCATTTCCTTTGGCAACACGATCAAGAAAGAGCGCGATGTAGCGCGCGCTCATGCGCTCGGCGTTTCCCTTTTTGCTGTTGATTGCCATGAGGAAGTGGAAAAGATTGCCCGCGCCGCCCCTGGCGCCCGCGTGTTCTGCCGCGTTCTCACCGATGGCGAAGGCGCTGAATGGCCGCTGTCGCGCAAGTTCGGTTGCGTGCCGCAGATGGCTGTCGACGTGCTTGTCTATGCCCACCAGCTTGGCCTCACCTCTTACGGTGTATCCTTCCACGTTGGTTCGCAGATGACGAAACTCGACGCATGGGATTCGGCTCTTGCTGATGCAAAGCGCGTTTTCACCTCGCTTGCCAAGCAGGGCATCGAGCTGAAGATGGTCAACATGGGCGGCGGTTTCCCGACGAAGTACCTGAAGGACATCCCGACGGCGGAAGCTTACGGCCAGGCGATCTTTGGTGCGCTGACCAAGCATTTCGGCAACCAGATACCGGAAACCATCATCGAACCGGGCCGCGGCATGGTCGGCAATGCGGGTATCATCAAGTCGGAAGTCGTGCTGATTTCGAAGAAGTCCGACAATGACGCGCATCGCTGGGTCTATCTCGACATCGGCAAGTTCGGTGGTTTGGCCGAAACCATGGATGAGGCCATCCGCTATCCGATCCGCACAGACCGTGACGGCGACGACATGGAGCCTTGCGTGCTGGCTGGCCCGACCTGCGATTCGGCGGACGTCATGTATGAAAAGAACATGTATCCGCTGCCGATCTCGCTCACCATTGGTGACGAGGTTCTGATCGAAGGCACAGGTGCCTACACGACCACCTATGCGGCTGTCGCGTTCAATGGTTTTGAACCGCTGAAGTCCTATTGCATCTAACCGCGCCGGGCTCGCGAGGCAGAACGCCGCCGAGACCGCCACGAAACAGAGCAATTCCCCTCACCTGTTTGAAGGCCGGGCAGCAACGCTGCCCGGTGCGAAACATCCTCTCCCCCTAGAACCGGGGCGAGGATCCCCTTGTCCAACCGCCGCGTCTTGCGGCACACGTTTCGAGCCGCATGAACGGCACATGAAGTTCGGGAGAGCGCCATGCTCACTGTTCTTGATATTCTTCCTCCGGTACGTGAGGCGACCTATCCGAAAGACGACGTTCTTCCGGTTGCGCCGAAGAGCGTTTACACGATCGAGCGCGAAACGCCCGCCGATGTCGTGGCGCGTGAGCGTCTGCTTGATATCGCCATGGGGCCGGATCGCCGCAAGAAGAGCTCGGAGAAACTGCGCCGCAACCGCGTGCCGGCGGAAGGACTTGCCTTTGTCGCACGCGATGAGAACGGTCAGTTGATCGGCACTGTGCGCCTGTGGGACGTTCATGCCGGTATCACACCGAAGGGTGCGCCATTGCCTGCCCTTCTGCTCGGCCCTCTGGCGGTCGATAGCGCCTATGAAGGGCGCGGTGTGGGCGGCGCGCTCATGCGCACGGCCGTCATGGAAGCCAAGCGGCTCGGCCATGGTGCGGTTCTTCTGGTGGGCGATGCGCCCTATTACGAGCGGTTCGGCTTTTTTGCCGACAAGACGGAAACGCTGATGATGCCGGGCCCGTTTCAGCGCGATCGTTTTCTGGCGCTCGAACTCATTGACGGATGGCTGCAGGGCGCCAGCGGCATGCTGACAGCAGCGGGCATCAAGCTCAGCAGAACCCCTCTCAGGAAGGCGGCCTGAGCGGGTAGGCTGTTCCGCTGGACAATAGCGGAGCAGCTTCCATGCCAGAACCGGTCACGTGTGGCGGCACGTGGCCGGTTCTGCGCGTTTTCCCAAACTTGACACACATCAAGGTGCACATTGCCAGCGTGACTAGGGTCAGGACCGAGCCAGAAACGCCATGGCCTCGCTTGAGCGAGGGTTTTAGAGATGCACCAACAGAACAAGTCGCACCAGCAAAAACCTGAAAGAGCATGCCTGACCGGCCTGACGGAAGACGAGGCGAACGCAAGGCTTGCACAGGAGGGGCCCAATCAGCTCGCTTCGGATGGCAAACGCTCCGCATTTTCCATTGCAGCCGACGTGCTTCGTGAGCCCATGCTGGCGCTGTTGCTTGCCGCCGCGGTTATCTATTTGCTGCTGGGCGACCTTGGAGAAGCCTTGATCCTGATGCTTTTTGCCACCATGTCGGTCGGCATCACCTTCTATCAGGAGTTCAAGACCGAGCGTGTTCTGGAAACGCTCAAGAACCTCACCGGAACGCAGGCAATCGTCATTCGAGACGGTCAACGCAGAAAGATCGCGGCTACTCAACTTGTGCGCGGCGATCTGATTGAAATTGGCGAAGGCGAGCGGGTTCCGGCCGACGCGCTTTTGCGCACCAGCCATGACCTGCAAGCCGACGAGGCGCTGCTGACGGGTGAATCGGTGCCGGTGAGCAAGTTCGTTGTTGCGCAAAACGACGCTGAAACAAGCGACCGTCAGGGTTTTGTCTATTCCGGAACGATGATCGTGCGCGGCAGCGGGATTTGTGAAGTGACGGCGACCGGGCCGCGCAGCGAGCTTGGAAAAGTCGGCCAGTCGCTCAGCGGCATCAGCGAGGACCGGCCGCGAATGGCCGCCGAAATCTACCGTCTGGTGCGGATTTTCGCCGTGTTGGGTGCAGCGGCAAGCCTTTCGGCGGTTCTGCTTTACGGGCTCATCTATGACGACTGGCTTCAGGGCCTGCTTTCAGGCATTGCGCTTGGGATGTCGATGCTGCCGGAAGAGTTTCCGGTTGTCCTGACCGTGTTCATGGCCATGGGGGCATGGCGCATTTCCAAGGTGAAGGTTTTGACGCGGCGGGCGTCCGCGATTGAGGCGCTGGGCTCTGCGACCATATTGTGCACCGACAAGACCGGCACCCTTACCCAAAACCGCATGTCGATTGTCTCGCTGGTTCTTGCCGATGGCACCGCATTCGACCTTTCCGATAGCTCAGAGCTGCCGAATGGCGACTTCACCCATATTCTCGGACGCGGCATTCTCGCCTGTTCGGTCAATCCATTCGACCCGATGGAGATTGCCTTTCATGACCATGCGGAGACGGTGTTTCCGGATGGGCATCCCGGCGAGAATGGTTGGACACTGGCGCAAGAATATGGTCTGCGCCGCGATCTTTTGGCGGTCACGCAGGTTTGGGATACCAGAGACGAGGAGAAAATCAGCCTCGTTGTTGCCAAGGGCGCGCCAGAAGCCATTTTGCAGCTCTGCAAAATCGAGGGCGCGATGGCTAAGCGCATTCTCCAGCAGGCAACGGACATGGCGCGGCGCGGCCAGAGGGTTCTCGGCATTGCCGAAGCCGGCCATTCGGGCGCAGACTGGCCTGAAACGCCGCATGGCTTCGACTTTTCCTTTCTCGGGCTGACGGGTCTTGCCGACCCACTGCGCGAACAGGTTCCCGAATCCATTGCACTTTGCCAGTCGGCAGGCTTGCGGGTGGTCATGATCACCGGCGACTATCCTGAAACCGCGCTTGCCATTGCCCGCAACGCTGGCATCAAGGGCGACGACGTGGTGACGGGAGCGATGCTAGGCGAACTCGATGATGCAGCGCTAACCCAGCGGATCAGAAGCGCCAATGTCTTCGCCCGCATCATGCCGGAACAGAAACTGCGTATCGTGAATGCCTTCAAGGCAGCCGGTGAAATCGTGGCGATGACCGGCGACGGCGTAAACGATGCGCCATCGCTGAAGGCCGCACATATCGGCATTGCCATGGGCAAACGCGGCACCGATGTTGCACGCGAAGCTTCGTCCATCGTGCTCATGGAAGATGACTTCACGGCCATTCCTGCGGCCATCAAGCTCGGACGGCGCATCTACGACAATATGCGCAAGGCTGCCATATTCATATTTGCCATTCACATTCCCATTGCAGGATTGGCTTTGTTGCCGCTTGTGTTTGGCATGCCATTCATTGTCGGGCCGATCCATATTGCGCTTCTGGAACTGGCTATTGACCCGACCTGCAGTCTGGTTTTCGAGGCTGAACGCGAAGAGCGGGATATCATGCGGCGGCCACCGCGCTCGCCGCGCGCGCGGCTTCTCCCTCGTCGTCTTGCCGCCTTTGCCTTCCTGCAGGGCATATCCGCCTTGCTGCTTTCGAGCGGCGTTTATCTCTTTGGCCTTCACGGAGGCCTGCCAGCCGAAGAGGTTCGCAGCCTCACATTTGTTGTTCTCGTGTTGAGCATTCTCGCCATTGTGCTGACAAACCGCACGTTCTCCGCCTCGTTGCGCTCTGAACTGACGCGGCCCAATTCGGCGTTGCTGGGGGTTGCAGGTCTGGTGGGTTTGATTACCGCGCTAGCGCTTGTCTGGCCGGCCTTCACGCGGCTTCTCGACTTTGCGCCACTGACCCTGCAGCAATATGGTATTGCCGCGGCAAGCTTTGTGCTGTTTTTTGCGGCACTGACGGCTGCAAAGATGCTGCGATTTCGTCTCGGTTGAGATTGGTTACGGTTTGTGCACTTGCCAATCAGGCGCTGCCACTGATATCGGGCGGCACGATGCTGGCGAAAAGCCCGCTTGGCCGAAAAGTGCGTGACGAGAGTGAGATGAGAATGACAGAACTGCACGACCGACTTGTGGCAATACTGCCCCTTTCGACGGAGAGAATGTCCATTCGGCTTCTTTCCAGCCAGGATTCAGAAGCACTCGCCCAAATGACCAACGATCCGAGGATTACCGGCGTTGTGCATTTCCTGCCTGACAATTTTACGGCGGATGATGCGCAGACGCTGATCGTTGGCGACGGCACCGGGCGTGACAATTTTCTCGGTGGCTGGCTTTCCGAGACCGGAGAGTTGGCCGCGCTGATCGGGGTGCACCTGCATGAGAGCGGCGAGACCGAAATCGGTTATTGGGTAAAGGGTGACCTGCATGGCAGGGGTATCGCGACCGAAGCCGTTTCAGCTGTCATGGCCGCACTGAAGACCGCTTTCCCGGAACGGCGGCTGATTGCCGAATGCCGAACCGCCAATGTGGCATCCTGGAAATTGCTGGAAAAACTGGGCTTCAAAGGAACCGGCGAAGACGGTGCGCGACCCGGGCGCATGCGCCTTGTTCTGAGCTAGGTCACGGACTCATCCGTAACGTAGAAAGCCCCGCCAGAGAGGCGAGGCTGATACGCCAGCGCGCGATCAGAACTTGAAGCCGAGACCCACATTGAAGACGTGCTGCTGAACCCGGTTGCTCGTTGGTATGCCGAGGACATTGATGTTTCCGGTCACGTGATTGAAGCGGTACTCGGCTCTAGCAAACACGTTTTCGGTGATTTTGACATCAGCACCTGCCCCAACCGTCCAGCCGTTGAGCGTACCCCTGTTGGTGATGCCAATATTGGTCACTTCAGCGCGCGTTCCGGTGTAACCGGCAGCACCGTAAATCAGGAAACTATCCACGGAATAGCCGAGGCGAGCGCGCACTGACCACATGGGGCCGAATTTCGCGCCGGTGGATTTGACCTTGGCGTAGTCATATCCGAAGTCACCTTCCAGGCCCGCAATCGTCGATGGTGCCAGCTCAAGATTATAGCCGGCAAAGGCACCGATACGTCCGCCGCTGTAGTTGCTCGACCCGGACGTGCCTAGAGCCGTTGAACGGCCATTTTGGGCAGAAAACCCGCCGTAAACACCGCCGTAGACCCCCTCCCAAGACGAAACTGGTGTCTCGCTGAGAATATTTCCATCTGCAGCCTGAGCCCCTGCGGCCGCAAACAGGACGGCTGCTGACATCGACGCAATAACAAGTTTCATGTTTGCTCCCACTCCATAATTTCCGAGATCTGACGGAGCGCGCGGACCGTGCGCTGCAGCCGTTGATCACCAAAAGATTGCAAAGTCGCAATATCCATGTGGGCAAGTCCTGTCGACAACAAAGCCAGATGCGCCCAAAATTGGACGATAACCATGATCCGGTTTCGATGGGATGAAATGGCTGTAGAGCAACAAAAAAACCGGCCCTTTCGAGCCGGTTTCAAAATTCATCAATATGGCCTGAACAGGCCTTACTTCTTCCGGTTCATGAACGCCTGAAATGCCTGCATGGCTTCCGGGGATTTGAGCTGGTTGGCGAAGTGGTGGAGCTCGTCGTGCATGCGCGCATTGATATCGTCCACCGGCTTTTTCAGGAGCTTGCGAGAGATGGCCAGCGCATTCGGCGGCTTGGCGGCGAGATCATCCGCTGCCTTGAGGGTGACGGCTTCCAGCTCATCTTCGGAAACGACCTTCCAGATCAGGCCGGCATCACGGGCCTCTTCTGCGGTAAAGCCGATGCCAGCGGCAAACATGGCGAAGGCGCGCTGATGGCCCATGCTGGCGGGGCCGAGCAAGGAAGACGCAGCCTCCGGCACGAGTGCCAGATCGGTAAAGGGTGTGCGGAACTGAGAGCGCGGCGTTGCAAAGGTGAGATCGCAATGCAGGTTCATCGTGGTGCCGATGCCGATTGCCAGACCGTCAACACCGGACAAAAGCGGCTTTGCAAATTTTCCGAGTTCGAGAATGAAGCGGTTCACACCCTTGGCCTGCGAGGGTTCCATGGCGATCGCCATGAAATCGTTCAGGTCGTTGCCGCTGGAGAAGCAGCCGGGAACGCCGAACATGACGACAACGCGGACATTGCTGTCCTTGTCGGCGTCGATGAGCGCATCGGCCATCCGGTCATACATGGCACGCGTCAGGGCGTTTTTCTTGTCCGGCCGGTTCATGCGGATCACGCGGACGCCCGGATGCGCCTCGGGGTTTTCAATCAGAATATGGTCTTCGCTCATTTTGTCCTCCCTCAAACTCTCTTCTTCAGGCCAGAACCGCGCGGGCTGCGGCCAGTGCGTCTGAACCACCGATGATGCGGTCCTTCAGCGCCGATGTTTCCGAAATCAGGTTTTCAGCGGCAAAGCGGCAGAGCGCGATGCGCTTTTCCTGCCCGCCATCATCCACGTCAGCCAGACCGCCCTTGGCGAGGTAAACGCCACAAAGTGTCAGACCAAAGAGACGCTGCAACGGCGTGGCACCGGCCAGCGCCTCAGCCATCTTGCCATCTGCCAGTGCTGAAAGCGTCCACTCGACGGCATCTTCCAGGTCCTGCAGAGAGGCATCGAGCTTGTCGGCCGTGTTGCCGAACCCTGGTTTGTTGGAGCCTCGCACTTGCTCGGCAATCTCTTTCAGCTCGGCGATAAAACCGCGCACGTGTTCACCGCCGGATTGAGGCAGCTTGCGCCCTACCAGATCGACCGCCTGCACACCGTTGGTGCCTTCATAGATGGGCGCAATGCGCGCGTCGCGGTAATAGCGGGCGGCACCCGTTTCCTCCACGAAGCCCATGCCGCCATGGACCTGAATGCCTGTGGAGGCCACTTCCACGCCCATGTCGGTCGGGAAAGACTTGGCAATGGGGGTCAGAAGATTGGCGCGCTCCTGCCAGTATGTCTTTTCATCGCCCTCTGTGGAATTGGCCATGTCGATGGCAAATGCGGTAATATAGGTGATGGCGCGTGAGCCCTGAACCTGCGCCTTCATGGTCAGCAGCATGCGGGCAACGTCGGGGTGTTCAATGATCGGGCTCATGCCCTCGCCCGTCCAGCCGGGCGCCCGGCCCTGCAGGCGCTCCTTGGCATATTCGATGGCTTTCTGTGTTGCCGCATCGCCGATGCCAACGCCCTGCAGGCCGACATCCAGACGCATATTGTTCATCATCGTGAACATGGCGGCCAGGCCCTTGTTTTCCTCACCCACGAGCCAGCCGATGGCACCCGGCTCGTCGCCATATTTGCCGTCACCATAAATCATGGTGCAGGTGGGCGAGCCGTGAATGCCGAGCTTTTCTTCCAGGGAGTGGCAGAAGAAGTCGTTGCGCGCGCCAAGCGAGCCATCCTCATTGACGAGAAATTTCGGCACGAGGAACAGCGAAATGCCGCGTGACCCGGCAGGCGCGCCGGGCAATTTCGCCAGCACAAGATGAACGACGTTGTCGGTGAAATCGTGATCGCCGTAAGTGATGAAAATCTTCTGGCCGAAAATCCGGTATGTCCCGTCAGCCCGCGGCTCGGCGCGCGACTTCATCACGCCAAGGTCTGTGCCTGCGCCCGGTTCGGTGAGCGCCATGGCACCCATCCACTGACCCGAAATCATATTGGGGAGATATTTTTCTTTCAGTTCGGGAGAGGCATGTGCATTGATTGCCTCGATCGCACCGATTGTCAGGCCCGGACCGACGGCAAAGCCCAGCGTGCATGCGCTCCAGAGTTCAAAGGTCGCTGCACCGATGGACCAAGGAAGTTCCTGACCGCCATATTCGGCCGGTGCGGCCACCGAATTCCAACCACCTTCTGACCAGCTTTTATAAAGCTTTGGCCAGCCATCCGGGGTCTTCACGGATCCATCGACAAGGCGGGCGCCCTGCTTGTCGCCAATCTCGGCGAGCGGGGCCATTTCCTCGGTTGCAAAACGGCCTGCCTCGGTGATGATGGCGTCCAGAAGATCCTCGCTCAGATCGCCCATCAGACCCTTGTCCATGGCGTCCTTGAGGCCGGCGACGTGTTTCAGCGTGAAAATGATATCTTCGACAGGGGCCTTATACATAAGACGAAATTCTCCCGTTTTAAGCCATTCAATGAATGCTCTCTCAGCGGCTTCAAGAGCCTGCTTCTCCACCTTCGAGAGCTAATTTATTTTTACGTAAACGTCAACACATGCATCAGAGCAACAGACTACCCCGAAAGACCGTTTCGATTTTGCAGAATGCAGATGGCAGTTTCACGAAAGCAAGCTTCGGGAAATCCCCTCGCCTTAACGTGCGTCACGACCACACGGATGCGAAGCAGCAAACTGTTAACCATAGAAAACTATATTATCCAGCAGAGACATCAGCTTCCATGCTCGAAATGACGAAGTTCAGATATTACGCGAAAAAGTCGACCAGCAAAGCACTCGTGCCTACGAGAGCCGTTCATTCGAATTTTTTGCGCACTGGCCGTATCGAGCGCTGGAAAGAAGACTGGCTAGAGGAAGAGAAACGTTATCTCACCTATGAAGAGGTGGCCGAGCGCACCGGCAAACGGTTGGAAAGTGCCGGGGTCAAGACCCATGAGCGGCTCAATAACTTCCATTACGATATCCGTTTTCCCAAGCTGATCTTTCACAAGACCCTGCCTGCGGCCCCGCATCTGGGCTATGTTCACGTGACCGCCTCGAAGACCAGTTTTGCAGAGCATGAGAATGTGAACTGGGGCTTTTACATCGCAAACTTTGCCGCGGAGATTACCGGTGACGAGCGCTTTTTCAGCCATGTCGACCCGCGTTATTCGCGCATGTATTTTGCCGTTGCCATGAAAATGGAAGGCGAAGGCGAGACACGGCGGCTGACGATCAATCGTGAAATCCGCGACAACGGGCTTCTGTTTCGAACCGGCAACCCCATGTCGGCATTCAAGAATGTGCTTCTGCTGGGCGCAAAGACCGCGGATTTGCGCAGGATCATTCAGGCGATTGCCTGAACCTGCTGCGCGCGCCATTGAGCACCAATCGATCAATGCTGCTCCGAATCCCGTTGAATTTCTGACCGTTCTGGCGATAAGAGACGTCGCAGAAGGATGGCAAATGGCTGCGATACTGGACACATCGGCAAATCTGGATGATGCACTCGCCCGTGCACTTGACGAACTGGCGCGCGGCGAGCCGGTCGCGATACCGACCGAAACCGTTTATGGGCTCGCTGCCGATGCGACGAACCCGAAGGCCATTGCGCGTATCTACGAGATCAAGGGCAGGCCGCGCTTCAACCCGCTGATCTGCCATGTGGCGGATATGGAGATGGCTGAGCGCTATGCGGAATTTTCGCCGCTGGCGGTGCGCCTCGGCAAAGCCTTCTGGCCCGGCCCGCTGACGCTGGTGTTACCAGCCAGGGAAAACGGCGTGCATGAACTGGCCACAGCCGGGCTGACGACTGTCGGTATACGCGTGCCGCGCAGCATTGCGGGCGAGCTCATCGCGCGCTACGGCAAACCACTTGCCGCACCTTCGGCCAACACATCCGGCAAGATCAGCCCCACCAGCGCGCAACATGTGGCCGACGATCTGGGCAGCAAGCTCGGCGTTATTCTGGATGCGGGCGACTGCGGTGTTGGCGTCGAATCGACCATCATCAAGGTTGAAGGAGACCGGCTCATCCTGCTCCGTCCCGGCGGGGTTGCCGTGGAAGACATAGAAACAGCGACAGGCTGCACGGTGGAGCGCGGGGCCGACCACGCCGCCGCCATCGAAGCGCCGGGCATGCTCGCCTCGCATTACGCACCGGGTGCTGCAATGCGGCTTGCGGCAGACCGGGTGAATGCCGGTGAGGCCTTGATCAATTTCGGCGGCCAGGCGATTGACAATGCTGGTGAGGCCACTTTCTCTTTCGACCTCAGCCCGTCTGGCGACCTGCGCGAGGCCGCGGCCAATCTGTTTTCGATGATGAAGCAGGCCGATGCGACCGGCGCCAAAACCATTGCCGTTGCGCCCATTCCGATGGCAGGATTGGGCGAAGCTATTAACGACCGCCTTATGCGGGCTGCTGCACCGCGGCCTTGAACGCACTTTGAAAGGAAGACCATGACTGCGCCTTTGAGCGAAGAGTTGATTGCCCGCTTTTCCGCCATTGTCGGAGAGACGCATGCCTTTCAGGCCGAAGCCGATATTGCGCGCTATCTGGTCGAGGGACGCGGGCTTTACCATGGCAAGACTCCACTGGTTTTAAAACCGGGCTCGACACAGGAAGTGTCCGACATCCTGAAGCTGGCGAGCGAAACCAAGACGCCCATTGTGCCGGTCAGTGGCGGAACGGGTCTCGTGGGCGGGCAGGTGCCGCGTGATACGGGTACGGATATTGTCGTTTCGCTGGAACGGATGAACCGTGTTCGCGATATCGATCCGGTTGCCAATGTGATTGCCGTTGATGGCGGCTGCATTCTTCAAGATGTGCAGGCTGCCGCTGAAAAGATAGATCGCCTCTTTCCGCTATCACTTGGCTCGGAAGGGTCTTGCCGGGTGGCGGGCAATCTGGCCACCAATGCCGGCGGCACGGCGGTGCTTGCCTATGGCAACATGCGGCATCTGTGCCTGGGGCTCGAAGTGGTGCTGCCGACCGGCGAAGTCTGGGACGGCATGCGGCGGCTGAAAAAGGACAATACGGGCTACGACCTGCGCGACCTCTTTATCGGCGCGGAAGGCACGCTCGGCATTATCACCGGCGCAGTGCTGCGGCTCTTTCCGCGACCGCTCGGCCATCAGGTCGGGCTTGCGGGTTTGGCGTCGTCGGAAGATGCACTGAAGCTGTTCGAACTTGCCTCGCGCCTGTGCGGCACCGCGCTCACCGGCTTTGAACTGATGGCGCGGGTGGGCATGGAATTCACCGTCAAGCATACGCCGGGCGCACGCGATCCGCTGGAAGGAACGCATAACTGGTATGTGCTGGTCGATATCTCGTCATCCGATTCTGCCGAAACGGCGGAGCGGATGATGCAGGCCGTTTTGGAGAAAGCCTTTGAGGATGGTCTGATCGAAGATGCAACCATTGCCGCCTCCGAGGCGCAGGCCAAAGCCATCTGGCATATGCGCGAATCCATGTCCGATGCGCAGAAGCCGGAGGGCGGGTCGATCAAGCACGATGTTTCCGTGCCGGTCTCTTCCATCCCCGCCTTCATGAAAGAGGCTGACGCCGCCGTGCTGGACATGGTGCCGGGCGCGCGCATTTGCGCCTTCGGACACATGGGTGACGGCAATATCCATTACAATATCTCGCAGCCAGTGGGTGCCGACAAGCAAGCCTTTCTCGACCTCTGGCACGAGATGAACCATCGCGTGCATGCAATCGTGATGTCCTATGGCGGGTCGATATCGGCCGAGCACGGGATCGGTCAATTGAAACGCGACGAACTGGCCGCCATCCGCAGCGATATCGAGATGGACCTCATGCGCCGGGTGAAGCGTTCATTCGATCCGGCCAACATCATGAACCCCGGCAAGGTGGTCATCCCGTGAACACGGTTCGCTTCAAGCTGCGACTGGAACTGCCGGGCAAGCATCCGCTTGGCCCTGGCAAGGCGCAGCTTTTGAAGCTCATTCAAGAGCATGGCTCCATCAGCGCGGCAGGCAGCGCCATGAACATGTCCTACCGTCGTGCCTGGATGCTGGTGGACGAGCTAAACGCCATGTTTTTAGAAGATGCGGTGGCCAAGAAAACGGGCGGCAAGCATGGCGGCGGTGCAGAGCTGACGGAATTTGGTGCAACACTTCTTGCCCGCTATGAGGCGATGGAAGCCAAGAGCCGTGCGGCGATTGATGACGATCTTAAGTGGCTGTCGGACAATGCGCGTCCGCCCGAGACGGAAGCCTGATTAACCGTGCCTGTGAAACAGGCCCTGTCTGCCGATGGCGACGGCCTTGAAGAGCAGAAAAATCTCGACGCCCGGTTGCAGCGCCATGGCCTCAGCCGAACGGGATGTGATGCGCGACAATATGCGCTCACCGCCGCAATTGATGATAATCTCCGTTTCGCCGCCCTCTGAACGGATTGTTTCGACCCGACCGGAGAGCCTGTTCAGCGCCGAAATCTGTTCGGGCACCTGCCGTGTCAGTGTGATCTCGGTTGCCGGAATGTGGACACGGACAGTATCGCCCACCTCCGCATCTGCCATACGCAGATAGAGGGTTCCGGCGGCTGAGTTGGCCTTCATCAAACCTTCGTCGGCAAAAATCTCTTCAATGCGCGCCTGAAGGAAACTGCCGGCGGGGATGGTGGCGGGAAGCGTTGCCTGACTGCCAAGCACCTCTGCCGGATTGCCGCTGGCGATGATTTTTCCGTTTTCGATGGCGATGACGTTTGTTGCAAGCCGCGCCACCTCCTCCATCAGGTGGCTGACATAGAGGACGGGAATACCGGTCTCGTCGCGAATATATTCCAAATGCGGGAAGATCTCCGCCTTGCGGGCGGGGTCAAGCGCGGAAAGCGGCTCGTCCATGATCAGAAGGTCCGGCGCGGAAAAGAGGGCGCGACCGATGGCCACGCGGCTCTTTTCGCCGCCGGAGAGCTTATCCGGCCTGCGATCCAGAAGATGCCGAATGCCGAGCAGGTCGATCAGGTCGGCATCGCGTTTCTCGTTGGCCGGCACTTTCTTGAAGCGGCGGGCATAGGTGAGATTCTGACGGACGGTCATCTGAGGAAAGAGACGCCCCTCCTGAAACACATAGCCGATATTGCGTTTATGCGGCGGCACCCAAAGCCCCTTGCCCGTGTCGAGCCAAGACGTCGCGCCGAATTTTATCTCTCCCTCGTCCGGGCGAACGAGGCCCGCGACAATGTTGGCAAGTGTTGTCTTGCCCGAGCCGGACGGGCCTATCAGCGCCGTGAGGCCGCTTTCGATGGTGAAGGCGGCATGCAGTTTAAAATTGCCCTGACGATGGGAAACGGCAACATCCAGCATCAGGCAGCGCTCCCGATGCGTTTTGCCGTGCGACGCGCCAGCGCTTCGGAGGCAATGAGGGCTGCAAAGGAGATGAGGATGGCAAGCAGTGTCAGGCGTGCCGCACCGGCGTCGCCGCCTGGAACCTGCGTATAGGCGTAGATCGCTGAGGCCAGCGTCTCAGTTTCACCGGGGATTGCGGAGACGAAGGTGATCGTCGCGCCAAATTCGCCGATCGCCTTGGCGAAGGCCAGGATTGCCCCAGTGACAATGCCGGGCAGCGCCAGAGGCAGAGTGACGGTGAAGAAAATGCTCAAACGGCTCGCGCCGAGTGTGGCTGCTGCATCTTCGAGCCGCTGATCCACGGCCTCAATGGACAGGCGGATGGCCCGCACCATGAGCGGAAAGCCCATGACGGCGGCGGCAAGGGCTGCGCCCGTCCAGCGGAAGGAAAAGACAAGACCAAAGGCATTGTCGAGGAAGGCACCCAGAAAACCCTTGCGGCCAAAGGCGATCAACAGCAGATAACCGGTCACCACTGGCGGCAGGATGAGCGGCAGGTGGACCAAGCCGTTCAGTAGGGTCTTGCCGGGAAATTCCTTGCGCGCCAGAAGCCAGGAGACCGCGATGCCGACGGGAAGACTGAAGATGACTGCGACCACAGCCACTTTGAGGCTGATGGCGAGTGCCGTCCAGTCTTCCGGTTGAAATTCCATACGCAATGCTCAGTTCAAGTGCTTGTCGGCTCAGTTGGACGTCTTTTCAGGGGCGGCGGTAAAGCCTGCCTCCGCAAAACGCTTCTGTGCCTCTGCGCCCTGCATGTAGCTGATAAACGCGCCTGCGTCTTCTGCTGTCGACGATTTGACCACGGCTGCCGGATAGATGATCGGGGGATAGCTGGTCTGGGGAAACTCAGACAGCACTTTCACGCCCGCATCCACCTTCGCGTCTGTGGAATAGACGATGCCGAGCGGCGCTTCGCCGCGTGAAACGAGTGCCAGGGCGGCACGCACATTTTCGGCTTCCGCCAGGTGATCTTTCACGCTGTCCCACAGGCCGAGACTGACAAGGGCGGCCTTGGCATAACGACCGGCGGGAACGCTTTCGGTTGCGCCAACGGAGAGCCTGCCGCCATCAAGTGCGGCGGCCAGATCAAGGCCTGCATCCACTTTCAATGCACGCGCGTCGCCAGTTTGAGCTATCAGAACCAGGGCGTTTCCGGCCAGGTTGATGCGGGTTCCTTCTTTGATCTCTCCGGCCTTCTCGAGATAATCCATCCAGCCGAGATCGGCGGAGATGAAGATATCGGCTGGTGCGCCCTGCTCGATCTGTTTTGCGATGGCAGAGGATGAGGCGAAGGTGAGAACGACATTGTCGCCCGTCTTTGCATGCCAATCCTCGGCGATAGTGTCGAGCGCGTTTTTCATGCTGGCGGCTGCAAAGATGCGCAATTCGCCAGCCAGCGCCGAAAGCGGGTTTGTTGATACGAGCAAAATTGCAGGGATGAGAATTTTCAGGAACCTGACCACACCAATCTCCATGATCTACGTTATATTCAAATGGATATAACGACTGAACGTGTAGCGCAAGATGGTTGGCAGCTCCAAATGCAACATTGCGACGAAGTGAGTTCCGATTCGCGCAAGGTTCAATTCGTAAAGTTCTGGTTAAGATTTTTTTGTTAAGCTTTCAGTTTAGATTTACCCCGGATCAGCTCGATGGTTTCAACCTATTCAGGCTACAATTTATGGTCGAGAGACATGCGTGCGAGCATGAATCGCATCTCGTCGGATCCGCAGGTCCAGAGGGACACCGCCTATTATAAGGAAAACATTGTCAAGGTAACGTCCGTCGATGAATTCATGGACGACTACCGGCTTTATTCGTATGCGATGAAAGCCTATGGCCTTGAAGACATGACCTATGCAAAGGCGTTCATGAAACAGGTCCTTGAGAGCGACCTGACAGACTCCAGCAGCTTTGCGAACCGGCTCAGTGATTCGCGCTATCGTGATTTCGCCATTGCCTATCAGGCGAGCGCGCAGTCAAAAACCTTGATGAGCTCGGCTCAGACCGATGCCATGATTGAAGACTACGGCGACTATTCCGACAGGCTGGAGGAAACGATCGGCTCTGAAACACGCTATTACAAGGTGATGAACGATTCCCAATACGTGCAGAACGTCGATCAATTCATCGCCAATAGCCGTCTCAGAGATTATACGCTTGAGGCCTATGGGCTGAACCCGAGCACATTTGACAATACATTCCTGCGCGAATTGCTGGTCAGCTCCCCTGCTGACACCGATACCCAACTTCAAAACTATATCACCACGGCGCAAGATAAGATCGACGCGGCACAGGCCAAGTTGAGTCCTGTCGTCGAGCGCGATACGTTCATTAGTATCAGAGATGCTTATATATCTCAGCGCGACACCTATTCTTCGCTGCAGACTACTTTGTCGGACCTTCAGACCGCTCGCAATGAAACGGGTGCCGATGTTCACCAAATCGATCTCGATATTGCCGAAGCCAAAAAGAGTCTGGATTCGACGGTCTATAATTTCGTCTCCAACAAGACGACGGAGCTGAAATATCAAATCGACCTCTTGACGGCACAACAACAGGAACCGGGCGCAGACACCGCAGCGCTGCAAGCGCAGATCGATCCACTGCAGGCCGAGTTCGACAAATGGGACGCGGACAAGACGACCCTGACGTCCCTGAACGACTTGAAGTCGCAGCTTTACGATTGGCAAGCGGCGCTGACGGAACCTGGTGCCGACACGACCTATATCAACCAGCAAATTGACGATCTGAATACACAGATTTCAGCCGATTCAGATGCACTGAACTACACGCCTGACCTCACGACAATAAATACGGCCATCAGCGATACGCAGGCCATTATCGACAGCTACGATTCGTTAAACCTGCCTGCGCCGGGCGCGGAAAGCACGGCCTTCAAGGCCGAACAGAATGCCATCATCCAAACTCAGCAAGCCGCCATTACCAGCGTCAATGCTTTTGTTGCCATTGTCGAGGATTTCGAGTTCAACTCGGACGGCACCGTGCCGGCTGGCGGATACCTGAGCGATGCCAATCTCAACGATATCACCGAGGCATATGCCTACAAACAGGACCGACTAACGAAGACCGGCGCTACGCTGAATACCGAATTCTTCGCCGAGACGGTCAACAACTACACCACCGCCCGTGAGATGCTCTATGGCGCGGATGGCGATCGCATCTTCGACTATCTGAAAACCGCTTTCGGCATCACTGATGGCGTTGTGGTCAAGTCGATGCTTCTCAACGCGATTACCAGCGACCCTGACGATGAAAACAGCTATCTGAACACCGAATATAAGGGCAAGGCGAATTACGACGGCCTTGTTGCACTCTCACGCGCATTCAACTTCAATCACGATGAGGACGGCACCCTCCCCTCTGGCGCAGTGGCGATGAGCAATGAGAACATTCGCATTACCAACAGCCGGTACTTCTCCGCCTATGACGACAAGTATGAAGCGCAGGATGCGCTCGACGTCAAAAAATTCAACATAGCGCTCAATGCCTATGACGGAGGATTGAAGGGACTGCTCGACGGCTCGGACGCAAACGGCAAGTTTATTTATGAATTTGCGCTCAAAGCAGCAGGGCTCGATGCAGACGAAGTGTCCCGCTACAAGATGCAGCGCGTGCTTACCAGCGACCTCAACGATCCGAGAAGCTATGCGAACCGGCTTGGCGACGACCGCTACATTCAGTTTGCCAAATTCTTCAATATTGATGAAGACGGCAACGTGACGTCGCCTATGCAGGCACAGTCACAATCGTCCATCATTTCCCTCTCAAAGAAGTATATTATAGCGCAGACCGCGTTTGCAGAGGCTGAACAGGCTGATGCCGTTCGGGCAAAGGCGGACACCGAGGCCGAGTATTATCAGGATGAGATACTCAAGGTCGAAACGATGGACGATTTCCTCAAGAACGACCGCCTCGTGAATTTCGCTCTTATCGCCAGCGGCATTGATCCCGAAAACGTAACCAGCGACTTCATGAAAAAGATATTCCAATCGGATCTGTCCGATCCGGACAGCTTTGCCAATCAGCAATCCGATTATCGCTTCGCTGAACTTGCTGCGACGTTCAATTTTGACGAAAACGGACATGTGACCCGCAGCCAGGATGTCGGCGGCGTGCAGACATCCGGAGACCTTCTCAAGACGGTCAACCTTTACTACCGACAGTCGATTGAAGAGGAGGCCGGAGAGGACAGTGCCGGTGTCCGTCTGGCGCTTTATTTCGAGCGTGAAGCGCCGTCGATCAAGAGCGCCTACGATATCCTTGGCGACACCGCGTTGCTTGAGGTCTTCAAAACAACCTTCAGCCTGCCCGACAGTTTCTCTTCACAGGATATCGAGAAACAGGCCGAGCTGGTGGAGAAATATCTCAACCTGGAAGACCTGCGCGACGAGGACAAGCTTTCCAGCCTGATACAGAAATTTACTGCTCTATATGACCTGGAAAACTCCTCTACGGATTCCGTCGTTTCCATTTTATCAGGCAGTAGCAGCGGATTGAGTGCGGATACCCTCTATTCATTGAGCCAGCTCAAGCTGCGCTGATCCAGCGTTCTTTTTGCACGATTGCGTTTGTTCTCCGAACCATCCTGCGACAGCAGTTGAACGCATATTCACATTTGCTAAACCCTGTCCGATTCGATTTTGCTAACCATCTGGATAGGCAAAGTTTTCTTAACCTCGATTCTTAAGCAGACCGGAAGGTACCAGCCCTTACCTTCACGGATACAAGAGGGCGAAAAGCCCCTGAGCAATAACAAGAAGGCCTCAGGCCTCAAGGTAAAACAAGGGCATTAAACTGATGCAATATGCTAACTTCAAACCCGCATGGGCAGATGGCGCAACGTTCCGGCTGGACCCCAGACGGTTTCCCCACGAGGCGAGCTATGCGGTGGCGAACGAGAACAGCAGCGTGAGCTTCACGCTCAACGAACGCGGCGCGGTGTTGAAAAGACTTCTGCCCTCCAGCGGACTGCCGATTTCCATGGCTTTGCCCGCAAGCGTCTTCAAGGGCGTTGCGGCCCGCGCAATCGACCATGGCAATGGCGAAGTGACCGTGACGCTGGAACTGCACCATGAAGACCCCGATCTGTGCATTCCGCTTCTTGTTGCACACGACCTTTGCGACATTGCGGCCGACTGGCGCAACTGGGCCGATGCCTATCGCATTCCCATGATGATGGTGGAGGCCGATGGCGTTGCCCGCCCGCTGGAAGAGCATCTGACCAATGTTTCAGCCAAGCAGCCAAAGCCGCGCCGGCGTCATTCCAACTTTGCTGATCGTCGTCCACGGTTCCTGGTTCGCCGCACCACCGGCAGCCTTGGTCTCAAAATGTCGATCGAAGGCCGCGAAATCATCGCGCGCACATAATTCGAGCGCCGCCTTGCAAAAGGCGGTTGTCGACCCAACATAAAAATAAATATTGGACCCTCCAGTCCCCCTCCTTAACCGGCTGCTTTCCCTGGCAGCCGGTTTTTTATTGGGGACCGCGCTCGATCAGGCGAAGGGCAATGCCAGTATGAGGCCGGCGAAGATAATGGCACCTACAACGGCGTTGAACTTGAAGAGTTTCAAGCACTGCGCACCGTCATCGATATCGAGAGCACGGATCTGATAGGCGAAGGCGACCGCTGCTGCCAGGAGACCGAGATAGGCGACGAGACCAACGCCTGCGAGTGCAAATGAAACGACAAGCAGGAGAAGTGTGAGGCCAAATAGGCCGACGAGCCATTTGGCGGTGTTTTCGGCAAACAGGCGCGCGGTCGAACGCACACCGACGAGAGCATCATCTTCCTTGTCCTGATGCGCATAGATGGTGTCATAACCAATCGTCCAGGCGATGGCCGCGACGTAGAGGATGACGGAGGAAAGTGACAGCGAACCAAAGGCTGCCGCCCATCCCATCAAACCGCCCCAGGAGAACGCCAGGCCGAGAAAAAATTGCGGCCAGTCTGTAAACCGCTTTGCAAAGGGGTAAATGGCGATGGTGGCGAGCGAAGCGACCCCGAGGGCCACCGCAAACCAGTTGAACTGCAAAAGCACGACAAGGCCAACCAGGGTTTGCGCCAGCATGAAGATTTTCGCCTGACGGCTTGTGACCCGGCCCGAGGGAAGCGGGCGGGACCTTGTGCGCGCCACCTGCATGTCGATATCCTTGTCGACAATGTCATTATAGGTGCAGCCTGCACCACGCATGGCCACCGCACCGACAAAAAACAGAAACAGATGCAAAAGGGTCTGTGCCACATTCAGACTGCCTGCACCTGCGGCCACGTTTGCGGCAAGCCCCACCGACCAGAAACAGGGCAGCATGAGCAACTGCCAGCCAATGGGCCGGTCCCAGCGGGCAAGCTGGGCATAGGGCCAGAGCCCTCTTGGCAGCAGCCTGTAGACCCAGTTGTTGGAAGGGGCGTCAGAGACGCGTCCCATATCGCTATGTGTGGTTTGCTGGTTCATGCCCGATCTGTGGCAAGAGGACTGCCCGCCGTCAAGCGGTTTTGCCGGGAAACTCGGCCCTTGCGCTTGACGCCTCAATCCACAGGCTCTAGGCGAAAGTCAGAATTTTCCGGAGGCAAAACGCATGAATGTCCTGTTGATCGGCTCTGGCGGGCGTGAACACGCGCTGGCCTGGAAAATGGCCCAGTCGCCGCTGCTTTCGACGCTTTATATTGCGCCGGGCAATGCCGGCATGCACGATTGTGGCACGCTGGTGAGCCTTGACGTTGACAACCACGATGCGGTGATCGCGTTCTGCAATGAAAAGGCTGTTACCTTTGTCATCGTAGGGCCGGAAGCGCCGCTGGTCGCGGGCATTGCAGATGATCTGCGCGCTGCCGGGATCAAGGTGTTCGGTCCGTCTGCCGCAGCAGCGCAGCTGGAGGGCTCCAAGGGTTTCACCAAGGACCTCTGTGCGAAATACAACATCCCGACCGGTGCCTATCAACGCTTCAACAATGCGCCGAAGGCCAAGGCCTATGTGCGCCAGCAGGGTGTGCCAATCGTTATCAAAGCCGACGGTCTGGCCGCCGGCAAAGGCGTGACGGTGGCGATGACGCTGGATGAGGCGCTGAACGCCATCGACGATTGTTTTGAAGGGGCTTATGGCGAGGCCGGTGCAGAAGTCGTTGTCGAAGCCTATCTCGATGGCGAAGAGGCGTCCTTCTTCTGTATCAGCGACGGCAAGAACCTTCTCGCGCTCGCATCAGCCCAGGATCACAAGCGCGTGGGCGACGGTGACACCGGACCCAATACGGGCGGCATGGGGGCCTATTCCCCTGCCCCGGTGATGACGGAGGCGATGGTTACGCGCACCATGAAGGAAATCATCGAGCCGACCGTTGCCGGCATGGCCGCCGACGGGCATCCCTTCAGCGGCGTTTTCTTCGCCGGCCTGATGATCACCGAAAAAGGGCCGGAGCTGATCGAATACAATGTTCGTTTCGGCGATCCGGAGTGCCAGGTGCTGATGATGCGGCTGAAATCCGATCTTCTGGAAATCCTGCTTGCGGCTGCCGAAGGCAGGCTTAACGAGGTGACGGCCGAATGGCGCGATGAAACCGCGCTCACCGTCGTGATGGCGTCCAAGGGTTATCCGGGGTCTTACGAGAAAAACACGGTGATTGCCGCATTGCCCGAGAGCGTTGACGGAACGAAGATATTCCATGCCGGCACGGCGTTGAAAGACGGCCAACTTGTGGCAACTGGCGGGCGTGTCTTGAACGTGACGGCGACCGGTGCCAGCGTGATGGAGGCACAAACCCGCGCTTACGCTGCCGTGGATGCTGTTCAATGGGAAAACGGCTTCTGCCGCCGCGACATTGGCTGGCGCGCCATTGAGCGGGAAAAAGCCTGAAAGCCGTCAATGATCATCCGGCCCCGTTAACCGAAGTTTAACCACTTCTGCTGACGGGTTGGAAACAATAGGGCGTTATTCTCGTCGCTGATTGAATGCGGGAGACGTCTCATGCGTGGCATTATTCTTGGCTCTGTTCTGACCCTGGCGGCTCTGCCCGCTCTGGCCGGGAACCTGACGGCACATTCCATTGAGACCTTCCCCGCGGATAGCGGTGCAAACGGCAGTGTCTTCTATTTCAAATGTGCGACCTGCGATGGACCGAAACCCGAGGTCGTACCCGACTATATCGTTCCACAGTTGAAACACGGGACCGAACGGTTGGAATTCGTCGGTACCGGTGACGACAAGAAGGTGGTTCGCATTGAAGCCTGGCAGGGTGGCTCGCCCATCCGCCGGGTTTCTGTCACCCAGGCCCCGATTATAGAACGCGAAATTGCCTATCGCGACAAGATGCGCAAGAAGGCGGAGATGGCCGCGCTCAAAGAGAGCATGGACGAATGGGCACGCTCGCGCATTGCGGCAAATGCGCCAAAGGTTGATCGTGACACAAAGACCGCAGCGCTGACGCCAGACGGGAAACCGGTTGCGGCGAGCGTCGATAGCGCGCCAGAGGCCGATTTCAACCCGACAGCGCTTGAGCTGCGGCTGAACTAGGCCATCCGGAGAGCGATTCTCAATTGACATCATGAACACCGTGCGGCATAGCGGTTAACGGTTACTTGTGCCTGCCGGTCCCGCGCATTTTGCATGGTGAAGTCAAGTTTTCATTCTCAAGCTCAGCACACTCTGACGTGCGGCAATGCGGGCCCCCGATCATGAAAATCGAGTGTCCGGAAATGAGCCATGAGCATGATTGAGGCCCCAAGAGCCAACCCCTATCTCAGCGGGCCTGTCCCCGCCGTTTATTTCAAAACCGTTCTTCCCATTGCGTTTTTCATGATCGTCAACGGGCTGTACACTGTGGTCGACGCCCTGTTTCTGGGCATTTATGCCGGTGCCGATGCGCTGACGGCGGTGACACTTGCCTTCCCCATGTTCATGCTGCTGGTTGCCCTGTCTACGATGCTGGGCTCCGGCATGGCAAGCATCGTCGCGCGTTATATCGGGGGCGACGATCTGGTGCGGGCAAAGGCTGCGTTTTTATCCTCACACAGCCTGGCACTCGTGGTGTCGCTAGTGCTTGCCATTGGATTTACCGCCTTCGGCGCAATGGGATTTTCGGCAGCAGCCAGCGGTAATGAGGCGATTGCTCGCCAGGGCTGGCAGTATGTCGCCATCTTGACCTACACGTCGCCGCTGATGTTTTTCCTGTCCATTCAGGGCGACGAAATGCGCAGTGAAGGCAAGGCGGGGATCATGGCGCTGATTGGGGTTGCTGCCACGCTGTTCAACATTGTCTTCAACTATATTTTCATCGCCATGCTGGACATGGGAACGGCGGGTTCTGCCTGGGGAACGGTTGCGGCACAGACGCTCGCCTTTGCAGGGGCGATTGCGCTGCGCTTCTCGGGCAGAATGGCCCTTCGCATGGATATGCCGCAGCGGGGCGAACTGACCTACCAGTGGCGTGACATGCTGGCGCTTGGCCTGCCGCCATCGCTGAGCTTTGCCGGGATCGCGCTTAATTCAGCCGTGATCATTACCATGTTGAACGTGTGGGGCGGTGAGAATACGGAAGACACCATCGCTGCATACGGCATCTTCACGCGCATCCTCACCTTCGGCTTCATGCCGGTCCTGTCATTTAATCTCGCCGCCCAAAGCATGGCCGGAAACAATTATGGCGCGGGCGAATTTCAGCGTTCGAACAAGACCCTGGTCACGGCGCTTTTGACAGCCTTTATCTATGCGGCGCTCTTCGAGCTTCTGTTGATTGCATTTGCCGATCCAATCGGGCGGCTGTTTGTCGATAACGAAGCGGTGGTGAGCGAAATCTCACGCATCGTGCCGGTGGCGATGATGGCCTATGCGCTCAACATGCCGCTGTTTGTGATTGCCGGCTACTATCAGGCGCTCGGCATTGCCTGGGCAGCCGGTGCGATGAGCCTGATCAGAACCTATCTGATTGCCGTACCGCTTGGGCTCATCATGCCCTATTTCTTCGGAGAACCCGGTATCTGGCTCGCCTGGCCGATTGCCGATATTTCGATGCTGGCTGTCTGCGTTCTGGTGCTGGCGCGCGTCAGCAAAATGCGCGGCGCGCGCTTGGGGCTGTTCTTTCAAGCCAAAGCCTGAAAGCGTCACCGTCCATCAGTGCGTACGCCCGTGAGGGCCCGCTCCAGTGCGTCGAGTTCCTGATGCGAAAAGACAGCAATGCCGTTTTGCTTAAGCAAGGCTGCCGTCACGCCGGCACCGGCGTGCTTGTTCCCGGAAAAGCTACCATCGTGAATCTTGGCCGAACCGCAGGATGGGCTGCCGTCGATGAGGAGAGCGAAGGCGCAGCCAGTCTCGCGCGCCAGCGCCAGTGCTGCCTGCGCGCCATCCATATAGGCTGCCGTCACGTCTGCCCCGGCGCTATCGATGACTTTTGCGCTGCCCGCAAGAACATCGCTGCCGGTCATGCCGTTTTCGATTTCGGCCGGCAGGCGCGGTGTTGAAAAACCACCGGCCAGTTCCGGGCAGGTGGAAACCAGCCGCCCCTCGCCGCGCCACTGTTCAACGCGCAAGTCAAGAAGCGGCTTGGCCTGCCCGTCATAACGAACGGGACGACCATCAAGACAGGCGGAGATGAGGATTTTCGGCATGAAACAAGACTATCACCCTCTCAGAAGGCTGAGAAGGTGACTGTCTTTAGCCGTTGATCTTGGAGAAGTCCGCAACCGTTGCCGTGGTCTCACGGATGAGGGCCAGGAGCGCCAGACGGTTGGCACGGATGGCTTCATCCTCGTCATTGACCAGAACATCGGTGAAGAAGCGGTCGACCGGGCCGCGCAGTTTGGACAGCGCTTCCATGGCTTCACGGAAGTCTTCGCGCTTCACGGCTTCGGCAGCTTCCATGGAGGCCAGGCTGATCGCCTTGAAGAGTTCGCGTTCTGCGGCCTCGGTGAAGAGGTCCTCATCGGCGCTTTGCGCAACCTTCGTGCCCTTCTTCTCTTCCGCGGCCAGTAGCTGGGTGGCGCGCTTGGTGCCAGCGAGAAGGTTCAGCCCGTCTTCAGAGGTGATGAAGGCGGTGAGCGCTTCAGCGCGGCGGGCGACCATCAAGAGATCGTCGGCCTCCGGCGTCAGTACGGCATCGATGATGTCGTGGCGCGCGCCTTGATCGCGGAGATAGACTTTCAGGCGGTCGTGGAAGAAGGACAGGAGGTCCGCATCCTTGGCGAATGTGAGCAAAGGCAGGCGGACATTTCCCTTTTCCAGCAAAATGCGGATCACACCTAGAGCCGCACGACGCAGCGCATAAGGGTCTTTCGAGCCTGTGGGCTTTTCGTCGATGGCCCAGAAACCAGCGAGCGTATCCAGCTTGTCGGCGAGCGCAACAGTGGCGGCGACCGGATTGGTCGGCAGCGAGTCCGATGGGCCGAGCGGCTTGTAGTGTTCTTCGAGGGCGGCGGCGACATCGGCGTCCTCGCCCTGCAGGAGCGCATATTTGTGGCCCATGATGCCCTGAAGCTCGGGAAATTCGCCGACAGCCTCGGTGCGCAGGTCGGCTTTGGCGAGCACAGCTGCACGGTCAACCTTGGCTGGATCGGCACCGGTGATGGCGCTGAGTTCCTTTGCCAGCGCACGGATGCGGGCAACACGCTCACCTTGCGTGCCAAGCTTGGCATGGAAGGTGACGTTCAGATGGTCGAGCTTGGCCATGCGCTGATCGAGCGGCTTCTTAAGATCAAGATCGAATTTTGCGGCGCTGTCCTTCAGTTCGGCGAGATCCGGCAGATCGCGCTGGTCCTGCTTCCAGAAGTGAACGGCATCCGACAGGCGCGAGCGCACGACCTTGCCATTGCCGTGCATGATTTCCTTGCCGCCATCCTTGGCTTCAATATTGGAAACAAGGATGAAGTGGTTGGACAGCGCATTCTCGCCGCCCTTGCGGCAGACGAAACATTTCTGGTTCGTCTTGATCGTCAGGCGGATAATTTCGTCCGGGATATCCAGAAATTCCTCTTCGAAGGTGCCCATCAGGACATTCGGATATTCAACAAGACCGGAGACCTCTTCGAGAAGACCTTCGTCTTCCACGAGATCGAGACCGGAGGCAAAAGCGAGGTTCTTGGCGTCCTGCAGAATGATTTCCTTGCGGCGCTCGGCGTCGAGAACGACCTTGGCCTTCTCCAGGGCAGCCACATAATCGTCGAAACGCTTGACCGTGATCGGCTCCGGCGCGTGGAAACGGTGCCCATACGTGACGTTCGATGCAGTGATGCCGTCGACTTCAAAGGGAATGACCGATACTTCGTCATTTTCCACGCCGAAGGTGCAGACGATGGACTGCAGCGGGCGCACCCAACGCAGCGCGCCCGGCTGGGCCGATGCCGCGCCCGAGCGCATGGATTTCGGCCAGGGAAAATTGCGGATAATGCCGGGCATAACCTCGGCAATGATCTCTTCGGCAGCACGGCCCGGCTTTTCGATGACCGCGACGTAGAAATCACCCTTTTTGGGATCGTTCTGCACCTCTGCCTGATCGATGGAGGTCAGCCCTGCGCCACGCAGAAAGCCTTCGATTGCCTTTTCTGGGGCATCGGTGCGCGGACCCTTGCGCTCTTCGCGCGTATCGGCAGACCGCGCCGTCAGCCCACGGATATCCAGCGTCAGCCGGCGTGGCGTCCAATATTCGCGTGCGCCCTCATAGGTCAAACCGGCATCGACCAATGCATCCGTCAGCAGCTTTTTCAGGTCGCCCGCCGCCTTGCGTTGCATGCGTGCGGGTATCTCTTCGGAGCGAAGTTCGAGAAGGAGGTCAGGCATGGTTGTTCAGCTTGCTAATTGCTTGTGAAATCTGTGCGCGGGACTTAGCAAGCTGCGAGACGATTGTCACCTAGTTGGCGCGAGAAAAGCCCTGTCGGCTTATCGCGAGTGGTTGATGCGGTTCGCGATGAAAACAGCGATCACCAGCACAATCACGCCGCCTATGGCATAGGGCAGAACGGAATGACCTGCCTCTGGACTGAAGATGACGCTCCAGAGCGATTTCACCAGCGCGCCCGCAGCAGCGACACCAAGGCCAAGCCTCCATGACCGCTTCCAGAACGCCGCCGCCAGCGCCCAGCCATAAAAAATAACGGCCAATGCCCCCACCATATTGGTGAGAGACCAGCCCTGAGAAAGAATGTCTTTTTCCATCGCCAGGAAGCGCATGACATCCTCGCGGGGCACGGCAGGTGCCGGAAACCAGAACATGGAGGTCAACAGCGCCAGAATGGATGCCATGATGCCGGTGAGTGAGCGGCGAAAGGCAAAATAGCAGAAGGGTAATAAAAAGAGCGGGCGGGCCACCCATGAGGCGGTGTTCTGATGGCGGGTGAAGGCCCAATCGAAGAAGGGACGGTGTTCAAAAAACACAGTCAGCAATATGAGGGTGGCGAAAGCCAGCATAGCAGCCGCGGCACGGTCCCAATTCCGGGTCATGGTCTTTCCTTTTCCTTTGACCGTAGTGGGTCAAAGGCTTGTACCGGTTCAAAATCCGTTTCCTTTTTAAACAGGTTGTCTTTGGCGTCCTTCGCCATCAGGGGAACTTTTGCCCGGCCATATCGGTTTACATTTCATCAGTATAACTTGCAGCGGCGCGCAGAAGAACAATCGCCGAGACGTCTCAGAGACGCACGGAAACCGCCGCTTCCACATGATGGAGGAAAAAATGCAGTTTTCGAAATATACCAAACATGGTGCAATGATGATTGCGCTTGTGGCAGCAACATCCCCGGCCCTCGTTGCCAGTGCAGGCAGCGCATTTGCCGCATCGGAGAAGGTAAAGACCTTTATCCTGCCGGCGAACAAGACCAAGATTCCGCTTCCCGAACCGCGGCCGATCCGGTTCAACGACAACAATCCGCGCGCCATTGACCGCTCGCTTGATGCAGAGCCGCGTGGTGTCGTGGGCATGGTATCGACGGTGTATGCTCAGGCGCTCATTTCCAACCTGAGCGGCGGGGAAGGCTCGCCGACGCTGACTGAGGTACGTCAGACCTTGAAGGCCGCAGCAGACGAGCCGTTGACGATCTCCATGATCAAGGAGATCAATATGGAGCTTGCCGAGAACAACAAGGAACTGGCGCTGCTGATTTCGGAATATGACGGCGGCCAGGACGGCTTGGCCGAAGATATTTACCGCGCCCGCGGCAAGACCTCCGCGTAAAGCTTCAGGCGGTGGGGATCGGAGATTACCAGCCGCCCCCGCCGCCACCGCCGCCGCCGCCGCCGGACGAACCGCCGCCGAACGAACCAGACGAAGAACTTGGCGGCGGTGCAGGAAGGCTGGACACGGCGGTGGATGCCATGGACGAGGATATGTGGCTTATGCCGCGGCTGAAGGAATCGTATCCGTGGCCGCTGTACCAAAGAGGCTGATAGGGCTCACTGAGCCTGGCATCCGCCAGCCATTTTTCAAACGCTTCGTTCCAGGGTTTTTCAACGCCGAGCGCAACAGCATAGGGAAGCAGGGTTTCAAAATGTTTGGGCGACATCTTTGGTGCGCCCTGCATGTTCATGCGGTCTTTTTCAGCCAAAGTCAGGTACAAGCGCAGCCCAGCGATCTCATCCATGATCTTGGAGCCAAGGGGCGTTGGCGCGCCCATGATGAAAAAGAAGATGATATTGGCCACCACAATGCTGCACATGGCGAGCACGGCGGGCAATTCCCCGGTTGCGTAAAGCGTATCGAAAGTGGCTGCAAACAGAAGGCCGACGATTCCCAGAATGAACAGTCCGACGATGGCAAAAATGACGATCGTCAGACCCTTTTTGGCCAGCGAGGCGTTTGAAAGGCCGCGGCCGAATACGCCGGCGAATATGCCAATGAAAATCGCCAGAAAATTCGGGAATATGATCATACCGATTGCATCGTCGGAGAACCGGCCAAAGATGAATATCGAGGCAAAAGCGATGACCGAAAGCGCAATGCCAGCGACAACATAAGACGCGTTGAACTGATAATATTTGCCGCGATGTTCCTTCTCGATGGCGGTGACGAAATCGCCTCCGAGGGTTTGAACGGATTTTCCGTTCGATTTGGCGATACGGAAGCCTTCCGACTTCTTGCGCACGTTTTCGAATATCACCGCCTCGCCAGGGGGCAGGCCGTCACCTTTGGCACCGGGCACCGCACGCATGGTGACGACGGAATCGAGGTCTTCCAGAGTGATGAGCCCCTTGACTGCCAGATTGATGCAGGCTGCGGAAAAGGCTTCCCACTGGCCCGAGCCGAAACCCTTGGCATCGACATATTTGATCAAGGCAGGCGACAGGCCGTGGGGCGCATCCCAGCGCGGCACGACGATGCCGCGGGGCGGATCGCGACCGACCTTGGACCACGACCAGCCGTACCAGCCCCAAACCAGAATCGCGCCAACGAGGCCGAGGATCAGGTTGCGATTGTCGCGCCACCACCAGCGGCGCAAATCGGCATCAGTCGGTTCGTCGACTGTGCCCTGCGGCATGGTGACTGAGACCGTCAGACCTTCATAGGCTGCCAGCGGGCGGGTGGTCTCCACAATAACCTGATTGCCAGCGACCGCGCTCCTTGCATTCTTGCCCGTTGCCCCTTGAGCGCCGGTGTAAAGCGACACATCGATGACGCTTGCACCGTCTGGCAGCGTGATCGTCGCTGTTGCCTTTTCGATGGGGAAGATCCAGCCGTTGCCGGTCACATTCCAGTAAAGCTCATCGCGATCATCCCAGAGGTCAATCTGGCGACCGGTCTTGTAGGTGAAACGGTAGACCTGAATACCGCTATCGACCCAGACGTCAGCACTGCCCGCATAGATGCGAATACCATTGGGAATGCTTTCGGTGTGATACGGTTCGGGTTTGCCATTGCGCTCCACGGAAAGCAGATCAAAATCCACCTCGCGGATCCGGCCGGTTGCATCTTCAAACGTCAGGGGAAAATCGCGGTATATGCCGTGATTGATTTGATCACCCTCAACATTGACCGTGATCGTCTCCGCAATCGTCAGTTCGCCACTTTTGGCAAGATCGATATCGGAGTGGTAGGTCTTGATGACTTCTGCGGCGTGTGCCTGTGCTGCGATGAACAGCAGGCCGAGGAATGCTGGAAGCAATGCGCCGATGCATTTCGGCATTCTCTCACGCCAGGAACGTCTCATCACGCGCGCCTTTCAAACGCAACGCCCAGCGAGGCCAGTGCATCCCAGTAGCCCGGATAGGTTTTTGCGACACAGGACGGATTTTCGATTTTGATGCCGGGGATCTTCAGACCCGCCAAAGCAAAGCTCATGGCAATCCGGTGATCGGCAAAGGTGTCGATCAATGCGTCAACCGGCTTGCCGGCAAGTGCGGGATTGCCATTGACGATGAGGTCGTCGCCCTCTTCGACCGCCAGACCGGCGCTGATATTGTTGAGACCCAGCGACAATGCACGAATGCGGTCGCATTCCTTCACACGCAGGTTTTCAATGCCGGTAAAACGCACCGGGCTGTTGTTGAAGGCGGCAAGGACAGCCAGCGTGGGGATTGCGTCCTGCATCTGGCTGCCATCGATTGAGCCCGGCATATGGGGGAAAGCGGCGATCATGTCATAGGAACGCGCATCGGGTTGTGAAAATTCGGATGCGGCAACGCCGAGATCAATTTTTCCGCCGGTGAGCACTTCCATCGCCCAGAGATAGGTGGCAGCTGACGCATCCGGCTCAATCAGGTAATCGGCAGCTTTGTAGCCGGTGGGCTCAATGATCCATTTGGCATCGCCTTCCTGGTGAACCTTGGCGCCGAACGCCTCCATGCAGGCGGTGGTGAGCGTGATATAGCCGCGTGCGCCAATGGCCGTACCGGCGAGTTCGACGGTGAATGCTTCCCTGCCGCAGGCCGCCGCCATCAACAGTGCGGAGACATATTGCGATGAGAGACCGGCATCTATTGTGACATGATTTTTCGTAAAACCACCCTTGGCCCAAACCGTCACCGGCGGGCAGCCGGTGGGCGCGAGCACATCCACACCCAGCGTGGAGAGCCCATGGACAAGCGGCGAGATGGGACGCTTTTGCATATGCTCATCGCCATCGATGATGAAGGTGCCTTCAAACATGGCGACAGCTGCCGTTAAAAAACGGGTGGCTGTACCGGCATTGCCGAGGAAAAGCGCATTTTCCGGCTCCTTCAGGCCACCATTGCCATGAACGATGAAGGTCGTATGGTCCGGCTCTTCAATGACCACGCCCATGGCACGCAGGGCATAGGCCATATAGAGCGTGTCATCACTCTTCAGCGCACCGGCTAACTTGCTGACGCCCTTGGCCAGACCGGCCAGCAGGAGCGCTCGATTGGTGATGGACTTGGAGCCCGGCGGCATGATCCGGCCCTGAAGCGCGTGAGTGGGTGGCGTGATTGTCAGCGTGTCTTTTGTCATCAGTCTTTTTAAATCTGGGCTGCGTTTTGCCGCCTCATATCAGAACTTCACTTGCGGGACAGCCCTGTCGGACTCATTGGTGATTTCGAAATAAGGCTTCTTGGAAAAACCGAAGGCGTTGGCGATGAAGTTGGTGGGAACGCTTTCCACCTTGGTATTCAGATCGCGCACGGCTCCATTGTAATAACGCCGTGACATCTGGATTTCGGTTTCGAGCGTTTCCAGCGACTGCTGGAGTTCAGCGAAATTTTCGTTGGCCTTCAAATCCGGATAGGCTTCGGCAAGCGCGAAGACGCGGCCAAGCGCCTGAGACAGCATGCCTTCAGCCGCCGCCCTGCCCTCCACATCGCCCGTGGGAACACCTTGCGCCTTGTTACGCAATTCAACCACCTCTTCGAGCGTCGATTTTTCGTGGCTGGCATAGCCTTTGACGGTCTCTATCAGGTTCGGGATCAAATCGGCGCGGCGTTTGAGCTGCACATCAATGCCCGACCAGGCTTCCTCCGCCATCTGACGGGATTTGACGAGCCCGTTGTAAAGAAAAACGACAATGACCGCGATAACCGCAACGACGATCAGGACATACATTCGGACCCCTCCGGTGAAACTTGCCGGAGATTAACGTTTGAACCGGACAAAGTCATCACCCGAAAACGGGCCTTTTGGCCGATCTTTTCCCGACAGCCTGTTACCGCGGTAGCAGCCGTCAGAGCCAGCCCCGCCTATCGTTTCACCCATGGATGGTGCTGACCAAGCCCAAGACAAGTCGGTTCAAACCGCAGGGCTTGGCTCTCAGACCGGGACGACAGGATGGACGCCATGACAATGCTGATCAAAATGCTCGCAACGCTGCCGCTGATGGTTCTGTTTTTCGACTATGCCGTGGCGATGGAACGCGTTGAGCCCGCCGGGACGCGCCGAAGCCTGCGCATCATCTCCGGCCAGACGGATGCCGGGACATTTCCCACACTCAAGGTGAATTGGGAATTGGGTGTGAAGTGGGTGGATTAATCGGCTGCAACTTTGAGAACGATACGAGCCCTCTGAATTCAGCAGGACCGGATTTAGCGGCGCAGGTTGGCTTCTTCGCGATCGAAACGCCAATCTTCAGGCAACAGGCCAGAGAGATCGCGAATGCGATTCAGAGCCTCCAGACGCGAACGGTCGCCTTTCTTCAGGTGCGTCATCTCGGCGAGCTTGCCAAGAATACGTGTGGCGAGGCTGTCTGATATACGCATGATCAACTCCAAAATATGCACTTTCAATAGCATATCATGGGCTTCCCAATAAGTGGCTGCCTATCAAGCCGCACTCTCATAATTCGCCCCGCCCGCATCGGTCAGCAAGAACGCTTCACCGCAGGCTTTGGCCAGTGTGCGCACACGCAGGATGTAGCTCTGGCGCTCGGTCACCGAGATGACGCCACGGGCGTCCAGCAGGTTGAACACGTGTGAGGCCTTGATGCACTGGTCGTAGGCTGGGAAGACACATTTATGGAGCTTCTGATTGTCAGAGTCCCCTGGCGCGCCGGCTTCCAGCAGTGCCAGGCACTCCTTTTCGGCATCGATGAAGTGACGGTGCAGCATTTCGGTGTTGGCGAATTCGAAATTGTGGCGGGAATATTCCTGCTCGGCCTGCAAAAAGACCTCGCCGTAGGAAATCTTCTCGTCGCCTTCGCGGCCATTGAAGTTCAGGTCGTAGACGTTGTCGACGCCCTGCACATACATGGCAAGGCGCTCCAGGCCATAGGTGAGTTCACCGGCAACGGGCGAGCATTCAATGCCGCAGACCTGCTGGAAGTATGTAAACTGCGAGACTTCCATGCCATCGCACCAGCATTCCCAGCCGAGCCCCCAGGCACCCAGCGTGGGGCTTTCCCAATCGTCTTCGACGAAGCGGATATCGTGCAGCAGCGGATCAAGGCCGATCGCCTCCAGCGAGCCGAGATAAAGCTCCTGCAGGTTGGAGGGGTTTGGCTTCAGGATCACCTGATACTGATAATAGTGCTGCAGACGGTTGGGATTTTCACCATAGCGGCCATCGGTCGGGCGGCGTGACGGCTGCACGTAAGCGGCCTTCCACGGCTTGGGACCAAGCGAACGCAACGTCGTTGCCGGGTGGAAGGTGCCGGCTCCCACTTCCATATCGTAAGGCTGAAGAACCGCGCAGCCCTTGTCCGCCCAATAATTGTGGAGGGTGAGGATGAGCGCCTGGAACGAGCGCTTGGGGTTCATATGATCCGGGACGCTGGAAGTCATGATATGGGGCCTGAATACAGTTTGAATTCGCGCGGACAGTTGCCACGGCCTCGCGCGGGGGTCAAGCACCTTGGCCGGATTAGGCCATAATGCCCGCTTGCCAGCCGAATGCTTTATGGCATTATCAAGTTCGTTCCCATGTGGGAATGTTTTTGGAGCCCTTTACGAAAATGCGCTTTCCGCTTTACCTCTTGCCATTTGCAGCCGGCATTGTCCTTCCTTCCTTTTCACTTGCCGCAGAACTGACCTGTTCCGATCCCATTCAAAAGGGCGATAGTGCCGAAAGCCTGACTCAACGCTTTGGCGAAGACGCCGTGATCGTCGATCTTCCCGGGGCGGAAGGCGAAACCCAGCAAGGTGTTCAGCTTTTTCCGAATGATCCGGACAAGCGGCTGAATGTCTATTTCTTCGACGAAGCGATGCAAGAGCTGGCCACGGTGCAGCCCGATGACGGTGTGACTGGCTGGAGCGTAGACGGTCTTTCCATCGGCGATGATTTCCAGACCCTGCTGGAGGCCAATGGCGGCCCGTTTGAAATCTCCGGTTTCGATTGGGACTATGGTGGTTATGTTACCGATTTTCTTGATGGCAAGCTGAGCACACTCGACGGCGGCTGCGGCTTGAGTGTACGTTTCAGCCCTGATCCCGACACCGAAGTCCCGATGGAACTCTCCGGTGACCAGGTTATTTCTTCGTCCAACGAGACCCTTGTGACGCTTAATCCCAAGGTCGGATCGATCGCCCTTCTGTGGGGCGAGCCGTAAGTCTTGTCATCAATATAATTCACTTGGACCGCCGAAAGCGGGAATGTCATAGTCTCGCAGTGGCCGACTGTGCCGATTCACGGGATCATTCATATGCGCGAAACGGCTCCTTCTGCCCCGCCCGAAAGCAGCTCCGGCGACAATACCGGCCCTGAAATGGCCTTGGGGCTTATGGCCATGGTGGCGGCGGCATTGGCGATGAGCGTGTCGCCGACGCTGGTGCGCTTTGCCGATGTCGGCCCCATGGCCAGCGCCTTTTGGCGCGTGCTTCTCGCGCTGCCCGTTTTGTGGCTCTGGATGAAGCAGGACGAGCGCCCCTTGCGCGGTACTGTTGTGAAACGCTTTGCGCTGCCCACCATTCTGGCCGGATTTGCTTTTGCTGGTGACCTGTTGTTCTGGCATCTGGCGATTGTGAACACCACGATTGCCAATGCCACCTTCTTTGCCACCATGGCCCCGATCTGGGTGGTGGTGTTTGGCTTTCTCTTGCTGCGGCAGCGCACGGAACCCATTGTGCTGGGCGGCATGGCGCTTTGTATTCTGGGTGGCAGCGCGCTTGTTTATGAGAGCCTCGGGCTCAATCCAGAACATGCTATCGGAGATGCGCAAGGCGTGATTACCGGCATGTTTTTCGGACTTTATTTCCTCTGCGTGGGCGCAGCCCGCAAGATATCGAGTGCCGGGCGTGTCACCTTCGAACTGAGCATTGTTACCGCCCTGGTGCTGTTTGCCTTTGCCATTTTTCTGGACGATAATCTGATCCCGAAATCGGCCTCCGGCTGGGCGGTTTTGTTTGCACTGGCTTTGGTCAGCCATGTCGGCGGACAGGGCCTGCTTTCCGTTGCGCTTGGGCGGCTGCCGACCACCTTCTCCTCGCTGGTCATTTTCATTGAGGCTGTTGCAGCCGCCGGTTTTGCCTGGGTGTTTGTTGACGAACCGGTGAGCCTTGTGCAGGCAATGGGCGCTGGTGTTATCGTTGCTGGCATCTGGATTGCGCGACCACGTCACAAACGCCCTGTCATCCTGATCGAATAGCTCCATCCAAATCTGGCTTGACTCATTAGGACAGTTGTCCTATTTCTGAAATTAGGACAAATGCCCTAGAGATTTTCAGATGAGCGCAGCAGACACGCGGAATATGATTGTGGAGGTGGCCGACAGGCTGTTTTATGAAAACGGCTACGAGCACACCTCGTTTGCAGACATCGCCGCCCGAGTGAAGATCTCGCGCGGCAATTTCTACTATCACTTCAAGACCAAGGACGAGATTTTGGCCGCCGTGATAGAGCGTCGGCTCTCAGATCGCGGCACGATGCTGCTGCAATGGGAACTGGATGCACCCGACCCGCTGGCGCGGATCACCTGTTTCATCAAAATCCTGATCACCAACCAGACAAAAATCATGGCCTATGGCTGCCCGGTCGGTACGCTGAGCAGCGAATTGGCGAAACTGAACCACCCGCTGAGCGGTGAGGCGGTGAAGCTTTTCACCCTCTTTCGCGACTGGCTGACGCAGCAATTCGAGGCCGGTGGGTGCGGACCGCAGTCAGGCGAATTTGCCCTGCATATCCTGTCGCGCAGCCAGGGCGCTGCGATGCTTGCCAATGCATATCGCGATCCCGCTTTTGTTCAGCGCGAGGTCGACGAAATGTGTGAGTGGTGCGCGAAACGCTTAACCCGGACATCCTGAAATTCATTCCAGACGGAGGTAGACATGTACGTCGTTTTCTTGAGATTTTCCGATAACAAGACTGCAGCGCCGCAGCATATGGATGGGCACAACGCGTGGATACGGCAGGGCTTTGACGACGGCATCTTTGTCCTGACCGGTACGATCGAGCCGAAACAGGGCGGCAGCATCATTGCGCATAATGTAACGCGTGAGGCGCTTGAAGCGCGCATTGCAATTGACCCGTTCGTTGCCCAGAATGTCGTCACGGCTGAGATATTGGAGATCAGTCCCGGCAAGACCGACCCGCGGCTTGATTTCCTGGCGGCCTGAGCATCGCGTGTTCTTCAAATTCACTCTGGCGCCGTTGCCAAAGCTGCGCCATGATCGTTTCGCATTTTACTTGAAGGACACCATATGCAGTTTCACATGATTTCGGGCGGGCCGAAGCCTGTCGCTCCGTTCAGCCATGCGGTGGAGACGGATGGTTTTGTATTCGTGACCGGCCAGATGCCCGACACGCCTGATGCACCCGGTGTTTTGCCCGAAGGCATTGAGGCGCAGACGCGCAATGTCATGGAGAACCTGAAGACGGTGCTGGCAGGGCTTGAGCTTGGGCTGGAGCACGTTGTGATGTGCCGCGTTTATCTGACCGAGTTCAAGCGGGACTATGCGGCGATGAACGAAACCTATCGCAGCTACTTTGCCGCCGACCGTCTGCCGGCGCGCACATGTGTTGGTGTGACCGGGCTTGCCTATGATGCCTTGATAGAGATCGACCTTGTGGTGAAGCGCCCCTGAGGACGTTCACTCGTCATCGCGCTTTGGGCGGTATTCGCCCGTTTCCGGGTCTTCGATCAGGGTGCCTTGCGCGCCGTTGCGCTCTTCCTTGCGCTTTTCATCGGAACGGCGCGTGAGTTTTTCCGCATCGGAAACGAAGCGTCGGTAAAGCAGCCAACCGCCGCCCACGATGAGCAGAAGAAGAATCAGTTGCGGCATTCAATCCCCCAAGGCGCCTGACACGAGTGTCGGGCAATCAGAGCCCGAAGCGTCCCCATAGTGCCTTTTCTTCCGCCGTTTGCGCAAGGGCCTGCACGGCACCGTCTGCACCGGCAGCCGCCATTTCGGTGGAAACATTCACACCCGGCACACGCCTGCCGAACATGGAGCGGGCCCCGGAGATCAGCTCGAAGCGCGTTTTCTCGCCATAGGCTTGCTTCAGGACTTCGCGCATATGACCAAGACCATCGATCAAACCTAGGTCTTTGCCCTTGGTGCCGGTCCAGAAGAGGCCGGAGAAAATCTCCTCGCTGTCCGCCAGCTTTGCGCCGCGGCGGGCTTTCACCATGTCGATGAAGACCTGATGGATATCGAGCTGAAGGCTTTTCAGAATCTCGATATCGCTTTCTTTTTCAGGCTGGAACGGATCAAGGATGACCTTGTTTTCGCCAGCGGTGTAAACGCGGCGTTCGACACCGATTTTCTTCAAGAGTTCGGGAAAACCGAAGCCGCCGGAGACGACGCCGATGGAGCCGACGATGGAGGTTTCGTCCGCATAGATTTCGTCACCCGCCAACGCGATCATGTAGCCGCCAGAGGCCGCGACGTCTTCCACGAAGATATAGACCTTCTTGCCCTTTTCCTCGGCCAGCGCGCGAATGCGCTGATAGATAAGGCGCGACTGAACGGGGGAGCCGCCAGGCGAATTGACGATGATGGCAACAGCCGGGCTCTGCTTGAGGGAAAACGCCTTGTTGAGTACGGGCGCGACCGTTGCAAGATTGAGCGCCGGTCGAAACTGGCTGCCGCCGGTCATGATCGCCCCCTGCATCCGCACCACGGGGATCAAGGTTCCCTCCTTGCGGAATTTCTTCGGGAGGTAACGGCTGATCATGCTTCTCATCTTCAATCCTGGCTTCGTTGCTTTGTTCGCATTGATGTAGGTGCGGATTGAAGAAAGGCAAGGGTTGCCGCTGATGCATCAGCGTCGGCTATAGGCTGTACGGCCATTGTTCAGGTCATCGACGAAAGGCGTGAACTTGTGGCCGTTTTCACCATGCATGAAAAAGGGAGAACGGACTTTCAGTCGCGCGCGTGAAGCCTTGATGGCTGAGACGAGCATGCGCACGGCATTTTCGCCTTCGCGCGGGTGGATCAAGGTCACCTCAAGACCGCCGAAACGCCTTCCGCAGGCTGAAATGATTTCAGAAATAGATTCGGGCCGGGCAATCAGGGAGAGTTGGCCGCCCGGTTTCATGATCGCGCCTGCTGTCCTGATCCAGCTTTCGAAAAGCCCCTCAGTCATGGCATGCGCCTCGGCCTTGATGGCATCGGGCGTTTTCCGGTCTGCGGCATCATTAAAAGGCGGGTTCATGATCACATGGTCAAAGGCTTCGTCTTCGAGACCGGCGGCCACGCGCGCCTTGCCGGTGAGTGTGACATCAGCCTCGATGACAGTGATCCGCCCGGCAAGATCAGCATTTTCCGGCAAGTCAACAGAGCGGCGTGCATAATCAGCCATCAGCGTGGAGCGCTCGACGAGCGTTACAGCGGCATTTTCCAGGCGTGATGCAACAGCAAGGCCTGCAGCGCCGGCCCCTGCCCCCAAATCTGCCACACGGATCGCACCCCTGCCATCAACCATGGAGGCCAGCAGCATGGCGTCCATGCCGGAGCGGTGACCGCCCTTGGCCGGCTGAACAAGATAGAATCGTCCGAAGTGGAACGCATCGACGGTGTGTTCCGTCATCCTATTCCTTCTCCTCGCGCAATTCAGCCTCCAGTCCCGCGTCGCGAACGATCGCGCGTGCTTCATCCACCCTTTCGGCATCGACCATGAAGCGGCGCGGGATGGCACCCAGCGAACCTTCCAGAATGCTCATGCCCTGATCGGCAATCATGCAGGCAATGCCGGCCTCTTTCATCAGGCTTTCGAGCAGAGACAACAAAACGGCATCGTTGGAACGGACTATTTCGAGCATATCTTGATTTTTCCTCACTAATTGATCAGCCGCGCCAATTCGCCACTTGCCGCACCCGGACACATTTTTCTATTGTAGAACAAATAAAATGTAAGGAGTTCGAGCGTGGGTGTCGTCATACCGCTTGAGGAAAACAAAAACAAACAGGCTTCGGTGAAACCGCTTGTCGATCTGACACGCGGGGGCATGGAGCGGGTCAACCAGCTTATCCTGTCCAAGGCCGGCTCCGACGTGCAGATGATCCCTGAAGTCGCAAATCACCTCATCTCATCAGGCGGGAAGCGCCTGCGCCCCATGCTGACGCTGGCTGCGGCCGGTCTTTATGGCTACAAGGGCGAGAATGACGTTCTGTTGGCAACATCCGTCGAATTCATGCACACGGCCACTTTGCTGCATGACGATGTGGTGGACGAAAGCGCGATGCGGCGCGGCAAATCCACCGCGCGGATGATCTGGGGCAATCAGGCCAGCGTGCTTGTCGGCGACTTTTTGCTCGGCCAAGCCTTCAAGATGATGGTGGATTCGGGCTCCATGGATGCGCTCGACGTGCTGGCGACGGCCGCCACCGTGATTGCCGAAGGCGAAGTGATGCAGCTTTCTGCGGCCAAGAACATGGAAACCACGGAAGATGATTATCTGGCGGTGATCCGCGCCAAGACGGCGGCCCTTTTTGCAGCCGCCGCCGAAGTGGGGCCGATCATTGCCGGCAAGGGCAAGGGAGAGCGCAAGGCGCTCAAATCCTACGGCATGAATCTCGGCCTTGCCTTTCAGCTCGTTGACGATGTTCTCGACTATGGCGGCAAGGTTGCCGAACTCGGCAAGAATACCGGTGACGATTTCCGCGAAGGCAAGATCACGCTGCCGGTCATTCTGGCCTATCGCCGCGGGACAGAGGCCGAACGCGCCTTCTGGCGCGATGCGATCGAAAAAGGCGAATCCAGCGACGAAAATCTGGAAAGGGCTTTGGGGCTCATCAACAAATACGGCAGTCTTGCCGATACAATCACGCGTGCGCGCCACTATGGCACGATCGCCAGCGATGCCTTGGCGCCGCTTCCCGACAGCGCGATTAAAAGCGCGCTCCTGGAAGTGATCGATTTCTGTATCGATCGCGTGAATTGATCCGAGAGAATAGCGATTTCTTCCAAATCTGGATTAAGTTGCGGCTTTGCTCCAAAAAAGCCATTCTCATGTCAGAATCACAAGAATGTGGCCGCGCATGCCTGTCTGTCCCATCAAGGATGACGTGGTCCGCTTGGAAAGGTCAGTAAATGCGGAAAATGAGAATCGGACGGCTGCTCTCGGGCGTTGCCATGGCTGTGGCGCTCACAACAGGAACGGCCGGACTGGCAATGGCAGAAGACAAAACCGAGGCTCCAGCCGCGGAAGCCCGCCCCTTTGATCCTGCCTCGGTGGATAGTTTTTCCGGTGCGTTTTTGGGTGCTTTTACCGCCGACGTGAACGGCGACTATCAGATGGCGGTGGATCTTTACCGCACGGCGATGCTTTTCGAGCCCGATAATATCAGCGTTCAGGAACGGCTGCTGATCAATCTTCTTCTGAATGGCAATTTTGATGAGGCCGTGCTTGAAGCGCGCGAGCTGAAAGACGACACGAATGTCGACCGGATCACCTCGCTCGTTCTCGGTCTCGACGCCATTCGAGACGGCGATTCCGAGGCCGCCATCAGCTTTTTCTCGCAGCAGACCAATAATGATCTCGATCTACTGATGAACGGGCTTTTGACAGGTTGGGCGCAGTTCGACAAAGGATCGCTGAAAGAGGCCCTGAAGACGGTCGAAGGCCTAAAAGGTCCGGACTGGTTCGGAATCTTCAAGAATTACACCGCAGGCGCGATGGCGCTGGCCGGCGGTGATGACGACGCAGCACGGGGCTATTTCCGCAGTGTCCTGTCGGACAGGGTGGGCGGCGCGACCGCGCAGGATCTCTATCTGCGCTCGGTGATCGCGCTGGCCGGACTGGAAGCCCGAAGCGGGGAAAAGCAGCGTGCGCTTGACGTCTTTGCCGCCAGCGAAGACGTCGCTGGCCGCTCTGCGGTGCTGGACAATGTGCGTGAAGCAATCGAGGCCGGCAACCTTCCCAAGCAGGAAGTTGCCAGCGCGACAGATGGCGCAGCGTCTGTGCTTTTTGGCATTGGTGCGGCGCTCAATCAATCGACTGGCGGACGTGGCGCGACGGATGAAATCGTGGCCATTTATCTGCATGCTGCCCACAAGCTGGATAGCGATGCGACGGATGCCATATTCGTTCTGGGCAATATTGCCGATGGGGCAGAAAAGCCGGAAAAGGCGATCGAATATTACAAGCAGATCGGCGAGGATTCGCCTTACAAGAAAATTTCCGAATTGCAGCTCGGTCTTGATCTCGCGCAGATCGGCAAGATGGATGAAGCGCGCGAGCGGCTCAAGGGCCTGATTGCGCTCGACCCGTCCGATTTCCGCGCCTATCTCGCCTATGGCAGCGTGCTTTCGGAAGAGAAAGACTACCGCGCCATGGCAGACAATTTTGATGCTGCCGTCAAGGCCATCGGACCCGACCCGCAGCGCGAGCACTGGGGTGTTTTCTACCAGCGCGGCATTGCCTATGAGCGTTTGAAAGAGTGGGACAAGGCGGAGCCGAATTTCCGCGAAGCGCTGAAGCTTTTCCCCGACCAGCCGCAGGTGCTCAACTATCTCGGCTACTCCTGGATCGACAAGAACATGAACCTCAAAGAGGGCATGGACATGATCGCCAAGGCCGCGGAACTGCGCCCGAATGACGGCTATATTATCGATTCGCTCGGCTGGGCGCATTACCGGCTCGGCGAATATGAAGAGGCGGTCAAAAGCCTTGAACGCGCTGTCTCGCTGAAGGAAGACGATTCGACGATCAACGACCATCTGGGCGACGCCTATTGGCAGGTGGGGCGTAAGCTCGAAGCGACATTCCAGTGGCGGCGTGCGCTGGAAGCCAGCAAGACCGAGGAACATACGGAAGTCGACCCGGCAGAGATCGAACGCAAGCTGAAGGAAGGCCTGGATTCGAAGCAAAAGGCGGTGGAAGTCGCGTCATCGGACGACAATTTCACCGAGCCGGCGCAAACGCCTTCCGAAACGAAACAGGTGCAGGCAACTGCAGAAACCGCACAGGCGGAAGCGCCTGCCGAAGGGGACCAGACGGAAGCGCCAGCCAATGCGGACCAGGCGCAAGCTCCTCCGGAAACGAAGGCGCAGCCACAAGCGCAAGAGCCAGATGGACAGGTGCCCGAAAAGACAGCCTACAAGGTGCGATTGGGCGAATCACTTTGGAAAATTGCAGAGGATGCACTTGGCGGAGGCATGCGATTCCACGAGATCATCCGGCTTAACCCGCAGTTGAAAACCAATCCCAACCTGATTTTCCCGGGGCAGGAAATCAAACTGCCAGCGCCGGGAGCTGGAGACGGCATTGCCAAATGATCCGGTCGGGCCGGAAAACGCTGAAACATGGTGCGCGCCGGCCAAGATCAATCTGGCGCTGCATGTGACCGGGCGGCGCGACGACGGCTACCATACGCTGGAAAGCCTTGTCACCTTTGCATCTAAGGGCGATGCGATTTCCATCGGGCTCTCGACTGAAGACCGGTTTTCGGTGAGCGGGCGCTTTTGCGCGGCGCTTGCTGCGGCGGGTGGGAATGCGGAGGGCAATCTGGTGTTGAAGGCGCGCAATCTGTTGCGGGCGGAATACGAGCGCGCAGGCTTTGCTGCGCCGCCTGTTCACATCCATCTGAAGAAGGACCTGCCGGTTGCCTCCGGCATCGGCGGCGGTTCGACCGATGCAGCAACCGCGCTGCGCGCGCTGCAAAGCCTGTGGGGCGAGCGGATCAGCGCTGAAACCCTCCGGTCTCTTGCGCTTTCACTTGGCGCTGATGTGCCCATGTGCCTGGAGGGCAAGGCGCTTGTGGCCCGCGGTATTGGCGAGATTATCGAGCCATTACCGACTTTGCCGGCGTTTGCGATGGTTCTCGGCAACCCGCTTTGTGCCGTTTCCACACCCGAGATATTCCGCCGTCTGGAAAAGCGGGTCAATGCAGCCTTGCCGGCCCTGCCCGGCATTTGCGAGCAAAGCCTCTGGCTCGAACGGATGCTTGACATGCGCAATGACCTGGAAGCTCCGGCGCGTGCTCTGGTGCCGGACATTGATATCGTCCTGCAGCTCATCAAACGGAGCGGGGCTGCACTTGTGCGCATGTCCGGCTCGGGCGCGACATGTTTCGGCATATTCAAAACGGCTCAGGAAGCCGATAATGCGCATGCTGCACTTGAGCGCGCCCGGCCGGACTGGTACTGGCTGCGAACAGATACTGTGGGAGCCTGACATGCCGGACCATACTGAAAGCAGACCCTTCATCCCGCTCGGTATTGCGGTTTTGACCGTATCGGACACGCGGACATTCGACGACGACAAGTCCGGAGACACGTTGGCGGAGCGCATCCTGAGTGCCGGTCACCGGCTGGAAGCGCGCGCCATCGTGACGGACGACAAGGAAAAAATCCGCGCGCAGGTCGAAGCCTGGACTCTGAATGAGAAGATTGACGCCGTGATCACCACCGGTGGCACGGGCTTTACCGGACGCGATGTGACGCCCGAAGCGCTGGAGCCCCTGTTTGAAAAGACGATGGATGGCTTTTCAGCGATCTTTCATCGCATTTCCTATGAGAAGATTGGCACATCGACAATCCAGTCGCGTGCCACCGGCGGCGTCGCCAATGCGACCTATATCTTCGTGCTGCCCGGCTCGCCCGGTGCCTGCAAGGACGCCTGGGACGGGATTTTGAAAGACCAGCTCGACTATCGCCACATGCCCTGCAATTTCGTGGAAATCATGCCGCGGCTGGATGAGCACCTGAAGCGCAGCAAAGGCTGAGAGTCAGGCCCGTCGCAGGCCATTCGCCACCCAGGCTGGGGCGATCTCGGCTCTCAATTTACGTTTCTTCACCCCCTTGGCAAAATCGCCAAGCGCCATGCCGCTGCGGGCGCGCGCCTTTGCTTCCAGCTTGGTAAGCAGCAGACCATTTTCCAGCGGCGGGCGACGGCCAAAACGCCTCAATAGCGGCTTTCGGAAGGTTTTTGATGGGGTGAAACACGCCGGATCGCGACCAAGCGAAAGATATTCCAGAAGGTCCTCCACCCAGCCTGGCTGAAGCCGCGCGCCCGGTTCCAGCAGCAATATCCAATTGCCACGGGCGGAATTCACGACCTCACGAATATCCCATTTGCGGTGGAAACGCGCACCGGCCGCATCGGCCAGCGCCTGAATGCCTTCGCCTGCGCTCTCATCCAGAATTACAACGTCGCTGACCAAACCTTCAACGGCACCAACAACAAGCGCTGAGAGCGTATGTGCCGCCTCCGCCTCATTATCCTGACATTCCATGATGATCGTTAACATGGGTCACACTTAGCGCATTGCAGCGCACAACGCCATATTCTCGTCATAAAGATTTTTTGTTCTTGCTATGTTCCGTCAATCACGATAGGAATATAATCATTGAACGGCGAGACGAGTCGCCGCGTTCATGGGAGAAATCAATGGCTGCGCATATGCATATCGGCGGGGAGGCATTCGCTCCCGGCCACCGGGCGGATTTTGCCAATGCCCTGGCGGATGCCGGTGGCGAACGGGTGGACGTTGGCCGCAGGCGTGGGCGCGCATCCGGCATGAACCCTGCCGGGCGTTTCGAGCAGCACACGCGCACAACAGTCGATGACGGTTGGCAAACGCTTGAAGACCTGCCGCCTTTCAAGACCGAAACGCAGGTTGAAAAGCCGCGCACGGCGCTGACGCGCAACACCTCGCCCGACATTCCCTTCGACCGGTCGGTTAATCCCTATCGCGGCTGCGAACATGGCTGCATCTATTGCTTTGCGCGGCCCACCCATTCCTACATGGGGCTTTCGGCGGGTCTCGATTTTGAATCGAAGCTGTTTGCCAAGCCGGACGTTCCCAAACTTCTGGAGCGGGAGCTTTCCAAGCCCGGTTACAAGCCGCGCACGATTGCGATCGGTACCAATACCGACCCTTATCAGCCGATCGAAAAGACATGGCGGATCATGCGTCAGGTTCTGGAAGTGCTGGAGGCAGCAAACCATCCGGTGAGCATCGTCACGAAATCAGCCCTTGTGATGCGCGATGTGGACATTCTGGCACGTATGGCCGAGCGCGGCCTTGCCAAGGTCGCCATTTCGGTGACCAGCATGGATCGTGCGGTTTCGCGGGCCATGGAACCGCGTGCGGCAACGCCGTCCAAGCGGCTTGAGGCCATTCGGGCGCTTTCCGAGGCGGGCGTTCCCGTTGGCTGCATGGTGGCACCGGTTATTCCCGGCCTGACCGATCATGAGATTGAACGTATTCTCGATAGTGCAAAGGCTGCCGGTGCGCGGGAGGCCAATTACATTATCCTGCGCCTGCCGCTGGAGGTGAGCCCGCTTTTCCGTGACTGGCTTCTGCGGGAGTTTCCGGGCCGCTATCGCCACGTGATGTCGCTGGTACGCTCCATGCGCGGCGGCAAGGACTATGACGCGGAATTCGGCAAACGCATGAAGGGTGCAGGCCCCTATGCCTGGCAGATCCAGCGCCGTTTCGACATTGCCTGCAAACGGCTTGGTCTCGGCAAGGGGCGCTTTCCGCTGCGCGACGATCTCTTTGTCCCGCCTGCCGGTGGGGGTGTCCAGCTGGCACTTTTTTAGGCTTTTGCATTCCGCGGCTGCCGCCCCGCCGCGGTCTTCCGGATGGCCCGCACTCCATCCGGCCTTGCAGGGAATCGGGCGCTTGTGCATTGTCCGCCGCATGACAGCCAAGAAAACGTCCGATTCCCTCTCTCTTTTCCCGATGCCTGACGGTCCCGACATGACCTTCGAGAAACAGGCGCTCAAAGCCGGTGCCCGCTTTGTCGCCGGAGCGGATGAGGCCGGGCGCGGACCACTGGCCGGTCCGGTGGTTGCCGCTGCCGTGATCCTGGACCCCAAGAATATTCCGCCCGGGCTGAATGATTCGAAGAAGCTGACGGCAGCAAAACGCGACGTGCTTTTTGACGCCATATTGAAAAGCGCGATCGTTTCCATCGCCTCGTCGAGTGCCCGCACCATTGATGCCATCGACATTCGCAAGGCAAGCCTTGATGCCATGCGCAGGGCGATTGGCGCGCTCGAAGAAACAGCGGATTTTGCACTCATTGATGGGCGCGATGTTCCACCCGGCCTCTCCTGCCCCGCCAAAGCGATCATCAAGGGCGATGCACGCTCGCTGTCGATTGCCGCAGCCTCCATCGTTGCCAAGGTTTCGCGAGACCGGATGATGGCGCGGGCGGGACGCATATACCCTGCTTATGGTTTTGAGAAACACGCCGGTTACGGCACTGCGCCGCATCGCGCAGCCATTGAAGAAAACGGCGTTTGCCCGTTGCATCGCATGTCCTTCAGACCTTGTTCACTATACCGCCCTGACAGTGTCTGATTGGCCTGATTTTGAGCCTTTCTTTACGTTCGGCCACTAGCATCAGCGCGTGTTCAAGACCGGAGAGAATTTATGCCGCAAGCGCAGGCGGGCGACCAGCTATTGCTTCAGCAGACGGAAGTCGAGCTGTTTCGCGGCGGCCCGCGCCTGCGCTTCGGGATGCCTCTCGAAGCTCTCTACCAGAGCGGGCAAAATACAGCGCGCAACAGGCAGAGTGCCATTGCAGGCTTTCTGGTTTTCATTATCTACGAGGTCATTGTTGCTGCGCTGGTTCTGGGGGGCGGGATCAAACCGGATATGGTCTTCAGCTATTTCGTGCTGACCCACCTGGCGTTCTCGCTGCCGACGCTGACATTTTCCGTTCTGGCCAGTTTCAACCTGATGAACAGCGTCACCCGCGAGCTGTTCATCAGTGCAGTCTATCTCTCCCTCTGCTCAATTCCTCTTGCCTATAACCTCTATCTGACGCCCGATCAGGCACTGGGGACGTATTTCAGCGACGTGCTTGTGATTATTGGCTGCAATATCGCCATGCCCTTGTCCTTCCGCTATGCAGCGGTAACCACGACCGTTGGTGCGGCGATCCTGTCGATCGCCCTGTTTCATAATCTTGCCGACAATCATGTTCTTGCCGCCTCGATGGCCGAGACCTTCGTCGCGGCAGCCGTTTTGACATTGATTGCCAATTACCGTGCTGAACGCTCCGATCGGCGCAATTATCTGCATGTGCTGCGCGAAAGCATTTTGAACCAGATGATGAACGAGAAGAACCGGCAGTTGGAAGCCTTGTCCCTGACCGATCCGCTGACGGGCCTGGCAAACCGACGCAAATTTGACGAAGCCCTGCGTGACGCTTTGGAACATGCGGCACAAACGAAGACTCCGGTTTCGTTGCTGATGTTCGATCTGGACCATTTCAAAGCTTACAATGATCACTATGGACATCCTGCCGGCGACGCATGCCTGAAGACCGTCTCCAGTCATTTGGCGCTCTACGCGCAAAACGGAACGTTGGCGCGGATGGGTGGCGAAGAGTTTGCCCTCGTGCTGCCTGAGACGGCCAGCGGGGAGGCATCGAGTATCGCCGAGTTGCTGCGTCGCGAAGTCCAGGCTCTGGCCATCCCGCATCATGGCCGTGGCGAAACCGCAGTCGTGACCATGAGTGTCGGTGTCGCAACCGCCGAAACGCCCGATGCGCTGAACGCGACACGTCTCATGCAGCGGGCGGACAATGCGCTCTATAAGGGCAAGCGAAAAGGTCGCAATACCGTTACCATCCATCGGGCCGCCGCCTGAGCCCATTATCCAAGTAACGTTTGCCACAGGCTGACAATCGCAACTTCAGCAACAAGCGAAACGATCGCGCTCTTTTAAAGCCACTGTTCTGTACATCGACGTCTTGCCGCCAGAGCATTGGTGCTTCACACGGCAGAATGTTTCGCGACGGTGCCGCCGTATCAAACAGAGCTCCCAGAAACACAAAAGGCCGCCCGAACATTTTCGGGCGGCCTTTTTGATCACTCTATCAAAGAGATCAGTTCATACGCGTTTTGACTTCGTCAACGGCGCTTTTGAAGAGCTTTGTCTGTGCAGCGCTGTCGGCCTTGGAAGCGATAACCGATTCCGCAGCAGAAATGGCGAGATCAACAGCAGCGGCACGAACGGCGCCGATGGCGTCATCTTCAGCCTGCTTGATCTTGGCTTCGGCAAGCGCGTTGCGACGCGCAACATATTCTTCCGTCTTCTGCTTGGCTTCAGCAGCCAGAGACGCTGCTTCGCGCTTGGCAGAAGCAACGATTGCCTGGGCTTCTTCTTCCGCTTCCTTGCGCTTGCGCTGATATTCGGCCAGCAGATGCTGGGCTTCTTCGCGCAGGCGCTTGGCGTCGGCAAGCTGACCGGTGATCTCATCAGCGCGGCGATCCAGCGACCTTGCAATCATGCCCGGCACTTTGAGATAAACAACAATGCCGAGGAAGATCAGAAGACCGATGAATGCCCAAAGGCTGGCCAGTGATGTAGCGTCCATAAGAGCCTCCCTTACTTGCCAGCGCCTTTGACCGCGGATGCGATCTCGGCCTTGGTTGCCTTGGTTCCAATCAGCTCTTCAACGATGGAAGCAGCGGTTTCTTCAGCAATCACGCCGACTTCGGCAAGTGCTGACTGCGTGATTTCCGCAATGCGGCTTTCAGCAGCGGCAATCTTCTTGCTGAGTTCAGCTTCGCTGGCAGCGCGTTCGGCGTCGGCTTCAGCCTGTGCCTTTTCGCGGGCTTGCGCGGCGATTTCACCGGCATTGGCTTTTGCCGCTGCCAGCTCTTTCTCATAGGCTGCAATCGCATCGTCTGCTTCAGACTTCATGCGGGAGGCCTCGTCCAGATCACGCGCAATGCGGTCCTGGCGGTCTTCCAGAATGGAGCCGATGCGCGGTGCAACGACGCGCGAGATAATCAGATAGAAAACACCGAAGGTCAGCGCCAGCCAGAGGATCTGGGAGCCGTAATATTCGGAATTGAAAGGCGGGAAGCCGCCTTCGTGACCGGCCTCATGCGGCACGCCGGTTTCGGTGTGCGTCTGAGACGCCGCGTCACCGCCTTCGGAATGCGCGGATGACTCCTCGGCATATGCCGGTGTCACAAAAAACATTGTCACCTCCAGGTGCGCAATAGGACCAGAAAGCAGACCGGGCACCTTAAACGAAGAAGGCGCCCAAGGTCTGTCGTTTTGAGCTTCTTAGCCGAAGAGAGCCAGAAGAGCGATGAGCAGCGAGAAGATGCCCAGAGCTTCCGTAACGGCGAAGCCGAAAATCAGGCGGCCGAACTGGCCATCAGCAGCTGACGGGTTGCGCAGAGCGCCTGCCAGATAGTTGCCGAAAATGTTGCCAAGGCCAAGAGCCGTACCGGCCATACCAAGGCAAGCAAGACCTGCGCCGATGTATTTTGCTGCTTCCGCGTCCATATTAGATCTCCTTAGAAATGGTTGTTGCGGCTTTGATGGCGCGTTGCCGCGCCAGCGACTTCATTCCTTAGTGGCCACCGGGGTGGACTGCATCGTTGATATACATGCAGGTCAACACTGCAAAGACATATGCCTGCAGGAAGGCCACGAGGAATTCCAGACCCGTCAGTGCGACGGTCATGAGAAGAGGCAGAACTGCACCGCCGATACCGATCGCGCCCATGGCGCCCAGCATACCGACGAAGCCTGCGAAAACTTTCAGCGTGATGTGGCCGGCAAGCATGTTCGCGAAGAGACGAACAGACAGCGAAACCGGACGAGAGAGGAAGGATACAAGCTCAATAAGCGAAACCAGCGGCAGCAGAGCCACCGGGACACCGCTTGGAACGAAAATGTTCAAGAAGCTGAGGCCGTTTTTCCAGAAACCGTAGATCACGACGGTGCCGATCACCAGAATGGCCAGCGCAAAGGTGACAATGATGTGGCTGGTGACGGTGAAGAAGTACGGCACCATACCGAAGAGGTTGGCGACCAGGACGAACATGAAGATCGAGAAAACGAACGGGAAGAAACGCATGCCAGCGGTTCCTGCGCCATCGCGCAACATATTCGAGACAAATTCGTATGAAAGTTCTGCCGTGGACTGCAGACGACCCGGAATGAGCGCGCGGCTGGATGTAGCAACATACAGAAAGAGCGAGGCTGCCAGAACCGTAATCACCATGAACAGGGACGAGTTCGTGAACGACAGATTCAAATCGCCGAAATGCAGCGGAACAAGTTCTTGAATCTGGAACTGGTGAAGTGGATCGACCTTGCCGCCTGACACGAGTTTCTCTCTTTCGTTTCAGCGCCCAAATGGGCATATTCCGTTATCTCAAAGGCAGTTGCCTGCCCGCTTAATCTTTCTTATCCCGCGGCTTCGGCTCAGGTGTTTCCACATAGCCAGATGCACGCAGCATGTTCAAAATCGCGGCCGCAAAGCCAATGAGCAGGAAGATCACCATGCCCCACGGCTTCGTACCGAGGAAGTAGTCGAGGAGATAGCCCAACACCGCACCCGTCACAATGGCTGCGATGAACTCTGAGGAAAGCTTTACCGCCGTGGTGTAGCCTTTGCCACGCCCCGACGTTTCTTTTTCCCCATCGCCGTTCGCCTTCCCTTTTTTCGAAGCCAATTGGCTATCGAGTTTCTTCAGGCGCTCGTCGAGACTTTCTCCCTGCTCATCCATTCTGCCGCTCCTACCCGTGTTCCGCCTTACAAATCCGGCCGAGACCAGACGCGACGGTCAAGCGTTGGTGGCATTTGGCCCCGCTTTGAAGTCGGGCGCAACATAGTTTTGACCGCCACCTTAGTCAAGGCATTGCGTTAACTTGATTGCAATGATTTTTCTCTCATTAAAACAATCGCTTAATGCGTTATTCAAGGAAATCTGCAAATTCGCAGATGCCGGGAGGCGCAGCATTGCATCATGCAATGCAAAAAAGCCCTCTCAGTGGAGGGCTCAAAGGCTGGAAAGGAGCTGACGGTCTAAGACCAACCGCCGCCATAGGTGCGATAGAAGATGTGAAGACCGATGCGACCGACCTTCTGCATGGTGCGGGCCCAGCGCGGATGTACATAAGTGGCGTGATAATGGGTGGCGGAGCCGACTTCCTTCAGCCAGATCTTGCCGGCTGTTACGGCCATTGCCACATCACGGGCGGTTTCCCAATTGCTCTTGGAGCGGATGCGGTCGCGGATATTGTCGCAGGCAAAGGAGAACTGGCAGCGGTTGCGCCATTGCTTGTTCTGATAGACGACGCCGCAAATGGTGCCGGGATAGGTGGGATTGCGCACGCGATTGAGAATGACCTGGGCAACGGCTGCCTGCCCCTTTACGGGTTCGCCGCGCGCTTCGAAATAGATGCCTGAGGCCAGGCATTGCTGTTCCTTGTCGGAAAACACATCAGCGGGAAGTGCTGTTGCCACCCACTCGTGATCACCTGGACCAACCTCGGGAATAAAGCGTCCAGCGTTCTTGTCGGCTTTCAGAATGGAATCAAAGGGCGACTGACGTGAATAATCCGGCTTGGGCGGTGCATAGGCCGTTGCCAGAACATCGGCGTGATCATTGTTGACCAGACTTGCAATTTCACGCGGCACGCCGGGGTTCTGCCGAACCGGCTTGCGTTCGTAAAATGCCTGCGCAATCGTCAGCTCCTTGCCCTTGATTGCGGGCTTGAGAAAGGCCGTCTCGCGGGAGACCTTTTCCACAGGCTTCAAGAGCGACGCTGCGCGATCAAGCACTGTGCCGGCAGAAAAGTCTTTCGGCGGCTGCACGGGTGCGATGGCAACAACACGGCCTTTTTTCAGGCCACGGGTAACGCGATCTTCATCCGGTGTCGTCTCGTAGGGCTTGCCCTCCGTGCGCATGGCAATCTTTTCACCACCGGGCAGTTCCACGCCACCGCTTTGCATGACCGATCCCGTCTTGACCGGATCGGCAAAGACCATATCGACAGTCTGGATGGAGCCGGCGGGCGACGGGGTCAGGTAGACGCGGCCTTCGCCATTGTTGTTGATACCGGCGAGATAGGCGGCGATATCGGATCTTCCAACATTTTCCGGGAGGGCTGAATAGATCGCTGCACCGAGTGCAAGCGTGACCAAAAAGCGTCCGACCGAAGAATGCGCGCGACGCTTCGCTACTCTGTTACGCACGTACTCAACTCCACAACCAAATACAAACTGTCGCGCAGAATGAATCATTAACCTTGATACATGGTTAATAGGCCGTGCCAGAATTGACCGCTGAACGCCAAGGACAGGTTCAGATGACGACTTGCGTGCCGAGTTCGACGACACGGTTGCTCGGCAGGCGGAAATAGTCAGACGGGCGGGTTGCCAGATTGGCGAGCGCTATGAATATCCTGTCCTGCCAGAAGGGCATGCCTTCGTTGCGGCTGGGAACCAGCTGCCTGCGGCCCAGATAAAACGAGGTCGACATGATCTCGAACTTCATGGCTTCCTTGCGGATTTTGCTGAGCGCCTGCAGAACATTGGGCGTTTCCATGAAACCGAAGGTGATTTCCAGCTTTTCGAAACTTTCCGCAATCGGGCTGATGCGATAGCGCTCATTCTCACCGACATAGGGGCGTCGCGCGGTTCTGACGACCAGGATGATATTCTGCTGGTGCAGCACGTGATTGTGCTTGAGATTATGCATCAGCGCCGGCGGGGTATATTCCGGATCGCTGGTCAGGAAGATGGCGGTGCCGGGAACACGCACAGGCGCATGCTCGCCATCACGCGAGATCATGGGAATGAACTCTTCGAGAAGAAGCGCGCCACGCTGCGCCTTGACCATCAGAAGCTGGCTGCCGCGCCACCAGCTCCACATCACGAGTGTGAACGCGCCGGCAACGATGACCGGCACGTAACCGCCGTCGATGATCTTCACCAGGTTGGCCCCGAGGAAAACAATCTCGAGCGCCAGCAGTGGCAACAGGATGAGTGTAACCAGGCCGATGTTCCAGCGCATCTTCGCCCGCAGATAAGCGCCCGCGAGCAGCGTGGTGATGACCATCGCCCCGGTTACCGAAATGCCATAAGCGGTGGCCAGAGCATCGGAGCTACGGAATGTCAGCACCAGCACGATGACGCCGATTGCCAGAATGGCGTTGATGGCCGGCAGATAAATCTGGCCCGTATGCCGTTCTGAGGTGTGCTGTACTTCCATGCGCGGCAGAAAACCCATGTGGATCGCCTGGCTGGCCAACGAAAATGCGCCGGTGATGACAGCCTGGCTGGCGATGATCGTGGCAATCGTTGCCATGATCACGGCTGGCAGCAGGGCCCAATCCGGAAACATGAGGAAGAATGGGTTGGACGCCGCCGCGGGATTTTTGAGAACAAAGGCCCCCTGCCCCAGATAATTGATTGCAAGGGCCGGGAAGACAACGGCGAACCAGGCAAGCTGGATCGGCTTGCGTCCGAAATGTCCGAGATCGGCATAAAGCGCTTCTGCCCCGGTGACCGTCAGGAAAACAGCGCCCAGAACCACCATGCCGCGCCAGCCTTCGCCAAGCAGGAAGCCGATGGCGTGAACGGGATTGAAAGCCAGGAAAATGTCCCAATCGTCGGAGACGTGGTAGAGGCCCACAGCGGTCAGCATGATGAACCAGAGAAGTGTCAGCGGGCCAAAAAAGGCCGACACGGAGCCCGTGCCGCGCCGCTGAACCAGGAAGAGCGCAATGAGAATGCCTAGCGAAACCGGCAAGACATAATCGGCCATGCCGGGCTCGATGAATTCGGTTCCTTCGATCGCAGAAAGCACCGACAACGCCGGCGTGATCATGGCATCACCCATGAAAAGCGCTGCACCGGCAATGCCCATGAAAATGAGCGGAACAAGACTGCCGCGCGCCGATTTCATCAAAAGTGCCAACAGGGAGAGCGTTCCACCCTCGCCTTCATTGTCTGCGCGCATGAGGAAAAGAACGTATTTGACCGTGACGATGATTGTCAGCGTCCAGAGCATGCACGATACGATGCCGATGACCTCGCCGCGGCCGATCCCGTCGTCGGCCACGGGTCTCAGTGCCTCTTTGAAAGCATAGAGTGGGCTCGTTCCGATATCGCCGTAAACGACGCCAATCGACCCCAAAGAGCCGAGCAGCAACCCTTTGATGCCCGAATTACCGCCATGCGTATGGCCTTCGGCAGTCATATCCATGTCGAATCCGATGTCTTATTGATCTGAAAGAAGTGACAGCAAAACGTGCTTACTGAAAAACAACCCGGAAAATCCTCTCACACGGTCAGTGTCACACAGGGTGCGCTGTCCCGATGGTTGTTGAAAAGGCGGTTGGCTGTGACCAACCGTCAAACTTTGAGATTGTCAAAGCACAATGGCGGCCCCGTGCCAAGCAAATTGTTGCTGCACAATTGCCGCATTGGTGAACCTTTCGGGCAGAGTATTGCCTTTAGTTTCTTATGGATCGGCGGCTTTTACTCGAAGACGATCTCAGGTGCTGAGCGGGGTTTGCGTGAGCTGATCGCGTTCCAGACATTTTCTGCTATCGTACGATAGGCCTTTGCATGCACGCCATCGGGTGCGCTTGCGACGACGGGTGTGCCGGCATCGGAGGTTTCGCGGATGGCCATATCCAGCGGAATTTCGCCCAGGAAAGGCGCGCCGATCTTCTCGGCTTCCTGACGCACACCGCCATGGCCGAAAATGTCGTGGCGACCGCCGCAATCGGGGCAGACGAAATAGCTCATGTTTTCAACAACACCCAGAACCGGGATTTCCACCTTGGCAAACATGTTGATGGCCTTGCGGGCATCGAGAAGCGCCAGATCCTGCGGGGTCGACACGATAACGCTGCCGGCAAGCGGCACCTGCTGGGCCATGGTGAGCTGAACATCACCGGTGCCGGGCGGCATATCCACCACCAGCACATCAAGATCGCCCCAATTGACCTCGCGCAGCATCTGCAAAAGGGCAGACTGGATCATCGGGCCGCGCCAGACCATGGCGGTTCCCTCATCCACGAGGAAGCCCATGGACATGGCTTTGAGGCCATAATTCTCCATCGGAATGATGCGCCGGCCGTCAGAGGTTTTCGGCTTGCCGGAAATCTGCAGAAGGCGCGGAATGGAGGGGCCGTAAATATCGGCATCCAGAATCGCTGCCCTCAAACCATTGGCCTGGAAGGCGAGCGCGAGATTGACTGCCGTTGTCGATTTACCCACACCGCCCTTGCCCGAGGCGACCGCCACAATCGCGCCAATGCCGGGGATTTCCTGCTTGGCGGGCTGTTGCGGGCGCTGCGGCTGGCGGGGTGTTTGTTGTGCCGGGCGCGCTGGCTGCGCGGGCGCTTCGCCTGCTTTCTTGTCGGCGGTCAAGACGACGACGGCGCTCTTGATACCATCGACGGAAAGTGCTGCCTTTTCAGCCGCTTCACGCAGAGGTTCAAGCTCCTGAGCCCTGGCGGCAGGAACGGAGAGCGAGAAATAAGCCTTTCCATCGGAGACGAAAATATCAGACACAAGACCGAGACTGACAATATCACCGTCCGCGCCTGGAAAGGTCAGGGAGCGCAATCTGTCTTTGATGGAGGTGATGGCCTTGTCAGTCATGAGATCGGTCGCCTTTCAGGTTTTTGCGCTTGCGCGCAATCTATGTATGCAGGCGTCAAAATCAAGGCTGACTACATAGATGAGCTTCGATCTCTTCCGAAGTGAACCCAACGCGGTCAACTGTCAGGCCGAGGCCTTGCCCCTTTGCGGCAAAGCGTGCTCTGCCTGCCAATTGTCTGACGCTGCACTGACGCCACGAACGACGCTTGCGTTAACTCCAAGGCGGGCAAGAGCCTGCATTTCACGCTCGATTTCCCGTGTCGGGGATGCATCTCCTGATACCAGACGCACCACACGCTTGCCTGCGCGCACGAGCGAGATGGTCGCGTTGGAAACCGCATTTTCCCCTTCCCCGCATTCGCTGACGAAGAGGCGCTTGGCTTCGCGGCGGGCAAGTTCGAGCACGTCTGCTGTCACGCCACCCTCATAGAGAATAACGTCTGCCGATTGCAACGCACGCACAGCCTTCAGTGTCAACATCTCGGCATCGCCCGGACCTGCCCCAACATAGGTGACGCTGCCTGCCAGGCTTTCGCCCAAGGCCGAAATCTTGTCGATGCTTTCAATGAGCGTGCGCTCGTCGGCTTCGTCGGGCTGGTTGTTGCCTTTAAAGGCCATGTCGACGAAACGCTCCCAGAAAAGGCGCCTTGGCGTGCCTGCCCCCAGCCGATCCGTCACCTCACCGCGCAACTTGCGGGCAAGCTCGGCCCAACCTTTGAGCGCCGGTGGAAGCAGCGTTTCGATGCGCCGGCGGATCGCCTGCGCCAGAATGGGGGCAGCGCCATCGGTGGAAATCGCGATCACAACGGGCGAGCGATTGACGATAGAACCGAATTGAAACTGGCAGAATTCCGGCTTGTCGATAACGTTGACCGGGACACCGGCGGCGCGGGCAGCCTCGTAGAATGCCCGCGCCTCCAGATCGTCTGCGCAATCGGCTAAAGCCATTGCGAAGGCGCTCAGGTCTGCCACATGCCAATCTTCCTGCACCAGAACGATATTGCCTTGATTTCCATCAATGGACGAAAGCTCTTGCGTCGGCTTTTCGTCGCCCAGGTAAACATGAACCGCTGCGCCGCATGCCGCCAGAAGCTCTGCTTTCCAGGCAACGGCGTCCGTGGCCCCGGCGATCAGAGCCGGCTTGCCGTTCAAATCCCAGAAGACGGGCAGCTTGGCGAGCGGCTCCATGCGGGCGACCCGGCGAGCGGGCCTGTTATTCTGCGGCTGCTGGAAGGCGGTGTTCATGGATCATCCCCCTGATTTCGGAACGGCAGGAGCCGCAATTGGTGCCGGCTTTCGTGCATTCGCCGATGGCTTCGACCGTTGCATGACCGGCCTCTATGGCGCTGGTGATCTGGTTGATGCCGATGGAAAAACACGAGCAGACGATGGCACCGGGGTCCGGCTGGTCTTGACCCGGACGGCCCGCGGCAATTGCGAAGCGGGTGCGCGTGTTGCCATGGTGTTTGCCCAACTGCGCGACGGCCCAGTTTCGCGAGACTTCGACAGGTTCGGTGGCGACATAAAGTGCTGCAAGCAGCTTTTCACCCTCGAAGAAGGCAAGACGCGCGACGCCTTTTTGGCGATCCGTGTAGCCGATGATTTCGGCGTCGCCGGACAGGCCGAAAGCATTGCGGCACCATGCGCCCCAATCCTCCACAGGCTCGTCAAAGCCGAGTTCAATGCGCCAGCCGCTGTCTGCTCTGGCAAGCGCCCAGTATGGCACGTTTTCCAGATGCTCCGGCTTTTCCGCGGTGACGGCGAAGCCGTATGCTCCCGCAGCGAACGGCTTGAGGGAAACGCCAGCCTGCTTCAATGCTGGTTGGCCGGAATGCGGGTCGACCTTGGCTTTCACCAGCACATCGGCACGCGCGCTCGATGCGAATTGGGCGGTCCAGTGCATGGGCATGAAGATAGAGCCGCGCCGCTGGCGGGGTGTCACCAAGGCCCGCACGATGTTTGTGCCATGGGGGCTTTCGATCTTCACGAGACTTGCGGGCGCAACGCCAAGCTCAGCCGCATCCGCCGGATTGATCTCGCAGAATGGCTCGGCAATGTGTTGCGACAAGCGGGCCGATTTCCCCGTGCGGGTCATGGTGTGCCACTGGTCGCGAATGCGGCCCGTGTTCAGCGTGAAGGGATAAGCAGGCTCGATTTCATGAGCCTGTTGGCGCACGGCGATGAAGCGGCCCTTGCGGTTTGGCGTGTAGAAGCCACCTTCTGCAAAAAAGCGGGTTTCGACGGGCGGCTTGTTTGCCGGTTGCGGCCATTGGAAGGGCGTGAGTGCGTCGAAACCATTTTTGGAGATTGCCGCATGTGCGCCGATGTCGAAATCGCGGGTGCCATTGTTTTCCAAGGCTGAAAGGGCGGCATGTTCGCTGAAAACCTCTGAGGCGTCTTCCCAGGCGAAGGCGCTTTCAAAGCCTATACGCCTGCCGACTTCGGCCAATTGCCGCCAATCGGCCATGGCCTCGCCCGGTTCTGCCAGAAACGCACGCTGGCGGGAAATGCGGCGTTCGGAATTGGTGACCGTGCCATCTTTCTCGCCCCAACCAAGCGCGGGCAAAAGAACGTCGGCAAATGCCGCCGTATCAGTATTTTTCTGGATATCGGAGACCACGACGAAGGGGCAGGCTGCAAGTGCTGCCTTCACATTGTCGGCCTCGGGCAGAGAAACGACCGGGTTGGTGGACATGATCCAGAGCGCCTTGATGCGGCCATCGGCAACCGCCTGGAACATATCGACGGCCTTGAGGCCTGCGCGCGTGGCCATGACCGGCGCTTTCCAGAAATCCTGAACCAGTCTGCGATGATCTTCGTTTTCCAGCGCCAGATGCGCGGCTAGCATATTGGCAAGGCCGCCCACCTCCCGTCCGCCCATTGCATTGGGCTGGCCGGTCAGCGAGAACGGCCCCATGCCCGGCCTGCCGATGCGGCCCGTGGCGAAATGGCAGTTGATGATGGCGTTGACCTTGTCGGTGCCGCTCATCGACTGGTTGACGCCTTGCGAATAGCAGGTGACGACCTTTTCCGTGCGCTCAAAGAGTTCGAAAAAGGCCGTCAGCTCCTCCCAGGAAAGACCGGTGATAGAAGACAATGTGGTAGCGTTTTGCTCTTTTGCCGCAGCCAGCGCGTCGTCAAAACCTTCGGTGTAAGCCGCGACATAGGCAGCGTTGAACGCTGGCGAACGGGCCAGATGAGCAAGAAGCCCATTGAAGAGGGCAACATCGGCATCCGGCTTGATGCCCAAATGCATATCAGCAATATCGCAGGTCATGGTGCGGCGCGGATCAATCACCACGATCTTCATATGTGGCCGCGCGGTCTTGGCGGCTGCAATGCGCTGGTAAATGACCGGGTGGCACCAGGCGAGATTGGAGCCGGTGAGCACAATGAGATCGGCAAGCTCGAGATCTTCGTAGATGCCGGGAACGGTGTCGGACCCGAAAGCACGGCGGTGGCCTGCAACGGAGGAGGCCATGCAGAGTCGCGAATTGGTATCGACATTGGCCGAACCGATGAAGCCTTTCATCAGCTTGTTGGCAACGTAATAATCTTCCGTCAGGCTCTGACCGGAGAGGTAGAAGGCGACCGAATCCGGGCCGTGTTCGCGGATGCTGGAGAGGAATTTTTCGGCGACGATATCAAGCGCGCTATCCCAGCTTGCGCGATCGCCGTTGATTTCCGGATAGAGAAGCCGTCCGTCCATATCGAGCGTTTCGCCAAGCGCTGAGCCCTTGGAGCAGAGACGGCCATAGTTGGACGGGTGATCCGGGTCGCCTTTGACGGTGACGGAGCCGTCATCGTGCCTGGTGGCTATGACGCCGCAGCCGACGCCGCAATAGGGACAGGTGGTCCTGGTTTCGGTGGTCATGTTTGCACGCCCCTCTTCTCCCCTTGGGGAGAAGTGCCGAGTGAAACGAGGCGATGAGGGGTTCTCACCGCGGTCGCATTTTGGGAACCCCTCATCCGCCCCTTCGGGGCACCTTCTCCCCAAGGGGAGAAGGGCGCTCGTTGACACCCGACCATGCCTTTACTCCGCAGCCACCAATGCTTCTTCACCGAGCAACATGAAGATCATTCCATTCTCCACCCGCAGCGGAAATGTCTTGACCGAACCTTCGTCCGCTCCTCTGGCTTGACCTGTTTCCAGCGAAATCACCCAATTGTGCAGCGGGCATGTGACCGATGCATCGTGCACGATGCCCTGAGAGAGCGGGCCTTTCTTATGCGGGCACATGTCCTCGATGGCGTGCACTTCGTTATCCGCGGTGCGGAAGATGGCGATCTTGCCTTGCGGCGTCATGACACAGCGTGCGCCACGAAGCGGGATATCGTCGATGTGACCGATTTCGAACCATTCCATGATCTGATCTCCTTATTCTGCGGCCTGGGGGAAGCCGACAGTGGCCATCGGGTTGAACTCGTGCTTGTCCTTGCCGGAAACGCGTTCCGACCAGGGATCGACCTGTGCGAATTTCTGGGAGAAGACGAAGCGGTCGTAGTAGGCCGCGCGCTTGGCTGCATCATCAACGATGGCCTTGCGGATTTCGTCATAGCCGATGCGTTTCGCCCATTTGTAGATGCGCTCCAGATAATGGGCCTGCTCGCGATACATCTGCGTGAGCGCGACGATGTATTCCATCGCCTCTTCCTCGGTTTTCACGCGGCAGAGCACTTCCGTGCCTTTGATTTCCAGACCAGCCGCGCCGGCAAAATGGATTTCGTAGCCGGAATCCACGCAGACGACGCCGATATCCTTGCAGGTGGCTTCCGCACAGTTTCGCGGGCAGCCGGAGACTGCGAGCTTGACCTTGGCGGGTGTCCAGGAGCCCCACATGAACTTTTCGAGCTTGATGCCGAGGCCGGTGGAATCCTGCGTGCCGAAGCGGCACCAATCCGTGCCGACGCAGGTTTTGACCGTGCGCAAGCCCTTGGCATAGGCATGACCGGAGACGAAGCCCGCCTTGCCGAGATCGGCCCAGACATACGGAAGGTCTTCCTTTTTGATGCCGAGCATATCAATGCGCTGACCGCCGGTGACCTTCACGGTCGGGATCTTGAACTTGTCGACCACATCGGCAATGGCGCGCAGCTCATCGGAAGAGGTCACACCGCCCCACATGCGCGGTACGACAGAATATGTGCCGTCCTTCTGGATATTGGCGTGGACACGCTCATTGATGAAGCGCGACTGATAATCGTCGGCATATTCATCCGGGAAGTCGCAGACGAGGTAATAGTTCAGCGCCGGGCGACATTTGGCGCAGCCGCAGGAGGTTTTCCATTCGAGCTCCTGCATAACCGCGGGAATGGATTTCAGTCCCTTGGTGACGATCAGGTGGCGCACTTCATTGTGGCCAAGATCGGTGCAGCCGCACATGGGGGTAATCGCATCGGCATTGAATGCATCGCCCAATGTGAGCTGCATGACCTGCTGCACGAGACCGGCGCATGTGCCGCAGGAATTCGAAGCTTTCGTGTGGGCTTTGACTTCATCGAATGTGGTGAGGCCTTTTCCCTTGATCGCATCCACGATCTGGGACTTGCAGACGCCGTTGCAGTCACAAATGTCTGCATCATCCGGCAAGGCTGCAACGGCCGCCGTAGGGTCCAGCGGCGAACCGCCCTGATAGGCCTGGCCGAAAATCAGCGTTTCACGCATTTCGGAAATGTCGGTGCCTTTCTTCAGCATGTCGAAGAACCAGGCGCCGTCGGATGTTTCACCGTAGAGCACGATACCGATGATCCTGTTGTCCTTCAGGATCAGGCGTTTGTAGACACCGGCGACCGCATCGCGCAGGACGATTTCCTCGCGGTCATCGCCTTCGGCGAAATCTCCGCCGGAGAAGAGATTGATGCCGGACACTTTCAGCTTCGTGTTGGTGACCGAACCTGCATATTCGGCGGCACCGCCGGTCAGGTGATCGGCCAGCACCTTGCCCATTTCATAAAGGGGCGCGACAAGACCATAGACCATGTTGCGGTGTTCAACGCATTCGCCGAGCGCGTAGATATCCGGGTCGGAGGTGCGCATGACATCGTCAACAAGAATGCCGCGACCGACATCAAGACCGATCTCCTTGGCAAGCTGCGTGGATGGGCGGATGCCAACGGCCATGACGACGATATCGGCGTCCAATATCGTACCGTCATCGAGCTTCACAGCTTCCACCTTGTCGACGCCCAGAATAGCGTGGGTGTTAGCCTTGGTCATGACCTTGATGCCGCGTTGTTCAATAGCGCGTTCGAGAAGATAAGCAGCAGCCGGATCGAGCTGGCGCTCCATCAGGGTCGGCATCAGGTGGAGGACGGTGACGTCCATACCCTGTTCCTTGAGGCCCGCCGCTGCCTCAAGGCCCAAGAGCCCTCCCCCGATCACCACTGCTTTGCCTTTGCCCTTTGAAACCTCCATCATCTTTTCCACGTCATCGAGATCGCGATAGACCATGACGCCCGGCAGTTCGTGACCGGGGACTGGAATGATGAAGGGCGAGGAACCGGTGGCGATCACCAGCTTGTCGTAGGAAGCTGTGATGCCGTTTTCCGAGGTCACCGTCTTGGCGTCACGTTCAATTTGCGAAACCTTGGCACCCTTGTGCAGCGTGATGCCGTGTTCGGCATACCAGTCATCGCTATGGGTGATGATGTCCTCATAGGTCTTTTCACCCGCCAGCACATAGGAGAGGTTGAGGCGATTGTAGTTCACCCGCGGCTCGGCGTTGAAGATCGTCACCTCATAGGCGTTCGGATCGGTTTCGAAGAGGTGTTCCAACATGCGCCCCGGGGCCATGCCGTTACCGATGATGACAAGCTTTTGTGTCATGGGTCTTACTCCGCAGCGAATTGAGGGTGGTTTGCCGCTTTTGCGGCGATACGGGCGGTCCGCTTGTTGCGAATGGCTTCAAGCGTTTCGGGATCGGGGTTTGCGCCGCCTTCGTAGGCTTCCAGAAAATCGAGAAGCTCTTCGCGGTAGGCGTAATAATCGGGATGGGAGAGCAACGCCTTGCGGCTGCGCGGACGCGGCAGGTCCACCTCCATGATATTGCCGATCTTGGCGTTCGGGCCGTTCGACATCATCACCACCCGGTCGGCAAGCAGGATTGCCTCATCCACATCGTGGGTGACGCAGATGGCGGTGACTTTCGTGCGCTTCCACACATCCATCAGCACTTCCTGCAGCTCCCAGCGGGTGAGGCTGTCGAGCATGCCGAAGGGCTCATCGAGGAGCAGCAGTTTAGGAGACAGAGCAAAGGCGCGGGCAATGCCCACACGCTGTTTCATGCCGTTGGAAAGGTCGGCGGCCATGCGGTGCATGGAATCACCGAGCCCCACCTTGGAGAGGTAATATTCCACCACATCCTTGCGCTCGGCGGGCGTGGCATCCGGATAGACCCTGTCGACCCCGAGCGCCACGTTTTCGCGCGCAGTCAACCAGGGCAGAAGCGAGGGGGCCTGGAAAACCACGGCACGGTCTGGACCGGCGCCAGACACTTCCTTGCCATCAAGAACCACGCCGCCGGACGAGATCGGGTTGAGGCCGGCGACCATGGAAAGAACAGTCGACTTGCCACAGCCGGAATGGCCGATCACGGAAATGAATTCGCCCTTGTCCATCCGCAGATCGAAACCGTCGACAACGGTGAGCGGCCCTTTGGGTGTGGGATAGACTTTGCGCACTTCGTGGAATTCCACATAGCGCTTTTCAATGGGCGAAACGGCTGCTTTGGCATAAGCATCTGGCAGTTTATCCGCGCGCTGGGTGATCGGCACGACATTGGGTAGGACAATGCCGCTTTCACCTCCTGTATTGCGCTCGGCCCCCAGGTCCATCAGATATTCAGTGATGAGACCGCGCAGGCGGATGAATTCGTCATTGTGGTTCATTTCGCCACGGTCGCGGGGACGCGGGATGTTGACCTCAAAACTCTCACCCAGCGATGCATTCGGGCCGGGGGTGAGCGGAATAATCCGGTCTGCCAGCAGGATCGCCTCATCCACATCGTTGGTGATGAGGATGATGGTTTTCTTTTCCTTTTCGGAGATTTCGGCAAATTCATCCTGCAACTTTGACCGCGTGAGGGCGTCAAGCGCCGAAAGCGGCTCGTCCATCAGCAAGACTTCGGGCTGCATGGCAAGCGCACGGGCGACGGCCACACGCTGGCGCATGCCACCGGACAGTTCCGCTGGCTTGCGGTCCCTCGCATGGGCCAGGCCGACCATTTCGACGTATTTTTCGACCAGCGCCTTGCGTTCTGACTTGGACTTGCCCTTGTGGACGCTATCGACGGCGAGCGCGACATTGGCGTTTACCGAAAGCCATGGCATGAGCGAGTAGTTTTGAAAGACCACACCGCGTTCGGGCGTGGGGCCTGTCACTTCCGCATTGCGAAAGAGCACGACGCCGCTGTCGGGCATCTGCAGGCCTGCCAGAAGCGAAATGAGGGTGGATTTGCCGGAGCCGGAGAAACCGACAATGGCAATGAATTCACCCTCTTCGACCTTCAGGTTGACGCCGGTCAGCACGTCGTTGCGTGCTGAGCCATTGCCAAATCCTTTCGAAACGTCGCTGAGTTCAAGAATGGTCATGGATCAGTCCCTGCTTAACTAGCGGTTCGAAGAGAAGGTGAAGGCCTGCTGAAGCGCATACATGATGCGGTCGAGCATGAAGCCGATGATGCCGATGGTGAAAACAGCGACCATGATGCGGGCAAGCGAGTCCGATGAGCCGTTCTGGAACTCGTCCCAGACGAATTTTCCAAGGCCAGGATTCTGCGCCAGCATTTCAGCGGCAATCAGCACCATCCAGCCCACGCCCAGCGAGAGGCGCAGACCGGTGAAGATGAGCGGCAGAGCAGACGGCAGAACCAGCTTGCGGATGGTCGTCCAGGTGGAAAGCTGCAGCACCTTGCCGACATTGACGAGGTCCTTGTCGATGGAGGCAACGCCAAGGGCCGTATTGATGAGTGTCGGCCACAGCGAACAGAGCGTGACGGTGACGGCAGAGATGACCAGCGACTTCGGCATGAGATCAGACGGGTTCACATAGAGCGCCGAGACAATCATGGTGACAATCGGCAGCCATGCGAGCGGTGAGACCGGCTTGAAGATCTGGATCAGCGGATTGATGGCACCGTTAACCGTGCGGGAGAGACCTGAGGCGATGCCGAGCGGCACGGCGATTGCCGTTGCAATGAGAAATCCGAGACCGACCGTGAAAAGCGAGGTGACAATCTGGTCGAGATAGGTCGGTTTGCCGGTATAGGTGCGGTATTTGACCTTGTCTTCCTTGCCGGCGGCAATCAGCTTGGCGTTTCGCTCATCCTGCCGTTCATAGAAATCGGCGGCTTTCGCGCGCTCATCGAGGTGATCCTGCCAGAGGACGCCTGCCTGCTCGGCCACGGCAACCGGACCCGGTATCGCACCAAGCGAGGTTTGAACCTGCGGGGCCAGAACACCCCAGGCAGCAATAAAGAGAGCGATGCCCATCAGCGGGATCAGCAGCACGCGTTTGAGTTCATGAAGCTGCTCACTCACGCTGTCACCAGCAGCGATTTTCAGAAGCGGCGTGACAAAGGCCAGACCCAGCGCATCGAACCAGCCTGCGGCCCTGTTGATCCGCTGGAACATGCGTTCCTTGCGGGCAGCGCGTTCAGCACCATCGTTGCCAGTTGTGTAGGTTGCATCGGCCATGATTTTTAGTCCGCCAGTTTGATTTCTGCTTGGATTGGGACCGGTCCCGGCAACGCCGGAACCGGAAGTCTTGAGTCCGATCAGCCGCCGACGATTTCAGAACCGTCGACCTTCTGCTGGCCCTTCAGGCCGATTGGCAGGCTGTCGATATAGGCGTTCGGTGCCTTGGCGTCGTAGGCAATGCCGTCAATAAAATCAGACGCCGGGACCGGCGGGCGATAGCCATCGGAGCCGAAGGGGAAGTCTTCCTTGGTGGCGTTGCCATCGGCGATTACCAGTTCCGCCGCCTTCATGTAGATGTCGGGCAGGTAGACCGATTTTGCGGTTTCTGCGTACCAGGCATCATCCTTGAATTCCGGGATCTGACCCCAGCGGCGCATCTGGGTCAGATACCAGATGGCGTCGGAATAGAAGGGATAGGTCGCATATTCGCGGAAGAAGGTGTTGAAGTCCGGGACGTCGCGCTTGTCGCCCTTCTCATATTCGAAAGTGCCGGTCATCGAATTGGCAATAACTTCGGCGTCGGCACCCACATATTCGGAGCGCGAGAGGATTTCCACCGCTTCGGCGCGGTTGGCATTGTTGTCTTCATCCAGCCATTTGGCGGCGCGGATGAGCGCCTTGGTCAGCGCAAGCGTGGTGTTGGGATATTTCTCGGTGAATTCCTTGGTGAGGCCGAAGACCTTTTCCGGGTTGTTCTTCCAGATTTCATAGTCAGTGATCACCGGAACACCGATGCCCTTGAAGACGGCGGCCTGGTTCCAGGGTTCGCCCACGCAATAGCCGACGATGGTTCCCGCCTCCAATGTTGCCGGCATTTGCGGCGGCGGGGTGACGGAGAGAAGCGCGTCGGCCTTGATCTGGCCGGAAATATCGCTCTCGGAATAATAACCGGGATTGATGCCGCCGGAGGCCAGCCAGTAACGCAGTTCGTAATTGTGGGTGGAGACCGGAAACACCATGCCCATGTTGAAGGGCTTGCCCTCTGCCTTGAACTTGTCGACCACAGGTTTCAAAGCGTCGGCCTTGATGGGGTGAACCGGCTTGCCGTTTTCTTCGGGAATGTTCGGCTTCATCATGTCCCAGATTTCATTGGAAACCGTGATGGCGTTGCCGTTGAGGTCCATGGAAAACGGTGTAACGATATGTGCCTTGGTGCCGAAGCCGATGGTGGCGGCCAGCGGCTGGCCCGCCAGCATATGCGCACCGTCCAGCTCGCCGATGATGACGCGATCCAGGAGAACCTTCCAGTTGGCCTGCGGCTCCAGCGTCACGAACAGACCTTCATCCTCAAAGAAGCCCTTTTCATAGGCGATTGCCAGCGGCGCCATGTCGGTGAGCTTGATAAAGCCGAACTTCAGCTCGTCCTTTTCGACGTCGAGCATTTCGGCGCTCGCAGCACCTGGACAGCCAAGCGCGAGCGCAAGGCCCAGCGCCGAGGCGGACTTCAGGAATGTTCTCTTGGCAATCTTCATGTTCGCTTTCTCCAGTTGCGAACGGAAGCAGGTCCGTTCGGATCGTCACGCGTGGAGGATGCACAAATAAAAAGCCGCCAGACGGTTCCGGCGTACTTCCCTTTGGGTGTACTCCCGGAGCGTCTGGCGGCTTTGCCTTTGTGCACCCTTCGTTGGATGCTTTATTTAAAGTCCCCTCTGGACTTGTAATTAAAGAATGCAGGAAGCGTGCCAATTTTGAGATAGTGATATTTATTCATATATTTCAATATCTTGAAACACAGACTGACAAAAGCGACCGCACAACATGCAATCAGCCATACTGATTAAATTTTATGCTTCGCTTAGTTTTTAAACAAACTCTGCCCTTGATCATTGATCAGGCAAGCGGGTTTTCGGGGTCGAATTGTGCGCCATCGAAAAAGGCGCTGACGCCGTCGCTCTCTTCGGATTTCATATCCGCTTCGGGCAGCGGGATATCCAGCGGCTGCAGGGCGGCGCGATAGATGTCGGGCCGGTAGGAATTGCGGGCCAGAGCCTGATTGGTTGGCGAACCATCGGCATGGCCCCAGCGCACCATCTGGCTGTAGAACCAGAGCGCATGGCTCTTCCAGGGAAAGGTCGCGTGGTGAGCGGCCGGGACGAAGAAGTTGGGAATGTCGGCAGATTCACCGCCGCCGATCTGCAACTTGCCCTCCAGGGCCGGCAGGATCACGTCTTCCCGCAATCCCAGATATTGGCGCTTTGACAGAAGACGGGCGAGCTGGAAACGGTTTGCGGGCTCCTGGCACCAGACGGCTGCGTGATACATGGCGCGCAACAGCGCATGCAGCGCTTCCTCGTTCTTTTCGGCCCAATCCTTTTTCAGGCCCAAAACCTTTTCCGGGCTCAGCTTCCAGATGGCAGCCTTCACCGTGGCGAAATGGCCGGTTCCTTCAGCAACGGCCACACTGTTCCACGGTTCGCCCACGCAATAACCGTCAATGACGCCGGCCTTCAGAGCATCAGCCATGAAGGAGGGCGGGACGACGATGATTTCAACGTCCTTTTCCGGGTGGATGCCGCTGGCTGCCAGCCAATAGCGCAACTCGTAATTATGCGCAGAAAACGGATGCACGACCGCAAAACGCAACATGGGCTCGCCGGAAGCTTTGCGTGCAGCAATCACGTCCGCCAGCGCCCTCCCCCGGCCTGCCGCATCGAGAACGGAGACATGGCTGACGGCCGACATTTTCTCAAACAGAGCCGACGATACCGTCACGGCATTGCCGCCGAGGCCGACGGCCAGCGGCACGACGATGGGAACGGGCAAGGGAGACAGTCCGAGATTGGACGCAATGGGCATGGGGGCGAGCATGTGCGCGGCCTGAAAATGCCCCACCGCCACACGGTCGCGGATATTGGCCCACGAGGTTTCGCGCACCAGGGTGAGTTTCAAGTTTTCGTTTTCGGCAAAGCCAAGCTCTGCGGCGGCAACAAGAATAGCGCTGTCGGAGAGAGGCATGAAGCCCGCTACGATTTCGCCTGTGCCGCTCATAGTTCATCTCCCAGCAAACCCGCTGCCATAACGAGGCTTTGGGCAATCTCAGCCACTTTTCTGTTCTGGTTCATCGCTGTCTTGCGCATCAATTTATAAGCTGCATCTTCGCTCAGGCCGCGCGTTTTCATCAATATGCCCTTGGCGCGGTCGATGACCTTGCGGTTTTCCAGTTCGCTTCTGGCCTCGGCCAGCTCGCGCTCCATGCGTGAATAGGCGTTGAAACGGCTCACAGCCATATCGAGAATGGTCTTGACGCGTTCCTGCTTCAGGCCATCAACCACATAGGCTGAGACGCCTGCTTCCACCGCTTCCTCAATGGAGCGCTGATCCGACTTGTCGACGAACATGGCAATGGGGCGCTTGACCGTGCGGGAAAGCTGGAACATGGCTTCCAGCATGTCGCGGTTGGGGCTTTCGAGATCGATCACGATCACATCCGGCTGCAGCGCTTCTATTCGCCGCGCCGCGCCATAGACCTCGTGCAATATCGTAACGCGCGCGTGCCCTGCCTCGCGCAATCCCGCCTCAATGACGGATGCGCGCAGCTTGTTTTCGTCGATAACCAATATTGTCAGGTCACTTGAGGCCATGTTGAAACAACAACTAATGTGAAATTTTGTGCAATGCAACAAAATTGAGCAGTGCACAATTTTCTGCGCACTTTTTAAAGAACCAAAGGCACGCTTTTCACACCCGGAAACCGGGACTATAAGCGTGAGCTGGAGGCTCCATGACACAACCACATGCTCACTTCACCTGTCTTCAAGATGCGCCAGTGCTGATCACCGGCGGGGCCTCCGGTATTGGCGCTGCCTTGGTTGCCGGATTTTGCGCCCAAGGTGCGCGGGTTGCATTTATCGATATTGATCAAACAGCCGGAACTGCCCTTTCCACAGCGTTCCCCGAGGCAAAACATCCGCCTATTTTCGTTCATGCGGATCTGTCGGATGTCGGCGCATCCAAGGCTGCCGTGCAAGATGCGGCAGAGGCGCTTGGCGGCATTCAGGTTCTGGTCAACAATGCTGCCCGCGACGACCGGCACGATGCGGATAGTCTGAGCGAAGATGAATGGCGCGCTTCATTGGCAGTCAATCTCGATCCGGTGATGTTTGTCACGCAGGCTGCCATGCCCCATCTGATTGCGAGCGGCAGAGGTTCTGTCATCAATTTTTCGTCGATTGCGTTTCTTCTGAACATGGGAACGGTGCCAGCATATGGAACGGCCAAGGCTGCGATCATAGGGCTGACACGAACATTGGCCGGGCGTTACGGGCCGGATAATGTGCGCGTGAATGCGCTTTTGCCGGGCATGGTGGTGACGGAGCGGCAGAGAGAACTTTGGTTGACGGATGATTCGATCAACGACTTTATTGGCAAACAATGTATCAAGCGAAGCCTGAGCGCGGAGGATATGGTTGGTCCATGCCTGTTTCTGGCTTCATCGGCATCGGCGGCCATCACGGCGCAGTCGATCGTCGTCGATGGCGGGGTTTGCTGAGAAAAACAACATGAGAATGGCGAGAAAAGATGATCAAGACACACGAATTTAAGGGCCGCGCGCTTTGTGAAACGGGTTTGGAACTGGGCGAAGGCCCCTCATACGACCCGGTGCGCAATACGGCCTTCTGGTTCAACATCGTGCACAAGGAGTTGCACGAACTGAACCTTTCGAGCGGCGAAAAGCAGGTTCACGCCCTGCCCGCCATGTGCTCGGTTCTGGCGCGCATCGATGACAAGCGCCAGGCGGTTGTTTCCGAGCATGGCATTTATATCCGCGATGTTGAAAGCGGTGCCATGGAGCTTGCCGTGGCAATCGAAAAGGACGAGGCGCATATGCGCTCCAACGACGGACGCGTGCATCCTTCCGGCGCCTTGTGGTTCGGCACGATGACCAAGACGGGTGACGGGCGTGAAGGGGCCGGCTCCATCTACCACGTGGCCGGCACAAAGGTGACGAAACTCTATTCCGGCATTTCCATTCCCAATGGCATCTGCTTTTCGCCAGATGGATCGACCGGCTATTTTGTCGATACGGTGGAAAACGTCCTCAAGAAAGTGGCGCTGGACCCGAAAACAGGACTGCCTGCCGGTGCACCTCAGGTCTTTTCCGATGAGCGCCAAAACCCCGGCGGTTGTGATGGCTCGGTTTGCGATGCTGACGGCAATATCTGGAACGCGCGCTGGGGAGTCGGCGAGGTTCAGGTCTACGACCCATCAGGGATCAAGACCGCAGCATACAAGCTGCCGACATCGCAGACCAGCTGCCCGGCATTCATAGGACCCAACGCGGACCGGCTGCTGGTGACGAGCGCAAAGGAAGACATGAGCGCCGAACAGCTCGCCGCAGAGCCGCAGGCTGGCTTTACATTCGAACTCGGGGTGGCGGTAAACGGCCGGCTCGAGCCAGACTTCAAGCTCTAGAGACAGAGTATGCTGATCCTGATTACAAGCGGATATCGATCAGATCCATAAAACGAAACCGGGGCGGTAAACCGCCCCGGCCATTCGAATATTTTTTTGGGAAATATTCTTTGCTTCATGAAACTCCAAGAGCGTTTCCGGTGGAAACCGTTTTGCTTGAAACGCTCTTAATGTTCTTTGCCGCATTGTCCGAGGCCGAAGCAAAAAGGCTTCGGCTGGAAATGCTTCAGGCAGCAGCTTCCGACTTGAGCGGAACTTCTGCAATTGTTGCCAGAACGCGCGAGGCAATCGCATAGGGGTCGCCTTGGGAGTTCGGACGACGATCTTCAAGGTAGCCCTTGTAGTCGTTCTTGACGAAGGAATGCGGAACGCGGATCGATGCGCCACGGTCGGCAACGCCCCAGGAGAACTTGTTCCACGGTGCCGTTTCGTGCTTGCCGGTCAGACGCAGGTGGTTGTCCGGGCCGTAAACGTCGATGTGCTCTTTCCAGTTCTTGGCAAATGCGTCCATGAGGGCTTCGAAATAAGCCTTGCCGCCAACTTCGCGCATGTACTTGGTGGAGAAGTTGCAGTGCATGCCCGAGCCGTTCCAGTCGGTGTCGCCGAGCGGCTTGCAGTGCCATTCAACATCAATGCCGTACTTTTCGCAGATGCGGAGAAGCAGGTAGCGTGCCATCCAGATCTGGTCGGCAGCCTTGGCAGAGCCCTTGCCGAAAATCTGGAATTCCCACTGACCCTTGGCCACTTCAGCGTTGATGCCTTCGTGGTTGATGCCGGCTTCCAGGCACTGGTCGAGGTGCTCTTCAACGATCTGGCGCGCGATGTCGCCAACAGCGGAGTAGCCAACGCCGGTGTAGTAACGGCCCTGCGGCTCGGGGTAACCCTGTGCCGGGAAACCGAGCGGGCGGCCGTCCTGATAGAAGAAGTATTCCTGCTCGAAGCCGAACCATGCATCATCATCGTCCAGGATGGTGGCACGCGTGTTCGACGGGTGCGGCGTGACGCCGTCGGGCATCATGACTTCGCACATGACCAGAACGCCGTTCTTGCGGTCCGGGTCCGGGTAGCAAGCAACCGGCTTCAGAACGCAATCGGAGCTGCTGCCTTCAGCCTGCTGTGTGGACGAACCATCGAAGCCCCAAAGCGGAAGCTCTTCCAGCGTCGGAAATGTCGTGAATTCCTTCACCTGTGTCTTGCCGCGAAGGTTCGGCACCGGCTTGTAGCCATCGAGCCAGATATACTCGAGCTTAAATTTCGTCATTGCGTGTCTCTCATATTTAACAATGGTATTTGACAACGGGTCAAACGGTTAAGGGCGAAAGAGTCATTCGAACACCCAATCCGGCAACTACTATGCATAGAGCGTGCCAGTTTTTGAGGCGTACTGATTTTTTTGCGGAAGAATGCGCATTTTTTTGGCGATTCCCGGCAACAGCTTGATTTCACCCTTCAGGCGGCCACCAATTTAAAATGCCCAGAAGCTGATTCAAAAAAGTGCAGCCGGGCAATGGCTGCGAATTGCCGCATATTTGTGCACACAAAATAGGCATAAGCTATTTATTTCATCATTTTTCGGACATTCTTGGTGCAAATGGTGGCGAAATGCGTTATTCTCCATGTCCAAGTAAACAGCAATTCTAACGAAAGGTGATGATTATGAAATTGGATCATCAAAGAAGTAGCGCCAAGATCTACGCCTTTCCCGTTAACCGGATTGTGCGTTCAGCCGCAATGCGCGAACTGGATGCGCTGGAACGGGGTGAGCTTGACAGCCTCGTGGATACCGACAGCTGGTATCATCAGGACGCAATCGATGAGAAAGACGCCGCTTCCCACAAGAAGCAATGAATGACGTGATATGAACTGACAAAATGCGCCGCACTCTGTTGCGGCGTTTTTTTTGTGGTCTGCCTGCAGACCAAAGTCCTGACGCTTTGAAAACTTTGAGCAGCACGCCCTATTCGGCAGCAGAACTCAGATATTTCTCATCGAGGTATTTCTGCGTGGCGTCGCAGTCCATCGGACGGCCATAAAAATAGCCCTGCCCCATGCCGCAGCCGAGTGCCTTGAGTTTCAGGGCTTCGGAAAAGTCTTCAATACCTTCGGCAACAACTTCCAGGTTCAGGCCCTGACACATGGTCACGATCGCGCGAATAATGTGCTCGGAAGCCTCGTCGTCGGCAATACGGCAAACGAATGCCCGATCGATCTTGACCTTGTCGAAGGTGAAGTCGCGTAACCGGCCCAGACTCGACTGGCCGGTGCCGAAATCGTCGAGAGCAATGCGGATTCCGGCTTCACGCAGATCGGTCACGATCTGCTGGGCCATTTCGGCGTCGGCCATTACCGCGGTTTCGGTGATTTCCAGTTCCAGCCTCTCCGGCTCGAGCCCGGCTTTGCTGATGATGCTGCGGACAATCTGGCTGGTCCGACGGTCGGTCAACTGCGCCGATGAGAGATTGAAAGAGAGGAAAAGTTCTCTCGGCCAGGTGGCGGCCATCTGCGCTGCACGACGCAGAAGTGCTTCCGTCAGCGCGTCAATGAAACCGCGCTCTTCAGCAATGGGAACAAAGACGGCCGGTGAAACAAAGCCGAGATCGGGGTCGTTCCAGCGTGCCAGAGCCTCAAAACCCACCGTGCGGTCATCACTCAAGCTGACGATCGGCTGGAAATAGACCTCGATATTGTCGGAGATAATGGCATTTCGCAGCGCCTGTTCGATTTGCGTCGCTCGGCGCATCTCCTGCGCGATTTCGCTGGAATAGACGGTGACCTTGCCCGTGCCGCGGCGCTTGGAGCGATAGAGCGCCGTTTCCGCGCTCTTCATCAGGTCATCGAAATCTTCGCCGGCGAAAGGGAAAATGGCAAAACCGAAGGAGGCGGAAAGGCGCACATGCCGGTCTCCGAGATCATAGGGCGCGGACAGCACCTCCTTGAACATCGCGCCAACACGTTCAGCGCCGGTGCGCTCAAAGAGAAGCGGCAGTACGAAGGCAAACTCATCGCCGGAATGGCGTGTGACAGTGGCGCCGGTGGGCATGCAGGCTTTCAGCCGGTGCGCCACCTGGCAGAGGATTTCATCGCCCGCAGCAATTCCAAAAAGATCGTTGATCGGTTTGAATCCGTCGAGGTTGACAATGCCGACAGTAAAGGGTGCCGGATCATCGGCGCGTTCGGCAGCCAATGTTCTGACTTTGTCACGAAGTCTGTAGCGATTACCCAAACCCGTCAAAGGGTCAGTATAAGCCATAGACTCAATCTCACTTATGCTCGGTTCCCCAAGTTTTTCCACCGCCGCCATTCAAACTCTTTCTGCCCTGTTACTCCGCTTGCACGGATATTTTTGGCTTTCCGGCCGCAGTCCCCACGCGACCTTATTGCAGAATGCGTTTATTCTCGGAGACAATACGTTGGACTTGTTAATATTTTCGCACAGAGAGACTATCAAAATTTACTGGTTAAATTCTACAGGCTGGTGGCAAGTGGCTTTGCACGAACCTATGTCGCCTGCGCTTGCGGCACTTGCTCTTTCAAGCGTTCGGTGAGCGAAAATACTGCGAGGTTGCAGAAGCGCGCTCTGGCAAACAAAATCAGGGCAACCTGGCTTTTGTTTTTGCCCCGCCCTTCGGGCGACCTTCGACGTGGCGATAATAAACAAGCTCCAGAGCTTCTGTGCTGATGGGCTTGACAATGCAGCTTGACATGCCTGCGTCCACACAGGCGGCTTCCTCAGCCGCATCCTCATGGGTGAGAACGCCAACGACAGGTGTTCTGGTTGGCCTGTCCACATCAAAGAGAGCGATATGCTGGGCGGTTTCGTAGGCGCTTATCCCCGGCAGCGTCACATCCAGGAAGACGAGTTTGGGACGCAATTCCTCGAACATGGCGATCGCATCTTCGCCCGAGGCGGCAATGCGGTAATGAATACCGAGACCATCGAGAATACTGGAAAAGGCTTGCTGATTGACCGGATTGTCTTCAACGACGAGAACCTCGACGTCGCTGTAGCGGTAGATGGGTAGATCATCAGGGCCATCGAAGAGCGGCAGTCCGGCCGGCGCAAAGATTGCTTCGTCATCGCCCGGCCTTGGCTCTTCCATCTGGCCACCCGCCGATTTCGGAAGGTTTGCCAGAATATCACCGACGAGAAAATGGACTGGTCTTCCTGTGTTGAACGCCATGGCGATAACGCCGTGCTCGGCGGCGATCTCCCCTGGAGCCTCGCCAAAGCTTTCGTCCACCAAAACAATATGCGGCAACAAGGAAAATCGCTCTGCCTCTGCCAGAAAAGCCTTTTCTTCTTCCAGTGAGATGACCGCGCAGGCATCAAAATCATATTGCTGAAGCGTTTCTGTGCAAAGAGCGGTGAAATCCTTGTCTTCGCAGACCAGAAGGATGCGCACAGCGTCGCGCGTCGCGTTTTCTGTTGCAGCCGGACCCGCCTCTTTTCCGGCGGCTTCGAAGTCATCGCCCGAAGGACGTTCGGCGTCATCAGCCTTCGGCTCGAAGCTCTGCATTTCCATGGCATTCTCGAGAACCATGGTCACATCGTCCAGTATCGTGATCAGCAGGTAGTTTTCCGGCTTGCCGACCCGGAATTCGTGACGGATAAACTTGCAATGACCGCCGTTCGGCATCTTCTTTTCTTCGAAGATATGGCTCGGCTCTCCGGTTTCCATCACCTTCCGGTTCGAGGCTTCCAGACAGGCCGCCAGTGCGCCATCGGTCAGGTCCCAAACTGTGCGGCCCAAAACGTCTTCGGCCCGGATACCATAAAGATTGCAGAAGGCCTTGTTCACACCGATAAAGGCAAGGTCCTGATCTTTGATGAAAAGCGGAAACGGCATGTCGTCGAGAAGCGCCTCGACAGAGGCCATGCGGTCCATGTCCGCCTGCCACTTTCGTTCTCTACGCTTGGCATCCGAGATATCCTGTAGGACGGTAATGCCGATACCGTTGGCTGCACGACCGCCCTTTGAAAGAAGCCAGCGGTCGGCGCCATAGCGGGAAACGCTGTCGAATTTTTCGTTCCATTGCGTTGCCAGCCTATGGGCAATCCAGTCTTCACGGGAAACATGCACAGTCTTGTCGTGATAGCGCTCGGTGCTGTCGAAAATTGCACCCAACAAATGACGCATGGCGGTTCCCGGCATCAGATCATCGGGATCGACGGGAAAGAAACGCAGGATCTGCTTGCTGGCGAAAATGATCGCGTCGTTGCGGTCGTAGACCAACACCGCCTGGTCGAATGCATCGCAGGACGTGTTAATCACCGCCTTCAGGATGTCGACGTCAAGCGACGCAACATTTTCCATACACTGGCTCCCGCAAAAATCTGCGCGACGACACGAAAATACAAATGTCATGCCAGAGCAGCATATGGAACAGGCCGTAGCTCATCAAAACAAGCGTGCTTCTGGCTAAAGGTTGCACACCGTTGCGGCGGACCGCACATGAATGAGACCTGATTTCATTCCAAGCCAGGACCGAAAATGGCAGCAGAACATTAATGGCCGCTTAAACGTGACAATTATTTGCATTTTTGTTTCTGCACCTGAAAACATGCTGATAACCGTGCGTGCGATTTGCATTCGCCTTGCAAATTTGCTCATTGCGGTTGAGATGCTGCAGCAACAGGCCGATAAATATGCCGATCAAGGAACTGCCCGAAACGCTGATCAACCAGATCGCCGCAGGCGAGGTTATCGAACGTCCGGCAAGTGCTGCCAAAGAACTGATTGAAAACGCGATTGATGCCGGTGCGACGCGCATTGAAATTGCCACGTCTGGCGGCGGCAAGAGCCTGCTGCGCGTGATTGACAACGGCAGCGGCATGAACTCCGCTGACCTTGCACTTGCCGTGCGCCGCCACTGCACATCCAAGCTCGATAGCGGGCTCGATGATATCCGCACGCTCGGCTTTCGCGGCGAAGCTCTGCCCTCCATCGGTTCGGTGGCGAAGCTGACGATTACCAGCCGCATGCGCGATGCCGATGGCGCTGAAATTTCAGTCAATGGCGGCAAGCTGACACCCATCCGCCCGGCAGGAACCAATCCCGGAACACGCGTTGAGGTCCGCGACCTGTTTTTCGCAACGCCGGCGCGGCTGAAGTTTTTGAAATCCGAGAAGGCCGAAAATGCAGCCATCACCGAGGTCGTCCGGCGTATGGCCATTGCCTTTCCGCATGTGCATTTCGTGCTTTCGGGATCAGACCGCAATACGCTTGATCTTCCCGCAACGGGGGATGATCATCTGGCACGTATTGCGCAAATTCTGGGCCGTGAATTTCGTGAAAATGCCATCGAAATCAATGCCGAGCGCGATGATGTAACACTCAGCGGTTATGCGGGGATTCCTACATTCAACCGCGGCAACGCGGCGCATCAATATGCCTTCGTCAACGGCAGGCCGGTGCAGGACAAACAGATCATGTCGGCACTCAGGGCCGCCTATGCCGAGACCGTGCCCTCGGGGCGCTATCCGGTCGCCGTCTTGTCCATCACCATCGATCCGGCCCTTGTGGATGTGAATGTTCATCCGGCAAAATCGGATGTGCGTTTTCGCGATCCCGGCCATATTCGCGGCTTGATGATCGGCGCGATCCGCGAAGCGCTGGCACGCGAGGGCTCGCGCGCATCGACCAGTGCCGCATCTGCGATGATGAGCGCGTTCCGCCCCGGCTTTTCACCACGCGCGACTGCGCCGCACTGGTCGCCGCAAACATCGCCTTACCGGCCTTATTCGCAACCGTCCTTCGACGAGCCGGTCACGGAAGCACAGGCTCCTTTTGCTGCGTTTTCAGCACCATCCGCACGCGCGGAGGACATTCCGCAGACAGAAGTGCCAACAACGCCCTCCCCCACGGGCATGAACCTGGGTGCCGTGCGCGCGCAGCTGCACGAAAACTATATCGTGGCGCAGACTGGCGATGGGCTGGTGATCGTGGACCAGCATGCGGCGCATGAGCGGCTTGTCTTTGAAGCCATGCGCAAGGCGATGAACGAAAAGCGCATTCCCTCGCAGGTTTTGCTCATTCCAGAGATTGTCGATCTGCCAGAAGAAGATTGCGACCGGCTGATGGAGCATGCCGAGGCGCTTGAGCAATTCGGGCTGACTTACGAGCGGTTCGGGCCCGGTGCCATTGCCGTTCGCGAAACGCCGGCGATGCTGGGCGAGATTGATGCGAATGGATTGATACGCCAGCTGGCCGATGAAATTGCAGAATGGGACACGGCTTCAGCGCTCTCAAAGAGATTGGAATATCTGGCCGCGACCATGGCCTGTCACGGCTCGGTGCGCTCCGGCCGCCGGCTCAAGCTGGAAGAGATGAATGCGCTTCTGCGCCAGATGGAGGCCACGCCCGGATCGGGCCAGTGCAACCACGGGCGACCGACCTATATCGAGTTGAAACTCAGCGATATCGAAAAGCTCTTTGGGCGCAGTTAGAGCACCAGCCCGCCGGCGGTTCTCGCGGCGGACTGACAGTCTGGCTAAACGGATTGCAGCCGGCTCAAGAATTGTCTTCGATGGGTGCGTTCGGGCCGTTCTTCTTGATCGAATCGATCGCATTCTGCGCGCTGGCCTTGCTGGAATAACCCTCCGTGGAGAACATCACTTCGCTGTTATACTTGAAGCGCACCCGGAATTCGCCAGCTTTGTCCTTGTAGATTTCGAATTTGTGAGCCATGAAACTCCCCCTTGTCCCAGTTAATAACGCAGCAGGAAAAGTGCCAGTTGTCACAACACTTGGCAAGATGCGTCTTGATAGCCGCATCATCAAAACAAACCGGTAAGGACACTTGAGATCGTGGCTGGGGCGCCTGGATTCGAACCAGGGAATGGCGGTACCAAAAACCGCTGCCTTACCGCTTGGCTACGCCCCAACGTTTGTCGCCTGAGCGACTTGCGAAGCGCTCTTAGCAAAGAGCACGCGGCGCGGCAACGGTTAACTTGCGCAATCTGAACAGAATTCTTCACGGATATTCATCCGTTCATTCACCCGTTCGCCTTAGCTTGCCCGCACAGAGAGACATCGCCGCGAGGCCGGGGCTGAACATAATGTCGTCAACGCCGGAAAAGCGCCTATGTCCTTTATCGAAATTGAGTATAAGGGGGCATGAGCGACGATACCCCAAAATTCGAAACCGCATTCGAGCCGGCGCATGGGCAAGCCATTATGGTGGCAGACAATGTGCAACGCATTACCGTGCGCAATCCTGGCCCCTTCACCTTCCACGGAACCAATAGCTACATTGTTGGCAAGGATTCAGTCTGCGTCATTGATCCAGGCCCCGACAATGATGAACATTTTGACGCGCTGATGCGCGCGCTTGCAGGCCGGGAGGTGACGCATATTGCCGTCAGCCACACGCACAAGGACCATTCCCCCCTTTCGCGCCGGCTGAAAGCCGCAACGGGTGGGCTGATCGTGGGTGAAGGGCCGCATCGCCCTGCGCGGCCGCTCTTTGCGGGGGAGACGAACCCTTTTGCAGAAAGTTCGGACAGCGAATTTGCGCCTGACATTGTGCTGTCCGATGACGTGGTTCTTGAGGGCGATGGATGGGCGCTGCGCGGCATTGCCACCCCCGGCCACACGGCCAACCACATGGCTTTTGCACTGGAAGATACCGACATTCTGTTTTCCGCCGATCATGTGATGGCCTGGGCGACGACCATCGTGGCACCGCCCGATGGTGCCATGTCCGACTATATGGCATCGCTGGACCGGCTGATGGGTCGGAGCGACCGGCTCTATCTGCCGGGCCATGGTGGTCCAGTAAACGATCCTCAACCATTCCTGCGCGGCCTCAAGACCCATCGGCGCATGCGCGAAAGTGCCATTTTGAAGCGACTTGCCGCCGGGGATCGGACCATTGCGAATATGGTGAAGGTGATTTACCGCGACACCGATCCGCGCTTGCATGGTGCGGCATCACTTTCCGTGCTTGCCCATCTGGAAGACCTTGTGACGCGCGGGGCTGTCAGGTGCGAAGGCGTGCCGCGGCTTTCGGCGGAGTATGAAATCGCCTAATCGCCTGCAATTCCGAGCAATTCGGCGTCGAGCGCCTTGAGGAACCGGGCAGCAACGATGGCGCTGCCACCAATATCGGTCTGGCCATAACGGGACGCGACGCGGATATCGGCCAGCGTGGTTTCTTCTTCTTCGCGCAGCCTGATCACAAAGTCATATTGCAAGCCGCTAAAGAGGGCCGTGGTGTCGCCTTGAAAGAAAGCCTCGTTTGCATTCGACGTCTCGTTGGACGGACCTGCGGCGACGTCTCTGTCGGGCCGTTCTGCGGGAATGGGCGCGACGAAATCATCCTCGGGCGCTTCTGAGCCTTCATCGCTTGTGACCGGCGGTTCGGCGGGAAGATCGCCCAACCCTGCCGGCAGCTTCTCCATGCGGATATTGAGACGCGCGGCAGCAGCGGCATTGCGCACACCGATGACCACGCGGTCCAAAGCACCATCATAGCGGTGACCGATCAGGGCCGGATATGAGAGAAACTGCTCCTGCAACTCGACCGCGGTGCGGGGTTTGCGTGTGCCAAGCCACATCTGATCATAATCGGGGACCTTCAGCCATTGGGGTTCTTCGATCACGTCTGTCGAGACTTCCCAGGATGCAGGATGCTCGTGAAGCAGCCAGGCGCCGTAAATGGCAGGGCCAAGCACAGGAAGCGTGAGCAAAAGGGCAACAAAGGAGGCCTTGCCACCTCTGGCACCCACCCGCCAAAGGCTTGAAAAGCCGATGAACGCCAGCAGCAGCGCAACGGCCGAAACAGCTACGCTGACAACGGAAATGATTATAAATTCAGGCGTGTTGACCGGGCCGAACCGGTGTCCGAGCCAGGCAGCCAGTGCAAGCAGGAACGAAAAATAGGCAATCCTGCGCGCCCAATGCGCCGCATAGGAATAGGGCCGTTCGTACTGAACCACCATGCGCCTCGCCTTCTCCCTGTCTCAATCCTGCATTTCGCGTGGCGTCTTATCAGGATTCGACGCCTCAACGTTGGTTTCTTATCAAGTTTGTTCCGCTTTGTGCAGCCACGTTCGGCAAACACCTTTTTCTTCAGCGGACCACACACACCGGTTTGACCGGCGCGCCTCAAAATAGCCATTTGGCACGGCAATTCTGCTCTCCAGAAAAAGCAACAGGGAGATAACAAAATGCCAGTTTCGGAAAACGCCCAACCTGCGGAAGCCTTAAGCGATCGGCAAAAGAATCTGGCATCTTCCTTTCAGGCGACTTGGAAGGCGAAAGCGCGGATCGCGACGCGAATCGCCCATTTTTCAGCTGATGCAGAGACGTTCGAGACGCGTGTGCGTGAGCTCGCCAACGAACTTGGTGGCGATTATCTATTTGGCCTTCCAGCATCCGGGCTCGTCAAAGATTGCCAGCGCATTGCGGCGATGCGGCTGCCGGTGGAGGGCAAGGACGTGGATGAGACCATTTTTATTCTTCTCGACAATGCAGGCGAGACGGTTCGGCTGAGCAACAAAAAAGATCAGCTTCAGGATGTCGAGAAGTTTGCAGCAGCCTTTATCGACGTGCTGGGCCGCATCGGGCCATTGCCGGATACGGCATCTGGCGAGGCACAATCCACCAACTGACGACCGTTCAATAAACGGCAGCTTTGGGCGTGGCACCTTCGTAGATCGTTGCCTGCGCGGCGGCCAGCCGGGCAACGGGTACACGGTATGGTGAGCAGGAAATATAGTCGAGACCGGTTGCCTCGCAGAAATGGATCGAGGCCGGATCGCCGGCATGTTCGCCGCAAATGCCAAGCTTGAGATCGTGACGTCCGGCTCGCCCGCGTTCAGAGGCGAGCTTGATGATTTCGCCCACCCCTTCATAGTCAAGCGAGACAAACGGATCTTTCTCGATAATGCCCTTCTGGCGATAGGTCGTGAGAAAGCCGCCTGCGTCATCACGCGATATGCCGAAAACGGTCTGGGTCAGGTCGTTGGTGCCGAATGAGAAGAATTCGGCGGCCTGGGCGATTTCCTGACCGCGAAATGCGGCGCGCGGCAACTCAATCATGGTGCCAACGAGGTAGTTCAGAAAGACGCCGGTTTCTTTCGCGACATCGTCAGCCACCTGCTCAATGCGCGCTTTCACATAATCCAGTTCGCGGCGCAGGCTGACCAGCGGCACCATGATTTCAGGAACCACCGGCGCACCGGTGCTCTTGGCCGCCTCAACTGCGGCTTCAAAAATGGCGCGGGCCTGCATTTCGGCAATCTCGGGATAGGAAATGGCCAGACGGCAGCCGCGATGCCCCAGCATGGGGTTGAACTCGTGCATGGCTTCGATGCGGCGGCGCAGTTCTTCTTCACCAAGCCCCATCCGTTCGGCCATTTCGGCCACATCGCTGTCCACCTTCGGCAGGAATTCGTGCAGCGGTGGATCGAGCAGGCGGATGGTGACTGGCAGACCGTGCATGATTTCGAAGAGTTCGATGAAGTCGGAACGCTGCATGGGCAGCAGCTTTTCCAAGGACTGGCGACGGCCGTCCTCGTCTTCGGCCAGGATCATTTCGCGCACGACATTGATCCTGTTTTCCTCGAAGAACATGTGTTCGGTGCGGCAAAGCCCTATGCCTTCCGCGCCGAATTTGCGCGCGACGCGTGCCTCGGTGCTGGTGTCAGCGTTGGTGCGCACCCCCATGCGGCGGACAGCATCCGACCATTCCATGAGTTTGGCAAAGTCGCCGGCCAATTCCGGCTGCACCATCTGGGTCTGGCCACGGATGATTTGGCCCACGGAGCCATCGATGGTGATGTGGTCACCCTTTTTGAGCGTGACTCCCATGCTGGTCATGGTTCCCGCTTCAGCGTCAATGCGCACGGCACCTGCGCCGGCGACGCAAGGAATACCCATGCCGCGGGCGACCACCGCGGCGTGGCTGGTGAGACCACCTCTGGAGGTCAGCACACCTTCTGCGGCATGCATGCCATATACATCTTCAGGGCTGGTTTCGGAGCGGACGAGAATGACGCGCCGGCCTTCCTTGGCGGCGTGAACGGCATCTTCCGCATTGAAGACGATTTCGCCGGCGGCAGCGCCCGGCGAGGCGGGAAGCCCTGTGCCGATCACCTCGCGCTCGACGGACGGGTCGATTGCGGGGTGAAGCAGCTGCTCCAGCTCCAACGGGTCTATGCGGGTCAGCGCCTCTTCCCTGTTGATCAGCCCTTCATGCACCATATCGACAGCAGAGCGCATGCGGGCGCGAATGTCACATCGGGCAAGGCGGCTTTCCAGAATCCAGAAGTAACCGTCGTCGACGGTAAATTCCAATTCCACCACATCGCGGTAATGACGCTCCAGCTTCTGCGTCATTTCCTCCAGCGTTTCATAGGCTTCCGGCAACATCGCTTCCAGCGACATCTCCGTGCGTTCGGCCTCCTTGCGGCCGCGTTCGGAAATCTGGTGCGGGGCGCGGTCGCCCGTTGAAAGCTCGTAACCTTGCGCGCGCGGCAGGAAAGTGCCCGTGACGCCGGATGCGCCGGTCTTTGGATTGCGGGTGATGGCATTGCCCGTCATCGAATTGCCGTTACGGTTGCCAAACACCATGGCCTGAATGTTGACGGCGGTTCCCCAATCGACAGGAATGCTGTGGAGCTTTCGATAGGCCTCAGCGCGCGGTGCCGTCCAGCTCTTGAAGGCCGCGGCGATGACAGCCCAGAGCTGCTCTTGCGGGTCCTGCGGAAAGGTCTCGCCCATTTCGTCGAGAACAATCGCTTTGCCGGCTTCAATGACCTGCCGCCATTGTTCGACGGACAGGCCGGGATTGTTGGCAATCGCGGATTTTCCGCTTTTCTCCTCCAGCAGTTCTTCGAAGACCGCATGGTCCAGCCCCATGGCGAGATCGGCAAAGGTGGCGATGAAACGGCGGTAGGTGCTCCAGGCAAAGTCCACGTCACCGGTCTCTTTGGCAAGTGCCTGCACAGTCTGATCGTTCAAGCCGATATTCAGGACGGTGCCGGTCATGCCCGGAACGGGCACACGGGTGCCGGGGCGCACAGAAAGGAAGAGCGGATTGTGCGCTGCGCCGAAACGCTTGCCGGTGCTTTCCTCTATCTGATTGAGCCCCTTGGCGACCTGATCCAAGAGCGTGTCGGGGAAATGGCATTCGTGCTCGTGAAACCACGTGCAGGCATCGGCAATGATTGTCATCCCCGGCGGCACAGGCAAGCCCAGACTGCCAAGCTCGGCAAGGTTCGCGCCCTTTGCGCCCAGCAAGGCGCTATCGGAGGCACTGCCCTCCGAACGGCCCAAGCCAAAATTATATGTCCACTTACGCATTCACGGCCTACCCGGCTCTCCCCTCATGCCAGTTTTGCAGGCCCCTCCCGACCAGCCTAAGGAAACTAACGGATTGCATGACAAAAGAAAATGGCTGATCCCACAAAAATGCTGCAATGCACAAATTATTCGTGATCATGTTTAACCAGACGGCCTTCAACAGCTGATTTTCGCTGGAAAAGCGTTGCACTGCTTGGTAACACAGAGCCGACACACAACATGGAGGCAGGGATGAACCGTTTTGAGGGGCCCGGCGGGCGGGAAGCCAAGATCCGCTATCTGGATGCCGATTTCCAGATACTTCAACCCGGCACGTTCGTGACCTGCGCGATTTCCGGCAAGATGATTCCGATTGACGAGCTGAAATATTGGAGTGTCGCCCGCCAGGAAGCCTATGTTGACGCCGCAGCCTCGCTTGAGGCCGAAAAACGGGCGGGTGCCCTGCCGACGCAGAAACATTAGAACACTCTATTTCGCAGCCGGGCGGGCGATCTTTCGCTTGCGGAACGCCGCAATAGCTTGGTTGATGATCCAGAGGGGCGCTGCCGGATCGTCGAATGCCATTTCGATTTCCAGCACTTGTGCGGATTTTGCCAGATCTTCAGCTGTACCGTGGTGGCCCAGCAGCCGCACATGGTCCTTGGCGGTCGTCACCAATTGCAGATTCGCGCGCTCAGCGTCGTCCAACAGCGCGCGCATCTCATCGTGAGCGAGATGATGATGGTCGCCAAAGGAGCGTCGGATGACGATCTCCGCTCCGGTCTCCTCAAGCGTACGGTAAAACTTCTCCGGGTCCGCGATACCGGCAAAGGCGAGCACCTTCTTGCCCTTGAACGTTTCGGCGTTGCAGGTTTTCACATTCGCCAGATAGGTCGCACGTCCGGCACGGGCCATCTTGCGAATGAAAGTATCGGTGATTTCCCCCTCGCCCACCGTCAAGAGGCCGGAGACATAAAGGATCTGGCGCTTCAACGGCGCGCGCACCGGGCCCGCCGGCAGCATGAAGCCGTTTCCGAGGCCGCGTTTGCCATCCACGACGATCAGCGCATAGTCGATGGCAATGCGCGCACTCTGGAAACCATCATCCATGATGATGATATCTGCGCCTTCCCGTTTCAGGCGTTCGGCACCATCGACCCGATTGCGCGAGATAACCGTCAGCCCTTCGCGGGCGAGAAGCAGCGGCTCGTCACCCACATCCTTGGCGCGATGATGGTGCGGATCGACAATCGTCGTGCCTGAAAGCGAGCCGCCATAACCGCGGCTGAGCATGCCCGGTTTCAGTCCCGCAGCCTTGGCGGCGCGGGCCAGCGCAATCACGGTCGGGGTCTTGCCTGCGCCGCCAGCGGTGAAATTGCCCACACAGATCACCGGCAGATCGACATCCACGCGTTTGGCGCGCGCCATGGCGCGACCGGCGAAATAACCATAGGCATAAGAAAAGGGCGACAAGAGCCAGGCCTGCCAACTCGATTTCTGCCACCAGAAAGGCGGTGTTTCGGAAACCATATTTACTCAATTATCCCGCGCGGACGTTCATGTCTGCGTAGCTAAAGCGCGAAAAGCGCTCAAAAATCAAGCAAAGCCCCGCTTTATTTGCGATTATTCGGCGTCGAGAAGGGTGTGAAGGCTGGTGATGTCGTCGAATACGTGATCGGCCAGGGGGCTGAGCGTCTGGCGCGTGCCGGTGCCGGTCAGCACGCCAATGGTCATGCCGGCGCCAGCGCTGCGCCCCATATGCATGTCGTGGCTGTTGTCGCCCACAACGATCATCGCGCCTGCATCAAGCCCTGTGACTTCGCAAAAGCCGAGCGCCATGCCGGGTTCCGGTTTGCAACCGTAGCCGGTGTCGTAGCCGGCGATATAATCAACATCACGGAGAAAATCGAAGCGCTGTGCCAGCGCCCGGATGGAACGTTCGTTGTCGCTGGAGGCAATGCCGGTTTTCAGGCCGCGCGCCTTCAAACCGGAGAAGAACGATTTCAGATCGGTGACCGGAACGGACATTTCACTTGCCGAAGCAAAGAGCGTATCGAATGTGCCGAGCATGTCCTCGTAGGAAAGAACTGCACCGGCATCGACCAAACCTCGGGCGATTTCAGCCGTGTTCCCCGCGGCAAGCAGGCTGTCTGCCAGCACGACGCCGCTTTCCGGGTCCATGCCGCCTACCCGCATCAGGTGATCGGCAAGCGCCTGATCGCCACCGGCGGCCATGAGCGTCAGTTGCCGGTTCACCGGCACCCAGCTCCTGGCATAGTCGAGCAGCGTTCCGTCCTTGTCGAAGAGGATGCCGGCGATCTTCATCTCAACTTACTCTTTGTTGTCGAGATAGGATTTGACGACGAGCGGGTTGATGTAAGGGGCCAGGCCTTTCAGCGTCGCCTCCAGTGCTCCGCGCATCTGCTGCACCGTGTCGAGACCCGCATTGATCATCTTGTGGCGCACCTCGTCATTGTTCATGAGGTAGTGCACACCCTTGGCCAGCATATCCTCATCCCGAACGATTTTTGCGCCGCCGTTCTTGGCAAGCCGCTGATAGGCATCGCGGAAATTCTGAACCTTGCCACCGGAAAGGACAGCGCAGCCAATCATGGCAGGCTCGAGCGGATTTTGACCGCCTTCAGCATGCATCGACCGGCCCACGAAGACGATATCCGTCAGGTTCAGGTAGAGCCCCATTTCGCCGATTGTATCGCCGAGCAGGATATCCGTGCTGCGCGTGACCGCATCGCCATGGCTGCGCCGGGCGACATCGAGACCCATCGCTTCCAGCTTTTTCTGAATCTCGTCGGCGCGCTCGGGATGGCGCGGCACGATGACGGTCAGTTGGTTGTTCTTGCGCTTGAGGCGCTGATGGATGCGACCGGCCATTTCCTCTTCGCCTTCGAAGGTGGAAATCGCGGCCCAGGTGTGGCGACCTGCAATCTGCTGGCGGTAATGCTCGAGGTCTTCCGGGTTATAGGGCGGCTCGTCATTGTCGCCCTTGAGGTTTCCCGAGACCAGGACCGGAAGTGCGCCAAGCGCCGTGTAACGTATGCCGTCTTCCTCGGACTGCGCAATCACCAGCGCGAAATTGCGAAACAACTCTTCGGACAGAGACGACAAGCGCTTCCAGAGGGCAAAGGATTTGTCGGACAGGCGACCATTCACCAAAATCTGGGGAATGTGGCGTGCGCCCAGTTCCATAACCGTGACCGGCCAGATTTCAGACTCTGCAATGATGGCAGCGTCCGGCTTCCAATAATCGAGAAACCGGCTGACGGCAGGCTTGATATCCAGCGGCACATATTGATGGATCACGCCGTCGGGCGCACGATCACGGGCAACGGCGGCAGATGTGACCGTACCGGTGGTGAGAATGACCTGAATGCCGCGATTTCGAATTTCGCGCATGAGCGGAAGGACAGCGGTGGTCTCTCCCACGCTTGCGGCATGAAACCACACAAGCGGACCGGAAGGACGTTCCTGCGTGGGGCGGCCAAAACGCTCGCGCCGGCGGGCGGCATCTTCCTTGCCCTTGGCCGTGCGCATGGCCAGATAGACAACCAGCCCCGGAAACAGCGCAAAACCGGCCCATTTATAGGTCGATAATGCTGCCCGGCCGAACCAGTTGCTCATCCAATGTTCCCTCGCCGCTTCAAGCAGGCACGCCTATGCGCTTTGGCTTGCCGAAACAGCCGCTGTTAAAGTTGATCAGGCGCTCTCGGGATCGAGAAGACGGTGCATATGCACGATGAAATAGCGCATTTCCGCGTTATCCACGGTCTGCTGCGCCTTGCCCCGCCAGGCGGTGAGCGCGGCCTGATAGTTCGGGAATATGCCAACAATGTCGAGTTCTTCGAGATTCTTGAACTGAACATCCTTGAGACTCTTCAGTTCGCCACCGAATACAAGATGCAACAACTGTTTGTCGCCAGTTTCACCAGACATGATATCTCCTGCCTCTGGGTTGCTCCTCCCGCGCCTGCGGTGTGTCGCATTTGTAGCAAAAGGTCAATGGTCTTCAAAGCCAGCGAGCGCAGTTTGCAACAGCGAAAGCTGGTCTCCGCAGGCTGCGAAGAGAAAACCGTGTTTCACATTAGAATGGTTATATTCTATCAACGCGCCGGAACGGTCGCGCAGACCGCCGCCGGCCATTTCAAGGATCAGCTCGGCGGCTGCCAAATCCCAATCGTGACTGTTGGGTTTGACGAGCGTGCCGTGCAAACTGCCATTGGCCACCATGGCGAGGCGATAGGCGAGCGACGGCACATGGGCTGAGCGCACCGCATTGGCGCGAAACTCTTCGCGCAGATTGCGAAACGCATCTTCGGGCGCGGCAATCACGCTTGGGCTCGCATCATTGGTGGCGCAATTGATCTCAATGCCGTTCATCAATGCCGGACCACCGCGATAGGCCGTGTAAACTTCTGACAGTGCAGGTGCTGCGAGAACACCCGCCACGGGTCTTCCGCGGTGAACAACAGCGGCGCTGACGCACCAGACCGGCTTGCCATTCACGAAAGCGCGTGTGCCATCGATGGGATCGACCACGAAAAGCGTGTCGTGTGCGAGACGTGCGCCGTCATCAAGGGTTTCCTCAGAAAGCCAGCCGTAGTCGGGGCGCGCTTTGCGCAATGCGGCAAAGAGAATGTCATTGGCTGCATAATCAGCGGCTGAAACCGGTGACTGGCCTTCGTTCTTCCACCAGACATCCGGCTCCTTGCGAAAATAGGACATGGCAGCCTCGCCTGCGGCATTTGCTGCTTCAAGCAAAAGCGCAAGATCTTGCTTCCATCTCTCAATTTCGGGATCAGACAAAACTGGTCGTCCTTGCTCAGCGACCCGCAAGCGTCATGTTCTCGACCGCCAATGTCGGCGAAGCTGTACCATAGCTGCGGTCGATGTCGTTTGCAGGTGTGAGATTCATGAACATTGTTTTGAGGTTCGATGCAATGGTGACACCGGATACGGGATAGGCGATTTCGCCGTTTTCGATCCAGAAACCGGAGGCTCCTCGGCTATATTCGCCGGTTACCATGTTGACGCCCTGGCCGATGACTTCATTGACATAAAAGCCGGTGCCAATGGAACGGATCAGCTCTTCCGGCGAGACATTGCCAGGCTCCAGCGCAAAATTCGTTGATGACGGCGAAACGGATGCGCCGCCGCGCACGCCGCGGCCGTTGGTTGACAGACCGAGTTCGCGACCGGTGGCGGTTGACAGGAACCAATTCTGCAACACACCGTCCTCGATCATCACCATGCGCTCGCCCTTCACGCCTTCGCCATCGAAAGGGCGCGAGGAAGAGCCGCGCACGATCAGCGGATCGTCGGTGACGTTCAGTCCGGACTTGAGCACCTGCTGGCCCATCTTGTCGCGCAGGAATGAGGTCTTGCGGGCAACGGCGGCGCCGTTGATGGCACCGGCAATATGGCCTGCGATACCGCGCGCCACGCGCGGATCGAATACGACGGTGAGACCCTTCATCGTGTCCATCTGGCGCGGATTGATGCGTTTGATGACACGCTCACCGGCGCGCTTGCCGATGGTCGCGGGGTCTTCCAGTTCACCATAATAGAGCGAACTGTCGAAATCATAATCGCGCTCCATGGCCGTGCCTTCGCCGGCAATGACCGATACCGAAACGCTGAAACGCGAGGCCATATAGCTGCCGGCAAAACCGTGGGAGGTTGCAAGCACGAGACCGCCCATGCCGGCGGCGGCACCTGCACCGGACGAATTGCTGACACCGTTGACGGCAAGGGCTGCTTCTTCTGCAGCAAGCGCCTTTTCCGTCAGTTCAGCGGTTGGAACCTCTGTCGCATCGTAAAGCTCCAGATCGGGGTAGGATTTTGCCAGATTGGCTTCGTCGGCAAGGCAGGCAAATTTGTCTTCCGGCGAGACCTTGGCCATGGCGACGGCCCGTTCGGCGAGCGCCTTCAAATCAAATCCCGGGTTGGCCGATACGCTTGCCACACGTTTGCCAACAAAGACTCTTAGGGAGAAATCATCGCTTTCGGATAATTCCGTACCCTCAACCTTGCCAAGACGCACCGACACCGAATTGGAGCGGGAGCGCATGACCACCGCATCGGCTTGATCGGCGCCAGCGGCGCGCGCCAGGTCTATCAATTGGCTTGCACGGTCCAGCAGGGCTTCGGAAGAGTTCTCGGCGGGCATGATTCATCCTTTCCTTTTGGCTGGATTTATTGTGCACTACACATTGCATCAAGGGCGTGAATCGCGATTTGCGCCCGGAACACGGTTTTTTTGAGCACGAACGGACATTGATTACATGCCAGAGACGCACGGCTTTTTCTTCGAAGCCATCCTGCTTCTAGCAGGCGCGGTTGTTGCCGCACCCCTTTTCAAGTTTTTACGTCTCGGCACAATTTTGGGATATCTGGCAGCGGGCATCGTCATCGGACCGGTGCTGGGCGTCATCTCGGACGCTGAGGATATCCTGGGCTTTTCCGAACTCGGTGTCGTTTTTCTGCTCTTCGTCGTTGGGCTGGAACTGAAACCGTCACGCCTCTGGCAGATGCGGCGGGATATTTTTCTGCTCGGGGCCATGCAGGTCGTCTTGACCGGCGCGGTGCTCAGCGCCTTTGCGCTTCGCTCGGGCTATGTGGACATTCGCGGTGCGATCATCGTCGGTTTCGGGCTGGCGCTGTCGTCAACCGCCTTCGCGCTGCAAATTCTGGAAGAGCGCGGCGACTTAAACAGCACCTATGGGCGGCGCACCTTTTCGCTGCTTCTGTTCCAGGACATGGCGATCATTCCGCTCCTGGCCATCATTCCGCTTCTGGCGCGCGGGGCAACCCCTGAAGATATTCCCAATCCCATCAGAGATTTTGCCATTGCACTCGCTGCCATTGTGGCCATCATCGTGGCCGGGCGCTATCTGCTCAATCCGCTCTTTCAGATCATTGCCAAATCCGGTGCGCGCGAGGCGATGATTGCAAGCGCCCTGCTGACGGTCATGGCGGCAGCGCTTGTGGTTGAGCTTGCTGGCCTTTCCATGGCCATGGGCGCATTTCTGGCCGGCGTGATGCTCGCTGAATCGACCTTCCGGCATGAACTGGAAGCCAATGTGGAGCCGTTTCGCGGCATTCTGCTCGGGCTTTTCTTCATGGCCATCGGCATGTCGCTGGAAATCGATGTGATCGTTGATAATTTCTGGCTGATCCTGGCGGCGGTGCCGGTGGTCATGGCGGTCAAATCGCTGGTGATCTATCTCGTCTGTCGCACAACGGGCTCCAGCTTTGCCGACGCAGCGCGCATTTCGCTGGTTCTGCCGCAGGGCGGCGAATTCGGCTTCGTGCTGTTTTCCGCTGCTGTCTCGGACTACGTGATCAACCGCGAAGTGTCTTCGATCCTCATTTCGATTGTCATTATTTCCATGGCGCTGACGCCGCTGGTTGCCAAGCTTGAGCGCTTTATTTCGACCGATCCAGGCGTGGAAGAAATTGAGGAGAGTTTCGAGGGGGCGGGTTCGGATGTCCTGATGATCGGGTTTTCCCGTTTCGGACAGATTGCGGCACAGGTGCTGTTGGCCGGCGGCCGCGATGTGACAATCATCGAGCATTCCGCCGACCGTATCAAACAGGCCTCCAGTTTCGGTTTCCGGATTTATTTCGGAGACGGGACACGCAAGGATGTGCTGAGAGCCGCCGGTATTGAACGTGCCAAGATCGTTGCAATCTGTACTCATGGACAGGTGACCACTGACCGTATTGTCGATCTCATCCAATCTGAATATCCGCATGCGAGGATCTATGCCCGCGCCTATGACCGGGTCCACACATTGTCATTGCGTGCGCGCGGCGTGACCTATGAAGCGCGGGAAACGTTTGAATCCGGGCTTCTCTTCGGGCGCAAGACGCTGGAAGGGCTTGGTGTGGATGAAGATACCGCAATCGCGATTTCCGACGACATTCGCGAACGGGATGAAACGCGCCTTTCGCTGCAGGCCGCACAGGGGCTGGGGGCAGGCAATGAATTGCTGCACAAACGCCCGGTCAAACCGGAACCGCTGGTGCCGCCGAAAAAGCACGACGAGATCGGCTAGACTGTTTCAGTTTTTGACTGAAACAGTCTACATTTTTTCGCTCACGCCAATTGCGCTTTGCGCAATGCTCCACTGGGGCGGCGCATTAGCGCCGGGCCACGCTTGTGGCCTTGAGCGCTTCAGTTAAAAGCTGAACCGCGCTAGAGGATCGGGCTATAATATAAGCTTTCAGGCCTTTTCGCGGAAAGCCAGAAGGGCGTCGAGATCGGTCTTGAGCTGATCCTTGACCCCGGCAGATGCTTCCAGCACCTCGTTCACGCGCAGGAAATCAAGCACGCGGAAACGGTGCACGTCCGGCTTCAACATGAGATGCGGGCGGGAAAACTGCATCTTGGCCTCGATAATCGACTGCATCATCAATTGCGATGCCCCGAACAGGCTGTCGATCCGGTTCGGCATGGTCTCGCCATCGCCTTCCGGCCCGCCGATGACATCAATGGCGATCACCACATCGGCCTTATCCATCAGGCACTCATAGGGGACCGGGTTATAGATACCGCCGTCGATCATGTAACGGTCGTTGAGCGAAACGGGCCTGAACACAGCCGGCAGGGCGGCAGAAGCCGCAATGGCGGTATAGAGGTCGCCTTCATCGATCAGGACGCCTCGCTGGCCGTAATAATCTGTTGCCGTTATGTGAAGCGGGATCTGCAATTCGGAAAAATCGTCTGGAATGGCCTCCGGCAGGAAGCCTTTCAGAATGCGCTCGAGGTTGAACTGGCCGAAGCGAAAGCCGCCATTCATGGCATCTTTCATGGTCATGGGCCGCATTTTCCAGATACGGCTTACCACCTCGTTGCGGTTGCCCAATGTGGCGACCGTGTAATCGCGGATTTCAGCCCCGGACATGCCTGCTGCCCAGCCCGCACCCATGATTGCGCCGATGGACGACCCGGAAATCGCCACAGGCCTGATACCCAATTCATCCAGCGCTTCAATGATGTGAATATGCGCAAGACCACGGGCACCACCCCCGCCGAAGGCGACGGCAACGCGGGGAAAGCTGCCTTTGTCTACCTCAATCGGCGCCAGTGCGTTTGAGATTGCCATGGGTCTTATGCCTCGTAGCGGTAAAAATGCATTTTAGTATCACCAAAAGCCCGCTCTTCCAGCAGGCGGCACTTTGGCAGATTTTCAGGTATAATATCGGCCCGCTCTTCCAGAATAACAAGGGCACCATCGGCCAGCCAGCCGCCGGCAATGGCCGATGCAATCGCCTTTTCACCCAGCCCCTTGCCATAGGGCGGATCGGCAAACAGGAACTGGAACGGCTCCATATTGGCGCAAACACCCATATCGGTGGCGTCGCGGCGGAATATCTTGGTTCGGCCCTGCAGGTTGAGCGCCATGGTGTTTTCACGCAGCAGGCTGCGGCCCTCGACGCCCATTTCCACGAAGATGGCAAAGCGGCAGCCACGCGACAGCGCCTCGATGCCAACGGCACCCGTGCCGGCAAACAGGTCCATGACGCGCGCGCCGTTCAGCGCTTCGGGATAGGCGTGGGACAAGATGTTGAACAGGCTTTCCCGCGTGCGATCGGTGGTCGGCCTGATGTCATTGGATTTCGGCGTGCGGAGCGAGCGTCCGCGAAACTCACCGCCGACGATCCGCATCGCGTTTTCCCTTGCCGCTTGAGGATTTGGCGTCCTTCTTCATATCGGATCGCGCCTGCTCCTTGGCGCGGCTGGCCTGTTTGGCCGTCTTTTTCGGACCCAAAGGCTTGGCACCGGGTGCCATCCACACATTGGAGGCGCGCGAGGCACGGCCCTGCTGCGGCTTCTTTTCCGGTTTGTCGGAACTCTTCTTGGTGTCGAGACGGCTCAAGGCACGCTCGCGCTTGTCGCCGAAACGGTCTTTCCTGTCGCCGCCCTGTTCGCGTTTGTCACCAAAGCGCTCGCGCTTTTCACCGGCAGGTTCGCGTCTATCGCCTTCGCGCTCGCGCGGCTTCCAGCCACGGTCAGCGGGCTTGCGTTTTTCCTCAGCCTCGTCATCGGCAAGGACATTGCCTTTGTGATCGAAGATCGGCGCATCAAAATTCGCGCCAGCCTCTTCAATCAGGCGTGCGCCCAACTGATCGCGCAGCATGCGGCTGCGCACTTCCATGGCCGCGCCTTCCTTCAGGTTGCCGAGCTGGAAGGGGCCATAGGAAATGCGGATGAGGCGCGAGACTTCGAGACCCAAAGCGCCAAGCACGTTCTTGATTTCGCGGTTCTTGCCTTCGCGAAGCCCCATAGTGAGCCAGACATTGGAGCCCTGCTCGCGGTCGAGCGTGGCTTCGATGCCGCCATAGAGAACGCCATCCACGGCGATGCCATCCTTCAAACCATCCAGCTTTGCCTGGGTGACGGTGCCATGTGCGCGCACGCGGTAACGGCGCAGCCAGCCGGTGGTGGGCAGTTCCAGAACACGGGCAAGCCCGCCATCATTGGTGAGCAGCAGAAGGCCTTCGGTGTTGATGTCGAGGCGACCAATGGACATGACGCGCGGGAGACCCTCGGGCAGATTGTCAAAGACCGTTGGACGGCCTTCGGGATCGGAATTCGTGGTCACGAGGCCTGCAGGCTTGTGGTAGAGCCAGAGACGTGTGCGCTCGATGCCTTTGACCGGCTCGCCATCGACCTCGATGTTGTCGGCAAAGGAGACGTTGACCGCGGGGCTTTCCAGCACCTTGCCATTCAGCTTCACGCGCCCCTCGACAATCATGCGCTCCACATCGCGGCGCGAGGCAACGCCTGCACGGGCCAGCAATTTGGCGATGCGTTCGGGTGGCAAAGTCGCAGCTTCGGCTTTCACATTCTCGGTGCGGGGCGCGGATTTTGCGCCTGTCGGCTTGTCGCGGCGCGGGCCGGATGCGGCCTTGTCCTTGCGCGGGCCGAAGGACGGCTTTTCCTTGCCCTTTGCAGCGCCAAAGGATGGCTTGTCCTTGCGAGCGCCGGAAAATGGCTTGCCCTTGCCGCCGGACGGTTTGCCGCCGGGACGTTTGTTCTTGTCGTTGCTGTTCATTTGGATTTGCCTGTTCGTTTGCCGTGTCCTATCAGTTCATGAGCATTTGGTTAAGAGGGTTTATCATTCGGGTGGCTGCAAATCGCTATATGGAACTGGCACTGGAGGAGGCGCGCAGGGCGGCAGAACGCCATGAGGTGCCGATCGGCGCCGTGCTTGTTCTGGATGGAGAGGTGATTGCCTCTGCCGGAAACCGGACACGCGAACTGAACGATGTGACGGCGCATGCCGAGGTTCTGGCCATTCGTGCGGCTTCTGCAAAGCTTGGTTCAGAACGCCTGACCGGTGCTGATCTTTATGTCACGCTCGAACCCTGCGCCATGTGTGCAGCGGCAATTTCGTTTGCCCGCATCCGCCGCCTCTATTATGGCGCAGAGGATGAAAAAGGCGGTGGCGTCGACCACGGCGGGCGGTTTTACAGCCAGCCGACCTGCCATCATGCGCCGGAGGTTTATTCGGGCCTTGCCGAACAGGAATCGGCTGCGATCCTCAAGGCGTTTTTCCAGGAGAAGCGTTAGGCTTTGGCAAAATCCTGCAAATCAGTGCCGGATAGCCTGTAGCGTATCCATTCGCTCTGCGGCTTGGCACCGGTGGCGTCATAGGTCTTGATGGCGGGCGTATTCCAATCCAGCACGCTCCATTCGAAGCGTCCGTAGCCCTTTTCCAGCGCGTAATTTGCCAGGTATTTCAAAATTGTGCTGCCGATCCCACGGCCACGGGCATCCGGCGAAACATAGAGATCTTCGAGATAAAGCCCGGCCCGGCCCTGCCAGGTGGAATAGGTGTAATACCAGAGCGCAAAAGCCAGCGGCTTGCCCTCGTCTTCATAAATCAATGCATCGCAGACCGAATTTTCGCCAAACACTGTTTCGGTGATTGCGGCAATGTCGGTCTCCACCTCATGGCGCGCATTTTCAAATTCGGCCAGATCGCAGATGAAGCCGAAAATCGTCTCCGCGTCGGAGGGAACGGCGGCCCTGATGTTTGGATGGTCCATATTGTCTCCTCAAATGCATTTCTTCATATTGTGGGGCGCGGCGTTGATATTCCGCCTCCAAAAAGATCGATAGACCCGTAAACGGATTCCTGTAAGCGCATCAAGTCCGGGCCCGCGCGGGACCATGGCCTCGTTGAGCTTTACCTCAGTGCTCAAGAAGCCTTTGCGAGCGCCAGATTGCCGATAACCGTCTTGTTGCGCCCTTCGCTCTTTGCCCGATAAAGATTGGTGTCGGCAATGCGCATGGCCTCCGACACGTCGAAACGACCGGTGAGCAGAACGCCGCCCAGACTGATTGTCGGGCAGATCAGGTCGCCCGCGCGCGTATAAAGCCTCACGGTCTCCGCATTGAGGCGCATGTTTTCTGCATGGTGGAAGGCGGCATGTGTGCTGAGGGCGGAGACGAAAACGGCGAACTCTTCACCGCCGATACGCCCGAAGAGAGCGCCTTGGGGCAGTTTGGCGGCGATTGCCGCCGTCAAGGCTTTGAGCACAAGGTCGCCTTCCACATGTCCGTGATTGTCGTTGATGGACTTGAAATGATCGGCATCCAGCACGAACAAAGCGCCGGCCTTCTCCGCGGCTGATAGCTTTGCGAGTTCGCCCATGAAAGCGCCGCGGTTCAAGATGCCGGTCAGGCTGTCGCGCCGGTTCGTTTCCACAAGCTCGCTGTGAAGGCTCATCAACTCAGCATGCATGGCTTCGAGCTTTTGATTGGCCTCGTCGGCGGCCATGCGGGCCATCTTTGTTCGGTGAAGGGCGAGAAACTGCACCGCACTCATCGGGCCGCCTATGAAAAGCGGACACAGGATTGCCAGAGACAGGGCAACGGGACCCATGGTGCCCCCGACCACGCGGTTGATCGCAAGGCAAAGCAATAGAGAAAGGCCGGCAGAGATAATTCCCGCGGCGCTCGCTTTGAAGAAAATCTTAAAAAAAGGGGACTGAAACATGCCCCCCTTCCTATTCCGCCAAACCTAAACAGAAGGTTTCCGGGCGCATGGCGTCAGACAATTTTTCCCAAAAGAAAATGGGCCCGAAGGCCCATTATTAGAACACGTTGAGGGGATCCCACCACTTCTTGCCCTGTTGGGCGGCTTCGGCCTCTTTCTTGCGGCGCTTTTCCTTCACTTTTTCGCTCTCGCCGAGATCGGTGAGAACAGACGGATCGGAAACGCGGCGATAGTCCTTCGGGGGATCGACCAAACTGCGGCGACCCGTACTTGCACCCTGGGCGTTGCGCTGCTGGCTGTAGGCGTCCTTCTGCTGCTGCACGCCAAGCTGACTCATGGTGCTTTTCTGGCGAATCAGGGTGTTGGCGCGATCACCATCGTTAGCTTCGGTTGCTTCCTTGCGCAGACGCTTGCGCAGTTCCTCGGGGCTTTCGACCCAGTTCGGATTGTTTTCGCGGTTGGCAAGCGATTGCTGCGGCTCGACCAGAGCCAACTGGCTCTCGCTCGGCACGACAAGCTCCGGACGCGGCTTGTAAGCGATGTTCTTTTCTTCCTGTGGCGCGCCAACAGCGACGGCGTTGCCCACATCGTCAAGCAACTGTTCGGCAGCAGACTTGTCCGTGCCGTAGGTCGGGCTCATGCAACCTGCCAACGGAAACGTGCCCGCAGCAATGATAAACAGCCCGGTACCAACTCTGAACAAATGCTTCATAAATCCCAAACCTCCGGCGGTTTTTCCGCCAACGCCCTCAAGCTTACGAAGCCCTGCTCCGTAAATCCGGCCATTTTCGGGCGGAAAATACCGGATGAGGCCACAAAAGGCAATTCATCCGGTATATCCTTTGCTTTTATCAATAAATGCGGGCTTAGCCGGCGGCCAGCTCGCGCAGGGCCGCGGCATCACGGGCAGATACGTCGGGGTATTCCGCATCGGAGCCCACGTCCTTGGTGACCTTCCAGGAACGCGCGCATTTTCTGCCTTCGGCCAATTGAGGCTCGACAGAAACCTTGGCCACATCATCGAGACGGAATGCAGAGGATGGACCTTCTGCATTATCGACCACGATATCGGATGTGATGCAGATTTCTGCAAAGTCCTGGCCCTGCAGTGCGGCATAGAGGTCCGGATCGGCCACGTGAACGACAGGCGCTGCTTCCAGCGACGAGCCGATGCGCTTTTCGCGGCGTTCGACTTCCAGCGCGCCGGTGACGACGTAACGTACTTCGCGGATTTTCCTCCACTTGGCGGCGAGCGCGTCGTTCTGCCAATCGGCTGGAACATCCGGGAATTGCTCAAGGTGCACCGATTCTGCATTTGGATCGCGCGAGAGCCAGGCTTCTTCCATGGTGAAGACCAGCATCGGGGCGAGCCAGGTCACCAGGCAATCGAAGAGCTTGCGGATGACGAAGAGAGCCGAACGGCGCTTGATGGATGACGGCGCATCGCAATAAAGCGCATCCTTGCGGACGTCGAAATAGAAGGCCGATAGCTCGATATTGGCAAAATCGGTCAAAGCGCGGGTGATCTTCTTGAAATCGAAATTGTCGTAGCCTGAACGCACCAGCTTATCGAGTTCGTAAAGCCGATGCAGCATCAGCCGCTCCAGCTCCGGCATATCGGCAAGCGCGATATCCTCGCCCTTGTCATGCGCCAGCGTGCCGAGCATCCAGCGAACGGTGTTTCTGAGCTTGCGGTAGGTATCGACATTGGTCTGGATCACGTTCTTGCCCAGACGCTGATCTTCCGAATAGTCCGTCGTCATCACCCAGAGGCGCAGGATATCGGCACCAAACTGCTTCATCACCTCCTGCGGGACAACGGTGTTGCCCTTGGATTTCGACATTTTCTCGCCCTTCTCATCCATGGTAAAACCATGGGTGACGACGGCGTTGTAAGGCGCACGGCCACGGGTGGCGCAGCTTTCCAGAAGCGAGGAATGAAACCAGCCGCGATGCTGGTCGGAGCCTTCGAGATAAACATCCGCCGGCCATTTGAGGTCCGGGCGGTCTTCCAGCGTGAACGTGTGGGTCGATCCTGAATCGAACCAGACGTCGAGAATGTCGCGCACCTGCTTCCATTCTTCAGGGTCGTATTTGGAACCCAGGAAACGCTCTGCCGCGCCCGGCGCAAACCAGGCATCGGCTCCTTCTGCCTCGAAGGCTTCCAGGATGCGTGCATTGACCTCGTCATCAACGAGAACCGTTCCATCTTCCTTGGCAAAGATGGCGATTGGAACACCCCAGGCGCGCTGGCGCGAGAGAACCCAATCCGGGCGCTGCTCGATCATGCCGCGCAGGCGGTTCTGACCGATGGCCGGTACGAAGCGGGTGTCATCGATGGCCTTCAGCGCGCGCGTGCGCAGTGTCGATCCATCGCCGAAATCCTTGTCCATATAGACAAACCATTGCGGCGTGTTGCGGAAGATGATCGGCTTCTTGGAGCGCCAGGAATGCGGATAGTCGTGCTTGATGCGGCCACGGGCGAAAAGCTTGTCGGCGTCGATGAGCGCCTTGATGACGCGGTTGTTGGCGTCGCCCTTCTTGCCGTTGTCATCCATCACACGAGCAGGACCACCTTCGGCATCGGGGCCGAAACCGGGCGCATCTTCGGTGTAGAAACCATCGTCGCCAACCGGGAACGGGATCTTGGTGTCGATACCGCGGGCTTCGAGTTCGCGCACCCGGTCCATCCAGGCTTCAAAGTCTTCGCGACCGTGCGAAGGTGCGGTGTGCACAAAGCCGGTACCGGCATCGTCGGTGACGTGATCGCCATCCAAGAGCGGCACCTGGAAGTCGTAGCCGAGGTCAGCCAGCGGGTGGGCGCAGGTGATTGCGCCAAGTTCATCAGCACTGACATCGCGCAGGCGCTTGAATTCAAGCTTGGCCTTTTTGAACGAGTCTTCTGCCAGTGCATCGGCGAAGATCAGCTTCTCGCCCGGCTGCGGACCGAAATCGTTTTCGGCGGCAGTGACTTCATAAAGGCCGTAATAGATGCGCGACGAATAGGAGATCGCGCGGTTGCCGGGAATGGTCCATGGAGTGGTCGTCCAGATGACGACATAGGCATCCAGCAAATCGGGATGGAATGCACCGAGATTGCGCTCAGCCGATTGCGCGTCGGCATCGGCGGGAGCCGTCAGTTCCACCACCGGAAACTTCACCCAGATCGTGTCGCTTTCGACCTCGTGATATTCCACTTCCGCCTCTGCCAGCGCGGTGCGCTCGACCACCGACCACATGATCGGCTTGGAGCCGCGGTAGAGCTGGCCCATCTTGGCGATCTTGATCAGTTCGCCAGCGATGCGGGCTTCGGCGTGGAAATCCATTGTCGTATAAGGCTTTTCGAAATCGCCTTCGATGCCAAGACGCTTGAATTCCTCGGTCTGAACGTCGATCCAGCCTTGCGCAAATTCACGGCATTCCTTGCGGAATTCGTTGATTTCGACTTCGTCCTTGTTCTTGCCCTTGGCGCGGTAGGCTTCCTCGATCTTCCATTCGATCGGCAGGCCGTGGCAGTCCCAGCCGGGAACATAGTTCGAATCGAAACCACGCATCTGGAAGGAGCGGGTGATGACATCCTTCAGGATCTTGTTCAGCGCGTGGCCGATATGGATGTTGCCGTTGGCATAGGGCGGGCCATCGTGGAGCACGTATTTCGGGCGGCCACTCGCGGAGGCGCGCAGCTTTTTATACATGTCCATTTCGCCCCAGCGGGCGACGATTTCCGGCTCTTTTTGCGGCAGGCCGCCACGCATGGGGAAATCCGTCTTCGGCAGGTAGAGCGTTTCGGAATAGTCAACTTTATCGTTGGTCTCGGTCATCTGTTTTCAGGCCGTTCATCTGGTTGCGCCATATTTATAGGCGCCATGATCATTGGATTCTTGAAGAATAGTGAGGGGGCGCGGGAAACAAGCGCCAAAATCCCGGACCCTCGGGCAGGCTCGAAAACGAGCGCCTCAAAGGGCCGGGCCAATAATTCGGATCGAAAATATCAACCGGCACATTGTCATAACGCCGGGTGTTTAGGCGTTTTTGCGAGAAAATAAAAGAGGGGATGCCAAAGTTTGTGCACTCACCTGAAGAGCGGGCAAGAGGCCGCGGTTGCGGCCTCCCAACTCAGCTTGCCTGACGGCTTGCCGTGAAAAACTCCACACGGGTTGCAAAACGCGCAATGGCAATTCCAACCAGCAAAGCGGCAACGAAGATGAAAGCCGAGCTATGGCCAAGACCGAGGGCGGGAATGGCCGCACCGGGGCAGAAACCGGCAATGCCCCAGCCAATGCCGAACGTGGCCGACCCACCCACCAGCTTGGCGTCCACCAGCTTTGCCTTGGGCAACACGAATTCACCGGTAAAGACCGGCTTGTTGCGCTTTCTGAAAATCAGCGCATAGCCTGGAATGGCGACCGAAAGTGCGCCGACCATGACCAGAAGCAGGCTCAGGTCAAATGGCCCCATGACATCAAAGAAGTTCAGCACCTTTGCCGGATTGGCCATGCCTGAAAAGGCGATGCCGGTTCCGAAGAGGGCTCCGATGAGATAAACGATAAGGTAGCGCATCAGATTGCACCTCCCAGAACATGGCGGATGAGATAGACGGTCACAAAACCGAAGACCATGAAGGTGGCCGTCGCGACAATGGAGCGCTTGGAAAATCGGGCAATGCCGCAAATGCCATGGCCAGAGGTACAGCCCGAACCGATGGTGACGCCGATACCGGTGACAATGCCGCCAATAATGAGAGCGGCTGTCGAGACCGGCACATCATATTCGATCTGCTGACCGGCAGCCTGCAGCAGAACAGGTGCGGAAATAGCACCTGCCAAAAAGGTTGCTTTCCATGCCCAGTCACGGTCAAACGGCGGCAGAATACCACCGATGATCGCTGTCATACCGGCAATCCGGCCCCAGAAATACATAAGCGCCACGGCAGCCAGCCCGATCAGTAGGCCGCCGCCGAGCGAGAGAATGGGGGTAAACTGAGTCATGCGTATCACTCCGCACATTCATTCAAGATTGAAATCAATGATAAGGCCTGGCCGGACAAAACATAGGATTGGCGTTATGTTTTTGGACCAGGCCGGGAAATGCTTTTTCCTGACGTATAGATAAATTGGAATTTGTATCTGGCGCAGCCGAAAAGCTTTTTCCGGCGTCAGAAGCAGATCTTTTCGTCCAGCGCGCTTAAAGGCTTGACGCCGGAGAGAAGGCCGCGCGCTTCTTCCTTATCGATATTCATCTGATCGACCAGCGCTTCCAGCCCGTTGAACTTCAGCTCTTCGCGCAGATAGCCGAAGAAGGACACCGCGACCTGCTCGCCATAAAGGTCACCGTCGAAATCGAAAACGAAGGTTTCCAGAAGGGCTGCGCCTTCATCGTCGACTGTCGGGCGATGGCCATAGCTTGCAACGCCATCGTGCAGCGTGCCGTCTGCCCGGCGCAGGCGAACGGCATAGATACCCGGCTTCAGTTCGGCCCCTTCCGGCAGCACCATATTGGCGGTTGGAAAACCGAGCGTGCGGCCCAATTTCTTGCCATGGATCACCTCGCCCTCAACCGTGTACCGATAACCCAGAAGCCCGGCTGCGAGGCTCAGGTCACCTTCGACAAGGCAATTGCGAATGCGGCTTGATGAGATCACATCGGTGTTTTCATCTCGGAAAGCATCGACCAAAGTGACGCCGAAACCGTGGCGCTTGCCGGCTTCCATGAGATAGGCCGGGCCACCTTCCCTGCCCTTGCCGAAATGGAAGTCGAAACCGGTGACCACGTGGGCGGCATGCAGCCAGTCTCTGAGTATGGAGGTTATGAACGCTTCGGCTGACAGCTGGGAAAAAGACCGATCAAAGGGGTATTCGACAACGCAGTGATAGCCCAGAGCCTCGATCAGCCTTGCCTTCAGAGGTGCGGGCGTGATGCGAAACACCGGCTTATCGGGATTGAAGACTGAGCGCGGGTGCGGTTCGAATGTCAAAACGAGCGCCGGACAGTCTTTCTTTTCAGCCTCATCAAGGGCGCGTTGGAGCACCGTCTGATGACCGCGATGCACACCATCGAAATTACCGATTGCGACGACGCCCCCTTTCAGGTGGTCGGGCAGTGGCTCTCTCTCTTCGTTGCGATGAAAGACTGTCATATCACCATTCACGCCAATCGGGGCATCCACCATTTCGGGCTTGCCTTTTCCCTTGCCAGATATGCGGTGAGCGCCTGTTCATCCGTCTTGCCGGCAACCGTATATTCGCCCGCATGGATGCCGCCGCTGATATAGAGAAGGTCGAGCCCGGCATCCAGCGCGCCGCGCACATCAGTCGGCATGCCATCGCCGATGGCCAGGACGCGCGATTTGTCCACCGGCCCCCTGACCTCCTGGGCAACGGCCATAGCCTCTACGTAGATCGGCGAATGCGGCTTGCCGGCAATGCGCGTCTCGCCGCCCATCTGGCTGTAAAGCGCGGCAACCGCGCCTGCACAGGGGATGAGCCGGTGGCCGCGCTCGACGATGAGATCGGGATTGGCGCAAATGAGCGGCACATCGCGTGCGATGAAATCGGCGAGCATATCGCGGTAATCTTCCGGCTGTTCTGTTTCATCATCAAAAAAGCCGGTGCAGACCACGGACGTCGCCTCTTGCGCGCCGACGACCTCGACGTCAAGACCGTCGAAAAGCGGCATGTCGCGCTCCGGGCCCAGAAGGAAGACTTTGTCCGGGCCTTCGGCAATCAGGTGGCGGGTCACATCGCCAGAGGTGACGATGCGGTCATAGGCGCTTGAAGGAACGCCGATCAGTTCCAGCTGAGCCGTCACGCCATCCTGCGGACGCGGCGAATTGGTAATCAGCACGACACTGGTGCCGCCTGCGCGGGCCTTGGAGAGTGCCTCGCCGGCCAGAGGAAATGCATCGATCCCGTTGTGCAGCACGCCCCAGACATCGCATAGGATGAGGTCGTAATTGCCGCAAACCTCGGAAAGATTATCGATTCTGTCGGCCATTCGCCTCACCTTCGCATTCCTGGACGCAGCTCAAATCGCAAACGGGCGGGCGCTTGGCAAGTGAAAAAGCGACTCATGCCGCCGCCCACAATGCAACGCTGCGGGAACTTCTTCTTTGTTGATGCATTTACTTTGCGTCGGAGATTGAAATCAAAAGCGGAATTCAACATGCAATCCAAATCAAACGCACTTTATTTCATTGTCGGGGCCCTTGTCGTCGTTATCGCGGGCATGGGCTATTACATTTACGATCAGCAGAAAGATGACGGGACCGTGAGCCTGAAGATCGGCGAAGGCGGTGTCTCCGTCGAGAAAAACTGACAAGCAATCACCCGGTGCCCGGCGCATCAGATCTGGGCACCGAGAACAGCCTGAAATACAAGCCCCGCCAAAGCGCATAGACCGAGAACGGTCAGAACCCCGCGCCTAAACCCGAAAATCAGGATTGATGCGACGGCCGTCAGCACGAGCGCCGGAAGGTTCAGGCTTTCCCATTGAGGCAATGGCACGTGCAGCCATCCGCCTGCAAAGACGGGCGACCAGCTCTGCAGATCGGCAAAAAGGACGTGGAGCGCAAACCATACCGCGAGATTGAGGATGACACCGACCACGGCGGCGGTGATCATGGACAGTGCGGCTGACAGCGCCGGTCTGCTGCGCAAGCGTTCGACATAGGGTGCGCCGGCGAGAATCCAGATGAAACTGGGAACGAAGGTTGCCCAGGCGGTGATGAAGGCACCCACCACACCTGCGGCCAGAGGCGGCAGCGCGCCGGCATCCCTGAATGCGGCGAGAAAGCCTGTGAAGCTGAGAACAAGAACCAAAGGACCGGGCGTCGTTTCGGCCAGCGCCAGGCCATCCAGCATCTCGCCGGGTTTGAGCCAGTGATAATGTTCGACCGCCATCTGCGCGACATAGGACAGGACCGCATAGGCACCGCCGAATGTGACCAGCGCCATCTTGGAATAGAACGCGAAGATATCGGAATAAGCGCCCTGCGGCGCAAAGATCAGAAGGAAGGCGAAGGGTGCCTGCCAAATCACGGTCCAGACCAATGCCTGCAGCAATTGGCGCGGCCAAAGGCGGTGCGCCTCGTTTTCAGTGCTCGCCCCCTTTATCTCGTCAGACCGGGAACGAGTTGGGTTTGCCAAGAGGAAACCAATGACGCCCGCGGCGAGAACGACGGCAGGAAACGGCACATTGAAAAAGAAAAGCGCGATGAAGGAGACGACGGCAACAGAAATGTGAAGCGGTGTTTTCAGCGCACGCCGGCCAATGCGCCAGCAAGCGTCGGCGACAATGGCAAGTACGGCCGCTTTCATTCCAAAGAAGAGTGCGGCCAGCCAGACACTTTGATGCAGGGTGGCATAGGCAATTGAAAGCGCCAGGATGACCAAAAAGCCGGGCAGTACGAACAGCAATCCAGCAATGAGCCCGCCGCGCCAGCCATGCAGGAGCCAGCCGATATAGGTTGCCAGCTGCTGCGCCTCTGGACCGGGCAGCAGCATGCAATAGTTCAGCGCATGCAGATATTTTTCCTCCGAAAGCCAGCGCTTTTCCTCCACCACGATGCGATGCATGAGGGCGATCTGGCCGGCGGGGCCACCAAAGCTCAGGAGGCCTATTTTGACCCATACACGAAAGGATTCGGACGCATCAGGATGAATTGTGCCTTGGCGTTTCAGGGGCTCTGTTGGGGACATGCGGACCGGTGACATTTCTGTAATCGTCCCATGATAACAGACATTCGACACATTATTATGTCGGTCATTGCTCGCGTTAACCGCGTTGCGGACTTACGTTCCGATGTCGATTTTTTTTGGCGAGAACGCTTGACTCTCTATCGCACCGCTCCTATCTCCGTGGCCGTTAGCACTCTTCAGGAGTGAGTGCTAACAAACATCCAAGGCAGGCAATTCATACCTGCGTAATGTCATTTGAGTGAGGGATCCAAGAGAATGGCAAACATTTCTTTCCGTCCGCTCCACGACCGCGTTGTTGTACGCCGTGTGGAATCCGAAGAAAAGACCAAGGGCGGCATCATCATTCCCGACACCGCCAAGGAAAAGCCCGCTGAAGGCGAAATCGTCGCTGTCGGCAACGGCGCTCGCAACGACAAGGGCGAAGTTGTAGCCCTCGACGTCAAGGCCGGCGACCGCGTTCTGTTTGGCAAGTGGTCCGGTACTGAAGTCAAGATCGACGGCGAAGACCTTCTGATCATGAAGGAAGCCGACATCATGGGCATTATCGGCTGATCACGCCGTTAACGTTGAACCTAATCGAAGCTTGAAAATGGGCCATTGAAGCCCGGGAGTTTTCAAAATGGCAGCTAAAGAAGTCAAATTCGGCCGCTCTGCTCGCGAACGGATGCTTAAGGGCGTCGACATTCTCGCAGATGCAGTGAAGGTCACACTCGGCCCGAAGGGTCGTAACGTCGTTATCGACAAGTCGTTCGGTGCACCGCGCATCACCAAGGACGGCGTTTCCGTCGCCAAGGAAATCGAACTGGAAGACAAGTTCGAGAACATGGGCGCACAGATGGTCCGCGAAGTTGCTTCGAAGACCAACGACATCGCCGGTGACGGCACCACCACTGCAACCGTTCTTGCCCAGGCAATCGTTCGCGAAGGCCAGAAGGCTGTTGCAGCCGGCATGAACCCGATGGACCTGAAGCGCGGTATCGATCTGGCCGTTTCGGAAGTCGTCAAGGATCTCGCCGCAAAGGCCAAGAAGATCAACACCTCTGAAGAAGTCGCCCAGGTTGGCACGATTTCGGCAAACGGCGACAAGCAGGTCGGTCTCGACATTGCTGAAGCCATGCAGAAGGTTGGCAACGAAGGCGTAATCACGGTTGAAGAAGCCAAGACCGCTGAAACCGAACTCGAAGTCGTTGAAGGCATGCAGTTCGACCGCGGTTACCTGTCGCCTTACTTCGTCACCAACCCGGAAAAGATGGTTGCAGATCTCGACGACTGCTACATCCTTCTTCACGAAAAGAAGCTCTCCAACCTGCAGGCCATGCTGCCGGTTCTGGAATCGGTTGTTCAGTCCTCCAAGCCGCTCCTCATCATCGCTGAAGATGTTGAAGGCGAAGCTCTGGCAACGCTGGTTGTCAACAAGCTGCGCGGTGGTCTGAAGATTGCTGCTGTCAAGGCTCCTGGCTTCGGCGACCGCCGCAAGGCCATGCTGGAAGACATCGCGATCCTGACCGGTGGTACCGTTATTTCCGAAGACCTCGGCATCAAGCTCGAAAATGTCACGCTCGACATGCTCGGCCAGGCCAAGAAGGTTTCCATCACCAAGGAAAACACCACGATCGTTGACGGCGCTGGCGCCAAGGCTGAAATCGAAGGCCGCGTTGCCCAGATCAAGGCGCAGATCGAAGAAACCTCTTCCGACTACGACCGCGAAAAGCTGCAGGAACGTCTTGCCAAGCTCGCTGGCGGCGTTGCCGTAATCCGCGTTGGCGGTGCAACGGAAGTCGAAGTGAAGGAAAAGAAGGACCGCATCGACGACGCGCTCAACGCAACGCGCGCTGCTGTTCAGGAAGGCATCGTTCCCGGTGGTGGCGTTGCCCTGCTCCGCTCCTCCACGAAGATCGCCGCCAAGGGCGAAAACGACGACCAGGAAGCTGGTATCAACATCGTTCGCCGTGCGCTCCAGGCTCTGGTTCGCCAGATCGCCAGCAACGCTGGTGACGAGGCTTCCATCGTGGTTGGCAAGATCCTTGAAAAGAACGACGACAACTACGGTTACAACGCTCAGACGTCCGAATATGGCGACATGATCACCATGGGCATCGTTGACCCGGTCAAGGTTGTTCGCACGGCTCTGCAGAACGCAGCCTCCGTTGCTTCGCTCCTGATCACCACCGAAGCCATGATCGCCGAGCTTCCGAAGAAGGACGCTCCGATGCCTGGCGGCGGCATGCCCGACATGGGCGGCATGGGCATGATGTGATTGGGCGCAAGCCCTAACACAGAATGCACATAAAGCTTCGCCCATGATCTTTAGGTGCTTTGGGCCGCCAAGCGGCCCAAAGTGGCGGCATGGGCATGATGTGATTGGGCGCAAGCCCTAACACAGAATGCACATAAAGCTTCGCCCATGATCTAAAGTGCTTTGGGCCGCCAAGCGGCCCAAAGTGGCGGCATGGGCATGAAGTTATCCGATTTGCATCGGTACATGTTGGGGGCGGTCTTCGGGCCGCCCTTTTCTTTTGCGCCCATGATCTAAAGTGGTTCAGACGCGAACGCGCGGGGTGCCATCACTATAATTCGTGATTGAGAAAGCACGCGTTATGGGCGATGAGACGGTCGCTTTACAGCTTGTTTTGATGCCTCTCTCTATGGTTTGGCATCCTTCAACGGCCAGCCGGCAAAACTGCCGGCAGGTCAGCTCCCAATTACATTGTTTCAAATTGGCACAATCGAGCGCCTATGATAAATTCAAAACCCTCCATAAACCTGTCAGAACGCAATTTTTCAGTTTCTCTCAAGTTAATTCCCTCATAAAATGTGAAAAATATTGCTCGGCAATGTTGCGGAAGACGCGAAATTGAAGATAAAAGCACACCTTGTGCGTTTATATAAAAATCCAATTTGGTCATTCTGAAGCAATCAATTGATTTGCAATACAGAAACACGTGGGGCGGTTTCTTGTGTTTAAAATAACGTCTCTGGATGGATTAGAGTCGCAGACGGGCTCAATCGAACGCGGCCATCTGCCGAACACGGAAGTACTGTCTCATTTTTGCGCAAGCGAAGCCTGGACCGGCAATCTTCGCAACGGACTGATCAGACTTGGCGAACTGACCACGGACATGCACGGCCTGAAGGAAAGCGAGTGCGGCTTGCTGACATTGATCCGCTGCTACGATCCTGAAGACCGGCATCAGCTATTAAACATTCTCGAACAGGCCACAACGCGCAATTCATCGTTTTGCTACTCCACGATGATTCATCTGGGCAACGAAATCCGCCGCCCTGTTTTCTGCATCGGTGAATCCACGGGATTGCAGAACAGCGATATGGGCAAGATCCATGGCGTCTTCATTTTTCCAGGCTTCAAGCTGCAAGGCCGCGGTCAGGATATGAAAGCGGCCCTGCAGTAGAAGTGAAAAACAACGCTTATCCGCGCGCCGGGATATTGGTCGCCCGCTGCATGGCCGGACGCTCAAAGCCGCGCTCAAGCCAGGACTTGACCGATGGATTCGTATCGAACTCCACCAGATCACCGGCCTCGTAAAAACCGACGAGCGCGCGCAGCCAGGGCAGGATTGCGATATCGGCAATGGTGAACGCATCACCCATGATCCATTCGCGGCCTTTCATTCGACCCTCCAGAACGCCCAAAAGTCGCTTTGTCTCATTGACATAACGCTCGCGCGGACGCGGGTCTTCAATGTCCTTGCCGGCGAATTTGACGAAAAAACCGAGCTGGCCAAACATGGGACCGACACCGCCCATCTGAAAATGCAGCCAGCAGAGCGTCTCATATTTTTCCCCCGGGTCACTCGACAGGAATTTGCCGGACTTTTCGGCGAGGTATTGCAGGATCGCCCCGGATTCAAACAGGCCAAGCGGCTTGCCGCCGGGACCGTTGGGATCGATGATCGCGGGGATCTTGTTGTTGGGGTTGAGCGAGAGGAATTCAGGCGTCATCTGGTCGTTCTTGCCGAAATCGACCAGATGCGGCTCATAAGCAAGACCGGCTTCCTCCAGCATTGCTGATACCTTGATACCGTTTGGCGTCGGCAGGGAATAAAGCTGAATGACGCTTGAATCGTTTGCAGGCCAACGCTCAGTGATCGGAAAAGCTGATAAATCGGACATCATGGCTCCTTGGGTACTGTCTCGAATTCAAAAAAAGCTGTTTGTCCTCACATCAGTGGCATGTTCAATCGTCTTCTTCAACGCTGCCATCCCTCACGTTTCTGTCAGCGATACGCGCTTACCTTCAGCGGTTCAGCCGTTAGCCTGCCCACATTGTTCATAAATTAGAGACAATATGTCGACTGCCTAGGTGATTTATTTGACTGCCGTTCTCGAATAAAAGGTGTTCAGACACATCAGGAGACAATCATGTCAACGAAATACATCTTGCTCGTCGCTCGCATTCTACTGTCCTTCATGTTCATCATGTCCGGCTTGGGCAAGCTTGCCGACCCTGCCGGCACCGCTGGCATGATTGCAGGTGCCGGTTTGCCGGCGGCTACCGCTCTCACCTACCTTGCCGGCCTTTTTGAACTTCTGGCAGGCGCTGCCGTGCTTGTCGGATTTCAGACGAAGATTGCCGGTTGGGCTCTCGCGCTCTTCTGCGTTTTCACCGGCCTCGTTTTTCACACCGGCACTGTTGCCGTCGAAGGCTGGCCGGAAGGCGCGCTCGGCTGGATCAACATGCTGAACCAGATCATGGTCATGAAGAACCTGACACTGGCAGGCGCTTACATTCTGCTTGCAACATACGGCCCCGGCGCTTTGTCGGTCGATGCGCGGAAGGGCGCTTCCAAGCCGGCCACCGCCTGATTTGAAGGCCTGCAGACTCGAAAAAATCGAAAGGGGCCACGCGGCCCCTTTTCTTTCATTCTCTTGGAGGTTCAAAGCATCAACCGCCAAAGAGGGTGCCCAACAGGTCGATACCCTTGTCATTGAACCTGACTTTGCCGCTCTTACCATCCGGCCCGATCACGATGACTTTGGTGCCGACTGGCACACGCTCGTAGAGGTGCTCGACATCCTTGTTCATCATCCGGATGCAGCCGGACGACATGTTCTGGCCGATGGACCACGGCTGGTTTGTTCCGTGGATGCGATAACCGGAATCACCGCTGCTGCGGTAGAGATATAGAGCGCGCGCGCCCAAAGGATTGTCTTCTCCACCTTCCATATAGGCAGGCAGGATATGGCCTTTACGACGTTCGCGGGCGATCATTTCAGGCGGCGGCGTCCAGCCGGGCCATTCGGCCTTGCGTGAGACCTTCACCGTCCCGGACCAGCCGAAGCCTTCGCGGCCGACGCCAATCCCATAGCGCATGGCGCGGTTCTTGCCGTTCACGTGATAGAGAAACTTGTTTTGCGTATCGACAATGATCGTGCCGGGGGCTTCATTTGTTTCAAAACGCACCATGCGACGCTTGAACTCAGGCTTGACCGTCTTTTGAACAGCAACCTGAACCACATCACTCCTGGCAGACACTGGCTGCTGTGCAGACATGGCGGCACTCGCAGCCGAGGCGGAGCCAACAATCGCCACGGATAAACACAGGGTGGCAAGTCTGAGACCTGTTCTTTTCATAATTCCCTCTCCAAATTCCAACCAACCTATCCCAACTGGAACGCTAACGTATGTGGGCGGCAAATCAAGCCAACAAAAAATGGCCTGCACGGAGATCGACATCAGACGCAACAATGCCCGCGGCGAACCGCAGGCATTTGTCATGGTTCTTCAGGCCCCAATTGCCTGTGACCATTGTGTCTTGAAGACTAAATAACCCTGACTTTGGTTCCAACGCCGACGCGGCCATAAAGATCAATCACATCTTCGTTACGCATGCGGATGCAGCCGGACGAGACGGCATAACCAATGGTCCAGGGCGCATTGGTTCCGTGAATGCGGTAGAGGGTGCTGCCGAGGTAAAGGGCGCGCGCGCCGAGCGGATTGGCGGGGCCACCCTCCATATGGTTCGGCAGGTAATGTCCCTTAGCCGCTTCGCGCGCAATCATCTCTTTCGGCGGCGTCCAGCTCGGCCATTCTTTTTTCGAGGAAACCGTGTGCGTGCCGGCCCATTCGAAGCCCGGCTTGCCGACGCCAACGCCGTAGCGCTTGGCCTTACCGTTTGCCATGACGAGATAGAGAAAACGCTCATTCGTATCGATCACGATGGAGCCCGGTTTTTCCTTGGTCTGGTAATCAACCACCTGCGGAAGAAAGCGCGGATCCATCTGGCGGGACTGCTGGGCGGCTTGGCGATTGATCGACACGGGCTGTGCCTGCGGTTGCGCATAGCGAATAATCCGGCGACCGTTCACGGCTGCGCCCTGTTGTACAGGCGCGACCTGGCGCATGGACGGAGCGCCGGAAATGGGCGCAACCACACGGGTGCGCCGGCCAAGCTGGTTGATCCAAGGTGCGGTCAGACTGTCACCAACAACAACGGGCGGTCGCTGGCCGTAGCGGTCGGAGGCGATCGCATCAACCGTTGAGACAGACGCAAGCGTTGCAGCTGCCATAAGGCAGGCAAAGAGATTCTTGAACATGGCGGACTCACTACTTTTCGCCGTTTTCGGGTGGAAAGAACCTAGAAGGACAATGGTAAATAAAACTTCGTGAAAATGTGGCCGGACGCGGAAAGGTTTCGGCAGGGTTAACAACGGGTTTGGCGAATTGGCTAAGGGTTGGTAAACAAACGGGCAATGAATGGGAGCGCGCATGATCGCTGAGGGTATTATCGTCGGAGCCGACGGAAAACATCGATGCTTCTGGCCGGGTGAACTTCCCGATTACATCGCCTATCACGACACAGAATGGGGCTATCCGGTCGACGACGATCATCGCCTATTCGAGAAAATCTGCCTCGAAGGCTTTCAGTCCGGTCTTTCCTGGCTCACCATTTTGCGCAAACGCGAAAACTTTCGCGCCGCCTTTGCCGGTTTCGATTTCAACAAGGTGGCGCAGTTTGACGAAGCCGATGTGGAGCGGCTGGTGACGGATGCCGGCATTATTCGTCATCGCGGCAAGATCACCTCCACGATCAACAATGCGAAGCGGGCGATTGAACTGCGTAACGAATTCGGTTCGCTGGCCAAATATTTCTGGTCTTTCGAACCATCTGCAGCGGAACGCCCGGCGACCATGGATTGGGCGACGCTGAAAGCAAATCCGGTGACGGAGGCTTCAAAGCGGCTTTCGAAAGACCTCAAGAAGCGCGGCTGGACCTTTGTCGGCCCGACCACCGTTTACGCATTCATGCAGGCCATGGGTATGGTCAACGACCATATTGAAGGTTGCTTCTGCCGACAGAAGCTCGAGGCGGCGAGGCTGGCCTTTCAGCGCCCGTAAAGAGGCTTGTGCGGCTACATCGAACTCGTGTTGATGTCTTCCGGACGCGGCTTTTTGCGTTGAACGGTCCGCTCGCGCTGGAAAATATAAAGGCCGGTTGCCACGATGACGGCGGCACCCACACCTGTCCACATGTCCGGGAGGTCACCGAAGACCAGCCAGCCCCACAGCGTGCTCCAGATGATAAGCGAATATTGAACCGGTGCCAGCACGGCTGCCTCGCCGATTTCCAGAGCCGTGATCAGGAACATTTCGCCCATGGCAGCCGCCAGTGTCATGCCGGCAAGCCAGAGGATATGTTCACCTTTCACCGGCGTCTGCCAGACAAAGGCGAGCGGCAGGGACAGCAGAAAGACGCTGACCAGCGCGGTGTAGGCAACAGTTGTGCCGGTCTTGTCGACACCGGCCAGGCGGCGTGACAAGACCTGCCGCATGGCAAAGGCGGTTGCAGCCAGAACAAGAAGCAGCGCTGCAGGATGCACTGTGCCAAAGCCCGGGCGCAGAATGATCAGCACGCCGATAAAGCCGAAAATGACAGCCGTCCAGCGGCGCGGCCCGACCTTTTCGCCCAGCAGCAGACCGCTAACGGCGGTGACAACAAATGGCGCGACGAAGGTGACAGCCACCGCATCAGCGAGCGGCACATATTTGACGCCGAAGATGAAGCACACCGCAGACGTAACGGCGAGCGCCCCGCGCGCCACCTGCATGCCCGGATTTTTCGTTTTGAGGAGGATGGGTCCGCGAAACGACAGGGCAATCAGTACGCCTGTGAGAAGCGCAAGCTGTCGCGTCCAGGCAATCTGCAAGGGGGGAAACTCACTCGTGGCGAGCTTTGCCAGCATGTCGCAGACGGACAGTGACAGAAAGGCCATGGCCATGAGGATGACGCCGCGCAGGTTTTCGGTGCGCCGCAGGTTGCCCCCGGTCGGTGAGGTGGTCATGTGATCTCCTGAAGACAGCGCGAAGCAGAATTCGCTCGCGCAACAACAAAATCAGATCGGTGCACAGAATTCAATCGATACTCATCGCCAGAACGCGGCTGATCTCGGTGAGTGAACGGCCAGACTGCGTGCGCCATTCATTGAAGGCGGCCTGAACGGCAACCATGTCCTTTTTCGCGCTTGGCTGTTTGTCCACCACGCCCTCGGCGATCAGCCGGTTGACTGTACTTTGCGACAGGATGAAACTTTCCACACCTGAAAAGCGCAGAAAATATTGGCCGGTATTGCCGCCGAGCCGCGCGCCCTTCTTTTTCAGCAGTTCCAGCAGCCCGATATAGTCGTCCGCCGGCCATGCAGCGAGGAATTTGCCAAAGGAGCCGTGTTCATCGGCGATTCCACCGATGAAGCGGGCGTTTTCCTGTACGGTCTTGATCTTCGGCCCATGGCGCACGATGGCCTTGTTGGAGACGAGGCGCTCGAAATCCTCATCATGCAGCATGGCGCAACGGGCGATGTCGAAACCGTCAAACGCCTCTTCAAAGCCCTGCCACATAGCCTCGATGACCTTCCAGTTGAAGCCTGCCTGAAAAATGCAGCGCGTCATCAGGGCCAGATAGCGGTCGTCCGGGGTCTCTTCGATTTCCTTTGACGACTTCGGCATTTGCAGCTGTTTTTCCACTTCCGCTGCACTGCCTTTGCGGCTGACGGCAATATTCCAGATTTCTTCAAATGTGTGCATAAACGTCACGTCTCCAGCGTGCCGAGCAGCGTGGGCAATTCGGCAAAATCAACAATTTCCCGGAACCGCGGCGTCTCTCGCGGCGGCTCGACATGTTCGTATGCCCAGGTCAATTCGTGCGGGATGTAAATGCCGAAACTGCCGGCGGCGATGGCCGGCACGATATCCGATTTCAACGAGTTGCCCACCATGGCCGCCCTTTCGGGGCCGCTGCCGATATCGCGGAAGATGCGCCGATAGGTGGATGCGCTTTTGTCGGAGACGATTTCCACCGCCTTGAACAATTCGCCAAGGCCGGATTGGGCAAGCTTGCGCTCCTGGTCAAAAAGGTCGCCCTTGGTAATCAGAACCAGCACATAATCATTTGCGAGGCGCTCCAGTGTTTCCGGCACATGCGGCAGTGTTTCCACCGGGTGGGAGAGCATATCGCGGCCGGTGTTCAAAATCTGCTCGATGACACTGGCGGGAACGGCTCCCTCCGTTACCTCGATCGCCGTTTCAATCATCGAAAGCGTGAAACCCTTGATGCCGAAACCATAGTGCTGGAGATTGCGTTTTTCCGCTTCCAGCAGGCGCTCGGCAATATGATCGCCTTCGGCATAATCAGCGAGCAACGCCTGAAACTGCGTTTCGGTGAAGCGGAAAAATTGCTCGTTTTGCCAGAGCGTATCGTCGGCATCGATTCCGAGGGTGGTGATGTAACGCGAACTCATAACCCAGAATTCCTATTTCCAGACTGCAATCACGGTATGCACCGTTTCGTGCTGATCATCGACCTCACCGAAGGGAACCACTGTCCAGTGCCAGATCTGATCGGCGGCGGGGGGTTCCACGCCAGCCAGAAGGTCGCCGCTTTTGATGACCGCGCCCTGCCGGTCTTTCTCCTCAAAGATAATGTCTGAGAGGAGGCAGCCTTTCCACGGCCCCATGAAAAGATTGGCCATATGGGCGCGCGCCAGATCTTCGGCCTCAAGCCTCAGGCCATCATCCAGCAGTTCAACAGTCATTTGCGACAGAAGGTTGGCGGAGATGACAAGATCGACGTCAGGCATCTTTTTCAGAAAATCGAGGTTCACCTCGTCTGCCAGATCGCATTCAACGAATTCGACATTGCGCCAGCCGCGCAGGAATGCGCGGAGCCGGACTGATGGCAGATGAACGAGATCGTAAAGGTAGACCTTGTCGAACATTTTCGACAGCGTATTCATCGGCACATCGCGCAAGAGCCCGGAGCCCAGAACCGCCACCGTGCGGCGCGGCGCCATTTTCTCCACATGGTCGCGCACGAAAACGCGGCAGGCCTCCTCATGCGGACGCCATGCGCGGAAGCACCGCCGCGCCCGCGACCACAATGATACCGCATCGCGCACCTCATCGGCCTTGCGGCGTTTGGAAAGCGCCATCGCCAAGGTGTAATGCGCTGCCTCCAGAAGCAAGCTGGCCTCTCCTTTGCAATATGTTTGGCCCTATCGCACAACCTAACAGGTTGATATTGCAGGGCGGGTGCGGGTCAAACGATAGCAGACCGCAAAGCGCAGCGCAAAATCATGTCAAGCTCGGATTATCGCCCTGCGATCAGTTTTTCGGCAAAGGCGATCCATTCCCCGGCGCGAGCATCCCAGGAATAGGTTTCCCGTGCAAAGGCAATTTGACGTGCACGCGTCTCTGCCGCCTTTGCCGGATTGCTGCGTGCCATGTTCAAGGCATCCGCCACCAGGTCGCCATAGGCATAAAGAAGCTGGTAACCGCCCAGTCCCGCCGGGGTGAGTTCGCCGAAACCGGCGGTCGTTTCGCTCAATGCGCCGATATCGGTGGTGAGCGGCATGGCACCCAGCGCCATCGCCTCCATGGCCGCGATACAGGCGGTTTCTTCAATCGTTGCGGGATAGGTGAAGGCCGCTGCACCTGCCATCTCAGCGGCGAGCTCATTTTGCGGCAAGACATCCACATAGTCGACGCCCGGCAGCGCACGGGCCAGTTCATAGAGAAAGCGGTAAGGGTCTTCTCCATTCTGCAGCATGGAGGGATACATTTTGAGGCTGGAAAACACCTTCAGCCGGACGTCCGGCACCTTGGCGCGGATGGTGGGGAAAATATCGAGGAGAATCTGCAGGCCGCGGAAGGGTGCGCTGGAATAGATCAGGGTTGGCGGTTCGCCGGTCTCGAACCAGGCGGGGGCGATCTCGATACTTTTGAAAAACGGCGCAATGGCATTGCCGATCACGTGGACACGATCTGCGCGAAGCTTGAACCCGTTGACGAGATCACTGCGGTGCCACTGGCTGACGGTGACAATGGCATCCCACAGCGCCTGTTCATCCGGCTCGGCCAAGGGGCGGTTGACGGCCTGATTGGTGGCAAGATGGCTCCAGAGCACAAGCGGGCCATTGAAAGAAAGGCGCGCCGTGAGCTGTTTGGCAACCGGCGTGCCGATTATCACCACCATATCGGCCTGTTGCGCCAGCGCCATGGCGGCTGGTCCCGGCGGCGTGACATGGACGCCCTCGACCATTGCCTCCTGCGGGCTGGCATTGCAGAGCGTGACCTGCACCCCTTTCCTGACAAGTGCTGCCGTCAAAAATGCCGTTGCGGCCTGGGTTCCGCCCAGGGCAGCCTGTCCCGGCGTGTGCGGGTTGTAGGGAACATCAATCAGGTCGAAGAAAAAGATATGCATGGTATCTCGAATCAATCAGCAGACATCGGCAGTCTCGCCGAAACTGGCTGCCCGGACCACGAAAAAGCGAAAGCGGGGGCAGAAGGCGCGCCAATTGGGGTGCCAAACTCTTGTCCCTCCCGCCGCAATCCGTTAGAGCATCGCCACAATACGATGATCACCAAGCACTTACTTCTCAGGCGAAACCACCCATGAGCGACAAGAAGAAAAAGCAACAGAAGCTGAAAGCCCGCCTGCCGCGCGGCTTTGTGGACCGTCAGGCTGCCGATATCCGCGCCGTCAACGAGATGACCGCGAAAATCCGCGAGGTTTACGAGCGCTACGGCTTCGACCCGGTGGAAACGCCGCTCTTCGAATATACCGATGCGCTCGGCAAATTCCTGCCCGACAGCGACCGCCCGAATGAGGGCGTGTTCTCGCTGCAGGATGATGATGATCAGTGGATGTCGCTCCGCTACGATCTGACCGCGCCGCTTGCCCGCCATGTGGCCGAGAATTTCAACGAAATCCAGCTTCCCTACCGCACCTATCGCGCGGGCTACGTATTCCGCAACGAAAAGCCCGGACCGGGCCGTTTCCGCCAGTTCATGCAGTTCGACGCCGACACCGTTGGTGCGCCCGGCGTGCAGGCCGATGCCGAAATGTGCATGATGATGGCCGATGTGATGGAAGCGCTGGGTATCCAGCGCGGGGATTATGTGATCCGGGTGAATAACCGGAAGGTTCTGGATGGGGTGCTGGAGGCGATTGGGCTTGGTGGCGAGGAGAATGCTGAGCGGCGGCTGACGGTGCTGCGGGCGATTGATAAGTTGGATAAGTTTGGACCGGAAGGTGTGAGGTTGTTGCTCGGTGAAGGTCGCAAGGACGAGAGTGGCGATTTTACCAAAGGTGCAGGACTTGAAACAGGCCAAATAAACAGATTGCTAGTCACTATTCTTGCTGCTTCTGGAGCCGTTTGGGTCGATGACGATGGCTCTCGAAACATCGAAGATATGGAGCCGTTTTATTCCAACCCAGGCGATTCAGAGCCATCGTCTTATGCAGACAACATCGAAGACTGCCGGAGCTTGTTGAGTGCCGCCGAAACCGATTTAGGTCGTCAGGGAGCAGAGGAACTCCTTTTGATGGCTGAAATTTTTGCGGCCAGCGGCTATGAAAGTCGCCGAATAAAAATAGATCCGTCATGCGTTCGGGGCTTGGAATATTATACCGGTCCAGTTTTTGAGGCAGAGTTACAATTTGCGGTCACCAATGAAAAGGGCGAGAAGGTTGTCTTCGGCTCTGTCGGCGGTGGCGGGCGTTATGATGGGCTTGTGTCGCGTTTCATGGGTCAGCCGGTTCCGGCCACGGGGTTTTCCATTGGTGTTTCGCGTCTGATGACGGCGTTGAAGAACCTTGGCAAGCTTGGGGCCTCCGAGGTGATCGAGCCGGTTCTGGTGACCGTGATGGATGGCGATTCTGAGGCCATGGGGCGCTATCAGCGCTTTACCCAGGCGCTGCGCAATGAAGGCATTCGCGCCGAGATGTATCAGGGCAACTGGAAAAAGTTTGGCAACCAGCTGAAATATGCCGACCGCCGCGGCTGCCCGATTGCGATCATCCAGGGTGGCGACGAACGTGCTGAGGGCGTTGTGCAGATCAAGGACCTGATCGAGGGCAAGCGGCTTTCCGGCGAGATTACCGACAATACCGAATGGCGCGAGGCCCGCGTGGCCCAGGAGATCGTTCCCGAGGCCGAACTGGTGGCCAAGGTGAAGGAAATACTGGCCGCCCAAGCTGAAGACCGCAAGCGGCAGGGCTGAGATGAACGCAGTTTTTGATACGACAACGGTTATGGAGCCGGGCTTGATCTCTGCCGGTTCCCCCCTCTTCTCCCCTTGGGGAGAAGGTGGCCTGAAAGGCCGGATGAGGGGTTCTCATCGCTGTCTTTTGAAAACCCCTCATCCGCCCTCCGGGCACCTTCTCCCCAAGGGGAGAAGGAAGGGTGGGGCCTGATCATGCCAGCAACGAGCCTGCCGACCATTGCATCCGACCTGACCGCGCTGTTTGAGAAAGCGGGTGCGCTGCGCGTTGATACGCCCGTCATCCAGCCAGCGGCACCCTTTCTGGATATTACCGGGGAAGACCTGCGGCGGCGGATTTTTCTGACGGAGAGCGAGACGGGTGAAAGCCTGTGTCTGCGGCCGGAATTCACGATTCCCGTCTGTCTGCGCCACATTGAAACCGCCACCGGCACGCCGCAGCGCTATGCCTATCTGGGTCAGGTTTTCCGCCAGCGACGCGAGGGCGGCAATGAGTTTTATCAGGCGGGGATCGAAGACCTGGGCGACAAGGATCTTGCCAGTGCCGATGCACGCGCCGTTTATGACGCCGTCTCCTGCATCAAGCTTGCCCTGCCCGGCGCGCCCTTTACCGTGATGCTGGGCGATCAGGCGGTTTTCGAGGCTGTTGTCAAAGCGCTTGGCCTTCCCGATGGCTGGCAGAAGCGGCTGGTGCAGGCTTTTGGCAATACGGCCAAGCTGAAGCGACTGCTGGAAGAGTTGGCAGCACCCCGCCACGTTTCGCCGCTTTCAAGCGAAATCGAAGCCATGCTGGCAGAAGGTGATCTGGACGGCATTGCCGCGCAGATTGCCGAAACCATGGAGGCGACCGGCTATCTCACCAATGCCTCGCGCACGCCAAAAGAAATTGCCGCGCGGCTTGCTGAAAAGCGCAGGCTTGCCAATGCAACACTGGACCCCAAGGCGCTTGCCGCACTGGAGGAATTTCTAGCCCTTGAGGTTCCCTTTGCAGAGGCTCCCGCAGCCCTTTCGGGCTTTGCCGATGCGGCGGGCCTGAAACTGGAAAAGGCAATTTCGCGGTTTGATGCGCGCGCTGCGGCCATTGCCAATGCAGGTGTTTCGCTGGAGCGCATTACCTATCGCGCGGCCTTTGGCCGACCGCTCGATTATTATACCGGGCTGGTGTTTGAGCTCATTTCACCCAGCGGCGCAGTGCTCGTGGGCGGCGGGCGTTACGACCGCATGCTCACCCTGCTTGGCGCGAAAGACCATATTCCCGCTGTCGGCTTCTCGCTCTGGCTCGACCGGATCGAGGCGCAACAAGGAGCCGTGCTATGACGATCACCATTGCACTGCCCTCCAAGGGCCGCATGAAGGACGATGCCTCGGCAATCTTCGAGCGCGCGGGCATGAAGATTGAGAGTGTGGGCAATGACCGCTCCTATCGCGGCCGCGTGGACGGTTGGGACGATGTGGAAATCGCCTTTCTTTCGGCCTCTGAAATTTCCCGCGAGGTGGGCAGCGGTCTGGTTGATTTCGGCGTGACGGGCGAAGACCTGATGCGCGAGGAATGGGCTGAAGTCGATTCGCGCGTTGCCTTTGAGGCCCGCCTCGGATTTGGTCGGGCGGACGTGATCGTCGCCGTGCCGGAAATCTGGATGGATGTCGATACGATGGCCGATCTGGGTGACGTTGCCGCCGATTTCCGCGCTCAGCATGGGCGTCGGCTGGAGATTGCCACAAAATACTGGCGGCTTACCCAACAGCACTTTTCATCCCTGCACGGCATCCAGCTTTACCGGATCGTGGAAAGCCTCGGCGCAACCGAAGGCGCACCGGCTGCGGGACAAGCCGATATCATCGTTGATATCACTTCCACCGGCTCCACACTGCGCGCCAACCACCTGAAGGTGCTTGATGACGGCGTGATCCTGAAATCGGAAGCCTGCCTGGTGCGCGCCCGCAAGCCGGAGCATGAGGGCAATGCGACCGTGCAGAAGATTATCGAAGCGGTGCGCAGGGTTCTTTAAGCGCCCTGCTCGCGAAAAGCGTTGTTCAGTTGCTCTGTCATTGAAAATCCCGGCGTCCACGCCGCAATATTCCGCGCTTTGGAATCATCAAGCTGTAATGAGCCATAAAGGCTCTGGGCCATGTCGCCCTTTTTCAGAAGCCCCAGAAGCTGCATTGCAGGTCCCGGTGGGCAATAAAAAAGCCGCGGCTTCACGCCCATTGCGCCCGCCAGTTTCCGCACAAAATCAGTTGTCGAAACATCTTCACCATCCGAGACAAGAAATGCCTGGTTGGCCGCTTCCTTGCACTCGGATGCATGGATCAGGAAATCGACCAGATTTTGAACGCCGATGTAGCTTCTCAAGTTTCCAGTGCTCTTCAAAGGCAGCGGAATGCCTTTTTTCAAGGCTGAAGCGAGCTGTTTGAAACTTCCCTTTGCTCCGTGTCCGTAGACCATCGGCGCGCGCACGATGACCAATTCAAGGTCCCGCTTTCGGCAGGTTTCAGCCAATGCCGTTTCAGCCTCGGCCTTTGAGGCGGCATAAGGCGTATGCGGATTTATCGGACTTTCTTCAGTCAACGGTTTTCCCGGCGGCGTTGCTCCGCCGTGAACCCCGATTGAGGACATGAAAACAATGCGTCTGACACCGTTTTCTGCCGCCAACTGGGCCAGCTTCACCGCCGCTTCGACATTGACCCTGTGCAATTCGCCTTTGTCGTCGCTGCGCCGGTGGGCCAATGCTGCAAGATGAAAGAGCGTCGTCACCTGACCTGCCTCAATCTTTGGCCAGGCCAACTCTATTTTTCCATTCTGGACATCAAATATACCGCTGCCGTCTTCCGGCTGACTGCTTCGTGCAAGGGTCAGAAACGGCTTTCCGTCACTGGAAAGGCGGCCACAAAGATGGCGACCAACAAAGCCGTTTGCACCGGTCACAATTACGCTATCCAAGAAACATCCTTCCCTGCATATTGCCGGTTCGCCGAGAGGGCTTTAGGTCACGGACCCATAAATGAGGCTGTTTTGGCGGCAAAATGACAAAAATATGCTAGGAAATGGTTGAAAAGCGGGCCTTGCGGCCCGGTTGAAACCATTGACGTTGCAGATTGCAGTCATTTTACCGTCCTCCGGATAAGCCAAATTTGATCAGCCACTGCGTTGCAACGGCTTGAAAATGATCGGCATTTCCTGCGCCCTTGCGCCTAGTCGCTGACCAAATTTGGCTTACCAAAACAACCTCATTTATGGGTCCGTGACCTAGTGCAGTTCCGCTGGCTTTTTGCCGCCATAGGCCCAGTTCAACAATTCCACCGTATGCACAATCGGCATTGCGGTGCCAGTGGCGATTTGGGTGATGCAGCCTATATTTCCGGTGGCAATGAGGTCGGCTTTGGTGGCTTCGATGTTGCGCACCTTGCGGACCTTGAGTTCCGCCGAAATCTCGGGCTGCAGCATGTTGTAAGTGCCGGCCGAACCGCAGCAGAGATGGCCTTCGGCAGGGCTCTTGACCTTGAAGCCGGCCTTCTGGAGAAGCTGCTTGGGCAGATCGGTGATCTTCTGGCCGTGCTGCATGGAACAGGCGGAATGATAAGCCACAGTCAGGCCTTCGCTCTTTCCTTCCGGCAGATCGAGCGTCGCCAGATATTCGGTCACATCCTTGGCCAGCGCTGCCACACGCGCGGCCTTTTCGGCATAGGCGGGATCGCGGGCCAGCATGTGGCCGTAGTCCTTGATGGTGGTGCCGCAGCCGGATGCGGTGATGATGATGGCGTCCAGACCACCGGTTTCAATCTCGCGCGTCCAAACATCGACATTGGCGCGCACATTGGCCAATGCATCCTTTTCCTTGCCCATATGGTGGGTGAGCGAACCGCAGCAGACTTCGCCTTGAGGCGCGACGACTTCGACACCCAGACGGGTCAGCAGTTCGATGGCAGCGGCATTGATCTCTGGCTTGAGGACCGGCTGCGCACAGCCTGAGAGAATGGCGACACGGGCCCTCTTTTTGGATTGCGCCGGATGGGTGCCAGGCCTGACATATTTGTCCGGTGCGGGAACCTTTTTCGGCGCAAGATCCAGCATATGGCCGAAGGCCTTGGTGGCGGGTATGCGCTTCATGATGCCTGCGAAGGGTCGGCCAAGGCTTGCGGCCTTGAGAGCAAGGCGAAAACGCGCCGGATAGGGCAGGACAAAGGCCAGAACACCGCGCACGAAACGGTCGGCAAACGGACGTTTATAGGTCTTGTCGATATAGGCGCGGGTCTGGTCGATCAGGTGCATATAGTCGACACCGGAGGGACAGGTGGTGGTGCAGGAAAGACAGGACAGACAGCGGTCGATATGCGTCACCGTCTTTTCGTCCGCCGGGCGGTCATTTTCCAGCATATCCTTGATCTGGTAAATGCGCCCGCGCGGGCTGTCCAGCTCGTTGCCAAGCGTCACATAGGTGGGACAGGTCGCCGTGCAGAGCCCGCAATGCACGCATTTGCGCAAGATCTTTTCAGCATCCGCGATCTCAGGATCAGCAAGCTGGGCAAGAGAGAAGTTTGTCTGCACGGTTAGACCATCACGCTTTCGATAAAATTGCCCGGCTTCAAATCAGCCAGCTTTGCGGGTTGTCAATCGCCTCATTGCGTCCGATTTTCTGCAGGCCGATGACGCAGCGCACGATCATCCAGACTGCCGTTGCAATGGCTGCCAGCACACCAATCACAATCAGTGTCAGCACGCCCGAAATGAGCGCAAAAAGCAGACCGATCCAGAAGGTGCGGATGGCCCATATGTAGTGGCTTTCATAGATGCCACTTGCCTTGCCGCGGTTGAGATAGGCGAGAACGACCGCAATCAGCGGCGTGATGCCGACGATGAAACCGAGCAGATAAAGCGCGTAAATGAGCTGGATATTGCTTTTGCCCGGCTCAAGCAGGCCTTGCGCATCGAATGACTGAGGCTGATTTTCCGACATTGCATATCCTCCTTTTTTAGCCCATGCGGCCCGGATTGAGCACGCCCATGGGATCGAGCTTGGTTTTGACCGCCTGCGAGAGCGTCGCGACATTCTTTTCCAGCGGTTCAAAAGTGGCGATGCTTGCGCGCACCTCCGGTCTGGCGCGAACAAGCGTAGCATGCCCACCGCCGAGACGGGAGATGAAGCTGCGGATCATGTCTGCTTCCGCGTCTGCTTCCATCTGCAGCCACAGGAGACCGCCCTGCCAGTCAAAAAAGGCGTTGACGCCCGTTTGCAGGCGCAATGCGGCCAGCAATTGATGACCGGCCATCGGGGCAACCGAAACACGCCAGAGCGGGCGGCAACGGCCATCTTCAGCAAAGGGCGTGACATCGCGCACCTCGCGCCAGAGCTGCTGGCTGTCGCCGCTATCAAGCTGCGAAACCGGGCCATGAACCGACATCGCGTTAGCGAGCTTTTGGGCGCGGGCCGCGACCGATTCAGGCAGGCCCTCGACCCGCAATATGGTGGCGGGGCCGTCCGGCAGGCCGTTCTGGCCGAAGAGCCAGCGCACGCTTTCCGGCAGATGGGCAGCACCCGATACCTCGCATGTGGTGCCCATGGCCGCGGCCATGCAATGAGCGGCCTCGGCATCATTGAGACCGGAAACGACGACTGTTTCTTCCGCCCGCGGTGCCGGCAGAACCTTGAATGTGACCTCTGTGATCAGTCCGAGCGTGCCGTAAGAACCAGCCAGCAGCTTGACGAGATCGAGCCCGGTGACATTCTTCATCACCCGCCCGCCGGACTTGATGACCTCACCCTGACCATTGATGAAACGCACGCCGAGAAGAGCATCGCGCGCGGCGCCAGACACAATACGGCGCGGGCCGGAAACATTGGCCGCGAATATGCCGCCAATGGTGGGCGTACCTTCCGTACCCATCATCATGCGATGGTCGGCGGGTTCAAACATCATGGCCTGACCGCCATCGGCGAGCGCGGCTTCAATTTCCGCAACCGGCGTTCCAGCTTTAGCCGTCAAGGTCATTTCGGCAGGATTGTAGGCGACAATGCCGCTGAGGCCACGTGATGAGAGCGCCAATGGCTCCCTCTTCTCCCTTTGGGGAGAAGTGCCAAGCGAAGCGAGGCGATGAGGGGTTCCCTCAGCGCTCGATTGAGAACCCCTCATCCGGCCTTCGGCCACCTTCTCCCCAAGGGGAGAAGGGATATTCCCGAACCCGGAGCGCGTGTTACCACCAAAAATGTTCAGAGGCGCTCCCGTATTCGCGGCCTCCCGGATGAGGCTTGCGGCTTCATCCTCGCTTTGCGGCGTCATGATATCGCTCATTGCGGGCGTCCCTCCAGCGGAAAGACTTTCGAGGGGTTCAAAATCCAGTCGGGATCAAAGGCGGCGCGCACGGCCATCTGCTGGTTGAGATCGGCTTCGGAATATTGATGGCGCATCAGATCGCGCTTTTCGATACCCACACCGTGTTCGCCGGTGAGACAACCGCCTGCATCGACGCAGAGTTTGAGAATATCATTGCCCGCTTCCTCGGCCTTTGCTGCATCTTGCGGGTCGTTGATATTATAGAGGATCAGCGGATGCATGTTACCGTCACCTGCATGGAAAACATTGGCGACACGCAGGCCGTAGGAGGCGACGATTTCGCCGGTCTTGCGCAGAACTTCGGTGAGTTTGGAAAGCGGAACGGTGCCGTCCATGCAGATATAATCGGCAATGCGACCCGTGGCACCGAAGGCGGACTTGCGGCCCTTCCAGATTTGCGCAGCTTCGGTGGGCGACTGGCTTTCCTTGATGGTTTTCACGCCGTGGCGTTTGGCGATCTCGATCACTGCGGCGAGCATGGTTTCCATCTCGGCCTCGGAACCTTCCACCTCGACGATCAGCAGCGCCTCGACGTCCAGCGGATAACCGGCCTTGGCGAAGGCTTCGCAGATTTCTATTGCCGGCTTGTCCATGAACTCAATGGCGACCGGGATGAGGCCCGCGCCGATAATATCGGCAACGCAGGCTGCGGCCCCTTCAGAGGTTTCGAAACCAAAGAGAACGGGCCGCGCTCCTTCGGCTTTCGCTATCAGTCGCACGGTCGCTTCTGTAACAATACCAAGCTGTCCTTCGGAACCACAAACCAGGCCCAAGAGATCATAACCGGCGCTGTCCAGCGCCTTGCCGCCGAGTTCGATAATCGTGCCGTCGAAGAGCACCATTTTGACGCCGAGCAGATTGTTGGTGGTGACACCGTATTTCAGACAGTGCGGACCACCGGAATTCATGCCGATATTGCCGCCAATGGTGCAGGCAAGCTGTGAAGACGGATCAGGCGCGTAGAAAAAGCCGTCGGCGGAAACCGCATCCGAAATCGCCAGATTGGTGACGCCGGACTGAACAACGGCGGCGCGGTTTTCAAAGTCGATATCGAGGATGCGGTTCATGCGTGAAAGGCCAACCACCACAGCGTCGCCTTGGGGGATGGCACCGCCGGACAGCGACGTACCCGCCCCGCGCGGGACGACCGGCAATTTGTATCTGGCGCAATATTTCAGGATTTTCGATACTTCTTCCGTGGTGCGCGGAAGTGTTACCACTAGTGGCAATTGGCGATAGGCGATGAAGCCATCGGTTTCGAAGGGAACGAGTTCGTGTTTGTCGGAAATCACCGTGCCCGGGGGCAGCAGGTCGGTGAGATCATCCACGATCTGTTTGCGGCGTTCGAGGATGTTTTTATCGGCCTGCTTCAAAGCAATCGCGCCACCCATGCTTTATGCCTCCCAAGTTCCATTTCCCAAGTGGTACTCTTTTTGGACCACTTTGCGCAAGCGTGAATAAATGCTAATCATTTGTTCCGATTTGGAAATAAAACTTTAGCATGAAAACGGGTGCCAAACCATGACGCGTCTTGAGGATATGGAGGTTTTTGCGCGGGTGGCAGCAACGGGCAGCATGTCGGACGCCGCGCGTGAACTCGGCCTGTCACCGGCAGTTATTTCCAAGCGTATCAAGCGGCTTGAGGAGCGGCTCGGCACGCGGCTTTTCCAGCGCACCACCCGGCAGCTTTCACTGACTGAAGCTGGCCAGGGATTTTATGCACGTGTGGATGCCATTCTGGCCGGCGTGGAAGAGGCCGAGGCCTTCATTGCGGGCCGCGCGGCAGAGGCGACCGGAACGCTGAAAGTGTCCGCGCCCACCTCTTTCGGACGCATGCATATCGCGCCGCACCTGAAAGGCTTTATGGAGGCGAATGCGGGCGTGACGATCAATCTCGTGCTGACAGACACGTTTACCGACATCGTGGCGGAGGGTTTCGATCTCGCCATCCGCATTGGTGAACTCGTTGATTCCAGCCTTGTGGCGCGGCGGCTTGCGCCCGTACGACGACTCTTGTGCGCAGCCCCTTCTTATGTTGAAAAACATGGGCTGCCGCGAACAATCGATGATCTCGACACCCATATCTGCCTGCCGCCGCACAACAATGACACCTGGCGGCTGGAAGGGCCCGACGGACTGGTCAATTACCGCCCGCAAGGCACGCTGATCACCAACTCCTCCGAAGTGATCCGCGAAGCGGTGATTGCCGGTCTCGGCATTGCGCTGCGTTCAACCTGGGATATCGGGCCGGAACTGAAGGCCGGACAACTGGTGCCGGTGCTGCCCGAACTGGAAGGCTCGAAGAATGTGGCCCTCTCCGCGGTTTATCCAAGCCGAGAATTTCTGCCCGCCAAGGTGCGGCTGTTTATCGATTATCTGACAGCGCTTTATGGTCCGGTGCCGTACTGGGAGGGGTAGCTACTCCCCATGATGCATCCTGATGCGTCTCACGGTCCACCAAACGCCCGCAATAGCGACCGGTACGAAAAGACCGGTGAGAATTGCGGTGTCGAACGGCAGCGCGTCATGCGGCAGGCCCTTCACCAAATAGCCGAACAGGCCGACGACGTAGTAGGAGATTGCCGCCACGGACAGGCCTTCGACTGTCTGCTGCAGGCGCAGTTGCATTTCGGCGCGGCGGTTCATGGTGGTGAGGAGATCGGAATTCTGGCGTTCGAGTTCCACGTCGATCCAGCTTCGAATGAGGCCGGTGGCGCGGGAGAGCTTGCGCGACAGGTTTGCCTGCCGTTCTTCCACCGACTGGCAGGTGCGCATGGCGGGCGCGAGGCGCTTTTCGAGAAACATGCCGAGCGTTTCGAAGCCGGGTACCGGGGTTTCATCAAGCGCCCTCACCCGCTCCTGCACGAGGCCGTAATAGGCGCGGCTGGCGCCAAAACGGTAAAGGCCCGCGGCGGCATTGGCTTCGAGTTCTGCGGCAAGACGGGTGATTTCGGCAAGCATCTGGTCGGCGCGGTCGCGGGCCTCTGCTTTCATGCTTTGGGTTACAGCTGTCAGACCGTCCTCAATACGGCGGATTTCCGGTGACAGGGTTTGCGCAAGCGGCAGGCCGAGAGCCGCCAGCGTGCGATAGGTTTCAATGTCGAGCAGGCGCTGGACGAGCGCGCCGGTTCCCGCCTCGGTCATGCCCTTGTCGATCACCAAAATCTGGGTGAGGCCGTCGCCATTCTGACGGAAGTCGGTATAGACCTCCGCCTGACCACCCTTGACGACGGAAAAACAGAGGCTCGTCTTGTCGAAATAGTCGATGGCCGCGCGGGTTTCTTCCGTGTCGGGCCGGATTTCCAGACGAATACCGGAAATCAGCGAGCCCGGCGGCGAGAACCCGTCACCGAATGGGTGAACCGGCACCTCTGCGCCAAATGTCTGTGGTGGCGGGCAATCCCAGAACCAGGTGGAAAATTCTGTGTGGCGCTCCCAGCGCAGCGTTCCCGGACCCCAATTGATGGCATGATGGCGCGCGTCGCGGCCAGGCGGGGTCACGCCTGCCTGACGCGAGACATTGGCCATCACCGTGTGGTCCACGCCGGAACCGCCATCGGTCATGAAAGCAAGTTGAAATATGACGCGTGGCGACTTGACCAACGCCAGCGGGCGCGCGTGAATTTCACCCAATGCCGCCTGGCGCTCTGCGGCAAGCGGAAATGCAAAACTGCCTTTACCCATGAAAGTCCCCCTCTTCCGGCTGTATGAAAACCAGAATAGCAAAGCAATTGCACGACAAAAGACACGCGCGCGCGCTTTTGAAGCAGCTCGCACATCCACGCTTCGGAAAAGTGGATAAAAATATTGACCACTTGATGCTTTGTTCGGTAAAACGGCTTTAGGAGAACAATCATGGAAACCGTGGAAACTGCGCTTTTCCAGCGCATTTCGCCATCGCGCACAGCTGATGAGGTGGTGCTGAAAATCGAGCAATTGCTGCTCGACGGCGTTTTGCGCGATGGCGAAAAGCTGCCGGGCGAGCGTGAGCTTGCTGCGCGTTTTGAGGTTTCCCGGCCCGTGTTGCGCGACGCGCTGAAGGAGCTTGAAACACGCGGGCTTTTAGAAAGCCGTCACGGGGGTGGAACCTATGTGGCCGACATTATCGGGCAGATTTTCTCAAAGCCGGTGACGGAGCTGATTGCGCGCCACGAACGGGCAACTTTCGACTATCTGGAATACCGGCGGGAACTCGAAGGCATTACAGCCGAATTTGCCGCTTCCCGCGCCACAGAGCCGGACAGAGAAATCCTGAAAGCCATTATTGCCGACATGCGCAAGGCGCACGAAACAGGCGATTTCAACGACGAGCTCGAGGCCGATGTGGATCTGCACAACGCTATCGGCGAAAGCGCGCACAATATCATTCTCATGCATACGCTGCGCGCCTGCTACAGACTGCTCTCGGCTGGCATTTTCTACCATCGGCAGATGGTCTTTTCGGAGCCCGGTGCGCGCGATGCGGTTCTGTTCCAGCACGAGGCCATCGTGGATGCCATTCTCGAGGGCGACCCCGCCAAAGCCCGCAAGGCTGCGGAAGACCATATCGATTTCGTGACAGAAACCATGCGGGCTGCATTGCGCTCTGGCGAGTGGGAGCGGGTTTCGCGACAGCGGCTCACAAGCCGTGCGACATCAAAAATGAACAAGGAAACCGGATGAACGATACGAACACCAAACCGCAGGTCGGCCTCTTTGTGACCTGTCTTGCCGATCTCTTTCGTCCGACAACCGGTTTTGCGGCAGTAAAGCTTCTGGAGGATGCAGGCTGTGATATCCATGTGCCGAAGGCGCAGACCTGTTGCGGCCAGCCTGCCTACAATTCCGGCGACCGGGCGGACACGCGCGATATCGCGGAGCAGGTAATTTCGACCTTCGAGGGTTTCGACTATATCGTTGCACCATCCGGCTCGTGTGCAGCGATGCTGAAGAAGCACTATCCCGGCTTGTTTGCGGGCGATGCCAAATGGGAAGCGCGTGCTGCGGCGTTCTCAGCAAAGGTTTTCGAGCTGATTTCCTTCCTTACCGATGTGATGAAGGTGGAAGCGGTGCAAGCGGCCTTTGAAGGCACCGTCACCTATCACGACAGCTGTTCGGGCCTGCGTGAACTCGGCATCAAAGACCAGCCACGCAAGCTGTTGAACTCCGTCGAAGGGCTTGAACTGAAGGAAATGAAAGACAGCGATATCTGTTGCGGCTTCGGCGGCACGTTCTGCATCAAATATCCTGATATTTCGAATGCCATCGTTTCCAAAAAGACCGCCAATGCCGAAGCTGCAGAAGCCGATCTGCTGCTCGGCGGCGATATCGGCTGTCTGATGAACATGGCTGGCAAGATACGCCGCGAAGGCGGCAGGACGGAGGTGCGCCACGTGGCTGAAGTGCTGGCCGGCATGACCGATGGTCCACCGATCGCGGGGCGCAAATGATCAAGCCGTCTCCGCTTCTGATCGGCAGCTACAAGAAAGACCTGACGCGTATCACTGTCATGCACGGGGATATCACAGTGCTGCCGGTGGATGCGATCGTGAATGCGGCCAATTCCTCACTCCTCGGTGGCGGCGGTGTGGATGGCGCAATCCACCGGGCCGCCGGTCCGGAGCTTCTGGAAGAGTGCCGATGGCTGGGCGGTTGTTCACCGGGCATGGCCAAGATCACGAAAGGCTATCGCCTGCCGGCAGGCTATGTGATCCACACAGTGGGTCCCGTTTGGCATGGCGGTAACCAGGATGAGGACACAATGCTTGCCGCCTGTTACGGCAATTCACTGGAACTTGCTGCCAAGCGCGGCATCCAATCCATCGCCTTTCCTGCGATTTCGACCGGCGTTTACCGGTTTCCGCCGGACCTCGCTACAAAAATTGCGGTTCGTGAGGCTCTTCGGCATGAGCATCTACCGGCGTTTCAGGAGGTCATTTTCTGCTGTTTCAGCGATGAGATGACCGAACTCTACCAAGAAACTCTGGACGCCGAACCGGGCGTCCTGGCCATGAAATGAGGCTGTAATGGAAATCACGACACCGAAGTTCAAGGAAAATGCCGCCAAGGCGCTCGTCGATCAGCAGCTTCAAAAGGCGCTGAAGAATGTCGAGAAGGGCTTTGTCGAAAAGCGTGCGGCAGCAGCCGGTGCACTGCCGGAATTCGAGGCGCTGCGCGACAATGCCCGCGATATCAAAAACCACACGCTGGCGCATCTCGATCTTTACCTCGAAGCCTACGAGAAAAAGGTGACTGAAGCCGGCGGGCATGTGCATTGGGCGGAAAGCGCGGAAGACGCGCGACGGATCATTCTCGATATCTGCCGCAAGCGCAACGCCAAGACCGTGACCAAGGGCAAGTCGATGATCACCGAGGAAATCGGACTCAACGACTTCTTCGAGAAGAACGGTATCGAGCCGGTGGAAACCGACCTTGGCGAATATATCATTCAGCTTCGCGGCGAGACGCCGAGCCACATCATTGCGCCGGCGGTGCATCTGAACAAGGAACAGGTGGAAGGCGATTTCCGCCGCGTTCACAAACATCTGCCGGAAGCCCGCGATCTAACCGAACCGGTATCACTGCTTTCCGAGGCGCGCGAGGTTTTGCGCAAACGCTATTTCGAAGCAGATGTGGGCATCACAGGCGCCAACTTCCTGATTGCCGAGACGGGCTCATCGGTGATCGTGACCAATGAGGGCAATGGCGACCTGACCCAGACGCTCGGCAAGTGCCATATCGCCGTTGCTTCGCTGGAAAAGATCGTTCCGACACTGGAAGATTGTTCGCAGATATTGCGGCTACTGGCGCGCTCGGCAACGGGTCAGGATATGTCGGTTTACACGACCTTTTCCACCGGGCCGAAGCGGGTGGAAGACCCGGATGGACCGGAAGAGTATCATGTGGTTCTGCTCGACAATGGCCGCACGTCCATGCTCGGGACCGAGTTTCAGGAAATGCTCCGCTGCATCCGTTGCGGGGCCTGCATGAACCATTGCCCGGTCTATCACGCGGTTGGCGGACATGCCTACGGCGCAGTTTATCCAGGACCGATGGGCGCTGTTTTGACACCCTCATTGTCAGGCATCGACATTGGCGGACATCTGCCGAACGCCTCCACATTCTGCGGTCGCTGTGAGAGCGTTTGTCCCATGCGCATTCCACTGCCGAAAATGATGCGGCACTGGCGCGAGCGGGAATTCGAGCGCAATCTCACACCTGCGGCAGCACGCTACGGCCTGGGTTTCTGGGCCTATTTTGCCAAACGACCAAAGCTTTATCGGCTCGCCGTTTCGCTCGCCATGCCGGTGATTTCCGCACTTGGCGGTTCGAAAAGAAGGCTGAGACGCCTGCCGCTGGCGGGTGGCTGGACAAAATATCGCGATCTTCCCGCCCCGGAAGGCCGTACCTTTCTGCAGGCCTGGGAAGCGCGGGAAGCACGCAAACAGGAGACGGCACGATGAGCGGCAAAGATGCTATTCTGGCGAAGATCAAACGGTCGCTGGCAACACCTGCCGGCGATGCAGCTCGTCAAGCCGTCGTTGCAAGGCGCCTGGAAGAGGCCCCTGCCGGCATCATTCCCCAGCGCGGGCAATTGCCTGACGAAGAGCGCGTTGCACTGTTTTGCGCGATCGCGGAGAAATATAACGCGACGATTGCGCGGATAGGATCGATTTCAGAGCTGCCCGGCGAAGTCAGCGACTATCTCAAATCCCGCAACCTGCCGGCTGAAATCCGGATGGGGAGCGATGCTTTTCTGACGGAAGCGGGCTTTGAGAGCGAGCGCACTTTGGAGGTGAAAAAAGGAGCGTCAGACGGAACTGATCTCACCGGTCTCAGCCATGCGGTTGGTGCGGTTGCCGAAAGCGGAACGCTGGTTCTCACATCGGGGGCGGACAACCCTGTCACGATCAACTTCCTGCCCGAGCATCACATCGTGGTCATCAAGGCGTCCGATATCGGCGCATCGTTGGAGGAAGCGTTTGCGAATGTGCGCCAGACCTATGGCAAGGGGCAGATGCCGCGGACGGTGAACTTCGTAACGGGCCCGTCGCGTTCGGGCGATATCGAGCAAACCATTTTGCTCGGCGCACATGGGCCGCGCGCGCTGCACATCGTGGTGGTTGGCTAGGGTTTGGACCGTCTATTTTTCAGTTGAACTCAGGCGCAGTTCCAAACGTCTGATCTCACGGATTACACGATCTGCCTGTATCTGCGGCATCAGGGACAGCTTGATCTGAAGGCCGAGGATCAGCGCGGTACTGCCGCTTATTCCCCATTTGAGCGCTGCCAGGACCTCACTTGCGAGGAACATCCGGACGAGACAATAAACGCCCAGCACGGAAAAAATGAACTGAAAAATCATGATCACCCAGGCGATCCACCCGTTCACACCGTGAAACTGGCTTCTGCTCAGGGCAAAGAAGCTGGGTTCGCCGTCGTCATCGCGCATTGCCGCCCTATCTTCGCATCGCAATGCTTCGCGGATCATGTCATCAATTTTGCTCATGGATGTTCTCCTTCAAGAATAACCCGCATCTTTTCGCGGGCGTGCATCAGGCGAGTCTTCACCGTGCCAATGGGTATGTTGAGAGCGAGGGCCACTTCGGCCACGCTCATGTCTTCCAGATAAAAAAGTGCCAATGTTGCGCGGTGCGGTCCATCAAGCTGCGCAATCGCCTGCCTTACGACCGCTGCATCAGCATTGGCCGGACCATCGGAAAAGCTCCGGTGTTCCGCCTCATGCGGAAAATCCTGCGCAATGGCGCGGTCTTTCTGACGTCTTGCGATCACATCCGAAACCCGCCGGCTGACGATACGAAAAGCCCAGGGCAGGAAGGCAGCCTCATCACGCAGATTGCCAAGACCGCGAATAATGTCACCCCAGCTTTCCTGAACGACATCCTGGGCACCGTCGCGATCATTCAGCAGGCGAACGGCATGGGCGAAAAGCCGGGGGCTGGATGCGGTGACCAGCTTTCCCAGCGCGTTCCGATCGCCACTGCGATGCGCTGCCACCAGAAAGGCATATAGCGCTTTTTCGCTGGCCCTATCCGCCACGAATTTCATACCTCGTTCGCGGCCGGGCATCTCTCCCGGCATGCTATGGCGAACTAGTGGGCCAGAAACCGCAAATGGTTCAAGCTATTTTCGGAAAAACGGCATTCAACACTGATAATCGTCGAAAAGAACGTCGATGTTTTCTTTCCAGCGGCCGTGATATTGCGCGAGCATTTCTTCAGCCAATGTCGCCTTTTTGGCAACGACCTCTTCAATTGGCGCAAGGAATGCACGCTCGTCATAGCCTTCCGAATTCATGCGGGCGCGGTTTTTGAGGCCAAGCCTTGAAATCTCCATGACCTCGGCTGCAATTTTCAGGAGCTTTTCGCCCCGGAACGTCGCGTTCAACGCCTGCACCGGAACAGCGTCGCGTAGCGCCTGCACTTCGTCGAACGTCCAGTCCTTCGTGTATGCCTCGATCGCATCGAGCGCTTCAGCATCATAGAGCAGGCCGACCCAGAAGGCCGGAAGCGCACAGATGCGCCGCCACGGCCCGCCGTCCGCGCCGCGCATTTCGAGGAAGCGCTTCAGGCGGACATCGGGAAACATTGTTGAAAGGTGATTGGCCCAATCGCCCATATTGGGCTGCCAATCCTCAAGCTCGCCTTTCAGCGCACCATCCATGAACTGGCGGAAGGTGATGTGGGTGCAATCGTGATATTTGCCCTCGCGCACGACGAAGTACATCGGCACATCGAGCGCCCATTCGACATAATCGGCAAAACCGAAATCATCCTTGAAGACGAAGGGAAGCAGGCCAGAGCGATTGTTATCGGTATCGCGCCAGATGTCACCGCGCCAAGAAAGAAGACCATTCGGCTTGCCATCGGTGAAGGGCGAGGCCGCAAAAAGCGCTGTCGATAGCGCCTGCAGCTTCATCGACACCTGCATCTTGCGGCGCATATCAGCCTCGGACGAAAAGTCCAGATTCACCTGAATGGTGCAGGTGCGGTACATCATATCGAGGCCCTGTGTGCCGACCTTCGGCATGTAGCGGCTCATGATGGCGTAGCGCGATTTGGGCATTTTCGGCGTTTCGGCAAACGTCCATTTCGGGCTTGCGCCAACGCCTAGGAAGCGGATGCCCAAAGGTTCTGCCACCTCGTGCAATGTCGATAGATGGACGCCTGATTCCTTGCAGGTCTCATGCAGATTTTCCAGCGGCGCGCCAGAGAGCTCAAACTGCCCGCCGGGCTCGATGGAAATCGCGCCCATGCCGGAGGATTCAGCCAGACCTATGATGCGGCCATCATCCATGATCGCGTCCCAGCCGAGCTTTTCCTTCATACCCTCGAGGAGCGCCGAAATGCTGGCTTTGCCCTCATAGGGAACCGGCTTGTTGCCATCGATGAAGAAAGCGATTTTCTCGTGCTCGGTCCCGATACGGAAATCTGCTTCCGGCTTGCAGCCTTCCGCGAGGTGCCCAACGAGTTCTGAAAAGCCGGTTATCGGCGTGGAATCGGAAGTGTCGCGTGCCATAAAATATTCTCACAAAGACCGGACGGTATTCAAAGTTAGAGATTGCAATAAAGGTCCATACCGGTTTTGCAATCGAAAAACTTTCATCCCATGTTCAAATTTAGATGAACCTTGGCGTGAATGCCTTGCATTCGACCGGGTTCAAAGCGCCTGCGATCGCAAGAAGCGGCGTCTGTTGCTTATAGAAAAGCGCTTTACCGCCAGTCGCCGATTGCCGCCTGGATCACTGCCAGTGCGGCAACAGCTGCAGTGTCGGCCCGCAAGATGCGGGGCCCCAGTGGAATTGGCGTGACGAAAGGAAGGCTGCGCAGAAGTGCCCGCTCCTCTTCGGAAAAACCGCCTTCGGGGCCAACCAGAAGCGCGTGCTTTTGTTCGCCGATTTCAGAGAGTATCGGCAGTGGATTTTGCCCCGCATCACCCTCGTCGCAATAGATGATGCGGCGGTCGTGCGGCCAGTCTTCCAGCAGTTCGGTCAGCTTCACAGGCGTTTCAACCTGCGGGATGGCCAGAATGCCGCATTGTTCGGCAGCCTCAATGGCATAGGCCTCGAGCTTGTCCAGCGAGTGGATCTTGCCCTGCACATGCTGGGTCATCACCGGCTGAATGTGCCCCGCCCCCATCTCAACCGCCTTCTGGATGAGATATTCCATGCGGCCGGTTTTCAAAGGTGCGAAGAGATAGTGCAGGTCCGGGAGGTCCGGCTGCGGCCTGGTTTGTTCAAAAGGTTCCAGCAGTATCTTCTTACGTGAGGGAAACTGGAGGCGCGCCTTCCATTCGCCATGCCTGCCGTTGAACAGAAGAACCTCCTGGCCCTCCTCCATGCGCAGCACATTGGCAAGATAATTGAACTGATCACGGTCCGCTTCGAAGATCAGGCCTTCAGCCAGATCGTCGGTCACATAGAGCCGTTGCATTCTGAAATTTGCGCGCAACCGGGCCTCCCTGCTCCATCAGATAACGATGGCTGACAGTATCCAATAGAGACCGGCAGCCAGCAAGGCGGAGGCCGGAACCGTGATGATCCAGGCGGCAACGATTGTCATGAAATGCGAGCGGCGCACCAGATAGCGGCGGCGCAGTTCTTCGGGCGACGCATCCGGCTGCGGCTTGATCTTGCCGTTTGCCGCCTTGGCGGCAATGTAGGTCGCGCGGCGCTTGGAGTTTCGTGTGTACCACTCGCGATAGAAGCCAACGCCGAAAACGCCCCCGACGGCGATGTGGGTGGAGCTGACAGGCAGGCCAAGCCACGAGGCCACAATAACCGTGATGGCCGCAGACAGCGCCACGCAATAGGCCCGCATGGGATTGAGCTTGGTGATCTGCTCGCCGACCAGACGAATGAGGCGCGGCCCAAAGAGAAGAAGGCCGAGCGATATGCCCACGCCGCCGATGATCATGACCCAGATCGGCACCTGGACGTTTGCCGAAATCTCTCCGGCTTCAACAGCATGCACGATGGCTGCAAGGGGACCTATGGCATTGGCGACGTCATTGGCACCATGGGCGAATGACAGAAGTGCGGCGGAGAAGATGAGCGGAATGCGGAAGAGCTTGCGGAGCGACTGGTTGCGGTTTTCCAGACCTTGCGATTGGCGGGCAATCAGGGGGATGGATAAAAACCACACCGCGAGGCCAATCACCAGACCGACCAGCACCGCGCTTAGAAGCGATATCTTGATGATATGGTTGAGGCCCTTGACGGTAAGGTAGGCGGAAAAGGCACCGGCCATAATCGCGATGAGTACCGGCACCCATTTGCGGGCAGCGGCAATCTTGTCATCGCGGTAGATGATGAATTCCTTGATGAAGGCAAGGAAGGCCGCAGCAATCACCCCACCCAGAAGCGGCGAGATGATCCAGCTTGCCACGATGGCCGACATGGAACCCCAGTTCACGGCAGCAGCACCGGCGGCAGTCAGGCCGGCACCCAGAACGCCGCCGACCACGGCGTGCGTGGTTGAGACAGGTGCGCCGAGCCATGTGGCGAGATTGACCCACAGTGCCGATGACAAGAGGGCCGCCATCATGGCCCAGATGAAGATGTCGGCCGACGGGATGAGGGCAGGATCAACAATGCCCTTGGAGATCGTGGAGACAACATCGCCGCCTGCAATCAGCGCACCGGCAGTCTCGAAAACGGCCGCAACGACGAGTGCCAGCGCCATGCTCATGGCACGCGAGCCGACGGCGGGGCCAACGTTGTTGGTGACGTCATTGGCGCCGATATTCATCGCCATGTAGGCGCCGACGGCTGCGGCAGCAGCTATGGTGAAAGCACCGGGCTGACCAGAAACAAGAATACTGACGAAAAGCGTGGCAACGACGAGGAATAAAAGGGCGAGGCCTGGGCGCAGAAGCGAGCGGGAGACGTGTTGTGTGGCCTCCTCGACATGGCCGATCTTGTTGAGGTCTTTGTCGAGGGTCGGTTTTTCAAATTTGCTTGCCATCAGCACTCTTCCGCTGGTCCGATTGCATGCCGTATTTTAGCAAGCAAAGGAATTCAGGATTGCGCTCTACAGATTCAACGCGCCGAAAGCAACGGCGGACCGTTAGTCTCCACCGGTTTGACTAGAAAACGGGCCTTTCCAGGCGATAAATCTAGCGCTTTGCAAATTCCAGGATGAGATGCTGCAATTCGGGCTCATCCACACTGCTGGCCGCATCTTCGGGGGTCATCCAAACCCGCGTGCGCTGGCCGGCCTCGGGAAACTTGTCGACGAGATTCGACACGGAAATGGGATAGACGTCGACGCGGCATTCCGTTTCGACGCCGCTATTGAGCTTTTTCCGATATTTGAAAGCACCGATGCTCTCATTGCCGACAGTGCCGTGCACGCCCGCTTCTTCATACGCCTCACGTGCTGCGGCTTCGCAGGCCAGCTTGCCATTCATGGGCCAACCTTTGGGGATGACCCAACGACCGGTGTCGCGGCTGGTGATCAAAAGGATTTCCATTCCCTTCTTACTCTCGCGATAGCACAATGCAGCAAATTGCAGCCGCGCCGGACGGCGAAGCATCAACTGAACATCCGATGCCATGCGAGACAGAAAGCTCAACGCATTCTCCTTAACGCGCCAGAATGCGCGGTTTGAGTGGTGACCAATCTTTGCAGAACTATACGGCACTAAAAAGGTTCCAGCGCAAAAACGTGGTCTGAGAACCAATATGGTGACATTTTTCACATAAACAACTGTAGCTGCCGCTTGGCTGAAATAAAGCAGATTTTCCTATATGCAGTACGCTTTTCAAAGTTATAGTGGGGGGTAAACGAACACGAACCATTGGGGAACACTGCTTATGATGCCGCTCTTCGACATGATGGCCCAGGCGCAAAACGGAAAACTTCTGGAGGCTTTCTCGTCGCAAATGGGCCTTGCGCAGGAGCAAATGGCTCAGGCCTTGGCGGCTCTGATGCCGGCATTTTCCAGCGGCTTGAAGCGTTCAGCCGCCGATCCGGCCAATTTCGCTTCCATCATGTCCTCGCTCGCAAAAGGCGATTATGCGAAATATTTCGAAGATCTGAAGGCGGCGTTCAGCCCGCAGGGCATTGCAGACGGCAACCAGTTTATCGCTCAGGTGTTTGGCTCGAAGGAGGCTGCAAGCGCCATTGCCGAGCAGGCCGCCAAGGTGACAGGCATTGGTCAGCAGGCTCTGGCCGCGATGATGCCTTCGCTCGCCAGCACCATGGCGGGCGGCCTCTTCAAGCAGATGAGCGGCCAGATGGCCGGTTTTGGCGGTGCATCCAATCCCATGATGGACATGATGAACAATTGGCTGCAGGCCACCGGTTTTCAGAAGCAGGCGAAGCCAGCAACACCCAACATGTTCGACAATCCCTTTACGCAAGCCATGCAAACCATGTTTGCCGGTGCACAAAAACAGCCTCCCAAAGCCGCCGAGACTGCTGACCCGTTTGGCACCGTGGCTTTCATGAAGGCGATGGAACAGATGATGACGGGGGCAACGCCCAAGCCGAAGGATGAACCGAAAGCGATCGACCTTTCCCAATATGCTGAAATGTTCAACACGATTTTCGACAGCGGATTGGAAGTTCAAAAATCCTACCAGAAGAACATGGAAGCCATTCTGGACAGCTATCTGAACGAGAAGCCCACCGACAACGGCAATACCGCCGGCGGTGAAAACGGCAAATCCTGAAACCGGCAAAAGAAAATGCCCGGCGCGAGGGCGGCTCGCAACCGGGCTAGAATGCAGAGCGGTTGGCAGTTGCCCTGCGGGGAAATGCGTCAGGCCTCTCCGCTGTGGAGCCGCCTATGATATTTGTTTTACAAATTTCGTTTGATCAAACCAGCGAATATTTCTAATAATACCCATCAACTTTCTTGATGAGGTTTGCCATGGCTGCTCCGTTGGATGTCGATCAACTCCAGACATTTGTTGCAATCGTTGACACGGGTTCCTTCACCAAGGCGGCGGATCGGGTTTTCAAAACCCAGTCTGCGGTGTCCATGCAGATGCGCCGACTGGAAGAGCGAATAGGCAAGCAGCTTTTCATGAAAGACGGGCGGGGCAACAAGCTGACGCCCGAAGGCGAGCGGCTTTTGAACTTTGCCCGCCGCATGATCCGGCTGAACAATGAAGCCATAGCCGCTTTCGACGACAACCGTCTTGAAGGTTCTTTGCGCATTGGCACACCGGACGATTATGCCGACCGTTATATGCCGGAGATCATCAGCCGCTTTGCACATACGCATCCCAATGTTGAACTGAATATCGTCTGTGAATCCTCGGTCGACCTGTCCGAGAAGATCAATCGCGGTGAACTGGATGTGGCGCTGGTGACACATAACCCGCTGGCGCGCATGTCGGAGGTGCTTCGCACAGAGCCGCTGTGCTGGGTGATGTCTGCAAACCACCCCTTGCCCGAGGGGCAACCGCTTCCGCTGGCGTTGGGCCGGGCGGATTGCCAATGGCGGCAGGCGGCCTGTGCGGCGCTCGATTCCATCGGCAGCGAATACCGCATCCTGTTTACGAGCTGGTCGGCCACGGTCGTTGCGGCAGCAGTCCTGGCGGGCATGGCCGTATCGGTCGTTCCAGAATCGGCCTTGCGCCCCGGCATGAAGGTGCTGAACCAGCAAGACGGGTTCCCTGCCCTTGCCCCCATTCAGATCGGCATCATGAAACGTCCTGGCGTTTCGGTTTCGCTGATGAACGCGATTTCCAGCCATATTGCCGCCTGCCTCGACAATATGTCGGTCGGTCCGCTGGCACCGACGGATGTGAGCGTGGAAGCGATGGCCAAGACGACGAAGCAATGGCCAACGCTCATTCACTCTGGCTGGTAGTGTCAGACGCTTAGAGTATCCAATATCGGATTATCTTGAGCTCCGCCTTGTAGCTTGTGCAGCCGCATGTACGTTATCGTTTAATCGCGGACGATTGAACGCGACATGCTTTAGTCGTAAGTCGCGTTTTCGCCGTCAAAATAGATGTTGTTGGCGTCGCAGATGTCGATGGCGGTCAGATCACCCATGATCGTGGAGCCGTCTTCTGCGACCCAGCCGACCACGAAGTTGATATCGCAGTCGCCATCATAGCTGAATTGCATGTCGGCGCTTTCGCCACCGTTCAGCTCGAAATCCATCCAGTTGGGGCTCAGTTCTCCGTCATCTCCGGCGACGTAGAAGCCGTTGATGATGTAATCGGACTGATTGTGAATTTTGAAAGTCATGCCGGAAGACAGTGCCTGGCTGGCAGCCGTCATCAGCAAGGCCGCAGCCAATGCCGTCTTAAGTATTTTCATGATGGTTTTCCCTCACTCCGCAATCCGGAGCGCAGGTATTACTTCACCAAAACTCTGCGAAAAGCAATTGGGACTTGAGAGCGCAATATAGATAAAATAGAGGAAAACGGCCCACGCAAGGGCCGTTTTCTGCGGTAGCGGAATGGGGAAGCAAAGCGACTGCCGCTCGGGGAAAGATGCTGCTTCTAATCCTTCCTATTCCAGATCGAAACGATCCGCGTTCATCACCTTCGTCCAGACGGCCACGAAGTCCTTGACGAACTTCTCCTTGTTGTCGTCCTGTGCGTAGACTTCTGCGTAGGCGCGCAGAATGGAACTGGATCCGAAGACGAGATCAACGCGGGTTGCCGTCCATTTGACAGCGCCTGTCTTGCGATCACGAATTTCGTAATAGCCGCCGTCAGCCGGCACCCAGGTGTAGCCCATATCTGTCAGGTTCACGAAGAAGTCCGTGGTCAAAGCGCCCACATTGTCGGTGAAAACGCCGTGGGTGGAGCCACCAAAGTTGGTACCCATCACGCGCATGCCACCCAGCAGGACGGTCATTTCACTCGCGGTCAGGCCCATCAACTGAGCCCTGTCGAGCAGCATTTCTTCAGCTGAGACGGCATAATCCTTCTTCAGCCAATTGCGGAAACCATCAGCAAGCGGCTCCAGCACATCAAAGGATTCCGCATCCGTCATCTCGTCAGTTGCATCACCGCGACCGGCAGCGAAAGGAACCTTCACATCAAAACCGGCCGCCTTGATGGCCTGCTCGACGCCGACATTACCGGCAAGAACGATCGTGTCCGCGACAGACGCACCCGCTTCCCTGGCGATTGGTTCAAGAACAGACAGAACCTTGGCCAGGCGGGCAGGCTCATTGCCTTCCCAATCCTTCTGCGGGGCCAGACGGATGCGCGCGCCGTTGGCACCGCCGCGCATGTCGGAACCACGATATGTACGGGCAGAATCCCAGGCGGTCGAAACCATTTCGGACAGCGTGAGACCAGAGGCTGCGATCTTTGCCTTTACGGCCTCAACATCATAGCCGGTCGAGCCAGCAGGGATCGGGTCCTGCCAGATCAGGTCTTCTGCCGGTACATCCGGGCCGAGGTAACGCACCTTCGGGCCCATGTCGCGGTGGGTCAGCTTGAACCAGGCGCGGGCAAAGGTATCCTTGAAATATTCCGGATCGGCCATGAACTTCTGGCAGATTGCGTTGAAGCCCGGATCGACTTTCAGAGCCATATCGGCATCCGTCATCATCGGGTTGCGGCGCTTGGTCGGATCGGACGCATCGATTGGCTTGTCTTCTTCCTTGATGTTGATCGGCTCCCACTGGTTGGCACCGGCCGGCGATTTGCGCAGTTCCCAATCATGGTTGAAGAGCATTTCGAAGAAGCCCATGTCGAACGTCGTCGGGTTGGTGGTCCAGGCACCTTCAAGGCCGGAGGTGATAGCATTCGCAGCCTTGCCGTGCAGGTTCGGGTTGAACCAGCCAAAGCCCTGTTCGGTGATGTCGGCGCCTTCCGGCTCGGCTCTCAAGGCTCCGGCATCGCCGTTACCGTGTGTCTTACCGACAGTGTGACCGCCCGCGGTGAGAGCGACGGTTTCTTCATCGTTCATAGCCATGCGAGAAAAAGTCTCGCGCATCTGCTGTGCGGTTTTCAGCGGATCGGATTTGCCGTTTACGCCCTCGGGGTTCACGTAAATGAGGCCCATCTGAACGGCTGCGAGCGGATTTTCCATCGTTGAGGGCTTCTCGACGTCTTCGTAACGGTTGTCGGACGGCGCAAGCCATTCCTTTTCCGCGCCCCAATAGGTGTCGATTTCCGGGCCCCAGATATCGGTGCGGCCAAAGCCGAAGCCGAAGGTCTTCAGACCCATGGATTCGTAGGCAACCGTGCCAGCAAGAATGATGAGATCGGCCCAGGAAATCTTGTTGCCGTATTTTTTCTTCAACGGCCACAGGAGGCGGCGCGCCTTATCCAGGCTGGCGTTATCGGGCCAGGAATTGAGCGGTGCAAAACGGATGTTGCCCGTACCGCCACCACCGCGGCCATCGGCCAGACGATAGGAGCCGGCTGAGTGCCACGCGAGGCGGATCATCAGGCCACCATAATGACCCCAGTCCGCCGGCCACCACTCCTGGCTGTCTTTCAACAGCGCATGCATGTCCTTCTTGAGCGCATCAAAGTCGAGCTTCTTGACCTCTTCACGATAATTGAAGTCCTTGCCGTAAGGATTGGTCTTGGTGTCGTGCTGATGAAGAATGTCCAGATTAAGCGCATTCGGCCACCAGCTCATCACAGTCTTGCTGGACGCCGTGTTGCCGCCATGCATGACCGGACATTTGCCCGCACTACCCACTTTCGTATCCATGATTTCCTCCTGATCCTTCTTTTGAATCGTCCCGTCCACATTGAACTGGAAGGTAGTCTCTCATCTCTTTTCGATAATTCCCAATTGCATTTGTTTTTATTTTTGATAGGAAAAACTTATCATGATTACCATACGTCAAATGCGTTATTTTGAGGCTCTTGCCAGCGTTCGGCATTTTGGCAAGGCGGCAGAACTTGTGAATGTCAGCCAACCGGCCCTCTCGGCGCAAATCCGGGATATGGAGGAGGCCCTCGGGGTCAGCCTGGTTGAGCGATCCCGCGCCGGGACATTCCTGACGGCGGAAGGCGAAGAACTGTTGCCCGAAGTGCGGCAGATATTAAGCTCGGTGGAACGGCTGATGATGCGCGCCAAGCGCGCTCGGGGGCTGCTGCAGGGGCGGTTACGACTTGGTATTATTCCGACTGTCGCGCCTTATCTTGTGCCGGTTCTCATTCCGGCATTGAAACAGGAGTTCCCAGACCTTGATCTCGAACTGAAAGAGGTGATGACTGACAGCTGCATTGGCGACTTGCGGGCGGGAAAGCTCGATTGTGCCATTGTGGCCTTGCCGCTTGATGAAGACCAGATCAAAGCCATGCCGCTTTTCAAGGACCGTTTTCTGATCGCCAGCGCAGAAGACGAGAACACCGTGCTGATGTCGCCGATTACACAGGACCAAGTCGACGTGGAGCGGCTGCTGCTTCTGGAGGAAGGCCATTGCCTTCGCGATCAGGCGCTGGCCGTTTGCGGCACATCGGCAAAGCGGAAAGTGGCCAATTATGGTGCGACGTCCATGGCGACACTTCTGCAGATGGTGAGCCATGGCATGGGCATAACACTCATTCCCGAAATAGCAGCGCGTGATGAAGCCGCCCGCAGCCGAATGCGAATCGTTCCCTTTGCCGACCCTCAGCCGTTTCGCCAGATCGGTCTTGTGTGGCGTCGGGCGGACCTCGGTCGCCGCGCCGATTTCGAGGCCTTCGGCAAACTGGTGACGGAGGCGGCAGACACGCTGCTGGGCGATGATTTTGAATGATTTGTTACAGAGTGGGTCAGACGCTCTCGATCCGCCACGTTTGTGAACCGCGCCAGAAAGGCACAGATTTGCGGGCGTGCATAAAGAATTTCATAAAGGTTTGCCCATACTCTCCGGTTGAAATGGCTCGCCATACCAACCCAAGTGTTTCAAATGGGAATACGTGTTCATGCCGATTTTTAGAAAAAAACTATTCAAGCTCCCAAGCCTATCCGTTAACAGGCGCCTTTCGCTCTCTATTATCGTGCCACTTCTGGGCCTATTGGGTTTTGCAGCCCTTCAGGTGGAAGAAAGCCTCTCTGATGTGCGCAGCTATTCGGACATGCAGACACTCATGCAGCATGTGTCAGAGATCAACGAGATCACCTACATGCTGCAAAAGGAACGTGGCGAAGCCTTTCTCTTCCGCGAAGGACAATCGGACAAAGCGGCGCTCGAAAAAACCTATTCTGATACAGATCAGTCCTTGAAGTACATGCCGACAATTATCGCCGACATACACAAGCTTGGAAACGAGAAGGCCGATGAAGCGCTGAACGCGTTCCAGGAAGGACTGCAGGCTCTGCCGGAGCTTCGGACGAATACTGTGAATGAGCAGATGTCGTCTTCCGGCATCATTTCCGGCTATACCGACACGATCAGCCAGGCGTTGAATATTCAGCGAGTTGCAGGCCGTTCCACGGATTCAGGCAATATCGCCCTTCAAGCTGTTGCGCTCAACCAGATTTCGATGGCCAAGGAGTTTGCCAGCAACGAGCAGGCGGTTATTGACGGAGCAATCGCCAAGGAAGAGATCACCAAATTTGCCTTCCAGGAATATCAACAGCTCGTTCTCTCACAGGATATTTTGATCGACCTCTTTCTCTCGCAGCAAAGTGCGGAGGTTCGTCCCGTTTATGAAGACATTCTGAAATCGCGCGAGGTGGTCGACATCAAGAAGCTGCGCGGTCGTACGGACCGGGCGGGAGCAGGCGGCAAGATCCCGGCGAAAAAATATGCCGACTGGCATGATGTTTCCGACAAGCGCATCGAACAGTTGCGCAATATCGAGACGTCGCAGCTGACCTCCATCGAGGACACGGCCGCCAGCCTCCAATCTGCCGCAAACCGCAGCCTGATGATCTGGACAACCGTTTCGTTGTCGATCACCCTTTTGACACTTGTGCAGGCCTTTATCCTTGCGCGCTCCATTACCCGCCCGTTGCGTGGGTTGACAGACTCGCTGCTTTCGCTTGCAGAGGGCAATCTGGAAACGGAAGTGGCCGGCCTGAACCGGCGTGACGAACTGGGCCTTGTGGCCAGCGCTGTCGAAAAACTGAAAATGGCTGCTTTGGAAAAGGTGCATCTGGAAGCAACGGCAGAAAAAAGCCGCCAGTCAAGCGATGCCGAACGCCGGTCGAATGAGGAACTGCGCGCTCGCGAAGCTGCCGAACTGCAGCATACCGTCGACGTTCTGGGTCAGGGGCTTGGCCGCCTTGCCAATGGCGATCTATCCGTGGATATCAGCGAGCCGTTCAAACCGGAATTCGAGCGCCTGCGCACCGACTTCAACCTGGCACAGGAACATCTTCGTTCTGTGCTTGCAACCGTCGAGATGAGCGCAGATACAATCCGCGACAATGCGATGGAAATGCGTGGTTCGGCAGACGAACTGGCGCGGCGCACGGAACAGCAGGCGGCTTCGTTGGAAGAGACGGCGGCGGCTCTGGAAGAAATCACCACCACGGTGAAAGTGGCCGCTGAAGGTGCAAGTGACGCCAGCTCTATTGCTGAAACAGCCTTTGGCGCAACCAAGCGTTCGACCTCAGTTGTAAGCGATGCCATTGCCGCGATGAGCAAAATCCAAGGTTCCTCGCAGAAAATCGGCAATATCATCAGCGTGATGGACGAAATCGCATTCCAGACCAACCTGCTGGCGCTCAATGCGGGCGTGGAAGCAGCCCGCGCGGGTGAAGCCGGCAAGGGCTTTGCAGTTGTCGCTCAGGAGGTGCGTGAACTTGCCGGGCGCTCTGCGGCGGCAGCCAAGGAAATCAGCGCTCTGATCACAGCGTCCGACGGCGATGTCCAGGTCGGCGTCAAACTGGTCGAAGCGACCGGCGAAACACTGCAAGAAATCGAAGGCTTCATGCAGGATATCAACACAAGGCTGACAGCGATTGCAGGCTCTGCCAAAGAGCAGTCGGTCGGCCTTGCGGAAATCAACACATCGATTGGCCATATGGATCAGATGACCCAGCAAAACGCCGCCATGGTGGAAGAAACCACAGCTGCAACGCATACGCTGAACCACGAGGTCGAGGTTCTTCGTGATGGCCTGTCGGGCTTTGTGCTGGGTGGCGGGGATGAGCGTCCCATCCGTTCCAACGCCGCAGCCTGAAGCAGCGGCTTCGAGCATCGGTCGATAATATTGGGCCAACAGAATGGCTCAATATTATCGCCCGATGCTCCAGGCCCAATGGAGACATCGAAGTGCCCGGTTCATCGCCGGGCACTCTGTTTTTTGAGCCGTGTCATGCTGCCATATCGAGCACGATGCGTCCGTCGATACCGCCTTTTTCCATCGTCTCGAAGATCGCGTTGATGTTTTCCAGCTTGTCCCATGAAAAATGGGCGGCAACCTTGCCTTCGCCTGCAAACTGCAGGGATTCTTCGAGATCCTGGCGTGTTCCGACGATAGAGCCGCGCACCGTAATACGTTTCAGCACTGTGTCGAAGACTGGCAGTGCGATCTTGCTTGGCGGCAAGCCAACAAGCGCCATCGTGCCGTGGGAACGGAGCATGTTGAAGGCCTGCTCCATCGCAGCTGGAGAAACGGCGGTGACCAGAGCACCATGCATGCCTCCCGTGGCCGCCTGCAGTTTTTCAACCGCGTCTGGTTCACGGGCATCAACGGTGATGTCTGCCCCCAGCTTCTTGGCCAGATCGAGCTTTTCCGGGAAAACATCGACGGCGGCGACATGCATGCCCATGGCCTTGGCATATTGAACGGCCATGTGACCGAGACCGCCGATGCCGGAGATGGCGACCCACTCGCCGGGTCTCGCTTCGGTTTCCTTCAGCCCCTTGTAGACCGTGACACCCGCGCAAAGAACCGGTGCTGCAGGACCAAAGTCAAGATTATCGGGGAGCATTCCAACGAAATCCGGATCGGCAAGACCGTATTGGGCGAAACTGCCGTTCACGGAATAGCCGGTATTCTGCTGGGACCCGCAAAGTGTCTCCCAGCCCGTGCGGCAATGGGGGCAATAACCGCAGGCCGTGTGCAGCCACGGCACGCCGACCCGATCGCCTTCCTTGACGCGCTTGACGCCCTTGCCGGTCTTGGCCACATAGCCAACGCCTTCGTGGCCGGGGATGAAGGGCGGATTTGGCTTGACCGGCCAGTCGCCGCGCGCAGCATGCAGATCCGTGTGGCAAACGCCTGTCGCCTCGAACTTCACGAGGATCTGTCCTTCGCCAGGTTCTGGAATTGGAAGCTCTTCAATAACGAGAGGTTTGGTAAAATCGCGGACGAGAGCCGCTTTCATCATCGCAACCATGTGCTTTCCTTCCTGAAAAAGTCGTGGTGTTTTTCAAAGGTCAGCACATAAAAGCCCGCGCCAGCGGCACGGGCCTTGATCGGTATCAAATTTGCGATCTATTTCTTCTCATCGCACATGCGGCAGCGTTGGCGCCTATTGCATGAACCAGCCGTGGCTGACGACCACAGATTGACCCGTCAGCGCGTTGGTTTCGAAACCGGCAAACATGAGCGCCACCTCGGCAACGTCTTCGATTGTTGTGAATTCCGTGTCGACGGTCTGGCCGAGCATGACCTTTGAAACGACCTCCTCTTCGGAAATGTTCAGCTCCTTGGCCTGTTCGGGGATTTGTTTCTCGACAAGTGGTGTCTTGACGAAACCAGGGCAAATGACGTTTGAGCGCACGCCAAACTGGCCGCCTTCCTTGGCGACAACGCGTGCCAGTCCCAGAAGCCCATGCTTGGCGGTCACATAGGCGGATTTCAGCGGCGAGGCCTCCTTGGAGTGGACCGAGCCCATATAGATGATCGCCCCGCCCTTTTGCGCCTTCATGATCGGCATGCAGGCCTTGGTGGTGAGAAATGCGCCATCGAGATGGATGGCCAACATCTTCTTCCAGGCGTCGAAGGGGAAATCCTCGATCTTGTGCACGATCTGGACGCCGGCATTGGAAACCAGAACATCCACCCTGCCCCATTTGTCCATGACCGCCTTGACGCCGGCGTTGACCGCGTCTTCGCTGGTCACGTCCATGGTGACGCCAAAGGCTTCGCCGGGGCCAATGGCCGTCAGGTCCGCGGCCGCCTTGTCTGCTGCTTCTGCCTTGATATCGGCAATCGCGACCTTGGCGCCTTCTTCCACATAACGCTTGGCAATGCCGTAGCCGATGCCACCGGCAGCACCCGTGATGATGCAGACCTTATCTTTCATTTTCATCGTCTCATCCTTTCTTATGTTCGCGTCGGCGGTCGATTGTCACGAAACCGTCTTCGGGTATTTTCCGCTCCTTCCAGGAGCGGCAATTGAGTGTTGCCACCGCATCGTCATAACCCGCACGCCAATGATCTTCCATTGTCGCGCGCGAGAACTCAGCGTCCATGTTGGACGACTCATAGGGTCTGCGTTCATAGATCAGGTGCACCACGGTTGTCGCGCCACCATCTTCATAGCCCTTTAGCAGGACGACGTCGGGATCATTGGCCATATGGTCGGGAAGTGCTGCCAGCAAACGCTTCAGTGCGCGGCGCGCGCGCTCATCGCGCTCTGCCTGATCGGTGTTCATGCGGGTACGACTGGAAAAGCGGATTTCTTTTTCACGGAGGCTGACTTCAGCCAGATTGCGTGGCAAGCGCCCCCGCGCGTTGAAAAGGTCAATCTGGAAAACGCAGATGTCTTCGGCATGATTGCGCTTCGACATGATCCAGTTGAGCGGGGTGTTGGAAACCAGCCCGCCGTCCCAATAATACCGTCCCTTGATCTTGACCGGCGGAAAACCGGGGGGAAGCGCGCCTGAGGCCGCTATATGCTCAGGATGAATGCCGCCTTCATTGCCAAGCGTCACGCTGTCGAAATATTCGAAATTGCCGGTCTGAACCTCAACGGCACCGACGCTCAGGCGCGGTTCACCGCTGTTGATCAGATCGAAATCAACGAGTTCCTTGAGTGTGGCGATGAGGGGGCTTGTATCATAGAAACTGATTTGGCTGAGCGGGTCGTTAAAGCTCTTGAACGGGTCAAGGTAGCGCGGATTGAAGAAACCGGCGACGCCGATTGATGCGCTATAGGCTGCAGAAAAATGATTGAACCAGCCGCGCAGCGACGCCTCTTGCGAAAGCGGCATTTGTGCTGGCCCACTGGTGACCATCTCCCAGAAGGCGCGCAGGTTCTTGACGCGCTTGTCCGAAGGACTGCCGGCGACAATGGCGGCATTGATGGCTCCGATGGAAATGCCTGCGATCCATTCCGGTTCCAAACCGGCAATGTGCAAAGCCTCATAAGCCCCGGCCTGATAGGCACCCAACGCGCCACCACCCTGAAAAACCAACATCTTCTTATCAGATAGTTGCATGATCAAACGCCCGGTGTACTTCTATGACAGTGAAATATGGCTAACACTATTGTGCAGCGCACACAAATGACAAAGATTTAATCTGGACAAGGACTTGAAATCGCGGGCCGGCAAAAGAGTCGCATAATTCGCATGTGCAACCCAAGATTTATCTTTCGTTAATTCTCCTATTCTACGCTCTCGGGCAAGCCCCTTGCCGGGTTTCAAACTCTAAGAGTGTCTGGAGGCACCGTTTGTACAGTTATTTCAGCCGCCTACCGAGGCCTTTTTTCAATCTGATCCGGCGATTTTGTACGTTTGACGAGGACCATATTTCGCAATGGACGTCGACCGGGCGGCATAACATACGTGTTAAAAATCTGATCCTGATCGGCGGTTCTACGGCGATAGTGGTAGCAGGTGCCTGGGGCCTTTATTTTCTGACCAAGCATAATACAGTGTTTGTGGCAATCAATCTTGCAACCGTTCTGTCCTCGATCGTGGCCATTTGCCTCGCGAGCCGCAATCGTTTGCGCGCAGCTGCCATTATCATCGCACATGTATTGCTTCTGGCGGTTATTACGTCGTGTATTCTCAAGGCTCCAACACCGGGGTTTCCGCGCTCTGGGCACCTCAATCTGTTGCCACTGATTGCCGGGACTTTTCTCATCTTTATCAAGGAAAAACCTTACCTTCGCGTGGGCTTGCCGCTCCTGGGTGTACTTGCCTTTGTGGCTTTTTCCACCAATTCCATACCGGTGCCCGCCGGTCTCTCCTTACCATCGGATGCAGGGTCAATTGGCATGTGGGTCAACAACATCACGGGGCTGGGCGGCACGTGTGCTGTCGTTGCCGTGATGCATTCAAGCCTCAGTGCACGGCGGGCGCTGGAAAGCGACATGTGGCAAGCCTTGGCACGCGGTGAATTTCATCTCGCCTATCAGCCGCAGGTCAATGAATCGGGACGGATATTTGGTGTTGAAGCCTTGCTGCGGTGGAACCATCCAACACGCGGTCCAATCTCACCACAGGAGTTTATTCCTCTGGCAGAGGAAACCGGCATGATCATTCCTATCGGCGAGTGGGTCTTGCGCACCGCCTGCGCTCAGCTTGCAGAATGGGCGAAGGTTCCGCACAAAGCGCACCTGACGATTGCCGTCAATGTGAGCGCCTTGCAGTTCCGGCAACCGGATTTCGTACAACAGGTGAAACAGATCGTCTCGCTCAGCGGGATCAATCCTTCGCGGCTGGAACTGGAACTGACGGAAAGCGCCGTTGCCGAGGATAGCGATAATGTGGTGAAGAAGATGCAGGCTCTCAAGCGGCATGGCATAACATGGTCACTCGACGATTTCGGCACCGGTTATTCCTCGCTCAGCTCACTGAAACGGCTGCCTCTGGATAAGCTCAAAATCGACCAGTCCTTTGTGCGCGATCTTTTGACCGACGAGCGCAATATCGCCATTGTCGATACGATTATTCAGCTCAGTGGCAATCTCGGTCTCAAGGTGATTGCCGAGGGTGTGGAGACGGAGGAACACCTCCAAGTACTCAGCAAAGCAGGATGCAAATCCTATCAGGGTTATCTTTTCAGCCGACCGCTTCCGATTTCGGCCCTGGACGAACTGATTGGCGTATCAAGTCCATCGCAACGCGCAGAAAAAGCCGGAAGACGACACGTTGCCTGAGGGATTGAAATCGCGATCTGACGGCGTCAGCCGAGCTCGACTGTGATCAGGTTGACGGCAAAAGCCAGCCACATCAGCATCAGCAAAAGAGAACCGGCCATAAAAACCGGCCTGCGGTAGCGCAGGTCATTGGTGCGGATATGTATCCAGGCATGGACATAGCGCGCAATCACGAACAGCCACGCCAACAAGGTGGTGTAGAGATTGGCCCCGCCGGTAACATAGAGCGCAATACAAACCGGATAAAACAGCGTTGGCAGTTCAAACTGATTTTGCAGATTGTTTCGCACAAAGAGACTACGCTCAGGCTCCGCACGGTTTTCGCGGAACTGGCTTGCCTTGACCTCGCCTGCGCGCACAGCATCGCTGCGGCGAAAGGTGAGAACGGCATAGACGATGGCAACGAGCACCACGTGGACGATCATCGGCCAGAAAATCGCAGTGGTGGTCTCGCTCGCCATCATCAACATTTGGATCTTATGCTCCACCGGGATAGTTGGGGCTTTCGCGCGTGATGGTCACATCGTGCGCATGACTTTCGCGCAGGCCCGCGCCGGAAATGCGCACAAAGGTTGCCTTTTTCTGGAAATCAGCAAGGTCCGTGCCGCCGACATAGCCCATCGCGGCCTTCAAACCACCGGCCAACTGATGGAGGACGCCCGAGACCGGTCCCTTGTAAGGCACCTGGCCTTCGATCCCCTCCGGCACCAGCTTCAGCGTGTCGCGAACCTCGGCCTGGAAATAACGGTCTGCAGAACCGCGTGCCATGGCACCCACGGAACCCATGCCGCGATAGGCTTTGAAGGAGCGCCCCTGATAGAGGTAGACTTCACCCGGGCTTTCATCCGTTCCAGCCAACAGCGAACCGACCATGGCCGCCGATGCGCCTGCCGCGATCGCCTTGGCCAGATCGCCGGAGAACTTGATGCCGCCATCAGCAATGACCGGCACATTCGATTTATGCGCCTCTTCGACAGCCGACATGATGGCGGACAGTTGCGGTACACCCACGCCAGCGACGATGCGCGTGGTGCAGATGGAACCCGGGCCGATACCGACTTTCACCGCATCGGCGCCGGCATCGATCAATGCTCTTGTGCCACCTGCTGTCGCGACGTTGCCGGCGATTACGCGCACGGAATTTGTCATCTTCTTCACGACGCTGACCGAATCGAGCACCTTTTGTGAATGACCGTGGGCAGTGTCGATGACGAGGACATCAACGCCCGCGTCAATCAGGCGCTCGGCCCGTTCCCGCGCATCGTCGCCAACGGAGATTGCAGCGGCGGCACGCAGCCGGCCTTGTGCGTCCTTGGACGCATTCGGGTTCAGCTGGGACTTTTCGATATCCTTCACAGTGATCAGACCGACACAACGGTGATCGCTGTCGACCACAAGCAGCTTTTCGATGCGGTGCGAGTGAAGGAGCCGTTTGGCTTCCTGCTGATCCACATTCTCGGTGACTGTGACCAGGTTTTCCTTGGTCATCAGCTCGTAGATTTTCTGCTCCGGATTGGAGGCAAAACGCACGTCGCGGTTGGTGAGGATGCCGACCAGCTTGCCCGCCCCTTCATTTTCAACCACCGGAATACCGGAAATGCCATGCGCCCGCATCAGCGAAAGCGCCTCGGCCAGCGTTGCCTGCGGACCGATGGTCACAGGGTTCACCACCATGCCGCTTTCAAATTTCTTGACCTGACGGACCTCTTCGGCCTGTTCAATGGGGCTCAAATTGCGATGGATCACGCCAAGACCACCGGCCTGGGCCATGGCAATTGCCAGACGGCCTTCGGTTACCGTGTCCATTGCTGAAGAAAGGATGGGCAGATTGAGTTCGATATCGGGAGCAATTCGTGTGGCGATATTGGTCTGCCCCGGCATGATTTCAGAATGGCCGGGCTGCAGAAGAACATCGTCAAAGGTGAGAGCTTCAGCGCCGGTTGCAGTCTCGATAATGCGCGCCATGCCAAGTTCCTTTCGATGAACAATTAATAAGCTAAACCCCGGTGCAAGCTGTTTTTGCCCTCACCGGCGTCTTTCCATTTCGTCTTGGAAGTTGGCGAGGGCTCGTAACACGTTCATGACGGGAATGGAAGAAGGCTCCGGAAAAATGTTCATTCAACCAGCACAAAGTCACGAGACACCGACAAGATGGCGGCTTTGAACAGCCACAAATTCAACGCCCAAAACGAGACAAGCCCGGCATGCGCCGGGCTTGTCATGTTCAATCCTGAGAAGGATAAAATTAGAAGGAGCGCTCTACGCGAAGGCCGCCGTAGGTCGTACCAACCTTGGTTGCCTTGTCGTAGGTGTACTGAACTTCAGCAGCAGTGGTGAAGCCGCTTGCGACATCCCATGCCAAACCGCCGCTCACGTAAGAGAATGCAGCAGGCTTTTCGAGGTAACCAGCAGTCGCGTAAGCCTTCAGGTCGTCGGTGATGGCAACCTGGGCGCTACCCAGAACTTCGAAGCCGTAGTGGGCAGATTCGAAGGAGTAGTAGTTGGCCTTGTTGGCATATGCGAGCATCAGCTTTGCGCTGACGATGCCGATTTCGCCATCAACAGAACCCTTGATGGTGTAACCTTCAACAGCAGAGTCATAAGCAAAGCCGAGTGCGCCGTTTGCCGGACCGAAAGCGTAAGAAGCGGCAATGGTGTAACCGCCCTTGTTCGGCTTGGCGAGGAAGTCGGCTGCAACAACAGCTTTGAGGGCACCCAGATCAGCCGTGTAGCTGACATACTGGTTCATGGCATCGCCATAGTAACCGTCGAAAAGAGTGTTAAAGCCACCATAACCGAAGAAACGGTCGAACTGGTTGTCATAGAGACCGAGTTCCAGACCACCGATGCCCATGTAGCCCATGGTGCCGCGCGTTGCGTCGGTCATGCGGCTGTTGGTTTTGCTTTCCGGCTCGAAACGGATGCGCGAGTAAACCGTGCCGTATTCGGAGTCGTTCTTGGCATCAAGCTGAATGCGGGCGCGGAAGAGGCCTTCGTACTCCTTCGACTTGAAGTTGTACGAACCGTCGTAGCGCATAAAGCCGCTGATGGCGAGGCAGGTTTCGGTGCCGGGGATGTAGAAGTAACCGTCGCCATAGGCGTCGCAAACCTTTACGTATTCCATGGGCTCCGGCTCAGCGGCTACGATTGCGTCAGCAGCCTGGGCGCCGGAAACTGCTGCAAGGGCAGCAGCGGAGCCGAGAAGAAGGCTCTTGATTGTCATTTTGGGAACTCCAAATTCAAAAGTTTTGACAATTTAAGCCAGCACGCAGTCTTGGGAGGTCAGTTGACCGGTGCCGACTTTTTGAAATTGAAAACGGTGCTGATTTGCAGCCGCCTTCTGGAGATAATCAGACACCTCAAAGCGATTCCGGACAATCAAAAAACGCGCTTCGATCGTCGGGATATATATTTTTCAAAGTGATGTGTTGTAAAAAAGTCAGCCTTTTGGACCAGCCCTTGGGAAAGGTGCTAAACAGCCCCGTCGATAACCGGCATGCCGGAAGGGACCGCATCCATTGCGAGCTTCATTGACAGATATGTGACAGAACGGTTTGGCTTTCAAGATGCCCGTTCAGCAAAATTGACTATGAATAGGCGGCTGACAGGCTTATGACGATCACGTTTGAAAATTGACAGTTATTAATGAACCGCATCGTCCCCCTCATTCTCGCCTTCGCCTTCTTCATGGAAATGATGGATTCAACCGTCATTGCCACGTCGCTGCCTGCTATTGCGGCGGATATCGGGGTGAACCCGATCACACTGAAACTGGCACTGACGTCGTATCTCGTGGCGCTCGGCATGTTCATACCTGTGAGCGGGTGGCTTGCAGACAAATTTGGCGCAAAGCGCGTTTTCCGTCTCGCCATCTTGGTGTTCGTCATCGGTTCTGTCGCCTGCGCGCTTTCGTCTTCGCTGACCGAGTTTGTCATCTTCCGCTTCCTTCAAGGCATGGGTGGCTCGATGATGACGCCGGTCGGGCGGCTCGTTCTCGTTCGCTCCACACCCAAGGAGCGGTTTGTTTCGGCTATGACGCTTGTCACCGTGCCCGGACTTGTCGGACCCATGGCAGGCCCGCCGCTCGGCGGCTTCATCACCACCTATTTTTCCTGGCATTGGATTTTTATCGTCAATGTTCCGATCGGGCTTTTGGGTATCTGGCTTTCTGGTCTTTATCTACCCGAAATCCCCCGATTGCCCACACCCAAGATGGACTGGCGCGGATTTGCGCTCACGGCCATCGCCGCATCCGGTCTGGTTTTCGGCCTGTCCGTGATCAGCATGCCGGCCCTGCCGCCCGCCGTTGGTGTGCTGGCCACGCTGACGGGACTTGCCGCGCTCTTTGCCTATATCAGGCACGCCAAACGCGTCGAACAACCAATCCTCAATCCCAGCCTGTTCAAGGTGCCCGTTTTTCGCGTTTCCATTCTTGGCAGCACCATCTTCCGCGTTGCCACCGGCGCACAACCGTTTCTCGTGCCGCTGTTTCTGCAGCTGGGCTTCGGGCTCAACCCTTTCCAATCCGGCATGATCACCTTCTCCGGTGCCTTCGGTGCACTGTCGACCAAACTCATCGCCACCCGCGTGCTTTCGGCGGTCGGGTTCCGCACCACAATGATCACTGCGGCCATATTTGGAACATTGTCCATTCTGGCGGTGGCCTTGTTTGAGCCGGGAACACCTTATTGGCTGATTGTTGCCACGCTTTTTCTCGGTGGCTTTACCCGCTCCTTCCTGTTTACATCCGCCAACAGCCTGGCCTTCACCTCCGTACCCGCGGAGGAGGCCAGTCAGGCGACCAGTATCAGTTCGGTGTTCCAGCAGATTTCGATCGCGCTTGGCGTTGCGCTTGCCGGCCTCGTTCTCGAATCGAGCTATTGGCTCAATGGTACGGAGCTTTCCATTGCCGACTTTCATCTCGCCTTCATTGTAACGGGAATCCTGTGCGGGCTTTCCGTTTTGTCGCTGGCTGCGCTGCCGAAAACGGCCGGTGCGGATGTCTCCGGCCACCGCATGCGCAATTCCGAGGTCTGATCAGGCCTGAACGTCGCCATCCTTTTCGCGCCGGCCCTTGAACCCCTTTGCAAGCAGAAACATCTCGACCGATTCGGAGCGCGAAGCGCCGGGCTTGATATGCAGCACCTGGCGGAAATTCTGCTTCAGCATGGTGAGCAGATCATTCTCTGCGCCGCCCTGAAAAGTCTTTGTCAAAAAGTGACCGCCTTCAGCCAGAACGTCGACTGCAAAATAGGCCGCCACCTCACACAGATGCATGGTGCGCAAATGATCGGTTTTCTTGTGGCCGGTTGTGGGCGCTGCCATGTCGGAAATCACCAAATCCGGCGCACCATCCAGCGCATCGGTGAGAAGTGACGGCGCACGGTCGTCGAGAAAGTCCATCTGAATGAAGTGAACGCCCGGCAGCGGGTCCATCTCCAGAAAATCGATCGCCGCGACACGGATATTGCCCTCTGTCGAATTGGTGACCTTGGCGGCAATCTGTGACCAGCTTCCCGGCGCCGATCCAAGATCGACAATGCGGCGCGCACCTTTCAGGATCTCGTGTTTTTCGTCGATCTCCAAAAGCTTGTAGGCGGCGCGGGCGCGATAACCTTCGAGTTTCGCACGCTGCACATAAGGGTCATTGATGTGGCGCTCGATCCAGCGACGCGAAGAGGCCTTCAATTTGCCCTTCTTCACCTTCTGACCGAGTTTGCGGCCGGTGCGGCTGGCGCCGATTGGCGGTTTGCTCATTGCTGGCCTCCGTTGAAGCGGCGATTGTTGTTGCGGCGATGTCTTGTTCTGCGCCAGGCGCCGTCATCAGCCATCATGTCGATCAGCAGACCTTCGCGCAGTCCGCGATCGGCAACGCGCATGCGTTCGGAAGGCCAACGGCGGCGAATGGCTTCCAGAATGGCACAACCGGCAAGAACGAGATCGGCCCGGTCAGGCCCGATGCACGGGTTTGAGGCCCGCGCAGCAAAATCCCACGACAGCAGCTTTGCCTGCATGGCTGTGACTTCATTATCGGAAAGCCAAAGCCCATCCACCCGGCGGCGATCATAACGGTCGAGCCCCAGATGCACGCCCGCAAGCGTGGTCACCGTGCCCGAGGTGCCGATGAGATGAAAGCCCGATCCACCAGCTGCCAGCACATCCGCGGCCGGCCCCTCGAAATCTGCCAGCAGTCTATCAACCTCGCCCACCATCGCGTCAAAAACGTCCGGCGTGACATCGCGGCCGCCAAAACGCTCCGAAAGCGTGACGACACCCACCGGCAGCGAGGTCCAGTGGGTAATGTGATTTGCAAGGCGGCGGGAGCGGTTTTCCTCTGCCTGGATGACGGCGATTTCCGAGGATCCGCCACCGATATCGAAAAGCACGACAGAGCGCGTTTCGCGACCGACGAGCGATGAGCAGCCGGACACCGCAAGCCGGGCCTCCGTCTCGCGGTTTATGATTTCGAGCTCCAGGCCCGCCTCCGCCGCCACACGTTTGAGAAAGGCTTCGCCATTTTCCGCCGACCGGCAGGCTTCGGTCGCAATCAGCCTGTGTTTGCGAATGTTGCGGTGTTCCAGTTTCGCTGCGCAGATTTTCAGCGCCTCGACGGCGCGGTCCATTGCGTCTTCCGAAAGCCGGCCGCTTGCGGCAAGCCCCTCGCCCAGGCGCACGATGCGGGAGAACGCATCGACCACGCGAAACTGCCCCGGTCGCGTCGGCTGGGCGATCAGCAGGCGGCAATTGTTGGTGCCGAGGTCAAGGGCGGCGTAAAGTTCGTTGGGCTGCACATGGTGCAAGGGAACCGGCGCTGCACCGGGCTGGCGCTGCGGTGGCGGCGAGGGCTCATTGGCCTTCTGCGCTGATGCAGCCGCCGTCTTGCCGAGCGGACGGCCCTGCAGGCCGCGCCGATTGCGGCTGCGCTTCTTCTTGCCGGACGGTGTGGCTTGCCCCTCGCCAGCATCCTTGCGCGCCTCCGCAGGCTGGGCTGCATTCACGGCACGGTTTTTCCGCCGCCGTTTCCGCTTGTGCGGTCGGGCTCCATCTGGATCGTTACTTTCGGGGCGCGCAGGCTGCACCTGTTGCGGTGCTGCTGCTTCGGATACATGAGAGGCCTTGCGCTTCTTTCCGCCACGCCGCCGTCTGCTGCGCCGGGACCCCTTTTGGTCGTCCTCGCGCCCTGCATCCACCACCCCTTCGACTTTCGGCCGAATGCCGGTCGCAGGGTCTTCCACTGTACTATCCACTGCGCCGCGCTGCCATTGCTGGCTGCATGCAGGCGCTTCCTGTTCAAAGTTGACAGGATTGTAACAGCACGCCTCCGTTTCGCCAAATTATTTCTGGTTAACAACACTTTCGAAATGCGCTGAGCAAACTTTTTTTCAAAAAACCTATTTGCTTGTCAGCATCTTTTGGTTATAAGCCCGCCACACAGGCCCAAACCGGCCACGGCTTTGGGGAATAGGTTAACGGTAGACCCACGGACTCTGACTCCGTTAGTCCTGGTTCGAATCCAGGTTCCCCAGCCAATTCCTCTGAGAAACCCCTGATTCCCTTAGCTTCCCGTCCTGTCTGAATATCGTTTTGGCATTACGTGTTAAGACGCGGAAATAATTCCCGCTCTCGGTCCCCATCTTGACTGAGGCCCAGAGCCAGAGCACAAAGGTGGCGTCCAAGGTCGCTTGTGACGGGAAGATATGCCGGATTTGAGGGATTTTCGCTTAACCCTTTGAAATCGCATGATAATAAAGGTATCAAAGTAGGCTTTCTTGACCGTTTTTCGATCCAGATTGGCGACTATCTCCCGCGGGAAAACGTGAATTATTTCCAACAAGTTGGCTGATCTTGACCGCGGCTCCCTTGGCCACTCGTCGTGCTCGAAGGCGGCTGGGAAAATTGGCTGGGGACCCGCGATCAATGACTGCAACGGGGCCGAGAGCGGACTGTCGGTCTGCAGAGTGTCGCCCCGTAAATACGAACATTGAACTACCCTGCTTGCGGCGACAGAGAACGTGCACATCCATGATATTGAAATTGCAATTCCACAAACGCGCAACGTTGAGCGTGGAACCTTTGCGTTCAAAGGGGAGCGAATGCGAGATGGGACCCGACCAGAATAAGAACAGCGCCACTCATTCGATAGGTCAGTCGACCCAATTCCGGGGATCCCTGAAGACTTGCATGGATTTTCTGGGAAAAAAGGACAAGCGCCAACTCGGAGAGTGAGAACATCACGTTGGCGAGTGCGCCGAAAATGAGAATCTGAAGCCATGCAGGAACAGCCGGGTAGACATGTGTGAATTGAGGCAGAAAAGACAGAAAGAAGAGCGCGGACTTGGGATTGAAGAGTTCGACTACAAAGGCATTCGAAAGCCATCGCTTGTTCTCAACAGCACCTGACAGCCGAGGCTCCTTCTGAGGCTTTCGGATGAGAGTGACGAGGCCAAGGCCAATCAAATAACCGCATCCCAGAAGCTGGATCAGGACGTATATTCGAGGCGAATCTTTTATCAGCAGCGCTAAACCAGTTGCCGCCGCGACGATGTGAAAATAGGAGGCCAGGTGTATGCCTAGCGCAGCCTTCAATCCCGCAACCTTGCCTTCCGCGATCGCCTGATTAACCGTATACACCATGGCGGGTCCCGGAGTGACGGCAAAGACCATGGCCATCATTAGGAAAGCGAGCATGAAATTCTCCCAAGCCGAGGCGATCGCAGCCCTCAGATTTATGCCAGGTGGTGGCGGGAGCTGAGCGACGGCTTCCACTCCTGCGATTGGCACTGCGAAACATCAAAAACATTCAAGGTTGTGATTTGTTGCTTTGAGGCTCGTTGATAATCTGAGCGGTGCACGAAAGATATTGGCTATTATGAGATTGCGATTATTCACAGCAGGAATAATCGCAAATTAACGCTCGGTGCGGAAATGTGACTGCCCGCGGCCTGCGAATGCCTGTGAATTCTTATTTGGTTAGTTGCCGCTGGCCAATTTGGTCAAGAACGCTATAAGGCGTAGAAAGAATCGGTCGATCGATTTGAAGTTGACCTTTTCGGGTGCCCGCTTTTCATTTCGTGGCTGGCGCCTTGCCCGGTGAGTTGTAATCATTTCTTTATGTGGTGTTTGAATGCGGCTGATGTATTGGCTTCTTTTTTCAATATACGCCGCGAATTATCTTGACAGACAAGTTTTCAGCGTGCTGCTGGAAGCAATTCGGAAGGACCTTTCTCTTGGTGATCTCGAGATGGGGCTTTTGTCCGGATTGACTTTTTCAGTGGCCTATGGCGCGGCCTCGATACCTGCAGCCATATGGGCTTCTGCTGGAAATCGTCGCAATCTGATCTCGGTTTCTGCATTGATTTGGGGTGGAGCCACGGTGTTGGCGGGTTTCGCCTCAAATTTTGTTCAGCTTTTCCTCGCCAGAGCAGTTATTGCCGCAGCGGAGGCGACCTCAATTCCTGCGTCGCACTCCATTCTCTCGGATGGGACCCAAACTGGCGGACGGGTCAAATTGTTCGGGCAATTTGTTAGCGGATCTGCCGTCGGCGGTTTGCTTGCGGTTTTCTTTGGCGGGTTCGTCGGGCATCAGTTCGGCTGGAGGGTGGCGCTGGTCTGCGCAGGTTTTGTCGGCATCATTCCCGGTATTTTGTTGTTCTTTCTTACCTCGGAACCCAAGAGAGACTATGGCGGTGCCCACTCTGCGAAGGCCGGCAAGTTCGCGATTCTTCAAACCACCATCAAGGCGATTTTTGGAAACCGGCGCTCCCGAATGGCCTTCACAGCGGAAACAATAAATCAGATTGTACTTGCCAGCGCAGTGTCGTGGTATCCCACCTTCCTGGTGCGCTCACATGGGTTCTCGCAAATCGAAGCCGCAGCAACGGCTTCCTTTGGGGGGCTGCTTGCCATTGCAGGGACAATTATAACAAGTAAGGTCTTAGCCAGACTGAGCAACCGCAACCGCGTTTGGCTAACACGCGGCCCGGCCATAACAGTCCTGGTGGGCAAGCCTTTTTCTGTTATCTTCCTTCTTGCAGATCAACCGCTTTTCGCGCTTGCCGCATTCATTGTGCCTGCGGCCTTGTCTCTCTCGACTTATCCGCCAACCTTCAGTTTACTCCATGAGACGGTTTCACCAGAAGAGCGCCCCATCGCTTCCGCTATGCTGCTTTCGCTGGCGACCGTGGTGGGGTTGGGTATTGGTCCCACAATGGTTGGGTTGTTGAGCGCGGGGATAGGCGGACCATATTCGTTGACGACGGCACTTCTGTGCACGCAAGCTATTGGCCTTACGGCAGCCGCGATCTATTGGTTTGCCCCTGAACCAAGAGCATAATTCGTCAGCAGTGAAGCATGATCGTGTTGTGCATCAGATATTTTTTCGGAAAAGACCGCTCAATTCTTCGGTTATGCTGTTTTTTTGCAGCGGTGGATTTCGACCATATCAAGCTTTTCTTGAATCTGTATATGTTTCATATCAGATATCAGCGCGATGAAAAAATGGCATAGAAATAGATGAAACCGGATAACGAACTGCGGAAGATCGATCTTAATATCCTTATTATATTTGAAGCGGTCTACACAGCTAGAAATATAACCCGCGCATCTGAACAACTTGGAATGAACCAACCCACCGTCAGCAACGCGCTCGGTCGTCTCAAGGCGCAGTTCAATGATCCCCTGTTTCAACGATCAGAAAGGGGTGTTGCGCCGACCCCCTTCGCCGATAGCCTCATTCTTCCCGTTCGGCAGGCGCTTTCAATTCTGCGCGATTCATTGTCAATAAACAGAGATTTTGACCTCCCCAAAGCAACTCGCACGTTCCGCCTGGCGATGAATGACTTCCTGGTGATGGGGCTTGTTCCAGATATGTTGAATAAAATCGCAAGGCAGGCGCAGAACGTCAAGCTGTACATTATCGGTCACGAGGTGATGCCGCCCATTGATGCGCTCCTGGCAGGTGAAGCAGATATCGCGCTGGATAGCTTCATAAACGAAGTGCCTGGCGTCGACTTTCTGCCACTTCATATTCCGCAAGGTGTTGTCGTTGCGCGTCGTAGCCACCCTGTTTTACAGGGTGAAATCAGCAAAAGGCAATTCTCTGAATTGGGGCACGTCGTATTGCGACAAAATTCCCGCATGCGCGCTCATGCAGAGTCTATTCTTCTGTCACAAGGCGTAACACGTCGTATTGTATGCGAAGTCTCGAATTCCATCTTGATCCCTTCGCTGATTACGACAACTGATCTCATCGCCGTGTTGCCTGGACCCTTCGCCCGCAATGCGGCACGGCACTATGATCTACAGGTTCTTCCCCTTCCGTTCCAGCAGTCGGGGGCCCGACTGCAAATCGCCACGTTGGCAAACAAGGCCAGAGACCCGGGTATAGATTGGCTGCGCCAGCAACTCCTTCAAGCGGCAAAGCAGAACGCTGCCGAAGAAGACTGGCTCGATTGAGCGCAACATGCTTCAATTCGAAGTTCCACAAGCGTTCTATTGCACATTCTGTTGAAGGCGATCAGGCTTTCAACAATCGCTACACGCTGGACAACCGTCCTGATGATGGCTGCAGTTGCGCTCTATTCAAGAAATTGTTGGGTGGACCAGAAAGCGTGGCAAGAGCATCTATAATTCATCTGGTTTTATTCATCCTCGTAATAATCGGTATTACGATTATCTGAATTGCCTGCTTGTGCATCAGGCGTCTACAGAAGATCGCTATTGTTGGGCGAATTGTGTGTGGCAGGGAGCCAGACGCTGAACTCAGCAATAACCGGCGGTACGCGAATTCGCTTTCTTCTTTATGTGGAACAGGGCGTTGCGTCCGCTTGTTTTCGCGATGAGAAGGATTGGTCGATGCTCGGCAACAAAAATCAGGCTTTTGACGATTCAAGTAATATGTTGAATGCCGAGATTGGGGAACTGGCACCTGTTCAACTTGTTCAAGCCGCCAATACAGGAGCGCAGAATACCGAAACGGAGGTTGAGCAGCAAAATACTCGCTCTTATAGGTATGTTGCTGACGACGGTAACCGGGTGAACTTGCCCGCCGGCACGTCGATTGAAGAAGTGAAAGCGTCCGGAGAAGACCTGATATTCGTGCAACCGGACGGATCCGAGATTGTCATTTCGGGCGGTGTCACAAACCTTCCCCATATCGCTGTTGCGGGCATTGAAATTCCTGACCAGGTAATTGCCGCATTGATGGAGAATAGCGGCATTGAAGTTGCAGCGGGTCCTGATGGCTCGCCACCATCAGCCAGGCCTTCCGGCAATAGTGAATTCGATGACGTGTCACTTGGTTCCGTGTTGAATGGCTCCGTGGATCAGGACGTTTCGCTTCTAGACGATGATGATAGGGCTGGAAGAGACACGCAGGCTGAACTGCAGAAGACTGATAGCGACATTTTGTCCACAATAGAAAGCAATTCAGCCCCCATTGGCACCGATGGCTCAGCGTCGGGCGATGAAGACACGCTCATTACCGGAACGATTGTTGCCTCCGATGTCGATGGCGACAGCCTGACCTACGCCGTGTCGTCCAATCCGGCCCATGGCACGGTCACGCTTTCGGGCAATGGCTATACCTATACGCCGGAT
>NZ_JAMXLE010000002.1 GCF_024055895.1 Rhizobium sp. L1K21
TGCAAACTTCAACGGCGCCGATACGTTCGATGTTCTGGTCGATGACGGCCATGGCGGCACCGATACGGTGACGATTGCCGTGACGGTGGATGCCGTCAATGATGCCCCCATTGGCACCGATGGGGCAGCGTCGGGCGATGAAGATACGCTCATTACCGGAACGGTTGTCGCGTCCGATGTCGATGGCGACAGCCTGACCTACACTGTCTCATCTGCCCCGGCCCATGGCACGGTCACGCTTTCGGGCAATGGCTATACCTATACGCCGAATGCAAACTTCAACGGCGCCGATACGTTTGATGTTCTGGTGGACGACGGCCATGGCGGCACCGATACGGTGACGATTGCCGTGACGGTGGATGCCGTCAACGATGCCCCCATTGGCACCGATGGCTCAGCGTCCGGCGATGAAGACACGCTCATCACCGGAACGGTTGTTGCCTCCGATGTCGATGGCGACAGCCTGACCTACACGGTCTCATCTGCCCCGGCCCATGGCACGGTCACGCTTTCGGGCAATGGTTATACCTATACGCCGGATGCAAACTTCAATGGCTCCGATACGTTCGATGTTCTGGTCGATGACGGCCATGGCGGCACCGATACGGTGACGATTGCCGTCACGGTGGATGCCGTCAATGATGCCCCCGTCGGCACCGATGGGTCAGCGTCCGGCGATGAAGATACGGTCATCACCGGAACGGTTGTTGCTTCCGATGTCGATGGCGACAGCCTGACCTACACCGTGTCGTCCAATCCGGCCCATGGCACGGTCACGCTTTCGGGCAATGGTTATACCTATACGCCGGATGCAAACTTCAACGGTGCCGATACGTTCGATGTTCTGGTCGATGACGGCCATGGCGGCACCGATACGCTGACGATTGCCGTGACGGTGGATGCCGTCAACGATGCCCCGGTGGCGCAAGCCATTAGCGTGGAAACAGTCACCGAAGACGATGCGCTGCAGACAATAAATCTTCTCGCTGGCCAGAGCGATGTCGATGCGGGCGACGTGCTGTCAGTGGCCAATATAACGGTCACTGACGATTTGGGCGTAAGCGTTGCCTTCACGAACAATGGTGACGGCACGATTTCAATCGATCCGGCGCAATATGATGCCCTTAATGACGGTGAAAGCCGCAGGCTTACCGTCGCCTATGATGTAACGGACGGCACCGCCAGCGTCGCCAATACCGCGACCTTGATTGTCACCGGCGCAACCGACAACACCGCGCCCGTATCCACAACCGACACCTATTTGACGCTTGAGGACAGGACGCTTGTCATTCCGGCAGGCTCGGGCGTGCTTGCCAATGACAGTGACATCGACGGGGACGCGCTTTCGTCGATCCTCGTCTCCAACGTCAGCCATGGTACCCTTGTGTTGAATACCGATGGCTCGTTCACCTATACGCCTGCCGCGAATTTCAGCGGGATCGACAGCTTCACCTACCGCGCCAATGATGGCACCGCAAACGGCAATCCGGTCACGGTCACGATTGACGTGGCACCGGTCGCCGATGGCGGCACGTTGAACGTGGTGGGGAGCTTCGAGGCCGTTGCCCCGCTGATCAATGTCAGTGACTATGCGGCGGACGATAATCTTGGCGACCTGAACCCGGCGGTCAGCCAACTCTCCAATGGCGACTTTGTTGTCACCTGGAGCGGTAAGTTTGGCAGTGGTTTCGATATCTTTGCAAGGATTTTCGATGCCAGCGGTCAGCCGGTTTCGGGTGAGATCCGTGTCAGCAACACGACATCGGCCAATTTTGCGGACGACAGTTTACCATCGGTGACTGCGCTGGCCGACGGTGGTTTCGTTATCAGTTGGTACGCGGCCCGCGACGGCGATAGCGACGTCTATGCCCGAATCTATGATGCCGACGGTCGGGCGGTCTCTGGTGAGATCAATATCAGCGACACTGCGGGGGATAACAATGTCGACGATTCCGCTTCCTCCCTAACAGCTCTGTCGAGCGGCGGCTTTGTCGTGACATGGGTTCGCAGTGGTGGCAGTCAGGATCTTCGCGCGAAATTGTTTGACGCCACGGGGAATGCGGTCTCCGGCGAAATCGACATCGGCAGCACGGCCTACGACGCCAACGCGAGCGTGACGCCCCTGTCGGATGGAGGTTTCGTCGTAGCGTGGAGGGGCATCCAGAACAACGACAACGACAACGACATTTTCATCAGGACCTTCGATGCCTCGGGCAATGCGATTTCCGGTGAGATCAATGTCAGTGAGTATATCTCCGACACGAACAGGAATGATTTCGACCCCGCGATAACCGCGCTTTCGAATGGCGGCCTTGTCGTGACGTGGCACAGCACGGATGGCAGCCGCGAGGTCTATGCACGGATCCTGGATGCGTCGGGCAATGCGGTTTCCGACGAAATCAACGTCAGCGACAGTGTTTACGCCGACTCCGCCTCGTCCGTGGCGGCCTTGCCGAATGGCGGCTTCATCGTGACATGGTGGGGCTATCATGACGGGGACTACGACATCTTCGCCAGGGCTTTCGATCAGTCCGGTGCCCCGGTCTCCGAGGAGATCAATGTCAGCGACTATCTGGCGGACAACAATCAGCTCGACTTGGAACCTTCGGTCACAGCGCTGTCCAATGGTGGTTTTGTGGTGACATGGCATGGGACTCACGATGGCGATTATGATGTCTTCGCGCGGATCTTCAGTGGAGCCGGCGGCACCGAGGATACGGACTACCCGATCGAGATCGGCGTCACGCTGAAAGATTCCTCCGAAACCGTAACCGGCCTGGTTCTGTCCGGTTTTCCGGCCGGCGCGACCTTCGCGCTGGGACATGCGGATGGCGCGACCTGGGTGATTGACGATGCCGGCGACGTCGCGAGCATTCTGACCAGTGGCGCGATCACGATGACACCGCCGGCCAATTACAGCGGCACGTTTTCGCTGACGACGGTCATTACCGTCAGCGATACGGCCCTGCTTTCGAGCGGAAGCGTGACCGACACGACAACCGTCACGGAAACCAGCCGCATAACGATCAATGCCGTCAACGATGCCCCTGTCGGGACGGACGGTTCTGCCTCGGGCGATGAGGATACGGCGATCACCGGCACGGTGGTCGCAAGCGATGTGGATGGCGACAGCCTGACCTATAGCGTCTCGTCCAATCCGTCCCATGGAACGGTCACCCTGTCAGGCAGTGGCTACACCTATACGCCGGATGCCGACTTCAACGGGTCTGATACGTTCGATGTTCTCATTGACGACGGCAATGGCGGCACAGATACGGTGACGATTGCCGTAACGGTCAACGCCGTCAACGACGCGCCGGTTGTTCAAGCCATAGACTTGGGAACAGTCAGCGAAGACGATGCGGTTCAAACGCTCGATCTTCTCGCCGGTCAAACCGATGTCGATACGGGTGACGTGCTTTCGGTCGTCAATATAACGGTCACCGACGATCTGGGCGCAAGCGTTGCCTTCACCGACAACGGCGACGGCACAATTTCCATTGATCCGTCGCTCTATGACGCGCTGGACGATGGCGAAAGCCGCACGTTGACCATCAGCTACGGGGTCAGCGATGGCACCACAACAGTCGTCAACACGGCGACGCTGGTGGTTAACGGAGCAACGGACAATACCATTCCGGTAGCAGCCAGTGATGACCTCTCGACGCTCCTGCAAACAGGGGAGTTTCTGGCCAATACCGAAACAAATGGCGCTCAGAATCAGCCCGCCATTGTTTCCCTTGCCAATGGCGGCTTTGTCGTCACCTGGCAGAGCGCCGATGGCGTCGATGATACATCTGGCACCAGCATCAAGGCGCAGATGTATGACGCCAACGGCAACGCCGTCGGCGAAGAGTTCCTGGTCAATACAAAGACACGTGACTATCAAATCACTCCCAGTATCACGGCGCTCGCCGATGGCGGCTTTGTCATCACATGGTCAAGCAACGATGGCGCTCACGATATTTCAAACAGCGCTGGCGATTGGTTCCAATATGGAATCAAAGCTCAGATTTATGATGCCAACGGCGATCCTGTGGGTAGTGAATTTCTTGTCAATACAAGGACGTATGACGTTCAATACACGCCCACTATCGCAGCGCTTTCCGATGGCGGTTTTGTCATCACATGGCGGAGCTCGGATGCTGTGGATGATCAGTCACATAGAAGTGTCAAGGCGCAGATTTATGATGCCAATGGGAATACTGTCGGCAGTGAGTTCCTCGTCAACAGCAATACATATCTTGATCAAGGCAAGCCCAGCATCACGGCGCTTTCGGATGGCGGCTTTGTCATAACATGGTATAGTTCTGACGGTGTTGACGATACATCTGGCACTGGTATCAAGGCACAGATTTATGATGCCAATGGAGATACTGTCGGCAGTGAGTTCCTCGTCAACAGCGAGACAAGCGGCGATCAGTCCACATCCAAAGTCACCGCGCTCTCCGATGGCGGTTTTGTCATAACATGGCATAGCTCTGACGGTGTTGACGATAAATCTGGCACTAGCATCAAGGCGCAAATTTATGATGCCAATGGAGATGCTATCGGCAGTGAATTCCTCGTCAACAGCGAGACTGATGGCGATCAAAGCTTTCCGTCTATTACGGCGCTTTCCAATGGTGGCTTTATCATCACGTGGCAGAGTAGAGACGGGGTAGATGATACATCCGGCTATGGTATCAAGGCGCAGATCTATGACGCCAGCGGCAACGCGGTTGGCGATGAATTCCTCGTCAACATTGAAACATCGGGCGATCAGACGAATCCGACTGTCACAGCCCTGTCCGATGGCGGCTTTGCCATCACATGGACGAGCGCGGATGGAGTGGATGATACATCGAGCACCGGCATCAAAGTCCGGCTGTTTGACGCTGATGGCAGTGAAGCGAGCGCTAATTCCTCGGAAAATGTTGTCCACACGATCTGGACATCCACGCTTCTTGCAAATGACACAGATGCTGATGGCGACTCGCTGACGGTCACAGCAGTTTCCGCCACCAGCGCGAATGGGGCGACCGTGACGCTGAACAGCGACGGCACGATTTCCTATGACCCGACCCTTGCAGCAACCATCCAGGCACTGGGCGAAGGCGAAACTCTAACCGACACATTCACGTATACAATCTCTGACGGCAATGGCGGCACGTCCAGTGCAACGGTGACCTTGACGGTTGCAGGCGTCAATGACGCGCCGGTTGTCGTCGCTATCGACGCTGGTGCGGTGAGCGAAGACGATGCTGTGAAGGTGATCGATCTTCTGGCCGGTCAAAGTGATGTTGATGTCAACGATACCCTGGCAGTCGTCAATATCGTCGTTACCGACGATCTCGGCGCAAGCGTTGCCTTCATCGACAACGGCGATGGCAGAATTTCCATTGATCCGTCGCTCTATGATTCTCTGGACGATGGCGAAAGCCGCAAGCTGACCATCAGCTATGGGGTCAGCGATGGCACCACAACAGTCGCCAACACGGCGACGCTGGTGGTTAACGGCGCGACGGACAATACCATTCCGGTAGCAAGCGACGATGACCTATCGGCGCTCCTCCATACAGGGGAGTTTCTGGTCAATACCGAAACAAGTGGCACACAGAATCGTCCCGCCATCGTTACCCTTGCCAATGGCGGCTTTGTCATCACATGGCAGAGCGCCGATGGCGTCGACGACACGTCGGCTACCGGCATCAAGGCGCAGATTTATGACGCCAACGGCAACGCCGTCGGCGAAGAGTTCCTTGTCAACAGCAAGACAAGTGGCGATCAAAACGTTCCCAGCATCACGGCACTCGCCGATGGTGGCTTTGTCATCACATGGCAGAGCGCCGATGGCGTCGACGACACGTCGGCTACCAGCATTAAGGCGCAGATATTTGACGCCAATGGAGATGCTGTCGGCAGTGAATTCCTCGTCAACAGCGTGACATATAGTTATCAATACAAGCCCACGATCACAGCGCTCTCCGATGGCGGATTTGTCATCACGTGGGAGAGCACCGATTTGATTGAAGATAAATCCTCCGGCGGCATCAAGGCTCAGATTTATGATGCCAATGGTGATGCTGTCGGCAGTGAATTCCTTGTCAACACCCGGACATCCAGCGAGCAGTCTGAACCCACAATCACGGCGCTCTCCAACGGGGGCTTTGTCATCACATGGCAGAGCTATGACACCACCGATACATCTAGCACTGGAATCGAGGCGCAGATATTTGATGCCAATGGTGATGCCGTCGGCAGCGAATTCCTCGTCAACAGCGTAACAAAGGGCAGTCAGATCCATCCCACCATCACAGCGCTTTCCGACGGCGGCTTTGTCATCACATGGAATAGTGTTGCTACGATGGACATAGCAAGTTCTGACATCAAGGCGCAGATGTATGATGCCGATGGCAATACGGTCGGCAGCGAATTCCTCGTCAACAGCGAGACAAATGAGAATCAAAGCGTCCCCTCCATCACGGCACTTTCCAATGGTGGCTTTGTCATCACATGGCAGAGCAAAGATGGGGTGGATGATACGTCCGGGTATGGCATCAAGGCGCAGATCTATGACGCCAGCGGCAACGCGGTTGGCGATGAATTCCTCGTAAACAGCGAGACAACGAGCAATCAATATTATCCTAGCGTAACAGCGCTTTCCAATGGCGGCTTTGTCATCACCTGGCAAAGCTGGCAAGGCGTGGATGATACGTCCGGCTATGGCATCAAGGCGCAGATATTTGATGCCGACGGCAATCCGGCAGGGGCAAGTTTTGCGGAAGACTCAATTCACACGATTGACACGGCGCTCCTGCTTTCAAACGACACGGATGGTGATAGCGATGTGCTGACAGTGACTGCCGTCTCTGCAACCAGCGAACACGGCGCAACGGTAACTTTGAACAGTGACGGGACGATTTCCTATGATCCGACCGGATCGGTGACGCTTAATGCGCTCAACAATGGCGAAACGCTGACCGATACTTTCACCTATACGATTTCTGACGGCCATGGGGGCACATCGACGGCCACGGTGACGCTTAGCGCCAGTGGCGTGACGGATGCCGCCGTTACTCCAACCACAATCACCGGGAATGCGCTGGCAAACGTTCTGGAAACCGCTTCAGGCATGAACATCATGACCGGCGGTAATGGCGCCGATACGTTTGTCCTGGACACGGATGCGTTGTCGAACGTGTCGCTTGCGGATGTGATCACGGACTATGACCTGACAGGCGATGGCGACAAGGTCGATGTTTCGGCTTTGCTGGCGAGTGTTTTGGGGCATGAGGCGAGTGGTTCGGAGGCTGCGGCCAATCTGAGCGTGAGGAGTGAAGGTTCCGATACGGTGGTGAGCGTTGACGGGCACGATGTGGCGACGCTGACGGATTACACCGGTGCAGTTCGCCTGATCTACGACGATAGCAATCATACAACGGATGTGAGTGCGGCATGAGGTTGCGTGAGTGGCGGCTATAGATGTGCGCCCGGCTTTTGGGGTTTGCGCGATGTGTAAGGAGCCGGGCTGTTTGGCTAGCCAGCTTTCAAAATGACTTGGGACAGAAGAGTAACATTATGAAGACGAGAAGATCGGGGCTGCTTGGCTGCACGGGGCTTGCTTTGAGTTTGGGACTGTCGCCCGCGTCGGCGATGAGTTTGGCGGAGGCCGTTCAAAAGACGCTTTCCAGCAATCCGCAGGTTTTGGCGGCGGGCGAGAACCGCGAGGCGACTGAGTTTGAGCTTCGTCAGGCACGCGGTGCCTACTTGCCAAGCGTCGATTTGGAAGCAGGCTATGGCAAAAGGCGTCTGTTGAGCCCATCAACGGGCGGCAACTATACGAACCTGACGCCGTCCTATACCTCGCTGACGATCACACAACGTCTATTTGACGGTGGAGCCAGACGGGCGGAGGTCGACCGTCAGGCGGCGCGTGTGGATGGCGCTTCTTTCCGGGTTGCTGAGCGGTCTGAGAACCTGGCCTTGCAGGCGGTGCAATATTATCTGGAATATGTTCTACAGGCCGAGATCGTGCGTGTCGCGCAGGAGAACAAGGCGTTTCACCAGAAGATGCTTGGCGACATCGAGCAGTCGATTGCCGGTGGCGCGCTGACGGATGCCGATCGTTTGCAGGGGCGTGAACGGCTGGAAGCGGCAAACGCGCGTGTAGTCGAAGCCGTTCAGGCGCTGGAAGATGCGGATGCACGCTTCATACGGGTTGTGGGCGAACCGATTGGCACGGTGAAAACGCCGGGATCTATCTCCAAATCTCTGCCACAAAACGTTGAAGATGCGTTACAGATTGCGCGGGCTAATTCACCGGCAGTCAAGGCGGGTCGGGCCGATATCGACGCTGCGGACGCGGCTGTGCGCGGAACGCGTTCGGAATATTTGCCAAAGGTTGATCTGGAGGGTGTGGCTACGCTCGGAAACGACACAAGTGGTACTGCGGGCCGAACGAACTCCTATCAGGTGGGACTTGTTGCGCGCTGGAACCTGTTCAACGGTGGCAAGGATATTGCCAGAGAACAGGAATATGTTCGTCGCTCGGGCGAAAGCCGTATGGCGCTTGATGATACTTACCGGGCGATTGAAGAAGCGGTTCGTTCCGCCTGGTCCGAACGCAAGAACAATGGGGCCTTGAGCGCTACGCTTTCGCGCCAGTCGAATGCAAATGATCAGCTTGTCTCATCCTACAGGGAACAATTCCGGGTGGGCAACCGCTCACTATTAGAAGTTCTGGATGCCCAGAACGCGCGGTTTAATACAGCAGTCCAGGCGCGCATTTCGAAGGTTGCAGCGATTTTTGCCGAATACAAGCTACTGGCTGCGATGGGCAAACTGAGCGACACGATGGGTGGCAAACAGGTTGCCCAAGCCGGTGCTTATGCGCGTGAAGAGTTTGGGGTCAAGAGCCTCGATGATCCCGGCTACAAGAAGCTTAGCGCACATCAGAAGGCGAATATGCCTTTTGATCTGCTCGCCCCTTTGAGAGATAAATAGGCGAGTTGGCTGCGATGAGCGGGGTGAATGAGCAGACCGATGAAAAGCCGGAAACAGACGCGCAAGTGGACAAATCGGGCTCTGACTTTCGTTCGGCCTTTCGCGAGATTGCGATCTGGTTCGAGCGGCCCTCGTCTGAGACGGTTTTGTTTTCCGGCTTTCCCGATGATGCCCTGACAGGCGAAGACGTGGACGATGTTGAGCGTCTCGCGGAGCGGATTGGTCTCGATGTCGCTCCGATTTCGGCGCGTTCCTGCCGAGGTGGCGATTTTGAATGTCCGGCCATTATACGCCTGGGCGACGGTTCGGTTTTACCACTTCTTTGGGCAGATGTTATGGGGCGTTATGTGACCCCGGCGCACCGAATGCTCTCAATCGATGATCTCAAGGCGCTTGCACCTGTTGGCGGGTATTCGTTCGAAAGCCATTACAGCAACCAAAAAGAAACTCCGAGCGTTGGCGATGCGCCCATTATTGAGCGGCGCAACTGGTTGCGTATCACGCTTGCCCCCTTCTGGCGGTCCTACATGAGCGTTGCTGCAACGGCTTTGCTGATCAACCTGATTGCACTTGGGTCACCGCTTTTTACGATGAATGTCTATGACCGAGTGTTGCCAAACAGGGCTATCCCGACGCTCTGGGTTCTGGCTTTGGGTATTGGCCTTGCCTATCTCTTCGATCTCACTTTGAAGACGGCGCGAGCCGAACTGATCGACCATGCGGGCCGTCAGGCGGATTTGCGTCTTTCCGAACGTCTTTTCGACAAGGTCTTGAACACGACACTTGCAAGCCGTCCAATGTCGACGGGCGAATATGCCAGCCGCATAACGCAATATGAGTTTGTACGCGAGTTCTTCACCTCCAACACGATCAGCGTGATGATCGACAGTGTCTTTGTGTTTGTCTTTCTGGGCGTGATCTTCTTGATTGCGGGTTGGCTTGTGGTCATCCCAACTGTCGCGCTGATGGCCTCTATTGCCGTTGGCATTTATGCGCAAGCGCGCATTGGACGGCGCGTTGTGGCAGCGGCGAACGAGTCCGCGAGGCGTCAGGCGCTTTTGGTTGAGACAATATCGACGCTGGAAACGTTGAAGAGCTTGCGGGCCGAGGCCACGATGCTCAAGCGCTGGCGTGAGCTTTCGCTCAATGCCAGCCGCACCTCGGAAAAAATCAAGCAGACCTCGGCGAACGCGTCCCATGTGTCCGGCTTCATCCAGCAGATATCGCGTGTCGCCATCGTCGTTGCCGGTACTTACAGATTTGAAGAGGGCGATATGCCGATGGGGGCGATTATCGCAACAGTCATGCTGGCGGGTCAGGCAGGCGGCCCGATGGGCCAGATCACCATGACGATTGCCCGCTTCCGTCAGGCGCTGATGTCGCTAAGGACGATTTCCGGCATCATGAAATTGGAAGAAGATCGACCATCGACCACCGGTTTTGTCAATCGCGAGGTCAAGGAAGGCGGCTTTGCTTTCGACAGTGTTTCTTTTGTTTATCCGGGCTCTGATCAACCTGTTCTCGTTGGGTTTACCCTTTCCGTTAAACCGGGCGAGAAAGTGGGGATTATCGGGCGGATCGGTTCTGGAAAGACAACAGTTGGACGTTTGTTGGGAGGCCTTTATGCACCTGCAGAGGGGCGGCTTCTGATCGACGGTGTGGATATCCGCCAATATCATGTCGCGGAGGTGAGACGCGCCGTTTCCATTGCCGGTCAATCGTCTGATCTTTTCTCCGGTACGGTGAAGGAGAACCTGCTTTTGGGCCGGGCAGATGCAACGGACGAAGAAATCTTGTCGGTCTGCAGCATGACCGGGGTGGACCAGTTTGTGGCCGCACATCCGCGCGGGTTTGATATGCCGGTGGGCGAGCGTGGTAGCAATCTCTCCACAGGGCAGAAGCAGGCACTCACCATCGCACGTCTTTTGCTGAGCCAGCCAAAGATATTGTTTCTGGATGAGCCATCGGGGGCGATGGACCTTGCAAGCGAAAAACATCTGATCGATTGCCTAAAGGGTGCGCTCAAGCCGGAGACAACCCTTGTCATGGCAACGCATCGTCATTCCATGCTCGAGCTCGTTGACCGTCTGGTTGTGGTCGACAAGGGCAAGGTGATTGCCGACGGTCCCAAACAGGCGGTCATTGCGGCCATGCAAAAGCAAGCGCTCAATGGTGCGTCCCTGGAAGCAGCCAAGAGCGCAGACAAGGCAGCATTGCCAAAGCAACGTCAAGCGACACTCAGCAAGCTGCAATCGTGAAAGAGCCACGGACATGAGGATATACGAGCGTCCGCCGCTATTTGCCCGTTTGACGGTTCTGCCCATCGGATTGTCTATAGCCGCGTTTATCAGTTGGGCTTCATGGGCTGAGATTGACGAGATTGCCCGCGGCGGCGGCAAAGTAATCCCGGTTTCCAAGACGCAATTGGTGCAGACGTCCGAGGCGGGCATCGTGCAGGAGATTGCGGTCCGGCTGGGTGAGCGCGTGAGCCGCGGCGATCTCCTGGTTCAACTTGAAAATGTTACAACGCAATCGACACTTGGCGAAGCGGTTGCAAGAGCCCGGGCGCTTGGGGCCAAAATCGCCCGCTTGTCGTTGGAAGAGGCCGGTAATCTCGAGAAGGATTTTGTCTGCCCAGAAGACATAGCTTCAGTCGCAGAACAGGTCTGCGCCAACGAAGCGCGCCTCTTTGAGGCTGATCGTCAGGCTTACACGAACAAGGCCAATGTATTGAATGCCCGGCTCCTGCAAAAGCGCAATGAGCTTGCCGAGGCCAAAGCCAATATTGACCGCCTGCAGAACAATATTGCGGGTGTTGAGCGGCAATTGGAGATGCTGTCGCCGCTGTTGAAGAAGAAGCTCGTAGCTGAAAGTCAGGTGCTGTCCGCTGAGCGCGAGTTGACCGATCTCCAAGGTCAGCTCAATGTCTTCACCAAAAGCCTGCCCCGGATTACGAGCGCGATCGCCGAGGCGGAATTGATGGCCAACGAAGTGCTGATCGAGTTGAAACAGGAAGCTCTTGCCGACAAGGCGCAGGCGCTGGCGGAACTTTCCGTGGTCAAGGAAACCATTGAAGGGGCAGAAGATCGGGTGCGGCGCACGGATATCCGCTCGCCTGTAGATGGTATAGTCAACACACTCGATGTGAATACAATCGGGGCCTATGTCGAGCCCGGATCGATGATCGCGGGCATTGTGCCAACCGCAGATACACTATTGGTCGAGGCGAAAATATCGCCGCGTGACGTTGCTTTTGTTCGCCCCGGTCAGAAGGCAGTCGTCAAGATCTCGGCCTATGACTTCTCGATCTTCGGAGGACTCGAGGGCGAAGTTTCCAACGTCTCGGCCGACAGTCTGGTCGACAAGGAAAGTGGGGAGGCCTTTTATGTCGTGCAGATCAAGACCGATAAATCCGAACTCGACCGCGACAGCAAGTCCTATCCCATTATACCAGGCATGATCGCCTCCGTTGAAATCCTCACCGGCAAGAAGACAATCCTGAGCTATCTCCTCAAACCTATCAACAAAGCGCGTGAGGAAGCGCTGACCGAACGTTGAGAAGAACGCGGATAAATGGGAACCTCTCAGCCAGCTGAACCTTCCGCAGTGTGAATCTGTTCAGGCTGGATGCCATTTGCGTAGGCCGCCAGATTGACATTGCTTCTTGGCTGCCCATGAAAATACGCCCTTCCATTTACAATAGAATAAAGCGGCAGATAGTTGGGAAGCTGTTGATCGCTCAAAACGGCTTCATGCAGATTATCGAGGATAAAATGGCGGCCACCGGCGCGAACATCGAGAACCGCATGATAGAGGCCACGTCCTTGGTCGAATACGACAACGAGTGCCATATCGGAGAGAGCAACACCTTCTTTGGCCAGAAGCGCCATCTTCAATATGGCGAAGTCCTCGCAGTCGCCCTTGCCATTGGACAGCGTCTCATCGGGCGTCGCCCAATGATCGGCGGCTCCATAAAGCGTCGCGTCGCTTTGGTAGCGAATGGAACGATTGACGCTGGCATTGATCGCAATCATGCGATCGCGCAGCGAGGGTTGTGGCAGATAGGAAGCTTTCGAAACGATAGCCCGGCCAGAGTTGGCGCTAATCTCGTTCCAGGCAGACGCGAACATTTTCAACGCTGGAAGCTTGCCAATAGGCAAAGCGACGCTGCCGAAAACACCGGGCGAGTTGGCGGATTTGGCGGTTATCTGCCTGTTCGACGCATGCGAAACCGATGCCGTTTTGACGGGATCGCTGTTTCCTGCTTCTGCCGCCTTGTACTGGGCGGTGAGCGATGCCAGTTGTCCCGCTTGCACCGCCGTTTCAGATGCAAACAGGCCGGAAAGGCCCATAATCAATGCGGCAATGGCTTTCTTATTGTTCTTCATTTTGCCGTTTCTCCAAATTGATGAGAAGTTTAGCAAAGAGAGAAAAAGATCCAGTGAAGCAGGTTGCTCTAATTAACGGCGCGAAATTGAGAGAATGGTAACCATGCAAAAGACGGTTTTTGGAAGGTTTGTTTTTGACAAGGCATTTGCAATGCTCTTGCTAAGCGGGTTTTTGCTTGGCGGGTGCCAGTCCGATGCCAGCAAACTGGCCGAAGGGATTGAAGCTCCGGCCCCACCCGTTGCCGGGAACACAAGCGAAGTCATTGGAAATGGTGAAAACGAAATTGCTTTGCTTCTTCCCGTAGAAGCAGATGGCAATTTATCTGCGGACGAGCGGGCTGTGCGTGATGGCGCAGCACTTGCCGTCAATGATCTTGGCGGCAAATATACGCGGCTTAATGTCGTGTCTGTGCCTTTGGAACCAAGCCAGGCACAAACAGTGTTCAAGACAGCCCTTGCGTCGAAACCCGTAGCGCTGATCAGCTTTTTGCCGGCCTCGCTTAGTGTTGAACTGACTGCAAAAAAAGCCCTCCCGCCAATCTTCAACCTCACAAGTTCCAGTTCATCTCAGGGCGCGAATATCTATGGCATGGCTGTGGATCTGGCCGCCGAAGAACGCATGGCAATTGCCGCAACGGTGGCTGCAGGCAAGAAATCTTTTGTCCTTGTCATTGAAGATGGCTACCCCGCCGACTTCGTCGGAACGCTGCAAAAACAAATTGTTTCGGCTGGCGGAAGTGTCGTGCAAATTCTTCGCTATCCTGCTGATATTAAAGCGGCGGCATCAAGTTTGGCTAAGGCAAAGTCTGCGATCAAGAATGCCGACGCGGCCCTAATTTCCGGAAATACCGCAGCAACACCTGCCGTCATCAAGACAATCAAGACGGCCAACCCCGGTATCACACTCATCGGTGCCAGCGACTGGCCAAGCGCCGCATACACTTTGCCGGAAGCAAATGGCGCACTGGTTACCTCCTTCCAGCGAGACAATCTCGCAGGCGTCGCGGCAAGGTTTGGCTCGCAATTTGGTTATGCGATCAACAATTACGCCGCCACTTCCTATGATGCTGTAGCTCTCGTCTCCGGTCTCATCCGAGCAAATGGAAAATCCGCCCTGTCAGCACGAACCCTGACCTCGCCAAAGGGCTTCACTGGAACAACGGGCATCTTTCGCTTCAATAAAACCGGCAAAATCGAACGAAAAGCCATATCCTATGTTGTAAACGACAATACTCTCAAGCCGCTCGAAGAACTCGATCAGGCTTTTTGAGAAGAAGCGAATAGAGGCGAATCTTCTTATGTCCGGTTGCCAGAGTGCGGCAGCCAAATTTTGCGGCTGCCCATGACAGCAAAGCCTCGTAAGATTTTCAGGTCTTGTCGTATCGCGTGGCTATGCAGCGAGACTGCTTGAGAACATTCTCTCTATACGCTTGCGATCTTTGTAGGCTTTGACGTCGCAGGATTGGCCGGCAACCGCCAAAAATGAAACAGACCACCGTTGTTTTCTTTTCGCGCTTATTCCCCGACACGCTGCCAGATATTGTGGCTGGTCATGCGGCAGTCTTTTCCAGCGCCAAGCGCGGCGGCGGCTTCTGCGGGAAGCACTATGCTCAGGGTCGTGTCGTGCTCGATGCGGCCCTCATCCTTGACCGCCAGCCGCCATGTCATTTTGCTGCCTTTGCCCTCACCAGCGGAAAGTTGCCCAAAAAGTTCCGGAAAAACCTCTGTCTGCCATGTGTCGTCTGCAACCTGCTTCCAAACGACTTTGCTTTTCATGCCCGCTTCAAAGCTCCGGGTCATTTCGAGTTGATCGGGATGGAAAGGAACCTCGAAAACCACACGGCGCGGCGTCTTCCATTCTGCCGGCAAGGCACCCGGTGATTTGGGGAAAGCCTGCTGCATCATGGAGGGGCAACCGGTCAGCTTGGTTTCGCCCAGTTTTGCCTGCCACAGACCGGATTTCGGCTGGATACCCTGAAACAGCGCCAGTTCGTCGTTCTCACTTCCGCACTCACGCGCAATCGTTCTGCGCGGGCGGCTATCCCAACGGTAGGTGTTTGTCCTACGGTCGACAACGAATATCGCGTCGGGAGAAGATGGTGGTGCGATACCAAATACCTCGACAGAGGAGATAGCAAGCTGATCTCGGGGATGAGAGGAGAGATAGAAATTTACGCCGGTGCCATAGCAATCTGCGACGATCGCCTTTTCTCCCAGAGGGGCAGCCCAAGCGGTGGAAGCCATGACTGTGCCAAGGCAGGAAAGAGCAAAAAGTGTCAGGTAGCGATACATGGTTTCAGGTCTCTCAATCAAGTGAAGGTGCCGGAATGCGTGACGGAGCCAGGAGGTCAAGCACCTGGTCCGCCGTCATCGTTTTCGAAAGGGTCTTCGCGGTGCCGTTGGCTTTGAGATTGGCGCGGATCAATTCTGCCTCCCGTGTCGAAATGTAGGGGGTGAATTCGCAGATTTCGTCACCAGGCTGGATTTCAAGGCAATTTTCGCCATTCGGCTGGTTCAGGCCCATCAGCTTGAAATTACCTGCCCGGTCGCGATCAAAGAACCATGTTGATAGACGCCCATCAGGCAACGGGCGCGCAGCCTCAACAGACCAGAGTGCCGGCATCTTTCCGGAAATGGGCGGGTTCGGATGGGAAAAGTCGCAGTCTTCGTCACCGCAACGGCGGATGACGTGGCCGGTCGTCATCCACGTCTGCAACGTTTCAAGCGCCTTATATGCGGCGGGGTCATCGGGCGCGCTGTCATTGCGCCAAAGGCAGAGCTGCCCGGCGCGCGTGATAACGCAGGGACCGTTGTCGTCAATCCACTGGTGCGGGTTGAGAATGATATGATGCAAGTTACCACCTGCTTGCCAGAATTCCACATATGGATTGGAAAGCGGCGCACCGCTCGCGGCCTGCCCCGCAGTCATCGGCGCGTTTGAGGGTTGATCGGCGACCCAGCCTGCTGGCAGGAAAAAGAACAGTCCGGTTTCTTCATCCCTCAGTTCGCAATTTTGCTCGCCGAGGCATGTGAAAGCGTAGTCTTCCCAGGGCTTGCCGTCCGCCCCGTCGTCGGGGCCATGGCCGTCACCATCGCCAGCTTCGGTTTTTTGCAAATTTGGGGACTCTTCGAAACCCACACCAACTGGCAGATACACGCGCGCCTTCTCGACAATTTCGCCCGAACTGTCGTAGCCGGTGTAGACCAGATCATAGTCGTTCGGTTCGTTAGGAGCGACGATCTGCTTGCCCTCGGCCAGTTCGCCAAGCGTGAATCCCCAATCAATGCGCTCATCGCCGCGCCAGATTTCGATACGGTCACCCAGAAGCTGGCTGCCTCTGCTTGACACTTCAACGGGCGCACCGGGTGCATAGGTGACTTTGGGAATGGAAATGGTCACCTCAGGATCCGGCTGGGCCTCGATCTCCATTTCATCCAGAACCTCACCGCCCCATGTTTCGAGGCGAAGAATGAACCGGCCCGGTTGGTCGAGATTGATGGCGGCACTCTTGGCGCCAAGGGTTCCCTCAACCGTGGAATAGGTGATGGAATCGCCACCCTTCAGCGGGTAAAGGCGCAAGGCCAGAGCCGCTCCCCCGGTTTCGGAACCTTCCGCTGAAACACCAAGATCAATCCACGCTGTGCCAAGTGCATAAGGTCCGTGATTGGTCATGCCTGCTTTGGGTTTGACCGGCTCCGGCTCGTCTGCGAGGTAACGTGCCGAACTGACAGAACCGTTGAAGTCACCCAGCGTCGGTAAGTCGGTTTCCACCACGCGGCATTTGCCCTGATAATCGGCATCGGTACAAATGAGCCAACGGCCCTTCACTCGCGCGCTAAAGGCAGAATCGTTCGCATCACCATCGAGCCCGGGCTCGAAGGGAATGCTGTCGAAATTCGGGGTGTCCCCCGGCACTGCAAAAGATTGACCATTGAAATTATCACCCTCGAAGAAGGTGAGGCTTGGCCCGGACACTTGCGGCACCGGTGCGGTTGTGCGAACCAGCGCTTCGGCAAGCTCCTGGCCGGATTGCGGCGTCAGCAACAAACCACCCGTTTTTTCGGGCACACAGGAAAGTGCTTCCGCTTCTTCCGGCTTCAGGCCGAAGCCCACCACATGCGCGCGAATTTTGATGCCTTCGCCCACCAGTTCATCTGCAACCGCACAGGGGTCAACGTCGCAGGTTTCCAACCCATCTGTCACAAGCACGATGTCGGCTTCTTCTGATGTCCTGGGTATTAGACCCGCCGCCATTCGCAGAGATTGTCCCAAGGGCGTTTTGCCTTTGGGGTTCAACTGATTAAGGCGTGCCGACATTGAGGCGGTATCGGTGGGCCCGACCGGGGCCAGCACTTCAATGTCGCTGCAATCGCCCTTCCTGTTGTGGCCATAGGCGATAATACCCAGCGGAACTGTCGCATCGCGCGACGAAAAGAACCCGCCAAGTACATCGCGCGCCACCTCTATTTTGGTTCGCCCTTCGCTCAACTGCCCCCACATGGAGCCGGAGGCATCCAAAATGAGAACGGTTGCCTTGTCCGCCTGCTGGGCATTGACGACAGGGGACATGCTCGCGCTTAAGACCAGCGCTGCGAAAATCTTCTTCATATTGTGCCTCATGCCGTTGGCTCTGGTTGGGAGGTTGCGTTTACGGTGCGGGCAGGCACCCAATGTGCCGCCTTGTTGCCGATGTCTCTGAATTTTGCAGAAAGGGACGCAAGTTTGGCGCGCCATTCCGGATTGGGTGACTGACCTTCCGTCACATGGAAAAAGGCCTGCATCATGCAGCATATGGCAAAGGGTTCGATGAGAGCGGCTTTGACTGCCCAGGCAAACAGTATGGCAAAAGCGATACCGCCCGCACTCCATCCGCCGGGCATCAGGTATGCCAGACCCGCTGCTGGCGCGAGCATGAGCAGGAACACAATGAAGGCCAGCCCATAGCTGATGACTGCAATAACGGCAGCATTCTTCAGCATGGCTTTGTAGTTCTGGCCGTAAAGCACCAAAGCCTCCTCGGCCGCAGACCAGGGATTATCCGCCCGCGTGCGAATGGCATGGGCCAGAATGACTTCATCGACAAAGCCCACAGCCACTTTCAGAAAGGCACGGAAAAAGCTGATCAGTTGCTCCAGGCCGGGTATGGGCAAGATGCTTGCAATACCTTCCAGCAAACCTGTAATTGCGTTGATCACGCCCTTGATGAGCTGGTCTAGCCCGAACAGCACGCTTGCCTGAACAAAGCGCTCCTGCACGACGGTTTTGCCATACGCTATCTGCCCCTGGCCATTGGGCAACGTACCGCTGTCGAGCAATTCAACAAGAACCGCGATATGTCCCGCCTTGAGAATATAGAGAATATATTCGCGCAGGAAATAGAGTATTGCGGCAACAATACCAAAACCGACGGCACCGCCCAAAACCGTGCTGGAGGCCAGGAAGTCCTCATCGCCAAACTGGCCGACCCCAAAACCGATGCCTGCACCTGCGCCTGTGGCCGCTATGTAAATGCAGGCAATACCGAAATAGACAATTATGCGAAAAGTGATGTAAGGCGCGGTTCGCGCCATCAGCCCTAAAGAACGGGCGATGCTGAAATCCCACATGTAAAATCCTCGAATTCAACGCTGGCGGCTGCCGACAACGCGTCTTTCAGGCGAAAATATGGGAAGGAAGCAGGTGTTGTCTTGGGGAGAGAGGAACTATTATGCGGGGTAATCGGAACTGCTTAACGCGGAAATACCGTTGCCCTTACATCTGAGGGCGACATGGAAAAGGCCCGTCTGAAGCGGGCATTGAACCAAGATAAATCGCCAAACCCGGAGCGAAGCGCAATCTGGGAAATGTTGAGATGCCTGCATGCGGGGTCGCAGAGCATCTTGTGCGCCAGCAGAAGCCGTTGCTGGGCAACATAGTCGCTGAAGGATGTCCCCTCACTTTTAAAAAGCCCACGAATATAGCGGGGGCTCACCCCCTCGCGTCTAGCAACGGATTCGACATTCAAGTCCGCTTGCGTCAAACGCTGTTCGATGTCAGCTTTGATGGTTTTCAGCCGCGCGGCGCGCACACCCCTGCCTGCCGCCAGTTCATGGGCATCGCGATTGGCGCCGAGGGCCGCCAAAGCCAGATCCTGCAAATGCGTTGCATATAGTTGCAGGTCTTCCGAGTGGAGGTGACCAGCCTCATTGTGCAGGCTTCTTGCATAATCACGAAAGAGCCGCCACTGCGGTGTGAGAGCACAGCTTTGTTGCATAAACGCGTTGAGCCCTGAAGTCGCCGGGGTCAAAAATGCGCGTGGAATAGAAACATAAAAAGCATCTGTCTGGTCGCCGGAAAATTTGACCACACCGGGAATTTCGTTTGGATCCAGATAGACAGACCCAACCTGAAGTTCCCATTGAACCCCACCTGCCTGCTGCATCGAATATCCACCGGAAAGCGGTATATGGAACATCACATTATCCTCCATGTCCGCTGCCATTTGCGCGGTGCGAATGGCGGTTGAGGCTGAGTGCCTGCCATGGCCGATAATGAGATTGGGAAGGATCGTTATCGTCGTCTCGGACCGAAATGTCTCGAGATCGTCTGGCGTAAATTCCAGTTTGGCAATATGGGCTACAGCGTCCTGAAATGCTTCAACACGCCTGCTTTCTTCGAAATCGCCCGACCTCAAAGAAACAAACACGATTTCTGCCCTCCACGAAAGCCCACAGAAAACCAGTTATCAAGGGCACAAGACCAAGCCAAAATAGTCGATTTAGAAAGCCCGAAATGTGTCGCTCTGGCAAGCGCAAAGATGCGTACATTTTCACCGGCACATGGGTAGCGGAAATGTCTGCCTACAGCCTCCGGGTTTCCGAGCTTAAACGTCCGCAAAAATCAGCGCAAAGCTGCCCTCGCCTTATTCCCGTCTCGGCGCTCCGAAGCGGAGATAATTTCCGGCGATGAAGCCACATCGACCGATGCCCAAAACCCAGTTCAGAAAGGTGGTATCCAAGATCGCTTGAGACCGGAAACATGCTGGTTTGAAGGGATTTTAATAGCCAACCAAACTGGATGAGCTAGTCGTCTGGACCTGAAGTTGGCTTCAGGTCCAGATGACTAGAGCGGCAAGTGGACGGACACGTCTACGCCGTCTTCGTGGCCATGCCTCGGTGATGCGATTGTCACCTCGGCGCCGACGCGGTCGGAAATGGCTTTCACGATTGCCAGACCCAGACCGTTGCCGGCGACTTTTCCGGTGCCGCGTTCGAAGCGTTTCAGGAGCCTTTGCATTTCCTGCGGTGCCAGTTGCGGGCCGGCGTTGGATATCCGCAAAGTGCCTTCCGACGTCAGGACCATGTCCACCGGCTTGTCCTGCGCGCCATATTTCAGAGCATTTTCGATCAGATTGCGGCACAAGATGCCGACAGCGTCGGGGTCGATGGTGGTGTAGACCGGATGCTCGGGCATTTGCAGCCGCACCCTGCCCTCACCTGCTCTTTCAAAATCGCCGGCGATCATGCGAAGCACCACGCAGATGTCTGAAGCCTCATCGGTTCTCAAACGCCCGCCTTCGGCGCGGGCGAGCTGCATGAGCTTTTCCGACATACGCATCAGCCGCTTCAGCGTGGCCTCGATCTCGATAGCACGCTGAGCGGACTGCTTTTCTTGCGTCTCTGTCTGTATGCGCTGGGCCTGGGCGATGGCACCGGCGACCGGGGTTCGCAGCTCATGGGCGGCATTGGCGGCGAAAGCACGCTCTGCATTGAAGGCGGCTCTGAGGCGGTCGAGAAGCTGGTTCACGGCCTGCGAAATGGGGCGCAATTCGCGCGGCAGGCGATCATCGGCAAGCGGAGAAAGGTCTTGTGCGCTCCTGGCTGCCAGATCCTGGCGAAAAGCGCGTATGGGGTTGAGCGAGAGACGAACACCCAGAATGATCGCTAAGAAACTGACCGGGATGACGATGATCAGAGGCAGGAGCAAACCGAGCAGCATCTTGGAGGCGATCTCTTTGCGCTGCTCCAGGGGTTCTGCCACCGCAATTGTCAGACCGCCGCTACCTGCGGCCTCATAGTAAAGCTGATGCGTTTGTGTGCGAAGGAAACCGTCTTTCTGATAGGGCGGAAAGATGGACTGATCGACATCGCCAGACGTGAGCAGCACATCGCCTTGCGCATTGCGCACGAGAAAGGTGACATCCTCGCCATAGCGGGCTTCGCGATCACCGCTGCGTCTGAGATTGTTTTCCAGCTCCTCCTCATCATCATCGTCTTTTGGCGGTCTGTGCCTTCTGATGCCTTCGCGCAGATCGTGGCGGGCAATGGGCAGGATACGCTGGGCCGTTGCCTTCAACCCGTCGTCGAAAACCTCTTCCATTTCTTCGCCCACGAGATGGGCAGTTACGGCTGCGGCCAGCAGCCAAAGAATGGTCACTGACAGGCCGACAACCAGGGCAAGCCGGGCCTGGAGAGAATTTCCAAATTTCATGGGTGGCCCAAACGGTAGCCAAGACCGCGTTCGGTTTCGATGACGTGTGCACCAAGCTTCTTGCGCAGGCGACTGACATGCACCTCGATGGCGTTGCTTTCAACTTCAGTTTCGAATGAGTAAAGCCGCTCCTCAAGCTGGCTTTTGGACAGCAATTGTTCAGGGCGCTGCAAAAAGGCCTCGAAAAGCACCCATTCGCGCGCCGTCAACACCACAGGCTTGCCGTTCAGCCGGATAGTGCGCGCGGCGAGGTCCACTTGCAGAGGCCCGTGTACAATCAGCGGATTGGGATTGCCGGCATAACGCCTAGCCACAGAACCAATGCGTGCGGAAAGTTCGGCAAGATCGAAGGGCTTTATCATGTAGTCATCCGCGCCCGCATTGAGCCCGGCAATCCTGTCGGAGACCTGATCAAGGGCAGTCAGGATGATCACCGGGGTGACTTCGCCGCGGCCGCGGAGGTTTTTCAGAAACGGAATACCCAGGCCATCGGGCAGCATCAGATCGAGCAGGATGAGGTCGTAAGCAGCGGCGGCCAGCGCGTCATCGGCTTTATCAAGGCGGTTTGCCCAGTCGACGGAGTGACCATCAGACGCGATCTGGTCGCGAATGGCCTCGCCCAATACGGAATCGTCCTCTATCAACAGCACCCGCATAATCTTCGCCTCTTTTCACCCACCTTTTAGTCTACCTGAAACCTTACGGGAAGCTGAAGCAATTTCGCTGATTGCGTCAGGCGTCAGTCAGTTTTGTCTCCGATTGTGGCCTCATGGAATTGAGGAAACGACGCATGAAGACCGGCTTTTTGTCCACGCTGCTGCTCGCCTTTGTAACAGCAACAACCGCACAGGCATGGGACGATGATTGCGATGTGCCCATCAGCAAATGGCAGCCGCGCTCAGCCGTTCTCGCGCTCGCCGAAACACAAGGCTGGAGGCTGAAGCGCATCAAGATCGATGACGGCTGCTACGAAGTCTATGGCAGGGACGAAACCGGCCAGTCTTTTGAGGCCAAGATCGATCCGAAGACGCTGCAGATCATCGCAATCCGCAGAGGCCATCCGCATCGCTGAACTTTACCCCACCAGAACCCAAACCCACGTCAATAGAGGAGACTGTCATGACCTTTCAAACACGACTTCTTGCCGCTTCTGCTTTTGCCCTTTTGCTGGCGGGCAGTGCTGCGCAGGCAATGCCAACAGCCGAGATCGGCAACGACAATGCTCAAGCCACCCCAATCACCCAGGTCGGGTTCCACTGGTTTGGCGATGATGACCGCGGCCGTGGGGACGACGACGACCGCCGGGGTTCCCATGGTTATCGCGGGGATGATGACGATGACGATGACGACGGTGGCAAAAACATGATCCGGCAGCAGTCTGCCACACCGCCAAGCAATGGACTTTTCAATCCGGGCAGCACGCCTGCTGTTCAATCCAACTGACTGCCTCGACTGCAACAAGGAGACCTCACATGAAGTCCTTCATGGCCGTTCTGGCCGTTACCACGGCGCTGACCATTCCAAGTCTTGCGTCTGCCGCCCAGGTTACGCTGACGACGAAGATGCGCAGTTACGGCGGCAACGGCGCTTATCTCGCCTATTACGTTACAAACGCCCAAGGCCGCTACGTGGGCAGCCTTTGGATGGCGGGCGGAAAGACCCGTTACTATGAACACCTGAGTGGCTGGTATCGCGCAACGGGCGGAAACACCGCCGAAATCAACGGTATCACCGGGGCGAGCGTCGGCAGCGGCAGAACGCTCAAAGTGACGCTTGATCTCGCCGATACGCTGTTCGATGCCGGTTATCAGCTGCATATCGATGCAGCCGTGGAAGACATGCGTGATAGCCCCAATGAGATCGTCGTGCCGCTGACGTCGGCGGGCGCAGGCAAGGCCGTATCGGGCAGCCGGTACATCGCCAATTTCTCATTTGCGCGTTAAATCCCGGAGGCTTACGTCATGATCCGATCGCTCCACCGCTGGTTCGGGTTGATCGCCGCCCTTTTGCTGATTGTTATCACAGTCAGCGGTGCGGCGCTGTCGATCTTCCCCGTATCCGATGCGCTCAACACACCGTCTGCAGGCAATATCAGCGTGGCAACACTTGCTGAACGCATCAAGGCCAATGAACCGACGGTGGAGCAGATCAGACGTGCACCTTCCGGGCAGATCACCGCCTATTATTTCAAAGGCGATGCGCCTGTCTCGTCTGCTATCGATCCGGCGACGGGTGCGGCACTGGGAACGACTGAGAAATCCGGCGTCGAACGCTGGCTGATCAACCTCCATCGGTCCCTTTTCCTCGATGACAATGGGCGTTATGCGGTTGCCTTTGGTGCGGTTTCCATGCTCATCCTATCCACCGCCGGATTGTTCATGCTGGCGCGGCGCGCCGGCGGGTGGCGCTTGATCTTCAAGCCCACGCGCGGGACCGGAGACGGTCGCCTGCATGCCATTCTATCGCGGGCTGCCCTGCCCGGCCTGTTGCTTTCCTCCATGACCGGCCTCTGGATGGTGGCGGCGACATTTGATGTTCTGCCGCAAGGCGCGCCCGCACCGCTGTTTCCCACCGAGGTCAGCGGTCAGACAGGCATGGCACCGGGCAAGATTGCGCTACTGCAGCAGACGCCGGTCGATGCGCTTCGGTCCTTGACCTTTCCCCTGGCGGGCGATTCCACAGATGCATTCCGGCTCAAGACATCAGACGGTGAAGGTTATATCGACCAGGGCAATGGCACGCTCTTGGCCTGGAGCGATGCCAATTGGATCGATAAAGCATCGCATCTGGCAACGATGCTGCATACGGGCCGTGGACTTGCCTGGCTCGGCGTCATCCTTGGCCTCAGTGCTCTTGTCACGCCTGTGCTCAGCTGGACCGGACTTCTCATCTGGCTCAAGGGGCGGGGCCGCCAGAAGATCAAAAGCGTTGCTGCAGCAGACGCCGACACGATCGTCCTCGTTGCCAGTGAAAGCGGCACGACCTGGGCCTTTGCCCAAACACTTCAATCGGCATTGTCGGCAGCAGGGTTGCGTGTCCATGTCGGTCCCATCACCGCCTTCAACCCAGAGCACTGGCCCAAGGCAAAACGCGTGGTGCTGATGGCGGCGACCTATGGCGATGGTGCAGCGCCAAGCATGGCAGCGGGTTTTCTCGACACGTTTCGCAGGATGCCGGTGAAGCGTGGGCTTTCGCTTGCCATTCTCGGATTTGGTGATCGCAGCTTTCCGGCCTTCTGCGGCTTTGCAAAGGATATCGCGGACGCCGCTGAATCCAAGGGCTGGTCATCACTTGTCCCTTTCGACACCGTGGATCGCCAGTCGCCGCAGGATTTTGCGCGTTGGGGGCGGGTGCTGGCTCAAAAGTTGAGGCTTGATTTCGAGCTCAACCACGTGCCCGTTTTGCCGCGCACCTGGCAGATGGAACTGATCTCGAAACGCGACTACGGCGCGAGCGTCCAGGCAGCGACATCCATCCTGCGTTTTGCTTTGCCGAAGCACTCGTTTTGGAAGCGGTTCCTGGGACAGGGTTTCCCGCGTTTCGAAGCCGGCGACCTCATTGCAGTCGTACCGGAAGGTTCTCAACTGCCGCGCTATTATTCGCTGGCTTCCGGTTCGAAAGACGGTTTTGTGGAAATCTGCGTGCGCAAGCATGCGGGTGGCCTCTGCTCAGGGCAACTGGTTGCGCTTGAACCCGGCGACAGCATTACCGCATTCGTGCGCGCCAATCCGGGCTTCCGCCCTCAACGCGGCCGCAAGCCTGTGATCCTGATTGGCGCTGGAACCGGCATCGGTCCGCTGGCTGGTTTTGCCCGCGCCAATCAAAAACACCGCGCGATGCACCTCTATTTCGGGACGCGCCATCCGGCAAGTGATGCGTTTTATGCCGAGGAGCTTTACGGCTGGCAGAAAGAAGGTCGCCTTGCATCCGTATCGACGGCGTTCTCGCGCAGCGCAACACCGGCTTATGTTCAGGATCTATTGCGTGCTGACGCTGCGAAATTGACCAAGCTCATTGCAGCGGGTGGGCAGATCCTCGTGTGTGGAGGGCGCGAAATGGCCGCCGGTGTTGCCGATGCGCTGACCGATGTTCTGGCGCCTGCAGGTCCAAGTCTTGCAACATTGAAAGCTGAGGGACGCTATGCAGAAGACGTTTACTGATATGACCCGCCAAACGCTGAATGGTGAAACGATGGGAACGCGTTGGTCTGCCCTCTTTCATAGCCCCCCATCATTTGACGTGGCTGCGTTGCGTGAGGCTCTGGCGCAGGCGGTTTTTGACGTCGATCAGCAGATGTCTCTGTGGAAACCGGACAGCGCGCTCAATCGGCTCAACAGCGCTGGCGTGCTTGAATGGATCGCGCTACCGCAACACCTGATGAGCGTATTGGATGCCGGCCTCAAGATCGGCCAGGCTTCCGGCGGCGCCTTTGATATCGGGATGGGCGACGCCGTTTCTGCTTGGGGATTCGGGCCGGAGGACGCATGCGAAAGCCGAATTCAGGCAGCACGCCTTGCCAGGCGCAATCCGGCTTATGAGATGCTGGAGCTTGATCTTTCCAACCGGCGCGCCCGCAAACATGCCGAGATGCGATTTGACCTGAATGGAATTGCAAAGGGCTATGGTGTGGACCAGCTTGCGGAGACCGCTTCCAGGTTTGGTTTGGAAGCTGGGCTCTTTGCCATTGATGGAGAGCTTCGTGCCATTGGCAGCCAGCCTGACGGGAACGGCTGGACGGTTGCCGTGGAGGAACCTGATCTGGAAACCCGCGGCGCGCATTCCATCATTGTGTTGCAGGATGCAGCCGTTGCGACCTCAGGCGACTACCGTCATTGGGTCGATATTGGAGGGCGGCGGCTTTCCCACACGATGGATCCCAAGTTTGGGAGGCCGCTTACGCTTTCTCCCGCATCGGCAACGGTCATTGCCGCCGACTGTATGCACGCCGACGCCTGGGCAACCGCCATGATGGTGCTGGGGGAAGCGCAGGGTCTGAAACTGGCCAAGAGCCTTGGTCTGTCGGTTCTCTTTCTCCAACACAGCCAATCCCATGGCAATGGCTGCGGCATCTTTGCGAATGCCGCTTGAGCGTGGGAGGCTTCAATCCGCCCCGAACAGGTCGCGGGTAAAGACCTTGTCTTTTACGTCGCCCAGTTCGGGATACATGCGGTTGGTGACGATAATCTCGGAATTTTCCTTGAACGCGTCGATATCGGTGACAACGCGCGAACCGAAAAACTCCGTTTCCTTCAGAGCGGGTTCAAACACGATCACCTCGATACCCTTGGCCTTGATCCGCTTCATGATGCCCTGAATGGAGCTTTGGCGGAAATTATCGGAGCCTGCTTTCATGACGAGGCGATAGACGCCGACACGCTTTGGACGTCTGGCAATGATCTGGTCAGCCAGGAAATCCTTGCGCGTCCTGTTGGCGTCAACGATTGCCGAGACAAGATTTTGCGGCACATCGAGATAATTCGCAAGCAGCTGCTTGGTGTCCTTGGGCAGACAATAGCCGCCGTAACCAAAAGACGGGTTGTTGTAATGCGAGCCAACGCGAGGATCGAGGCAGACGCCTTCGATAATATCGCGCGTGTTCAGGCCACGTGAAAGCGCATAGCTGTCCAGCTCATTGAAAAACGCGACGCGCATGGCAAGAAAAGTATTGGCAAAAAGCTTGACTGCTTCCGCCTCAGACGGACCAGTGAAGAGCAGCGGCACATCCTTGTCCTCGGCGCCTTCCAGCAGAAGGTTGGCAAAGATTTTGGCTCTCTGCGACTGTTCGCCAACGACAATGCGGCTCGGGTGCAGGTTATCATAGAGCGCCTTGCCTTCGCGCAGGAATTCCGGTGAAAAGATCACCTGATCGGTTTGCAGCATCGCGGATACCCGCTCGACATAGCCCACCGGAATTGTCGATTTGATCACGATCGTTGCCCGCGGATTGAGGCCAATGACCGTTTTGATGACGGCCTCGACAGACGACGTGTCGAAATTGTTGGTGTGCGGGTCGTAGTTGGTGGGTGTGGCGACGATCACATATTCAGCGTCCCGATAAGCAAGCTCCGGGTCCGTTGTCGCGGTCAGATCGAGCGCGCGGTTCTGCAGAAAAATATCCATGTCGCTGTCGACAATCGGGCATTTGCGGTCATTGACCAATGCCACGCGTTCTTGCGAAATATCGACGGCGATGACCTGATTTTTCTGTGCCAGAAGAATGGCATTCGAGAGACCAACATATCCCAACCCGGCTACTGCGATCTTCATATTTTCAACCCAACCTTAATCTCGTTTTTGCATTGCTTTCGGCCCGGAGCATTCCATCCCCGGCACAGCCTCCCGGTTATTCCGGCTACTTAGAACGCCAGGACTTCAAATGCTACTGCTGAATTGTTGCGCTCATACGGTCTGCACCGCATACCCGCAGCAATAACGCGTATCTTATGCGGTTTCTCATCCTGATCTTTGATCTCAACGGGTTTGCGAATAGTCTGCCGTAGAAGAACGTGAATATGTTTGGAGGCGGTGGCAATGGGAGACGTGATGACGGCATTTTCGGCGCATTCTGTAGCCTTATGGCTGGCAGTTTCTGTCATGTTGTTTCTCGCCAAACATTTTCTGGCTGATTTTGTTCTGCAAAATACCTGGATGATCGTGGGCAAGGAAGCAGAGCGGCGTTGGCTGGTGCCACTTGTCGCGCATGCAGGTGTTCATGCATTGCTGACTGGCTTGATCTTCACTGCGCTCGCCCCGAAGTTTGCGGTGATGGCGATGTTGGCGGACTTTATCATCCATGGATGCATCGACCGGATCAAGGCGGTCGCCACGCGCCGGCTGGACGTCACTCACACCGACCCGATGTTCTGGTGGCTCTTTGGTGCAGACCAATTGCTGCACAATCTCACCCATCTGGGCTTTTCAATCGCAATTGCGAGCGCGGCCTGAAAAGCGCCGCATGGCGCATTTGCATAAACGGCTGCGCGGCGGCATTACCCACCGAAGGGGGCAAGCTGTGCTCGGACCAGGTTCTTGTAGTCTTCGATAAATCGTTTGCCCTCCTCAGGCTCGACCATCATCGCGAGACGCACGGTTCCCCCGGCAAGGAAAAACAGCAGGTGCACTGCGCGCCCATACGCTTCCAGCTTATCTTTGGAGATAAATTCATGCGTCGATTCAATGAAGAGCGCGGCCTGTTTTCGGGTCGCTTCGATATCCATGTTCTGCAAAGCCTTGTCGGCTTGAACCGCATTGAGCAGATCCTGCACCGCCGGGGTATTGGAAAAGCGCTCGTAGTAATCATCAATCACGGCAAAGGCTGCGGGCAGGATATCATGCACGCTGTTCAGCCCAACAAGCTCCCTGGCGACATGGTTGCGCGTTTCTTCTGCATAGCGGCTGTAAAGCATTGCTATGACTGCAGATTTATTGGGGAAATATTGGTAGACAGAGGCCAATGGCATGCCGCTGACGGTGGCGATTTCACGCATGGTGAGCGCGGCTATGCCCTTTTCGCCGACCAGGCCAAGGGCGGCCTCCAATATGTCGCCGACACGGTTCAGGCTTCTCGCCTGCTTCGGTTTGCGCCTTAAGGGCTTTTCTGTTGACGTCACTGCGTTGTCCCCACCTCTTAGCCACTCACAAATTCCGTATTGACTTTTCAGACCGTCAGGTCAATGCTTCAAAAATATGACAGTATGTCAGTTTTTGCAAAGGGGACATTGCATGAGCGAAGACATGTTTGACAGTCGCTGGCTGGTGGGAAACCCCAGCCGCCCGGCACAGGTGGCCACGCTTTGGGCCGGCTCTGCGGCTCTCCTCGTTCTCGGATTGCAACCTGTTCTGCTTGGCGCACTTCTTTCAGAGGCGCGGGTGAATTTCGATCAACTCGCACTTGCAGCGACAGTGGAAATTCTGGCAATCGGGATCGGGTCGATCCTCGCCGCCTTTGTCATCAATTCACGTTATCTGCGCGTAAAGGCGGCGGTTTTGCTGCTTCTGACAGCCGTGCTCAATGTGCTGACAGCCTTTGCGGCAACACCCGATGCGATCATTCTCTGGCGCGGTATTGCAGGCTGTGCGGAAGGCGGGCTCGTGGCCTTTTCCGTTGAACTGATCGCGCGGTCGCGTCGTCCTGGCCTCTATGGTGGCTATTTTGTAACGATGCAGACTGTTGCACAGAGTCTTCTTGCAGCACTCATGGCCCTCTTTGTCATTGGCTCTCACGGCTCAACAGGTGGCTTCATTGTGCTGGCGATTGTCTGTGCCGTATCCGCGATAGCCGCATTCTGGATGCCGCGTGAATTCGGCACATTGCCCAGGCCCGAAGATGACGGCAATAGCGGCCTCCTGCGCGTGAAACCCATCATTGCACTTCTATCCATCTTCTTTTTCTACATGTTTATCGGCTCGCTTTGGGCTTTCCTCGAGCCCCTGGCGGACGCATCGGGCATATCGGCACAGGTTGCCGGTCTGATCGTTTCGGTCAATCTTGTCACGCAGGTTGTCGGAGCTGCAGTCGCAACCGCATTTTCCGCGCGACTGTCCTATATGTGGGTTCTCACGTTTTGTGCGTTATTGGCCACCGCGATCGGCGCAATCCTGGCGATACAGCCCGATGCGATCGTTTTCTGGGCACTGGCGCTCATTGCCGGTTTCATCTGCCTGTTTGTGCTGCCGTTTCAGGTTCAGCTCACCGTCGCGGCTGATGCAACCCGCAAGGCGGCCCTTCTCGTGCCGGCGGCGCAACTCATGGGCTCGGCACTGGGACCAGCCTTTGCCAGCATGTTCATCGTTGGTTCGGCGGTCACGCCGGTTTCCTGGTTCGCTTGCGGCTCAGCCGCCGTTTCCGCCGTGCTGATTTTCATTTTCACTCATCTGCAGCGTAAAACATCCGGAGGTTCAATGCATGTCGCTTAGCTGGAGCAATTGGTCAGGCTCGGTTCAATCCAGCCCGAAAGCGATCGAAGCGCCGTCAACGATCGAGGCGCTATCCGCGGTCATCAGATCCGCACCGGGGCCTGTGCGCATTGCCGGGTCCGGTCATTCGTTCACGCCGCTTGTGGAGAGTGCCGGAACAATCCTTGATCTCTCGGCTTTTTCGGGCCTGCATGGTCACGACACGGAGGCTCTGACTGCGACCGTTGGCGCGGGTACGAAACTCGCGGACCTGACACATCTGTTGCAATCGGTGGGTCAGGCGCTTCCCAACATGGGCGATATCGACAAGCAGGCACTGGGCGGTGCACTTGGCACCGCCACCCACGGAACGGGTCCTGAACTCGGTGCTTATCACACGCAATTGCGGGCGATCACCCTTGTGGACGGGCGCGGTGAGGTGCGGCGCTATAGCGACGATACCGACAGCGAGATGATCCGTGCCACGGGTGTGACACTCGGCGCTTTTGGCGCACTGACAGAGGTTACAATCAGCAACGCCCCCTCATACCGTCTTCACAAGCGTCGCTGGTCCATGCCGATCGGGGATATGCTGGCCGATTTCGATGCGTTTTACGCGGCCTACCGCTCAGCCGAATTTTACTTCATTCCCTTTTCCGGTCATGCGCTTTGTCTGGCCAGTGATACTACCGATGCGCCAGTCAGCACGCGCCCGCCGGAGGTTGACGAAGACGGTATTGCCACGCTGCGTATGGCGCGAAACTTCACAAGCCGGCTGCCCTGGCTGCGCCGCAAGCTGATCGGTAATGCGCTGCGAAAGCTTCCCGATGAGGACTATGTCGAGGATTGGCTGAAGGTTTACACATCCGAGCGCGAAACGCGTTTCAATGAGATGGAATACCATCTGCCTTATGAAGAGGGCGCAAAAGCACTGGCGGAGATTATCGCGCTGGCGGAAAGACACTTTCCCGAGGTCTATTTCCCCATGGAAGTGCGCAGCGTAAAGGCGGACGATTTCTGGCTCAGCCCATTCTACCAGCGCAAGACCTGTTCCATTGCCATACACCATGACGCCAAGCAGAGCCCCAAGGCTTTCTTTGCAGCCGCCGAACCGATTTTCCGCAAATATGGCGGCAGGCCCCATTGGGGCAAAATGCACAGCCTGACGGCCACCGACTTTGCAGCGATCTATCCACGCTGGAAAGATGCGATGGACATCCGCAGAGATATCGATCCGGACGGCCGTTTCATCTCGCCCTATCTCGCCCGCATTTTTGGAATTGAAGCATGAATGATGAGGCAGCGTATTTCAACGCACTCAGCGACGCGCTCGCGGACGCGCATTATCACCACCCAACGCTCGTCATCGATCTGGAACGGCTGAACGGTAACCTGGCCCTTGCCAAGGCTGTGCTTCCCGCAGGGCTTGGCATGCGCATTGTGGACAAGTCGCTGCCAAGCCTGCCGCTCATTCGCCACATCATGGAAGCACTTGGCACGCGCAAGATCATGAGTTTCCACCTGCCTCTGACGCTTCAGGTTCTGGATGCGTTTCCCGATGCCGACATACTGTTCGGCAAACCCATGCCGGTTGCTGCCGTTGAACATGGGCTGAAAAGTCTTGCATCCGAGAAACGGCAACGCCTGATCTCGCAAACGGTGTGGCTCATCGACACGCCCGAACGCCTGAAACAATACGGACAGGTCGCGCAAGAGGCCGGTGTGCGGTTGAAAATCGCCTTCGAGGTCGATTGCGGGATGCATCGCGGAGGCTTTGCAAATGCCGAAGCGCTTGCCGCTGTGCTTCCGCTGCTAGCAGAATATTCGGCGCTGACCTGCAAGGGGATCATGGGCTACGAGGCCCATATTCCGCAGATCCCAACACTGTTTGGCGGTCCCGAGAAGGAACAGGCGAGCGCACAGCAGCGGCTGGCTTCATTTGCAGCCGTGCTGCCCCCGCAGATGCGGGAGATCATCAATACCGGCGGCAGCAAGACGAGCCTCACCTACTCGGCCAAGGGTCCGGCCAATGAAGTGTCGATGGGTTCAGGCTTCCTGATGCCGACAGATTTCGAGGTGGATGCCCTTCAAGCCCTCAAACCCGCAGTCTTCATTGCGACGCCCGTTTTGAAAGTGCTCGACACCCAACTGCCCGGCCCGCCGTTTGTGACGCGCCTTATGCAGGCTCTCGGTCTTTTTCCGCGCCGCGGATGCTTCATCTATGGCGGGAAATGGTATGCTGATCCCGTTTGGCCGCCTGACATGCGTGAAAACAAGCTTTGGGGGTCGTCCTCCAACCAACAACTCATGGCTCTTGCGAGCGACAGCAGGCTGAAAGCTGACGACTTTGTGTTTTTCAGGCCGACGCAAAGTGAAGCGGTGCTGCAGTATTTTGGGCCGTTAGCACTCTATGCCGATCAGAGAATCGAGTCCGAGTGGAGCACCATAACCGCCGGCTGAGACGACACCAAAGCCCCAACGAAAAAAGACAACCCATCAAGGGTTGCAACAGCTCTCATCTAGTTAATTCTAGTAGGTGAGTTGTCACAGGTGATGTGACAGAATCCGAATCAAGGGGGATGTCATGTCGAATGCGTAATTTGCGTTGCCTGAAATGGCTTGCCTGTTCGACCGAGTTTATATGGCAATTTCGGGCCATTTGCGTGCAAGTGATTTTCAATGGGCGGGACAGACGGGATGCTCGAAGGCAAAGACGTTGGCACTTCCAATAATAACTGGTGTGTAAGCGACTATTACGGTGAGCTTTCAAAGGCTCTCAATCGGGTGGATTTCTTTCGTATCTTCCACGCAATCGCGCTGAAGCACAAATTCGATCATTTCATGATCTTGAAGCTATTTTCGGATTCGGCGACGCCGACTTTGAGTGATCAGCTTGAACTTCATGACCTGCCGCCAGGGCTGGCTGAAGAATACGATGCCCGCTTCTCATTCGGCGAATCACGTCTTTTCAAGACCTTGCAGGACGCAACGTTGCCGACCAAATGGACGGATAACGACACATCAAAAGATCTGCTGATGCAGCAGTTGGGCTTCGAGTTTGCGCTTTGCCTGCCGGTGCACGGTGCCAATGGCAGCCGGTTTGCCTTTATCTTTCTGGGCGACCGTGACGCGCCTGAACTCGCCGAGACGCAAGAGCTTTATTACAATGCCGGTTATTGTTTCGACTTCTATTTCCGCAACGTTCTCGCCAATAAAAAGGGCATGGGGCTGACAGCGCGCGAGATGGAAATTCTCAAATGGATATCGCATGGCAAAACAGCAAGCGAAATCGCGCTGATTGTGTCGGTATCCGAACACACGGTCAACTCGCATACCGCAACCATTTTGAAGAAGCTCGACGTGGTAAACCGAACGCAGATGGTGGCAAAGGCCATCCGCGAGCAGATCATCTCATAAAACTTGTGAAACCTAGTCGACTTTCTAAACCAAAAAAACTATCAGAAAGCAGCTGAGTGGGCCACGTAGTGTAAAAATTGGCAGTTACTCTTGAATGAAAGAGAAAAGACTGGAACAGGAATTAAAGTAGATGTGGGAACAGATAAATATCCTGCTCGTCGATGACGACCCTGCAGAGGAATTGATTCTCGGCTCCTTGATGTCGAAGGTAAAGAATTACCGCATCAAGATGCATTACTGCGGCGACATCGATTCCGCGACCTCCTTTTTGAAAGACAACTCCAATATTTTCATGGTTCTCCTCGACAACAGGCTCGGCCCTGGTGAGGATTTCAGGGCAACGGCGCCGAAACTACGCCAAGCGGGCTTCATTGGCCCGATCGGCGTCATTTCGTCGTCGCTGACAGACCCCTATTTCCAGAAAATTGAAGATTATGGCGCGGATTTCCGGCTCGACAAGGCAGAGTTCGACCCGACTGCGGTTGAGTTCATCATTCGCGAATACAGGGGCCAAACCGAACCGTCTGAATAAGCGCCGCGGGTCAGGACGCCCGCGCTGCAGGCGCGCCTTCCACTTCAAGGCCGAGCAGGAAGTTGATCTGCGGACGCGCCTTTACAAGGTCGTCGATCGTGTATTCCGACAGCACATCGAAAAACGCGTTCAGCGCTTTTCTAAGCGCCGAATTCAAGCCGCAACTATCCACCAGCGGGCAATCGGCGATATCGGATTCGAAGCATTCGGCCATTGCAAAGCTGTCTTCGGTCACGCGGACAACATCAAAAAGCGTAATCTCGTCGGCCGGGCGGTTCAGACGGACGCCGCCATTGCGACCGCGAACCGTCTCGACCAGTTTTGCCTTGTGCAGGGGCTGGAGAATTTTGAAAAGAAAAAGCTCGGACACGCCATAAGCTTTTGCGATTTCCGGGATTCGGCTGAGATTACCTTCATTGGCCGCGCAATACATGAGTATCCGCACTGCATAGTTGGTCTGTTTTGTCAGCCGCATGTGAGCCTCCGGTTTTCGTTTCCCTCTATATAGGGGCAATCGTAGTTTGGAACAATTCAAAATCTGAAAATTTTACTCATCTTATCCCCGGACAAATTTGACCACTCGCCTCAGCCGCTTTAAACGTGATTGAAACAATCAGGAAAAATCAAAAAAAGGAGGCACCGGGGCGCATGCTTGGTAAATTCCGAATTCTTCTTATCTCTGCCGCGATTGTTGGCGGCATCTCTTCGCCGGCGCTGGCGGATGGTGAAGTGAATATCTATTCCTATCGTCAGCCTGATCTTATTCAACCTGTTTTGGATGCCTTCACCGACAAGACCGGTATCAAGACCAATATCCTGTTTCTCGACAAGGGTCTGGTGGAGCGGATCAGCGCGGAAGGCGAGTTTTCGCCTGCAGACGTGATCATGACCGTTGATATCGCTCGCCTGGTGGAAGCCAAAGAAGCCGGTGTGGTGGCGCCTGTCGACGATCCCGAGATCAATGCGCATATTCCGGAAAACTACCGCGATGCGGACGGGGAATGGTTTGGCCTCACAACACGCGGCCGCGTTGTTTATGCATCCAAGGACCGGGTGGAAGAAGACAGTATCACCTATGAAGACCTGGCCGATCCGAAGTGGAAGGGCCGCATTTGCACGCGCGATGGTCAGCATTCCTACAATATCGGCCTCTTTGCCTCCATGATTGCGCATGATGGCGCAGAGTATACGGAAGAGTGGCTGAGAGGACTGAAAAACAACCTGGCCCGCAAGCCAGACGGCAATGATCGAAGCCAGGCGAAATCCATCTGGGCTGGTGAGTGCGATCTGGCTCTTGGCAACACCTATTATGTCGGCCTGATGATGACGGATGAGCAGGAGCCGGAGCAAAAGGAATGGGCCTCTGCCATCAAAATTCTATTTCCGAACTCGAACGGGCGCGGCACGCATGTGAATATTTCAGGCATGTCGCTCGCCAAACATGCACCCAACAAGGATAATGCCATTCGATTGATGGAATTCCTCGCCTCTCCCGAGGCTCAGGAAATTTATGCTGAGCAGGTGTTTGAGTATCCCGTGTTGCCGGGAGCGAAAGTTTCCGATGTGGTGAAATCCTTCGGGGAAATCCATCCAGACAAGCTGCCGCTCGCAGACATCGCCGCCAATCGCAAACTGGCCTCTGAACTGGTGGACAAGACCGGCTTCAATGACGGCCCGGGAGATTAAAAAGCAACTGCATCGGCAGCAATCGCAATTGCATACAAACAGGCCAGCGGCGTTTCCGTCGCTGGCTGCATTTTCTTGACCGGGTTGTAACGGCTTACTTCATCGTCGGCATGACGAATTCTGCACCGTCCTTGATGCCCGATGGCCAGCGGCTGGTGATCGTTTTGGTGCGGGTCCAGAATTTGATCGAATCCGTGCCGTGCTGGTTGAGATCACCGAAGGAAGACGCCTTCCAGCCACCGAAGGAGTGGTAGGCCAGCGGAACCGGGATCGGAACGTTGACGCCGACCATGCCGATGTTGATGCGGGAAGCAAAATCACGCGCTGCGTCGCCATCACGGGTGTAGATCGCAACTCCGTTGCCATATTCATGCTTCATTGGCAGAGAGAGCGCTTCTTCGTAGTTCTTGGCGCGAACAACGGAGAGAACCGGCCCGAAGATTTCGGTCTTGTAGATATCCATATCCGGTGTCACGTCATCGAACAGGCAGCCGCCGATGAAATTGCCGTTTTCATAGCCCTGAAGCTTGAAATCGCGGCCATCGACGACGAGCTTTGCGCCTTCTTCAACACCACGGTCGACAAGACCCTTCACACGGTTATAGGCGTCGCGGGTCACCAAGGGACCGAGATCGGCCTTTTCATCCGTGTAGGGGCCGATGCGCAGGGACTCCACCATCGGGGTGAGTTTTTCGATCAGCTTGTTGGCGGTTTCCTCGCCAACAGGAACGGCAACGGAGATTGCCATGCAGCGCTCACCTGCAGAGCCATAACCAGCACCCATGAGGGCGTTTGCGGCCTGATCCATATCGGCATCGGGCATGATGATCATGTGGTTCTTGGCGCCGCCGAAGCACTGCGCCCGTTTGCCGTTTGAGGCTGCGGTGCCATAAACGTAACGGGCAATCGGTGTGGAGCCAACGAAAGAAACGCCGCCGATATCCGGGTGCGTCAGGATAGCGTCCACAGCCTGCTTGTCGCCGTTGACGACGTTGAGCACGCCTTCAGGAAGACCTGCTTCAATCATCAGTTCTGCAAGACGGATCGGAACGGAAGGATCACGCTCGGACGGCTTCAGAATGAAGGCATTTCCGCACGCAATCGCTGGCGCAAACATCCACATCGGGATCATGGCCGGGAAGTTGAACGGCGTGATACCGGCACCAATGCCGACGGGCTGGCGGATCGAATACATGTCGATGCCGGGGCCTGCCCCTTCCGTGAATTCGCTCTTCTGCAGGTGCGGGATACCGATCACGAATTCGCAGACTTCCAAGCCGCGGATGATATCACCCTTGGAATCCTCGATCGTCTTGCCGTGTTCGCGCGAGAGCATTTCGGCCAGTTCGTCCATGTGCTTGTTCAGCAATGCGACAAAATTCATGAAGACGCGCGCACGGCGCTGCGGGTTCATGGCCGCCCATTGCGGCTGGGCGGATTTTGCATTTTCGACTGCAGCGGCGAGTTCAGCATCTGTTGCAAGCGCCACGCGCGCCTGCACTTCACCTGTCGCCGGATTGAAAACATCGGCAAAACGACCGCTGGTGCCGGCAACCTTCTTGCCGCCAATGAAATGACCAATCTCTTGCATGGGGTACCTCCAATATCTTGATTGACAAAATCATCGCATTGTATTTTGCACAGTTCAATGGGCCATTTTCCGCATCCGTTGTGCAAATTTCAACATAATGTATTTATATCGAGGGAGGAGGCTTGACGATTGCGCAAGCCTTTTGAAGAGCCTGCACGCGTGACAGCAAACGGAGAGCCATTTGAACTGGGATGATGTGCGTATTTTTCTCGCAGTCGCGCGGGCCGGGCAATTGCTGGCTGCGGCCCGCACGCTGGGTATAAACCATGCCACTGTCGGGCGCAGAATATCAGCGCTTGAAGAGAGCCTGCGCACCCAATTGCTTATCCGCAAGACGAGCGGATGTGATTTGACGCCGGAAGGCGAGGTTTTTCTGCATGCCGCCGAGCGCATGGAGGCCGAATGGGCTGCGGCGCAGGCCAATATCGGTCAGGTCGATGCGTCGCTCGCCGGCACGGTGCGGATTGGCGCGCCAGATGGTTTCGGCGTCTCGTTTCTTGCGCCCCGGCTTGGCGCACTGATTGCGCGACATCCTGCTCTGAAAATCCAGCTTGTGCCAGTGCCACGGGCTTTTTCAGTATCCCAGCGCGAGGCCGATATTGCCATCACCTTGGAACGGCCCGAGCAGGGTCGCCTCGTCTCGTCCAAGCTCACCGATTATTCGCTCGGTCTTTATGCGTCGCGCGGCTATCTCGAGAAAAACGGCGTCCCGGACACGGTAGAGGCCCTGACCAGCCATCGCATGATCGGCTATGTGGAGGATCTTCTCTTCACGGCATCCCTTAATTTCACGAATGAAGTGATGCGGGGCCTGGAAGCATCCTTTGAGATATCCTCCGCCACCGGGCAGACCGAGGCCGTGCGGTCTGGCGCCGGCATTGGAATCCTGCACACCTATATCGCGCGTCAGCATCCCGAACTGCAGCAGGTTCTGCCCGATGTCAAAATCAGGCGGGCCTATTGGATCGTTTTTCACGAAAGCGCACGAAATCTAGCGCGTGTTCGCGCCACCGCGGAGTTTCTTCAGGAAATCGTCAATGAAGAGCGCGGAATTTTCGGCTAGATCGCACGTAATTCGGGTGCACACCCGGACGGAAAGCAATTTCCGTTTCTCCCGGCGACCTCTCAGGCCACGTCCGGCATCAGAAGCCGAACGTCCCTTTGCTTCCCATTACGGTCTTCAGGATGATCTTCAGGTCGAGCAACACTGAGTAGTTCTCAATATAGTGCAAATCTGCTGCAACGCGCGCCCGCGCCTTGGATGCACGAACCGTCGGCCCGCGCAAACCGCGCACCTGTGCAAGGCCAGTCAAACCGGGCTTGACCAGATGGCGAAGGTGATATTCGGGAACCAATTGCTCGTAAAGAACACCGGCAGCCTTCATGCCAACAGCATGGCAACGCGGTCCGACCATGGACATGTCGCCGCGAAGGATGTTCAACAGTTGCGGCAGCTCATCAATATTATATGTGCGCAAGATGGCGCCAACCCGCGTGATACGCGAATCGTTTTCCCGCGTCTGTTCCACGCCGGTGATGTCGCACTGCGCCCAGTACATCGTCCGGAACTTATAGACCTTGATCTTCGTGAGGTTCTTGCCCCAACGCTCCTGCTTGAAGAACACCGGACCGGGGCTCGTCATCTTCACGGCTAAAGCCGTGCAGATGAGCAGAGGGGAAAGTATGAGCAAAGCGGTGAGTGCGCCGACGATGTCCATCAGGCGCTTCACCCCGAACTGAAACTGCTTGCTGTCGAGACTGCTTAAAATTTTCGCAATAGAAACTTTGCTGGTCGGGCCAAACTCGATCCAGACATCAGCTTTTCTCGTCGCGGCTTTCTTACGGTCACCGGTCGTTACATCGACAGGTGTTCCAGAGCGAGACGGGTCAATTTCGATAAATGACATACCGGTTACCACGCACAAGTATAGGAAAGCCTTCAGCAATTCACCGAAAGCAGCTAATATTTTTCAATGCCGCAATTAATTTTCTTATTCTTTCTTTACCAATTGTTTACCATGCGATCAAGGGTAGGCGTGCTGCGTCGCAGCAAAGTTTTTGTTTCAATTTGTAATTTTGGTTAATTGCCACAGCGCTGTTGCAAAAACGGTACAATCGATGCGCGCAAGACCCGCTTAAACCCCTCCGCTGCAGCGAGCGCCGGCTTTCGAAAGAGGCGGCCAAATGTCGTGAGGACTTGACCAGGTCGATTAAAAAAGCAATTTTTGGGCCAATTGGATTATGCCCCATCGGGCATGCATGAGCTAAGGCGGAGTTTTGCGTTCATAATGGCTATTTCACCGAGCCTTCTGCTACGCCAGTCCCAATCATTGGTCATGACGCCGCAATTGATGCAGTCTATTCAATTGCTGCAGATGAATCATCTCGAGCTGGTTCAGTTCATCGACCAGGAGGTCGAGAAAAATCCTCTGCTGGAAATTGCCGCCAGCGAAGAAATGTCAGCCGCCCCCGAAACGAACGATACAGATACAGCGCATGCAAACGGTGATCTGGAGGGCGATGGCGACTGGTTGGAGCCGGGTTCCGCCAATACAGCCGAGCAACTGAGCGACAAACTCGATACCAATTTCGCAACCGAGTACGATGGCGACAGTAGCGATCCGAAGCCGGATGCGCCCGAGCTGCTCGGACAATGGAAATCCATGCCCGGCAGCCAGGGTGACAGCGGCGCGGCGTTCGACATGGACGACCTGCCTGCCGCGCGGATGTCGCTTCGCGAATTCGTGCACGAACAGATCCCGCTTGCCTTTTTTGAAGACACAGACCGTGTGACCGCACAATATATGGCCGATTTGCTCGACGACAGTGGTTACCTCTGCGAACCGATCAGCGAGACAGCCGCACGGCTTGGCGTGGATAATACCTACATAGAGAGCATCCTGACGCGCCTGCAGACGCTGGAGCCCGCCGGCATTTTTGCGCGCGGCCTTGCGGAATGCCTTGCCATTCAATTGCGCCAGCGAAACCGGCTTGATCCGGCCATGAGTGCTCTTGTCGACAATCTGCAGCTGCTCGCCAAAAGGGACTTCGCCACGCTGAAGAAGGTTTGCGGCGTTGCCGAAGACGACCTCATCGACATGCTGGCGGAAATCCGTTCGCTGGACCCGAAGCCGGGCAGCGCCTTTCAATCCTCGCAGACCGAAACCGTCGTTCCTGATGTTATCGTCCGCCCGGGCCCAAAGGGCGGCTGGCAGGTGGAGCTGAACCCGGACACGCTGCCGCGTGTTCTCGTCAATCAGGAGTATTTCTCGGAAATCTCACGAAAGTCGGGACAAAACAGCGCCGACATGTCTTTTCTCTCGGAGTGCATGCAGAATGCGAATTGGCTGGTGCGGAGCCTTGACCAGCGCGCGCGCACGATTTTGAAAGTCGCCACCGAGATCGTGATCCAACAGGATGCCTTCATGGAGCATGGCGTGGAGCATTTGCGTCCCCTGAACCTGAAGACGGTGGCCGATGCAATCAAAATGCACGAATCCACCGTCAGCCGGGTGACCTCCAACAAATTCATGCTCACGCCGCGCGGGCTTTTCGAGCTTAAATATTTCTTCACAGTCTCCATTGCCGCCTCCGATGGCGGAGACAGCCATTCAGCGGAAGCCGTCAGGAACCGCATCAAGGCGATGATTGAGGACGAAAGCCCCGATGCCGTTCTTTCAGACGATGATATCATGGATCATCTGAAGGGTAAGGGAATCAACATTGCCCGCCGGACCGTGGCAAAATATCGCGAGGCGATGAACATCCCCTCCTCTGTCCAGCGGCGGCGGGAAAAGCGTGCGATGGCAAAAGTTTCGAGCAACTGAGCCGAGTCGCCAGATACCACGGAAAAGGCCCGTTTGCGGGCAGCCGGTTGACAAACCACCCCGCCCAGAGTAGAAGCCGCCGCGTCCTCAAAGAGGGTAGCGCGGGGGCGCTTCAGTGCGGCACAACTTTTGAATTTTCCTGCTGCGAAATGACCGACTTTAACTGGCTATACCCTTGGCCATGGAGCAAGGTTGGACTAAACTCATCATCGCAAATCACGAATAAAAAGGAATAATTCAATGGGTGTGCGTGTATCCGGAAAACATATGGAAGTCGGCGATTCATTCCGTGCGAAGATCGAGGACCATATTGAAGAGGCTGTCGCGAAATATTTCGATGGCGGCTATTCGGGGCAGGTGACGGTCGAGAAAGCCGGCGGGCGCTTCAGCGCAGATTGCCGTGTTCACCTCGACACAGGCGTCGTCTTGCATGCAACGGGACAGGCCGCGGAACCGCAGGCCGCCTATGACGCGGCCGGTGAGCGGATTGAGAAGCGGCTGCGCCGCTACAAGCGCCGACTGCGCGATCACCATGCCAATTCCAACGGCGTGCATGTCGAGGTTGGGTATTCCGTTTTCGATTCCGTGCCGGAAGAGACAGAAGAACTGCCCGAAGACTACGCACCGACCGTGGTTGCCGAAAGCACGAAACAGTTGAAAACCATATCTGTGGCGGATGCGGTGCTTGCACTGGACATGACCGATGAGCCAGTCATCGTTTTCCGCAACGCCGGCAGCGGCGCGTTGAACATCGTTTACCGCCGTCAGGACGGCAATATCGGCTGGGTCGACGCGGAAAACGTGAAAAGCTAACAAATTAGGGTGCCGCCCGGCGGCACCCCTTCCCCCGGCGGAGTGCCGGAATGCAAGGATAGAGTGAATGGCACTAGCAGATTTGCTGAAGCAGGACGCAATTATCCCCAATCTCAGGGCAAATTCCAAGAAACAGCTTTTGCAGGAACTGGCGGAAAAAGCCGCAGCCGTAACCGGTTTGCCCGAGCGCGAGATTTTTGACGTCATCCTCCAGCGCGAGCGCCTGGGCTCAACTGGCGTGGGTAACGGCATTGCCATTCCGCATGGCAAGCTGAACGCCATCAAGACTATTGCCGGCGTTTTTGCGCGCCTTGAAACGCCGGTCGACTTCGAAGCCCTGGACGATCAGCCGGTCGATCTGGTTTTTCTGCTTCTCGCACCTGAAGGTGCTGGCGCTGATCATCTCAAAGCGCTTTCGCGTATTGCAAGAGTCTTGCGCGATCCGGAAATGGTTGCGAAAATCCGCGCGTCGGACAATGCTACTTCAATTTATGCCTGCCTCAATCAGGAAGGCGCGACCAACGCGGCCTGATGTGAGCGCATCTCTTTTTTTCAGAAAGACACAGATATGCTGAACCTGCTGACCGATATAGAAGGTATTTCCGTCGGTCATGCAACGGATCTCGAACTCGGCTCCGGGGTGACGGCCATTGTGTTCGACGAGCCGACAGTTGCCTCGGGCTCGGTTCTGGGCGGCGCGCCGGGCGGACGTGAAACCGCACTTCTCGATCCGTCGATGATGGTTGAGCAGGTGGATGCCATAGTTCTTTCGGGCGGCTCGGCTTTTGGTCTTGATGCCGCAGGCGGTGTGCAATCCGGGTTGCGTTCTGTCGGGCGCGGTTTCAAGGTCGGGGATACAGCCGTGCCGATCGTGCCACAGGCCATTCTCATGGATCTGCTGAATGGCGGCAACAAGAACTGGTCGCTTCACGCGCCCTATCGCGATATGGGCTATCAGGCTTGGCAGGCCGCAGCCAAAGGCGCTTTCGCCCTTGGGACGGTGGGTGCTGGAACCGGCGCGACAACGGCGACTGTCAAGGGTGGCCTGGGTTCGGCAAGCGCCAAAACCTCGGGCGGCTACACCATCGCCTGCATCGTGGCTGTCAATGCTATGGGCTCGCCGACCATCGGCACAGGGCCGCATTTCTGGTCGGCACCGTTTGAGCAGAATAGCGAGTTTGGCGGGCTCGGCCAGCCTGAACGCCCCACCTCAGCTGACATTGCCATGCGCATCAAGGGTATCGACATCACCGCGACGACGATTGGGATGGTCGCAACCGATGCGGTTCTCACCAAAGCGCAGGCGCATCGTCTCTCAGTCATGGCGCATGACGGGCTCGCGCGTGCCGTTCTTCCAGCACACCTGCCGGCAGATGGGGACACGTTCTTTGCCGCAGCCACCGGGCGTAAACCGCTGGGTGACCTGGCGGATTTCATGGAGCTCTGCCACCTGACAACCATCGTGACAGCACGGGCCATTGCGCGCGGGGTATTCGAAGCCACCGCCTTGCCGAACAAGGATGCCCAGCCCGCCTGGCGCGACAAATTCATCTGACAAATAGCTTTCGGTGGGGCTATTGGGCGTATCAACATAGCCTCACCCGTTTGTGACTTCCTGTTGAAGCTGACAATATGTAGTTTCTCTCGCAAAGACGAATTTCCGAGAGGATCAGAATGAAATCCGCTCTTCTGGCGATGGTGGCGGCACTGGTTGCTGCTGGACTTCCAAGTGGTGCAATGGCAGGCGACGTGCGCCCGAAGGCCGTTGTCGAGCTCTTCACCTCGCAAGGCTGCTACTCCTGCCCCCCGGCTGACGCAGCGCTTGAAAAGCTGGCCCAGGAGGATGACGTGCTGGCGCTGGCCTTTCATGTCGACTATTGGAACTATCTCGGATGGGCCGATACGTTAAGCTCGCACGAAAACACCGAGCGCCAATATGGCTATGCCGCAACCTTGCGCCGCAGCAATGTCTACACGCCCCAGGCGGTCGTTAACGGTCGCATCGAGACGGTTGGCAGCAGGCTCTCGGAGATCAAGACGCAAACATCCGCGCTTGCTGCGAATGGCGAGGGCCTGTCGGTGCCCGTGACGGCAGACATGAAAGACGGCAAGATCAGTATCGCCGTTGGCCCTGGAAACGGAAATGCCGATATTGTCGTGGCTTATTTCAAACGAAGGCAAGATGTGCGCATCGAACGTGGCGAAAACGCCGGCAAGACGATTTCCTACTGGAACAGCGTGGTCAAGCTATCAACCGTTGGGATGTGGGACGGACAGGCAACGACGGTAAAATTGCCCATGTCGGTTCTGGAAGGCAAGGATTATGACGGCTGCGCCATTCTTCTGCAGACCTACAACGAACGCGGCGAACCAGGAGCGATCCTGGGAGCGACATCCATTGTCTATGAAGATAGCTGAAAACTTGTGGGATGGTACGGTTGGCTGGAGTTGAACCAGCGACCTCAGGAGCCACAATCCTGCGCTCTAACCAACTGAGCTACAACCGCATAATCCATACTGCGTGGCGCGTGGGCTGACATACGGGGGATGAAGGAAATTTGCAACCCCCTTCTTCGGCCTCACGCAAAGAAAAAGGGCCGGATTGACATCCAGCCCTTTCGCTATTCAATCGGGATGCCTCAATCAGGCAGCCTTGAAGGACTTCATCGCCTTTTCAGCAGCTTCCTTGGAAGGCTGGGAAACTTCGTCGGCCACTTTCTTGGCAGCTTCCTGCATGGACTTGGCCTGCTCGACGTTCATTTCAGCCTGCTTGCGCAGGAAAGAGGTCTGCAGTTCAAAAAGTTCGGAAACCGACTTGACGCCCAGCAGCGCTTCCATGTGGGAAAGCGAGCTTTCGGTGTTGGCGCGGATGGTGTCGATGGCCTTGAGGCCGAGTTCAACCGTGCCGGCCTGCGCTTTTTCAAGCGTTGCTTCCATGGTCTTGGTTGCATCTTCAGATGCTTCCTTGGCCTTTGCAAAGGCATCCTTGGTCTGTGCCACGCCCTTTTCAGCGAAATCGCGGAAGCTCTCGGAGAACTTCGAAGGGTCAAAAGCGGCAAATGCGAATACGTCGTCTGTGTTAGTAGCCATTATTAGCGCTCCTTGGGTTGGGGCCCTCTCCAGAGGCGCCCTTAATTCGCTATATTCAATATATAGCATCGGTTTTTGTGCAATGCAACATTTTCACTAAAATACTTGTGCGACGCACACAAATTAACCTTTTCGGGCAAAAGCCTTGGAGCAATAATTGGTTTGTGTGGACCCTGCGGCACTGCAAAGTTATTAAGAAAATGTTAAAGGAAGATGACCCCGCAAAAGGGGCTGCCGAGGAAGCGTTTTGGCCGAGAACCTGGTGCAATATCCGTTTATCGACATTGCTGTGCACGAGCGCGTGCGCAATCATTTTGCGCGCGGTGAGGCATTGGTTCTGTTTTCAGCCGATGTCGATAGTGTTCTGTGGGCCAATGGTGCCGGCGCGCGGCTTTTCGGCCATATGCAGATTTATGACTTTCTCGAAAGCGGCCCGGACGAGACGGACCTGACCTTCCGCCAGATGGCGACGACGGCAAAACAGCTTGCGCGGGTTGGCGATCAGAAATCGTTTCTGATGCGTGTTTCTTCCGGCTTCCAGCGGGCCACCGTGCAGGCATCCGTTGAGGTCATTGCCACCGGCAAGAATCAGACAGGCGTGCTTTTCTCAGCGCCGGTTTATGCCAACACCGCGCGGATCGATGAAATTGCCGGCGACATGATCTTCGGCATCGGAGATGAACAGACCCACGTTGCTGTTCTCGGCGAGGGCGGACGCATCCTTGCCTCTTCATCAAATTTCTACAGCCTCGATCTGCCCGAACATGTGGTGAGCATGCTTTACGATGCGGTGCGTGGAAAGCCGGGTCACCTGGTCAAGCGTCCCATTCTGTCCTCCGGCAAATATATCCCGGCGGCCATCGGGGCGATTTCCAACAATCCGCCGCTTTATCTTCTCTTCTGCCTGGAGCCGCAGGAAGACACCGTTGCTGAAGATCAAGGGGCATCCGAAAAGGAAAACATGGCAACCGAAATGCCGGAGATGCGTGAACCGTCTGCCGAAACCGAAGAGCCTCCCCACATGCGCGTTGAGCCTGAAGAAGGCGGTGCCAATGAGCGCCCGTCTGCGCCTGTCAGCGACTTCATCTTCGATCCGAAGGGGCGTACCGTGCGGTTCGTCTGGAAGATCGGGCCCGATGGGAGGTTTCAGGAGGTCTCTTCCGAATTTGCAAAGGTGCTCGGCCCGCGTGCCACCGATATTATCGGCAAGTCGTTCACGGACATTACAAAGTGGTTCGGTATCGATCCCGATGGTCGCATTGCAGAATTGTTGAAGCGCCGCGACACGTGGTCGGGGAAGACCGTTTTCTGGCCGGCCGAGAATACATCACTCAAAGTGCCGGTCGATCTCGCCGCCCTGCCCGCCTATTCGCGCGAGCGCGCGTTCGACGGGTTCAGAGGCTTTGGCGTGGTTCGTGTGGCTGGCGCTGTGGAAGATGAAAACGCCATTGGCCTCAATCTCTCGCTCGCAGATAAGACGCCTGCAGAGGCGGCAGAGACAAGCGCGACGTCGGTGCCGGAAGCCACCGAGGAAAGCTGGAACCCGCCTCACTTCGAGCCTCCGGCCTTGAAGATAGAGGATACTCCGCGCCGCCGGGAAAGCGACAAAGTCATCGATCTGGAAGCGCGCCGAAACCGGGCTGAAGAGGCGTTGAGCGCTTCTGAAAAAGCCGCTTTTGAGGAAATTGCGCGCCAGCTTGGCGGCAAGACACCAACGATACCGGACGAACCGGCAAAGCGCATGGTTGACGAAACTGGCGCGCCGGCACCGGAAAAGCCACGAGAGACATCTGCGCCGCGAGAAGGAACGCGCAACCCGTTCTTTTCCCCGACCGGACGCAGCGGGCTTGGCTTGACTGCGGACGTTGTGGCCAACCTTCCCGTTGCCATGCTGGCGCATTCCGGCGACAAGCTGATTTACGCCAATCCGGAATTCTTCAAGCTCACGGGGTATGAGAACCTCAGCGCTCTGGAGGCCAATGGCGGCATTGATGCGCTGCTGGAGCGGGATGAAAACGCCAACCCGGACTCGTCCTCCATGCTCATGGTCACGGCGGATGGACGTATGGAGCCGGTCAACTGCAAGCTTCAGTCCATTCGCTGGGAAGGTTCGTCGGCGCTTCTCCTTTCTCTGGCACCCCTGCCGGTCAAAGCGCCGGAGCCTGAGCCCGTGGTGGACGAAGAACCAAAGGAGACTGCCGAACTGCGCTCGCTTCGTGCCGAGGTGCAGGAACTGCGTTCCATTCTCGAGACTGCGACCGATGGCGTGGTGACGCTTTCCGAGAGCGGTGAAATCCGCTCGATGAACAAGTCTGCCTTGGCCCTCTTCAATTACAGCGAGGCGGAAACGGTGGGCAAACCGTTTGCCATGCTGTTTGCGCATGAGAGCCAGAAATCGGTGGCCGATTATCTGTCTGGCCTTGCTGGCCACGGCGTCGCGAGCCTGCTCAATGACGGGCGCGAGGTGATCGGGCGCGAAGCCTCAGGCGGAACGGTGCCGCTGTTCATGACCATGGGTAAACTGTCGACAGCCAACGGCTATTGCGCGGTGATCCGCGACATTACCCAGTGGAAGCGCACGGAAGACGAACTGCGCAATGCCAAGCACTCCGCCGAAACCGCCAGCGCACACAAGACCGATTTTCTGGCAAGCGTGAGCCACGAAATCCGCACCCCACTCAATGCGATCATCGGCTTTGCGGAAATGATGGCGAACGAAGGTTTCGGCCCGATTGGCCATCCGCGCTACATCGAATATGCCAACGATATCGGTCGCTCCGGCCGCCACGTTCTCGATATCGTCAACGATCTTCTGGATATTTCCAAGATCGAAGCCGGTCAGATGGATCTGGAATTCGGCGCAGTCAGCCTGAACGAGACGATTGCAGAGGCTGTCTCGCTGGTGCAACCGCAGGCCAATGCGCAACGCGTGATCATCCGCACATCGCTGTCGCAGTCTGTGCCGGAGGTGGTGGCCGACACCCGGTCGATCAAGCAGATTGCGATCAATATTCTGGCCAATGCAATCAAGTTCACCTCGTCGGGCGGGCAGATTGTGGTCTCAACAGTCTATCAGCCGAATGGCTCTGTGCTGCTTCGTATTCGCGACACGGGATCGGGCATGACGCGCGAGGAACTGGAACAGGCCATGAAGCCATTCCGCCAGGTGTCTGGTCGCTCCGCCCGCAAGCGTGGTGACGGAACGGGGCTCGGCCTGCCGCTGACCAAGGCGATGACAGAGGCAAACCGCGCCTCCTTCTCCATCAGTTCCACACCCAACGAAGGAACGCTGGTGGAGATTGCCTTTCCATCGCAACGCGTGCTGGCAAATTGATGCCCGCACGCTTGCCTGTCGCTGCCGGATAAAATAGCAGTACCGGACACGAGACGGATTTGCGAAAGCGGAAACCGAGAGAATTGTCCGAACTGAGCCAGAATTTTGCCAACAAACCGGTCGCACGGCGGGGCATTCCCCTGTTGAATGCCACAGCCATTCTGGTGTCGGCGATTCTTGCCCTGCCGATTGCCGCCATCATCTGGATCGCGTTTTCCGGGGATAACAATGCATGGCCGCATATCGTCGAAAATGTCATTCCCCGCGCGTCCTTCCGCACGCTTATTCTGCTTCTGTCTACGTCGCTTTTGACCCTGGTGACCGGTGTCGTCGCCGCCTGGCTTTCGGCAGCCTGCGATTTTCCGTTCCGGCGTGTGTTGACTGTCGCGCTGGTTCTGCCGCTTGCGATGCCCACTTATCTGGCAGCCTACGCGTTCGGCGAGTTCTTCGATTATACCGGACCGCTTCAAAGTGCCGTGCGCGCCCTCTTCAGTTTCAAGACAAGCCGGGATTACTGGTTTCCCGATATCCGCTCCACAGGCGGTGCGGTCTTCGTCCTTGGCTCGGTGCTTTATCCCTATATCTATCTGACGGCGCGCTCGATGTTTCTGATGCAGGGACGTGCTGCAGCCGATGTGGCCCGAACACTGGGCGCAGGGCCGCTTCGCACGTTCTTGCGGGTGCAATTGCCCATGGCGCGGCCCGCCATCATCGTCGGGCTTATGCTGGTGATGATGGAAACGCTGAACGACATCGGCGCTGTGGAATATCTCGGCGTCAAAACGCTGACCTTCTCGATTTATGAAACCTGGCTCAACCGTGGTGATCTGGCCGGTGCAGCACAAATCGCCACCGTGTTGCTGGCTATTGTCGTTATCATTATCTCCGCAGAGCGCCACGCGCGTCGCCAGCAGCGCTTTGTCGGCAGCAGGCAAACATCGGCACAGGTGGAAGTCGCGCGCATTCGGCTCAAGGGCGTTCCGATGGTGGCTGCCGTTGCGCTCATGAGCCTGCCGATGATTGCCGGTTTCCTCATCCCCGCTGGCGTGATGGCAAGTTATGCCATCAAGCGGCTCGACCAGTTCTTGTCGGCGCGCCTCCTCGACGCATTGATCACCAGCGTCTTGATTGCGTTTGTGACCGCGGTTTTGACCGCCATTGCGGCCTTCACGCTTGTTTATGCGCGCCGCGTGCGGGAAACGCCCGCCAACAAACTGGCAGGCAGGCTTGCCACATTCGGCTACGGCGTGCCGGGCACGGTGCTGGCCATCGGCGTTCTCATTCCGCTCGCCCGGTTCGACAATTTTCTCTCGGCAACGCTGAAGGACCTTGTCGGCATTTCGCCGGGTCTCATTCTCTCCGGCACGGGATTTGCGATTGTCTATGCCTGCGCGGCGCGTTTTCTCACCATGGCGGAAGGCAGCATTGATTCCGGCTTCCAAAAGCTGTCGCCGAACCTCGACATGGCAGCGCGCACGCTTGGCCGCACACAGGGTCAGGCCCTGCGCCAGGTACTGATACCCATGATGCGGCCTGCAGCGCTGACGGCAGGGCTTCTTGTCTTTATCGAGACGATGAAGGAACTCTCCGCAACCATTCTCCTGCGGCCCTTCAACTTCAACACGCTGGCAACGCTCGTTTATGAAGATGCATCGCGCTCACGGGTCGCGGACGCCTCGGTGGCGTCCATCATCATCATTCTTGTGGGGCTGGTGCCGGTGATCGCGGTGTCGCGATCACTCGACAAGGGCTGACATCAGCTCTTCAGTTCTTCCAAATCGGCGAAAAGTTCCAGTGCTTCCGGGTTGGCAAGCGCTTCCTTGTTCTTCACCGGACGGCCATGCACAACCTCGCGCACGGCAAGCTCAACGATCTTGCCCGACTTGGTGCGCGGGATATCGGCGACTGCAATCACCTTTGCCGGAACGTGGCGCGGTGAGGCACCGACGCGGATCTTGGTCTTGATCTTCTTGATCAGCTCATCATCCAGCGAAACACCTTCGGCCAACCGCACGAAAAGGATGACGCGCGTATCATCGTCGAAATCCTGGCCGATGCAGATCGCCTCGATGACCTCGTCCAACTGTTCGACCTGGTTATAGATTTCTGCCGTACCAATGCGTACACCACCCGGATTGAGCGTGGCATCAGATCGTCCGTGGATGATCATGCCGCCATGTTCTGTCCATTCAGCAAAATCACCATGGCACCAGACATTGTCGAAACGTTCGAAATAGGCGGCGTGATATTTCTTTCCGCCTTCGTCGTTCCAGAACATGATCGGCATGGAGGGGAAAGCCTTGTCGCAGACAAGTTCGCCCTTTTCACCGCGCACCGGCTTGCCTTCATCGTTCCAGACATCCGTTGCCATGGCGAGACCGGGCCCCTGAATTTCGCCCTTCCAAACCGGCTTGGTCGGCACGCCCAGGACAAAACAGGCGGCAATATCGGTGCCGCCCGAAATGGATGCGAGATGCATATCCGATTTGATGCCATCATAAACGAAGTCAAACCCTTCCGGCGACAGGGGCGAACCGGTGGAGGTCATCATGCGCAGGCTTGAAAGATCGTGGCTTTGTTTCGGCACAAGGCCGCCCTTGCGAACCGCGTCGATATACTTCGCCGACGTTCCGAAGATCGCGAATTTTTCCTGTTCGGCATAGTCGAACAGAACATTGCCATCCGGATAGAAGGGGGAGCCATCAAAGAGGCAGAGCGTTGCGCCGCTTGCCAGACCCGAAGCGAGCCAGTTCCACATCATCCAGCCGCAGGTGGTGAAGTAGAAGAGCCGCTCGCCCGGCTGAATGCCGCAGTGAAGCTGGTGCTCCTTGATATGCTGCAACAGTGTGCCACCAACCGAGTGGACAATGCATTTGGGAATTCCGGTCGTACCAGACGAGAAAAGAATATAAAGCGGATGCGCAAACGGCAGGCGGGTAAATTCCACCGGCTTTGCATCGAAGGGCGCGATAAAATCGTCGAAGGTGCGGCCATCGCTCAGCGATGCGGCGAGTGCATCTGCGTCGCCGGCATAATGGACGACCAGAACCGGCGCGCCCAGTTTGCCTGCAATCGTGCGCACCTTGTCAGAAACATCCTGCAGCTTGCCATTATACCAATAGGCATCGCAGGTTATGAAAAGCTTCGGCTCGATCTGGCCGAAGCGGTCCAGCACACCCTGATCGCCAAAATCCGGCGAGCAGGAAGACCATATTGCACCGAGCGAGGTGGCTGCGAGCATGAGGGCATAGGTTTCCGGCATATTCGGCATCATGGCGGCAACGCGGTCGCCTGCGCCAATGCCCATTTGCTGCATGGCCTGCTGCAGACGGGAGACCTTCTGATGCAGTTGATCCCATGACCAGCGGTCGGAAATCTTGTCTTCACCGCGGAAAATCAGGGCATCGTCAGCGCCTGAATATTTCAGAAGGTTTTCTGCAAAGTTCAGCTTGGCCTCGGGGAAAAAGCGGGCCTCCAGCATATTTCCGTTGTCGATCAGAGCCGGGCCACTCAGATCACCCAAAACGCCGGAATAGTCCCAAACGGCCTGCCAGAAATGGCCGCGCTCATTGATCGACCACGCATGAAATGAATCATAGCCATCGAATGTCTTGCCGTAGCGATCTGCGCAGTAAGACATGAATTTGGTGAGCGGACTTGCCGCAATCATTTCAGCTGAAGGTTCCCAAAGTGCCTTTTCGACTTGCATTCATACCCTCCCAGCAGATCGAAAGATGACAACACGAATGTGCTGCGGTGCGATAGCATGTAGGTAAACAATGCGACGCCGGAAATGTAAAGCGCCGAAACCCGATCGCCGCAGTTTCGGCGGATATTCAGGCGAAAGCGATTGCCCACAGGCGGATTTGATTTCTGCTTCCTGAAGGCTTATCGAAGCTTTCAGGGAGAATGTTCAATATTGGGATTTGCGTACAGATGGTCACCAATCATCGGCAAGAGGGAACGCCGGAAAGACGGGCGTTGATCTTGACCTGGGCAAGGCGAGCCTTTTTTGGTGCCATCGCATTTGTGCTGGTGGTTTGGGTCTGCGTGCGGCTTGTGCTGCCGATCTTTCTGACCGACGAGGTCCTGCACGAAAAGATCGAAGCGGCGCTTTACGAAAATACCGGCTTTCGGCTTGAAATCGCGGGAGAGGCCAAGCTGATTTTCTCCCCCCTGCCCGGCGTGCAGCTCAACGGCGTGACTGTCCTTCCCGCTGACAGGGCAGACAAAAGGCCGATCCTGCAAGCGTCCCGCGTTTCGGCAATGGTGGATATCGTTTCGACATTGCTGGGTTCACCATCGCTGTCGAAAGTCTACCTTACCGACGCCCAATTGCGCTTTTCCAGCAATGCAAGCGGGCACAACAATCTGGAACCCCAACCGCCGGTCAAACCCGTCGCGGCAGATGCAAACGAGCCCCCCGCCGCTGACGCCCAGCAAGAAAATGCCGCACCTTCGGCGCCGCAGCAGGCTCAAGACCCTGCCTATATGAACAATTTTCCGGTCAAGGAAATCGTTTTTACCAACAGTTCCCTTGAAGTCTTCGAGGACGGGGAGCTGACAATCCTGCTGCAGAATGCCAATGGCAATGTTCGCTGGCCGGGGATGAACGAGAGGCTTTCGCTGAACATCACCACCGACTACCGCGGCAAGACTTTGACAGTCAGAGGCGGATCGAGCGAAGCCGGCAAGCTGGTTCAGGGCGGGCTCGGTCAGTTGGCTTTCACCGTGCGCAGTGACTTCCTGAATGCGGATTTCGACGGTATCGGCAATTTGGGCAACCCTGCCTACCTCGATGGTAACTTCAAGCTGCAAAGCGAGGCGCTGCCGGATCTCTTCGAGTGGCTGGGCGACCCGGTGCACGCCTCCGTGCCGATCCGTTCCATTGAGGTGACTTCCAAACTCAAGACATCCGGTTCCACCCTGACACTCGATGGCTTGCAGTTGACGGTCGACAATGTGCCGGCCAGCGGTGCGATCGAAATTGGCCTGCCACCCGGCGGTACGCCGTCGCTTGCCGGAACGCTCGCATTCGAGACGTTCGACATTTATGGCTTCTTGTCCACCTTTACGCCGATCCCGGTCGGCCCGGGTGGTGAGGGTAAGAAAGTCGATACGGCCTTCCTGCGGCGCTTGAAACTCGACCTTCGCCTTTCGGCGGACAAGGCCAGCTACGGCCCCTTCAATCTCACCGGCATGGCGGCCAGCGCACGCATTGAGGATCGCTTTGCCTCCTTCGATATCGCAGCGAGCCGATATGCCAATTCCAGCGTGACCGCCCGTCTGACGCTGGATGAGCGCAACCTGCCGCAGAGAACAGGTTCGCTGCGGCTCGACACGGGCAAGATCGACCTTGGCGTTGTGGCAAAGGCACTGAATCTTGAGGGCCCGCTGCCGGAAGCAAAGGGCAATATTTCTGCCGAGCTCTCGGCCAACCTGCCGTTCTGGGCTGCCTCAGCATCCGACATCAGCGGCATGATGGAGATCAAGACCGGGCCCGGCGTGCTTCAGAATTTCGATGCCAGAACATTCCGCACAAAAGCTGCGCGTGAGGATTTCTTCAACATTTCCGATGTGTCAGACGGCTCGATGGCGTTCCAGAGCCTGAACCTGAACGCGCAGATCAAGAACGGCCTTGTTGAGTTGACGACAGCTGAGACCACCGGGCAATACAACAATCTGTCTTTGAAGGGTATCATCCCCTATCGCAACCAGAGCCTTGCGCTGACGGGAACACTTTCCTCAACCAGCGATGCGCCGGATAATGTCTATTTCTTCGCCGGTGGCGCATGGCCGGATATCGTGATTACGCCTGTCAGCGCGATGGTGAGGCCGGCGGGCTCCAAGTCCAAGACCGCTGAAGACGGAAACTGATAGCGATCCCGATAACCGGGCTTTTGCTGCCGTATTTTCCTATGTAAGCTTGGGCGTAGCTGGACGATACAGGCTTCAAGGGGGCAGGTTTTGGGTCGTTTCTGGATCGGTTTTCTCAAAATTGTGCTGGCCTCGCTGATTGCGGGGACAGCGCTTTCCTTTGTCGGCCTCACGCCCAAATCACTGATTGGGTTTTTCGGCCTGACTCCCGAAGAACTGGTCATGCATCTGCAAGATTTCGGCATTTGGGCGGCGCCGCGCATTGTGCTCGGCGCCATGTTTGTCGTGCCGCTCTGGCTGGTTGCCCATATTTTCATGCCACCACGCGGACAGTAAAATAACCCGCGCCTCCGCCGCTATTGGGCGAAGGCTGCCTGTTCATCGCGTCTGCGCTGCACTTCGCGTCGCTTGGTGAGAACCGAAGCGATGATGACCCCTGTTGCGACAATGGCGACGAGGATGGTTGAGACCGCATTGATCTCCGGCGTCACGCCAAGCCGCACCTGGCTGTAAATCTTCATCGGCAGGGTGGTCGCCCCCGGCCCCGAGGTGAAGTTGGCAATCACCAGGTCATCCAGCGACAGCGTGAAAGCCAGCATCCAACCTGAAACAACCGCAGGCGCAATGACCGGCAACGTCACCTGAAGGAAGGTTTTCAGCGGTGTTGCACCGAGATCCATGGCCGCCTCTTCAATCGAGCGGTCCATGCTGAGCAGACGCGATTGCACAACAACCGTGACGAAACACATGGTGAGCGTAATATGCGCCATGGTGATGGTCCAGAAGCCGCGGTCAAAGCCAGCCGCCACAAAAAGCAGAAGCAGGGACAGGCCGATGATGACATCGGGCATAACCAGCGGCGCATAGACCATGCCTGAAAACAGCGTGCGGCCACGAAACTTGGTGAAGCGGGTGAGTGCCAGAGCCGCCAATGTCCCAAGAACTGTGGCGACCGTAGCAGCGAGCAAGCCGACCCGGATCGTGACCCAGGCGGCATCCATGAGGCCCTGGTTGTTCCAGACTTCGCGATACCATTTCGTTGAAAAACCGGCCCAGACGGTCACCAGTTTCGACTCGTTGAACGAGTAGATGATCAACAGCAGGATCGGCAGATAGAGAAAGGCAAAGCCGAGTGCGATTGCCGTGACATTGAAGCGGGACATACGGTTCATCACACGCCTCCTATTGCTGTGCTGCTTTGGCCTGCGCGTTCTGGAAGATCGCAATCGGGATCACCAGAACAAGAAGCAGGATGATGGCAACGGCCGCCGAAACGGGCCAGTCGCGGTTGGCATTGAATTCGGTCCAGAGCGTCTTGCCGATCATCAGCGTGCTCGATCCACCCAAAAGGTCCGGGATCACGAATTCGCCGACTGTTGGAATGAAAACCAGCAGGAAGCCGGCGATGACACCGGGCAAGGACAGCGGAAAGGTAATCGTCCAGAAGGCTTTCAACGGCGGGCAGCCGAGGTCGCCTGCAGCCTCGATCAGCGACTCGTCCATCTTTTCAAGCGTTGAGTAGAGTGGCAGCACCATGAACGGCAGGTAGGAATAAACAATGCCGATATAGACCGCGATATTGGTGTTGAGGATGATGAGAGGATCATCAATGATCCCGATTGCCTGGAGAAACTGATTGAGAAAGCCTTCCGGTTTCAAAATGGCAATCCAGGCATAAACGCGGATCAGAAAGCTCGTCCAGAAGGGCAGGATCACCAGCATCAACAGCGTGGGGCGGATCGATGTTGGCGCGCGCGCCATGCCATAGGCAATGGGATAACCGATCAGCAATGTCAGGCAGGTGGATATGAAGGCGATCGTGAGGCTGGAAATATAGGCGTTGATATAAAGCGCATCTTCGGTCAGCCAAATGTAATTGTCGAAGGACAGTTGCCCGATATTGTCCCAAAAGCCTTGCCAGCCATCGCTCAGGCTGAAAACCGGTAAATATGGCGGCATGGCAATCGCGGTCTGCGAGAACGAAATACGCAAAACGATGAAAAACGGCACCATGAAGAAGATGATCAGCCAGATATAGGGGATGGCGATCACCAGACGGTTGAAGAGTGCGTTGGAGAGCTTGGTCATGATCTCAATCCTTCAGCACCACACCGGCATTGTCATCGAAGGAGACCCAGACCTCTTCGTCATAGCCAATCGGGTTTTCCAATTCACGCGAGGCGTTCAGGCGCGAGGCGCGCACGGTCTGCCCGGAGGCAAGCTTGACAATATAGATCGTCATATCGCCGAGATAGCCGATGTCCCAAATCTCGCCCTTCACGGCGTTAAACCCAGGATTGGCGGGGGCCTCGCGGGCGATGCGAACCTTTTCCGGGCGGATGGCGAATGCGGCGGCTCCGCTTGCCGGTCCGCTGCCATTCTGTTCAGCAACGATCGTCAAATCTTCACTGACCGCAATCTGCGTTTTGCCGCCTTCGCTTGAGACGACATTTCCGTCGAAAATGTTCACATCGCCGATGAAATCGGCCACGAAGCGGGAATTGGGTGCTTCATAGATTTCCGCCGGTGTGGCCACCTGCACAACCTTGCCCGCACTCATGACAGCAATGCGGTCGGCCATGGTCATGGCCTCTTCCTGGTCGTGGGTCACGACGACGAAGGTCAGGCCGAGATCCTGCTGCAGGTCCATGAGCTCGAACTGGGTTTCTTCGCGCAACTTCTTGTCCAGCGCACCCAGCGGTTCATCGAGCAGAAGCACTTTCGGCTGCTTGGCGAGCGAGCGGGCAAGCGCCACACGCTGGCGCTGTCCGCCGGAGAGCTGATGCGGCTTGCGGGAAGCAAATTTCTCCAGCTTGACGAGCTTGAGCATCTGCGCCACGCGATAAGCGATCTGATCCTTCGGCATGCCGTCCTGTTTCAGGCCGAAACCGATATTCTTTTCCACCGTCATGTGCGGGAAGAGCGCATAGGACTGGAACATCATATTGACCGGGCGGCGATAAGGCGGCGTTTGGGAAAGGTCCTGTCCATCGAGAATGATCTGTCCCGAGGTTGGCGTTTCAAAGCCCGCCAGCATGCGCAACAGGGTTGATTTGCCGCAACCGGAAGCGCCGAGCAGCGCGAAAAATTCGCGATTGTAGATGTCGAGCGAAAGATCATCGACAGCGGTAAAGTCGCCGAAACGCTTCGTCACGTTTTTAAAAGAGATATAGGGCTTTGCGGAAGAATCGTTCCACGGAGCAAAAGAACGCCGGATACTGCCAAGCGATTTCATGAAGTGTCCCCAATAAGCTGAAAAACAGACTTAAAACCAAAAGAGCCCGGGTTGTTCACCCGGGCTCCTGTCTTGTTATTGACCGGTCACGATGCTGGTCCATTCGCGCGTGAGTATGCGCTGTGTCTTGGGGTCCAATGGCAGGTGAACGTAAAGTTTTTCCATGGTCGCCGGTGGCGGGTAAATGGCCGGATCGTCGAGAACTTCCTTGTCGATGAATTCCTGCGAGGCCTTGTTGCCGTTTGCATAGAAGACGTAGTTCGAAGCTTTCGCGATCACTTCCGGCTTCATGATGTAGTTCAGGAACGCGTAAGCTTCTTCCTTGTGCGGCGCATCCTTCGGGATCGCCATCATGTCAAACCACATCAGCGCGCCGCCTGCGGGGATGGAATAATCAACCTTCACGCCGGCATCTGCTTCGGCGGCACGGTCACGCGCCTGCAGCACATCGCCCGACCAGCCAACCGCCAGGCAGATATCGCCGTTTGCCAGGGCGTTGATATATTCAGACGAATGGAACTTGCGGATCGAGGGGCGAATGGATTTCAGAAGTTCCGCCGCCTTCTCCAGGTCTGCCTTGTCTGTGGAGTTCGGGTCGAGGCCCAGATAGTTGAGCGCAGCCGGCACGATCTCGGTGGGCGCATCCAGGAAATGAACGCCGCAATCCTTGAACTTGGCAATCATTTCGGGGTCGAAGACGACGTTCCAATCCGGTTTTACATCGGGGCCGAGAATTTCTGCAACCTTGTCGACATTGTAACCGATGCCTGTGGTGCCCCACATATAGTCGATACCGTAATCGTTCACATCGCCGAACTGGGCTGTGCGCTCCAGAATTTTGTCCCACATATTGGAGATATTCGGGAGCTTCGACTTGTCGAGCTTTTCAAAAGCGCCGGCCTGGATCTGCCGCTGCAGGAAGTCGGCGGTGGGAACCACCACATCATAGCCGGACCCGCCGGCGAGCATCTTGGTTTCCAGAATTTCGTTGGAGTCGAAGACGTCATAGACGACCTTGATGCCCGTTTCCTTGGTAAAGTCCTCAAGGATGGACTCATCAATATAGTCCGACCAGTTGTAGACATTGACAACCTTGTCCTCTGCCATCGAAGCCGAGGCAACGCCGGCGAGCAGCGCGGCGGACAGGGCTGAAATCTTGAGAGTCTTGCGCATTCTGTTCTCCTGTTCGAGGGCGACTTGAGGTCGCTTTTTCTCCTCTTGTTCAGAGACTAGAAAGGATTTTTTCATGCAGCAAGGTTTTTTTGAGTTGGTTATGTAATGAATTCACTCAGGGCCGGTGCGGCAAGCAGTGTGTCAGCGATATTTATTGTCCATGGACAAGAGTCAAAGGCATAGCGTGATCATACGCTGATGCCAAAGCTCTTGACGCGCTTTTGCCTACTGGCCTGTCAGCACTCTCGTCCAGACCCGCGTCATGATCCTCTGCGTTTTGGGATCGACTGTAGCCAGCGTAAAGCCCTTGGCCATCGTTGCATCGTCCGGGTAGATCGCAGGATCGTTGATAATATCTTCATTGATGAATTGCTGAGAGGCCTTGTTGCCATTGGCGTAGTAAACATAGTTGGTCGCCTTGGCGATCACCTCCGGGCGCATGATGTAGTTCAGGAATTCATAGGCCTCTTCCTTGTGCGGCGCGTCTGCTGGAATGGCCATCATGTCGAACCACATGGCAGCACCCTCAACCGGGATGGCATAGTTCACATGAACACCATTGTTGGCTTCGGCGGCCCGGTCACGCGCCTGAAACACGTCGCCGGAATAGCCAAAGGCAAGGCAAATGTCGCCATTGGCCAATGCGTTGATATATTCTGATGAGTGGAACTTGCGCACATAGGGCCGGATCGACATCAAGACCTCTTCGGCTTTCTTGTAGTCGTCCGGGTTCGTGCTGTCAGGATCGAGGCCCATATACATCAGGAGCGTGGGGATCACATCCTGCGGTGCATCGAGAATTTGAATGCCGCAATCGGCGAATTTGGCGGCCACGTCCGGCTTGAAGAGAACGTCGAGGCTCAGGTTTTCATCCGTCCCCAAGATCGCCTTCACCTTATCGACATTATAGCCGATGCCGTCCGTGCCCCACATATAATCGATCGCATAATTGTTGCCGGGATCGTATCGCGCGGTCCGCTCGTTGATGACATCCCACATGTTTTTCAGGTTCGGCAGTTTGGATTTGTCGAGCTTTTCGAATACGCCTGCCTCAATCTGGCGGGTCAGGAAATTGGCGGTCGGAACCACGACATCATAGCCGGTGCCGCCGGCCAGCAGTTTCGTTTCCAGTATCTCGTTGGAATCGAAGACGTCATAGACCACCTTGATACCCGTCTCCCTGGTGAAATCCTGCAGGATCGTTTCATCAATATAGTCCGACCAATTGTAGACGTTGACCACGCGGTCTTCGGCGAGAGCATGCGAAAGGGGTGCCGCAAGCACTGCGAGAGCGGCTGCGGACAGGCGGGTGATTTTGCGCATTGGCGTATCCTGAAAAGGTGCAATGGCAATAGGGTTATGCTTCGATCTTCAGGATGACAAGCGGCATTTTACAAACGCCGCTACCAGGCACCTGACCGCTTGACCACCGACACTTATTGAAAGTCGAAAATGCTGAGGCCTGTCACCATCTCGTCCAATCCCAATGGCCGGGTGAGTGGCGCTTCAGCGCGCGCCAGACAGCCCTGCCGCTCGCACAGGCGACACGCCGGACCGACCGCCAGAGGCCCCATTGCGCCGCGTGCTGCATCACCATAGACGGTTTCACCCTTGTGTGCGCCATCACAGCCTATGAGAAGTGCGGTGCGGCGAACGCGTTCGGCAAAGGCGCCCTGTGGCCCTTCCAGCGTTCTGGAGATCGTCAGGAATTCCGCGCCATCGGGCATTTCCACATCGTCGACCAGTATCTGGCCGGGCTGGGCGAAGGCGGCGTGAATATTGAGCTTGGGACAGGCCCCGCCAAAGCGCGATTGCGGAAAACCCTGCGCACCGGCCCTGCGGAATATGTGTCCGGCATTGTCGATTTCCAGCATGAAGAACGGAACACCAGCACTGCCCGGCTTCTGCAGCATCGTCAGACGGTTTGCTGCCTGCTCGAAGGACACGGCAAACCGCGAGCGCAAGACATCGACATCATATTTCACACGCTGGGCGGTGGCCAGAAAATTGCCATAGGGCATCATCAGCGCATGGGCGGCATAGCGGGCAAGTTCGAAACGAGCGATGCGGGAGGCTTCGTGGGATGAAAGTTTCAACCCTTCAAGCTCTTCGAGAATCGCATCCTTGAGGGCCAGCAGAGAGGCTTCCATGGCGATCTCGCGCAGCTGGTCAAATGGCGAGAGCCGCTCGGAGAGGAAAAGCCGCATCGAATGGCGGTCATAGCGCCGCCGCAGGCCTGGCATCGTGTGGACGGGCAGAAGCTTGACAACAATGCCATGGCTTTTCTGCAGCCAGTTTCGAATTGCGCCGGAGAGATCGTCACCCGGCTTCAGCTCCTCGTGGAAGCGCTCGGCAGCCTCTTCAATGAGAGCGAAATAGTTGGGACGCTTTTCCAAAACATCGCGCACCTCGTCCATGGGTAGCCGAGTGGCGGAGACGGATGTCTCATGGCCTTCACGGGCCAGAAGGTCGGCAAGATCGGTCAACCGCGAGGCCTGTTCCTTGTAAGCGCGATAAAGCTTGACCAGACCGCCTGCCGCATTGGGGGCAGCCTCGGCCAGTTCAATCAACTCCTGATCCCCGGGTATCTCGCCGGCCAGCAGTGGATCGGAAAAAACTTCCCGCAGCTGCGTCACGCTACCACCCGCCTCGCCCTGCAATTCGTCCAGATCGATCTTGAAGACAGAGGACAGCTTCAACAACAGCTGCACCGTCAATGGACGCTGGTTGCGCTCGATCAGGTTCAGATACGAGGGCGAGATTTCCAGCGCTTCGGCCATGGCCGTCTGGGTTAACGACAGTGTGTTGCGGACGCGGCGCAGGCGCGGACCGGCAAAGATCTTGTTTTCTGCCACTTTGACACCTTTTACAAACCATGCATTGATTTTTACAAAATGTGAATTTTACATTTTTTACAAATTTACAAGATCATTTTGTCAAAGACAAGACATCATTACCCTTTTATCGCGCTGAAAATACACATTTTTCTCGACTATTTTGCGCTGCACTGTAAATTCAGTCACATCAAAACACGCACATGACTGACGTTCCCAGCGCAGCCATTGCAACAACCAGACTTTGACGGAGAAAAATATGACTGATTTTTACAATCTCGTTCCTGGTGCACCGGAAGGCCGTTACGAAGGCATTGAGCGCCCCTATACCGCGGAAGACGTCAAGCGTCTGCGCGGCTCCGTACAGATCAGACACACATTGGCTGAAATGGGCGCGCAGCGCCTCTGGAAGCTGATCAACGAGGAGGATTTCGTCAACGCTCTGGGCGCTCTCTCTGGCAACCAGGCCATGCAGATGGTTCGCGCCGGCCTGAAGGCGATCTACCTTTCCGGCTGGCAGGTTGCTGCCGATGCCAACACGGCATCTGCCATGTATCCCGACCAGTCGCTCTACCCGGCCAATGCCGCCCCTGAGCTTGCCAAGCGCATCAACCGCACGCTGCAGCGCGCCGACCAGATCGAAACGGCTGAAGGCAAGGGTCTTTCTGTTGACACATGGTTCGCACCGATCGTTGCTGACGCTGAAGCCGGCTTCGGCGGCCCGCTCAACGCCTTTGAAATCATGAAGGCCTTCATTGAAGCAGGCGCTGCCGGCGTTCACTTTGAAGACCAGCTGGCTTCTGAAAAGAAGTGCGGCCACCTCGGCGGCAAGGTTCTGATCCCGACGGCAGCACATATCCGCAACCTGAATGCGGCACGTCTGGCTGCTGACGTCATGGGCACGCCCACGCTCATCATCGCCCGCACGGATGCCGAAGCTGCCAAGCTCCTGACCTCCGACATTGACGAACGCGACCAGCCCTTCGTCGATTATGATGCCGGCCGCACGGCAGAAGGCTTCTACCAGGTCAAGAACGGCATTGATCCGTGCATTGCGCGCGCCATTGCCTACGCTCCGCATTGTGACCTGATCTGGATGGAAACCGGCAAGCCGGATCTGGAACAGGCCCGCAAGTTTGCCGAAGCCGTTCATAAGGCACATCCGGGCAAGAAGCTTGCTTACAACTGCTCGCCCTCTTTCAACTGGAAGGCAAACCTGGACGACGCGACGATTGCCAAGTTCCAGCGCGAACTGGGTGCGATGGGCTACAAGTTCCAGTTCATCACGCTTGCCGGTTTCCACCAGCTGAACCATGGCATGTTCGAACTGGCCCGCGGTTACAAGGATCGTCAGATGGCGGCCTATTCCGAGCTGCAGGAAGCCGAATTCGCTTCCGAGGTCAACGGTTACACCGCGACCAAGCACCAGCGCGAAGTCGGTACCGGTTATTTCGATGCGGTTTCCATGGCCATCACCGGCGGTCAGTCTTCGACCACTGCCATGCATGACTCAACCGAAACCGAGCAGTTCAAGCCGGCTGCTGAATAACAAACAAGCCTCCTCCCGCAAACAAGCGGGAGGAGGAGCCAAGCTCACAAACCCCGATAGAGGAGAAATGCCATGAATGCCCCAGCTACCCGCGTTAAGGAACGTGCCGAAGAACAGTCTTCTTCCATGAGCCAGGACCAGCAGGCCCTGATCCGCATGGTCGCCAACGATCTCCACCGCCTGAACCAGTCGGTTATGAAAGCGGTTGATGCGGGTGTTTCCGTGGAGCTGGTTCGCTCCGCCCGCCACCATGGCGGCGAAGGAAACTGGGGCGATCTCCTGATCCCGGTTATCGTGACCCAGGGCCGCTCTTAAGAGCTGCCGACAAAAGCTCAAAAGACATCCAGTCGCTTTCAGGTGCAGCCTTTCCCCGGCTGCACCTGTTTTTTGTCGGTGAAGGTCTCGTCTGTTGGCATCTGCGAAAACATCTTGACCGGAGAGCCGTTGAGGATACGCGAATAGAACGAGGCCAACCGAGAGCCGTTTTCCTGGTAAAAGCGATCCTCTGCCTCGCGGTCAGCTTTGGCTGACAAGGGGCGGTCTTTGTCTGTTCTGCGGTTTAATATTGCGAAAAAACAGTAGCTCACTCGGGATGCTCCTTTCCGTAAGAGGCATCCCGTTTTTTATGCATCATTTTTGAATTTACATAGGCTTATAAATGCGCATAGTCTTTCAATTATGAAAGAGTTGCCCTGGGACCTTTACCAACATTTCCTTGCCGTTGCCCGGCATGGTGGGCTCAGCGGCGCTGCGGGTGAATTGGGCGTCAGTTCAGCCACAATGGGACGCAAGATCCTGGAGCTGGAACAACGGACCGGCGAAACCTTCTTTCATCGCGCTCAGACCGGTTACAGACTGACAGCCGCTGGCAAGATATTGCATGCAACGCTTCAGGAAATGGAAAGTGCCGTGCGCAAGGTTTGCATCCTCCATGCTGAAACCACCGCACTTGCGCGGGTTCGCATCATGGCTGGTACTTGGAACACAGCGTTCATGACCGACAATATCGGCGCGATCTGCACCGAGAACGATCCATTTTTGATCGATTTCAACACGACAGAGGAACGCGCACGGGTTGCGCACCGGGAGAGCGACATCGGCATTCGCGCATTCAAGCCTGATGAACCCAACCTGGCGGCGCGGAAGCTGCCTGACGCGGCTTATGGAATCTATCGGTCCCGCAACGCTCGCGTCCCTGACAATCGCTGGATTGCCATATCAGAGGAGAATGCAATTTCGACCTATCTGCGGTGGCCGCACGAAAATCGAAAGCGTGAAATCGCCTTCACGGTGAACCGCGCTGCATCCTTGCGCGACCTGATCGTTTCAGGCGCGGGGCTGGGCGTTTTGCCTTGCATTTGTGGTGAACGCGAACCCGGACTTGAGCGTGTGGGGTTTGTCGAAGGATTTGTGCATGAGCAATGGCTGGTCATGCATCAGGATGATCGTCACAGACCTGAAATCCGCACAGTGATCAATCGCATTGTCAGGCTGTTCAAATCACATGCCGATATCATGACCGGGCGCAGCGGATCGGCTTCAGCGAAATAAACCCAAGCTTACCTCAATCAGAGCAGAAACAGTGCCGCAATACAGGAGATCGTGAACGCATAGGCAACGAGGGTAGCCTGCGTTTCCTTGTTATGTGCGGCCTCGTCCATCCGCACTGCGATCGCAACTGCTTTTGCCTTGACCTTAGCCATTCTTCTGTCCTCAGTGGCCTATTATATTCAATATCGCTGATGCTCTCGCTTGCCGGTAAACAATGTCTTAATTTCGTCTCGTTAAGAGACCGGAGTTTGGGCATTTGGGAAACAAATCCTTTATTTTCGATGCGCTGCAACATTTTTGTCACGCAAGGGTTCACGCCGCCTGCCCTGCTGCAACACCGGAGGCCCAGGCCCACTGGAAATTATAGCCGCCCAGCCAGCCGGTCACGTCCACGCATTCGCCGATGAAATAAAGCCCGGGAACGGCTTTCGCCTGCATGGTCCTGGAATCGAGTGCGGCTGTGTCGATACCGCCGAGCGTCACTTCTGCGGTTCTGTAGCCCTCAGTGCCGGCCGGTTTGATCCGCCAGGCCGAGAGGTTTTCAGAAAGCTTATTGAGCGCCTTGTCGGGAAGGTCGGCCAGATTGCCACTAAGGCCCGACTTGTTCGCCAGATATTGTGCCAGCCGCTTCGGCAGATATTGCGCAAGAAGCGTGGCGATGGCTTGTTTTCCGTTTTCGGCTTTTGCGGCCTTCAAAAGGGCCATCCAATCCATGTCCGGCAAAAGGCGAATGGTGATTTCATCCCCTTCCCGCCAGACAGCAGAAATCTGCAGGACAGCGGGGCCGCTCAAGCCCCGATGCGTGAAGAGAAGCGCTTCGCGGAAACGCGTTTTGCGGCAGGTTATCTCGGCCTCCACCGAAACACCTGAAAGTTCTGAGAGTTCGGCAAGCAAATTTGGTTCCAGCGTGAAGGGCACCAGAGCGGGCCGAGTTTCGATGAGAGGAAGTCCAAATTGCTCGGCGATCTTGTAGGCGAAACCGGTTGCGCCCATTTTCGGGATCGATTTGCCGCCGGTGGCGATGATGAGCGATTGGGTGGTAAGAGCGCCTTCGGAGGTGCGAAGCGCAAAGCCTGTCTCAGACTTGGAAACCTCGACAATCTCGACACCGGTCATCAGTCTTGCATCGACCGCGCGCATTTCCTTCAGCAGCATGTCGATGATTTCGGTCGCGCGCCCGTCGCAGAAGAGCTGTCCAAGCGTCTTTTCATGCCAGGCAATGCCATGCCTGTCGACGAGGGCTATAAAATCGGCGGGCTTGTAGCGTGCAAGTGCCGACTTGGCGAAATGCGGATTGGCGGAATAGTAGTTCGCAGCCGTGGCATGGATATTGGTGAAGTTGCAGCGGCCACCGCCGGAAATGCGGATTTTTTCGCCCGGCGTTTTAGCATGGTCGAGCACGAGCACGCTGCGGCCACGCTTGCCTGCTTCGATGGCAGCCATCATGCCTGCTGCGCCTGCACCAATAACAACAATATCCGGATTCTGCTTCACCTTGACCCTCGCCAAATCGATTTCTGTGTTTATGATACGGCAACGTCAATAAAAACCGGTGCTTTATGTCCGCGACCAAAAAAACCTCCAAATCGTCCAGCCAATCAGCAAAACAGGCCGCCATTGCCGCGGCGGCCAAGTCGCCAAGAGGTGTCAAGACATGGGAGGAGGCCGCAGCCTGGCTACGGTCACGCGGTATCGAGGATATAGAGTGCATCACGCCGGACCTTGCCGGCATTCCGCGCGGCAAGATGATGCCGACATCAAAATTCACCTCCAATACATCGCTGGCTCTGCCTTCGGCGCTCTACCGGCATACAATTTCAGGCGAGTACCCTGCAGAAACCGCAGACTTCCGCTATGACGCCCGTGACAATGACATCAAGCTGGAGCCCGATCTTTCCACCTTAAGTGTTGTGCCTTGGGAAAACGATCCGACAGCGCAGGTGATCTGTGATATTACCGGCTCCAATGGCGAAGACGTGTCCTACACGCCGCGCGCGGTGCTCAAGCGTGTTCTCTCGCTTTACGAAGAACGCGGCTGGAAGCCAATGGTGGCGCCAGAAATCGAATTCTATCTCGTGGGCAAGAGCGACGACCCGGACAATCCTCTGCATCCGCCGGCTGGCCGATCCGGCCGTCCGATCGTTGCGGGTCAGGCCTATTCGATTGCAGGCATCAACGAGTTCGACGAACTGATTGACGACATCTATCATTTCTCCGAAGCGCAGGGCCTGGAAATCGATACGCTGATCCACGAAGAGGGACCGGCCCAGCTTGAAATCAACCTGCGCCATGGCGATCCGATTGCCTTGGCCGACCAGGTGTTCATGTTCAAGCGCACGATCCGCGAGGCGGCATTGAGCCACAATATTCATGCAACCTTCATGGCGAAACCCATGCAAGGGCAGGCCGGCTCTGCCATGCACATTCACCAGTCGATCGTCGATATCAAGACGGGCGAGAATATCTTCTCCAAACCGGACGGTGAAGCTTCACCCGCATTTTTCCACTTCATAGGCGGCATGCAATATTTCATTCCGCGCACGCTGGTGATGATGGCACCTTATGTGAACTCCTACCGCCGCATGGCACCGGATATGGCGTGTCCGGTGAATACCGCCTGGGGATACGACAACCGCACGACTGCCTTCCGTATTCCGGTTTCCGACGCGAAGGGCCGACGCGTGGAGAACCGTTTGCCCGGCTCCGATGCCAATCCCTATCTGGCGCTCGCAGCCTCCCTTGCGTGCGGCTATCTCGGCATTGTTCACCAGATGACGCCGACCGACCCCACCGCCGACACGGCCAATGAAGGTGATATCGAATTGCCGCGCGGGCTGCTTGAAGCTGTGTCGCTTCTCGAAGGTGAGCCCGCACTTCACGAGGTCTTTGGCACCGAGTTCATCAATCTCTATGCGGGCGTGAAACGCGGCGAATTCGAAACGTTCATGCAGGTGATCAGCCCATGGGAGCGCGAATTCCTGCTTTTGAACGTATAAGAACGACCGGATTTTATCATGACCTATCAAAGCCCCATTTCTCCGGGCATTTCCTGGTATGAAGCCTCTGTTGCCGAGCGGCCTGAATATCCCACCATGGATGGCGCGCGCCAATGCGATGTCGCCGTCATTGGTGGCGGTTTTACCGGCCTGCAGGCCGCCTATAACCTTGCCAAAGGCGGTGTCGATGTTACGCTGATCGAGGCACACAGGTTCGGCGACGGAGCATCGGGCCGCAATGGCGGGCAGCTTGGAACCGGCCAGCGATGGTTTCCAGAGGAAATGGAAGGGACACTTGGCGTCGCCCGCTCACGCGCGCTCTTCGACCTTGCCGAAAACGCCAAAAACTACCTGATGGAGTTTGCCACCACCAACGGCATCGATATGGATTACATGCCGGGACAAATGAATGTCTCGCATAAGAAAGCCTATGAGGCAGAGTACCGCGAGAGCGTGGAAGCCTCTGCGTCACGCTACGATTATCACCACTTTGCCTTCATGGAACGCGAAGAGACGCAGGAGCGCGTTGGCTCGACGCTCTATCACTTCGGCATTCGCGATACCGGAACCGGTCATATCCACCCCATGAAACTGATTGTGGGGCTGGCCAAGGCAGCAGCAGAGGCCGGCGCGCATATCTGTGAAAACACACCGGCGCGCAAGATCGAGCGCAAGGCAGACGGATTTGTTATCGGCACTGCAACGGGCGAGATCAGCGCCAAGCGCGTGCTGATTGCCTGCAATGCCTATATCGAGGGGCTGGAGCCCGTGACCGCCGCTCATGTCATGCCGATCCGCTCTTTTATCGGTGCGACCGAGCCACTCGACAATTTTCCCGCCGTCATTCCAGGCGGCGAGGCGGTGGCGGACTCGCGTTTCGTGGTGCGCTATTTCCGCAAAACCCGCGATAACCGGCTGCTCTTCGGCGGGCGCGAAGCCTATACGGCGGACCATCCGAGCGACATGTCGGTGCACATTCGTCGGCAGATTACGGAAATCTATCCGCAGCTTTCAAAGATCAATATCACCCATGCCTGGGGCGGCTCGGTGGGCATCACACTAAACCGTCAGCCATTTGCCCGTGAGGTCCAGCCCGGTCTGACGAGCATCGGCGGTTATTCGGGTCACGGTGTTATGCTGGCCAATTACTGCGGCAAACTCTATGCCGATGCCGTGCTTGGAACGTCCAGCGAATTGGATTTGATCAAGTCTCTGAAAATCAAATCGTTTCCCGGTGGCGCGCGTTTTCGCAAGCCTCTGCTGCTCTTGGCGCTTTCATGGTATGCGCTGCTCGATAAGCTCTGAAGCACCTGCAAAAGTGAAATTTCCGCGACAATTTCGCGCCGGGGGTAGCTTTTTTAAATCGATTAGATTATGTAGAAATCTCCCAAGACTGACAGAAAGGGCGCTTTCATGAGCAGCCAGATTATTCCTGTTGAGCCGTTTGACTACGTCGTTTTTGGCGGCACCGGCGACCTTGCAGAACGCAAGCTTTTGCCTGCTTTGTACCATCGCCAGCGCGCCGGGCAATTTACCGAGCCAAGCCGTATCATTGGCGCTTCCCGCTCGCCGATGACCGATGCGGCCTATCGCAAATTTGCAACGGAAGCCCTGAAACAATTCCTGTCGCCGAACGACTTCGACAAGGCGGAAGTGGAAAAGTTCTGCGCGCGCCTGCACTATGTTGCCGTCGATGCCACATCTGAAAAGGGATGGGACAAGCTGAGCAGCCTTCTGGAGGAAGGCAAGGACCGCGTTCGCGCCTTTTATCTCGCTGTCTCACCTTCCATATTCGGGCAGATTTCGGAGCATATACGCGATCACAAGCTGATTACGGATCAGACACGTATTGTCGTCGAAAAGCCGATCGGGCGCGATCTTGAATCCGCGCGTTCACTCAATGACACGATCGGCAAGGTCTTCAAGGAAGAGCAGATTTTCCGTATCGACCATTATCTCGGCAAGGAAACGGTGCAGAACCTGATGGCGCTGCGCTTTGCCAATGCGCTTTATGAGCCACTGTGGAATTTTGCCCATATCGACCATGTGCAGATCACGGTTGCCGAATCCGTCGGGCTGGAGAGCCGTGCAGGCTATTATGACAAGGCCGGCGCCATGCGCGATATGGTGCAGAACCATATCCTGCAGCTTCTCTGCCTTGTTGCCATGGAGCCGCCGACCTCGATGGACCCGGAAGCGGTACGCGACGAAAAGCTGAAAGTGCTGCGCGGGCTGAAGCCGATCAACGAGAACAATGTCGAGAAACTGACCGTGCGCGGGCAATACAAGGCCGGTGCATCGAGCAACGGGCCTGTGAAGGGCTATCTGGAAGAGCTCGAAGGCGGCGAATCCAACACCGAAACCTTTGTCGCGGTGAAGGCGGAAATCGGCAGCTGGCGCTGGGCTGGTGTTCCCTTCTATATCCGTACGGGCAAGCGGCTTTCCACCCGCATGTCGGAAATTGTTGTGAGCTTCAAGCCGATCCCGCATTCGATCTTTGACGAGACTGCGGGCCGCATTTCGGCCAATCAGCTGGTGATCCGCCTGCAACCCGACGAAGGCGTGAAGCAATGGCTGATGATCAAGGACCCGGGTCCCGGCGGCATGCGCCTGAAGCATGTTTCGCTGGACATGACCTTCGAGCACTCCTTCGAGGCCCGTCACCCCGATGCTTACGAGCGTCTCTTGCTCGACGTGATCCGCAACAACCAGACGCTCTTCATGCGCCGCGACGAGGTGGAGGCTGCATGGCACTGGGTGGACCCGATCCTGAAGGCCTGGGAAGAAACCGGACAGTCCGCACAGAGCTATACCGCAGGCACATGGGGACCAAGCCAGGCGATCGCGCTGATCGAACGTGATGGCCGCACATGGCATGAGGGAGATTGAGGCGATGACATTCACACGCAACGCGTTCGACAATGGTGCGGCACTGGCTGAAGCCCTGGCAGACCGCGTTGCCGACACTCTGTCAGCGGCTATTGCCGCGCGTGGTTCGGCAAGCCTTGCCGTTTCGGGCGGCTCGACGCCAAAAGCCTTTTTCAACGCGCTCTCGGGTCACGGCATCGATTGGTCCAAAGTGGCCATCACGCTGGTCGATGAGCGCTTTGTGCCGGCGGACAATCCGCGCTCCAACCACCTTTTGGTGAAAGAGAATCTCTTGAAGGGGCCTGCCGCCAAGGCCAACTTCATTCCGCTTTATCGTGACGCTTCTGATGCGGAAGCGGCGGCTGCAATTTCCACGAAGGCAACGGCCAACATCTGTTCACCATTCGATGTTGCGATTCTCGGCATGGGCAATGATGGACACACGGCCTCGTTTTTCCCTGATGGCGACAATCTGGCCGATGCCATCGACTCTGCCCGCGCACGTGGTATCCTGACCATGGAAGCGGCGGGTGCCGGCGAAAAGCGGCTGACCTTCTCATTTTCGGCGCTCAGCGATGCCCGTCTTCTCGTGCTTCACATCGAGGGCGCGGAAAAAGCGGCAACGCTTGAAAAGGCGCTTCAGGACGGGCCCGAAGAGGATATGCCCATTCGCGCTGTTTTGCGGCGGGCGGAAAGTCCCGTTGAAATCTACTGGGCCCCTTGAGGCTCCTCCGGTGGGCCCTGCCCGCTGCAGACTATCGCTTTTGACCATTCACGACGAACAAGGCAGGCAGAATCATGTCCGCGAATAAGACGATTTCAGACATCACGGCACGCATTGTCGAACGCTCCAAGGCGACGCGTGAAGATTATCTTGGGCGGGTTCATGACGCCGCCGCCAAAGGCGTGCACCGCTCAGTCCTCTCCTGCGGCAACCTTGCGCATGGATTTGCGGTCTGTTCCCCCGCAGACAAGCAGGCCTTGTCTGGCGAAGCGGTCCCAAACCTTGGCATCATTACCGCCTATAATGACATGCTGTCTGCGCATCAGCCGTTCGAGACATTCCCCGCGCTGATCCGCGAAGCTGCCCGCGAAGCCGGTGGCGTCGCACAGGTGGCCGGCGGGGTTCCTGCCATGTGCGATGGGGTGACGCAGGGCCAGCCCGGCATGGAGCTTTCACTCTTTTCGCGCGATCTCATTGCCATGGCCGCCGGTGTCGGCCTCTCGCATAACATGTTCGATTCCGTGGTCTATCTCGGCGTGTGCGACAAGATCGTTCCGGGCCTTGCGATTGCCGCCCTCACCTTCGGCCATCTGCCTGCTGTCTTTGTGCCCGCGGGGCCAATGACAAGCGGTCTGCCGAATGACGAAAAATCGCGTATCCGCCAGCTTTACGCGGAAGGCAAGGTTGGCCGTGAAGAGCTGCTGGAAGCCGAATCCAAGTCGTATCACGGGCCCGGCACCTGCACGTTTTACGGCACAGCCAATTCCAACCAGATGCTGATGGAAGTCATGGGCTTTCATATGCCGGGTTCCTCCTTCGTCAATCCGGGCACACCGCTGCGCGATGCGCTCACCAAGGAAGCGGCCAAACGCGCGCTTGCCATTACCGCGCTCGGCAATGAATTCACACCCGCTGGCGAAATGATCGACGAACGCTCCATCGTCAACGGCGTGGTCGGTCTGCATGCAACGGGCGGCTCCACGAACCACACGATGCATCTCTTGGCGATTGCGCGGGCGGCCGGTATTCTCCTCACCTGGGAGGATATTTCCGATCTTTCCAACGCAATCCCGCTTCTGGCGCGCGTTTATCCCAATGGTCTTGCTGATGTGAACCACTTCCACGCCGCCGGCGGCATCGGCTTCCTGATCAAGGAACTGTTGAAGGAAGGCATGCTGCATGATGACGTGCGCACTGTCTTTGGCCAGGGCCTGCAGGCCTACACAATCGACGCGAAACTGGGCGAGAATGGCACGATAACCCGCGAGCCGGCACCCGAGATCAGCGGCGATGCCAAGGTGATCGCCAGCATCGAAACCCCCTTCCAGTCCAATGGCGGCCTGAAAATGCTGAGCGGCAATCTCGGCAAGGCGGTGATCAAGATTTCAGCCGTCAAACCGGAGCGGCACGTCATCGAAGCGCCCGCCATCGTCTTCAACGATCAGGCCGAATTGCAGCAGGCCTTCAAGGACGGCAAGCTCAATCAGGATTTTGTCGCGGTTGTTCGCTTCCAGGGTCCGAAGGCAAACGGCATGCCTGAGCTGCACAAGCTCACGCCGCCGCTCGGGGTTTTGCAGGATCGCGGCTTCAAGGTCGCTCTCTTGACCGATGGGCGCATGTCCGGCGCTTCGGGCAAGGTCCCGGCTGCCATACATCTGACGCCGGAGGCCGCAGATGGCGGGCCGATTGCCAAAATCCGCGATGGCGACATGATCCGCATCGACGCCGTAAACGGGGCAATCGAGGTGCTGGTCAATCCCGCCGAGCTTGCAGCGCGCGAAGCGGCCAAGGCTGATCTGTCACACAACGAATTTGGCATGGGCCGCGAACTTTTCGCTCGCTTCCGCCAAAATGCAGGCCCGGCCGACCGCGGCGCGAGCGTGTTTTATTGAGACGCATCAAAATCGACTTGTGCGATAACAATTCGCCCGCCGTTTCGCATTCAAAATCTGTGTTCAAGCAATCCGTTTGAACACAGATTTGCCATCTCAGACACCGACAAACTCAGCTTCGATTCGTTACCTGTGACAGGGCGCTTCAACGCCCTTCGCAACCCGGTGTAACGGAATTTAACGAGGCATATCAGCAGACCTGGCCCCATGCGCGCGGCTCGGCCAGGTTTTCTGAGCGTGAACAAGAGCGGCAATTTCAGCGTGAATGCGAATGAACTGGTTGAGGCGGGTGTCGATGATATTCCTGCAGTCATGGAGATCGAGCGTGGTGAGGGTTATGCCCGCCTTGTCGGCAAGAATAGTGCGGATGAACACCGTGCGCTGATGGGCAGCGATGGGGTGTCGTATCTACTCTTGAAGGATGAAGACGGAGCTGCTCAGGGTTTTGCGCTGCTGACCGGGCTCGGTTCACCCGATGGAATTGTGCTGCTTCAACGCATCGCCCTGCGCATGCCGGGTCAAGGCAACGGGCAAGTGTTTCTCAGCGCCCTCGTGGACCGTGTTTTTGCGGATCCGGCGCATTTTCGCTTCTGGCTGGATGTGCTGGAGCACAATGACCGCGCAAGACGCGCCTGCCGTGCGGCGGGTTTTGTTGAGGAAGGCATCTTGCGCGAAAGCCGTGTTCTCCAAAACGGCCAGCGTGCCAATCTGGTCGTCATGTCCATTCTCAGAGGCGACTGGCTGACAGCTTTCATGTAGACCAGCCAGCACCTCCAGACATCAGAACTTCGGCGGTTTTGTACCTAACTGGCGGCAGGCGGCGGTGACGGTGTTGGCCATCAGCATGGCAATCGTCATCGGGCCGACACCACCGGGAACCGGCGTGATGACGGAGGCAACCTTTTCGCACTCGTCATAGGCCACATCACCCACGAGGCGGGTTTTGCCCTCGCCACGCTCGGGCGCATCAATTCGGTTGATCCCGACGTCGATGACAGTCGCACCCGGTTTGACCCAATCGGCCTTGACCATTTGGGGACGACCGACGGCGGCCACCAGAATATCCGCATTGCGGCAGATTGCGGGGAGATCCTTGGTGCGGGAATGTGCAGTTGTTACCGTCGCATTGTGCGCGAGAAGCAGGGCCGACATAGGCTTGCCGAAGAGATTGGACCGACCAATCACCACGGCATTCAGGCCGGAGAGGTCGTTGCCATGCGTCTGGCGAACGAAGATCATGGCGCCGGCCGGCGTGCAGGACAGGAGCCCGCCATCAAGATCGCCGGTTGCAAGCTTTCCGGCGTTCACGACGCTCAAACCGTCAACATCCTTTTCAGGCAGAATCGCCTGAATGACGGCGTCGGAATCGAGATGCTTCGGCAGCGGAAGCTGCACGAGGATGCCGTGCACAGAGGTGTCGGCATTGAGTTTATCAACCAGCGCCATCAGTTCTTCCTGCGTCGTTTCTGCAGGCAATGTGTGCTGTTCGGAGTTGAAACCGCATTCCTTGGCCATCCGGCCCTTGGCGGCGACATAGGTTTGCGATGCGGGGTCTTCGCCGACAAGAACGACCGTCAAGCCGGGCTTCACGCCCTTTTCCTGCTCAAGCGCCTTTGAGGCCTCCTTTACGGTGTCGATGACCGATGCCGCCACTGCTTTACCGTCAATTCTTGTCGCCATTGCGTTCCTACCCCGATCAATCCTCTGACGCCCGCAATATCAAACGAGCTTTGCCGCGGTACTTATCGGAAAACGTCACGCAATTGCAAGATATCGGCGTTGGAGCGTTTGCCGCAGATATGCGGGAGACAGCAGGTCAGGCGCGTCTGTTGCGCGTCTCGGATAGAACGCGCACTTTTGATCGTATACGGCGCATTTCGGCGAGTGCCTCTTCAATCGAAGGCTGGCTTTCGGCTTCGGCTACCTCTTCAGCACGCTTGCGAAGCGCGGCAAGGCGCATGGCAAGTGCGCGCACTTCCGGCGAAAAGGTCTGGACTTCCTCGTCATTGGCCGCGCATCGCGCTTCGTAACGCCAGTCATTTTCAAAGCGGCGAGTGGTGAGCACGTCGACTGTGTCATCGACGGCCATGTCAAAGTTCATCGCGTTCACCGCCACCGGCGGCTCTGCTTTGAAATGATCGCGGAATTGGTTTTCAACAGGCATATGGCGGCGTGTTCGAGCGAAGACGAGCAAGGCCGAGACAAAACCAAGGGCGAGGCCACCTAGGATGATCAGATCGGTTCGAACATACGGCGTTTCGATGCGCGTCGCCGGCGAGATCATTCTAAAGCGCGCGGGCGGCACAGGTGCCAAAGAGCGGTCAAACGCCTCGAGATTTGCCTGTGCTGCGTCAACTGCTGCCTGCAGGTCCGCTCTGCGGGCGTCGTACTCTGCTTTCTGGCTTGCCTGTTGCGAGGAGCTCTTCTCAGCCTGCATCTGTTCTGCTGCGGCAGATTGGGTTTCGGCGCGGGCCGTTTTCACGATTCGCGCAATTTCATCGGTGATGCGGCGCTCGGCGGCTGCCAGATAGGTTTTGGCTGCAACGAATTGAGGATGCAGCGGCCCCAGCTTGTCGGAGAGCACCTCCACATCGGCCTTTGCCTGCATATACTGATCCACAAGCGCCGTCAGCGTGGGCGTCATCACCTCCTGGGAGACTTTGCCGGTGAGCACTGCGTTGAGGCTCAGTTTGGAGGCCGCCAGCGCGCGCTCGTGTGCGGCTTCTGCCGTCTCTCTCAATTGCGCCGGATCACTGTCTTCCAGGCGTAGCGCTTCGGGCAGCGCTCCGGGAGCTTCTTCGTCAAATGCTGCAAGCGCCGCCTTCGCTTCGTCCAGCGTTTGCTCCAGCGCATGGCGTGCACCATCCGCTCCGGGCTCTGCTTGTTTGGCGGTCGTCAGAACATCGGCAAAATAGTTGACCGTCTCCTGCGCCGCGGCGGGGTCTTGCAGTGATGTTGCGATGTCAATCACCGGCGAGGCGTGCTCCAGGGTCACGCTGATGAGGTCGGTGCGATCATCCCCGAATTTTGTCTTTGCAGAGGCGCGCGTTGCATCGGCGGTCAGCAGCGTTCGCGCATAGGATATCACCTCTTCCATGCTCGCCGACACTGAACCTTCGAGTTCTTCCGGCTGGGGCATGACGGCAAGTATGCGCGCCTGATAAGAGATCTCGTTGGGAAGCGCGAGGGTCAACACACCAGCGGCAGCGGCGAAAAAGGCAAACACGCCGGAGGCCAGGAGGAAACGGCGGAAACCCCCATTCCCGCGTGGTGCAGTGAAACGCCCGGAACGATGGAAATCCGGCGTCTGGTCGTTTGCGACGGAAAATCTTTGCTCCCATTCGTGAGGCAACTGCTGCGTGGCGAATGATTGTGCTTTTTCGAACATGTATCCCAGACCAGTTTTGCAACGGCGAAATGGTTTCGCCACCGTCCATTCAGTCTAGGATTTTATGGGTAACAAAAGGTTAAGAGACCCCATGTGCGGGGCCGCCGCCATAGCCGGTGAAAAGCCGATTTTTGAGCGCTGCAACAAGCACATGCATGAGAAAAACCGGATTGCCCAGGATATATCGCCGCCAAAGACGCGTCGGCTCCAGAACAAGACGATGGCACCACTCCAGGCGGGCGCGACGGACCCATTCGGGGGCACGCTCAACGGTGCCAGCGGTAAAGTCGAACAATGCTCCCACGCTGAGAACCAGGCGCGCATGCTGCGGGCGAACATATTGGTCCACCCACTTTTCCTGTTTCGGTGAGCCCATGGCAACCAGGAGAATGTCGAGTTTGAGTTCGGCCACCCTCTTCATAATTTCTGCACTGTCCTTTTCCGTGTCAAAATATCCATCGGAAACCGCAATGAATTCATGCCAAGGCGTGTGTCTGGCGAAATTTTTCGCCGCACGTTCGGCAACGCCCGGAGCCGCACCGATCAGGCCGACGCGTTTCTTCTGTTCCATGAAGGTCAGCAGTGCCGGGACGAAATCGGTTCCATTCAAATTGGCCGGAAAATATTCGCCGTGGAGCGCGCGTGATGCGATGTCGACGCCGACACCATCGGGAAAGACGATCTGACGGGAGAGTACATCCTTATAGCCCTCGTCTCGCATCATGAGGTTGGCATTGTTCGCATTCAAAAACGAGATGACCGTCTGGCCGATTGGCAAGGAAGCCATTTCACTGGCAAACGATAGCGCCTCTGCCTGCGAAAACTCACAGATGTCGAGGCCCAGAATGCGCCGGCGGGATGTAGCCGCTGAAATATAGAATACGTGATTCATACGTACACGCCCCTTGCGGGTTCCCTGCCTGCAAATTCTTTTTGTTTTTGATTGAACAGGATCATCATGCTCCTCACCCAGCCAAATCATTGCTGGCTTTCATGAGGAGACCCTACGCGTGGCGCATAAAGGCGGGTTTAAATCCGACGCTAAACTGCGAGGGAATGAGGTAAGGTTTTGTTAAGAAGACAGCTTTCTGGCCCAAAAAGAGAAGCGCAAAAATCAATTAATATGTTGATTTTGTTTATTTTAATTTTTTATTAAGTGTATTTCAAGCCGGCGAAGGTTACCGGTTTGTTAATGGCCGGCGGCCTTTTCAGCACCGCCATGTGCACCATTGTCGGGCGCATTTTCATTGATGAGTTTCTGGCCTGTTTGCATATTGAGATTGCGCTGTGCCAAATTGGAACGAATGTCGTTCTTTGACAGGTAATCGATCTGCTCGACGAGCACGTCTTCGATCACCTCGTCGCCCAGTTTCTTGTTCATCGCGTCTTTTATTAACCCGCGAAACTCATCCAGGTTGAAATTGGAATTGTCCTGGAGGTTCAGCATTTTCTTGCCGACCAGAGCGTCGAAGAGCTCGTCCGTCGCCAGAACCTGGATGGGAATATGAACTGACGCAAGCTTGTCCTTGTCACCCACATAGCTCAGACGGGTCAGGAAGTAGCCTGTCACCACGCCATCTTGAAGGACAGGCAGGCTGGTCACGTCGCCACGGATGGTTTCCATGTTTGCGCGACGCTTTGCTTCCGGATCTTCCTTCGGGGCCATTGCCATGTTGACCGAAAAATAGACCGAGCCCAATGCAACGACAACAACCCATGCACCAATTGCCAGCGTCTTGATCATTCAAACCTCGTCCCGTTCGGATGTCAGCAATCCGAAGCCTGTGTGTCTGCGGCGGGTTGTCAGAATTCGCCGTAGCGAAACTGCTCCTGGCTGTAGGTGCCGTCAGCATCGGCCTCGCGGACCGCATTGCGCAGAATGTCGGCAACTGCTCGCACAGCTTCCATATGCGCTTTGACACGCCGCGCATTGAGTGCAAGCTTGCCCTTCAGTTCCTGCATTTGCGAAACAAACGCATCCGGCACCCGTTCTGTCAGCGGATCCTTCATCAGCATCGTCAATTCGTAGAGGCAACGGCTTTTCTGGACATTCGAGGCCTTGAGGTCGAATTCCGGATCGCTGCCGATACGCTCGTTCTCATTGTCGATGATCAGTTCGAGCCTGCCGAGAATATTGCGCATGCGCACTTCTTCCGGTGACAGTTCTTCAATCGCGCTCGCCATCATGCTTCTCCATTTTTATCGCCGGACAGCAGATCCGAAAGGATGTCGAGCTGATTGCGGGTCTCGATCGCCGAAGCCGTATCGCGGACATGACCGTCAATCACGCCCTGCGCAGCGGCGGTGCGTTCGCCCGCATGGTTGGCCTTGCGCATCAGCTTGTCGGCAATGCCAATGCCCCCGCCTTCAGCAATCGCATCGGCCAAATGCTCGGCCATCATGCTCTTCCAGATATCACCGGCTGTGCCTTTGCCATAGACACTCTCGTTTTCTGACGGCAGCATTTCCTGCACGAAATTGCGCAGCACCATCGCTTCGAACTTGCGGTACGTCTCCGGCGTATCCTGTTTCTTGGAACTGATCCGAACCGTATCTTCATTGCCCGGCAATTGAACATCGCCGATACTGGCGATCTGCGCCGAAAAGCCATTGCCCTGCGCATTCAGCCGCTCAGCCTTGGCGCTTGCGCTGATCTTGTCCAGATTGGCCTGCGCCTCTGCCAGCCGCGTGGGATCGGCAGCCTTTATGACGTCCATAACCAAATCGCTTGGCGGTGTGATCGACACGGTGAACCTCTCTTGCTCTCTTTGTCCTGGCTTGCGCCGCGCCATTCCCGGCACAGGCGAACAGACTTAAAACAGCGTTAGAGCCGCATCATGTCTCATCAAGCTTGCTGGAGGCTGGCGAAGCAAGGCGAATTTCCAGAAGATCGAGCAGCCCCTCCTCCTCCCGCTCGCGGTCTTCACCCTCCCGGGCGAGCAGAAAGTGATCGTTCAGCCGGTCCCCTTTGGCCTTTTCACGCAGCACCTGCTTTTCCTGTACCTCCTGAATTTTCTCAAGCTGCGCGTCACGGCTTACGTGCCGTTCATACTGAAGGGCGTACTGGTTCTTGAGGCCTGCATGTATGGGCTCCATGGAGCTGATGGCCTGCATCGCGTTTTCCTGTTTCTCCACCAGTTCCTGGCGCGCCTGCGCTGTCGATGCGAGCTCGATTTCAGCCATGCGCTCCATGTGGCGCTGCACCGCCACCAGCCGGCGCAATTTGTCTGACCGTGATTTCATCGTGCTTGCATCCTCATCTAGGTGCCGTTGAAAACCGGAAGGAAGGCGTCAGCAAACAGCTTCAGGAAGGCTGCCATGCCAAAATACATCAACACCAGACCAGCCAGAATCTGGAACGGTGCGGAGATGAAGTAGATTGGAATTTGCGGCGAGAGCTTGTTGATGAAGCCGATTGCGACGTTGAACAGAAAACCGAATGCGATGAAGGGGCTGGACAGGCGGAGCATGACCATAAACGTGGCCGAAAGCGTATCGGTCAACGTTACCAGTGCCTTTCGTGTATCAAACGCGCCGCCAACGGGCAGCGTTTGATAGGAGTCAGCCAGAGCCGCGATAATCACGTGGTGGAAATTGAGCGAGAACAACACCATCAACGCGCCGAAGCTAATGAGGTTCGTCACCTGGTTGGAGGATTCGCTTTCCAGAATGTCGGACGCAGGCGGCGCATTGAAACCGGACAGCATGGTGATGACTGTACCGGCAAATTGCAGACCCAACACAAAGAAACGCGCGATGAGACCAATCACGGCACCAATGGCGGTTTCAACGAACACCATCGACACGAATTGGGTCGGCGCATCCTGGACATGGGCATAAAGCCGGTCCCAAAGGATGGGGAGCAACGCCATGGAAACGGCCACGGCAAGATAAAGCCGCAACTGCATGGGAATGCGCGCCGACGAAAAACCTGGCAGGAACATGAAACAGGCACCAACACGGCCAAAAACGGCGATCAGTACAAGCACCGTCCCCTGCGGATCGTTGATCATGAAATTGAGCCGAGAATCTTGATCTCGATACCCTTGGCGAGTTCCACATGCGAGAGCACCGGCAACGTCGGGAAAAGACGCTCAATGATCATGCGAACATAGGAACGCGTTTCCGGCGATGTTACCAGCGCAAAGGGCATGCCGCGGTCGAGATATTCACGCACCACTTTCGAGGCCTGCTCGGAGAACTCTTCCAGAAGCCGCGGGTCGATATCGAATTCAATGATCTCGCCCTTCGGGTCGCGTTTGAGCGCCTGGTGGAAGGCAAGGTCCCATTTGTTGCCGAGGCGCAGAACGCGCAGAACGCCATTATCAGCGAGATCGCCACAAAGCTGCTGCGCCATGCGCACGCGCACATGTTCAACAATCTGCTCCGTCTTGCGCACATGCGGCGCAAGCTCTGCCACGGCTTCGAGAATGAGATGCAGGTTGCGGATCGACACGCGCTCGGCAAGCAAGAGCTTCAGCACCGCCTGCAGGCCGGAATAGGACATGTGCGTGGTGCAGATTTCATCGGCAAGCTTGCGGTATTCCGGGTCCAGCCGTTCGATCAGTATCTTCAGGTCCTTATAGGACAAGAGCTGCGGCAGGTTGTTGCGGATGACTTCGCTCAGATGGGTCAACACGACAGAAACGTTGTCGATAGGGTGGAAGCCTTCGCGTTTGAGTTCTTCGGTGAAGCTTTCCAGAACGGAGACAGCCGGCATGCCGAAAGCGGGTTCGCGCACATCATCGCCCGGGATGGAGGGTTTGCGGCCGCCGCCGGTAATAACCAACACTTCACCAACGCGGATCGTGTTCGACGCCACCGTCGTGCCATGGATTCTGATCTGATAGGATTTGTCGGGAATGGCGATATTGTCGCTGACCTTGATCTCCGGCACCACAAATCCGTACTGGCTGGCGAATTTCTTGCGCATCTTGCCAACGCGGAAGGCGAGTTCCTGATGCGCGCCCAGAAGGCGGGTTGAAATCTGCTTGCCAAGCAACAGTTCGATTTCTGCGGTCTTGAGAACGTTCTTGACGGAGTCGCCCTCGCTCTCTTGAACCTGCTTGACCTTTTTCTCTTCAGCCTCGCGGCGGGCGCGGTTTTCAGCTTCGATCTGGCGGGGAATGAACCAGCTGCCAAAGCCCATGGCACCGGCAAGCCCCATAAAGGGGATGAACGGCATGCCCGGCATAAAGGCCAGCACGCCCATCAGTGCGGCAGCCACGGAGAGCGCACGCGGATAGGCCGACAGCTGGCTGATGACGGCCTTGTCGGTTGTGCCGAGATTGCCGCCGCGCGAGACCAGCATACCGGCTGCAAGCGAAACAACGAGAGCGGGAATCTGCGAAACGAGACCGTCGCCGACGGAGAGCTTGACGAAGACGTCCGCGGCTTCCGTGATCGACATGCCGTAGCGGAAATAGCCGATGATAATGCCGCCGAAGACGTTGATGGCGGTGATGATAAGGCCAGCGATGGCATCGCCACGCACGAATTTCGAGGCACCGTCCATGGCGCCAAAGAAGGAACTTTCCTGCTCCAGTTCGCGGCGCCTCGCCTGGGCTTCCTTCTCATCGATAATGCCGCCTGAAAGGTCGGCGTCAATCGACATCTGTTTGCCCGGGATGGCATCAAGGAAGAAGCGTGCGCCAACTTCAGCAATACGGGTTGCACCCTTGGTGATAACGATGAAGTTGATCACCACGAGGATGAGAAAGACGATCACGCCGATCACGAAGTCGCCCGACATCACCATCTGAGCAAAGCCGGCGATCACATTGCCGGCAGCATCGGGCCCTTCGTGTCCCTTCGAGAGAATGACGCGTGTTGTCGCAATGTTCAGCGACAGGCGCGTCATCGTGGCAATCAGCAGAATGGTTGGGAAGGACGAGAAGTCCAGCGGCTTTTGAATCCACAGCGCGACCATGAGAATGAGGATCGAAAAGGCCATCGAGAAGGCCAGTCCGAGGTCGATCATGAAGGGTGGTATCGGCAGGAACAGGATCGACAGAATGAGGACAATGCCGCCTGCAAACCCGACGTCGGTCAGGTTCGGTCCTGTTCTTGCGATTGGAGGTGCTGCGGGTGTCTGCGTCTGCGCCATCTGCTACCATCTCTTCATGAGATATCGCCGGCACGCTTTTGCCGGCGCTGCCCATTCTCAGGCATGAGCAAAGACATAAGATGTGAAGCTTGCGCGAAGTGTGCAGGTCGCCCAAAAAAACCTGAAAGGATCAAAAGCCGGATTGAATACGCGAGAAGACCATTGAGGTGAAAATCGATATCTGACCGCCGATAAAGGGCGCTGAAATCGCCGCGGCAGCCATGACGGCGAGGATCTTGGGTACAAAGGTCAAGGTCATTTCCTGAACCTGGGTCAGCGCCTGAATGAGGGCAATGACGACACCGACGACCATGGCTGTGACCACCACCGGCCCTGATGCCGCAATCACGGTCCAGATTGCGGCCTGCACAATATCAAGGGCGTCAGCTTCGTTCATATCAGGACGTCGTTTCGCCGGTGTCGCCCGTATCCGTGCCGCCTTCAGTGTCGGTCGTATCGGTGCTGTCCGTCGTGTCCGTCGTATCGGAGTTGTCAGCCGAATCCGTGGTGTCAGTCTCGTCGGACGCTGCTTGTGGCATGGAAATCGTCACGCCTTCCTGAATGAGGATGCTGGTGCCGTCTTCGAGCGTGGCGCTGAGACCATTGGAGTTTACAGCGACGCTTGCCACGATACCGGAGGTTTCGCCATCGGCGGTCGTCAACTGTTTGCCAACCATGCCCGTTGCCTGACCAAGCAGGTTGAGGGAGAGCAGGTCTTCCAGATGCGCGTTCGTCTTGATCTGCTGCTCAACCGTGGAGAAGGAGGCGAGCTGAGCCATCTGCTCGCCGGCGTCCATCGGGTTGGTCGGGTCCTGGTTCTGCATCTGGGTGACCAGAAGCATCAGAAAGCTCTCGTAGTTGAGGGTGCTTGCACCGGCCGCCTGCAAGGCCGCTGATGAGGTGGTTCCCAACCCGCTGCTGGTTGCTGCTACCGCGTCTACCACTGTGCGATCTCCCGACGGATTTCTTCAACCTTCGACGGCTTGATTTCGTCGTTGTTCAAGATCTTGTCCTCCAGCGGATAGAGCCCGCGGATTGCTTTGAGCGCTTCGAAAGCCTTGCCGGTAGAAACAAGCCCGTCCACCCGCTTCAGCTCTGCCAGAATCTGTTCGTTTTCGAACGTGGCCAAGAGCATGGTGATCGATTTGCGGAACATGGCCATCGTCTGCGTGATGCCTTCCGGGTTGATCAACATCATCTGGGTGATGAAGTAGAGCTGTTTGAGCGGCGTCTTGGCGTCTTCAGGCTGAAGAACGTGGTTCTCCAGAAGAAACGTCACGTCGTTCAAAAACTCCAACGCCACCTTCCGGTCCACGCGGAGCACCGCCCCGTTGATGAAAATCCGCTCGCCGGATTTCAGAGATATACGAAGAGTGCTTTTCATTTGATGCCATCCTTGATGATGGTTGTTATTTCGATGATTCCGGCGAAGTTGTCAGACTCGCGCCGCCTGATCCGGTCAAGTTCCTTCATGATCCAGATTGCTATGGAGATCAGGTTTCCACGCAGTTCCGGATCAAGCTGATTTTCGGTAAGGCTCAGATCTTCAACGAATCTGGTCCAGACACGTCTTGTGTAGAAGATGGCTTCGATACACTCCGGCGAGTTGCGCCCCTTTGCAGCAGCGGCCTGCAACAGTTCAATCGAGCGATCAAGGACCTGACGTTCGCGGCTCTTGGCGTCCGCGATGTCGTCCTCCATAATCTCGGAATATGAAAACTGATACATTCAGTGACCCCTATCACCCAGCGCTACAGATAATTGACGAGGCTGAGCTGCTGTATTCTCGCCGTAAGTGTGTATGACGTCTCCACTTGGGTTTTCAGTGCGTTAACAAGTGTTGAGGCCTCATAAGCATCGACTTCGATGAGCTTCTTGAAGCTCGATTCAATAATATTCTTCTGCGACGACAGTGTATCGTTGGCGGCGGAGAGCCGCTCCTGTGACAGGCCAATCGCTGTTCTCTGCGCGTTGATCCCGGTAATACCGGCATTGATGTAGCTGATGGCATTCTCACTGACCACCTGGCGAACATCAGCGCCGATATCGAGTGCCAGCAATTCCTTGGCGATTACCCCGCCGAGTGCGAACATGCGGAAACCGTCTTCGTTCGCATTTGTCGATGTCGTCACCGTTTCCGCGGTGCTGATGCGCGTCTGCATATTCGTGTCTGAGGCGGTAGACCAATCGGTGTTCCACTGCGCGCCTGTGTAGAGCGGTTCCAGCGTACCCGTAATGAATGTGTCCATCTGGGCGGCGGTGATCGTGTTCACCTGCGTGCTGGTTGGCGGAAAGCCGAAAAAGGTCGTGAAGTTGCTGTCGAACGTTGCCTTGGCTGCCGATGCCGCATCATAATCGGCGAGCGGCTTGACGTCCGTATTGATGCCCGCAAACAGATACTCGCCGTTTGCCGACGTGTTTCCAGCAGCGATAAATGACTCTATCGCATTGGTTGTGGTTTGCACTGCGGTTTTCAGCAGTGTCTGATCCTGACTGCCTGATAGTGCAAGCAGGGCGTCGCGAACCGTCTGCATGTTGCCCTCAATCGAGGTCATTGCTGCCTGGCTGCCCTGCAGTCGGTCGTCAACGATGGCGTTGGAATCCATCAATGTCTGGATGCGATTGACGTCGGTCGACAAGTTGATGCTTCTGCCCGTTTCCCAGCCAAGAGAAACACCACGGTCGGCAAACGTGCCTGTTGCGATTTCCTTCTGCGCCTTGATCAACTGCGCCTGAGCGCTGGAGATCGTGTTCCGCATGGAGGTCTGGACGCCGATATTGGAAATGAAGGATGTTTTCATATCACTAGCCCGCCGCTGCCAAGAGCGCCTGCAGCATCTGGTCGACCGTGCTGACCAGCTTGGAAGAGGCCTTGTATGCCTGCTCGAGATCGAGCAAAAGCGACAATTCTTCATCAAGGCTGACGCCAACGGCGTTGCTCAGAGCTTCACTGGTGCGCTGCTGTGTGGCCTTCTTTGTCTCGACCGCATCCGAGGCGGTGCTTCTGAGATCTTCAAGCCAGCCGATGGACGCGGATGAAAAGTCCAGAATGTTGAGCGTTGTGTTCAGCTGCGTGCTGCTGTCCCAGGTCTTGCTGGCTTCCATGCCATCGACATAGCTTTCAAGCAGCGCGGTATAACCCGTTGCGCCCGTTGTGTTGGAGACAACATAGTAGCCATCGCGCAGGCGTGATGCATCGCCACCGACTGCGGTGTTATAAGCGGGGTCCACCGAAATTGTGGAGGCCAGCCCCGGATAGACCGTGCCGGGCGTGATTGTCGCCGGTGAACTGGGTGTGGGCAATGACCAACTGAAAAGGCCTGTATTGGCGCCTTCGGAAAACATGCCGATCAATCCGCTGGCCAACTCGTCCAACTGAGATTGATAGGTGGGCGCGATATTGTCGCGCAGCTGCAGATTGGCCTGAAGCGAGCCCTGGGCGGTGGTGTTTCCGCCCGCCCCGGTCGAGACAGCGACGCCATCGATGTAGATCGGATTGCCTACAACCGAGGCATCGTAGCCGTTTTTCGACGTGAAGCTGATCTGACGCGGCGATCCTTCAAAGAGCACGGTGCCATCGGATGTATAAAGCACCATGTCATTGTTGGCGCGCGTGACCGATTGCACGCCGATGATTTCGGAAATCTGCGACAGCAGCTGGTCGCGCGTATCCAACTCGTCGTTGACGTTGGATCCGCTCGCCGTACCACCTTTGATCGCGTCGTTGACCTCTTTGAAGCTGTCGAGCAGCGAGCGCAAATCGGCCACTTCCAACTCGATCTGCTTGTCCAGGTCTGTGCGCAGCGCCTGCACCGCATCCGATGTGGCATTCAGCGAGTTGGCGACATCCACCGCGTCGGAAATAACGGTCTGAGCAAGCGTGTTGTCGCTTGGCAGGGCCGCGTAGGCCTGTAAAGCGTTGCGCAGATTGCTGATGTAAGCGGAAGGCGACGTATCGTACTCATTGCCGCCAAGGCTGGCAGCAAGCCGTTCCAGCCCTGAATAGAGCGTATTCTGGCCACTGAGCGATGAAACAGAGTCATAGTTGCTGCGCGAGAGAACATCGTTGCTCGCACGCGCATCCCTTGAGATATAGGCGCCCTGCGTGGTTGTCGAAAGGACCGCTTCCCGGCGATTATAATCCGGGTTGTTTGCGTTGGAGATATTCTTCGACACCACCTGCATTTGCCGGCCGGTGTTGGAGAATATGCTCTGCGCAGTGTTAAGGGCGGTCTGAAGCGACATTTAAATCCCCATCAACGCGCCAGGTTCACCAGAACATCCATCAGTTCAGAGCCGGTCTGAAAAACCTTGGAGTTCGCGGTGTAACTGCGCTGCGACTGGATCATCGTGGTCAGCTCTTCGGCAATATCCACGTTGGATGCTTCAAGAGCGTTGGCCTTGATCTTGCCGAAAGAACCGCTGCCAGCGTAGCCGGTGGTGATAACACCGGAATCGATACCCTGCTGATAGACGTTGCCGGCCAGCGGTGTGAGCTTGTCCGGGCTCGGCACGTCGGCAAGCGCAATGCGGTAGAGCGGCTCGAGCGTGCCGTTCTTGTATTTGGCAAAAACCGTTCCGTCTTCGTCAACTTCAACTGACTGAACAAGGCTCGGGGCGTTACCGTTCACCGATGGTGCCGGGTTTTTGCTCGGCGTAAACACATAGCCGACCTGGGTCATGCCCGACATGTCGACCGTCAAGCTCTGGCCGCCGGGAACTGTTACCGTAATATCCGTGGGCGACGTGGTCGCCAGCTTGCCATTGGCATCAAATTCGAGCGTGACGCTGCCGAGCAGGCCGGAGCCACCATAGGGGAACGGCGGGTTGCCGGCCGAATCCGCACTGTTGAACATGCTCACTTCCCAAGTGTCCGGGCCTGTACCGGTCTTGGTGTAGTAGATATCCAGCAGGACCTCGTTTCCGAGATTGTCATAGGTGTTCAACGAGCTCTTGTGCGTATAGGACGCGCCGGCGGCGTTGCCACTGGGAATAGGGGCTGAGACAACGGCTTCGCGTGAATCGAGGTTCGCGTTAAAGACGCCGAGTGTCGATGGCGTTGCTGTCAGCGATGCGCCGCCGACACTAACGGGAACGAGACCTGCATAGCCGTTGACGACCGGTGTTGGTACGCCGCCTGAATAATCGTAGCCGAGGAGCTTATAGCCCGCTGCATTGACAAGGTTGCCCTCGGAATCGAGCTGGAACGAACCTGCCCGGGTCAGATAGGGCGTTCCGGAGTCGTTTTGAACGATGAAGAAGCCGCTGCCGTCGAGTGCCAGGTCGGTCGAGGAGTTCGTATTTTCGATCGCACCGGGATTGGAGATCGAATAACGGATGTTGGTGTTCAATGCGCCAGAGTTATACGCGCCACCCACGGAAGGAAGGATCAACGAGGAAAACTCTGTCGAAGCGCGTTTGTAGCCAGTTGTACTGGCGTTTGCGATGTTGTCAGCCACCGTTGAAAGGCGGCTGGCCTGTGCATTCATGCCGGCTGTGCCGGTGCGCATCATTCCAAAAAGGCTCATTGCGGATCCTCGTTTCCGTATTCATTACAGATTAGGATGCGGGCCTTGCGTGAAACTTTCTGTGGTCGCCCTCACATTGAGCGAACGAATGGCCACTGAGGCTTCATGCCGGCCACGCAGTATCTGGCTTCATTTCCAGTCGATGCAGTATCCAAGAAAACGCTTGGAATCGATCGGGTCGAAACCCAGCTTCTTGCGCAGTTTCTTGCGCAGCTTGCTGATGTGACTTTCAATCACGTTCTCTTCGACGTCTTCGTCGAAAATGCCGTAAATCGCGCTGAATATCTGCGTCTTGGACACACGGCGACCGCGGTTTGCGACCAGATATTCGAGAATTCTCCGCTCCCGCCGCGGGAGTGGGAATGCGTCTCCGCTGATTTCCGGATCGCGCCCATCCGAGAACACCCGGATTGCGCCGATATCGGTGAAGCTGTCTGCGCCACCGAAGCGCCGGCGAATTGCCGCCGCACGGGCCAGGATCTCGCGGGGGTGCACAGGCTTGCGCACCACATCATCGACTCCACAATCGAAGAACGCTAGAGTCGTCTCCAGTGAAGGTGAGTCGCTGACTGCGATAACCGGGGCCTTTGAACGGTCCCGTATTGCTTTTGGAAGTGTGAGAGTGCCACGCCCCTGTCCGATCAAGAATGCCTCAACGGCATTGAGGTCAGTGTCTGCCGCGGTGTTGACCCATTCGCCGAATTCGCTTGGATCAAACCCCGTGGAAGGAACACCTTCCCGACCAAAAAGTGATGTGTAACCATCTTTAACGAGCTCGCGCTCATCAACCACTACGATCATTCGTCCGCCTCCGAATCAGTGTGGTGTTTCGATGCACTATGGGTACGAATCGGTGGATTCAGCGACAACTAGAGAATGTCACTTATAGGAATTAACAGTTGATTAAGAAAACGGTGATGATTTGATCTATATCTAGTAGGTCAACAGCGACACGGCCACAACTTTTCTGTGGAAATGTTAACCTATGGTTAATGACTCATTTACGCCGGTTTGCCTTTTCATAATCCAGCCACAATCTCTTACACCGCTACATTCCCGACAAACTGCTTACCAGAAGTTGTGCTACCTGCAAAAAGTGGAGGCCGCAGGTGTCCATTTTCCGTAGCCTGTGGCAACGAGATTGGCGATGACGCGGCAGACATAGCGCTTCTGAGCAGGGTCATTATTCGGCCCTGCGTGGTATCTGGCTACCGCCATTGTCCATGTTTCGTGTTTGGCATGGAGGCGCGCGAGAAAGCTTGCGGCATACTCCACATTCTTCCTCGGCTCAAGCATTTCGCCGATCGAAGTAAATTCCTTGCCATGATAGTGCTGATTGATCTGCATGCAGCCAAGGTCGATGAGGACTGCGCCGCGCCCACGCGCATCTTTGAAAGCCTGCAGCGCAGCGCCTGGCGATTTTGCGAAAACAGCCTTGCCCTCGATGTTCAGCGCCCAGGGCTGGAGCGAACCCTTGTTGCCGGTCTCGGTGAGGCCGACCGAGTAGAGAATACCCTCCGGAATGCCATATTTGGCGGCTGCAGCGCGGATTTCGCGCTCGCAAAGGCCGGATGGCGCTGCCTCGGCTTCAGAGGTAAATCTGGCCAGCCCCACGAGCGCCGTTACCGCTATCAGCATTGACCTTAGCCAAATCTTCGGCGGGTTGGAAACTGTTCTGACCATTGGACTGCTGCCTGCGATTTCCATCTTGCTGCTCTTGGCGGGCGGCGTTGCCGTTGGCCCCGCCCTGCATTTGCTGGCCATCCTGATGCTGCTGGCTGGATGCGCTCTGCTGCACCTTGTCCGGTGCCGCGGTCAGCTGGATATTGATCTGATCGACAGAAAAGCCCTGAGACTTCAGCGACTGCATGATCTTGTCCTTGTCGGCATTCAGCTGACTATAGGCTTCGGCTGTGTGAACGCTCATGTTCACGATCAGGTCATCGCCCTTCAGCTTCAGCGTGGCGGTGACCGTTCCTAGATCCTGAGGGTGCATCTGGATTTTCAGTGTATTGACCTCAGCCACCATCTTTTCGGGCGGTATGACCGGCACTTGGGCCGTCGACACTGTCTTCAAAACCGAAGTCCAGGTCTTGTCGCCGGTCATGCCGCCAACGATATTCGTGGCATTGATGTCAGCAGGTGCCAGGTAGCGCCTGGAATCGAGTACTGTAACGGTCTCGACCTTGCCCGCGTTTTGCCCTGTTTCCAGATCAGCACCATCTTCCAGCCCGCCGATCTGCATTTCCACCGGCACACCCTTGCCGTCAGCGCGTTCAAAACGGAATGTTGTCCCGCCAGAGGCCGCGTCGTCATCCTGATCGGATGCGTTATCCTGCATCGCCCCGTTGCCGGAGAGCGCATGGAGCAGTTCAGCGATGTCATCGGCCAGACTGTCGTCGTCAGCCTTGGCCGTCTCGCCATCGCCGTCTGTGGTTTTATCGCCGGCAAGCTTGTCGGCATCCGTCTTTTCGCCGTCGGCCTTTTTCTGACCCAATAGAAGCCTGAACAAAGCAGCGATATTGTCTTCTTCGGTTCCTGCAGTTTCGCCTTGCGCGCTGGTCGCGCCACCGTTGGCAGGTGCGGCTTCGGCAGCGGCGTTCGTCAGCTCTTCCAGCGCCGCTGAGAGCTCTTCGGCACTTACGCCGAGCTTTTCAGCCAACCGATCTATGTCTTCCTCATCGAGATTTTTGAGGTCCGCAAGCGCCTTCTTGAGGTTATCGGGTTCATCTGTCTTGCCGGCGTCGGCGCTTGCCTTGTCATCCTGCGGTTTCGCCGCAGCACCGGTATCAGCTTCGCTGTCTCTTGCTCGTTCAGCGCGCTCGGCCTTCGGGGTGTCGTCGTTTGAGGCTTCCCGGGGGCTGCGCTGGCGGTCGTCGTCATTGACGCTCGTTTGCCGGCGCTCATCATCCCGACTGTAGTCGGACCGCTTTTCTCTGACTGCCGTCTTTTCAAATACCTCGCCAAAGCCGGTATCGCCGGCGGCGCTGCGCCGTGCGGAGGAAGAGGTCGAATACTGCACATTCGATGCCGCTGTGGAGGAAAGCAGGTTCTGATCGATACGACTCATTGTTCGTCCTTTCCAAGCAGTGCATCAATTGCCGTCAACTTTTCGCGTCCACTTGCAATAAATTGCTTCAGTTCCGGATCGAGTTGATCAGCCGGGCCGCTGTCGCCTGCCCCATGCTGTGCCTGCGCATCGATCATCGGCTTGCCTTCGGGCGTAACCTCGTCCTGACCATGTGCATCATGTGCGTCCGGAGCGTCTGAGTGTAAGTTAACCGCCTGTGCTTGCGTCAGGCTGTCCGTGGGAATGGGCCGGACAATCTCGTCGAGAACGTATTCAGCCGCGTTGCGGAGGCGACGTTCCTGCGGGCCGAGCATATCGTTGCTCAGTCCCGAAAGCAGGTCGCCTGCCTGCGCTGTCTCGCCGGCCGGCAGGTTGGCAAGGCCGAGATAAAGCCGTGCGACACGGTTGACACCTGTCGTCTCGTCCGGTGCCAGCTCCAGCACCTTGGCTGCAGCAAATTGTCCGAGCTCATGCTGTCCGTCCAGAGACGCTCGACGTGCGATGCGCAGATAGACAGCCGTCTTGCGGTTATCGGGCATTGGCCGGAGCAGTTCGACGATGTCGTCTTGCGTCACCGGACCGTAATGCCCGGCCAGGAACTCCACAAAAAGGTCAGCCACCTGCGAGGAATAGGGCGAGAGTGGAAATCGTTCAAAATAGCGGCGAAAGAAGACCTTCGCCTTGTCCACCATGTTGTTCTTGACTGTAATCGAAAGCGAGCGACGCAACGCCGCTTCCTCAACAATCGTGCCCGGCAGGATCAGCCTTGCCCAATCGAAATATTCGAGCGCCTTTGCGGGATGACTCTGCATCACAGCGTTTGCCGCAACGAGTGCGAGATAAGGACCGATCGGGGTCGTCTTATATTCCGGTACCGTGTCTTCGAGCAATTGCTTGGCCATGGACCCCTTGCCGCTGAGATACATCAGCAAGGCTTCGGTTACGCGGTTGTCGAACCGCCCGGCAACGTCCTTTTGCACCAACACTTTCAGTGTATCGGGATTGCCGCCACTCATGGCATAGACCAACGCGGCATCAACATTTCGCGGGTCTTCAAAAACAGCAGAATCGGCCTGGCGCAGGGTCTTGTCGATCACGCCAAGCATGAAACGCTGCATTTCTGCAGCGCTGGTATCGCCTTTGGCAACACTGTCTTGCACAGACTGCAGCGAACGGAGCATCTTGTAGGGCGGCAGGTCATCCTGAAAATCATCCGCCCTCGCGCTTGCCGCGAAAAGGAGGCCTGCGATGCAAACGCCGATCACCCAGGGCAGTCTGGCAAAAATCTTCCGCATCCCGCCTAACCTCCGGACGTCTGGGACGGTCCTTCAACGAGAATTTCAATGCGCCGATTCTTCGGGTTGAGGGGATCACCCTCGACCTTTGGCAGGCGGTCGGCATAGCCGGAAACCTGGGCAACGCGGTTCTCAGCCAATCCGCCGCGGGTCAGCATGTAATAAGCGCTGCGTGCGCGGTTTACCGAAAGTGTCCAGTTGTCGCCCGTGCCGTCCTTGAAGGGCAGTGCATCCGTGTGGCCACGGATCACGACCCGTCCTTTGCGTTCAGACAGGACCTTGCCGATGGCTGCCAGTGCCTTGATGGTCTCAGCCTTGGGCACAGCAGAACCGACGTCGAACATGGGTGTCGCGGCCTGGTCGGACACCGAAATCAGCAGGCCGCCTTCCGCCGGCGTCACCGTCAAACCTTCCAGCAACCGCCCGCTTTGGCCCATTGAGGCCCTCTCGATCTGCGCCCGCAACTGTTCTGCTGCCATTTCCTGCTTCTTCTGTGCAGCATCGCCCGCACCAGACGCTTCGAGTGCCGCCATCTGCTGTTCAGCTGCCTTGCGCTTTTCCTCTTTGGACAGTTCCATCTTGAAGGCCTGCTCGCCCTCGCTCACATTCGGCGCATTGCCTGCACCATCCGCCGGCTGACCATTTTCCGCCGCAGCTGTGTCGGACGCTTCTGCCGGATTGCCCGCATTGGCAGCATCAGAGGCTTCGGTAGCAGCCTTCTCGGGAGGTGCTCCCGCCTGCTCGGCCGCACGGATGGCCTCCTGTAGAGCTTTCTCGTCTGCAGACAGCGGCAAGCCGCCGTCGTTCTTGCTTGCATCGGGACCGCCGCCAGCCTGTTTGGCGATGTCGGATCCTTTGCCGGTCAACGAAAGATCAATGTTGCTCGGATCATCGGCGGGCACGGCGCCGATATCAGTTTCGTCACCTTCGCCGTGTTTGGCAATGTCGGGGAAACCGCCCGGCCCGATGCTTCCGTCGACGGTATCGCCGCTGCGGGCATCCATGACGGCGACCTGTTGGGTCCAGAAATCCGGATCGAACGGGTCACGATAGGCTTCACCGCCATCAGCACCCGTTGCCGGGCCTGCATTGTTGGCACCGCCCTCGCCTTTCGCGCTGATATTGGCTTGATCGCCGACTTCGAGAACGATTTCAGAGAGAACGGCGTAGGGGTTTTCGAAGTAGTCGGCTTCTGAATAGGATGTCTTTTCCCCGGCCGTCGTCGTTTCCTGCTTGCCCGTATCGGCGCTTTCGCCCTTGGAATTCTCCTGCGCGTCTGTCTTGGTCTTGGATTTGTCCTGCGAATCTTCGCCCTCGGCGTCTTTCGACTGCTTTTTCAGCCCTTTTTCCGACGGTTTGGAATCCGTCAGCTTGATCGGATTGAAATAGCTGGCCACAGCTGCCTTTGTTTCTTCATTGGCAGCATTGATGAGCCACATCACGAGGAAGAAGGCCATCATCGCCGTCATGAAGTCGGCATAGGCAATCTTCCACGCACCGCCATGGTGGCCATGATCATGGCCGCCATGCTTCTTCACGATGATAATTTCATGTTTGCCGTGGTGGTGGCTCTCGTTTTCACTCATTGCAGCAGTTCTCTTACGCCGTCGATCCAGGCAGAGAGCCGTGTCGCAAAGATCATGTCGCCATGCACAACCGTCAGATCGGGGCTATCGGCCTCAATATGCTTGACCGTAAAGTCAGCCTCACCCAACGCAGTCACGAAGGCCTCGGTCAATTCTGCAGGGCCGTGGACACGCAGTTCGACACCGTCGTCCGCACTGAAACCATCACGGACTTGTTTTGCCAGTATTTCGATGGCCTTGTTTGCAAGCATTTCATCTATCAGCGGCAAGAGCGCATTCATTGCTGCTGCACTCAGGCTCTGGATCAGTTCATCTCTAGCTAGGTCGACCTTGGCGGAGATGTTAGCCAGAGCGGCTGCGTTTTCAGCCTTTATGGTTTCCAATTCGTTGCGCCGAGCCTCTTCCATTTCGGCAATCTGCGCTTGGAACTGGTCTCTCAGCTCCGCCTCTGCGGCTGCACGGCCTTCAGCATAAGCCTCCGCGCGCTCAGCCTCGATATCGACAGGTGGTTCATCCGGTTCAAGAGACAGCGATTCCATGTCGAAGCCTGCCGGTGAAGGCTCTTCGAAGACGACCGGAGGAAGCTCCGGCTCGGAAAAGTCTTTGAGGAATCGGGCGAGACTCGCACTCATGACTTTCAGTGACCCCTGATTGCTGCAATTCGCGCGCCCGCAAGCTCAAGAGCCGGCGCACCCGTTCTGCTGAAGGTAGGAATTCAATCTTGTGCGAAAATGAAGACATTGGACCGCGCCAGGGCAATAGGCGCGGTCCAACTTTCTACCATACCGATGACCGGCGGCACGGCAGAGTAACGATGTTATGGAGCCGGCGATGCATGCCGGAAAGCACCAGGTTCAAGAGCGCACTTGTCCCGGTGGCGGAACCTCCTTCACGAGGCCGCCATTTGATGCACTTTCAAATCTGATCGCCGATTACTGGAAGAGCTTCAGAATGCTCTGCGAGTTGGAGTTGGCGATTGAAAGTGACTGGATGCCCAGCTGCTGTTGTGTCTGGAGCGCCTTCAGTCTTGTGGACTCTTCGTTCATGTCCGCGTCCACAAGTCTTCCGATGCCCTTGTCGATCACATCCATCAGGGTCGAAACGAAATCTTCCTGCATGCTGATGCGGCTGTTGATCGCACCGAGCGTGGAGGCCGAATCGGTCAATGTGCTGAGAATCGTTTCGACTGCACTGATCATGCCGTCCAGCTCTTGATCCGTGGTCGTTGCCGTCAGCGAAATTTCAGTCCCGGTATTGCTGGCCGTGCCATTCGCATCAATCAGGAAGTAGGAAGCCGACGTGGTGGCCGTTGTTCCTGCAATCGGTTGCGTGACGTCAATTGCCTGGGTCAGCTGGCCGTAGGAGGCATTCTTCGTATCGATCAATGTCGATTGCGCTGTATCATACTGCAGCGTTGCAACCGACACAGCACCTGTTGAGGAGCGGTTGAACGAGGCAACAATTTCCTTGGTACCCGGTGCAGTCGTGGATTCGTTGTAGAGCCAGTTTTCGCCGGAGAACGAGGCTGACGATGAGATCGAGGTCAGCTGCGATTTCAGTTCTTTCAGTTCGGCGTTGATCTTGGTCTTGTCCACACCCGGCTCACGCGCGGCCACCAGCTTTGCCTTGATTTCGGTGACCACGTCGATCGCCGATTCAAGTGCGGTGTATGCCGTGTCGGATTTGGCAGCGCCGAGACCGAGCGCATCTTCCACGGTGGAAAGTGCCGCATTGTCGGAGCGCATGGTGGTGGCGATGGACCAATAGGCAGCGTTGTCGGAAGCCGTTGCAACGCGCAGGCCGGAGGAAACCCGTTCCTGAGTCATCTCCATGTTATGGTCGATAGATCGAAGTGTCTGCAGCGCCGCCATAGCGGCAGCGTTGGTCATTAGGCTGGTCATGATTTAAAGCCCCAATTTAGATACGGGACATTCCGGAGTGACAGTACCGGAAACTCAGGATCAGCGTCATGCTTACCAGGCTATTTTGCCCTTGCCTGGTTCTGAGCTCTTAACTCAACGTTAATACTGATATAGTTAACAAATGGTTAAGCAGTTAAGCAACTGTTAAATTTCGTTAAGCCGGCGTTAAACAGACAACGCCCCCAGCCGCCGGAATTAACTTTTGATAACAATGTGTTAACAAGAAGCTCCGAAGACCAATAGGCATAAAAAAAAGCGACCCCAAAAATGGGGCCGCTTCTTTTGGTAACGCTTGCGGCCAAATTCGGCCGATATCCTTCAAGTGATTCGCGCTTAACGGAAGAGCGACAGAAGGTTCTGCGAGTTGGAATTGGCAATCGAGAGAGACTGAATGCCGAGCTGCTGCTGTGTCTGCAGTGCCTTCAGTTTTGTCGATTCCTCGTTCATGTCCGCATCTACCAGACGGCCAACGCCGCGGTCGATCACGTCCATCAGGTCGGACACGAAGTTGTCCTGCATATCGATACGGCTGTTGACAGCACCGAGGTTTGCAGCAGCGTCCGTCATCTTGAGCAGAACATCATCGATTGCAGAGATCATGCCTTCGATATCTTCATTGCTGGTAGTTGCGCTCAGCGAGATTTCCGTACCAGTGTTGGCGCTGGTGCCGTTGGCGTCGATGAGGTAGTAATCTGCCGTCGTCGTGGCTGTCGTGCCGGCAACCGGCTGGGTGACCGTCGTGTTGGTGGTCAAAAGGCCGCCAGTCTGGGACTTCGTGTCGATCAGCGTCGTCTGCTTTGTATTGAATTCGAGGGTTCCAACCGAAACATTGCCGCTGGAGTCGCGCTGGAAGGATGCGACCATTTCCTTGGTGCCGGCCTGGGTTGTCGACTCGTTATAGAGCCAATTTTCGCCGGAGAAGGATGCGGACTGCGAAATCGAGGAGAGCTGGTTTTTCAGCTCCTTCAGTTCCGCGTTGATCTTGGTTTTATCAACACCAGGCTCGCGGGCTGCAACCAGCTTGGCCTTGATTTCGGTGACAACGTCGATGGCCGATTCCATCGCGGTGTAGGCCGTGTCGGTCTTTGCTGCACCAAGACCCAGCGCGTCTGCAACGGTCGAGAGAGCCTTGTTATCCGAGCGCATCGTCGTTGCGATGGACCAGTAAGCCGCATTGTCAGCAGCCGTATCGACCCGGAAACCAGAGGAGATGTGATTCTGCGTCGATTCCATGTTGCTGTCGATGGAACGGAGAGTTTGCAGCGCTGCCATTGCAGCGGTGTTGGTCATAATGCTTGTCATCTTGGTACTGCCCCTTTTGACAGATGAAAAATGAAGGGACATTCCGGATTTTCTTTACCGGCAACGGCGGACTAGCATCATGCTGGCTAACCGGATTTCAAGGTCAACCCGCCGTTTCTTCCTGGCTAGAAAACACCAACATGGTTAAGGAAACCTAAACGGCGGCGTTAAAAAATTAACTATGATAGAAATGCAAAGAGCGCCGCAACGGAGATGCGACGCTCGGATCATTGCTTTCCGATACTCTATCGGAAGAGCGACAGAAGGTTTTGCGAACTCGAGTTGGCGATCGAAAGCGACTGAATGCCAAGCTGTTGCTGGGTCTGCAGCGCTTTCAGTTTTGTCGATTCCTCGTTCATGTCCGCATCCACCAGACGGCCAACACCGCGATCGATCACGTCCATCAGGTTGGAAACGAACTCGTCCTGCATGTCGACACGGCTGTTCACCGCACCGAGGTTTGCAGCAGCGTCCGTCATGCTCGACAGCATCTTGTCGACCGCCGAGATCATACCTTCTAGATCTTCATCGCTGGTCGTATTGGTCAGCGAGATTTCGGTGCCGGAGTTGGCGGTCGTGCCATTGGCGTCGATGAGGTAGTAATCTGCCGACGTCGTGGCTGTTGTGCCGGCAACCGGCTGGGTAACGGTCGTTGCCTTCGTCAGCACGCCGCCGGACTGGCTCTTGGTGTCAACCAGCGTTGTCTGCGATGTGTTGAACTCGAGCGTTCCAACAGACACGCTGCCACTGGAATCGCGCGTGAAGGAAGCAACCATTTCCTTGGTGCCGGCCTGAGTTGTCGAAGTGTTGTAGAGCCAGTTTTCACCGGAGAACGATGCGGATTGGGAGATCGAAGACAGCTGGTTCTTCAGTTCCTTCAGTTCCGCATTGATCTTGGTTTTATCAACACCCGGCTCGCGGGCTGCAACCAGCTTGGCCTTGATTTCGGTGACAACGTCGATGGCCGATTCCATCGCGGTGTAGGCCGTGTCGGTTTTTGCTGCGGCAAAGCCGAGAGCGTCCTGCACGGTAGAAAGTGCTGCATTGTCTGAACGCATCGTGGTAGCGATAGACCAATATGCCGCATTGTCAGCTGCTGAACCGACACGAAGCCCAGAGGAGATGTGGTTCTGGGTTTCGCCCATCTGGTTGTCGATGGAGCGCAGCGTCTGGAGTGCTGCCATAGCACCAGTGTTCGTCATGATACTTGTCATAGGTGTGTCCCGTTGACTTTACTAAAGGGACATTCCGCAAGATGCGGCATCAGGAAATCGCGTCATGCTGACCGGAGATACCGGTTTTCCCGACGTCAATCTCCGCTTTCGGTATTAACGCTTCCTGAATCGGCAATGTGACGATTAGCCAGTAATACCTCTAAATGACGTAGCATTGTTTTTACTTTTTCTTAATTTTTATAATTCGCTCACGTCAAAATTCACTATTTCAGAAGCAGAAAAACAAAAAGCCGCGGCATTTGCATGCCGCGGCCCATATTGAACTTTGTCGATTCTTAACGGAAGAGCGACAGAACGTTCTGCGTGCTGGAGTTTGCAATCGAAAGCGACTGAATGCCAAGCTGCTGCTGTGTCTGCAGTGCTTTCAGCTTTGTCGATTCTTCGTTCATGTCCGCATCCACCAGACGGCCAACACCGCGATCGATCACGTCCATAAGGTTGGAAACGAACTCATCCTGCATGTCGACACGGCTGTTCACCGCGCCAAGCGTCGATGCCGCATCCGTCATGCTTGACAGCATTTTATCGACGGCCGAGATCATACCTTCCAGATCTTCATCGCTGGTCGTATTGGTCAGCGAGATTTCGGTGCCGGAGTTGGCGGTCGTGCCATTGGCGTCGATGAGGTAATAATCTGCCGACGTCGTGGCTGTTGTGCCGGCAACCGGCTGGGTAACGGTCGTTGCCTTTGTCAGCACGCCGCCGGACTGGCTCTTGGTGTCAACCAGCGTTGTCGTGGAGGTGTTGATCTGCAGCGTGCCGATGGAAACGTTGCCGCTGCCATCACGCGTGAAGGAAGCGACCATTTCCTTGGTGCCGGCCTGAGTTGTCGAAGTGTTATAGAGCCAGTTTTCACCGGAGAACGATGCGGATTCGGAGATCGAAGACAGCTGGCTCTTCAGTTCCTTCAGTTCCGCATTGATCTTGGTTTTATCAACACCCGGCTCGCGGGCTGCAACCAGCTTGGACTTGATTTCGGTGACAACGTCGATGGCCGATTCCATCGCGGTGTAGGCCGTGTCGGTCTTTGCTGCGGCAAAGCCGAGAGCGTCCTGCACGGTAGAAAGTGCTGCATTGTCTGAACGCATCGTGGTAGCGATGGACCAATAAGCAGCGTTGTCGGATGCGGAGTTGACGCGCAGGCCGGTGGAGATGTGGCTCTGGGTTTCGCTCATCTGGTTGTCGATGGAGCGCAGCGTCTGGAGTGCTGCCATAGCACCAGTGTTTGTCATAATACTAGTCATGAAAGGTGTCCCTCAAACGAGATACAAAACAGGGACATACCGGGCTGAAAATTACCGGCTATGGCGGCACAGCATCATGCCAATCTGCTCAGGAAAACTCGAGCGAACCCGCCATATAGCTTGAGAATATCCGGGAGAAGTCTTGCCAAAAGCTTAATTCATGCCGAATGGAAAATCGGGCTTGGATGCATGATGAAGAAAGGCTTAACGGGACGTGCCGATTTCTGCCAGGGCAGGATTGCCAATTGGCGGGGTCACGTGAAAGACCGCACCAGGCTCCCCACCAGCAGATTCCAACCGTCGATGAGTACGAAAAACAGGATCTTGAACGGCAGTGATACGGATGTGGGTGGCAGCATCATCATGCCCATTGCCATGGTGATGGTCGCCACAATCATGTCGATGACCAGAAATGGCAGAACAATCAAAAAGCCGATCTCAAAGCCACGCCTGATTTCCGAAATCATGAAGGCCGGGATCAGCACCCTGAAGTCCACATTACCGTCTGCCGTTGTCGTGGGCAGGTTGCGTTCTGCTGCAATGTCGAGAAAGAGACTCATATCGGAGTCGCGTGTGTTGGCGGTCATGAACTCCCCGAAGGGCGCGTAGATGCGCGGCAATGCATCGACCTCCGAAATCTCCTCATCGAGGAGCGGACGAATGCCATCCTGCCAGGCTTTGTCGAAGGTCGGCGACATGATGTAAAATGTCATGAAAAGCGCGAGACTGACCAAAACCATGTTCGGCGGTGTTGTCGCCAGGCCCATGCCAGAGCGCAGGATCGAAAAAGCAATCACGATGCGTGGGAAAGACGTCACCATGATGAGAATGCCGGGCGCGATCGAAAGCACCGTCAGAAGGCCGAAAATACGGACAATCCAGGCCGCGAACGAACCGCCCTGATTTGGGATGTTGTCGCCAAAGAGGTTCTGCAACTGCTGGGCCGCCGCTATTTCCGGCAGCATGAGCAGCACAATCAAACCAAGAAAAACAGAAAGCCGCTTCATTCGATCACGAAGGTCCTGAACATGATTTTGGAGACTTTGCCTTCCGACCGCAATTCCACCCGCTCTTCCAAATCCTGTTTGAGATAGTCGAAGCCACGTGGACCTTGGATTTGCTGCAGGGAAACGGTGCGCAAATAGGCGACGATGTCCTGGTGAATATCCTCCGCCATACCGACATCCGGCGAACCTTTAAAAAGCAGCGCCACTTCCACCCGTATCCAGTTTTCCGAGGGATAGGACAGGTTGCTGGTGATTGGTTCCAGCATATAGACACCGTTTTCCTCGGTCGAAATATGCGGCACAATATCTTCGCCCGGCTTGGCTTCAGCGGTGCCGTGGCCTTCGGCACCAGCCGCTGCAAGTTCGGCTGCTTTGGCAATTTCCTGCTTTTTCTCCTCAGTGAGAAAGCTGCCGGACAACATGCCGCCCAACACCCAGCCGCCGCCGGCGGCCACAATGGTCAGGCCGACGGCAATCCCGATTGTCGGGATCATGCCGCCCTTTTTCTTGCCTTCGTCTTCGTCTTCGGTATCAGCCATAAAACGGGTCCTAAAGCGGAGAAATCTGGTCGATCAGCTGCTGGCCCCATGGCGGCTGCTGAACTTCCATCAGACGGCCGCGGCCACCATAGGATATGCGTGCTTCCGCGATACGGTCGTAGGAGATGGTGTTTTCGGCATCCACGTCCTGCGGGCGCACAATACCGGCGACATTGAGGATTCGCAGCTCCTGGTTCACCCGCACTTCCTGCGAACCGGAGATGACCAGATTTCCATTTTCCAGAATGCCCGTCACGACGGCAGCAATCAGCAGTGTCAGCTTTTCAGAACGCTTGATTGTCCCGGTACCATCGGTTGCAGTCGATGTATCGTTGCCACCCGACACGGCGAGCGTCGGGATAGAGGCCGCGCCAAGGCTTGCGGAGAGATCTCCGCCGATACTGCCGCTGTTGGTTCTGCTGCGGCTCGTCTTGTTGGAAAAGTCGGCATTGTCGTTGATGCCGATATTCACAGTCAGAATGTCACCGACATTGAGTGCGCGTGAATCCTTGAAAAGCGCGGCCTTGTTATCGTTCCAAAGTGAATAGCCGCTCGCCACCTGGGTCGGGCGTTTGGGATACATGGCCATGGCCTGCGTCTGGCCGTAGCGCAAACCGCTGCCGATCGGGCTCATGGCGGGCGCCTTGCCAATTTCGTTGATGGCCTGGCTTTGACAACCCGCGAGAACGGCAACTGAAAACAATAGGGAAAGAGCCTTCTTCATCACGGGTCCTTGGAGGTATTGGGGTCAGTTGCACTGGAGATGATGCCCGTGATCTGGGCTGCCTTTTCCGGACTCATTTCCGAGAGAACACCACTGGATTGTCGCGGCGCGAGTTTCATGATGATGGCCGCGGCGATATTGACATTCACCAGTTCGAGCTGGCCCGCCGCCGCATCGGCCTTCATATTCTTGTAGATTTCAACAAGACCGGCCTCGGCCTTTGCGAGGAATTCGTTTCGCCGGTTCAGCCAGTCCTGGTACTCCGCCGTGCGCTGTTCCAGTTCTGCAATGCGCGCATCAACATCGTCTTGAAGCTTCTGCAGCTCATCGCGTTGCAGGGCATATCGCTGGTCGCGGGCTGCATCGGCGATATTGGAGCAATATTTCTCAATCTCGCTGGACACGCCGGATGGTGCTGCTTCGCCGCCCGCATCCTGCGCATTGGCAAACTGGATCAGAAGCGGGCAAAGAACGGCAACGGCGAGGCTGCGCACCGCAGCGCGCTTGAGACCTGACTTGCTGATCATGATCGTCGTCACTGGATCACGAGCTCCGCATTCATGGCGCCGGCAGACTTGATGCCCTGAAGGATCGCGATAATTCCGTCAGGCTTGACACCAATGCTGTTCAGACCCGCAACCAGACCTTTAAGATCGGGGCCGTCGAGGATCGCAACGGTGCCAGACCCGGACTGCGCCTGAATATCGGTTTGCGGCTGGATGGCCGTTACGCCGCGGCTGAACGGTTCTGGCTGGATCACCTGCGGCGATTCCGTGACCTGCACTGTCAGCGTTCCGTAGCTGACCGCGACCTTGGAAATGCGGACATCCTCGCCAATGATGATCGTGCCGGTCTTCTCATTGACGACAACGCGGGCTGGAACATCGGTTTCGACTATCAGGTTTTCGATTTCCGCCATCAGCCGCGTCAGGTCGGCGGCTTTCGGCTTGGCGACCACGATTTCCTGAGAATCGCGCGCTTCGGCAATCGGCCCGCCGTAACGTGCAGATGAATAGGCGTTGATGGCATCCGAGACCCGGATTGACGTCGAAAAATCGGGGTTGCGCAGCTGCAGAACCAGGTTGACCGCATCCTTGAACTGGGACGGCAGAGGCCGCTCGACGATCGCACCGCCGGGTATGCGCCCGCCGGTCGTAACACCTTCGGTTACGGCTGCGGCATCGCCCTGTGCGCTGAAACCGGATACCACGACGGAGCCCTGGGAAACGGCGTAGATCTGGCCGTCAGCGCCTGAAAGCGAGGTCATGACGAGCGTTCCACCCCGCAGGCTGTTGGCGTCTCCGAGAGACGACACCGTCACATCGATACGGCTTCCGGGACTGGCAAAGGGTGGCAGGTTGGCGGTCACCATCACGGCAGCCACATTCTTGGCGGCACTCTGCCCGCCCTGTGTGGAAATGCCCAGGTTTTGCAGCATCGCGCGCATTGACTGGTCGGTGAAGGGGGACGCCCGCAAGCTGTCGCCGGTACCCTGCAGACCGACCACGAGACCATAGCCGATCAGCTGGTTGTCACGACCCGCCTGAAGCGAGGTAATATCCTTGATACGCGCAGCGGCTGAGGCCGACACAATGCCTGACAGCAGCGCCACAACGGTGGCCAGCACAAGAAACAGGTTGCGGCGAAGACTCATTTCGTCAGCACCTTTACAGAGCCATCATCCAGAACGATGCCCGAGATGGTCAGACCGGAATCGGAGTTGCGAACGCGGATCACATCGCCCACGACGGCGTCTTCGAGCGGCAGGCCGAGGGCCGAAATCTGCAAGCCGTTCGTCATGTAGACGATCCGCACCTGCTCGCCGCGGTTTACGACGAAGGGTTCGCGCAAACCGGAAATGTAAACGGCATGTCCCGCCATCAAGGTGCGTTTTGTGACCTTGCCTTCGACCTGCGAAATCGACTGCGCGAAGTCGCCCTTCAGGTTCGGATTGGTCACCTTGACCTCCTCCAGACGCGAGGCGGTCAGAACCTCGCCGGGATAGATCGTGTGGGTCGGCACCACAGCGTACAAATCGCCCTCGGCAAAGGCCGGAACGCCGATCAGGGACAGCGCCAGCGCTGCCCCCGTCCATTTCAACACTGACAATCTTTCGAAAAGCTGGCGCATCATGCCCAACCCTCCTTGTGTTTACTACCTCAGCCCTTTGCTGACGGTACCGGCCATGTCGTCGGCGGCCTGGATGATCTTTGAATTCATTTCATAAGCGCGCTGCGCAGAGATCAGATCGGTGATTTCCTTAACGGCATCCACGTTGGAGGCCTCAAGATAGTTCTGCTGCAAATAACCAAAGCTCGGGTCTGCCGGGGCACCCACAATCGGGTCGCCTGAGGCCGCCGTCTGGCGGAACAGGTTGTCGCCCAACGCCTCAAGGCCGGCATCGTTGACGAAGTTTGCGATGGTCAGCTGGCCGAGTTCGGTCAAATCGGTATCGTTGTTCAGACGGGCAAAAACCTGGCCGGAACGGTTGATCGTCACTTCGACGGCTTCCGAGGGGATATTGATGTTGGGGATGATGCGCGCACCATCGACCGTCACCAGATCACCATCGGCATTGGTGTTGAAGGCACCGGCGCGGGTGTAGAATGTGTTTCCGTCAGCACCTTCCACCTGGAACCAGCCGGAGCCGACAATCGCGACATCAAGCGAGTTGCCGGTGCTTTCCAGAGAGCCTTGGGTGTGCAGGTTACGAATGGCCGATGTCTTTACGCCAAGACCGATATTTGCACCTTCCGGAACGATGTTGGAATTGCCCTGGTTGGCGACACCGCCGGTGCGCTCTGCCTGATACAGCAAGTCGGTGAATTCAGCACGGGCGCGCTTGAAACCGGTGGTGTTGATGTTGGCAATGTTGTTGGCAATGACCTCAAGATTGGTCTGCTGCGCGTTCATGCCGGTTGCGGCGATAGATAGGGCTCTCATTCAGCGTTCCTCAAATCGGCATTTTGGTGATATCGAGATAGGCGGAAACCAGCTTGTCGCGCAGCGCAATTGCCGTCTTGAGCGAACGCTCACCGGCCATGACGGCATCGACAACCTCACGGTTGCTCATGTTTCCCATGATGCCCTGATAGGACGCGTTTTCAGCACCCTTCACATCCTTGACCGTGTTCATAGCCGCTTCCTTCAGCACATCGCCAAAGGTCGGGCCACCGGCCACCTTGTTTTCTTCTGCGGGATTGGTGATTTTGAAATCATCACCCACACTGCGGGTGAAGCCCATAGAGGCAAGACTTGTAACAGCATCAACCATGTTTACGACCTCAGGAGATCAATCGTCGCGGAAATCATGTCGCGCGACTGTTTGATCGATTGCAGGTTGGCTTCATAGGAGCGGTTTGCTTCGCGCATATCCGCCATTTCAACCAGGATGTTCACGTTCGGAAGCTTGACCATGCCCTTGGAATCGGCGGCCGGGCTGCCCGGATCGAACTCGATGTTGAAGGGGGTCTGATCTTCCGTGATTTTTTCGATATTGACCGAGGAAATACCCGTGGCGCGGTCGTAGTGCTCGCCGAAGGTCACAAGCTTGCGCTGATATGGGTCTGCGCCCGGCGTATTGCCCGTTGAACGCACGTTGGCCAGGTTTTCCGATACCACGCGCAAACGTGTCGACTGCGCATCGAGGCCCGAGGCCGAAATCGTCATTGCTGCTACAAGCGGATCAATCATCGTTATTTACCAATCGTCGACATGAGCATGTTGTTGAGGGCTTTCACGAGGCCGGTGTTGAGCTGATATTCCTGCCGGATCTTGCCGGACTTCATCATCTCGTGCGCGATGGCAACGCTGTTTCCCGCAGCGCTTACTGCCAGGCCGCTCTGTTCGCGCACGGCAATGCCATCATGCGAATTGTCGTTGATGTTCATGTGTCGTGCATTCGTCGTCACAAGGCTCACATGGCTTGTCTGCGACGACTGGCTGTTGAGAACATCGTTGAAGGAATTCACATCCTTGGTCTTGAAGTTCGGGGTGTTTACGTTGGCGATATTGTCCGCCACCACACTCTGCCGCACTGTCAGCCATTCTGCTTGCTTTGATGCAAGTGCAATAATGCCAATAGGCTCCATCGCCCACTCCCTCGTCTGTGGGGTCAGACTATGAGGCTAAACTTGCGTGGGACTTGCAATGACACAATGGTAAACGCGGGTGCTTGCCTTCGAATGCAACCGGCTGCCTGGTCTCAGCGGATCACCTCACCATTGCTGGTGATAAGTGCCCAATTTCCATCGCGATTTTCGATCGTCGAAAGACGGCTGTTATCGGGCAGGACATCGCCAACACCAACGATATACATGCCTGTGCTGTCCTGGATGAGCGCCTGACCGGAGGTTGCATGCAGCAGTTTGAAGCTTGCCCCGCCCGGCAGGGGCTGGTTCAATGCTTCCGGCTCGTGCGGTTCGCGTGCCAGAGCACTCGTTTCTTCAGGCACGGTTGCGGTTGTCACCTGGTCAACGCTGTCAGGAGATGCGGTCTTGTCGTCGTTGTCGATGCTGGCGATCGGCGAGACGGAAACGACATTGCGGAAAGGCGCTTCCGGCAAATCACGCACCATATGGCCGCCATTGCCGCGAACCTCGAAATCGCCTCTATTGAAGAACACGTACCAAGGGAAAAACGCAGCAAACGCAGCCATCGCCACGCCGGCGATCGAGAGGATCAGATCGCTTTTCTGTACATCCCGGCCGCGGTTTCGCCGGATTGGCGGCACGGGTTCATCCGCATCGAGATCGGTCATTGTTTCCTATCGCCTCGGCTGGTTTGCGCCGGGAACGGCACCATTGCGCAGAGCTGCAGCCAGATCACCAAATGCATCGGGCGACGGCGGCTGACCAGGCGTCTGCTTCAAAACCTCGTAAATGATCGGCACCTGTTTGATCGCCATATCGACATCCGGATCGGAGCCGGGCCGATAACCGCCGATTAAGCGCAGGTCGCTCGTTTCTTCATACTTGTGGATCAGCGCCTTGAGGCGCGAAACCAATTGTTCCTGCTCGGGGGTCCAGGCTTTCCGCGCCAGACGCGAGATGGAAGCCAAAGGGTTGACCGGCGGATAACGCCCCTCTTCAGCAAGGCTTCTGTCCATCACGATATGACCATCGAGAATACCGCGGGTGGAATCGGCAATGGGATCATTGTGATTATCACCATCCACCAGAATGGAGATGATCGCCGTTATCGATCCGGTTCCCTCTTCGCCTGGACCGGCGCGTTCGAGAAGACGTGGAAGCTCGGTGAAAACGGAGGCCGGGAAGCCGCGCGCAACCGGCGGCTCACCGGAGGCAACGGCCACTTCACGGATTGCCAGAGCAAAGCGCGTCACGCTGTCGACAATCAGGAGAACATTGTCGCCCTGATCGCGGAAATGTTCGGCAATGGTGATTGCTGACAACGGGGCCATTTTGCGCAGCATCGGGCTTTCATCGCTGGTTGCGACCACGGCCACGGTTTTCGCCAGATTGTCGCCGAGCGTATCCTCGATGAATTCGCGCACTTCGCGGCCGCGCTCGCCCACCAGCGCAATCACCACCTTGTCGAAGGAGTCTGCCCGCGCCAGCATGGACAGAAGCGTCGATTTGCCGACGCCGGAACCGGCAAAGATACCGAGACGTTGACCGAGGCAAAGCGGGGAGAATATGTCGATGGCGCGCACGCCGGTCAGAAACCCTTTTTCCACGCGCGCCCGGCGCATGGACGGCGGCGCATTGGCATAGATCGGCCTGCGTTTGTCGCCGTCAATCAAGGGACCCAGCCCGTCAATCGGTTGAGCCAGCGCACTGATTGTGCGTCCACACCAACTGTCATCGGGCGCGAGACGGAAAGCGCCCTTGCGAATGATCGTATCGCCAATACCGATCGGCTCGCCGGGTTCAATGGGGCAAACATAGGCCAGTTCCGGCTCCACCCGAACGACCTCGCCCAAATGGACGCCATTTGCCGCTCTATGCGCCACAAAATCGCCAAGCCGCACCTGCCGGGAAAGTCCCGCCACTGTGTAGTGGCCGGCGGAAATCGTTCTGACATGGCCGCCGGGTGCCACAAGCTGTTCGGACGGCGCAAAACGTCCGACTGTCGCCCCGAGCTTGGCGAATTTGCGTGCTGCTTCGGCATTTGCCGCGATCTCGAATGTTTGCCGTTCCACCATGTCTCAAACGTCTTCCGTCTGGCGTTTATACGGGATCAAGCCCCGCCAAGTGTCTTGATCGCCTGTTCCAGACTGCTTTCACTTTTTCCCAGCAGCGCCTGCATGTTTTCAAAGTAGCGCTGCACCATGATAAGCCGCGTCATCTCCGAAACCGGGTTTACGTTGGATTCCTCGACATAACCTTGCACAATTCCGGCCTCGGTACGGTTGACCACTGCGGAAATGCCTGCCGTTGGAATGACGGCGGAGGAGCCGGCGCGGTAGAAGCCTTGCTGAAAGTCCGAATTGAAAAGGCCGATAGCAGCAATGGGCCTTCCATCTTCCTGCAAAAGACCATCGCGGCTGACAGTCAATTCACCGCCCTGGGTGGAAACGCTGATCGGCGCACCGCCTGAGTCTAAAATCGGATAACCTTCGACCGAAACCAGCTGACCCGTTGCAGTGATCGTGAAGCGCCCGTCGCGGGTCAGTGCCTGGCCGACGGGTGTCTGAATGGAAAACCAGGCGTCGCCGCGGATGGCAAAATCGAGCGGGTTGCCGGTGCGCGTCAAACCACCGTTCTTGGTGGAGAGGTACTCGGCACCCTCGGTCACGAAGGCGACGTCGCCATCACCCTTGACGCTCGTGTCGCCCGCCTTGCTCAGCGCCTCGTCGAATTTCACTTCTGTGGACCTGAAGCCCACCGTATTGGTGTTTGCAACGTTGTCGGCAATCGTCGTCAGGCGCTTTTCGAGCGCGATCTGCGACGACAGAGCAACGTAAATTCCGGTTTCCATTCCGCCTAACCCCAGCTTGCGCCGGTGTCCGCCACCGGCAAAGCTCCCGCCTCATGCGGTTCGCTGGCGAATTTCGGGCATGTTGCTTGTGCGAAGCTGTCGGTCAACCACCAGCCCCTGTCAGCCTCACGCAAGGCTGACCACGTATTTCGGACAGAGAAATTCTGGACTGACTCGTGTATCGGTAAAAGCGCTCATGAACATCATCATCGGACTGGTTATCACGTTTGGCTGTGTCATCGGCGGCTATATGGCGGCAGGCGGCCATATGGATATTCTGTGGCAGCCTTACGAATTCCTGATCATTCTGGGTGCTGCGCTTGGTGGCTTCATCATTTCCAATCCGATGAAGGTGATCAAGGATACCGGCAAGGCGCTTGGCGAGGCCTTTGGAAACAAGGTTCCCAAGGAGCGCCATTATCTCGATATGCTGGGTGCGCTCTATTCGCTTATGCGCGACCTGCGCACAAAATCGCGCAACGAGATCGAAGCCCATATCGACAATCCGGCCGAATCCTCGATCTTCCAGGCTGCTCCGACCGTGCTGGCCAATGCGGAATTGACCGCATTCATCTGCGATTATGTCCGCCTCATCATCATTGGCAATGCACGCTCTCACGAAATCGAAGCGCTGATGGACGAGGAAATCGATACGATCGTGCACGACAAGATGAAGCCGCATGATGCATTGAACGCTGTCGGCGATGGTCTGCCGGCGATCGGTATCGTTGCCGCTGTTCTTGGTATTATCCACACGATGGGTGCCATCAATGAAGGTCCGGACGTTCTCGGCCACCTGATCGCAGCCGCGCTTGTCGGTACCTTCCTTGGTATTCTTGTGTCTTACTGCGTGATTCAGCCGCTGTCGGCCGCCGTGAAGGTTGTGCGGTCAAAACAGAACCGTCTTTACGCAATCGTAAAACAAACCCTGCTAGCTTACATGAACGGTTCCGTGCCGCAGGTGGCATTGGAATATGGTCGCAAGACCATCTCTTCCAAGGAACGTCCATCGATTGATGCTGTCGAGCAGGAGATGATGAATCCTGGTGGCGGCGGTGATGCGAGTGCTGCATAATGGCCAAGAAAGCAAAAGCGAAGAGTGACGAAAACGAAAGCGTGAGCGCAGCAGCACCGGCTGGTGAAGCGCCACGCATCGACCCTCTTCTGCTTGCGCGCATCCGTGGCGATCTCGGCGACCGGCAGACGATCACCAAGATTTACGAAGATATCGCGCATGCCTTCATCGAATTCCTGCCTGAGGTTTTCCAGACCGATACGCCGTTTGAATTCGAGATTGGCTATGAAGGGGTCGAAACCGGGTTCCTTGACGATTTGATTGCCGATCTTGGCGACACCTATGCGCTCTGCGACGCCTCCCTGCGCGGCTGGTGCGCTGACTATACGCTGGCCTGTTCGAACACGTTCGTGATGATCCTGGTGGAATCGCTTCTCGGCGCCGCCACCGATGAAATCATCGAGCCTGAACCGAGACCGCTTTCGAAAATCGAGCTCGAACTCGCCAAGATGGTGTTCGAGCGCATTTCGGGCGTCATGCGTTCAGTCCTGTCATTGAACGGAAATGTCGAGCCTGTGCTAAGCGCGCCGTACAATGCCGGCAACCGCCCGCCCCGTCCGGAAGGTTATCTCGATCCGCATGCGGCGGTACTCAACATGAAATTCAAGATCGGCGATATCCATCCGGCATTCGCCATCGTCGTGCCGCAGCGCACATTGCTGAAGACGAAAGTTGTCTCTGCCAAGACCGGCGGCGGGCGTACGAAGAAGGAATGGACCGATCAGTTGAAGGCGCAGGTCGAACGGTCGAACATCGGCATCGAAGCGCGCATCAAACTGCAGGAGCTTACGCTCAACACGCTTAGCCGGTTGCAGGCTGGCGATATCATCCCTTTCAACGACCGCAAGGATGTTCGTGTGAATGTACGAGCCAACGGCAAGGATCTCTATGTCGGAGAGCTCGGGCGTACCGGCGCGAAATACACGGTTCGGGTGAAGGACACATTCGGAACTGAAGAAGAGTTGCTCTCCCATTTGATGGGGTGAGCGCCCTCAAACGGGAAAACGCTTCGCACAAGCTTTAGCTGGAATAAGTTTCTCATGGCGAAAGAAAAACCAGAAGACGATATCCTCTCCGCGTTCGAGGCGGATGCACCTGCAGACGGCGGCGATCTGGGTCTTGACGACCAGATCGACGACCTGCGCGGCGTGCTGCAGAACGATGCTGAAGGCACCGTTCCCGATCTCGATTCGATGGTGGGCGGCGATCTATCCGATTTTGGCGGCGATTTCGGTGGCGATGCTGCCGGCGGCGATTTCGGATCGGACCTTGGAGGCGATTTCGGAAGCGGTGATTTTGGTGGCGGCAACTTCGGCGGCAACAGCGATTTCGGTGGCGACAGCTTCGGCAGTACCAGCCTCAATGATATTGCCCCGCCCGGTAGTGCGTTGCATGCCAATTACGATCTCATCATGGATATCCCGATCGATGTCCAGATCGTTCTCGGCACCAGTCACATGAATGTCGCCACGCTGATGAACCTCAGCGAAGGCGCAACGATCGCGCTTGACCGCAAGATCGGCGAGCCGGTGGAAATCCTGGTCAACGGCCGTCTGATCGGCCGTGGTGAAATTGCAGTCCTTGACGAGGACAATACACGATTTGGCGTCAAGCTCATCGAGATCATGAAGATCCAGAACAAGAGCTGACATATAGCTGATGGAGACACGAATCCATGATGGATTTTGAAGACTTCGACGACCCCAATGAACAACGCCCGCTCAGCCAGGCTGAAAAGGCGGCGGCAGTGCTGCTGGCCATGGGAAAGGGCGTGGCTGGCAAGCTGCTCAAGTTCTTCACGCAGCGGGAACTGCAAATCATCATCAAGGCGGCGCAGGAGCTGCGCCCCATTCCTCCACATGAGCTGGAAGCACTGGTCAACGAGTTCGAGGACCTGTTCACCGAAGGCACCGGCCTCATGGACAATGCCAAAGCCATGGAAGGTATTCTGGAGGCAGGGCTCACCCAGGAAGAGGTGGACAATCTGCTCGGCCGCGCCATCAACTTCCAGAGCCTCGAAACATCTATCTGGGACAGCCTGCAGGATGTCGATCCGGGCTTGCTGGCCAGAGCGTTGGAACAGGAACATCCGCAGACCGTTGCCTATATCCTGTCCATGATGCCGTCTTCGGCCGGCGCAAAGGTGCTGATGCAGCTTTCCGAAGCCCGCCGCGCCGACATCGTCAATCGTACCGTGAATCTCAAACAGGTCAGTCCGAAGGCTGCGGAGATCATTGAAAACCGCGTGCTCGAACTTCTGACCGAGATCAATGCGGAAAAGAACTCCACAGGCTCGACCAAGGTCGCGGATATCCTCAACGAACTGGAAAAGGAGCAGGTCGAACAGCTTCTCGGCTCGCTGGAATCGCTCAGCAAGAAATCTGCCGAAAAGGTTCGTCCGCGCATCTTCCTCTTCGAGGATCTTCTCACCATGCCGCAGCGCAGCCGTGTCATGCTGTTCAACGATATCTCCTCGGATGTCATCACCATGGCGCTGCGCGGATCGCCGGCCGATATTCGCGAAGCGGTTCTGTCCTCGATCGGCGCACGCCAGCGCCGCATGGTCGAATCCGATCTTTCAACGGGTACCGCGGGCATCAATCCGCGGGAGATCAATGTTGCACGCCGCACCGTTGCCCAGGAAGCCATTCGTCTTGCCAATAACGGCACGATCGAGCTGAAAGAAAGCGGTGGACCTGCCGAAAGTTCCGGCGAGGCCGCTTGATTTGAGCGGCCAAGCCGCTCAATCTCGTCAATCATGGTTTGAAGTGTCGTTCCAACAGGCCCAGATTCTCGCTTGTGGGTCTGGATGTGGCAGATTGGCCGGAGCATAGGCGTTGGCTGACGAAGAAAAAGACAGCAAAACAGAAGACCCGACCGGCAAACGCCTCAATGAGGCAGCCGATAAGGGCAACGTGCCTTTTTCGAAGGAAATAACGACCTTTGCTTCAACGGTGGCGATCTATGTCTTCGTGGTTTTCTTCGCTGCAAGCGGTGCGGGCACGCTCGCTGTCAGTCTGCGGGATGTGTTCGAGCTGGCCGACCAGTGGGACATCAACACGGGATCGGATGTGGTTTCGATCCTCTACAGGCTGGCGTGGAACTCGAGCGCTGTGCTCGTTCCATCGCTTACACTTCTGATCGCCTTTGGCGTCGGAGCATCGATCCTGCAAAATCTGCCGCGTCCTGTTTTGGAGCGCATTCGCCCGCAGGCCTCCAGATTGTCTTTGATGAAGGGCTTTCAGCGGCTCTTCTCAATGCAGACCGTGGTCGAATTCGGCAAATCCTTCGTCAAGATCCTCGTTGTTTCGGCGGCGATGTACCTGACCTTGAAGGACGAGTTTCTCGGTTCGCTGGAGCTGATGTTTTCCGATCCGCGGCGCATCTTCGACACGATGCTCAACGATCTGCGCTCCATCCTGATTATCGTTATACTCGCGACCGCGGTCATTGCGATTGCCGACTATTTCTGGACCAAGCACAAGTGGTTTGAAGACCTGAAAATGTCCAAGCAAGAGGTCAAGGACGAAAACAAACAGATGATGGGCGACCCAGCGGTCAAGGCCAAGCAGAAATCATTCGCCAGAACATTGCTGCGCCGTCAGATGATGAAAAACGTTCCCCGTGCCACCCTGGTCGTGACAAACCCCACCCATTATGCCGTTGCGTTGCGCTATGCCCGCGATGAAGACGATGCGCCCATTGTTGTTGCCAAGGGCCAGAACCTGATTGCGCTGAAAATTCGCGAGATCGCCGAAGATAACAATATTCCGATTTTTGAAGATCCACCGCTTGCCCGCTCCATGTTTGCGCAAGTCTCGGTCGATAGTGTTATCCCACCGGTGTTTTACAAGGCCGTTGCCGAGCTCATTCATCGGGTTTATGCCAACCAAAAGAAGACCATCAGGGCCTAGTTCAAGCGATGAAGAAAAATCCTTTTTCCGAGCAACGTGAGCGTATTCTTGCCGATGCCCTGTGCCCGGTCGTGTCTGAACTGCGTCTGATCGATGCGGCTGACCTGATCGCGCTTTTGCGCTTCGAGCGACACGGGAGCCTGGCCGATCTGGTCTCGTCCGCTGCCGAACTTTACTTTCACCCCGGCACCGTTCGTTTCGGCATCGGTGGGGATTACAGGCTGGATTGGGATCAGGAGCCGGAGGTCAGTCTTGACCTTGAAATTCGGCCGCGTGGTGTGACCGTTTATGCAAAGCTGACGCTCGGAAAAAGCCTTGCCGGCATTGAAATCAACCACATCGCATTTCAAAATCCGTCGGAAAACCCTGAGGAAAACACGCGGTTCCTCACAGCCTCCCTGGCAGAGTCGCGCTTCCAATACACCCCACCTACCGCTCTTGCGAGCTAATGCATGTCGCGCTTAATCGCCCTCGATTAAGCGACAACGTACATGCAGCAAAACAAGGACAAAGCAGGATCGCATTTGAATCAGATAAAATGCGATCCGCTTTAGAGCGTCGGGCGATAATGCGCGGGGCTTCCCTTCAATTGATGTAGCCAAGGCGAATAGCTTTGGCGATGGCCTGGATGCGGTTGACCGAATCGAGCTTGGTGGTTGCCGCACCGAGATAGGCATTGACCGTGTGCACGGAAAGACCAAGCTTTTCGGCAACCTCTTCGCTGGTCAGCCCGTCGCCCGCCATCTGCAGACAGGCAATCTCGCGCTCCGACAGAAGCTCGGTCGCCTTGCTGTAGCGGACATCGCTTTGCAGGAGCGCGACCAAAACCCGGACGGCCTGCGTGTGAAGATCAAGGATCACATCGGCATTGAGGTCCAGATAGGCCGAGGTAAAAACCACGTAACCGTTTCCGGCAGCCCCCAGTTTCACCGGAAACGCAATTCCCGAAAATGGCAGCAGGCGCTCTTTCAGCCGTGCCACGAAATGGTTCATGTCGGGGGTTTCCGCCGTATTGGCATCCTCAGTCCCGTTCCACATCAGCGGCAGCGTTGACTGTTCCAGGTGGTTGGCAAGCTGCTCACCGTAGATGCCGATGATTTTGGCCGAGGCCGCTCCGCCGGCCGGAAAATTGTCGATCAGGGGCGTTATCTTGCCAGTGCCGCTTTGTGCGCCCCGACCCGTCTTGAAGATTGCGTGGTTGCGGGCTCCGGCCTTTTGCTGAAGCAAGAAAAGGTCATGCTGAATGTCGCGCGACACGGCATCATTGCCGGACCAAGGATGTGTCGGTTCTTTCATGCCCGGCATTGTGCGCACCCTTTTCTGTTGACCGAAAAGGCAGATAGAACGCCCGGGAGGCGCCTTCGCTCAAACAAGGTGGTTGCGAACGGCATATGCCACAGCCTCCGGGCGGTTTCGTGTTGCCGTCTTGCGCATGATACTCGTGATGTAATTGTTGATTGTATTACGTGATATGCCCAGTATTAGCGCGATTTCCTCGCTCGTCTTGCCTTCAGCAATCCAGTAGAGGCACTCGATCTCCCGGTCCGTCAGGTCCGCGTCCCGGTCGGTCGATGTCTTGCGGGAAACCACGATACTCATGAGGTAGGAGGCCAAAAGGCCTGCCTGGCGAATGCGTTCGGCAGATGCAATCACGTTTTCCGGCAGCAGGAATAGCAGCCTGTAGCGCATATGCCCAACCACGAAATCCACCCAGCAATGCTGGCGGCTGATGTTTTCCGGCAGTGCTGCACCATCGGGCAGAAGGCCAAAACCCGGCTGCAGCGTTGCGGTGCATTTCTCGATTTCGGTCGTTCGACCGCAGATCGCGAGAATCTCGCCATCGATCAGGCGAACGATATCAAATGGCCAATTGGAGGAGATGATATTTGCCAGGTTCTGCTCTGTCGCAAGGTCGTAACGCGCCAGAAGAAACGCGCTGGCACCGGCATAGGCTGTGATATCGGCGAGACCTGCACTGAAACCGCTTTCGTCACGCACCAGAGCCAACTGCGTGAGAAGTTGCTCCTGCGTCAAAAGCGCCGCCATCGATGCCTGTACAGGCGACGATTCGGCCTCTTTCGGGTTTTGGTACACCATTGTTACCGTATCCAGTTTCCTCGTACCCGGTTTCATACCGGGCATGTCGATCAGAATCTCTGGACCTCCCGCATCAGAAAGAACCATTCATAACAAGGACCGTCCGCATAATCCCCGCGGCATCTGAGCCGACTCCTTATTTGTAAGACAGTTTGTCTCAGAAGTGAAACAAACAATCGAACAGTTTCTCAAAAATAGGATTTTTTCGCCTTGTGTTTGAGGCAGCGCCGAGGCAACCCCAATCAAGCAGCGCGATCAACCGCCCATTTGCGCAGGATCTTGGCGGCGCGCTCTTCGCTGATTTCAACCATCTTTGACAGGCGGCGCTCAGGGCCTTGCTTGACCTTGCGATTGAAATCTGTCTGCTCATCATCGCCAACGCCAAGGATGTCGTCGGTGCTGTCAAAGCCAAAGTCTGCGCCGAAGCCTTCCATGAGCTGCCCGCCGGGGCCGCCCACTGCTGCGGGGGCAAAGTCGGGCAGTTCGAGACCGAGCGAATCCGACTCTCCATCAAGACCGGGAAGAGTGGCACCGCCGGCCGGTGCAAGGGCACCGCCACCCATGGAGCGCGCCAGCGGACGGAAGCCAAACCAGACGATGAGGAAGGCGACCGCAATGAATGCCAGGGCATTGATGATTGTACCCAGATAGCGGTTCATCATATCGCTGAAGCCGGATGCGGCCGCCTGCTGATCGAGAATTTCGCTTTCCAGGAAGTCCATGACCTGGATTTCCACCTGATCGCCGCGGTCGGCATTGATGGCGGCCGCCGTCTGAACGATTTTCTTCATCTCTTCGACATAGGCGTCGATAGCGGCCTGGTCGGCGTTTTCACCGATCAGCTTCAACAGACGCGCCTTGTTGACGACAACCGCGACCGAGATCTTCTCGACCGAATAGGTGTTGCGCGTCGTGGCAATCGTCTTGCTGTTGATTTCGTAGTTGGTAAGCTCTTCTTTCTTCTCGGCCTGATCGGCGGAGGTCGGACCACCGGCTCCACCCGCGCCTCCAGTCGGTGCCTGGGGAACGTTCTGCTCCACGGTCGTGGCAGCATTGGCTTCGGTGCTCTGCGACTTCTGTTCTTCCTTGGTCACACGCACCGAGCGCTCGACGCGGGATTCAGGATCGTAGATCGTTTCCTGTATCTGCTGGGCATCCGTGTTGAGCTTGGCAACCACACTGGCCCGGAAATTATCCATGCCCAGGAAGGGCGCAAGCGCCTTGTCGATATTGCTTTCGATGTCTTTCTGTACCTGCTGCTCGGTGCTGAGCGAGCGGCTTGCGCCGGAATTGCCATATTCCTCGCCGGACGCCAGAAGCTGGCCGGTGGAATCAAGCACTGTTACATCGTCGGGGCTGAGACCCGGAACGGAGGCGGCAACGAGGTGACGGATGGAAGCGGCCGATCTGCGACCGGTGTTGGTGCCGGCGCGGATCATGATGGAGGCGGTCGGCTTCTGTGCGCCGCGGCGGAAGCTGCCGGCATCGGGCAGAACGATGTGCACGCGCGCAGCGGTAATGCCGTCGATGGCCAGGATCGTGCGCGCAATTTCGCCTTCGAGCGCGCGCACCCGGGTGACTTCCTGCATGAAGGACGTCAGGCCGAGCGACCCGACCTTGTCAAAGAGTTCATAGCCGGATGTGGTGCTGTTCGGCAGGCCGCGTTCGGCAAGGAGAAGACGCGCCTGGGCGGTTTTGCCCACAGCAACCTGCACCGATGTACCATCTGCGCTTGTCTCAAAGGGAATTCCGGCTTCAGCCAGCGCAATGCTGATCTGGTTTGCGTCCGTCGTCTCAAGCCCCACATAGAGCGTTTCCATAGTGGGTTTGTTGAGATAGATGGCCGCGCCGAGAACGACGGCTATGGTCAGGACAGCAACGCCGCCCATGGCGGCCAGTCGCGCAGGCCCCAAAGCCGCGAGATTTCGCCCAACTGCCATCAATTGATTCAACAGATTCATTCTGCCCGCACCGCCGATATTCATTCCGCCGGATTGAAGCCTATTGAATGAAACTTGCGCGAACGTTTCGAACGTCCGGCATCATCAGAATTGAGGATCGTGCTCGGCGATCAAAAGAACTCGAAGTCGCCGGAAGCCTTCGTGATGGGTTGAGAATGGCCGTGCCGCACGTGGCCAGCGGCGAGCGCCTTCTGCATGTCCGCAAGCTTGACCAGGCTGAGCGCAATGGTGGTGTCAACCAACCACTCTTCTGGTATAGCAGCCGTAATTGTATCGATGAATTCTGCAAGTCCGCGCGTCTTTTGAACGGCGAGATCGATCCCCTGCAAAACCTTCATGCGATCTTCCTCAGCAAGCACGCCCGGCTGACCGGATGTTGCCAATTGTGGCTCAATGCGCTCGATCAGATAGGCAACGTCGTGCAATTCCGACACAATGCGCATGAGAACCTCCGGAAGAGCTTCTTCACCGGGTGTATCCGTGACTTCTTTTTCCAAACGCATGCGGGTACCCCTTTGATACAATTCTCAGAAAAACTCGATTGATGTGTCTTCGGTCCGCTTCGGTGCGGGTGCCGGACGCTGCTCCATGGCAACTGTGCGCTGTGTCTCTGCGCCGGTCAGTGCGTGCTGACGTGCGCGGCCGGAAATCGGCCAATATTCCAGCTTTCGGCCATGCTCACCGCCTGTGCTGGAGCCAACAAGCTGAATGCGTTCGTCGCGCAGGAACTGTTCCGCGAAGGCTGCGTTTTGCGCGCCAACATTGGAGAAACTTGCAATGGTCTTCGCGCCGCCGAAGATCTTTGCTTCCATCCGATCCTTGCGCGCGCCCTGCTTCAAGAGACCGTTGATGAGAAGTTCCATAAGGTGAACACCGTAGCGTGTCGCATCACCACCGGCTGCCAGCGCCTCGACGCTTCCAGGCAGCAGGAAGTGGTTCATGCCACCAACGCCGGCGATGGGATCACGGATGCAGGCTGCAACACAGGAGCCCAATATCGTGGTCAGCACGACGTCCGGGTCTGTCGAGACCTTGTACTCGCCCTGAATAATATTAACGCGCTTGGGCGCCAGTCCAATTGTCATTTCAGCGATCCAAACACGGCTTCGATCGCCGCCTTCATTTTTTCAATGGTAAAGGGCTTGGCCAAAACGTTGTTTGCACCAAGCTGCGCAGCCTTCTGAACCAGCGCGCGGTCGCCCTGGGCCGTCAGAATGATGAATGCCGCCTTTTTCGTCTGCGGGTTTGAACGAACCGCTTCGAGAAGTCCGAGACCATCCATCTTCGGCATGTTGAAATCCGAGATGACCAGGTGATGCGGGGCCTGGGACATGATCTTGTATCCCTGCTCCCCGTCACCGGCGACGGTGATCTGTTTGAAACCAAGCTGAGTCAGCGCATCACTCAACAACAAACGGCTGGTGACCTGATCGTCAACAACGAGAACTTTGATTTTTTCGGCGATGGACATTAGTCGCTCCCTTCTTTGCGGGCGGCAGTTATTTTTAAAATCTCTTCACCGATAAGGCCCAGGGGGAGTTGGCGCTCCACTGCCCCCAGTTCATAGGCCACTCTCGGCATTCCATATACGACACAGGTTTTCTCATCCTGCCCGATTGTTTTGGCTCCGGCATAGTGCATCTTCAAAAGGCCGGCCGCGCCATCGCGGCCCATGCCTGTGAGGATCACACCCACTGCATTACGCCCTCCGACCTCGGCAACCGAATCGAACAGAACATCCACCGAAGGGCGGTGTCCGTTGACCGGCTCCTTGTCCAGAAGACGGCAGCTTGGAGCAGACTGGTTGACAACCTGCAGGTGACGATCCCCGCCAGGTGCCAGATAAATCTTACCAATTTGTAACCGCGCCCCGTCAGTTGCCTCTTCAACAACCGGTGCACACAGGCGATTGAGCCTCTCGGCGAAGCTTTTCGTGAAAGTTGCCGGCATATGCTGAGTGATGACGGTCGGCGGGCAATTGACCGGAAAATTCTGCAAGACCTGGATCAGCGCCTCGACACCGCCCGTTGACGAACCAATGGCGACAATCTTGCGACCGACCTTGTAGTCGGATGTCTTGTTGGCATTTGCCGGCTGCGGTGCGGTCGGCGCTTGCTTGTAGCCGCCTGCGGGCAAATAACGTCCACGCGCGCGGGCTGCAGCTTTGACCTTCTCGGCAAGTCCGGCAAACGGTGCTGCATCGCCGGGTGCGGGTTTGCCAATGCAATCGAAGGCACCGATTTCAAGGGCTGCCAGCGTGGCATCAGCCCCGCGATGGGTCAGCGAAGAAATCATGATGACCGGCATCGGGCGCAGTCGCATGATCTTGTCCAGGAAATCCAGGCCGTTCATGTTCGGCATTTCAATGTCGAGCGTGACCACGTCCGGGTCGAGACGTTTGATCGCCTCGCGGGCTTCCATGGCATCGCCAGCCTGACCGATGACGCTCACTTCGGGGTCAGCATTCAAGACCGCCGAAATAATGCCGCGCATGGTCGGCGAATCATCAACAACGAGAACGCGGGCTTCCGTCATGACGCCCTCCGGCGACTGTTGTAACGATACGTCGTGACACCAATGTTATCGAATTGATCCTTGGCGGGGCCGGAAACGCGTTCGGAATGGCCAATGTAAAGGTGGCCGTTATCCGTCATCAGATCTGCAAAACGCTGCCAGATCTTCACCTGTGTCGGTTCATCGAAATAGATGACCACGTTGCGGCAGAAGATGATGTCAAACTTGCCCTTGAACGGCCACTGCGCCATCAGGTTCAGCTCGTTATACGTGATGAGGCGCTTGACCTTGTCATCAATCTGCCATTTGCGACGTCCGCCATCGTCCACTTCCTTGAACCATTGGCGGCGCATTTCCGGGCTCACAGTCTCGAGCGCAGTTGCATCGTAGGCACCCTGGCGAGCGACAGCCAGGATTTTGGGATCGATATCCGTTGCCAAAATGCGGAAATCGTAATCCATGACATTCGGAAACATCTGCAGGACGGTGAGCGCAATCGAATAAGGCTCCTGTCCATCAGACGAAGCCGCCGACCAGATACGGACCCTGCCGCCTCTCTTGGCGCGTTCAATCAGTTCGGGCAACACATCGGTGCGCATATGCTCGAAATGATGATTTTCGCGGAAGAAGCGCGTGAAATTGGTCGTCAGATGCGACAGCATCTCACGCCTCTCGGCAGCGCCGGCAGGCGAAGCCACGAGCTCGCAATATTCACGAAAGCCGCTCAGCCCCAGCCTGCGAATATGCTTCGAAAGGCGCGAATAGACGAGCGAAGCCTTGCTCTCATTTAGATAAATGCCGGCGTCGGCGTAGATCATTGCGGAAATTTCGGTCAAGTCACGCCGTGTCAGCGGGAATTCGCCGCTGGCCAGGCATTCGTTACCGTTCAGTCTTTGATCCGTCGCCAAAGAAGTGGTCATGCAGCTTCGCTTTCCGTCGCATCGATAAGAGCATCAAGCTCAATTAAACAAATCATCCGCTTCTCGATTGCCAGGATCCCGCGGGCATAAGAGCGCTCGAGATCGGAGGAAACTTCCGGCGTTGGCTGTATATCTTCATCAGTGACAGTTAATATATCGGATACAGCATCGACCAGAAGACCAGCAATTCTAGCACCGACCTGCACCACTATGATCACGTGGCGTGCGGTCGGTTCCGCTGGTTTCAAACCCAATCGTGCCGCAAGGTCGATAATCGGCAGGACAGCCCCCCGCAGATTGATCACACCTTTGACGAAACTGGGCGCGTGCGGCATCGGAGTGGCCTTCGTCCATCCGCGAATTTCGCGCACGCCCATGATGTTTACGCAAAATTCCTGATCGCCAATGCGAAAGGCAATCAGCTCACGCCCTCCCGCCATCAGATTTTTCGCAACACTCGTCATCCCAATACGCGCTCCTTACCCCGCAACAGAAAGTGCTGTGTCTGCCTTCAACGACTGGCCGCGCGAGGCCGCGACGACCGAGTCGACGTCGAGAATGAGGGCCACTCTGCCATCCCCAAGAATGGTTGCCGCGGCGATGCCGGGAACATGGGTGTAGTTGGCTTCGAGGCTCTTGATAACGACCTGGCGCTGGCCCTGGATCGCATCAACCATGAGCGCGCGCTGGCCGCCGCCTTCGGATTCCACCAGAAGCGCAACACCGTCGGTGGGGTTGGCATTTCCGGGACGGAAGTTGAGAATACGGCCGACATCCACCAGCGGGCAGAAGCCGTCGCGGATCGCGATAAGCCGCTGCGAAGCGCCGAAGGAGTGAACCGACGAGGCTTCGGGCTGCAGGGTTTCCACAATGGCGGTGAGCGGCACCACCAGCGTTTGACCGGCAACTGTCACCACCATGCCGTCAAGAACGGCAAGCGTCAGCGGAAGGCTCATGGTGAAGGTTGAGCCTTCGCCCGGCTTCGACTGGATGGTGATACGACCGCCGAGGGCCTGAATGGAGCGCTTGACCACGTCCATGCCCACGCCGCGTCCCGAAATATCGGAGATCTTGTCGGCGGTGGAGAAGCCCGGGTGGAAGATAAGGTTGTCGATTTCCTCATCCGAGAGCTGGGTTTCGGTATTGATCAGATCGTTGTCGATTGCCTTCTGGCGAACGCGTTCGCGGTTGATGCCCGCGCCATCGTCGGAAAGTTCGATGACGATTCGGCCCGACCGGTGTTTTGCCGAAAGCTTGACGGTGCCTTCGGGGTTTTTGCCCTTTTCGGCGCGCTTTTCAGGCATTTCCAGGCCGTGGTCCACGGCATTTCGGATCATGTGCGTCAGCGGTTCGGCAAGCTTGTCGATCACTGTCTTGTCGACTTCGGTGTTTTCGCCTTCCGTGACCAGACGAACCGATTTGCCCGTCATGTCGGCGATTTCGCGAACGATACGCGACATGCGCTGGAAGACCGGCTTCACAGGCTGCGCGCGGATGGCCATCACGCTGTCCTGGATTTCGCGGGTCAGTTGCTGAAGCTCTTCCAGGCCGGTGTTGATGGTGGTTGCGCCCGGCTGGTCGTTGCCCGTCACGCTTTGGGAAAGCATGGCCTGGTTGATCACAAGCTCGCCAACGAGGTTGATCAGGCGGTCCACACGGTCGAGATCCACACGGATGGTCTGATTGGCCGTAGCGTTCTGGCCAGTTGCTGCCTGTTCCTGGACCGGTGCAGCTTTGGCTGCAGCGGCCGGTGAGGCCTTGGCGGCGGGTGATGCCTTCGTCTCACTGGCGGCAGAGGCGGCCATATTCACCACATTGGCGGCAACCGATGCAGCTTCGACGGCATCCGCAATATCGGAATGGTCGTCATCGGCATCGCTTTCGCCATCGAGAATGGACAGATCGAACGGCACCGGCTGCATCGGCAGCTCTTCGCCATCTTCACCTTCTGCCGTTTCATGGGCCGTGATTTCAAGATCGCAGTCCCACTCGGCAAATTCGAATACGGTTCGGATACCCTCTTCGCCCTTGTCAGTCTTGATTGTGATGTTCCAGGAGAAGTAGGCGCCTTCCGGGTCCATCTGATCAAGGCCCGGCAGATCATCCATATTGCAATAGATGGTCATCTCGCCAATCTTGGAGAGATCGCGCAGGAGAAGCGTTGCCTCATTGCCCTTCGAATAGAGTTCGGCGCGCGGCTTGAACGAAACGTCGAAGCTGGGCGCTTCCACTTTCTCGGCCTCGCCTTCTTCGCCGCCGAAGTCGTCGAATGAAAACGGTACAGGCTGGAAACCGCTTTCATCGGTCGCAGCCGGTGCAGGCGCTGCAGCTTCCGCAGGAGCGGCGGGAGCTGCCGGTTCGGCTGCGGCCGGTGCATCTGCTGCACCGGAGGGCCGGCCACCTTTTGCCAGAGCGTCCAGATCTTTCACCAGACCTGACGTGCGCGACGATTCCACCGTTCCGCCGTCACGGGCCGCCACGGTGAGGTCGGCGAGCACGTCGGCCGACTTCAGCATGACTTTCATGACCTCTTGATCGGGGTCGAGCTTCCCGGATCGAACGCAATCAAGAGTGGTTTCGAAGACATGGGCGAAGGCTACCAGGTCATCCAGACCGAATGCGCCAGCGCCCCCTTTGATGGAATGCACCGCACGGAACACAGCGTTGACTGTTTCCGGGTCGCGATCCCCATCATTCATGCTCAGAAGACCGGATTCCAGTTCAGCGAGCTGTTCCTCGCATTCCTGGAAAAAGATCTCTTTGATTTCGTTCATATCCATAGGAATAATTCCCGTTTTTAGGCGGTTACACGTTCAATAGCGTCGATCAGTTTTGTGGGATCGAAAGGTTTGACGATCCACCCTGTCGCACCGGCCTGGCGCGCGCGGTTCTTCTTTTCCGCATCGCTTTCCGTGGTCAGAACCAGGATCGGGATTGCACGGTAACGGTCGTTCTTGCGAACGCCTTCGATGAAGCCGAATCCATCAAGGCGCGGCATGTTGATATCGGTAACAATCACGTCCGGCATCGCTTCTTCGAGAACTTCGAGACCTTCAATGCCGTCTTCGGCCTGGATGGTCTCAAAACCAGCGTTGTTAAGCGTGACGAGCAGCATGTTCCGGATCGTCCGGGAATCGTCGACTGTAAGTACTCTTTTTTTCATCGCTATTTTGCTCCTATGCGATCAATGGTTCGAAATTGACGCCGGCGAGTTGCATTGTCGCCTTGAACGCGTCTGAAACTTTTTCAAATTTGATGCTCTTCTTATCTTCTTCCCAGCTCTTGGCAGCTGCGAAGATCACCTGCATGCACTGAGCGCCTGCGCGCTGAACCGCGGAAGCATCGATGGTGACATCCTTGCCGCGCATCGACATCAGCTTTCCGTGGAGTTCTGAAGCTTCGTTAAAGTCCAGCACCGCGGCGAGCGTGATGCTATTTCCGGTATCCTTGCCAGCCATTCTTTCTTCCTCTTCTTTCCAGCGGTTTCAGGTTTCTCACCCGCACCTGCCAAAACCCTTATCCGGACAGCCCGGCGAGATAGGCCGATTCAATCAGCCTGCCGCCATCCACTTCCCGGTGTTCTTCCTTTTCAAGCTTTTCACGCTGCCGCGGCGGTTCGTAGTGAACCCGGCTCGGCTCGCGACGCTGCATGTGAAATGCGCGAATGGTGTTGCCAAGCTCCACGATCACCGTGTGCAGATCGTCCGTTTGCGATCCGATTTCTGCGGCCTGACGTGCAGCACCGGAGGTCAGATCGGACAGTGCGGTAAACTCCGACGTTGCCGCGCCGAGACCGTCCGCATGACGTCCGGTTTCCGCAGCCACTTCGGTAATATCTTCGCTGATTGCGCCAATCTTTTCGACCACGCCGCCGATGGCCGACTGGGTGCGCCCCACCTGTTCGACACCATGTTCGACCTGGCTCTTGGTTTCGCTCACCAGATCCTTGATTTCGCGGGCCGCATCGGCAGAGCGCTGGGCCAGCGCCCGCACTTCCTGCGCGACCACCGCAAAACCGCGGCCCGCATCGCCTGCGCGGGCCGCTTCGATGCCGGCATTCAGCGCCAGAAGGTTGGTCTGGAAGGCAATCTCATCGATCGCACCGATGATCTGGCCGATTTTTTCCGCCGATGCCTCGATATCCGACATGGCCTCGATGGCCGCACCTGCGGCGGCACCGGTTTCGACGGCGGCCTGTTTCGTCTCACCGACGGCTCGGACAGTTCCCGAACTGCGTGCGGCATTGGCCTTCACACTCTCCAGAAGCGCATTCAAGGACTGTGTATTGCCCTGCAGGCGGTCTGCACATTCGGCAGCCTGGGCGGAAAAACGGGCCACACGGTTGGCCGTGTCTTCAAACGTCGTCTGTGCATTTTCCTGCGCTGCATCGGCACCGTTTAGAGCGTCGCAAATCTTGTCGAGCGCGGCGTTCAAGAGAGACCCGACTTCCGCAAAGGCTTCAGGCGCATTTTCCGGCACGCGTGCCGTCAGATCGTTTGCCGCCAGCGCCCGCACAACGTTGGAGAAGGTGGAAAGCGCTTCGTCTTCCACCGTGGCGCGCATCTCTTTCAATTCGCGCTGATGGGTGAGACGCAATTCATTGAAACGCAGCGAAACCGCGATTTCGAGATCCACCATCACAGTTCGGATGACCGAGGCAATCAGTTCGTTCACATCTTCAGGAACAGCACGTCTTCTGGAAAACATGCCGCCTTGGCGCAGCTTGGAGAGAACGCCTGTCACCAAATGTTCAAGAACCACCGCGTGGCCGGAAATATGCCAGCGCGGATCAAGGCCCATGCGAATCTGTGCGTCGGAAAGGACCTTCACGCGTTCGGCATAGAGGCTGTCGAAACGGGCATCGCTCAGCACGTCCCAATGGGAGGCGAGCAGATCATGCAGGCGCTCTGTCTGGTTTTCACTCACAAACTGGCGTGCTGCATCGGGATAGGATTGATAACGGACGAAGAGGTCGCGCAATGCGTCACGAACATGCGGCAGCAGGTCCTGGCGACGGGCGCGCAGGGCGTCGCACTGGGCAGAATCCAGCCCGGCAAAACGCAGGCGGTCACGCAGGCTGCCTGCCTGTGGCCTTTTCGCCTGTTCGTTTTCTGCGCCGCTTTCCAAGTTCATTGCCCCCGAAAATTCTCGTTGCCAGCCTATGCCGGCGAGGAATAAGCGGTCTTCAGTTACGCAGTACGCAACGGGTCATTGCCCCGTTTTCACAACCTGAATTTCAGCAATGTTGTAAATCGCGCCGCCGCAAATGATCGACCTGCATCTACATTCCGGAGTCCCGGCGAAGCGGAGTGGCGTCATGCCTGGGAATAAACGAATGATCCCATTTCCCACCGACCTTAATATTTATGGTTAATTCCTTGCCTGAAGGTTAACGTTTCCTGCCCCGCAGTGAATATACCCTCAAGATTAGGGAGAACATTTCTATGCTCGATAGCGCGCAAACCCGCAAATTCTTGAATAATCTATAGATAATAAAATGTTAAAGGCGCCCAGTGTCATTAAGAGACAGCCCGGCGCCCATGTTGGAAATTCCTGTTTTGGGCGCAAGCAAACGCCTCATGAAATCTCAGATTGCGAGATATTCGTTTCGCAGATCTTCGTTGTCCAAAACCTCCTGAGCGCTGCCGCTGAAGACCACCTGGCCGGTATCCATGATGACGGCGCGGTCGGATAGCCTGAGGGCGGCCACCGCGTTCTGCTCCACGATCACTGTGGTAATGCCGATATCGCGAATCTGGCGGACAATCTTTTCGATTTCCTGCACGATGACAGGTGCCAGCCCCTCGTAAGGTTCATCCAGGAACAATATCTTGATATCGCGGGCGAGCGCGCGGGCGACTGCGAGCATCTGCTGCTCGCCGCCGGACATTGTTGTTGCTTCCTGCGAACGGCGCTCAGCCAGGCGCGGGAAATGATCGTAGATCTTTTCGAGCGCCCATCCCTTCTCGCCCGAGACCTGCGCCAGGATGAGGTTTTCCTCAACCGTCAAACCGCCGATGATGCGCCGGTCTTCCGGCACCAGCTGCACACCGGCCTTGGCTGCCTGGAATGCCTTCTTGTTGTGAAGCGGCTCTCCGTCGAGCCAGATCTCCCCGCTTTTCAAGGCGGGACTGTCGACGCGTGCCAATGTGCGCAGCGTAGAGGTCTTGCCGGCCCCGTTGCGTCCCAAAAGCGAAAGCACCTCGCCTTTCTTCACATCAAATGAGACACCCTGGACGATATAACTTTCGCCATACCATGCATGGATGTCACGCACACTGAAAAACGCCTGGTTTGCCTGTTCGGTCACAGCCCCGATCTCTCCCCTGAATTCGGCTATCTCCGGCATCGCGCTCATTGGTGCGCCTCCCCGAGATAGGCTTCCTTGACCTTCGGACTACCCCTCACCTCGTCGGGCAAACCTTCGGCTATTATCTTGCCTTGCGCAAGCACGCTAATCTTGTCGGCGAGCGAGAAGACCACGTGCATGTCGTGTTCGATAATGACCTTGGTCATGCCGCGCGATTTGATGCGCTTTAAAAGGTCAATCGTCATGTTGGTATCGTGGCGCGCCATGCCGGCCGTCGGCTCGTCGAGAAGCAGCAGCTTGGGCTTTTGTATCAGGCACATGCCGAGTTCGAGACGGCGTTTGTCGCCGCGTGACAGCGCACCTGCAAGGTCAAAGCGCCGTTCATAGAGGCCAACGTCCTGAAGCACATACTCGGCCTCGTCGCGCACTGATTTCTCAGCAGCCACCGCTCGAACCGCGTTGAACTTGAAGGCCCCGTCGCGCTTGGCAAAGGCCGGGATCATTACATTGTCGAGGAGCGTCAGGTCGGCAAAGATTTCCGGCGTCTGGAAAACGCGCGACACGCCCAGCTGGTTGATCTCATGCGGCTCGTGTTCATCAAGCACCTGGCCGTTGAACAGCACATGTCCGTTGTCAGGCCGGATGCGTCCGATGCAGACATTGAGAAGGGTCGATTTGCCCGCACCGTTGGGGCCGATGATGGCGTGCACCTTACCCTCTTCAACCTTGAGATTGACTTCGGTAAGGGCGCGCAGCCCGCCGAAGCTCTTGTTCACATCTGCAACGTGGAGAACGATGTTCTTTTCAGCTGTTGTCATGATCCTTACTCCGCCGCTTGAGGATGGCCGCTGACGGCAGCATTTCCATCGCCTTTGTTTCCACCCTTGAAGAGCGATGCGATCCGTCGCACGCCTTCCATGATGCCGCCGGGCAGGAAGATCACGATGAGCATGAAGACCACACCGAGCGTCAGGCTCCATCCTTCGCCGACAAACAGGCCGGATACCGTAACAAAGGCTTCACGAACCGGCTCAGGCAGAAACGAGTAGAACTGGTTCAGTGTGTTGTCGTTGAACGACGAGAAGATGTTCTCGAAATACTTGATGACCGCAGCACCGATGACAGGACCGACAAGCGTGCCGACGCCACCGAGAATGGTCATGAGAACGACCTCGCCCGATGCGGTCCACTGCATGCGCTCAGCCCCTGCCAGCGGATCGGTGCAGGCCATGAGCGCACCGGCAAGACCGGCATAGACGCCCGAAATCACGAAGGCGGCAATCAGATACGGACGGGTATTATAGCCTGTGTAGCGCATACGGTTCTGGTTCGACTTGATCGCCTTCAACTGAAGACCGAAGGGCGAACGGAAGATGCGCATCGAGATATAAAAACCGATGATGAGCAACACTGCCGTGAAATAGAAGCCGGAAAGCCCACCACCACTGACATCGATGCCGAAGAAGTTGGTGCGCGGCAGGCCTGCACCAGGCTCGATGAACATGTGATCGATCACGCGCGGGTCGTTCAGCGAAAGCTGGAGACCCGTTTCACCATTGGTCAGCGGGGTCAGAACGGAATAGGCGAGGTTGTAGCTCATCTGCGCGAAGGCGAGCGTGATGATGGAGAAATAAATACCCGACCGGCGCAGGCTGATAAAACCGATCACGGCAGCAAAAAAGCCGGCGAAGATGATCGCCAGTATCACGGCTGGGACGACATTCATCGTGAACAGCTTGAAGGACCAAACTGCTGCATAGGAACCGACGCCGAGAAAGGCTGCATGGCCAAAAGAGAGATACCCCGTGAGGCCGAACAGAATGTTGAAGCCGATGGCAAAGAGCCCGAAGATGCAGAATTTCTGCAGGATGGCCGGATAGGCAGCGCCAATTGGCTGGAAGAGAACCGGAGCGGCCAGAACGACACCTGAGAAGATGAGGAACATCGTCCAGTCCCGGCTTGAGAGATTGCTGAACATATTAGTCCTCCATTACGCCTTTGCGGCCCATGAGCCCGCGTGGCATCGTCAAGAGAATGACCACGGCGACAAGGTAGATGATGATCTGGTCAATGCCGGGAAAGATGCTCTTGACCTCGTTCATGGATGCGAATGACTGCAGAATGCCGAGAAGGAAGCCTGCAGCAACGGCCCCGCCAAGCGAGCCCATGCCGCCGACAACCACCACCACGAATGAGAGGACCAGGAAGTCCATGCCCATGTGGAAATCGGGCGGCAGGACCGGCGTGTACATGACGCCGGCAACCCCTGCTACGACGGCGGCGATACCGAAGACCACTGTAAAGCGGCGGCCGATATCGATGCCGAGAAGGCCGACCGTTTCGCGGTCACGCATGCCGGCGCGCACCACCATGCCGTAGGTTGTGAATTGCAGGAAGGCAAAGACAAGACCGATAACGGCAAGCGAGAAGAAGAGATAAACGAGACGCCACCACGGATAGGGGATCGCGTCGCCGAGGCCGAACAGCATGCCGACCTGCGCCGTGCCGCTGAACATGGCCGGAGCCGATTGCGGAATGGGGTTGGCGCCGAAATAGTGCTTGATGATTTCCTGAATGACGATGGCCAGGCCGAACGTCACCAGAATCTGGTCCGCATGCGGGCGATTGTAGAAGTGGCGGATCAGGCCGCGCTCCATCACAATGCCGATCACCAGCATGACTGGAATGGCCAGCAAAACGGAAACGGGAACCGAATAGTTGATGAGAACCGCGCCGAAATCGCCCAGGTAGGCTTCGACAACCGGCGTCCTGATCTCCATCGCCGTTCCCCAGGGGGTTTGCTGGGTCGGGTCGAGCGTTACCGTTTCAAGGGTGAGAAACTTGTTGAAGGTGACAGCGCAAAACGCGCCGAGCATGAAAAGCGCACCATGGGCGAAGTTCACCACACCCAATGTGCCAAAAACGAGGGTCAGACCGAGCGCGATCAGCGCATAGGCACCGCCCTTGTCCAGACCGTTTAGAATTTGAAGAATTAAAGCATCCATGCTCCGCCACCGGACCTTGTTCTGCTGGAGAAGAGAGCCGGGGCGTCAAAGCCCCGGCTGTGACCGAATGCGTGCTTTATCAGCCGCAGGTCTTGGCGTCGTATGGGCCGAGATCGCCACCGAAGATGGCTGGATCATAGGTCACTTCCGAAGCCGGTACGATCTTCTTGATTTCAAGCGTGTCGTACTTGTCTTTCGGGTTTTCCTTGCCCTGCACCACGAGAACATCGTGGAAGCACTGATGGTCGCTATCGCGGTAAAGCGTCTTGCCGTTACCGAGACCGTCGAACTCGAAGCCTTCGAGCGCCTTGATCACTTCGGGTGCGAAGAAGGTGCCGGCGCGTTCGCAGGCGTCGGCATAAAGGATCGCCTGGCTGTAAGCGACCTGCGCGGCCTGGGATGGCGGTGCGCCATATTCCTTGCCATAGGACTGGACGAAAGCCTTGGTGCCGGCAGTATCAAGCTGCCAGTTCCAGTTTTCCGTGCCGTAGATACCCTTGATGGCATCGCCCGCACCTTCCGCCATCAGCTCGGAGAACAGCGGAACAACGATTTCGAAGTTCTTGCCGTTGACCTGCTTCTCGCGCATGCCGAACTGAACGGCCTGGGTCAGCGAGTTGACCATGTCCTTGCCGTAGTGGTTGAGGATGAGCACGTCTGCGCCGGAGTTGAGAACCGGTGTGAGATACTGCGAGAAGTCGCCTGCACCCAGCGGCGTGCGAACGGCGTTGACCGTTTCCCAGCCTTGCGCCTCGGTGGCGTTCTTGATGGATTCTTCCTGCGTCCAGCCCCAGGTGTAGTCGGCTGTCAGGTGGTAAGCGCGGCGATCCTTGCCGTAAGCTTCTGCGAGAACCGGGCCGAGTGCCACACCCGACATATAGGCGTTGAAGAACTGGCGGAAACCGTAGCGCTTCTTGTCCTTGCCGGTCGTGTCGTTGGAGTGGGTGAGCGCTGCCATGAAGATGACGCCCATGTCCTGGCAAAGGCTCTGGACGGCAACGGCCACGCCGGAGGACGAGCCGCCGGTGATCATGATCGCACCTTCTTTTTCGATCATGCGCTTGGCGCTGTCGCGGGCAGCATCAGACTTGGTCTGCGTGTCACCGGTCACATAAGCAACCTTCTTGCCGAGAACGCCGTTGCCCTTCAAAGCCTTGGACGAAAACGTGGCAAGCGCGCCGCCATCGCCTTCACCATTGAGGTGCTTGACGGCCAACTGATAGGCCTTCAGCTCGTCAGCGCCTTCATCGGCGTAGGGGCCGGACTGCGGCACGTTGAAGCCGAAAACAACGGTGTCACCTGTCGGCATGTTGCACGACATGTCTTCGGCATAAGCGTTGCGGATAAAATGCGTCGGCGCGGCCAGAACCACGCCACCCATCGCGCCAGCCTTCAACAGGCCGCGACGGTTGATAATCAATTTTGACATCGAAATCCTCCCAAGCGTCGGATGTCCGTTCCCTCCTCCGGAACGTATCTAGATGCTAGCAAGTGCTTGGGAAGCCGCAATTATCCATAAGTGATAAGACAAAAGTCTAAAGCCGGCCGGACGCTGACACCTAAAGCGCGGCGATATAATCGGCCAATCTTTCCGCTGCTTTGCCGACAATTGCGGGGTCGCGCAGGAAACAGGCGCGGAAAAACGGACCCCCGCCCGGCCCGAAGGCAGAGCCCGGTGCCAAGCCCACGCCCGTCTTGTCGACAATGTCGAAAGCAGCTTTACGCGAATCGGTGATACCGTCGATTTTCAGGAAAGCGTAGATCGCGCCGTCCGGTTTCAGTGTTTCCACGCGGTTGGTCGCAATCAGCGTGTCGCAGAGAATATCGCGGGATTTGGCGGCTTTTTCATAATTGCGCTGGATGACGCTGTCGCCCTCATTCAACGCAATCGTTGCGCCGCGTTGGAGGAATTGCGCAACGCCGGAGGTGGAATACTGGATGAGGTTTTCAATCACCTGGCCCAGCGCTTCATGCGCCACGATCCAGCCAACCCGCCAGCCGGTCATCGACCAGTTCTTGGAGAAGGAATTCACGAAGAGAATGCGGTCTTCCGGCTCCATCACATCCAGGAAGGATGGCGCACGCTCGCCGGGATAGTAATAAAGCGCGTAAATCTCATCGGCGATAATCCAGATGCCGTGCTTGCGCGCCAGCTGCAGGATTGCCTTGAGATCGTCTCTTGTCGCTGTCCAGCTCGTCGGATTGGACGGGGTGTTGATGAACAAACCCCTCGTCTTCGGTGTAATGGCGGCTTCAAGCTTGTTGAAATCAAGTTCCCATTTGCCGCCGGAGAAGGACAGTTCCACCGGCACGGCTGATCCACCGCCCATTTCCATGGCAGCGGCAAAATTCGGCCAAGCGGGCGTCAAATAGATCATCTCGTCGCCCGGGCCGGTAACCGCCTGAACGGCAAGCTGAATTGCCTGCATGCCCGAGCCCACGACATAGCAGTTTTCCGGCTTCAGCGCTGCGCCGAACTTGCGGGCATAATAGGCGGCAATGGCCTCACGCAGTTCCGGGACGCCACGCTGCCAGGTATAGAATGTTTCACCACCCATCAGGGCGTCTGCGGCAGCACGGCTGATGAAATCGGCCGTCGGTTCATCACCTTCGCCAACCCACAGAGGCAGAAGACCATCGCGGCCGCGCGCATAACTGAACACTTCGACGATGCCGCTTTCCGGCGCTCTCACGGCACGAAGGCTCAGATCATCCGTCAGGCTCATTCCAATCTCCAGCATAAAAACAACAAAAGAGAGGGCCAAAACGGCCCCCTTACCCACCAACCTTATATGGTTTTCGGGCGCTTGTAATATGCGTTTTCTTTCTGGCCGATCAAAGTTTTTGACCGGTTGAAACGTCAGGCCTGCTGGCGCAGAAGATCGCGAATTTCGGCCAGAAGCTTGATGTCAGCGGGCGTTTCCGGCGGTGCCTGTTCAGCCTTTTCCACTTCCTTGACCGTCAGCCGGTTGATCCCCTTGACCATGAGGAAAATGATCCAGGCGAGAATGAGGAACTGGATCACAACCGTGATGAAACTGCCATAGGCAAAAACCGCGCCCTGTTCCTTGGCCTCTGCAAGCGTTGTTGCCGTGACTGACGAGGACAGGGGAACGAAAAGGTTGGAAAAATCGACGCCGCCGGTGACCGACCCGATCAGCGGCATAATAATGTCATCAACCAGCGAGGAAACGATCTTGCCAAAAGCGCCACCAATGATCACGCCGACAGCAAGGTCCATGACGTTGCCACGTGCAATAAACGTCTTGAACTCTTCAAACATCAAAATGCCCTCCAGCTTTTGAGACCGACCGCCTCGTTTATACATTTATATTGCTAATACGATTTGGCCTCGTCTGCGCAGTCTTATTTTGGCAATTCAGTATTATTTTCATGATCCGCACTCCAAGCGGTATCCCAACGTATATGTCTGCGTGGATTTTCTTCAGGCTGCATTTGGTCTAAGCTCAGCCTTCCGGAGGGGGAGGATAGACTGTGCCGGTGAGCCAGATGCTGCCTGGTTGGGCAATCTTTGCATCAGCCATAGCCTATTTGCTGCTGCTGTTTGCCGTTGCCAGTTTCGGCGACCGCAGGCTTGGGCGCGCACGCCTGTCATCAGCGCGCGGCCGCCCGATCGTTTATGCCCTCAGCATTACCGTTTACTGCACATCCTGGACTTATTTTGGCGGGGTGGGACTGGCGGCGGAGCGCGGTTGGGAATTTGCCGCCATCTATATCGGCCCGATCCTCATGTTCACGCTCGGGATGCCGTTGATCCGGCGCATCATCGAACTGGCGAAGGCCGAAAAAATCACCTCCGCCGCCGACTTCGTGGCCGCGCGCTATGGCAAGAACCCGACTGTTGCGCTGATCGTGGCGCTGATTTCGCTGGTCAGTGCCATTCCCTATATCGCGCTCCAGCTCAAGGCCGTTTCCTCTTCCGTTGCTGCCATGGTGCCAACGTCGGAATTTGCGGCCACGGCAGGAGAATTTTCCTTCTCCAGCCTGCCACTTCTGGTGACCATTCTTCTCGCCTTTTTTGCCATCATGTTCGGCACCCGCCACACCGATGCGACCGAGCACCAGGACGGACTCATCCTCGCCATCGCCATGGAATCGGTGGTCAAGCTGATGGCATTTGCGACAGCCGGTATCTTCGTCGTCTTCTTCCTCTACGACGGTCCAACTGCGCTCTGGTCTGTGGTCAGCCAGAACACTCTCGCTGTCGATGCAATGAACTACGAAACGTCGCTCAGCCGCTGGCTTCTGCTGATCACGCTTTCTGCCTTTGCGATCATCATGCTGCCGCGCCAGTTCCATGTGACTGTGGTTGAAAACCGCACAGCCAGCGAGCTGAAGATGGCGGGCTTCCTGTTTCCGCTCTATCTGATCGCCATCAATTTCTTCGTGCTGCCAATTGCGCTCGCGGGTGTCACCACGCTGGGCCAGGGTGGCGACACCGACCTCTATATCCTCAATCTGCCGCTTTTCGGCGGCGCACCCATTGTCTCGCTGATCACGTTCATTGGCGGATTTTCGGCAGCAACCGCGATGGTGATTGTCGCCTCGGTCGCGCTTTCGATCATGATTTCAAACGATATCGTTCTGCCCATTCTGTTGCGGCGGCGGCTCACCGGCACGCAAGGGCTGAGCGAGGACTACACCAAGTTTCTGCTGCGGGTGCGCCGCACCGCCATTTTTGGCGTGCTGTTCTTGGGTTACGCCTATTACCGGTCCACCGATGAAACGGCAGCACTCGCCTCCATCGGCACGCTCGCCTTTGCGGCCATTGCACAGATTGCACCTTCCATGCTGGGCGGGCTGATCTGGCACCGTGCCAATGCACGCGGTGCCATTGCCGGCATGGCGAGCGGCATCGGTGCCTGGGCCTATTTTCTGCTGCTGCCAAGCCTCGGTTACGGGGATGAAGCGCAGGCCGGCAGCCTGCTGGGGCAGCTGTTTCCCGCCATCCATTCGATCGACGATCCCTTCGTGGAAGCGACCTTTCTGGCGCTCTTTCTCAACGTGGCGGCCTATATCATTGGCTCCTTGAGCCGGCGACCACGCGCACTGGAAAGCATTCAGGCCGGCGTTTTCATCCGCCGTCAGTCGGGGCCTGCCGCCTTCTCACGCGGGTGGAAAAGCCGGGTCAGCCTTGGTGAGTTGAAGGCCGCCGTGGCCGGTTACCTGGGAGACGAGCGCATGCAGCGCTCATTTAGAACCTATGAACGGCAAAGCGGGCGCATGCTTTCCGATGACGACCCGGCGGACACACATGTTGTGCATTTTGCCGAGCAGGTTCTGGCCGGGGCCATCGGTTCCTCCTCTGCGCGACTGGTGCTTTCGCTGCTTCTGCAAAAGGTGGAGGAACCCTCCTCGGAGACTGCCTGGCTGCTGGGACAGGCGTCAGAGGCGCTGCTGCACAATCAGGACATGCTGCATACTGCGCTTTCGCAGATGGATCAGGGCATTGCCGTCTTCGACCTCTCCAATAATCTGATGATCTGGAACCGTCGTTTCCGGGAACTTCTTGATCTGCCGGAATTTGTCGGTCAGGTGGGCTTTCCGCTATCGGGCATTACGGAGGCGTTGCGCGAGCGTGGCGACGTCTCTTCCAGCGGTAGCGCCGATCCGCTCATCGATTTTCTGACCCCGAACCGGCCTTTCTCGCTCACCGTCGGGGAAAGCGGGCGGATCGTGGAGGTGCGCACAAACCCCATGCCGGGCAAGGGTATCGTGACCACCTATACCGATATCACCCAGCAGGTGGCGGCAGACAAGGCGCTGAAACAAGCCAATGAAACGCTGGAGCAGCGTGTTGCCGAGCGCACCAGCGAACTTGTGCGGGTCAACAGCCAGCTTGCGGATGCGCGCGCAGCCGCGGAAGAAGCCAATATCGGCAAAACGCGCTTCTTTGCCGCCGCCGGCCATGACATTCTCCAGCCGCTCAATGCAGCGCGGCTTTATTCCTCGACGCTGGTCGAAAAGCTCGGGCAATCGCAAGAGGGCGAGCTGGTCGAGAATATCGACTCCTCGCTGCAGTCGGTGGAAAACATCCTTGGTGCCGTCCTCGACATATCACGGCTCGACACGGGTGCGATGAAAGCGCGCTTCTCAACCGTTTCGCTTGATGACTTCCTGCGGCGGATCGAAACCGATTTCGCCCCCATTGCGCGCGAAAGGAACCTCAAGCTGCATGTCGTGCCCTCCAGCCTGCATGTGCGGACAGATCCGACGCTTTTGCGCCGCCTTGTGCAAAATCTGGTTTCCAATGCAATCAAATACACGGTGACCGGCAAGGTGGTGGTGGGCGTGCGCAGACGCGGCGATGCCGCCATCATACAGGTCAGCGACACGGGGATCGGGATTCCGGCGTCCAAGTTTCAGACTGTCTTCAAGGAATTTGCGCGGCTGAACGGCGGCATGAAAACCGCGGCCGGCCTCGGTCTTGGCCTTTCAATCGTTGACCGGATCGGGCGCGTCTTAAACCACAAGGTGGAGCTTGCCAGCACGGAAAACCGCGGCACGACATTCCGTGTCACTGTCCCGCTTGCCCAGGCGGAGAAACAAAAGCCGCCGGCGTCAGCGCTCCCCGTGCAGGCGGCAGCATCGGCGCTTGGCGGTCTTTCTGTGCTGTGCATCGACAATGAACTCACCATTCTCGACGGAATGTCGAAACTGTTGAGCGCCTGGGGTTGCACGGTTGCATGTAGCCAGTCACTGGCTGATGTTCACCGCCGACTGGCAAGCGGGGCGAAGCCTGATGTGATCGTCGCGGATTATCATCTTGATGATGGCACTGGTCTTGATGCGATCCGGCTTTTGCGTGACTACTATGGCGCAGAGGTTCCCGCGCTCCTCATTACGGCAGACCGCACGCCGGATGTGCGCGCTCGCGCGGAAGCCGACAATGTAACCATGCAAGGCAAGCCGGTGAAGCCCGCCGCATTGCGGGCCTATCTCATGCATATTGCAGCACAAAACCGCGTTGCTGCGGAATAGACCATCAGGCCGCGTCAGTCGTCGCGATACTTCTTTTCGTAGGGCATCATCATCAGCGCTGTGCCGATGGATACGGCTCCCAGCAGCATGGACAGCGGCATTCCAATGAGGAATATAGCCTTGAACAAAAGACCGCCACGCCCTGCGTGACTTGCAAGACCGGCAATATCGAACCAGAACAATGCGCCTGTAATGATGACGCCAACGGCCATGCCCAAGAGACCGTTCAGCGCCATGAATCGCAACATTGCGCGATGATCTTTGCGGGCTTCTTCCGGTGTCAATTTCGGTTTCATGCAAAACCTCGTCTGAACAATCGAGCTTACGATAACACGATCCCGCATCGCTTTCACGCATCAAACGCCAACCCTCATGCGGCCAAGAGTCACTACTTTTCGATCGACACTCAGGCTCTTTCGCAAACACAAAAAAGCGCGGGCAACTATGCCCGCGCTCTGATAGTTCGGCTGATCGTGATTATTTCACGTAAATGATCATCGATCCATCCGCCGCCTTTTTGGCAGCTACGACGTTTTCGAGCTCAACGCTGCGGTCCTGGAGGGCCTGCATGGCAGCCGGGTCGGCCTGAACCTGTGCATGTACCTCTTCCATCGCAGCCTCGTTGTCGTCACCCATCTTGATCTGGGCGGCCTGGTTGTCGGTCAAGGAGCTCACGCGAACGATGCGCACACCGTCGTCAGCTTCTGCGGTGGTGTTCATGCCATCCGTGCTCCCAGGGCCATTGGCCTCAACGGTGGCGTCATGGCCACGAACATCATTCAGCTTTTCTTCGGCAGTCTGTTCAGGCGCGACCACGTTTGTGTTCGCATCTTCAGTTGCCGGGCTGTTGGCTTCCAGCGTCGCATCATGGCCACGCAGTTCCTTCACGGCTTCATCGCCAGCGGCGAAAGATGCTGTTGCGGCGACGGTCGTAAACGCGGTTGCGAGAAGTGCCTTCCTAAACGTATGCATTGTTTTCTCCTTCCTGTTTCTTAGCTTCGCCATCCTCAGAGATGATGAAGTCAACTTGGCTTCAGTCACCCTTTTTTCGGATGGCCTGAAAGAGCTAACACAAGAAAAATATTGTCTTTTTTTCTTTTTCTTGCCTGTCTTAATGCTCCCAGAAGGAACCCGTGACCGGAAAGATTGTTCCGAAAAAAATCTCAGTATTCGAAAATGCTGAAATATAGCGCGTCCGCCGGAAGATAGCGGGCAGATCGGCGATCACTCGTCTTCGTGATATTTGGTGCCGTAGGGCATCATCATCAAAGCGCCACCGAGGGCCGAACCGCCGAAAAGAATGCACATCGGCAGCGTGATCAGAAAGACGGGCACGAATTTGTTGGACGCGCGCGTGGTGTGGGTCCTGAGGTTACCGATGTCAAAATAGAAAATGCTGGCGGATACAATGATGCCGGCAATCACGCCATAGACAAAATGGCGCGCCATAAAAAAGAGCATTGCATTGTGGTCCCTGCGCGCCTCCTCCGGCGTCAGTTTGGGCTTCATCCTCATCACCCCGAACATGTTCGCTTCGGGAATTATAGAACAGGTTCTCTTGCAAGTATACGCCGGCAAGCCCATCAGCATTCGCGATACGGCCGGTTTGCTCCTACATGGCGGGAAGGCTTGCTGCCGTCTTCCGCCGAATGGCTGTCGGCGGCCTTTTGTACGTTTCCAGAAACACGGCATTGAAACGCCGCAAGCTGCCGAAGCCGGCCTGAACAGCGATTTCGGTGATCGGCAGTTGGGTATCGCTCAGCAATTGTTTGGCGCGCTGCACCCGCGCCGTGCGGGCAACCTGTCCCGGCGTCGCGCCGAGATGCTTTTTGAAAAGCCGCGTCAGATGCCGTCCGCCGACGCCGACACGGGCTGCCAGTTCTTCCACCGTCGCACCGGGCTGGTCGAGCGCACCTTCGTCCTTGATCAAACGGGCGGCTTTTTCAACGATGGCGAGACTGCCCTTCCAGGCCGGACAAAAAGGCGCGGTTTCCGGCCTGCATCGCAGGCAGGGCCTGTAACCTGCCAGTTCGGCTGCTGCCGCACTCGGCAGAAATTCGATATTCTGCCGGTAGGGCTGACGCACGGGACAAACGCAGCGGCAATAAATGCCGGTGGTGCGCACACCGATGAAAAACCGTCCGTCAAAAGCGGGATCGCGCTTTATCCAGGCTTCTTCGCAAATGGAGATATCGAGTTTCATGCAGACATATTATACCACGCGGACGGGGCGAAGAAGAACCGAGTCCGAATCCGGCGAGCGCTTCGCGATGAGCCGCTGCATGGTCAACATCGCTCCGATGTTTCAGGATTTCAAAAAATGCAAAATCAAAATTCAATGAGCGCTCTGGACTGGTCGCTGCTTGCCACACTTTCCCTTCTCTGGGGTGGGTCTTTCTTTTTTACAGGAGTCGCGGTCAAAGAGCTTCCGCCCTTTACCCTTGTTTTCCTGCGCGTTTGCGGGGCCGCACTGATTCTCCATCTTGTCATTCTCCTGCGCGGACGGCGGATGCCGGGCTCACCCAAAATCTGGTTTGCCTTCTTCGTGATGGGCCTCATCAACAATCTCGTTCCGTTTTCGCTGATTGTGTGGGGCCAGACGCATATTGCTTCCGGTCTTGCCGCAATTCTCAATGCCACGACACCGCTTTCGACAGCCATCGTGGCGCATTTTCTGACATCCGACGAGAAGCTGCGACCCCATAAGTTGGCTGGCGTTCTGGTGGGGTTTGCCGGTGTTGCGGTCATGATCGGGCCGGAACTGTTGACCGGCTTTTCAACCAACATTCTGGCACAGGCCGCAATCCTGTTGGCTGCGCTTTCCTATGCTTTTGCCAGCGTGTTCGGCAAACGCTTCAAGACAATGGGTGTCCAGCCGATCCATACAGCCACAGGGCAGCTCACGGCGTCTGCCGCCATGGCCCTGCCGCTGGCCTTGCTGGTCGACAATCCGCTTTCGCTGCCCATGCCGGGCTTGGATATCTGGCTGGCCGTTGCCGGCTATATCATCCTCTCAACGGCACTTGCCTATATCATCTTCTTCCGCATCCTGGCCTCTGCGGGCGCCACCAACCTGGCGCTCGTCACCTTTCTCATCCCCGTTTCCGCCATTCTGCTCGGCGTGCTGTTTCTGGGTGAAGTGCTGGAGACAGAAGAAATCATGGGGATGGTGCTGATCGGCGTCGGGCTCGCGCTGATCGATGGGCGGATATTACGGTGGCGACGGGTGAATGCCGCATAGGGCGCACAAAAAAAGGGCTGCAACACGTGCAGCCCTTTTTCATTTAATGCTTGCCGCTATCAGGCAGCAGCCTTCGCCTGCCCGTAAGGATCAAACCGGCCATAGAAGGTTTCGCCCTTCGTCGCCATTTCCTTCAGGAGTGCTGTCGGCTTGAAGTGGTCGCCGTATTTGGCAGCCAGCTCTTCGCATTGTGCGACAAAGGCCTTCGCGCCCATGCCGTCAATGTAGGAGACTGCACCGCCCGTATAAGGTGCAAAGCCGAAACCGAGGATCGAGCCGACATCGGCTTCACGCGGATCGGTCACAATGCCTTCTTCCATCGTGCGGGCTGCTTCCAGCGCGATTGTGGTGAGGAAGCGCTTCTTGAGCACTTCTACGTCCAGCGTGTCAGCGTCCTGCTGCGGGAACAAATCCTTCAGGCCCGGCCAAAGATGCTTCTTGGCGGGCTTTGCCGGATAGTCGTAGAACCCCTTTCCGGCTTTGCGGCCCAGGCGTCCTTCACCTTCCACCATTTTGGTGATCAGTTCCATATGCGCCTTCGGCACCGATGCTTCGCCAAGATCGGCAATCATCGCCTTCATGATCTTGTAGGACAGATCAACGGCAGTTTCGTCGTTCAGCGCCAGCGGACCAACCGGCATGCCGGCCATCTTGGCGGAATTCTCGATCATGGCTGCCGGAACGCCTTCCACCAGCATGTTGTAGGCTTCGTTCATATAGCGCAGGACGCAGCGGTTGACGTAGAAGCCGCGGGTGTCATTGACGACAATCGGCGTCTTCTTGATCGCTGCAATGTAATCGAGTGCCACGGCCAGAGCCTTGTCGCCCGTCTTTTCGCCCATGATGACTTCCGTCAGCATCATCTTGTGCACCGGCGAGAAGAAGTGAATGCCAATGAACTGCTCGGGGCGCTTGGAGTTTTCAGCCAAACCGGTGATCGGCAGCGTCGAGGTGTTGGAAGCAAAGATCGCATCCGGCTTCAAAACGGCTTCCACCTGCTCTGTCACCGTCTTCTTGATACCGCGGTCTTCGAACACGGCTTCAATGACGAGATCGCAATCGGCGATATCGTTGTAATCCGCCGTGGGCGTGATCAGCGAAAGCAGCGCTTCGGCCTGTTCCTTGGAAACCTTGCCCTTCTTCACACCTTCGGCAACAAGGCCTTCAGATGTTGCCTTGCCTTTTTCCGCCGCTTCCATGTCGCGATCGATGAGGACTACCGGAATACCGGCAGCCGCGGTAACGTAGCCGATGGACGCGCCCATGAAGCCAGCGCCCACGATGCCGACCTTCTTGATGGATGACTTTTCAACGCCAGCCGGACGGCGCGCACCCTTGTTCAGCTCCTGCATGGAAATGAACAGCGAGCGGATCATCGAAAAGGCTTCCGTCGTCTGCAGGATATGCGTGAAATAACGCTGCTCGATCTTCAGCGCCATGTCGATCGGCACCTGCAGACCTTCATAGACGCATTTCACGATGGCGAGCGCTGCCGGATAGTTGCCGTAGGTTTCGCGGCGCAGAATGGCGTTGGCTGCGGAAAAGAGCTGAACGCCGCCTGGCGACCAGATGGCAGGTCCGGGTGCCTTGAAGCCCTTCTTGTCCCACGGCTGAACCGGATCGACACCGGCCTTCAAGAGGTCCTTGGCGGCAGATACGAGGTTTTCCGGTTCGGCGACTTCGGTCACCAGACCAAGCGCCTTGGCACGCGATGCGGAGAGCGAAGACCCCGTGGTCATGAACTGCAGGGCTTCCTGCGTGTTGATGAGGCGCGGCACGCGCTGCGTTCCGCCGGCACCGGGGAAGATGCCAACTTTCACTTCCGGCAGGCCGATCTTGACCTTGTCGGACTTGGCGGCAACGCGGGCATGGCAGGCGAGCGACAGTTCAGTCGCGCCGCCCATGCAGGTGCCATTGATGGCCGAAACCCACGGCTTGCCGTTGGTTTCAAGCTTGCGATAGAGCCAGGTCATACGGCCTGCTGCGTCGAAGAGTTTCTTCGTTGCGCCTTCGGGATCTGCCGCCTGCTCCTTTTCGATGACGGAGAACATGCCCTTGAGCATGGTCAGGTCCGCACCGCCGGAGAAAGACGATTTGCCGGAGGTAAAGACAACACCCTTTACGGCGTCATCAGCGGCAGTTGCATCAATGATCGCGTCCAATTCGTCCATCACCTCCTGGGTGAAGACGTTCATGGACTTGTCCTTCATGTCCCATGTCACAAGCGCAATGCCATCGGCATCGGTTTCAACGGTGAAATTGTTATAAGCCATTCTTCTCTCTCCCAAACCTTAAACGCGCTCGATGATCGTTGCGGTGCCCATGCCCGCACCGATGCAGAGCGTGACGAGACCGACGTTGAGGTCGCGGCGTTCCATTTCGTCCAGCGCCTGACCGAGGATCATCGCGCCGGTTGCGCCGAGCGGATGGCCAAGCGCAATCGCACCACCGGTGACGTTGATCTTGTCGTGCGAAATGTCGAAGGCCTGCATGTAGCGCAGCACGACGGCGGCAAAGGCTTCGTTCAGTTCAAACAGGTCGATGTCGGACAGGCTCATGCCAGCACGCTTCAAAAGCTTGTTGGTCACGTCCACCGGGCCGGTCAGCATGAGCGCCGGATCAGAACCGATATTGGCGAAAGCGCGGATTTTTGCACGCGGCTTCAGGCCCATCTTCTTGCCACCCTCTTCGGAGCCGAGAAGAACAGCAGCCGCACCGTCAACGATACCCGACGAATTACCTGCGTGGTGAACGTAGTTGATGCGCTCGACTTCCGGGTGCGCCTGAATGGCAACGGCTTCAAAACCGCCCATTTCGCCCGGCATCTGGAAGGACGGGTTCAGCGAGGCGAGCGACTGCATGCTCGTGTCGGCACGCATATGCTCGTCCTTATCAAGGATCGTCAGGCCGTTAATGTCCTTGACCGGAACAACGGACTTGTCGAAATAGCCGTTGGCCCAGGAATTGGCAGCGCGCTTCTGGCTTTCAACAGCGTAGGCGTCAACGTCATCGCGGGTGAAACCATATTTGGTGGCAATCAGGTCAGCCGAAACACCCTGCGGCATGAAGTAGGACGGAAAAGCAACGGAGGGGTCAAGCGGCCATGCGCCGCCGGACATGCCCATGCCGACGCGCGACATGGATTCAACACCACCGGCAATCACGATATCGTCTGCACCGAAGGCGATCTTGGACGCTGCCAGATTGACTGCGTCTAGACCGGAAGCGCAGAAGCGGGACAGCTGAACGCCGGGGGCCGAAAAGTCGTAACCGGCTTCAAAGGCTGCACCGCGCGGGATAACGGAACCGGCTTCCATGACCGGATCGACGCAACCGAAGATGATGTCGTCAACAGTGCTTGTGTCGAGGCCATTGCGATCGCGCACGGCTTCAAGTGTGTGAGCGGCGAGACGAACGGGCGGCACTTCGTGCAGCGCGCCGTCCTTTTTGCCGCGGCCGCGCGGCGTGCGCACGGTATCGAAAATAAAAGCTTCGGTCATAATGTCTCTCCCAAAAAAACGGCGTCCGCCGCTATCCCAAATTTAGAAACGGCAACGGGCCCTTCCAAGGGCCCGGCCTTATCATTTCGATCATCAGAAGGCTTCAGCAGCCAATTCCATCATCGTATCCGCACCGGTTTCGATGCGCGCCTTGCGCAGCGCCGTTTCCGGCATCAGCTTGTCCATGAAGAACCGCGCCGTGATGAGCTTGTTCTTCAGGAAGTCTTCGCGCGGCGAGCCGCCCTTGGCAAGCTCGTCATTGGCCACCTTGGCCATTCTGGCGTGCATGTAGCCCAGAACGACGAGACCGAAGAGGTGCATGAAATCCGTGGAGCCGGCACCGGCATTGTCGGGCTTGGCCATCGCATTCTGCATGAACCACATGGCAGATGCCTGTGCGTCGTTCAGGCCCTTTTTCAGCGCCTTGGTAAAACCACTCATGGCTTCGTCTTCACGGTTGGCTTCGCAGAAATCACCGATTTCCTTGAACAGAGCCATCACGGCACGGCCACCATTGGCCGGCAGCTTGCGGCCCACCAGGTCAAGCGCCTGAATGCCGTTGGCACCTTCGTAGATCTGCGTGATGCGGGCATCGCGAACGAACTGGCTCATTCCATGTTCTTCGATGTAACCGTGGCCGCCGTACACCTGCTGGGCGGCAACTGCGGTGTCGAAGCCCTTGTCTGTCATGACGCCTTTCAGGATCGGCGTCAGCAGCCCGATCAGATCGTCGGCAGTCTGACGGGCGGCCTCGTCTTCGGAACGGTGGGCAATATCGGACTGCAGCGCTGTCCACAATGCAAACGCACGACCACCTTCGTTGATCGCCCGCATGGTCATCAGCGCACGGCGGATGTCGGGGTGAACGATGATCGGGTCAGCCTTCTGCTCCGGCGCCTTCGGGCCGGAGAGCGAACGGCCCTGAATGCGCTCCTTGGCGTACATGACGGCGTTCTGGTAGGCGACCTCGCCCACCGAGAGACCCTGCAGGCCGACGCCGAGGCGGGCTTCGTTCATCATCACGAACATGGCGGCAAGGCCCTTGTTTTCCTTGCCGATCAGGAAGCCGGTCGCATCATCATAGTTCATCACGCAAGTGGCATTGCCGTGAATGCCCATCTTGTGTTCCAGCGCGCCACAGGCAACGCCGTTGCGCTCACCGACAGAACCGTCGTCACCCACCATGTATTTCGGCACGATGAAGAGCGAAATGCCCTTGGTGCCTTCCGGCGCGCCTTCGATGCGGGCGAGCACCAGGTGGATGATATTGTCCGACATGTCGTGTTCGCCGGCAGAGATGAAAATCTTCTGGCCGGAAATCTTGTAGGAACCGTCAGCCTGCGGCACTGCCTTGGTGCGCAGCAGGCCGAGATCGGTGCCGCAATGCGGTTCGGTCAGGTTCATGGTGCCGGTCCAGGTGCCGGCAATCATGTTGGGAACGTATTTTTCCTTCTGTGCCTGGTCGCCATGGGCCAGAATGGCCGCAATAGCCCCCTGCGTGAGGCCCGGATACATCATCAGCGCCAGATTTGCGGAAATGAGGTATTCGGAGACAGCAGTGTGAAGCACATAAGGCAGCCCCTGACCGCCGAATTCCTCCGGCATGGAAAGACCCATCCAGCCACCTTCACAATAGGTGTCGTAGGCCTGCTTGAAGCCTTTCGGGGTCTTCACCGAAGCATCTTCGGAACGCACACAGCCTTCCTGGTCGCCGGACAGGTTCAGTGGGGCCAGAATCTCTTCCGACAGCTTGCCGGCCTCGGTCAGAACGGCTTCGATCAGATCGGGTGAAGCATCGGCAAAACCAGGCAGATTGTTGTATTTTTCAATACCGAGAACATCATTGAGAACAAACAATGTGTCTTCAACCGGTGCCTTGAATACGGGCATTTGGATCTCCTCGCCAAAAGGTATTTTGAATTTCGTGCATGCTACATACAAAACTTTGACGTTTGCGTAAACGTCAAAAATGTCGCGGACCACGATTCTTGATGAACAGTACGTGAGAAACGACCCGTTTTCGGCGCGTCGGTAACCTTTACTACAGCAAAACGTTCACTCAGATGACAGCACAGGCAACGCTCCCGCCTCCCGCTCAAGGTTGCGTGATTTTTCGGTATTCGCGCATTTTCCGCCCTCGGGTTAACTGCTTATTTACCATGTTTCGCCGATTGTCGGTTTTGATGAAGCCTTGATTTGTGCAGCTTGCAGAGAGTGGCGCGTTCAGGGGGCGAGTGGGCGAATTCCGGGGGCAGGAGACAGCACTTCAGTGCAACACGCCGGAAAGCCGACAGGGTAAATCAAAAGACCGCAATTCCTGCGGTCGAAGTGAGCAAAACGATGAATGGCAGCAACCGCAATCCTCCACGCCAAGGCGAAAGACAGTCTCTCGATGCGTTGAACCGCACGATTGAAGGGCTGGAAGCGCGCATTGAAGGATTGATGGGTGCTGGCAGTTCCGAGCAGCGCGGAAAGTCTGGCCACGGTTATGACGAGCAGGTTTCCGGCATCCTCCAGCGCCAGCGTGCCATTGAAAAAACGCCCTCCAACTTTGCCGGCTACACAGCCCAACCGAGCAATGGAAGCCGGTCGCTCGCCGATGCGGTGCGCGCCCGCTTTAACCAGCCTGGTCAGCCCGCTCAGCCGGCCCGGCAGAGCAAGCCGGCGCCACAATATGCACCGCAGCGTGTCGCCACTCCCTCCACACATGATACAGGTGATATCGCCCGCGCGCTTCTTGGCCTGCGCGAGGAACTGAAGCGCGATATCAATGATGGCATGAGCCGTGAGATGGCGGCATTGCGCGCCGAAATCCGCGATATCCGTTCGCATTCCGCCGGTGACGACTATTCCGCCGGTCTGCGCGATGACATGGAGCGTCTGGCCGCCAGCATCGACGCGATCAGCCATCAGGCATCGCCGTCAGACGCGGCAACGCTGCGCGGCGAGTTTGACGCTCTGCGCAACATGATTGACGGTCTGGCGCGCCAGGATTCCGTCCGCAATGTCGAAGAGAAGCTGAGCCGGTTTAATCCGGAGGGCCTGGAAGACGAAATTCTCAGCCTTGCCGGGCGTATCGAAGACATCAAATCGCAACTGGGTGGCATGAATTCCGCGCCGGCCATTCAGGCGCTTGAAAACAAGCTCTATTCCATTGCAGAAGCAGTCGAGGCATTTGGCAAGCACCTGCCACCCGACCAGACGGCTTTCACCAATCAATTCTCCGATATCGACCAGCGTCTGGAAGAAATCGCCCATGCGATTTCGGCAAACGCGCATAATCAGAAGCAGAACGCGAGTTCCGATCATCTGAAAATGCTGGAACAGCGCATCGGCGACCTCGGTCAGCAGATCGACGACTGGATGTCCCCGCGCAAGCAGGACAGCATGATGCAGCGCCTGGAGGCGTTGTCGGCGAAGATCGAAGACATGACAACGGCGCGCACTGCCGCCCGCCTGGAAGAACAGCTCGATCAGCTGTCCTCCATAGTCGAACGCGCCCAGTCTGCCAGTGCACAGCCTGATCTGACGCAGGTTTTGTCGGAGATTTTCCATAAGATCGATGCGCTCGAGGCCGGCACGGTCAACAACGACCTGGCCGAACGCCTCGACATGCTGGCGCAACGGATCGAGGAAATCGAAATCCAGCCCGTTCAGCAGGTTAACGATGAAGCGCTGTTCAACCGTCTGGAAAGCCGTTTGAACGACATTGCCGCGCATCTGAACGAGACTGTCGCGCAGCCGGCCAGCGATACGGTGAGCCTGCAAAATCTCGAGGCGCAGATTGCCAATCTCTCCTCGCTGCTTTCGTCTCCGCCGCAGCAGGCCGGTCCGGAATATGGCCAGCTTGAAGGCCGCATGAATGCGCTTGAAGACTACATGGCGGCCAATGACGAGTATATCGTCGAAGCCGCCCGCCAGGCCGCAGAAGCCGTAGCGGAAGCCTATGCGCAGCGCGGCTCTGCACCCGCCGGCGGCGATGCCGACGGGATTGCGCAGATTTCGGCTCTTGCAAACGACCTGCGCACGCTCGAAGACCTGACCCGCTCATCCGAAGAGCGCAATCAGCGCACATTCGAAGCCCTGCACGACACGCTCGTCCAAATCGCCGAACGCATCGATCAGATTGGAACGGTGAGCGAGGCGCAGCGCGCTCAACCCGCACCGGTCCAGATGGCCGAAGCCGCTGCAGCGCCCGCCAAGCAGGCATCCGTTCAGGCGTCTGCCGCATCGGCTCCGGAACCGGCGATGCCACGTGCCGCCCAGTTGCGTGTCGATGAGGAATACCTACCGGAATCGGAAGACGACATTCTGATGGACGTTCCGGATCTCGACGATTTTTCCGATACCGTTTCCACCTCGGAACAGGACGAAAAGAAGGAAAAAAAGAGCCTTTTTGCGGAGCTCGGTCGCAAGCTCAAGCCGGGACAGAACAATGCCACGGCCAAGAAGGGCCGTGATATCATTGAGCCGACGCCGCCGCTCGATGCCAGCGAGTCCATGAGCCCAGAACTTGCCAACCAGCTTCTCGAGCCCGGCTCCGGCGCACCCGACATTCAGAAGATCCTCGAAAAGGTGCGTGCGACCCACGATCTCGACGGCCCCGACGATAACGAAAAGGCCGACTACATTGCTGCTGCCCGCCGTGCGGCCAAGGCGGCTGCCGAGCAGCTGGAAAACGAGCAAAAGCAAAACAGTGTGCTCAAGCCGAAAAAGCTGGCAAAGAAGCAGAAGGATAGCGCAAAGGCCGCTTCCGAACCGTCCAAGGTGCGCCGTCCGATCATGCTTGCAGCCGGCGCTGCTCTGCTGGCCATCATGTCCTACCAGCTGGTGGGTCCGTTGCTTGGCGGCGGTTCGAGTGAACAGGTTGCGGTTGAAAGCGACGCATCGCCGGTCGATGGCACCACCGCACCGCTAGCGGAAGACGCAGTTGCGGCAGATGCGCAGGCTGCATCAGAGGTTCAAGCTGCCGAGACACCGGCAGACACGGGTCAGGCTGTTGACAATGCGCTGGCGACCCCCGCGGTTGCCGATGACAGCGACAGCGATGTGAGCCCGGTTGAAACGATAAGAGCTGCACCGCAGACAAGTGCTGCCAGCGCCACGGATGCGATAGCGGAAACGGCTGCGCTTGCGCCGCTCGACATTCCGGCGACCGTTGGTCCCGCTTCGCTGGTTGACGCTGCAAAGGCAAACGACCCTCTGGCCCTTTATGAAGTTGGCTCGCGCTATACTGAAGGCCGCGGCGTGGAAGCAAACATGGCGACCGCAATGACCATGTTCGAGCGTGCCGCCGAACTTGGCTTTGCGCCCGCCGAATACCGCCTCGGCAACATGTATGAAAAGGGTGCCGGCGTCGCCAAGGACCTGACCAAGGCCCGCGACTATTATCAAAGCGCCGCCGACAAGGGCAATGTCAGCGCGATGCACAATTTGGCCGTAGTCTATGCCATGGGTGTCGATGGACAGCCGGACTATGAGCAGGCCGCCAAATGGTTCACCGACGCGGCCGATCACGGCGTGAAGGACAGCCAGTTCAACCTCGCCATTCTTTATGCGAAAGGCAGCGGTGTGCAGCAGGACCTTGGACAGTCCTACAAGTGGTTCGATATCGCTGCGCAGACGGGAGACGCCGACGCTGCGCAAAAGCGTGACGAAATCGCCAAGGTGCTGACGCCAGACCAGCTGAAAGCCGCCAAGAAGGCTGCAGCAGAATGGAGCCCACTGCCTGCCGACCAGGCTGCAAACGAGATCACGCTTCCCGATGAGTGGGCCGGTGAAAAGACCTCGACCGGCTCTGTCGACATGAAACGCGCCGTGCGCAACATTCAGGCGATTCTCAACAATAACGGCTTCGACGCCGGCACGCCCGATGGCATTATGGGTGCCAAAACGGTGAGCGCCATCAAGGCCTTCCAAACCTCAATCGGGCAGGAGCCGACGGGCGAGATCAACCAGGCGCTGGTTCGCGAATTGCTGGCGCGAAACAAGTAAGACGAGAGATTGTACACAATCGGTCCGCGTGCACCGTAAATTGACCAAATAGTGCGTTGACATATGGTCTTAGCGGTAGCACAAGGGTGGTCACGGTTGGCATCAGCCGGAAAATCCATACTGAGTAAAAGCCTCCTCCCGCGGCCTCCGCTTCGGGTGGCATTGCTCATAAAAATTTAGCGGAATTTTTCCATCGCGAAAATCGTGGGACAGTTCCGGCCTGAGGTTGTCCCCGTGTCACTTTACCTCCCGATTGCGGAAATGTCGGTCAACATCTTTGTCATTTTGGGCATGGGTGCGGCTGTCGGGTTCTTATCGGGCATGTTCGGTGTTGGCGGCGGCTTTCTCATTACGCCGCTTCTCATTTTCTACAATGTGCCGCCGGCCATTGCCGTTGCCACGGGCGCGAGCCAGGTTGTTGCATCGTCGATTTCCGGTGCCATCACGCATTTCAGGCGTGGATCGCTGGATTTCAAACTGGGAACGATGCTTCTGGTCTCCGGCCTCATCGGTTCCACAATCGGCATCGGTATCTTCGCGTGGTTGCGTGAGCTTGGCCTTCTCGACCTGCTCATTTCATTGGGTTATGTCCTGCTTCTCGGCATCGTCGGCTCTTTGATGCTCACGGAGAGCATCCGTGCCATCCGCCGCGCCTCCAAAAACGGCCCCACGAGCCTGCGCAAACCCGGCCAGCACAATTGGATCCACCGGCTGCCGTTCAAGATGCGGTTCAAGAAGTCCAAGGTTTATATCAGCGTCGTGCCGATCGCGGCGCTTGGGATGCTGATCGGCATTCTGACGTCTGTCATGGGTATTGGCGGCGGCTTCATCATGGTGCCGGCGATGATCTACCTGTTGAGAATCCCCACCAGCGTGGTTGTCGGCACATCACTCTACCAGATCGTCTTCGTCACGGCCTACACAACCATGATCCAGGCCACGGCAAACCACACGGTGGATATCGGCCTTGCGAGCGTCTTGATGGTGGCAAGCGTTGTGGGTGCGCAATACGGTGTGCGCGTCGGTCAACGCCTCAAGGCCGAACAGCTTCGTGCGCTGCTTGCGCTGCTGGTTCTTGCTGTTGGCGTGCGTCTTGCCATTGATCTCGTGATCGAACCGAAAGACGTTTACTCGATTGTCGAAGGGAGCAGCACATGATGCGTATCTGCTCTCCCATCGTCGCAACCACGTTTTTCCTTTCCGCCGGTTCTGTCTTTGGAGCTGAGCCCCTTTCCGGGCCGCCTGTCAATGTGACAAGCCTTCAGGAAACGATCGATATCGGCGTTTCAACCAATGAAATCGCGATCGCGTCCAATTTCTCCGGCGCGGACATCACGGTCTTTGGAGCCATCGGCAATACCGATCCCCTGCTTCAGGAAATCGGTCAGTATGACATCGTCGTCACCCTTGAGGGGCCGACCGAGGACATTACTGTTCACAAGAAAAGGCGGGTTTTCGGGATCTGGATCAATACAGAATCCATGCGGTTTCTCGATGTTCCGACCTCGTTTTCCATGGCCAGCACGCGCGCCGAGAGCAGCGCGCTTGTGCCGCTTCAATATGGCGACATAGAAGCCAATGTCGACAGCATCAACCTGCGGAAGGTGCGCTTCGGCGGCGGCTCAGTGGATGTTGACGCTTTCCGGGAAGCCTTGCGGCGTCAGAAAATCAACTCCGGTCTTTATCAGGAGCGCCCCGGCTCGATCCGCTTCATCAGCGGCAATCTGTTCCGCGCAACGCTGCGCCTGCCTGCGGATGTTCCAAATGGTGTCCACACGCTGCATGCCTATCTCTTCAAAAGCGGGCAGTTCGTCACGCAGCGCAACCTGCCACTGCGCGTGGTCAAGACCGGTGCAGAACAGGCAGTGACCGACGCGGCAATGAACCATTCCTTCTTCTATGGTGCGTTTGTGGTGCTGCTGGCCGGCATCACTGGCTGGCTCGCCTCGATCATCTTCCGCCGCGACTGATCAGCCGGAAAGATTGGCATAGGCGACAGCATACACCCTGTCGCGGCTCATCATATGCGCCACCAGCCGTTCTTTTGCGAAAAGGCCCTTGAAGGCGGCGTGCGTGAGATTTAAGCCGCCGGACATCACCCCGAATGAGGGCATGAGGAGGCGTGTTCCATCCGTTGCAAAACAGGGTCTGCGGACCGCCTTTTCGCGGCGGCGCACTGTTGCAGCGGGGTGAAGATGGCCGGCAACTTCACCGGCTGCCACTCCCCTCGACGGCTCATGGCGGAAGGTCAAGCCACCAAAGAGCAGGCTTTCCGCCACCGTTCCGGGCAGGTTGTCCACGCCCTCGGGGTCATGATTGCCGGTGATCCATATCCACTCGCGCCCCTGCGCCATGTTTTCGATCATCACGCGATAGGCATCCGGCATCAGGCTCGAACCGGGCTGATCATGAAAATTGTCGCCCAGCGAAATGACGATGGAGGGGTTATAGCGATTGATCACCGCATCCAGGATCTTCAGCGTTGCGCCGGTGTCATAGGGCGGCAGCAATCGTCCGCGGCGGGCAAAGGCGGCCCCCTTTTCCAGATGCAGATCGGACACGACAAGCAATCCCAGTGCGGGCGCATAAAGCGCGCCCATGGGGTCACACAGGCATTCGACCCCGTTGACCTCGGTGAGCGTTGCCGCGTTTGCATCAAACTCTGTCTGTTGCGCCAGCCTCAGCCGGTTCATTGTGTCCTCGTTCTCTTCGGGCCACCGGCCTAAACACTTGCCTGCATCGCATCCATGATCAGGTCTTCGGCAGCCTCCGCCAGCAGGCTTTCCTGCGCCTCGCCCTGCACCGTTTCGCGCCCGATTTCCAAAAGCACGGGAACGGCAAGCGGTGAAATCCGGTCAAGGGCCTTGTGCAGGATATGCCCCTTGATTCGGTTCAGCATAGCGCCGAGACGGGCAATATCCAACAGACCCGCCGCAGCCTCCTGCCGCGTTGCCTGCAAAAGAATGTGATCCGGTTCATGACTACGCAGCACGTCGTAAATCAGATCGGCGGAAACGGTCACTTGCCGTCCTGTCTTTTCCTGACCGGGATGGCGGCGCTCTATCAGGCCCGCTATCACGGCGCAATTGCGAAAGGTGCGTTTCAGCATCCAGCTTTCATTCAGCCATGCTTCCAGATCGTCGCCCAGCATGTCTTCGTCGAACAGTTCGGAGAGGCGGAGACGGCCTAAGCGGATCATCGCACCCATATCCTCCAGCCCCCAGATGGCCAGCGAATAATCGGTGGCCACAAAGCCCAAAGGTTTGGCACCCATTCGGTCCAGCCGCCGGGTCAGAAGCATGCCGCAGGTCTGATGCGCCAGCCGCCCCTCGAACGGGTAGATCACCATGAAAAAGCGGCTTGCGCGCGGAAAGGTCTCCACCAGCATCTGGTCACGCGCAGGCAGGACGGAAACCTCCTTTTGCACCTCCAGCCAATCGCGCACCTGCTCGGGCAGGCCAACCCATTGTTCGGAGCCGGACAAGAGCTTGCGCACGCCATCGGCCAGATAGGTGGAAAGCGGAAACTTGCCACCCGCATAGGCTGGAATTTTCGGGTCGGACGAATAGGCAGTACTGACCAGGCACTCGTTTTCCCGTATGCCCTCGAACCGCAGAACCTTGCCGCCGAACAGGAACGTATCGCCCTGGCTCAAGGCTTCCAGAAAATACTCCTCCACCTTGCCAAGCACCGCTCCACCGCGGCCGAGCGATCCGAGCTTGTTGCGCTTGACCAGCCGGACATTCAGCATGGGCATTTCAACAATCGTGCCGATGTTCAGCCGGTATTGCTGCGCTGTTTGCGGGTTGGCCACGCGCCAGGTTCCATCGGCTCTCTGGCGGATTTTGGCGTACCGCTCGTAACTCTTGAGCGCATAACCACCCGTTGCCGCAAAATCGAGTACGCGGTCGAAGGTTTCACGATCCAGCCATGAATAGGGTAGCGCGCTTGTGACTTCCTCATAAAGATCGTCAGCATGGAAGGGGTCGGCGCAGGCCATGCCCAGGACATGCTGCGCCAGCACATCCAGAGCGCCCTCGCCCGAAGGCGGGGTGTCCTGCGCGTTGATGTAGTTGGCATCCAGCGCTGCCTGGCATTCCAGCACTTCAAACCGATTGGCCGGCACCAGAATGGCGCGGCTCGGCTCATCCATGCGGTGGTTGGCGCGGCCGATGCGCTGGGCAAGCCGGCTTGCCCCCTTCGGTGCGCCTGCATGGATCACCAGATCGACATCGCCCCAGTCGATCCCAAGATCAAGCGTTGAGGTCGCCACCACCGCCCGCAATTTGTTTTCCGCCATTGCCGCTTCCACCTTGCGGCGCTGGCCCACATCCAGCGAACCATGATGGAGCGCAATGGGCAGGCTATCGTCGTTGATGGTCCACAGTTCCTGAAAGAGCAGTTCGGCCTGCGAGCGTGTGTTCACGAAAATCAGCGTCGTTTTATGCGCCTTGATTTCCTCATAGATCACCGGCACCGCGTAACGCGCCGAATGGCCAGACCAGGGGATGCGGTCTTCAGACCGCAGGATGGTGATCAGGGGTCGTGCGCCGCCTGCCGCAGTCACCAATGCCGCATGGTTCGGCCCATCGGCCTTTTGCGGCACCAGCCAGCTTTGCAGGTCCATCGGATCCGCAACGGTTGCCGAGAGGCCAATTGCCTTGAGGTCCGGCGCATGTTGCCTGAGCCGCGCCAGACCCAGCGCCAGCAGATGGCCACGCTTGGAGGTCACCAGCGAATGCAGTTCGTCCAGCACCACATATTTCAGATCGCGAAAGAAGCGCGCCGCATCATCGCTGGCAATCAGCAGAGCGAGCTGTTCGGGCGTTGTCAACAGAATATCCGGTGGACGCTGCTTCTGCCGCTGGCGCTTGTGCTGCGGCGTGTCGCCGGTGCGGTTTTCAATGGTGACGGCTAGGTTCATCTCGCGCACCGGCTTCATGAGATTGCGCTCGATATCGACAGCCAGCGCCTTGAGCGGCGAGATGTAAAGGGTGTGAATGCCGGTAAAGGCTGATCCCGGAGGAATAGGGCCGCGCGCTTCAAGATCGGTCAAAGACGGCAGGAAACCCGCAAGCGTTTTACCTGCACCGGTTGGCGCGATGAGAAGCGCGGATGCCCCACCGCGAACCTTTCCCAGAAGTTCCAGCTGATGGGCGCGCGGCTGCCACCCCTTTCCCGCAAACCATTGCCGGAAAGTCTCGGGTAGCAAATCCATCGCGCTTGCAGAATCATCACTCACGCAGGCGACGGTAATGCCAAAACGATCGGAACGGAACTATCGGGCGATATAACGGTCGTTGCGATGGTTGATCGCCAGGATAAAATTCATCACCACGGCACCGGCGACCGAGCAGATAATGATGTATGGCGTTGCAACAAGAAAGGAGAAGGCAAGTACGGTCAGGTCCAGCGCCAGCTGCACATAACCGGCCTTCCAGTTCAGGCGCTCCTGCAGATAGAGTGCCAGGATACCGAAACCACCGAGGCTTGCCCGGTGGCGGAATAGCGCCAGCATTGCCGCGCCGATGATCAAGCCACCGAAGAGCGCTGCCACGAGCGGCTCGATACTGGAAAAGGCAACATTACGGTGCAGCAGGTCGGAGAGCACAGAGGTCAGCGAAACGGCAGCAAATGTCTTCAACGTAAAGCCGAGCCCCAGCCGTTTCCACGCCAGATAATAGAACGGTAGATTGACGATGAAGAAGACTGTACCAAACGTGTAGCCGGTCAGATAATGGATGAGGAATGCAACCCCTGCCGTTCCACCCGTCAGCAAACCACCCGTTGAAAGAAGCAGCACGCCAAAGGAGGCCATGGCCGCGCCGGCGAGAATGCCTTGTGCATCCTCAAGGGCAGAATGCTGGTCAGAGGTGGATTTCAAATAATCGGAAAAGGGTTTGCTCATTCACTCAAATCAATTTCATCTAATAGCAATATAGCGGTCTGCACGGTGGTTGATGGCCACAAACATGTTCATCGTGACAGCGCCGATAACGGATGCCATTACCACACGCGGGTCAAGGAGCAGAAGCGCGATCACCAGGATAATCCCGTCAAAAATCATCTGGGTCAGGCCAGCGCGAAAGCCGGTCTTTTCCTGAAGATAGACACCCAGAATGCCGACACCGCCAAGGCTTGCCCGGTGACGGTAAAGCGCCAGAAGCCCGAACCCCAGCAGCAGACCGCCCAGGAAGGCCGACCACAGAGCATTGATATCGGAAATATGCAGAAAGCGGCTTTGCACGTCCGTCAGAAGCGAGGTGAGTGCGATCGCCACGAATGTCTTGATCGTAAAGACCTTGCCCACACGCCGCCAGGACAGAAAATAAAAAGGCAGGTTCACCAGAAAGAAGAGAGAACCGAGGCTGAAGCCGCTCGTGTAATGCACCAGGAAAGCAAGACCTGCCGTGCCGCCGGTCAATAGGCCAGCCTGATTGAGGAAAAAGAGCCCGAGCGACGCAACAATTGCGCCGAAGGCTATCCCTTGCACATCTTCAATCAGCGTGTGCCGTGAAGGGTTGTCGTTCCAGATTGTCAGTAGCTCATTCAGGTTCAGGTGCGGCATGGTGCGGTCCATTGGTTTGACTGACCACAATTGTGCAGCGCACCATGCCAAAGATCAAGGAAAATATGTAAGCATTGCTGACCTATTTTGGGCGCGCCGCGCAACAAAATTACGCATTGGCCATGTTCTGCGAAAGGAACAGAATTCCCTTCACCGGAGCCCCCGCATCCCAGCGGATATCGAGCTTTTCTGTCACCACGGGACGGAACCCGTAACGCACCGCCAGCGCTTCGATATAGGCGGGCGAATGGGCATAGCGCATGGAGGGCAGCAATGTGAAATCATCACCCGTCAGCGCCAGCTCAGCGGAAAATGCAAAATGGCCGAGCGGGTGCATGATCTTGCGCGCGAGCTGAAACAGCGGCTCAAGGTCACCCAAATACATCACAACATCGGCAGCCGCCAGAAGATCGGCGCGACCCGGCTGAAGCCCGTCGGTGAAGAGGCGTTCTTCATCGGCTCCCAGCGAAAGGTCGGCCTGAGACAGATAATCGTAGAGGCCCTTTTCTTCGGCCTTGGCGAGCATATTGGCCGAAAGGTCGAAACCTTCGAGCCGACGCGTGTGTTCGCGCACGCGCGCTCCAAAAAGGCCGGTTCCGCATCCGAGATCAACGGTGCAGGCAAATTGTTCGCCCGCACGCGCCTGCACCAGCTCTGCCAACTTCTCGGGTACGCGGTAATGCAGCTTGCCGAGAAGCGCATCTTCAAACCGGTCGGCATAATCATCGAAAAGCTGTTCGACATAGGAGACCGGCGGCTGATCGGGTACATCCAGCTCACCCAGGAGCGAAAGCTTCAGCACCGCGCCAAAAATGTCATCTTCGCTATTGGCCAAGACCTTGCGGAAGGCGTTTGCCGCTTCCGGCCTGTTGTTGCCCTTCTGCCAATATTCGCCCGCGAGAAACCAGCCCGCCGCCCAATTCGGTGCCATTTCAAGCGCCTGGCCCATCAGGTCGGCGGCTGAAAGAAAATCGCCGCTTTCGGCGAGCATACGTGCATATTCGGCCCGGCGGTCTGCGATCAGATCGCCGGAGGACAGAGCGTGTGTGTTCATGGGGTGCGTTTTCCGGTCGAGTGCCGCCTATATGCGCCCGTTTTGCCAAAATTCAAGCGAAATCTTCTGCTCAAAAGCCCGCATCCCTAAAACTTGCAGTCGCGTCACGAAACGCCTATTTGACAGGGACTGGATAAGGAGCACCGCCCCATGAGCGAGCAGGTCAACAAGTTTCTCGGCGATAGTCCCTTTCGCGTTCTCATCAAGCTGATTGCCGTGTCGATCTTTGTCGGCTTCATCATGAGCGCGTTCGGCTGGTATCCGATGGATATTTTCTGGACGATCCGGGATTTCTTCTTCGATCTGTGGCGGCAGGGCTTCCAGGCGCTTGGCGCCATCGGCGATTACTTCCTCCTCGGTGCGGCCATCGTCATTCCGGCCTTCATCATCATCCGCATCATGAATTACCGCCGATAATCCATGCATTTTGCCAGCCGCCGTAATTTTCTCATTCTGTCCGGCTTTGCTGCGGCTGCCGGGCTGTCATCCTGCAGTTCCATTTTCGATCTCAAACCATCGAAAATACCTGCTCAGGATGAGACCGAAGCGGCCCTGCCTCTGGTGAACGCGCTGCGCGCGAAAAACGATTTGCCACCACTGCGCTTTGATGCGGCCGCAGCCCGCGCCGCAGCCGATCAGGCTGTGCGCATGGCAGCGCATGGCAAGATGGAGCATAATATCGGCTTTGGCGCGGATTTCGCAAAACGCATGAAGGGCATGGATGTGACGCTTCCGGCGGCAGAAAACATTGCTACGGGTCAGGATAGCGTTGATCGCGCCGTTGATGCCTGGATCAACTCGCACAAACATCTCGTGAATATGCTGGGCAACTATAAGGGTCTTGGCGTGGCTGTCGCGCAAAACAGTGCATCGGGCAACCGGCCCTATTGGGCCATGGTGCTGTCCAACTAGAATCAGAAGCTCGAAGCGGGCCTCTGTCGGCCCAAGGCGCAATATTTACAAACGTCAGAATCGTGTATGAATAGCGCCGCGACTGATCCATTTCCCCATTGCTCCCCGAGGCGCCGATGACTGAAATGCCCTACCGGGTCACCCACCGGCTGGTTCTTTCCATTGCCATTCCCATGACCATCGGTTTCGTGACCACGCCCCTGCTCGGCTTGACCGACACGGCGGTGATTGGTCAGACAGGGCGGGCAGCCGATCTTGCGGGTCTTGGCGTCGCGGCGGTCATTTTCGATCTGGTCTTTTCGCTCATCAGCTTCATCCGCACCTCCACCACGGCCTTTGTCGCCCAGGCGCTTGGTCGGCGCGACGAAACCGAGCAGCAGGCGGTCTTCTGGCGCGCCTCGCTCTCCGGCCTCATTGGCGGTATTGCCATCATTCTCCTCGGCTCCGTCATCCTCTATCTCGGGCTCCGGCTGATTGCGCCCGAACCGGCGGCAGCGGCCGTCGCCAGCACCTATTTCTACATCCGCGTGCTGTCGAGCCCCTTCCGCTTCGTCAATGATGCGCTGCTTGGCTATGTGCTGGGTCGCGGCCATGGGAACTGGGCGCTTGGCCTGCAGATCCTCATCAACGGCACCAATATTGCGCTTTCGGTGCTCCTCGGCCTGACACTGGAATGGGGTGTGAGCGGGGTTGCATGGGGCACAGTGCTTGCCGAACTCACCGGTGCGCTGGTTGGTCTTGCCGTTGTCATTCCCGGTTTCCGTCGCATGGCAAACCCTGCCCTGGCGCAGATTTTCGAGCGAACAAAACTGCTCGCCCTCTTTGCCATCAACCGCGATATCATGATCAGAAGCCTGCTGCTCGTCGGCTCGTTCGCATTGATGACGCGGGCGGGCGCACAGCTTGGAACCGACATTCTCGCCGCCAATGCACTGCTGATGAATTTCTTCATGATTGCCGCCTTCTTCCTCGACGGCATGGCAGCGGCTGCCGAACAGATTGCCGGGCGAGCCGTTGGAGCGCTTGATCGCCCCTCATTCGGTGATGCGGTGCGGCTGACCCTTGTCTGGTCGCTTGGTCTATCCGCGCTGCTGGCCGTCGCCTTTCTTGCGCTTGGCGATGATGTCATCGCCTTTCTCACGACTGCTGAACATGTTCGTGCGGTGGCCGGAACCTATCTGCCCTGGATGGCGCTGACAGCGCTCACCGGCGCGCTGGCCTTCCAGATGGATGGCGTTTTCATGGGCACGGCATGGTCGGCGGAAATGCGCAACATGATGATCCTGTCCTTCATCGCGTTTTGCGCGGTCCTGTGGTTTGCCGCACCCATCTGGGGCAATCATGGGGTCTGGGCAGCACTCAACCTGTTTCTGGCCGCGCGCGGGCTCACACTCGCCGCCATTCTGCCCTGGAAGATGCGTCAGATATTTCCCTGAGCCCATTGATCGGTCTTGGTGTCGCGCAGCACGCTGATTGCGGAAAGCCCCTCGCGGTCTGCGAGAGAAGAGAGCCCCCGCACAATCGCTCCCGGCAGAGTAGGCCCTTCATACACCATGCAGGAATAAAGCTGCACGAGATCGGCACCCGCGCGGATTTTTTCAGCCGCCGTTTCAGCGTCGTGGACGCCGCCAGCACCGATGATCGGCATATCCTTGCCCACGCGCTTGCGCATCTTGGCAAGCACCGTGGTGGAAAGTGCAAAAAGCGGCTTGCCCGAAAGTCCCCCCGCCTCGCCAGCAAGCTTCGTATCCGAAAGCCCGTCCCGCTTGAGCGTCGTGTTGGACACAATCAGCCCGTCCAGTTTGCGGGCAAGCGCCACTTCGGCAATGTCGTCCAGTCCGCCTTCGGTCATGTCTGGCGCAATCTTTAAGAAAACCGGCACCGTCTTACCAGCCTTTGCGGCTTCCTCATCACGCGCGCCCAGCACTGCGGACAGCAGCGCATCCAGGCTTTCGCGGTCCTGGAGATTGCGCAGACCCGGCGTGTTGGGTGAGGAAATATTGGCGGTGAAGTAGCGCGCCACGCTGTAAAACGTGCGGATACCGGCGACATAGTCGGCCACCCGGTCTTCGCTGTCCTTGTTGGCCCCGATATTGACGCCGACCATGAGCGCCTTGTTCAGCCTCTTGAGGCGTGCAAGTGCGGCTGCATGACCTTCATTGTTGAAGCCCATGCGGTTGATCACCGCCATGTCTTGCGTCAGCCGGAAAAGGCGGGGCTTCGGATTGCCGTCTTGCGGCTTCGGCGTCAGGGTTCCAACTTCGGTGAAGCCGAAACCAAGCTTGAGGATTTCAGCGGGCACTTGCGCATTCTTGTCGTAGCCAGCGGCAAGGCCGAGCGGATTTTCAAAATGAAGACCGGCAACATCAACGGCCAGGCGCGGATCCGGCTTTGGTCCGCAAACCGGCAGAAGGCCGGATTTCAAACCGCTGATGGAAACGCCGTGGGCGGTTTCCGGATCAAGTGTGAAGAGCGCCTTGCGCGCAAATGTCGAGATCAGGCTCATCAAGCATCCAACTCTGGGAAGATATGTTTACCGTCGGTCCCAAGCGGGAGCGGCTTTTCCCACAACACTGCATCCAGCGGCAGTGCGGCATAGAGATGCGGAAAAAGATCGCCGCCGCGGGAGGGTTCATAGCGCAGCGCCTCACCCAGCATTGCGCCCTCAACGGCGACCAGAAGAAGACCATCCTGACCGACAAAGTGCAGCTCGGCGGTGCGTCTTGCCTGTGCGGCAGTGGAAAAATGGATGAACCCGTCCTGCAGGTCGATCGCCGCCCCCTCGAACCGTCCGGCATTGCGTGCCGCCTGCCAAAGCGTTTCCGGCACGATCTTGTAAATGCGCGTATCCGTCACCCTGAGCCCTTCCCTTGTCGTCAAGTCTCTGACCCAATCATGTTATAATCACGATCAGCGGCCTGCCGGGCATAAGCCATGGCAGGCCATGGTTGGCAAGAGGAGATATCCATGAAACCCCTGTTCTTTGGCACCGCATTCGCCGCACCCCTGCTCGGCGCGGTTTTGTTCTTCACCAGCTCTTCTCAGGCTCAGGAGATGGCGCGCTACCAGCTTCAGCCCACACCAGAAGGCTTGGTCCGGCTCGACACGCACACCGGTGAACTTGCCTATTGCCGGGAGGTTGCAGGTGCGCTTGAATGCACGCAGGCGCAAAGCGACGCGGCACTTCTCAAGCGGATTGAAGCGCTTGAGAAACGCATTGCCGTCCTTGAAAGACAAAGCCCCGCCGATGACCTGCCGTCTGATGCGGAACTTGAAAAAGGCTTTTCGATCATGGAAAAATTCATGCGGCGTTTCAAAGGTCTTGCCGAGGAGTTCAACGAGCAGGAAAAACAACCCAATCACGACACACTTCCGCAAAAGACCTGAACGTGTATATTATACGAAGCTCATGCGTTGAAAAGCGCATTGACGCTGCTCTTGGGAGGGGGCTCTTGGCAGTGGAACTCACTATAATCATAGCGGATGATCATCCGCTTTTTCGCGGCGCTTTGCGGCAGGCCGTGTGCGGGTTGGAACCGACGCCGGCCATCGTCGAGGCGGATGATCTGGACAGCGCCCGACGCGCCGTTGCCGAACATTCCGACGCCGACATTCTGCTTCTCGATCTTGCCATGCCCGGCATGAACGGATTGACGGGGCTGATCTCGCTACGTTCGGAATATCCCGGCCTTCCCGTCGTCATCGTTTCCGCCAATGAAGATCAGGCCACCATCCGCCGCGTCTTCGAACTCGGCGTTGCCGGTTTCATTCCCAAGTCATCGGGCATCGAGGACATTCGCGCTGCACTCACAAAAGTGCTCGAAGGTGGGGTTGCCGAACCGGAAGATTTCGTCGCCGGGCGCGACCATGACCCGGAAATCGAAGACCTTCTGCAGCGTCTGCAAACGCTGACCCCGCAACAGACCCGAGTTCTCGGCATGCTGTGCGAAGGGCTTCTCAACAAACAGATCGCCTATGAACTCGGCGTTTCGGAGGCCACCATCAAGGCCCATGTTTCGGCCATCCTTCTCAAGCTCAATGTCGACAGCCGCACCCAGGCCGTCATCCAGCTTTCCAAAATCACGCAATTGCAAAGCGCTTGAGATAAAATCCGCGGGCAGAACGCGCATTTTGTGAGGATTTTATTCCTGTTTGACTTTACTCGCCGTCCCGGCTTCGCTAGTGTCGCACCGTTCGCGCGCGCGCTTCGCCCGCACGTTTCAACACCGGGGCTACTGATCCATGATTTCACATGACGGCATATGGGGAGCCATCGACGCGCTGGCCGCACGCTACGATCTGTCGCCCTCCGGGCTTGCCCGCCGCGCCGGTCTCGACCCGACCTCGTTCAACAAATCAAAGCGGCTGAGTTCGGATGGCCGCCTGCGCTGGCCGTCGACCGAGTCGCTTTCCAAGATCCTGGATGCCACCGGCGCCAGTCTTGAGGAATTCATGGCGCTGGTTTCGCGCAACACGCCCAATGACGGCCTGCCGTCTGGCGCATTTCCGCCGCAACAGCCTTCCATTCCGCTGCTTGGCTTTGCCCAGGCCGGGGCCGGCGGCTTTTTCGACGATGGTGGTTTCCCCGCCGGTCAGGGCTGGGACGTGGTCGATTTCCCCACCTCGCCGGAAAAGAAGCCCGGCGTCTACGCGCTCGAGGTTCAAGGCGACAGCATGATGCCGCTTTACCGCGACGGCGATGTTCTCATCGTCGAACCCGGCGCGCAGGTGCGACGTGGCGACCGTGTCGTGGTCAAGACCCGCGAAGGCGAGGTCATGGCAAAGGTTCTCATGCGCCAGAGCCCCAAGACAATCGAACTCCTGTCGATCAATCCCGAACATGAAAATCGGGTTTTCGACATGCAGGATGTGGAATGGGTGGCGCGGATCATCTGGGCCAGCCAATAGGAAATTATTCCCGTTTTGCGATATCTTGAAGCCGCGGCCAAATCGCCCTATCTCCATCGTCAGCATCAATGAGAAACAGTAGACATGGCCAAACAGACGACAATCGAAGAAGCCCTCATCTATGTGATGATCATGACATCCGCCTCCGACCGCGCCATGAGCGATGCGGAACTTGCCCGTATCGGCAGGCTGACCCGCTTTCTCCCGGTCTTTGAGGATTTCGACGACGAGAAGCTGATTGAGGTTTCGCGCGATTGCACCACGCTGATCAACGGCCCGGAGGGGCTCGACATTCTCCTGGAGGTCATCAAGGACACGCTGCCCGAGCGGCTTTACGACACAGCCTATGCACTGGCCGTCGAAATCGCTGCCGCCGACCAGGTGCTGCGCGCCGAGGAACTGCGTGTTTTACAATTGCTGCGCGACCGGCTCGGCCTTGACCGGCTGATCACAACAGCCATCGAACGGGCCGCCATTGCCCGTTTCCGCAAAGCCTAATCAAAGCCCGGCGGGAAAATAGCGGATATAAAGCTCATCCAGCGTTCCGTTGGCGGCCAGCGCTACCAGCGCCGCATCGAAAGCCTTGGCGAGCGGCTGGTCCTTGCGGGTCATGATGGTCATGCCTTCGCCGAGGAAATAGCGCGAATAATAAGGCCCGCCCAGCGCCCGGCAGCATCCGTCGGCCGCCTTGCTGTTGCGCCAGAACTCAGCCTGCAGGCCTGAGGTGAAAGCGGCCGGAATATCCCCCGTTTTCAACGCCTCGAACATCAGTTGCCGTGTTTCAAATGGTTTTGCCTTCAGGGCCGGGAAGAATGCCTTGAGCATGCCCGCTTCGGCAGAGGTGGCAATCACCCCGATCTCGCTCTTTTTCAAGTCTTCGGGTTTTTCAACATTTCCGGCCTTTTCCGCATTTGCCAGAAAGCGCGCCGGCAGCGCCATATAGGAACGGCTGAAGTCGAAACGTTCGCGCAATTTCGCTGTCACCGCCACGCCGGCGATCACTGCTTCGCCTGCGCGTGCATCCAATGCGCCTTCGAGTTCACCAAATGGCAGCACCTGGATCTGGCACTTGTCTTCCACCTTCAACTCGCGGCAAATCGCCCGCACGAGATCGATATTGAAGCCGGAAAGCTTTCCGCTTGCATCGGCAAAACTGAAGGGCGGGAAATCCGCCGTTGTCAAAAAGCGGATCCGCGGGACATTGGAAATATCAGGAATGGCACGATGTTCCTGAACGTTGACTGTCAGCGGCAGACCATCGGCCCGTGCGACCGGACCCCCAAAAAACACGGAAAGCGCGAAAAAAACGATCATTTTAGTTAAAAACCCCTTAATTTTTAGAGGTTTCAATCGCGCAAAGCTTGCTATTCTTTCCAGCATATTTTGTTTCTTTTCCGTGAGTATTGCGTTGTTTTTCTTTACACGACAAAAAGCGCATCATCCCGCAAGCTCTGATCCGGCGAATCCCGCCGGCGACCTGTCTTTCAGACTAACAACGGCGCGGAAAAATAAACAAGGTCTCAAATCCGGACGCCCTTTTGCGTTTTTCAGGACTGATCGCTCCCACGTAGCCGATACCGACGCCCCTTTTTTGCTGGAGCGGCAGCTTCTCGCGCGGCTTGGCATCGGCAAACCACTGATTGAGGACGCTTCTGCAAGAGCCCGCTTGAATGGAACGGATATCGAATGCGAGTTGCTGGCGGGCGGGCAGATATCACCCGCGATCTATTATGAGGCGATGGCTGAATGTCTGGGCGTTCCGTTCATGGCCGATATCGCGCCTGAATGCGTCATTGACAACGAACATCTTGATACGCAGCTCATCGACCCGTCAATGCTGCGCGTCAGCCGCCCAACGGCAGCACCGATCATCGCCATATGTCCCAGGCTCGCGCACCTGCCAGCGCTTATCGAGCGTTGCGCTGAATCGGAGAATTTTCGCGAGGCACTCGCCGTTGCAGCACCCGACACGATCCGCGAAGCGGTCTGGCAGGCGGGATCAAACCGCCGGCTCGCTGCCTCCACCAACCGGCTCTTTGACAGAGCCTCCCACTTCAGCGCCCGCGTCACCTTCAGCGGTGCACAGGGTTTCGTGGCCGGTATTGCAACGACCGTTCTGGCCGGCATGTTGGTTTTTCAGCCAGACGTTACGCTTCAAGTCATGCACGTCGCGCTCGCGCTCCTTTATATGCTGTCGCTTTTCATCCGCATTCTGGCGGTGAGGCAAGGTCGCGCAGTCCCGCCGCCTCTGCCTACTGGTGATGCCCCCTTGCCGGTCTACACCATCCTCGTTGCCCTCTACCGGGAGGAAAATATCGTTCCCCAGCTTGTCCATGCGCTGCGGCGGATCGACTGGCCGGCATCACGGCTCGACATCAAATTGGTCTGCGAGGCCGATGATGCGCCAACGCTTGCCGCCGTGCGGCGACACGCGACTGCCCCGCAATTTGAAATCGTCGCGGTTCCACCATCGCTGCCGCGCACCAAGCCCAAGGCGCTCACCTATGCGTTGAATGCAGCGCGCGGCGAATTCCTCGTCATCTACGATGCCGAGGACCGGCCCCATCCGCTGCAACTGCGCGAGGCCTTTGCACGTTTTGCCGCCGGCGATGAAAGGCTTGCCTGCCTGCAGGCACCGCTCGTCATCGCCAATGCGGGCAATCACTGGATCAGCGCTCTTTTCGCGCTTGAATATTCAGCCCTCTTCCGCGCCATACTGCCACGTCTGGCAAGCCTGCGGCTGCCCATGCCGCTTGGGGGAACATCCAACCATTTCAAAACCGCAGCGCTTATCGAAGCCGGCGGGTGGGACCCTTACAATGTGACCGAGGATGCCGATCTTGGAACCCGCCTCAGCCGGCTCGGCTGGCATTGCGGCATGCTCACCCGTCCCACGCTGGAAGATGCACCCGAAGCTTACCGGATCTGGCACAATCAGCGCAGCCGCTGGTTCAAGGGCTGGATGCAGACCCTGCTGGTGCATCTGCGCAATCCGGTTCAGCTCATGCATGAAATCGGGCCTATCCCAGCCCTCACCTTCGTTGGCACCACAGGCGGCATGCTGTTCACCGCCATTGCCCACCCCGCACTCATTCTCACGCTGGCGGCAACCTCATTGTCGACCGAGGGAATGAGCGCCTGGGAAACCTTCCTTTACGTTGTCGACCTGTGCAATCTTTTCGGCAGCTACGCCATCTTTGCAGCACTCGGGCGGCTGCATATGACTGAGCGCGAACAGCAAACCGTGAGGAGACGCTGGATTGCCATTCCCCTTTACTGGATCATGATCTCGCTGGCGTCGTGGAAAAGCATATTCGAACTCTGGGCAAGACCCCATTTCTGGCAGAAAACACCCCATACGCCCGCAAAGAAAGCAGGTTGAGCCAAACGGCCAAGGTTTCGCGCATTTGGAAAAAATGGAGCGGGTGAAGGGAATCGAACCCTCGTATTCAGCTTGGGAAGCTGCTGCTCTACCATTGAGCTACACCCGCATCTGAGATGCTTTTCCATTCATCAAAGCCGGCGGCTTGTCAAGCGGTTCCGTTGGAGGGGGCGAAGACGGCTGCGGATCAGACCGCGCAGATCGTGCTCACCCAGCTCCACAACCTAAAATTCACTATTGCTAATAAAGACACCGTTAACCTTGCACCCGCAACTTCCAGCTGTCCCCGTCACATTGCCGTCGCGCAGATCGAAACAAGACGTTCAGGTGGAGTAAAATGTCGAATATTTCCGTGGGAACACGTTTCTGGATCGCTGTCCTCATTCCGTTGGCCATGGCGGTTTCGCTTGCCGGCTGGACCTTGGTCAATCTCAATAAAAATCGCGCACATATGAACGAGGTCGTTCAGGTCAGCGCATTTGTTGGCGATGTGGGCGCGGTGATGAAACACCTGCAGGTGGAGCGTGGCACCACCGCCGGCTTTATCGGTTCGGCAGGTGCTCAGATGGGCGACCAGATGCTCAAAGCCCGCGCCGGTACCGACGACATTCTCAAGAGCCTGCCGGTTCTCACCGCCGGGCTCGAGGCTCTTCACAACAACAACATCACGAAAGACTGGCAGTCCATCGTCACGAAGATCGCCTCACTTCAAGAGATTCGCAGCAGGGTGGATACACTAACGATCCCGGGTGCTGAATCGTTTGCCTATTACACCGGCATTATCGGCGACATGCTGGCGCTGAACCGAACCATGGCCGTGAAGGCAGCCGAGGGCAGCGTCGCCTTCAAACTCTCGGCCATCGTCGAGCTCATGAAGGCTGCTGAACTGGCCGGCCAGGAGCGCGGTCAGGGCGCCGGCATCATCGCGTCCGGGAAATATGCGCCCGGTCAATTCGACGCATTTTCCAAGTTCGGCGGCGCGCAGGCTTCCTTTCTTTCCAATTATGTTGACCTGCAGGATGCTCAGGCTGCCGACGCGGCAGAGGCTACGCTTCGATCGGACAGCGTTTCCGCATTTGAAAATATGCGCAAACAGCTGATCCGCATGGGTGATACCGATGCGGTCGAGGGTCTGGATGCCAGCCAGTGGTTTGCGGCGGCAACCGAGCGGATGGGCCAGATGGGCGGTCTGCTGAACACGTCGCTCAAGGACGTTGCCGCGCTTGCGCAGGACCATGCCAATGCCTCGCAATCCTCCCTCATCACGCTCGGGTCGGTGCTGGCGCTTGCAGTCGCCATTTCGATCCTTATCCCGGCTTCCATGGCCTTCACGGTTCTGCGGCCACTCAAGACACTCACCCGGACTATGCGCGATCTTGTCGACGACAAATGCGATGTGGAGGCTATTCCTTCGCTCGGCAATGACGAGGTGGGCAGCATGGCCAGCTCGGTGCGCGCCTTCGTTTACAAGACGCAGGAACGCATTGAACAAGAGCGCCAGGCCGAACTTCTTCTGGCCCGCGAGAAGGCCGAAGAGGAAGAGGCACAAAACGCCGAGCGCGCACGCATCGCCCAGGAGCAGGAAAATGCCATCGACGCGCTTGGCCGCGTGTTGGACGAACTCGCAAAGGGCAATTTCGAAAGCCGTATGTCGGACACCGAAATCTCCGAAACCTTCAAGCTCATGGTCAAGCGTTTCAACACCGCTTCGGAAATGATGCGCGAAGCAATGGCGGAGGTTCGCAGCACCTCGGTATTCGTTACCAGCAGCGCCAACACGCTGGCGGTCAATGCCGATGAGCTTTCGGTGCGCACGGAAGAGCAGCAGCGTTCGCTGGAACACAGCTCTGGCGCGTTACGCGCGCTCACCGAAAGCATCAAGTCAACCGCAAACAATGCCAAGCGCGCGCTGGAGGCTGCTGCCAGCAGCAAGAACCAGGCAGAGCGCTCCGGTGAAGTTGTTCGCAACGCCGTGGATGCCATGGGCGCGATCAACCAGTCCTCGGAGCAAATCGGCCAGATCATTGGTGTGATTGACGATATCGCCTTCCAGACCAACCTTTTGGCGCTTAATGCCGGCGTTGAAGCGGCCCGTGCGGGCGACGCCGGAAAGGGCTTTGCCGTGGTCGCCCAGGAGGTTCGCGAGCTTGCCCAGCGCTGTGCGGATGCTGCCAAGGAGATCAAGGCACTGATCTCGGTCAGTTCGGATCAGGTCAAATCCGGTGTCTCGCTCGTCGAACAGTCCGGCGAAGCACTGAATGCCATCATCGCGCATATCAACGAGACCAATGGCCTTGTCGATCTGATTGCGACAAACACGACCGAACAGTCCGCGCAGCTGAGCGAGGTTAACGGTGCTGTTCATGAAATCGAGAAACTGACCCAGAAGAATACTGAAATGGTGATTGGCAATTCGCTGGCCATTCACGAACTGACGGAAAAAGTGAACCAGCTGAACAACCGGCTTTCAAGCTTCAAGACGCGCGATGCCCTTGCGTCGAAAGACTATAAGGGGCCGGAGCGCCGCGGTCTGAAACACTATCTCGATGCACAAAAGGCCAGAGTTGCCTGATTGGGCTATCTCAAACCTTGAAATGCTTTGAAAGCTTCAGGCCCTGCGCCTGATAATTGGAACCGAGGCCGGTGCCGTAAAGGGCTTCCGGCCTCTCCTGCATGTGTTCATAGACAAGCCGCCCGACGATCTGCCCATGCTCGAGAATGAAGGGCACTTCGTGGCTGCGCACTTCAAGCACCGCGCGGCTTCCCGAGCCGCCAACGGGAGCGTGGCCAAACCCCGGATCGAAGAAGCCGGCATAGTGCACACGGAATTCACCCACCAGCGGATCAAACGGCGTCATCTCAGCGGCATATAGCGGCGGCACATGCACGGCTTCGCGCGACACCAGAATGTAGAATTCGTCCGGGTCGAGGATCAGCTCGCGTCGCCCGCGGCCATAGATCGGCTCCCAGAAATCGAGGACATCATGCGCGCCCTTGCGGTCCACATCGACCACGGATGTGTGATGCTTGCCGCGATAGCCCACCAGCCCATCTTCACCGGTGCCTTCCAGATCAATGGAAAGCGCAATACCGCCGCCGGAGACGTTCGGCATCTCAGAGGCAACCAGCCCTTCGCTTGCATGGAGCGCCATCACTTCGCTTTCGCTCAACAGCGCATTGCCGCTGCGGAAGCGGATTTGCGACAGGCGCGAGCCCTTGCGCACAACCACAGGAAAAGTGCGCGGCGAGATTTCGAGATAGAGCGGCCCTTTGTAGCCAGCCGGTACCTTGTCGAATTCCTGCGCCCGATCCGTCATCACACGGGTGAAGATATCCAGCCGCCCGGTCGAGCTTTTCGGGTTCGTAGAGGCGGAAAGATTGGCCGGCAGGTCCACGCTTTCCATCAGCGGCACGATATAGACGCAGCCGGTTTCCAGCACCGCACCCTCGGAAAGATCGACCACATGCAATTGCAACCGCTCGAGCTTGTCTGCCACCAGATGCTGCGGGCCCGGCATGAAAGCCGCCCGCACGCGAAACGCCTTCGCGCCGAGGCGCAAATCCAGACTGGCGGGCTGGATCTGGTCCTTGTCGAGCGGCGCTTCGCTTTGCAGGCGTCCGCTGTCAAACAATTGCTTGATGGCCCGGTCGGCCAGAATTCCGGTTTCGCGTATCATGGTGTCTTCCTCTGGCGAGACAAAACCAAACTCGAATGATTGACGCAAGCACGCTCAAGCAGTAAAGACCCTTTATCCCGTGGTGATTTGGCCGGTCGGCTTGCTGCCACGTTAAACAAGTAGCTAAAGAGGCCGGGGCGATGAGCCGGTCCTTTTGCGACCGGCTTTTTTGTTATGAGATTGGAACGCACATGAGCAAGAACTGGCAACCGGCAACGCAACTCGTACATGGCGGAACGCTGCGCTCGCAATTCGGCGAAGTATCGGAATCGATCTTCCTTACGCAAGGTTTTGTCTACGAAACGTCGGCGGCTGCAGAAGCCCGCTTCAAGGGCGAAGATGACGGCTTCATCTATGCCCGTTATGGCAGCCCCACCAATGATATGTTCGAAAAGCGCATGTGCATGCTGGAAGGCGCGGAAGATGCGCGCGCCACAGCATCCGGCATGGCCGCCATTTCCGCCGCCATCCTCTGCCAGTTGAAGGCCGGCGATCATATCGTGGCCGCCCGCGCGCTGTTCGGTTCCTGCCGTTACATTGTCGAAACGCTGGCCCCGAAATACGGTATCGGCTGCACACTGGTTGACGGTCGGGATCTGGCCAATTGGGAAGCGGCCATCCGCCCCAACACCAAGGTCATGTTCCTGGAAAGCCCGACCAATCCGACGCTCGAAATCGTCGATATTGCCGGTGTCGCCAAGCTCGCCAAGCAGATCGGTGCCAAGCTTGTCGTCGACAATGTGTTTGCAACGCCTCTGTTCCAGAAGCCGCTGGAACTCGGTGCCGATGTCGTTTGCTACTCTGCAACCAAGCATATTGACGGTCAGGGCCGCAGCCTTGGCGGCGTCATCCTTTCCTCCAAGGAATGGATTGACGAGAACCTGCACGACTATTTCCGCCATACCGGACCGGCCATGTCACCGTTCAATGCGTGGCTTCTGCTGAAAGGTCTTGAAACCATGCCGCTGCGCGTGCGCCAGCAGACGGAAAATGCAAGCCGCGTGGCCGATTTCCTGGCTGAGCACAAGGCCGTTGCCCGCGTGATCTATCCCGGCCGCGCCGACCATCCGCAGGCCGATATCATTGCCAAGCAGATGACGGGCGGTTCAACGCTGATCTGCTTCGAGTTGAAGGGCGGCAAGGAAGCAGCCTTTGCCATGCAGGATGCGCTGGACATCATCACGATTTCCAACAACCTGGGCGATGCCAAGAGCCTGATCACGCATCCGGCCACCACCACGCACAAGAACCTGACCGACGAAGCCCGTGCAGAGCTCGGAATTTCGCCCGGCACCGTTCGCCTGTCGCTCGGCATCGAAGATGGCGGCGATCTGCTTGGTGATCTCGAGCAGGCCCTTTCGAAGGTGAAGGCTTAAACGCTTTTATCGACTGGCGGCTGCCTGCGGTGTTTTTGCATGGCGGGCGGTCGCAAATGTCAGCGCGGCAACGGCCAGCAAGGTGACGAGATAGACCAGCACCTGCAATTCGCTCGGTCGTTGCGCATAGCCGATCATCGTATGCATGACCCGGCCAAGCATGCTGTTTTCATCCAATATCCACGACGTATCCCAAGCGGTGGCCGAAAGCCATGAAACCTTGCCTGCCTTTTCCAGAAAGGCCGCACTTTGCGAGGCCATGGCGGCGGCAAGGAAGGTGATCAGCAGTGTTGTGACCGAAAAGAGGTGGCGCATGGGGATTTTGACCAGACCGAAATAGGTGAGCGCTGAAACGCAAGCGCCGAGCGCCAGCCCCGCAACCGAACCGAGCGCCAGCGACGTCCAGCTCTCGCCGCCAGCCAGGACGATACCGTACATGAAGAGCGCCACTTCCGCGCCTTCGCGCAGCACCGCAACGCCAACCACGATAGCAAGCGCTGCAAGAGGCCGGCTGCCGTCTTCCACCTCGCTTCCCGCCTTCATCAGGTGAGCGGCCAGTTCACGCCCGTGATGGGCCATCCAGAGATTGTGCCAGATCAGCATGACGACTGCGACGGCGAGCACGCCTGCATCGAAAAGCTCCTGCCCAAAGCCATCCGCCCAGCGCGAGACAGCACCGGCGAAGAAGGCCAGAAGAACGCTCCCGGCCACACCACCGGCCACGCCGCCTGCGATCCACCATCGGCTCCCCGAAACCAGCTTCGTGGCTGCCAGCAGAATGCCGACAACCAGCCCGGCCTCAAAGACTTCGCGAAAGACGATGATCAATGCGCCCAGCATGGTGCTCTCCCCACTTGTCAGCCTTTATTCGGCAATGATGTAGCCAATGACGTCATTTTTCCGGAAGTCGTCGAAGAATTCGTATTTTCCGGGCTCTTGCGGACGAACATTCACCACAATGTCAAACGTTCCCGGCACCAGCTTTTCCACGTCAAGGTCGGAGGATTCAAACTCGGCTGGGGCCTTGTTCTTGTTGGTGACCTTGATGCGGAACGGTTCACCGGCCTTCACCTTGAGCTCGCTCGGGGTGAATTGCGCGCCATCGATCGTCACATCATAGGTGGTCATATCCGAAGCGCTCGCAAAAGCCGCGGTGCTGAGAATTGCAGTTGCTGTTGCTGCGGCGAGAATAGACTTGTTCCATTTCAACATATGTGCACTCCTTGCCGTCACGGCGGACGTCCATCTTCATCTTGCAAGAATGGTCTCCGTCCGTAAGACGATATTATGACATATGCGGTCAAGAAATAATTTGTCGCACCTTTGTTGGCCCATGGCAGCTTCCGGCAAGCTTCATTGGCCATATTTCGGCAGGGCGACCTTGTATAATATAGTCCTGAACGGGCCTTGAATTGCCGCTGACGAACGCATTGATATAAGTTCAAAATCTTTACGGAACGGGCAGTTCGCCCACCCTGAACAGATTGCGAAGGCTGATATGTACCGCGCGCTAACACGCGACATCGAAGTGACGGTGGAACCTTATTATCTGGAGGAGCAATCCGATCCGGACGACAGCCGCTATGTGTGGGGCTACCGCATCGTGATTTCCAATTTTTCAGAAAAATCCGTGCGCCTGATGCAGCGCTATTGGCACATTACCGATGAAAACGGACAGGTTGACGAAGTCAGCGGCCCCGGTGTTATTGGCGAACAACCAACACTCGGGCCCGGCGACACTTACGAATATTCCTCCGGCTGCCCGCTCGACACCCCGTCCGGCCTCATGTTCGGCCACTACACAATGGAAGCCGAAGGCGGCGAAGTCTTCGACGTCGACATCCCCGCCTTCTCGCTCGATATCCCGAACCTCACCCGGACGCTGAATTAAACAGGACGCAGCCGTCAAGTTCCATGCAAGGCTGTATTTCTAATCTTCCCTCAACAGTGAGGGTAGCATGAACGTTCAGGGTATTGGTCAAGCAGGTTTATTTGTTGACAGGTCGGCAACGTCTTCCAAGTCCAGAGAAGCCGCACCCTCTGCGACGGACAATCCAGCTCTGACTATTCTGGACGCAGTTGCGGGTGATGATGAGGACATCGGACTATATGCGCAGAACGGTCAGGCCGTCGCAGCCATGGCCCAGCGCTATACGGCTGCGCCTAACGGCTATGAAATCTATATGCCGGTGCGTGAAGGTTATAGCTCCAACAATCTGGCGCTTGCCATTACCGATCCATCCGCCGAGCCCTTTTCCGGCGGCCTGACGAAGGCAGAGGTGACAGAAGCGGCCCGCAAATCACTTGATGCACAGTATGCGCGCATGAAGGCCGATGGCAGCCCTTTTCAGTACAACAGTTTTGAAGGCGTCGACTGGTATTCGGCCTTCGGCGAACTCGACCGGCGCGCGCTGAACGCCATCACCACTGACGACAACGGGCTCTTCACGAAAGAAGAAAAGAACGTTGCACAATCCATCATGTCGCAACAGCAGGGGCTGGCTATGGGCCTCTATTCCGGGCCCACACGTCTTGCAGGCGACTTTCAGTCTGCGCATGCCACGTTCAGCGACGGAACCGAAGGGACCATGAACATGGCCAAGACTGCCGTCGAGTGGCTCGACAAGCTCAGCCTTGATGAAAAAACCACGTCTCGCACTTGGGTGGAACAGCGCGCAGTCAATCAGAAGGTCTACGAGGACAAAGCCAAAAGCCTTGGCCGCGAGCCCGATGATCTCAGTTCGGGCTCCTCGTTTGTCGACATGCTGATCCGCTCCATGAAGGAACTGGAGGACATGGGGCCGGATCATGGGCTCACAGATACCCCATCATACAGCAAGGTCTGGACGCTATTCGACCAGTACCGCGCCGATATGGAGCCGGATAAACGGACTTTCTTCGTTTAGCGCGGTCTCAATCCTTCTTGCGCGGCTTTTTCTTCCAGTCCGGCTTGCCACCCTTGGACGCCGGCTTTCCGCCCGGTTTGCCCTTGAATGGCTTGCCACCCTCCTTGGCGAAAGTCTTCTTGCCCCAGCCAGGCTTCTTGGCTCCACCATCGCGGTCGCCGTCGCGGTCGTTGCGTTTTCTCGGACCTGAGAGATCGGGCGCGCCGTCGAGCTGCTTGACGCGCATACTGCCTTCGATCAGCATTTTCGGGCCGAGCGCGGCGGCGAAATCACCGGCGGCGCTGGCGTGAATTTCCACGAAGGTTTCCACCGGCTGCATTTTGATGGCGCCGATATCGCGCTTGGAAATATTGCCGTTGCGGCATAGCATCGGGATCAGCCAGCGGGGCTCGGCATTCTGCTTGCGGCCGACCGAGAGCGAGAACCACACGCTTTCATCGAAGTCTTCACGCGCCCTGGAGGGCTGAGCGTCGAAATTGTTTTCGCGCGCCGGTCTGCCGTCCCGGCTCTTCGGCTGCGTGATCGACACTTCCTGAATGTCTTCCGGCGCAAAACGCGTGGCGCGGAACTGGCGGATATAGGCGGCAGCGATATTTTCAGCGCCATGGGCGGCAATCAGTGCCGCAACCACATCGCGCTCGCCCTCTTCAACCGGACGGCTCAACTCGTTATCGGCCATCAGCCGCTCGTCGTCGCGCTTCAGAATGGCTTCGGCTGCGGGCGGATTGGCCCACTCGGCCTGAATGCCGGCTGTGCTGAGCAGACGCTCGGCCTTGCGGCGTGCGGGCAGCGGAACGATGAGGGCTGAAACGCCTTTGCGCCCTGCCCGGCCCGTGCGGCCGCTGCGGTGCTTCAGCGTTTCTGCATTGGTCGGCAGGTCCGCATGCACCACCAGTTCCAGGCTCGGCAGATCGATCCCGCGGGCGGCCACGTCGGTTGCAATGCAGACGCGCGCACGGCCATCGCGCATGGCCTGCAGCGCGCGGCTGCGCTCTTCCTGCGTCAGTTCACCCGACAGCGAGACAGCCGGAAAGCCGCGGTTGGAAAATCGCGAAGTGAGGTGCGAAACGGCTGCACGCGTGGAGCAGAAAACAATCGCCGTTGCCGCATCATAATAGCGCAGCGTGTTGAGGATTGCATTTTCGCGGTCGGGTGCGGCGCAGACCAGCGCGCGGTATTCAATATCGCTATGCTGCTTTTCTTCCGCAGCGGTGGTGATGCGAAGCGCGTCGCGCTGATAGCTCTTGGCGAGCGCTGCAATCGATTTCGGCACGGTGGCCGAAAACATCAGCGTGCGCCGCTCTTCAGGTGCGGCTTCCAGAATGAATTCCAGATCCTCGCGAAAGCCGAGGTCGAGCATTTCGTCGGCCTCGTCCAGCACAACGGCGCGCAGGTTGGTCATGTCGAGATTGCTGCGACCGATATGATCGCGCAGACGGCCCGGCGTGCCGACGACAATGTGGCTGCCGCGCTCCAGCGCCCGGCGCTCGTTGCGCACGTCCATACCGCCCACGCAAGTGGCAATCACCGCTCCGGCTTCGGCATAAAGCCATTCCAGCTCGCGCGCCACCTGAATGGCAAGTTCCCGCGTCGGAGCAATTGCCAGTGCCAAAGGTGCTTCCGCGGGGCCAAAGCGCTTGCCGCCTGCCAGAACGTCGGGTGCAATCGCCAGACCAAAGGCAACCGTCTTGCCGGAACCGGTCTTTGCCGAAACCAGCGCATCGCGGCCCTCGAGTTCGGGCGCAATCACAGCTTCCTGAACGGGGGTGAGACTGTCGTAGCCGCGCTTTTCAAGCGCAGTGAGAAGAGGCGTTGCCACGCCATCAATATGGAGCATGAAGTTTTCTTTCGGGAACAAAGGCCGCGACACCAAGCGCAGCGGAGCAAATCTTGCCGCGCTTCTACATGGAGATGGGCGAAATGTACAGTGGGTGGTCGCCAAGACCCCCGCAGTGTCTCAGGCCAGACAGTCCAGCATCCATTGGACACCGAATTTGTCGGTAAGCTTGCCGTAATAGGAACCCCACGGCTGCAAGGCCAAAGGCGTGGTCACCCTGCCATCTTGAGACAATTTCTCAAATAGACACTCGGTCTTGCCACGATCTTCCATAATGAGAATGTGAGATGAGCCACGCATGGGCTCAGCATCATGATTGTCCGACGCAAAAAATAGAACGCCGGGACCTTCGAACCGTGCGTGCATCACCTTGCCAACGGTCGTTTCGCTGGCGACCGGAATGCCGTGGTCTCCGTGTCGCATCAACGTTGTCACCCGGCCAAGGCCACATTCGGCATAAAAGGAGAGCGCGGCCTCGCATTCGGTGGTGAAAAATAGATAATTGGCAAGCTGCATGGCTTTTTCCTTTGCAACGAACCGGGCAGCAATCGCGCCCGGCACGCATTCTTATTCCACAGGACGCGGCACCTTATGCGGCAGCGCTTGCAGCGATCGCCTGTCCAAGACCTGCGCTGTCGTAGCTGTCGCCGGCGATGCCCCAGCCACCCTCAGGGGCATAGACGATGTTAGACCAGATATGCTCGCGCCTGAGCCTGCCGCCGGCGGCCTTTTCAACGACGCTGGTTGCCTTTTCAATGAAGGCCTGTTTTGCCTCCGGCGTCGCCAGGGCAACCAAAGGCAGTTTCAGCTCCACGAATGCGGCGTCAACCGGCTTACCTCCAGCAAGCACACGCCCCTTCGGCAGTGTGTGTATCGAACCAACGACATTCGCTGTCATAAACGGGTTCCCGGTCAATTCAGAAACCTCGAGAAGCGCGTCTGTGAGCCCGGCAAATGCTTCCGCCTCAGCCTCGGCCGACAGCAGACCTTCGGGGATTGTGAGTGTGATAGGCATAACTTTTCTCCTTGTTGGGAATAGGGCGCAAGTTTTATATACTGAACGCTCTCTATCGATACACATCGATTGCTCTCTATGCAAGCCATAAAGAGCAATCACTCTTAAAAAAGGATTACATCATGCGCTACAGCGCCGAACATAAAGAGCAGACGCGGACCAGGGTCATTCTTGCCGCCGGACAGGTGTTCCGAAAAGAAGGCTATGGGGGAGCCGGCATTGATGCTTTGACGAAGGCGGCAGGCGTCACCAACGGCGCTTTCTACGGCCATTTCAAGTCAAAGAGAGAAGCTTTCCGCACTGCAGTCGTCGCGGGTATGGAAGAGCTCCGGCAGGGAATTGCAGCACTCAAGACCGAACAGCCGCGTGATTGGCTCAAGAGCTTTGTCAGCTACTATCTCGGATATAAGCGCACATGCGACCTTGGGGAAAGTTGCGCTCTGCCAGCGCTTTCCGCTGACGTAATGCGAGCCGATGACGAGACGCGGCGCTGTTACACCGAAGAATTGGAGCGCCTGACGGCAGAGATCGCATCCGGTCTGACGAATGAAGGTTCGCAGCATTCTCCCGAAGACCGGGCCTTACTATTGCTGGCACTGCTGGCCGGTGGCGCGACGCTTGCGCGCGCGGTGTCGGATGAGGCCTTATCTGAAAGGATTGCCCATTTGGTAACAGAACAAGCCATGCACAACGGGCTATCGCAAGAGACTCAAAGCGGCACATAGCCGGAAAACTAACCGGAGGAGCATCACCCCGCCGGTCGTTTCTCACCTCACTCCCCCATATTGCGCACTTCTTCCGCCGAAAAGCGGTAGGTCGTGGAGCAGAACTGGCAGGTGACGCTGATGAGGTCGTCTTCGAGGCTTTCCTGAATTTCCTCTTCGGACAGTCCCGCCAGCACGCCGCCGATCTTGTCGCGCGAGCATGAGCATTTGTCGTAGACCGTGTGAGCGTCGTAGACGCGCACGCCGCGCTCGTGGAACAGGCGGAAGAGCAGGCGTTCTGCTGTTACGTTCGGGTCGGTCAGTTCGTCTGCGTCGATGGTTTCCACCATGGCGCGGGCTTCCGTCCAGTGGTCATCCTCAGCCAGCTGATGGCCTTCCTCGTCGCCATCGCCGCCGGGAAGATCCGGCAGGCGCATGCGCTCGGGCGCTTCGGGCAGAAACTGGGCAATCAGCCCGCCGGCACGCCAGCCATGGCGCGGCTTGCCGTCTTCGTCGCGGTCGATGAGTTCGGCAGCGCTCAGGCGCACAGCCGTCGGGATCTGTTCGGATTGCCGAAAATAGGTTTCGGCAATGCGCTCCAGACTTTCACCTGCCAGCGGCACAATGCCCTGATAGGGCTGCATATGGGCACCCTGGTCGATGGTGAAGGCCAGCACGCCTGCGCCCAAAAGCTCCTGCGGCTCGGTGCGGCCGTTGGCAACGGCTTCCGCCAGCCGCTCCTCGTCGAAGCGCGCGTAAGCCCGAACGGCGTCAGGGGCTGCAAAATCGGCCACCAGCAGATCCACCGGGCCATCGCTTTGTGTCTGCACAATGAACTTGCCCTCGAATTTCAGCGAGGTGCCAAGCAGCACAGTCAACACCACGGCCTCGGAAAGAAGCCGGGCCACGGGGGCTGGATATTTGTGGCGCTCGAGAATGGCGTCCAGCATGGGGCCGAGCTGCACGGCGCGGCCGCGCACATCAAGGCCTTCCACCTGGAACGGCACAACATTGTCATCGCCGGCGTGGTCGAATTCGCCGAGACCAGCAGTCATCACATCACTCATCATAGAAACTCCTGCGGCCTTGCAACCGTTTTCAAAACCCAGCGTGTCGCCGCAACGTGTATCGGGATTTTTCGCCAGAAATGGCAAAGTTGCCGATTAGATGGTCATGGCGTCGCCGTTTTTCAACATCGACGCCCACGCGGCTTCCTTTGACGCTTTATAGGACAAAAGCGCGCAATCACACAAATCGGGAACGATCAGATCGCGCCGAGGCACCATGCCAGGATCGATTTTTGCGCATGCAGGCGGTTTTCAGCCTCATCAAAGACCACAGACTGCGGGCCGTCGATCACGCTGTCGGTCACTTCCTCGCCGCGGTGGGCCGGCAGGCAATGCATGAAGAGTGCATTGTCGTTTGCCTTTTCCATCAGCTTGGGGTTCACCTGATAGGGCATGAAAATATTGTGGCCGCGGGCCTTGTGTTCCTGGTTCATGGAAACCCAGGTATCGGTCACCACGCAGTCAGCGCCGGAAACCGCTTTCTCGGCATCATGCGTCAGCATCACCTTGCCGCCATTGTTGCGCGCCCAGTTCAGGAACCGGTCCTCCGGCTCCGATCCCATGGGCACGGCCATGTTCATCTGATAGCCAAAACGGGCTGCCCCTTCCACAAAGGAATGCAGCACATTGTTGCCGTCGCCGGTCCAGGCAATCGTCTTGCCTTCCACCGGCCCGCGATGCTCTTCGAAGGTCATGATATCGGCCATGATCTGGCAGGGATGCGTGTCGTCGGTCAGGGCGTTGATCACCGGCACGGTCGCCGCATCGGCCAGTTCCAGCAGGCGGGAATGGTCGGTGGTGCGGATCATGATCGCATCCACGAAACGGGAGAGAACCTTGGCCGTGTCGCCGATGGTTTCGGCGCGGCCAAGCTGCATTTCGGTGCCGGAAAGAAACAGCGTCTCGCCGCCGAGCTGGCGCATGCCGACATCGAAGGACACGCGCGTGCGCGTCGACGGTTTTTCGAAAATCATGGCCAGCGTCTTGCCTTCCAGCGGCTTGTCGCCCTTGCCGGCTTTCAGCGCCTGTTTGCGGGTTTTCGCGTCATCCATGATCAGCCGCAAATCGGCTGCGGAAACGGCGGATAGGTCCAGAAAATGTTTTACCGATGCCATATGACTCAATTCCTGAAATACTGGGTTAGCCGGCGGCCTGTTGTACGCGTTCAAGCGCATGTTCGATGCGGTTGATCCCGTCACGTGCTTCTTCGGCTGTGGTGGTCAGCGGCGGCAGAATGCGGATCACATTGTCCGCTGCCAGCACGCCCAAAACCTTTTCCTCACGCATGGCGGCCAGGAGGTCCGCATTCGGCGTTTTCGTCTTGATGCCCAGGAAAAGTCCCTCGCCGCGGATTTCCTCAATAACTTTGGGAAAGCGATCTTTCAGCGATTCCAGCCCCTGGCGGAAGACGAGTGCCACATCGCGTACATGCTCCAGAAAACCGTCCGCCAGAACGACATCCAGCACCGCGTTTCCGGCTGCCATGGCGAGCGGGTTGCCGCCATAGGTCGAACCATGGGTGCCGGCGACCATGCCCGATGAGGCCTCTTCGGTCGCCAGGCACGCGCCGACGGGAAAACCGCCGCCGATACCCTTGGCAACCGCCATGATATCAGGCGCCACACCGCTCGCCTCGTAGGAGAAGAGCTTTCCGGTGCGGCCGACACCGCCCTGCACATCGTCGAAAATCAGCAGCATGCCCTTTTCATCGCAAAGCGTGCGCAAAGCGCGCAGGAATGCGTGGTCGGCGGCGCGAATGCCGCCCTCACCCTGAATGGGCTCAATCAGAATGCCAGCCGTCTTTTCGCTGACCGCCGCCTTCACGGCATCCAGATCACCAAAGAGAACGCGGGTAAAACCGGGTGCCTTGGGACCGAAACCTTCAATATATTTGTCGGTGCCGCCGGCTGCCACGGTCGTGGTCGTGCGGCCGTGGAAGGCATTGTCAAAGGTGATAATCTCGAAACGGTCCGGCTCGCCTTTGGAGAAGAAATAGCGCCGCGCGGTCTTGATGGCGCATTCCAGGGCCTCGGCACCTGAATTGGTGAAAAACACACGGTCGGCAAAGGTCACATCGGTCAGCCGTTTTGCCAGCCGCTCCTGTCCGGGCGACTGATAAAGGTTCGAGGTGTGCCACAGTTTTTCAGTCTGCTTTTTCAGCTCTTCCACCAGATGCGGATGGGCATGCCCAAGCGCATTGACGGCAATGCCGGAGGCAAAATCCAGATAGCGCTCGCCATCCTCGGTTATCAGCCACACGCCTTCACCTCGCTCAAACCGCAGCGGAATGCGGTTATAGCTATTATAGAGTGAAGAGGCGTCTGCCATGGCTCTTGTCTCCCGGAGCGCGTGAACGATTTTGTTTTCAGGGGTTTCGACCGCGGGTGGAAGGACCACCTTAAATCAAAAATGCCGCCAGTTATGGCGGCGGGCGCACTATCGTCATTTCGCGCCTTATTGTCAATAAAGCCTTGGAATCCGGGCAGCGCGCACGCAAAATGCGGGTTTAGGCGCGCGCATTTTCTCCATCAAGTTGGGGAAAAGTTGAAAAATCGATTCGAGCGATTCACGGGACTCTTGTCACGGAGTCCCGCGCCTACTAGGTTAATAAAAGATTACTAGACGCGAGCGGCGGACCTAGTCACCACGATATGTACAAGCGTAGCGGGCGCCGGATCGGTTCCGGGCCATGGTGAGGGATTCTGTCTAGGGAAGCGGAACAGGAGAATGAACGTGAGCTGGACCGACGAGCGGGTAGAAAAACTCAAGAAACTGTGGGCCGAGGGCCTGAGCGCCAGCCAGATTGCTGCGCAGCTGGGCGGCGTGAGCCGCAATGCCGTCATCGGCAAGGTGCACCGTCTGTCCTTGCCGGGCCGGGCAAAGGCCGGCGGCACAGCCGCGCCGCGCGCGCCGAAGCGGCAGGCACCGGCCCCGCGTGCGCCGAGCTATAACGCCACATCGCGACCGGCAGCGCCGCGTTCGGCCCCGCGCTCTGTTGGTGCAACAGCCCTTCGCCAGGACCCCGATGCGAGCATTTTCGAAGAGATCGAGATTGATCGTGCAGACAATGTGGTCGTGCCGATTTCACGGCGGCTGGCGCTAACGGAACTCTCCGAGCGCACCTGCAAGTGGCCGGTCGGCGATCCGCTGAAAGAGGATTTCCATTTCTGCGGCAATGACTCGCCTGAAAATACGCCCTACTGCACTTACCATGCGCGGCTGGCCTATCAGCCAACCGGCGAACGCCGCCGTGCCGCATCGCGTTGAGTACGACTTCCTGCGTAAATCAAATCTGCGGGTCCTTCGGGGCCCGTTTTTTTTGTTTGGAATAATCGACGCCGGCAACGGCCGACCATGACAGGAAAACCGGCTCAATCGTCGTTGCGACGCCAGGTCCAATTGAAGTCCATCGCGAAAACATAGGCTGCAAATGCGCCGGCGGTGATTGCAAACAGCAGTGTGTCACTCATGGCTTTCTCCATCGTTTGGAGATGAAACGCACGACAGGGATTTTTGATCCCATTGTTTTTGCACATTATCGCCAGAGAGCGGCCAGATTGTGGCCCCAAGCGTGAGAGGGCGCAAACAAAACCCGCCGGACAAGGGCGGGTTTCAATGGGCGTGACGTTTTGCCGTTCCACCGGATTAGCGGAAGGTAAACTTCTTTCCTTTGTAAGGACCACTGGTGTAGCGCAGAAGATATTTGTTCTTAGATACCTCCTCCACCGTGAAGGTTTGGCTCGAACCATCGCTCAGCTTCATAGAGACCGATTTGGAGCCGACTTTGTAGGTGCCGGTAAGGGCCTTGCTGCCCTTATGCTTCATCGTCACCTTGCCGCCACCGGCGCCTCCGCCGAATGTCGCTACCGAGCCTGCGTCAAACGACATTTTCCGGTTGCTCATAAAGCTCTGCAATGCGCTTCCCGTCATAGAATCCGCAAAAGCAGGCCAAGCGAGCGCTAGCGCGAAAAGAGTTACCATCAACTTCTTCAAGTCTGTTCTCCTAAGTTCAGTCCTCCACAACCTCCCATAGGAGGCCGCAACCTCTAATATGTTAAAGAAACGAAGAAATCCCTAACACAGCGCGGCAATTCGGGGTTCGAAAACGCGAACTGCTCAAACAGTCTTGCCTTCAGCTCTCCAGCCGATATGGCACCATCTGCCGCTCGTTGTGATCGATCGCCAGCTTGCGCTTTAGCGGTGGAATGGCACGGCTTTCGCAATTGGCGCGCTCGCAAATGCGGCAGGATACGCCGATGGGATCGTAAGCCGCACGGGATTCGATATCGAGACCATCTGCGTAAACGAAGGTGTTGGCGTAGGAGACTTCGCAACCGAAGGCCAGCGCGAAGCTCGGCTGGTTGGCGTGATAGCCGTGCCTGCCCTTCTGCACCTGCACGGCAAGACAGAGATAGCGCACACCATCGGGTGTTTCAGCCAACTGGCGGATGATCCGGCCGGGCGTCTCGAACGCCTGATGCGCGTTCCAAAGCGGACAGGCCGCGCCAAAGCGGGCGAATTGCAGCTTGGCAGCGCTGTGCCGCTTGGTGATATTGCCGGCCCGGTCGATGCGGGCGAAAAACACCGGCACACCCTTGCGCCCCGGCTTCTGCAATGTGCTCAGACGATGGCAGACCTGCTCCAGAGACGCGCCGAAACGGGATGCCAGGAGTTCAATATCATGCCGCAATTCGCGCGCGGCCTGATGAAACATCTTGTAGGGCAGGATCAGCGCGCCGGCGAAATAGTTCTGCAGGCCCATGCGACAGATTTCGCGCGCTTCAGCCGACCGGAATGCCGTATCCTTCAGCGTCGCCTCAATGACCTCGGCCCCTGCCAGCTGCGCCACCAGATGCGCCATCTGGAAATCGCGGGTTGGCTCGTTGGCGTGGCGGCTGATCGTCAAAAGCCGTTTGGCGGGTTCATAGCGCCTGAGCGCCTCGTCGTTGACCGCGCCGCGCACGGTGCGCACCTGATGTTCACGCTCCAGATAGCGCGAAAGAAGCGCATAATTCTCTTCAAGCCCGATACCCAGACGCTCGGCAAGCGCTTCCGCCGCCACATCGATTTCGTGCAGATAGTTGTCGACGAAGTGGAAGAAATCGCGCACCTCTTCATAGGGCGTCGGCTCCACCTGCGCTGCCCCGCCCAGACGGTCGTCGAAACTCGCCACCTGTTCGCCAAGACGCCGATAGGCCTGATGACAGGTAATCAGCGCGTGCGCCAGCCCCGGCGCGTTTTGCGTGACGAGCTTCAGCTCCTGCACGCTCGGCGCATAATTCTCAAACAGCGTGTCGGTCAGCGCCTCCGACAGCGCCGATAAAAGCCGCTCGTTTTCACCCGAGGCCAGTTCGGAAATGTCGAGCTGGAACTTCTCTGCCAGCGACAGGAGCACGGCGGCCGAAACCGAGCGCTGATTGTTCTCGATCTGGTTGAGATAGCTTGTCGAAATGCCGATCACGCTGGCAAATTGCGCCTGCGTGAAATCATTCGCCTGCCTGATGTCGCGGACCTTGCGGCCAATGAAGAGTTTTCCCGTCGCCATTTTGCATATTCACAATTTACGTTTTGCAAATTTATAATTCTACATTCGCACACGTTCAATCATTTTCTTTGACGCTGCAATTGGTTAAGTGCATCGTTGGCGCAATCGTAAAGACCACTGCCGGGGAGTGATATGCAGGATATTCTGGAACAGCTTGAAGAACGACGCGAGCAGGCCCGTCTGGGTGGGGGCCAAAAGCGCATCGATACACAGCACCAAAAGGGCAAGCTGACGGCGCGCGAGCGGCTGGATGTTCTTCTCGATGAAGGCTCGTTTGAAGAATATGACATGTACAAGTCCCATCGCTGCACCGATTTCGGCATGCAGGACACCAAGTTTCCGGGCGATGGCGTGATTACCGGCTGGGGCACGATCAATGGCCGCCCGGTTTATGTTTTCTCCCAGGATTTCACCGTCTTCGGCGGGTCGCTCTCTGAAACGCATGCGGAAAAGATCTGCAAGATCATGGATCTCGCCGTGCAGAACGGCGCACCCGTCATCGGCCTGAACGATTCAGGCGGCGCGCGCATTCAGGAAGGCGTGGCCTCGCTTGGCGGTTATGCGGAAGTGTTCTGGCGCAATGTGCAGGCCTCCGGCGTCGTGCCGCAGATTTCCGTCATCATGGGGCCGTGTGCCGGAGGTGCTGTCTATTCGCCGGCCATGACCGACTTCATCTATATGGTGAAGGACACATCCTACATGTTCGTCACCGGGCCGGATGTGGTCAAAACCGTCACCAACGAAATCGTCACGGCCGAAGAGCTGGGCGGTGCCTCCACCCACGCGAAAAAATCCTCCGTTGCCGATGGCGCGTTTGAAAACGATGTCGAGGCGCTTCTCGAAATCCGCCGCATGTTCGATTTCCTGCCGCTGTCGAGCCGCGAAAAGCCGCCCGTCCTGCCCACCGCAGACAGGCCGGATCGCATCGAGATGGCGCTCGACACGATCATTCCGGATAACCCCAACAAGCCCTATGACATGCACGAGGTGATTGCCCGCATCGCCGATGAGGGCGATTTCTTCGAGGTGCAGAAGGACCACGCAAAGAACATTCTCTGCGGTTTCATTCGGCTCAATGGCGCAACAGTCGGCGTTGTCGCCAACCAGCCTATGGTGCTGGCGGGCTGCCTCGATATCGACAGCGCCAAGAAGTCCGCCCGTTTCGTGCGCTTCTGCGACGCCTTCAACATCCCGATCCTTACGCTTGTCGATGTTCCAGGCTTCCTGCCCGGCACGGCTCAGGAATATGGCGGCATCATCAAGCATGGCGCAAAACTCCTCTTTGCCTATGCCGAAGCCACCGTGCCGAAGGTCACCGTCATCACCCGCAAGGCCTATGGCGGCGCTTACGACGTGATGGCCTCCAAACACATCCGCGCCGACGTCAACTACGCATGGCCGACAGCCGAAATCGCCGTCATGGGTGCAAAAGGGGCGACCGAAATCCTCTACCGCTCGGAACTCGGGCAGCCTGAAAAAATCGCCGCCCGCACCAAGGAATACGAAGACCGCTTCGCCAACCCCTTCGTCGCCGCCGAACGCGGCTTCATCGACGAGGTGATCATGCCACATTCAACGCGGCGGCGCGTAGTGCGGGCGTTCGAGATGTTGAAAACAAAACAGGTGCAGGCACCGTTCAAGAAGCACGACAATATTCCGTTGTGAGGGTGGCGGATGCCGACGCTCCTGAACTGGAAGGGACACAAATTCCTGTTTTACTCGAAGGAGATCGGTGAGCCGCCACATGTTCACGTTTTGAAGGATAAAAAGCAGCTAAAAGTTTGGCTTTCCGACCTTCGCGTCGCAAGAAATGCCGGTTTTGCTGCCCACGAAGTCAATGCTATTCTGGCGGTTATCGCAGAGAATAGAGCCCAGTTTCTGGAGACCTGGAATGACTACTTTGGACATTGATGAAAAGCAGCTTCTGGTCGAAGCGGTCGAGGTTTCGGACGCCTTCATCATCTTCAAGATGGCGGATGGGCGACGCATCGAAGCGCCCTTGTGGTGGTACCCCCGGCTTCAGGCGGCCAACCCGGAGCAGCGCGCCAAATGGGAAATCCTGCCATTCGGTGACGCCGTCGGCTGGGAGGAAATCGATGAATATATCAGCGCAAAAGCCCTCATCATCGGTGGTGCCGCCCCGGGCGCAGTGCCTCCCTCGCAGGCGGCTGAATGATGGGCCGGGGATATCGCATAGAATGCGGCTTCTTCGAAGCGGTGAACTTTCTGTTTTCAACACTGCGCTTGGTGCGGGCATTTGAGATGTTGAAATCGAAGCAGGTGCAGGCACCGTTTAAGAAGCACGATAGTATTCCATTGTGAGGGTTTGATGGGGGACGAGAAGTCATTACCGATAAATGTTGATCTTGGTGCCAGCGCCAAGCTCGAAATTAAAGGAGAAATCCCGTCTTCATCAATGGGACGTCTATTTGACGCCCTCACAGATGCCATACGTCCATTTACGGAAGCCAGAGGGCTGCGCGCAGATCAAATTAGACTCCAAAGGGAAGACGTCCTTATTGAGATTGCGCGACGTGCAAGGCTGCGGCTCGAAGAAGAGGGAGAAGTTGCCCAGGCTATCCCGCTGAAGACCATGGTGCCCCTCCTAGAAAAGGCATCGCTCGAAGATCCAACGGACGAAGAAATGATCCAACGATGGGCCGACCTATTGGCCGCTGAAGCCTCAAATCCAGGTGAGAATCGTAGATGGCACATCGATACGCTAGCATCAATTGACGGCTGGCAAGCTCACTTGCTCGAAGAGATTTCCGCGCGAGAACCCGCAAGGTCATTTTTCGAAATTCAAAATTTCACGCGCGAAGCGGCAATCGAAGAATTTATGCTTACAGTCAACGATGCAGCGCGTGTGCCCAAGAGTGACGTCGTCGCGGTGCTCGAAAAGTTGCGTGGCTTTACATTGTTCTTCGATGGAGCAGATATACCCAATGCAAACGAATTTGAGTTGAAAGACTTCGATGAGGCACCCGCTTTGCTCCAATTGGATGCTTTGGGCTTAGTTTGGGTGCAAGCAACATCGTTCGTTGCAGGAGACGAACGAAGCTTTGTATTTAATGCCCAGCTCACACCATTGGGGCACAGCTTTGTTTCATTATTCAAGAGCAGCGACGTGGAGTGAGTAAGCGACATGACGAAAACTGACGGTATGCGCATGATCAAACCACCCCATGTTGGTGGTTTCGTCCGCAGTGAAATTATCGAGCCTGCCGGTTTGTCCGTGGCGGGTGCCGCTATTGTGTTGGGTGTTGCTAGACCCACATTGTCCAATTTCCTCAACGAGCATTCCAGCCTGTCCGCCGAAATGGCGCTGAGGCTTGAGAAGGCGTTCGGGGTCAGCATGGACACGTTGATGCGGATGCAATCGAACTATGACATCGCCCAAGCAAGGCTTCGGGAGGGCGAGATCAATGTGCAGCCCTACGCACCTGCATCAAGCGACCCGGTGCCGCACAGATGAACGATGTTGCAACAGGCCAAACGCCCGCGAGAGCCCCCATCCTGAGGAGGCCACAGGCCGTCTCGAAGGACGGGGGCGGGCACGCGACCCTTCGAGGCGATGCTTGCGCATCGCACCTCAGGGTGAGGCCCGAGTGCTTTGCAACATCGGGGCCATCAAAAAAATTGACCTCACAATCCCGTAACCGCCACTACGAAACACAAACCCCGGACCTACATTGAGAAACGTCAAAAACGTTTCACCAAAAGGACCCCACACATGACTGACGAAAACAAATTTCCGCCTGAGAAGAACCTGCCCGCAGGCTATGTGCCGCCGAAGGTCTGGACATGGGAGCCGGGCAATGGCGGGGCGTTTGCCAATATCAACCGTCCCATTGCTGGCCCCACGCATGACAAGGAGCTGCCGGTTGGCAAGCATCCGATCCAGCTCTATTCGCTCGGCACACCGAATGGCCAGAAGGTGACGATCCTTTTGGAAGAGCTGCTGGCGAGCGGCCATTCCGGTGCGGAATATGATGCCTGGCTCATCAAGATCAACGAGGGCGACCAGTTCGGTTCCGGCTTTGTGGATGTGAACCCGAATTCGAAAATCCCGGCCATGATGGACCATGCGCCGAAGGATGGCGGTGCGCCAATCCGGCTTTTCGAAAGCGCCTCCATGATGACCTATCTCGCCGACAAGTTCGGCGCGTTTCTGCCGTCCGACGCGCGCAAGCGTGCTGAAGTGATGAACTGGCTCTTCTGGCAGATGGGATCCGCTCCCTTCCTCGGCGGCGGTTTCGGCCACTTCTATGCCTATGCGCCGGTGAAGATCCAGTATGCCATTGACCGCTACGCCATGGAGGTAAAGCGCCAGATGGATGTGCTTAACCGTCAGCTTGCCAATCACGAGTTCATCGCGGGCGACGAATACTCCATCGCCGATATGGCCATTCTGCCCTGGTATGGTCGTCTGGCTGCCAAGGGTGCCTATGATGATGCTGGCGACTTCCTGTCGGTTGATGAATACGAGCACGTGCAGCGCTGGCGCAAGCAGCTTTATGCCCGCAAGCCGGTGGAGCGCGGCTCGATGGTCAACCGCACCTTCGGCGAGCCCTCCATGCAGCTGCACGAACGTCACGATGCCTCCGACTTCGACACGAAGACGCAGGACAAGATCGGCGACAAGAGCTAACGAGAAGACGAATGGCAAAACTCCCCGAAATGACCAAACATCGCGGCTTTCCTTCCGGTCTGCCCAAAACAGGCTGGCAGTTCACGATCCGGCGCGCCAATCCCAAAGGCATTGCCAAGATCGTGGAGCGGCCCCGCCATGTCAGCCGCGATGAAACCGAAGCGCAGGCCGATGTGGCCTTCCTGCATTCGCTCTGGCACCATTTCGGGGCTGAACCCTTCGAACGCGGCAATCTCGATGCCGGACGTCTCTCGCGCCTTTTCGGGCGCGAGGTCGTGGCTGCCGAAAAGCCATTCGACCCCGCCTCCTATCAAGCCATGCTCAAGATCAACGAAGACGTGGCCCGCAAAAACTTCCCCGAAGCTTTTGAAGACGTGCTGGAGGTTTGATGCAACCCGTCTCCTACCGCCCAGCTAAGCAGGAAGACGCGCAGTTCACCCTCAATTTGGAGGAGGCTGCAATGCGTGGCTATGCCGAGGCGCTGTGGGGTAGTTGGCGACCGAGATCAACGCTTGAGGAATTTGACCCCGAGGGCGTAGAAATCATCTTGGCGGACAAGAGCGAGATCGGCCTCAGAAAGCTGAACAGGAAAGAAGAATACCTGTTCGTTCAGAGACTTTATTTGCTCCCAGAGTTCAGACGGCGCGGGATCGGTCGGGCCGTGATTGATGATATCAAATCACGCGCAACCTCTGCCAACCTCCCAGTTCAGTTGTCGGTCTTGACGACAAATCTTGATGCAAAGCGCTTTTACGAGCGCGAGGGTTTTTCGGTGATCGCCTCCACCCCGGAACGGATCAGAATGGAGTGGCGGGCATGATTGGCGACAAGGCGCTCGTTCTGTTTTCCGGCGGACAGGATTCCGCCACCTGCCTTGCCTGGGCCTGTGCGCAGTTCGACGCGGTTGAAACGGTCGGTTTCGATTATGGTCAGAACCATCGTGTCGAGCTTGATGTGCGCCTCACCTTCCTTGAAAAATTCAAGGCGCAGTTTCCCGCCTGGGCGGACAAGCTCGGTGACGATCACATGATCGATATGGGTTTGCTGTCTGCGATTTCCGAAACGTCTCTCACCCGCGACATGGAAATCGAGATGACGGAAGCCGGGTTGCCGAACACATTCGTGCCGGGCCGCAACATTCTCTTTTTCACCGCGGCTGCCGCACTTGCCTATCGCCGCGAGGCAAAACACCTTGTTGGCGGCATGTGCGAGACGGATTATTCCGGCTATCCCGATTGCCGCGACGATACGTTGAAAAGCCTGCAGGTGACCCTCTCGCTCGGCCTCGACACGCGTCAGGTCATCCACACGCCTCTCATGTGGCTCACCAAGGCCGCCACCTGGCAGCTTGCTGAAGACCTTGGCGGCCAGCCGCTGGTCTATCTCATTTTGGAAGAAACCCACAGTTGCTATCGCGGCGACCGCACCACGCGCCATGCGTGGGGCTATGGCTGCGGCACTTGCCCCGCCTGCGAATTGCGGCGTTCCGGTTTCGAAACCTATGCGGCAGAGGCTGCGTGATGGAGAAGACGATTAGAAATCATCTCAAAAAATCCATACGGCACTTCGCTTTTGCAGGCACACTCCTGTTCAGCCTGGCTGCACCATTTGCCGCCATTGCAGCCGAAACCCCACTCTGGGAAGGGGCTGAGGTTTCGCAGGCGCAAAAGCAGGCGAGCGAGAGGCTCCTCAGCGAGACCGGCAGCCCTGAAAAGGCGGCTGAAAAGGCCATGAATGCCGGTTGGGAAAGTGTTGCGCGGCAAGACCTGGACGCAGCCATTCAACACTTCAATCTGGCCTGGCTTATCAATCCAATTGATGGCGCTGTCTATTGGGGCCTCGGCGTCGCCACCGGCATTCGCGGCGATGCGGACGCCATCGTCGACCGCTACTTTGAAAAGGCGCAGTCCATTCTCGGCGATGAGGCTCATCTGCTGGTTGATTGGGGCCGCATTTACGAGCAGCGCAACGAATACAACAAGGCGCGAGGCCATTTCGAACAGGCTGCGGCCAGCGATCCGAAAGACACCGAGCCGCATCTGGGACTGGTGCGCATCGGCCAAAAACTGGGTGACCTCGACATGGTCAAGAAACATCAAGGCATACTCTACGAGCTAAAGAAGTAGAGTTGGGAGGCATAAGGGCATCATGTTCAAGAAAATTCTGATTGCAAACCGCGGCGAGATCGCCTGCCGGGTCATCAAGTCGGCGAAGAAGATGGGCATTTCCACTGTCGCCGTTTATTCCGACGCTGACCGCAACGCCGAGCATGTGAAAATGGCTGATGAAGCCGTCCATATCGGCGCGCCGCCCGCAGCTGAAAGCTATCTTGTGGCCGACAAGATCATCGCCGCCTGCAAGCAGACCGGTGCTGAGGCCGTGCATCCGGGTTACGGGTTTCTCTCCGAGCGCGCCTCCTTCTGCGAAGCGCTGGAAAAAGAAGGCATTGTCTTCATCGGCCCCAAGGTGAAAGCCATTGAGGCAATGGGTGACAAGATCACCTCCAAGAAAATTGCCGCCGAAGCCGGTGTTTCCACTGTCCCCGGCCATATGGGCCTGATCGATGATGCCGAACATGCGGTGAAAATTGCCGGTGAAATCGGTTATCCGGTGATGATCAAGGCGTCTGCTGGCGGTGGCGGCAAGGGCATGCGCATTGCCTGGAACGATGCCGAGGCGCGCGAGGGTTTCGAGCGCTCCAAATCCGAAGCAGCCTCCTCTTTCGGCGATGACCGCATTTTCATCGAAAAATTCGTTGAAGAGCCGCGCCATATCGAAATCCAGTTGCTGGGTGATGCCCACGGCAATGTCATCTATCTCGGCGAGCGCGAATGCTCGGTCCAGCGCCGCAACCAGAAAGTCGTTGAAGAAGCCCCCTCGCCGTTCCTGGATGAAAAGACCCGTAAGGCCATGGGCGAACAGTCCGTGGCGCTTGCAAAAGCAGTGGATTACCAGAGTGCCGGTACGGTCGAATTCATCGTCGACAAGAACCGCAATTTCTACTTCCTCGAAATGAACACCCGCCTGCAGGTGGAGCATCCCGTCACCGAGTTGATTACCGGTGTCGATCTGGTCGAGCAGATGATCCGTGTCGCCTACGGCGAGAAACTGGCGCTCACCCAGAAGGATGTAAAGCTCAATGGCTGGGCGATTGAATCGCGCCTTTATGCCGAGGATCCATACCGCAACTTCCTGCCCTCCATCGGCCGCCTCACGCGCTATCGCCCGCCAGCGGAAGTTTCCGTGGGCGAAGCAAAGGTGCGCAATGATACCGGCGTCACAGAAGGGTCGGAAATCTCCATGTTCTACGACCCGATGATTGCCAAGCTCTGCACCTGGGCGCCGGATCGTCTGAAAGCCGTCGACGCGATGGCCGACGCGCTGGACCGTTTCGAGGTCGAAGGCATCGGCCACAACCTGCCTTTCCTCGCCGCCCTCATGCAGCATCCGCGCTGGCGCGAAGGTCGCCTTTCCACCGGCTTCATCGCCGAGGAATATCCCGAGGGTTTTGGCCCGGTCGAGCCGGATCAGGAAGCGCTGCATCGTTTTGCCCAGGCTGCGCTTGCGCTTTCGCGCATCGCATCCGAGCGCAATGCGGGCATTTCCGGCGCGCGCTTTTCTGTCGGCACCGGCAATGGCAAGGATAAGGTCGTGCGCATTGGCGAGACCGCCATTCCCGCCACCATCACGCATCTGGAAACCGGCTTCGGCATCAGCCTCAATGGTGGTGATGTTGCGCAGGTGGAAACGGCCTGGCAGCCTGGCGAGCAGATGGCCATCGTGACCATCGAAGGCCATGATTACGCCTTCAAGGTGCAGCCCGCGCCCGGTGGTTTCCGCATGCGCCAGCGCGGCATTGATGTGAAGGTTCAGGTCTTTGCCCCGCATGTGGCAGAGCTTGCCGCGCTCATGCCGGTCAAGCTGCCGCCGGATACATCCAACCTGCTTTTGTGCCCCATGCCCGGCCTCATTTCCTCGCTTCTGGTCGCCGAGGGCGACGAGGTGCAGGAAGGCCAGGCGCTCGCCATCGTCGAAGCCATGAAGATGGAAAACGTGCTGAAAGCTGAAAAGCGCGCGGTGATCAAGGCGGTCAAGGCCGAGGTTGGCCAGTCGCTCGCCGTGGACGAAGTGATCATGGAGTTTGAGGGCTAACCCCTTCACCCCGTCATGGTCGGGCTTGACCCGACCATCCAAACGCAAGCCCTGACGTGGATCCTCGGGTCGAGCCCGAGGATGACGGAGGGAGGGGAAACCCGGAGGAAAATCAATGACCAAGACAACACTCGAAGACTGGAAAGCCCTCGCCTCGAAGGAACTGAAAGGTGCTGATCCCGACACGCTGAATTGGGAAACGCCCGAAGGCATCACGGTCAAGCCGGTCTACACGGCTGAGGACACCGCCCAGCTCGACAACACCGACACCCTCCCCGGTTTCGAGCCATACCTTCGCGGGCCGCGCGCCACCATGTATGCGGGCCGTCCCTGGACGATCCGCCAATATGCGGGTTTCTCCACGGCGGAAGAATCCAACAACTTCTACCGCAAGGCGCTCGCCGCCGGTCAGCAGGGCGTCTCCGTTGCCTTCGATCTTGCCACCCATCGCGGTTATGATTCAGACCATCCGCGTGTGGTCGGCGATGTCGGCAAGGCGGGCGTGGCCATCGACAGCGTTGAGGACATGAAAATCCTCTTTTCCGGCATTCCGCTTGAGAAGATTTCCGTGTCCATGACCATGAATGGCGCGGTCATCCCGGTGCTTGCCTCCTTCATCGTTGCCGGCGAGGAACAGGGCGTGCCGCGCGCGCAGCTTTCCGGCACCATTCAGAACGACATTCTCAAAGAATTCATGGTGCGCAACACCTATATTTATCCGCCCGAACCCTCCATGCGCATCGTTGCCGATATCATTGAATATACGGCAGCCGAAATGCCGAAATTCAACTCCATTTCCATTTCCGGCTATCACATGCAGGAGGCGGGTGCGACGCTGGTGCAGGAGCTTGCCTTCACGCTCGCCGATGGCCGCGAATATGTGCGTGCCGCGCTTGCCAAGGGGCTGGATGTCGATGCCTTTGCCGGCCGCCTTTCCTTTTTCTTTGCCATCGGCATGAATTTCTTCATGGAGGCTTCCAAGCTGCGCGCTGCGCGTCTTCTCTGGTCGCGCATCATGAAGGAATTCAACCCGAAAAAGCCCGGCTCGCTCATGCTGCGCACGCATTGCCAGACATCGGGCGTGTCACTGGCCGAGCAGGACCCTTACAACAATATCGTGCGCACCGCTTATGAAGCCATGGCCGCAGCGCTTGGCGGCACCCAGTCGCTGCACACCAATTCCTTCGATGAGGCGATTGCCCTGCCGACGGAATTTTCAGCCCGCATTGCGCGCAACACGCAGCTCATCCTGCAGCACGAAACCGGCGTCACCAACGTCGTCGATCCGCTGGCCGGTTCCTATTATGTCGAAAGCCTCACCAACGAACTGGCCACCAAGGCCTGGGCGCTGATTGAGGAAATCGAGGCCATGGGCGGCATGACCAAGGCGGTCAATGACGGTCTGCCCAAGCGCCTGATCGAGGAAGCCGCCACCCGCAAACAGGCAGCCATTGACCGCGGCGACGAGGTGATCGTCGGCGTCAACAAATATCGCCTGGAAGAAGAAACCGCCATCGACATTCTCGACATCGACAATGCCGCCGTGCGCACCGCGCAGATCAAGCGCATTGAAGACACCAAGCGCCGCCGCGACAGCAAGGCCGTGGAGGCTGCCCTTGCCGCGCTCACCAAAGTTGCCGAAACCGGCCAGGGCAATATTCTCGCCGCTGCCGTCGAAGCGGCCCGCGCGCGCGCCACCGTCGGCGAAATTTCCGACGCCATGCGCTCGGCCTTCGGCGACCACGCCGCAGTGCCTGAAGTCGTCCACCACGTTTATGACGAGGCCTATAAGGGCGACCCCGAAATGGCCCAGCTCACCGCGCGCATCGCCGATTATGCCAAGACAAGCGGCAAGCCGAAAATCATGGTCGCCAAGCTCGGCCAGGACGGCCACGACCGCGGCGCCAAAGTCATATCCTCCGCCTTCGGCGACATCGGCTTCGACGTGCTCGCCGGTCCCCTCTTCCAGACGCCCGAGGAAGCCGCCGATCTGGCGGTGAAATCGCAAGTGCAAGTGGTGGGCATGTCATCACTGGCCGCCGGCCACAAAACGCTCGCCCCGCAGCTGATCGAGGCGCTGAAAGCCAATGGCGGCGGCGAGATCATCGTCGTCGTCGGCGGCGTTATCCCACGGCAGGATTATCAGTTCCTGTATGATGCCGGTGTGGCCGCGGTGTTCGGGCCGGGGACCAATGTGCTGGATGCGGCGCGGGCTGTGATGGATTTGGTTGAGGGTAGGAAGAGGAATGATTGAGGGGGCGAGCAACTGACTGGAGTGCCAGAACATGTCTGAAAGCGGATACTGGCGTTGGAACACCAATATAACTTGGCACTATTTTAGTTCGGTAGGAATTTCTGCTGCATCGGCTCGTGAGGCTACCAGCGAGTTTATGCGCGATCACCATATCCGAACACTCTTATATTTCTCGGAGTGCACAATTGAGTCAGCATTAAATTCAGCGAAACGCAACTCGATGTCCGGGGAACCCGAAGAAGCCATCTTTCGCACTCTGAGGTGGGGTAGCTTAAGAGACAAGGCAACTAAATGGCCTTCGGAAATTGCCGGTCGTGAAATATCGTTCGAGCCCGATTTTTGGCAATTTTTCGACCATTTCAAAAATGTTCGGAACGAAGTTACCCACCCCAAAAGGCACGACCATTCTATCTACGCGGACTTGGACAAAGCCGACCCAACGACAATTGAGAAAGCCATCGCCCGAGCTTTAGTTACTCTGTATTCAGCGCAGAAAAAACCCTGGCCCTACTGGCTTCTTAGCTGGAATTATGTTGGTTTCAATGGTGACAAAACCGCTCCTTTTGAGAGCAACAATCTAAATGGTTTCTTTCATTCGCTCCCAGCATTGGGAATTCGATGGCATGGAGCGAGCCAAATGTGTTTTGAACAGGAAGGCATGTCTACGCTGGCGAATTTCGATGAACTTGATGCCGTGATGAAAAAAGTCACACTCGATATTGAGCCGCCAAACAAAATCTTTACGGACCGCCCTCGACTTACCCGCCGTTGGTGGGATTTGTCCTTTTTGCAAAGCTGCTTCGGCTTGAGCAACAAATAAGGACCTTCCCATGCTCGCCAAGTGGCATTCACCGAAATTAAGCACGGTCCCAGCCTCACCCTGAGGTGCCGGAGCGCAAGCGCAGGCCTCGAAGGGTCAGGCTGGCCCCATGCTGTTCGAACCACCCGCCCCCGTCCTTCGAGACGGCCTTCGGCCTCCTCAGGATGAGGGCTAGTCATCGCGCGTGCCTCCAAAAGCGTGGCCAGGATTTTCTGCCGGGCTGTAATCCTCCTTTCTCCCCTTGGGGAGAAATGTCATGGACGGCACCAATTTCCCCCAGCCTCACCCTGAGGTGCCGGAGCGCAAGCGCAGGCCTCGAAGGGCGAGGCTGGCCCCATACTGTTCGAACCACCCGCCCCCGTCCTTCGAGACGGCTTACGGCCTCCTCAGGATGAGGGCTAGTCATCGCGCCTGCCTCCAAAAGCGTGGCCAGGATTTTCTGCCGGGCTGCAATCCTCCTTTCTCCCCTTGGGGAGAAATGTCACGCGCAGCGTGACAATGAGGGGTTCCCACTGCGCCCTCATGAGAACCCCTCATCCGACCCATGTTTTCTTGCGCTTGTTGGAGGCATGGCGCGGGTGGCCACCTTCTCCACAAGGAGCGAAGACCAAGGGACGGCACCAATTTTCCCCCAGCCTCATCCTGAGGTGCCGGAGCGCAAGCGCAGGCCTCGAAGGGCGAGGCTGGCCCCATACTGTTCGAACCACCCGCCCCCGTCCTTCGAGACGGCTTACGGCCTCCTCAGGATGAGGGCTAGTCATCGCGCCTGCCTCCAAAAGCATGGCTAGGACTTTCTGCAGGGCTGCAATCCTCCTTTCTCCCCTTGAGGAGAAATGTCATGCGCAGCGTGACAATGAGGGGTTCCCACGGCGTCATCATGAGAACCCCTCATCCGACCCATGTTTTCTTGCGCTTGCTGGAGGCATGGCGCGGGTGGCCACCTTCTCCACAAGGAGCGAAGACCAAGGGACGGCACCAATTTCCCCCAGCCTCACCCTGAGGTGCCGGAGCGCAAGCGCAGGCCTCGAAGGGCGAGGCTGGCCCCATACTGTTCGAACCACCCGCCCCCGTCCTTCGAGACGGCTTACGGCCTCCTCAGGATGAGGTCGGTGCAAAGCTGCCAACTCAGGATGAGGGCTACTCAACCTTCCCCATCGGCCCACGCCGCGACAAATCCGGCAGACCTTCATAATTCTGCGCAATCAACGCTTCCTTCTTGCGCCGGTTCCAGCCTTTGATCTGTCGTTCCCGCGCAATAGCATCGATGATACGGTCGTAGACTTCCATGAAAACCAGTTCCACCGGGCGGCGTTTGAAAGTGTAGCCTTGGTAGATACCTTCATTATGCTCCCAAAGCCGCGCCTCGATATTCTGCTTGGTCAGGCCAGTGTAATAAGACCCATCCCGGCACCGCAGAATATAAACCGTGACTTCCATTGCATGCCCCCAAATACAAATTTTAGGCTGTCACGGATTGTGACGTTAGGCAACAAGCTCTCAAAGGGAGGCCTGCATCGAGCACCGGCCATCCTCCAGCCTCATCCTGAGGTGGGAGCGCAGCGACCCTCGAAGGGTCAGGCTGGCCCCTATCGTGCAACAACCCGCCCTCGCCCTTCGAGACGGCCTTCGGCCTCCTCAGGGTGAGGGCTGGTCATCATGCGCCCCCGCCAAAACGGGGATAAACGCAGCCCTCAGACAAGCAAAATCAATCGCATAACTATTTTTTCATCCCCGCCCTCTCAAACCCCATCCATAATACGCCCGTCCCGCACGGATACACCACAGGGCGCTGTGGCGAGTGGGGCCGGTTCTGGGTTCGGGGGCAGACGCAGGCCTCGGATATGGGCTCTTGCCGAAGAGGCCATTGGACATTCAAACGGGAATGTTCGCACCGGGGTTTTGCAAGAAGCGGTGACCCGGCGGAGATCAGGGTAAGGCAGCCCCCTCCGACGTGCAGGCTTGGCCTGCATAAGCTAAGACACGGTTCGTGCCTTTATCTGGATACCTCTACGGAGGAGAAGGAGAACCGGGCGTTGATCACCAAGTTTGCAATTCAAAAACAACTGAAGGCGGGGCGCTTTGTGCGCATCATAAACTAACAACAATGTGGCGCACAAAACGCCCCATCCGATCCTGAATGGGGTCGAAACGAGAGAATGATGCGAAACCCGGAAGCGATCCGCTTGCCGGGGTTGGGGTGCAGAAAATGAGGGAAAGACGTTGTTTGACACCGCGCCAACCACATCCCCCGTCATCCTCGGCCTTGAGCCGAGGATCCACACACAGGCCGAAGGGTGGATGGTCGCGTCAAGCCGACCAAGACGAAGGGAGGGGACCCCCAGTCTCTTCGCCCAGAGAAGAGGAAAAGTCAGCTCGCCGCCCCTTGTCTCTGGCAAGTGCAAAACGAAGAGGGATTGATGAGGGGCAGCGCCTATGAACCGGTCGGATGGGGATGAAATAGCGGAAAGCGGATGCAAGCCAAAAGGGCTCGAAAGATCATAAGCGCATTGAAAACGCCGAGAATGCCCCTCACCCTGGTCCCGTCTCCGCAGCCAGGACGGGAAAAACGGGGCGTGTCAGCTTTCCATGGAATAGCCCGCCCCGCGTACGGTGCGGATGACGTCTTTCATGTTGGAAATGTTGAGCGCCTTGCGCAGGCGTCCGACATGGACGTCCACTGTGCGCTCATCGACATAAATGTCGTGACCCCAAACGCCATCGAGAAGCTGGGCGCGGGAAAAGACCCGGCCCGGTGCGGCCATGAAGAATTCCAGCAGGCGGAATTCGGTCGGACCGAGACGGATTTCTCGCGATTTGCGGTGTACGCGGTGGCTATCGCGATCCAGTTCGATCTCGCCGCATTTCAATACGCTGGAGAGTACTTCGGGCTTGGCGCGGCGCAGCATGGCCCGCACCCGCGCCATCAGTTCCGGGGTCGAAAACGGCTTGACGACATAGTCGTCGGCACCGGTGGACAGGCCCCGCACCCGCTCGCTTTCCTCGCCGCGGGCGGTCAGCATGATGATCGGCATGCGCTCGGTCGCACCACGCTGACGCAGGCGGCGGCAAAGCTCGATGCCGGACACGCCCGGCAGCATCCAATCGAGGATCAGAAGGTCGGGCACCTGTTCCTGAAGGCGGATGTCGGCCTCGTCCCCCCGCAGGATCGTTTCCACATCGTAGCCTTCGGCTTCAAGATTGTATCTGAGCAGAACGCTCAGGGCTTCTTCGTCTTCAACAACGGTAATTTTCGGCTGCAAAACCGTCGCTCCTTATTCGGCAGGCGGCATTCAGGCGTCGGGCGTCACGGCCACGGAAACACTGTCGTCATGCTTCGGGCGTTCACCTTCGGGCTGATAGCCGGTCGTGATGTAGTAGATCGATTCTGCAATATTGGTGGCGTGGTCGCCGATGCGCTCCAGGTTCTTCGCGCAGAAGAGCAGGTGTGTGCAGGGCGTGATATTGCGGGGATCTTCCATCATGTAGGTCAGGAGCTCGCGGAAAAGCGAGGTGTACATCGCGTCGATTTCCTCGTCGCGGTCGCGGATCGATTCCGCCTTTTGCGCCGAGCGGGTCGCGTAAACGTCCAGCACTTCCTTCAGCTGCATCAGCGCCAGTTCGGACAGATGCTCGAGACCGCGGGCCAGGGCGCGCGGCACGCCAGACTGCTGGATGGCGATCACGCGTTTGGCGTTGTTCTTGCCAAGGTCACCCACACGCTCCAGATCGGCGGCGATGCGGATGGCACCCATGATTTCGCGCAGGTCGGCGGCCATGGGCTGGCGCTTGGCGATGGTAACCACGGCCTTGTCGATGATTTCGCGCTCGGCATTGTCGAGCACGACGTCCTCGGAGATGACCTTCTGGGCGAGTGCGGCGTCGCCGGTAACGAGCGCGCGGACGGCGTCTGCGGCCATCTGCTCGGCCAGTCCGCCCATTTCCGAAATCCGGCGGGTCAGATATTTCAGCTCTTCGTCATAGGCGGATGTGATGTGCGAATTTGTCATTGCGTTTCTGCCTTTTTGAGATCACGGGTTGCGGCTGAATTCGGATCAGCCGAACCGCCCCATGATGTAATCCTGTGTGCGCTGGTCGTTCGGATTGGTGAACATCTTGTCGGTGTCGTCTTCCTCAACCAGTTCGCCAAGGTGGAACATGGCGGTGCGCTGGGAAACGCGAGCGGCCTGCTGCATGGAGTGCGTTACGATCACGATCGTGTAGTTTTCCCGCAGTTCGTGGATCAGCTCTTCCACTTTTGCAGTCGCGATCGGGTCAAGCGCCGAGCAGGGTTCGTCCATCAGAATGACTTCAGGGCTGACGGCAACGGCGCGCGCAATGCAAAGGCGCTGCTGCTGGCCACCGGAAAGGCCGGTGCCGGGCGCATCGAGGCGGTCCTTCACTTCGTTCCAGAGACCGGCTTTCTGCAGGGAGGTCGCGACAATCTCATCCATCTCGGATTTCTTGCGCGCCAGACCGTGAATGCGCGGGCCATAGGCGACGTTTTCATAAATCGTCTTGGGGAACGGGTTCGGCTTCTGGAACACCATGCCCACCTTGGCGCGCAGCTGCACCGGATCGACCTTGGGGTCGTAGACATTTTCGCCATCGATGGCGATGTCACCTTCAACGCGGCAGATATCGATCGTGTCGTTCATGCGGTTGATGCAGCGCAGGAAGGTCGACTTGCCGCAGCCCGACGGGCCGATGAAGGCGGTGACCGAGCGCGGGCGGATTTCGATATTCACGTCCTTGATGGCGTGCTTCTCGCCGTAAAACACCTGAACGTTTTTGGCGGAGATTTTCGATTCTGTCATGACGTCTGCTTTCGTCGTCGTTTTTACATTACTCATAAGCGCGTTGTTCATCGTAGCATCGTTCATGGCCATGTCTCCCCTTTACCAGCGACGCTCGAAGCGACGGCGAAGAATGATTGCAATCAGGTTCATCATAACCAGGAACACCAGGAGTACGATGATGGCACCGGATGCGCGCTCCACGAAGGCCGGGTCGCCGCGCTGGGTCCAGTTGTAAACCTGCACCGGCAGAGCCGAGGCCGGATCAAAGAAGCCCTCCGGAGGAGCGGCGGGGTATTCGCGAACGAAGGCCACCATGCCGATGAGAAGCAACGGTGCGGTTTCACCCAGCGCCTGTGCCAGACCAATGATCGTGCCGGTGAGAATGCCCGGCATCGCCAGCGGCAGAACGTGGTGGAAAATGGACTGCATTTTCGAAGCGCCGACGCCAAGGGCTGCATCGCGAATGGACGGCGGCACAGCCTTCAATGCAGCACGCGTGGCGATGATGATCGTCGGCAGCGTCATCAGGGTCAGCACCAGACCACCAACGATAGGCGCAGACTGCGGCAGGCCGGCATAGTTGATGAAGACGGCAAGGCCCAGAATACCGAAAACGATGGATGGAACGGCGGCCAGATTGGCGATGTTCACCTCGATCAAGTCGGTCAGGCGGTTTTGCGGGGCGAACTCTTCCAGATAGATCGAGGCGGCCACACCGATGGGAAGCGACAGGACCAGCACGATCAGCATCATATAGGCCGAGCCGAGGATTGCGACGCCGAGGCCGGCAGCTTCCGGACGCGTGTCGGAGGCATCAGGCGCGGTGAAGAAATCCCAGTTGAATGCGGTCGTCAAAATGCCGGCCTGTTTCAACTCGTCCGCCAGTTTGAGCTGTTCGGGGGACACGTTCTTGTCCAGCTCGGCGGACGCCATGGTCACGCGGCCCTTGTAGTATCCGTCGATACGACCCGACGCCAGAAGCTTGAAGGGAACAGTCGTGCCAATCGCGTCGATATGGGAAAGAACATAGTTGCGCAGCGTGGCCGGTGCTTCCTTGGAAATCAGTTCCGCGGCCGCCTTGGCGTTCAGACCATCGATGGAAATGCCCTCAGCTGCCATCTTCTTCTTAATCGCCTCCTGGATCAGCGGCATGTAACCGAATGTGGTTACCTTGGCGATCTCGTCAGGATTGCGATTGCCAGACTTGTCGAGCTTTGCGGCATCAAGATGAATATCGACTGCGATGTAGGTCTGCTGGAAAGAGGACAGGCCATTGCTGAGGATGGAGGCCAGGAGACCGATGAGCGCCAGGACGCCGATCATGACGGCGATCTGCCCCATACGACGGAAGCGGGCCTCTGCGGCATTGCGCTTCTTCGTGCGTTCATCGAGAACCAGCAGCGAGCCGCCAACCTGGCGCACGTTGTTGTTTGAGAGCGTTGCGGTTGCGTCGGTCATTAGTCGTATTGCTCCCGGTATTTGCGCACGATGACGAGGGCCAGAACATTGAGGCACAGAGTGAAGACAAAAAGCGTCAGACCCAGCGCGAAGGCAACGAGCGTTTCAGGGCTCGCAAATTCGGTGTCGCCCGTCAGCTGGCTGACGATCTTCACCGTCACGGTCGTCATGGCTTCCAGTGGGTTGAGGTCCATTCTGGCGGCTGCACCCGCGCCCATGACCACGATCATGGTTTCACCGATGGCACGGCTGGCGGCCAGAAGAATGGCACCCACGACGCCCGGAAGGGCGGCCGGCATGATAACCTGCTTGATGGTTTCGGACTGCGTGGCACCAAGGCCATAGGAACCGTCGCGCAGCGATTGCGGAACCGCGTTGATAATGTCGTCGGAGAGCGAACTGACAAAGGGGATCAGCATGATGCCCATGACGAGGCCGGCTGTCAGCACCGAAGACGAGGAGTTGCCAAGACCGAGCGGCTGGGCAAGCCAATCGCGCAGGAAAGGGCCAACCGTGATCAGCGCGAAGAGACCATAAACGATCGTCGGAATGCCGGCGAGAATTTCAATGGCCGGTTTGGCAAGGCTGCGGACCGTCTTGCCAGCATATTCGGCGAGATAGATGGCGATCATCAATCCAACCGGCACCGCGAAGAGAAGGGCGACGAAGGAGACGTAGATCGTGCCCCAGAGAAGCGGGATAATGCCGAGGTCAGAACCGCCGCGGAACTGCGGGTTCCAGGTCAGCGAGAAGAAAAAGTCCTTCGCCGGATACATCTGGAAGAAGTGGATCGATTCAAACAGAAGCGATGCAACGATGCCGAAGGTCGTGAGGATCGCGACCAGCGACGAGCCCATCAGCAGCGCCTTGATAAAGGATTCGCTGACGTTTCGTGCGCGCATCTCAGGACGAACGCGGCTGTAGGCGATCGCAGCGAAGACGATCGAAACCACAAGAACGGCAAAGACCATCAGGCTGGAACCGAGATGCTTGGCGTCGCGATATTCACGCGCTGCGTCAAGCACCGGAACCGGGATGTCGGAGCCCACCGCAACACCCACTTCGGCCAGACGCGAGCGTACATTGGTGAAATCGGCACGCATGCGGGAGAGCTCTTCTTCGCTCAATCCGCCCTTTTCGGCCAGCACATCCAGCCCATCGGCGATGCGGTGAACATCGGCCATGACCAGGCTGCGGGCACCGCCATCGGGAATGACACTGTCGGGGATCATCCGGCTGACGCCGGTTTCGATCAGAATTGGCTGAATGAACAGCCATGCGATCATGAGGAGAAAGGCAGGAACGGCAGCAAAAAGCGCGACCGAATGGCCGTAATAGCCAGGAAGCGAATGCAATTTGACGTTATCGCGCGCAGCAAGGGACAGGGCGCGCTGTCTTCCGAGTATGAAGCCGAGCACAGCTATGCCCAGTATGACGACGATCAGAATTCCCGCGCTCATATTTCCAACTCTTTTCCAGAAAACAAGCTGATGGCGCACCAACGCGCCACCAGCCTTCGTTCGAAACTGAACTTAGTTCAGGGGACCCATCGGGGTGCGGTTCTTGACAGCTTCCTGGGTCTTTGCGAGTTCCGGATCGGAAACCAGACCGTAAGCTGCGAGCGGGCCGTTCGGGCCAGCCATGTCGTCGGAAACGAAGAACTCAACATATTCCTGGAGGCCAGGGATCACGTCGAGGTGTGCGTTCTTGACGTAGAAGTAAAGCGGACGGGAAACCGGGTACTCGCCAGAAGCGATGGTTTCGGTCGACGGCGTTACGCCAGACATGGTTGCAACCTGAAGCTTGTCGGTGTTGTTTTCATAGAAAGACAGACCGAAAACGCCGATGCCGTTCTTGTTGGCGTCGATGCGAGCCAGCGTTTCAGTGTAGTCGCCGTCGATGTCAACAGAGACGCCGTCGGTGCGCAGCTGCATGCAAGCCTTTTCAGCAGCCTTTTCGTCGCCGTTGTTTTCAGCCTTGAGGGCTTCCAGCGTGCCGTCTTCTTCACAACCAGCAACGATCACCTTCTCGTCGAACACTTCGCGGGTGCCGTGCTTGGTGCCCGGTACGAAAGCCAGGATGTCCTGGTCAGCGAAATCAGAGTTGATTTCGTTCCACTTCTTGTAGGGGTTGTCGACGAGCTTGCCGTCTACAACAACCTTGGCAGCCAGAGCCTTGTGCCAGTCAGCCGGGGTGAACGCGAAGGACGGACCGTTGATGTCAGAGGCGAAAACGATACCGTCGTAACCGATGCGCACTTCCTGGATTTCGTTAACGCCATTGGCCTTGCAGGTGTCGATATCGGACTGCTTGATACGGGAAGAGGAGTTGGCGATGTCGATGGTGTTTTCGCCAACGCCTTCGCACAGAGCCTTACGGCCAGCGCCCGAACCGCCACCTTCAACAACAGGCGTCGGGAAATCGAAGTTTTCGCCGAATGCTTCAGCAACGATCGATGCATAAGGCAGAACCGTAGAGGAACCCTTGATCTGGATGTTGTCGCGAGCCACTGCGGCGCCGGCAAAAGCAGCAGAAGCTGCGAGCGCGGCGATGGTGATCTTAAGAGCGTTCATAAAAGTCTCCCGTTTATGGGCTTGAATTCAAAATCCGGCGGCCTGCCGCCGTTTGCCTCCTTCAGGCTAGCCATTCTCTAGCCAGTTGCAGCATACCTTTTATGTCACTTTGGTGAAACATTTGTGACATATTATCTATTTGAAATTATTATGGTATTTCTGACGTCTGCGAAGTTATGTGACTTTATATGTCAAAAACGGACCGTAAAAGCAGATCCTTCCCCCTCTTTTGAGGTCACGATCAGGCGGGCGCGGTGGCGGGTGAGGATATGTTTGACGATGGCGAGGCCGAGACCGGTGCCTTTTTTGGAGCGGCTGGCCTCCACGCTGACGCGATAGAAGCGCTCGGTAAGGCGCGGAATGTGTTCGGCGGGAATGCCCTGCCCGTAGTCGCGCACAGTGACCTCGACCGGTGTTTCACCGCCGCCGCCCAGCGTGATATCGACCTTCTTACCTTCCTGCCCGTATTTGCAGGCATTCTGGATGAGATTTTCGAAAACCTGCATCAATTCATCGCGGTCGCCGGTGACGACGACCGGGTTTTCCGGCAGGTGAAGTCTCAATTCTACGTCCAGATCATTGGCCAGATGGGTAAGCCCATCGCGGACCTGCCCGAGCAGAGGGCCGAGATCGACTTTCTCGGAGGGCGCAATATGCGCCTTCAGCTCGAGGCGCGACAGCGACAGGAGATCGTCAACCAGACGGTTCATGCGGTTGACCTGCTCCATCATGATGCCGAGGAACTTTTCCGCAGCCTTGGGGTCCTTGCGCGCCGGCCCCTGCAGCGTTTCAATGAAACCACCCACAGCAGCGAGTGGCGTGCGCAGCTCATGGCTGGCATTGGCAACAAAGTCGGAGCGCATGCGGTCCAGCCGGCGCGTTTCGGAAATGTCGCGGAAGGACAAAACAAAATAGCGCGCAACGCCACTACCTTGAACAGATGCGGCGACCTCGGCGCAATTGACGGCATAGACCTGGGTCGATGGCAGGCGTTCGGAATATTCGACCTCGGTCGATTTTCCGGCTGCAATGGTCTCGCGCACCATATCGAGTATAGCAGGCGAGCGGTTTCGCAAACTGACATGCTGGCCGACCGGCCCTTCCCCGAAGGTTTTTGCAGCCACCGGGTTTTCAAAGACAATATTCTCGCGGGCATCGAGAAGATAAAGCGGCATATCGGTGGCCGCCAATGCGCCCTTGATCCCGGCCAGCCTGTCGGCCTCGCCGGAAAAGACATCAATCTTTTCAGCGGTTTTGCGGCGGCTTGGGGCGCGGATGAGCACAGCGGCGGCGACCACCGTGGCAAAGAGAACCGAAACAGCCCAATGGACGCCCAAAACGGCAGCGGCAGTGGCGGCGAGAACGGCCAGAAGAACAATCACCCCGCCACGGCCGGAGCGTTCTTCATCGCCTGTATCGCTATCCATTCCGGCCTCGACCAATTCCACTACCTTTTGATGCCATAACACGTTTCAACACCATGCGGGAGATTTTGAAAGCATGGTCTAGCCGATTCATATGACAGTTTTTATTTGTAGGCCGGGTTGAATTCGCGTCGCGCTTATGGCCATCCTGCCTCCGTCAAAGACCGAAAAATATGGCGGGAACCATGGGCGATAGCGAAAGCAGGAAAACCGAAATCTTCATCAACGGCAAGACACGGACATTCGACGTCGATGATCCCGACCTGCCGGACTGGGTGGAAGAAGAGGCGCTTGCATCCGGCAATTTCCCTTACAGGAAAAAGCTCTCCAAGAAGAAGTACGAAAAGGAGCTCTACGATCTGCAGAAGGAGCTTGTGAAGGTTCAATATTGGCTGCAGGCGACCGGCGGGCGTGTGATGGCGCTCTTTGAAGGACGCGACGCTGCCGGCAAGGGCGGCACGATTGCGGCGACCTTGCAATATATGAACCCGCGTTCAGCGCGGGCGGTAGCGCTTTCCAAGCCGACGGAAAAAGAGCGTACGCAATGGTATTTCCAGCGTTATGTGGAGCATTTTCCCTCCGGCGGCGAGTTCGTGGCCTTCGACCGCTCATGGTATAACCGCGCCGGTGTGGAGCCGGTGATGGGTTTTTGCACCCCGGAAGAGCATCGCGCCTTTCTGAAGGCAGTTCCCAATTTTGAACAGATGATCGTCAATGACGATATTCATTTCTTCAAGTTCTGGCTGAATATCGGTCGAGAGATGCAGCTCAAACGCTTCCACGACCGCGCCAACGATCCGCTGAAAACGTGGAAGCTTTCGCCCATGGATATCGCCGCGCTGAACAAGTGGGACGATTACACGCAAAAGCGCGACCAGATGATGCTGGAAACGCATAGCGGACAGGCACCATGGACGGTGGTGCGGGCCAACGACAAACGCCGTGCACGGCTGAATGTCATCCGCCACATTCTTCTGCATCTGCAATATGATGGAAAGGACCGTGAGGCGATCGGCGAGATTGATCACGACATCATCGGCCAGGGGCCCGACCTTCTGGACTGATGAAAGAGACATGAGCGGTCTTGAGGGGGAACAGTGCATTCCCCTTCGTGCGCCTCACGTGTCGCCCGCGTCGCCCTTCGGCTCGACGTGGACACCATAGAGTTCCATTTCGCCATCTGCGCCGCCGGCTGCGACATTCAGGTTGAGCTGACCGTCGCCGCTGTTTCCAGCGTCAGCGGGCATTTCCACCTCGAAAATGAGATCAACATTGTCGTCGGTGAGGGTGAAACGGTGTCTGCCGCAATCCACCGAACCGCCGAAATCGCAGGTCACCGACAGCTGGGCATCCGGTGAAACGCCACGGGCGCTGATGGCGATGACGGACGGATTGCCCGCCATCTGACGCAGCAGATCCCGCGGGACGGGTATGGTGATGCTGCTTTCGGCACCGCCTGCGGGGGCGCTGACATAGAGGAACTGCGTCTCGCCTTCGCGGCGGACCTCTGCACTCACATCGGCACCGCGCTCAACCGTGCCGTCGCCGGGATCATACACGGTCTCCCAACCTTCGCCAAAACCACGTTCGGGACGGAAGGACTGCAGGCCGGGCGCTTCAAAATCCTCATCAGACGCTGTCGGCGGCGGGTTTGGCACGCTGGTGTCGCGCTCCTGAGGGCTCAGGAGAAGCCCGGTGCTATCGACCCACCAATAGGCTGCGGCACCGAACGCAATGAGAATGACCAGCGAAAACAATCTCGCACGCCAGCGCCTGCGCGGCTTTTCCTTTTGCTTCTTCTGCCTTTTTGGCGGCGGTGCCACGCGATCTTCAAGGTGGTCGGCCTTTGGTTCGGCGACGGGTGCTTCGTCCAAATCGGACGTCTCGGCGCGCGGATGTGGCACCACCCCCAGACGGCCATCTGCCGCAACACCGCCAAGATCGGGTGCGGCTGAAATCGGTGCACTCTGATAATGATCGCCTCGATCAACCTCGACCGAAGGGGCCTGCGGCGGTTCGGCGGTGTCATCAACACGACCGACGGGCGCGGACGGAAAATCCGGTTCGGACGGAGCAACCGGTTCCGGTGCGGGCGCTGGCTGTTCATCCATCGCAGGATTGGCTGCATGCCGCGGCTCGGGCTGTGCATCAACGGCTGCGGCACGGCTGGCATTTTCGGCCGCAACCATCCGCTCGGTCTGAAGCAGTCGCTCCTCGCGCTCGATCTCCTCAATGAGCGCTTCCAGGCGGTGGCGCTGCTGGGCAACGACAGCCGAATCGGAAATGCCCTGCTTGCGCAGACCCGACTCCAGAGCCGAACGCGCAGACTGATAAATGCGCGCACGCATCTGTGCATCGGTATGCCCCGCCTTGGCGAGTGCGTTCCTGATTGCAGCTTCCAAACCTTTCAAGGGCGGTTTTCTCCTCGTTGCGGCCTATCCGCCAGCATGTTCGATTGAAGCATCATCGCCTCGGTGAAAATATAGGTATCCAGCGGTAATGTCTGCAACGGAATTGTTCAAGCCTTATCGCCCCGGCATTTCACCGCTTCTCCACAGGCCGGCGGGCGGGCGGTCCACACAGTTTCCCGCTTTTCATCGAGGACAAGCTCTGATAAACGGCTTACGTGTGCGTAAACGTAAATTTTTGGGAGGAATTATGGCTTTACCCTCTATTTTGAAAGATAATCTTCGCATTCCGGTTGTTGCTTCTCCGCTTTTCATTATCTCCCATCCTGCGCTGGTTCTCGCGCAATGCAAGGCCGGTGTCGTTGGATCCTTTCCGGCCTTGAATGCGCGACCGGAAGCCCAGCTGGACGAGTGGCTGGCGCAGATTACCGAAGAACTGGCCGACCATAACCAGAAGAACCCGGATCGGCCTGCTGCCCCCTTTGCCGTGAACCAGATCGTTCACAATTCCAACAAGCGGTTGGAACATGATCTGCAAATGTGCGTGAAATACAAGGTTCCGATCGTGATTTCCTCGCTTGGTGCTGTGCCGGAGGTCAACCAGGCCATCCAGTCCTACGGCGGCATCGTTCTGCATGATGTGATCAACAACCGTCACGCCAATTCCGCCATCCGCAAGGGTGCGAACGGGTTGATCGCCGTTGCCACGGGTGCAGGCGGCCATGCGGGCAAGCTTTCCCCCTTCGCGCTCATTCAGGAAATCCGCGAATGGTTCGACGGACCGCTTCTGCTCTCGGGCTCAATTGCCAATGGCGGCGCCATTCTGGCAGCCCAGGCCATGGGTGCCGACATGGCCTATATCGGCTCGCCCTTTATCGCGACGGAAGAAGCCCGCGCGGTGGACGAATACAAGAAGATGATTGTCGACAGCCACGCCGACGATATCGTCTATTCCAACTATTTCACCGGCGTCCACGGCAACTACCTGAAGCCCTCGATTGCTGCAGCCGGCATGGACCCGGATCATCTGCCCGAGGCCGACCCCTCGAAGATGGATTTCAGCCAGGCGGCAACCGGCGGCGCCAAAGCCTGGAAAGATATCTGGGGCTGTGGCCAGGGCATTGGCGCGGTCAAGGAAATCGGTCCGGCTTCAGCCCTTGTCGACCGGCTGGAGCGCGAATATCGCGCGGCGAAAAAGAATATCTGCGGCTGATTTTTTCCGCTATAGACAGCGGAACCTGGTGGCGCTCGGGGCCACCGGGTCTTTTTTTTGCGGAGAGCATCATGCGCGCGGTTTCACTCTGGACGTCGATACCAATTGTAGCCGGTGTTTTTGCCGTCGCCACCTTTACGACAGCGTTTGCAGGGGCAGGAAAGACGTTTGGCAACTGGACTGCCCAATGCACCAACGGGCTGACATGCGATGTGAGTCATTTCGGCAGCAGCGACGACCCGTTTTCAGTCTTTGAACTCCAGCGCACATCTCAGCCGAATGCGCCTGTTCGCATCAACTTTGCCCTCACAGATCGCGAGGCGCTAAAGGACGCAGGCACCCTGCAAATCACCGCGCAAGCCGATAACGGCGCACGGATCGAAATGCCCGGCGCGACCATAGTCTATGACGAAGACAACTGGCGCTGGACCATTGGCGGCGACCTTCCCATGGATCAGCTGATCGCCGCGATGAAGGAGGGAAGCAGCCTGCATGTTGCCATCGTCGGCAAAACTGCGCGCATTGAGGGCAATCTGCCCCTTTCCGGCATGACCGCAAGCCTGCGCTATATCGACGACCAGCAGGGCCGTGTCGACCGCACGGATGCGCTTGAGGCAACAGGCTCCAAGCCACCGTCAGAATACGCGCCGGCAAGCGATATTACCGCCTTCAAGGATCTTCCGGAGGCCGTGCGAAAGGATTTCGAGGCGGACGGCATATGTTCGGACCTGGAAGAGAGCATGTTCGCCAATATGGAAGCGTTCATTGCCCGATTTGAAAATGACGAGGTCCTGATCGGCGCACCATGCGGTTCGCCCGGCGCCTATAATGCGCCGTTTGCGCTCTACCACGGTTATGGCGACGACATCACCACGATGGCGCTGCCCACCATGCGCGATGGCAGACCGGGCGTGATGACATTGCCATACAATGTTTCCTTCGATTACCGCACCCGGCAGATCGAGGCCTTCTTCAAAGGCCGCGGCATCGGCGATTGCGGCTCCTACCACATCTGGGAGTTTGTCGATTCGGAAGAAGGTCTGACGCCCACACTGGTGAAAGAAATGGAAAAGGGTGATTGTGACGGTCTTGAAGATGGCGGCCCCGACAACTGGCCGACCCTCTGGCCACAGAAATGAGATGCCGCCTCACTTCGAGACCGCATCACGCCCAGCCCAGCCGCGCCTGCCGGCCAAGCGCTGCATTCACCTGACCTGCGCAGGAGGGCGAAAACAATTTCTGCCATTTTCCCAATGCGCTGCCAAAAACCGTCTTGAAATCAGCAGTCAATACCTGTATCAGCGCCTCACACAAGGCCGGGGCACCAAGCCCAGGAGCTTTGGGCCGCTTTAGCTCAGTCGGTAGAGCACATCATTCGTAATGATGGGGTCACGTGTTCGAGTCACGTAAGCGGCACCAGTTTTGCAGTTTCCCATAGATCTCAAGGTCACGCAGTGGTTGGTGCCGTTCAGGCGCTTTTTCGTGCCCTTATGGTCGCCTTGCCAGCCGCTTGACGCCTTGTTCTTTATATCGGACAAAGCTTGGCGTTTGGCTGGCATATCGTAGAAAGGTCTCTTTGTGGCGGGTTTGATTTATGTTTTGAATGGGCCGAATTTGAACCTTTTGGGGAAGCGGCAGCCGGAGATTTATGGCAGCGAGACGCTGGGTGATGTGGAGGCGAAGTGCCGTGAGAGGGCGGGCGCGCTTGGCTTTGACATCCGGTTTTTGCAGTCGAATGCGGAACATCAGATCATCGACTGGGTCCATGAGGCGCGTGAGGATGGGGTGGGGATTGTGATCAATCCTGCGGCTTACACGCATACGTCTGTTGCCATTCTCGATGCGCTCAACACATTTGAGGGGCCGGTGATCGAGGTGCATATTTCCGATATTCACAAGCGCGAGGCGTTTCGCCATCACTCCTATGTGGCGCTCAGAGCCGATGAGCAGATCGCGGGCAAGGGGACTGAGGGCTATGTGATGGGCATTGAGCGCGTGGCCGCACTGCTTTCGAAATAGTTATTCCGGCAGGAAGGCGACCACACGGGCGGGTGCGGCAGAAGCGCCCTTGAGTTTCAGCGGGAAGACGCCGACCTCGAAACCGTGGCTTGGCAGCTGATCGAGGCCGCAGAGCTGCTCCATATGCCAATAGGGGCGGCGGCGGCCGACGAGATGACCTTCCCAGAAGCGCGTCTTGCCGCCGTCCTTTTTAGCCTGGGCGATCTGCACCTTGAAAGGCAGGTCCCACCCCCATTGATCAATGCCGCAGACTTTGACGCCGCGGTCGAGCAGCCAATCGGTTGCCTGCTCGCTCATGCCGGTGCCGCGCTGCCAATAGTCTTTCTGGCCGAGATATTGGTCGCGACCTGTGCGGATGAGTGCAATCGTGCCTTCGTTGATTGCTGCACCACTTTCAGCAATTGATTTTTCCATGTCGGCCACGGTAATCGGCTCACCATCGGCCTTATGGGTCATGTCGAAGACGACACCGGGGCCGAAGCAGAGTTCGAGCGGGATTTGTTCGATGGTGGGCAGCGGCTTGCCGTCAGGATCGACCGTGCCATAGTGCCACGGAGCATCGATGTGGGTGGTGGAATGGACGCCCATTTTGGTGATCGTATCATCTGCCCAACCTTCGAAATCTTTCGGCATGAGCCCGAATGGCAGGCCAAGAAGGCGCACCAGCAAGCGGCCTTTCTTATGCGGTTTGTGCTTGATTTTCACACGCATGAAGCCGGGATCATCGGGGTTGAAGCGAACCTCTTTGGTAAGATCGACGACGCGGCGTTTTGGCATGATCATGTTTTGCGGCTCCCCCTGCCCTTGCTCTTGCCTGCTCTTTTGTCACGGGGCAGGCGATTTGAAAAGGCGGTGCGGCCGGCGGCTCGGGACAGAATTGTTATTGACCATAACTATCTCGGCGCATAAAAAAGTATTGCGATAACCCGCCGGATAAGCCGCCTTGGGAGGAGGATTTCATGGTCGATATTTCAAAAGTACGCGCGATTGATTTTCACACACATGCCGAAGAAGGCTGTGGGTGCCATCCCGATGACGGCTATGACGACTTGCAGCGGACCATGGCGACCTATTTCCGGGCCGCCTGGGAGCATCCCCCGACAGTGCAGGAAACGGCGGCGCATTACCGCGAACAGAATGTGGCTGCAGTGATCTTTCCGGTGGATGCAGAAAGCTATACGGGTTACCGCCGCTACAAGAATGAGGAAGTCGCGGAAATTGCGGCCGAAAACAGTGATATCCTGATCCCCTTCGCCTCGATTGATCCGCACAAGGGCAAGATGGGCGTGCGCGAAGCGCGTCGCCTGATTGAGGATTTCGGCATCAAGGGCTTCAAGTTCCATCCGACATTTCAGGGCTTTTATCCCAACGACCCGATTGCCTATCCGATGTATGAAGTGTTGCAGGAATATGGTGCGATTGCGCTGTTCCACACCGGCCAGACGGGCGTGGGTTCGGGCATGCGCGGCGGCAATGCCATGCGGCTGAAATTCTCCAACCCGATGTATCTCGATGACGTGGCGGTGGATTTTCCCGATATGCCCATCGTGATGGCGCATCCCTCCTTCCCCTGGCAGGAAGAGGCGCTTTCGGTGGCCACACATAAGCCGAATGTCTATATCGACATGTCGGGCTGGTCGCCGAAATATTTCCCGGAGATTCTGGTTCGTTACGCCAATACGCTGTTGAAGCACAAAATGCTGTTTGGCTCTGATTGGCCGATGCTGACGCCGGAGCGGTGGCTGAGCGACTTTGAAAAGATCGATATCAAGGACGAGGTGCGTCCGCTGATCCTGAAAGAGAACGCGGCCAAGCTCCTGAAGCTCAGCTGACCTCAAAGCCCTCGAAATCTTTCAGGGCATTCAGCACAATCGACGTTTTGACATGCTGCACGGATTCATGCGGCAGTAGGACGGCGTTGACGAAGCGGGACAGGTCTGAAAGGCCGCGCGTGGCAACCTTCAGGTGATAGTCCATCTCGCCGGTCAGCGCATAGGCTTCCAGCACTTCTGGCAGGCCCCGTACCAGTTTGGCAAAGCGCTGGGCGTTGTCGCGGTTGTGTGTGGCAAGCGTCACAGAGATGATCACCAACAGGTCCAAACCGAGCTTTTCGCGATCAAGACGGGCCTGATAACCCCATATATAACCCTCGGCTTCCAACCGCGAACGACGGCGCGAGCATTGCGATGGCGATAGCGCGATGCGCTCGCTCAGTTCGTTATTGGTGAGACGGGCGTCTTTCTGCAATTCCACGAGAATGCGGAGGTCATAGCTATCGAGATGATCATTCATTGCATACTCTTCCGGCTTTTTGCACAAAGCATGCATTAATTCACCAATAACCCTGAAGAATGCAAGAACATTTCCTCCAAAACGGATCATACTGTGCACAACAATCCAAAAAGGAGGAGAGATCATGGGCCCCTTCCCACACGATGCACCACCAGCTGAAATCAACGCTGAAAACCCAGCCGGTACGGACGGTTTCGAATTTGTCGAATTTGCACATCCCGAGCCGGAAAAGCTGGCCGCGCTTTTTGAGCGCATGGGCTATGCGCCGGTTGCGCGCCACAAAACGAAGAATGTCACAGTGTGGCGGCAGGGCGATGTGAACTACATTGTGAACGCCGAACCGGGCAGCCACGCCATGCGCTTTGTGGACGACCACGGCCCTTGCGCGCCCTCCATGGCCTGGCGGGTGGTGGATGCAGAACATGCATTCAATCATGCCGTTTCCAAGGGTGCAAAACCGTATCTGGGTGACGACAAGGTGATGGACGTGCCAGCCATTGAGGGTATTGGCGGTTCGCTGCTCTATTTCATTGATGCCTATGGCGAAAAGGGCTCAGCTTATGACGGGGAATTCGAATGGATCGGTGAGCGTGATCCGAAGCCGAACGGTGTTGGCTTCTATTTCCTCGACCATCTGACCCACAATGTCTATCGCGGCAATATGGATACGTGGTGGGACTTTTACCGCGATCTGTTCGGCTTCAAGCAGATTCATTATTTCGACATTGACGGACGCATCAGCGGTCTGGTGAGCCGTGCGATCACCTCACCCTGCGGCAAGATTCGTATTCCGCTGAACGAATCCAAGGACGATGTGAGCCAGATCGAGGAATATCTGAAGAAGTACAAAGGCGAAGGCATTCAGCACATCGCGGTCGGCACGGACGATATCTATAGCTCGACCGATGCGCTCGCCGAAAACGGACTGAAATTCATGCCGGGCCCGCCGGACACCTATTACGATATGTCATTCGACCGGGTGCAGGGCCATGACGAGCCGATTGAGCGGATGAAGAAACATGGGATTCTGATCGACGGCGAAGGCGTGGTGAATGGCGGGATGACCAAGATCCTGCTGCAGATATTCTCCAAAACCGTGATCGGGCCGATCTTCTTCGAGTTCATTCAGCGCAAGGGCGATGAGGGATTTGGTGAAGGCAACTTCCGCGCACTGTTCGAATCCATCGAAGCGGATCAGATCGCACGCGGTGTTGTCGATCGTCCAGCAGCGGCCGAATAAACCGGCCGCCGCCAAGTTCAGCCTCAGTGACCGCCACCAGCCGGTGCCGCCAGAAGTGCATCCTTGTTCGCGACAAGGAAATCCTTCAGCGGCGACGGCTTTTTGCCGGTCAGCTTTTCGAAGTCGTCCGTGACCAGATCGAAGTGGCCTTCACGCACGTTTGCTTCAATGCCCAGCATGAAGGGCAGCATGAATTCAGGCACACCGGCAGCCTTCATGCCTTCGGCAAGCTGGTCGTCTGTGAGGTTGATAACCTCGATTGGCTTGCCGGTCGCTTCCGAAGCCAGCGCCGCAATCTCTGCATAGGAAAGGGACTGCGGGCCGGTCATCGTCAAAACCTCGCTTGAGGTATTGTCGGAAGCAAGTGCTGCCGCAAGCGCTGCTGCGCAATCGACATGGGCGATATAGGCGAGACGGCCGCCGTTGGTGGAGGTGAACCACTTTCCAGACTGCAAAGCAGAGGGAAGGCTCATGAAGAGATTTTCATTGTACCAGCTGTTGCGCAGGATCGTGTAGGTCAGGCCGGAAGCCTTGATGGCCTCTTCAGTGCCGCGATGATCCGGTGCAAAGGTAATCCTTGATTCGGGACCAGGGTTGGGCATGGAGGTGTAGACGATATGTTTCACGCCGGCGGCCTTGGCGGCATTCACGGCAGCCTGGTGCTGCTTCAAGCGCTTGCCGGGCACATCAAGCGCGTCGGTGGAGATCAGCGCCAGGCGCTCAGCACCTGCAAAGGCTGCGGAAAGGCTTGCAGGGTCATCAAAATCGGCCGCGCGGACATCGACGCCTTTGGCGGCAAGATCTGCCAGCTTGGAGGGATCGCGCGTGGTGGCAATGATATCGCCAGGCGCAACGCCATTGGCGAGAAGAAGGGTGACGGCGCTTTTGCCGAGTTTGCCAGAGGCACCTGTTACGAGAAGTTTGCTCATGTCATTTCCTTTCACTTCGACCTCTCAGCGAGGCAACAATTTTATGTGGTCTCTTTTTGAGATCAAGTGCAAAATAGAGCTTGAAGTTGCGGTGTAAAGTAGGCACATTTTGGGAACCAGCAAAAAAGGAACCGGATTGCCCTGGCACCGGAGGATGAAATGACGAAATCTCTGACGCGCGCGACCCTTGAAAAGATGGGCTTTGACGCATCCAACTGTCCGATACGCGATGTCATGGACAAGCTTTCAGGCAAGTGGAGCGTTTTGCTGCTTTTGGAATTGAGCGACGAGGCGAAGCGTTTCGGCGCATTGCGGCGCGCGATACCGGATATTTCCCAGCGGATGCTGACGCAAACATTGCGCGATCTGGAACGCGACGGGTTTATCAGCCGGACGGTTTTTCCGACTAAACCGCCGAGCGTGGAATATGCGCTGACGGAACTGGGGCACTCGTTGATGCCGCTGATCGTCAGCATTGTGCGGTGGGCAGACCAGCATCACAGGGTCATCAAACAGGCTCGAACGACATTCGACGAAGCGGCCTAGACTGTTTCAGTTTTTGACTGAAACAGTCCACATTTTTTCGCTCACGCCAATTGCGCTTTGCGCAATGCTCCACTGGGGCGGCGCATGAGCGCCGGGCCACGCTTGTGGCCTTGAGCGCTTCAGTAGACGAAAAGGCCGGAAACCAGACCGGCCTTTCCCGTTTTATCGGCTTGAAACCCGATCAGGCCGCCAGTTCTTTCGATGCAGGGGCGAAAATCTTCGTTCCCGATTGCTCCTGCGCCGCACCCACGAGACTGCTGACCATGTCTGCGGTGATAGCCGACAGCGTCCAGCCGAGATGGCCATGGCCGGTGTTGTAAAAGACGTTCGGGTTGCGACCCTGTGCCACCCGCGGCATCATATTCGGCATCATCGGACGCAGACCAGCCCAGGGCACAAACTGGCGCGTGCTCATTTCGGGGAAGTATCTGTTGCACCATTCGACCAGCGGGTCGATGCGCGCTTTGCAGATATCCTTGTTGAAGCCATTGAACTCAGCCGTGCCGGCGACACGGAAACGGTCTGCACCCAAGCGGCTTGCAACGATCTTGGCGTCGTCGTCCAGAAGGCTGACCCAAGGGGCTGCCGCCTGATCTGCCTCGGTGGTGAGGTTCACGGTGATGGAATAGCCCTTGACCGGGTAAATGTTGACACGGTCGCCGAGCTGAGAGGCCAGTTTGCGCGATGCGGTTCCGGCACACACGACGACCTTGCCGAAACGGTGGGTTTCAATTCCGCTGTTTCCCCTGCGGGCATGAAGGGTTACGCCCTCGGCATCGGCCTTTGTATCCAGCACAGCGGTGCCGAATTTGAGCACGACACCCTGGCGCGCGCAGGCTGCGGCCAGACCGTTGGTGTATTTGTGAATATCGCCGGTAAAATCGCTGTCGGTGAAGAAGCCGCCGACAAAATCGCCCTTCAAAGTCGGCTCGATCGTGCGGATTTCCTCAGGCGTCACTTCGCGACGAACAAGACCACCCTTGGCCAGCATCGCCGTGACACGCTGTGCGGCTTCAAAGTCTTTGGGTGTCTTGTAAAAATGGAGAATACCGCGGTCTTCCCGGTTGAACTCGATGCCCTCGCTCTCGGCCATGTCGATGAGGTGCTGACGGGCCGCGATTGCCAGGCGTGCGGTGGTGACCGTGTTTTCCTCGTGCTTGGGAATGGCGGCGAGAAACTCTGCCATCCAGCTGAACTTGTGCCAGGAGGGCTTGGGATTCACCAGAAGCGGCGCACCGGGCTTGAGCATCCACTTGATGCCCTTGAGAACGGTGGACCAGCTGTTCCAGACTTCGGCATTGGAAGCCGAAAGCTGACCGCCATTGGCGTAGCTCGTTTCCATGGCCGCATAGGAATTGGGATCGAAAACGGTGACGGCAAAGCCACGTTTCATCAGCTTGTAGGCCGTGGTTATGCCAGTGATCCCGGCACCAATAACAGCAACAGAATTATCTTGAATTTCAGTCATGAGGGCGCATTCCTTCTCGCGAAGCTCTCGCGGAATGTGCCCCCTCTGTCATAGGCCTGAGAGTTTTGCGGGCCTCACCTGAGACCTCACTTACACCGTCGGCGGAAGCCTTTTGAGCTTCACTTTTCAGAGTGTTTCCTTGATTGCGGTCCTTTTACCTGAGAGTTTCCGGGGCGGTTGCTCCTTCGGTGCGACAATTGCCGTCTCTCCCGCAATGACGCAAATGATCTAGAAAACGACGCGTCTTGTCAAGTGGTGCAAAACCGCGCCCACATCAGAAATCCTATCCAGGCGATTGAAATCCCAGTCCCGCGTACCGAAATTGTCAGGGGAGCTCTTTTTTATTTCCCGCCGATGTTTTAACAACGGGCAACAAGGCGTCACCCGGCTCTTTACGCATTTCCTGAGAGTGACGCCGTATTGGAGGCACAAATGACATCCAAACTCGAACAATTGCGCGAAATGACCACGGTTGTGGCCGATACCGGCGACATCCAGGCTGTCGCGCGCCTCAAACCGATCGATTGCACGACGAACCCGACGCTGGTTCTGAAGGCTATTGGCACGGAGACTTTCAACGACGTTGTTGATGAAGCCATTTCCTGGGGCAAGAAATCGAACCTTTCCGGCGACGCTGCCGTGGCGGCAATCGCTGACCGCATGGCGATTTCCGTTGGCGCGGAACTTGTCAAACTCGTTCCCGGTCGCGTTTCCACCGAAGCCGATGCTGACCTCTCCTTCGATATCGAGGGTTCCGTTGCCAAGGGCCGCCAGATCATCAAGGCCTATGAAGAGCGCGGCATTGAACGCGAGCGCATTCTCATCAAGCTTGCATCGACATGGGAAGGCATCAAGGCTGCAGAGATCCTTCAGAAAGAGGGTATCGACTGCAACCTGACGCTGCTCTTTTCCATGGCACAGGCTGTGGCTTGCGCTGACGCCGGAGCCTTCCTGATTTCGCCTTTCGTTGGCCGTATCCTCGATTGGTACAAGAAATCGACCGGCGAAGACTATACTGCGGAAACCGATCCCGGTGTTCAGTCTGTGCACGCGATCTACAACTACTATAAGGTTCACGGCATCGACACTGTCGTTATGGGCGCATCATTCCGCAATATCGGCGAGATTGAAGCGCTGGCCGGCTGCGACCGACTGACGATCAGCCCGGCACTGATGGATGAACTTGCTGCCAGCGATGCCAAGCTGCCGCGCGTTCTCTCCCCTGAGAAGACCACGCCGGTCGACAAGATCAACATGGATGAAAAGACCTTCCGCTGGATGATGAATGAAGATGCCATGGCGACGGAAAAACTCGCCGAAGGCATCCGCTCCTTTGCCAAGGATCTCGGCGCTCTGCGCGACATCGTGAAAAAGAAACTCGAAGCCTGATTTTCGGCTGTTTTCTTTAAAGAGCGCCCCGTTTTACTCGAAACGGGGCGTTTTGTTTTGTCTGCTTGGCGCTTCAAAGCCATGCAGAAACCAAATTGAGACAGAATTTCATCTTATTTTTCAAGGACCTGCGTACTAAAACGAGAATAGAAACAATTTTAGTGTTCCGTTTTAGAGCATCTCAAACCCTGCCTTCTATTGTGACCTCATCGGCAGAACCGACAAACGGGGGCCGCAAGAAGAAACACAAAGCTAACAGGACAGGGTTAGGTCAATGTACAAGAAACTAGGACTGGCATTCGTCGCGGCGGTGGGTATGAGTCTTCTGACTGTTGCAGACGCAAGCGCGATCTCACTCGGTTCGGCAAGCCGCCAGCACAATTCCACTGCACGCAGCAATGCACCGCTGCAATTCCAGCTGTTCTGCCTGCAGAACCCGGCAGACTGCAGAAGCAGCGGACCGGCGAAGATTTCATACACATCTAAGGTTCGCAAGCTGCTGACACAGGTCAATAGCCAAGTGAACCGTCAAATCAAACCGCGCCGGGAAAAGACGGACGTTTGGCAGATTTCGACCCGCGAGGGTGATTGCGATGATTATGTGATGACCAAGCGCCACAAGCTGATGGCAGCCGGCATCCCCTCTTCCGCGCTTCGCATCGCGGTCGTGAAGACCAAGAAGGGTGCTGGCCATGCCGTTCTGGTCGTTAAAACCAGCGCTGGCGAACTGGTGCTCGACAATCTGCGCAAGAATATCGTTTCGCGCCAGGCAAGTGGATACCGCTATGTAACGGTATCGTCTGCCAACCCGATGCGCTGGAACTAACATATAACGAGAGCCGCGAGACCCGATGAATGGGCTCCTGCCAACATCAGACGACCCCGGAGATGCATTCCGGGGTCGCTTCGTTTCCAGCCAACTTTCTCTTTTCGAAACAAAAAATCCCGAAAAAGAACATTTCGATAAAAATTTACAGAACCGCTTAAAGGGACACCAAGAAGTTTGCGCTAAAAGTGGGCACAAGGAGGCGGAAAGGCAACAGCCCGAACGCCTTCAGAACAACCAATAAAACAAGAACCGGGAAAGACCGGGCAAAGACAGGGATGTTCAAAATGTTGGGTTACGCAAAACATATCGCCGCCGCTTTTCTGGCACTGGCAACCGTGAATGCCGCGCCGGCCATGGCTTTCGGGCTTGGCAGCATGACGCGCACGGTCGGCATGAATGTGCAGTCGGAGATCGTTGTCGCCAAGACTGGCTCGATCCGTCCGAGCGTGGACAACAGAGTGTGCATGGGTGCGATTGCGCGCTGCGGCCCCAAGGAAAATCACTTTTCTGATTTCGTTGTTACCTTCCTGAATGTGAAGGCGCGCGAGATCGAGGCGGTACGCAAGGCCATCAGCGCCCAGGAGCAGGCCTACAGCTTTTCGCCGGTCTGGAACGTCATCGTTCCCTTTGAAAAGCCGGAGCTGAAGGACAATGCATCGCCCTTCATGATCCAGCAAATCTGGCTCTAACCGCCGGATACCTTAATTATCAGCAGTTGCCACCCTGTTTGAAACAGGCCTTATCCCGCCACACGCCTTTGCGCGTCTGGCGGGCTTTTTCCATGGCTGCGTTGAGGTCCTTGCTTGCGGGTGAGGCAAATGCGTGGCCGTTGGCGACGATTTCGGCCTGAACGTTCTTCTGGCCGATTTCACAATCGCTGAGCCGGATCCCCTCGCCCTCCTGAACTGCAAGCGCGCAACGCAGCAACTGGCGGCTGAGAAGCCTGCCTGCAAACAACGTTGCTGCCCTTCCACAAGGCCAGCGAGACCCCGTGTCAGAGGCGCAAATCCTGTCTGCCGGCACAGGCTTGATACCGGCGAGAATATAACTCTTTCCACCGGCGCGAAATGTGGCGCTGTCTTCCATGGTGATCTGTTGCGGCAGGCGTTTGACGAAAAGACGCTCTTCCGCTTCACGCTTTTCGGCCGTGCTGTCAGGCGGCGGCAGGCGTTCATAATTCTGCTTCGACCGATCAATGCGAACGGGTTTGGTGGTCCAGGGTGACTCCTGTGCTCCGACAAATGCGGGAGAGACGGTAGTCATAACCGTCAGCAATAGGGGCAGGATTTGCTTCAGGGAAAGTGATATCTTCATTTAGCGGCGGGCCGTTTCCAACGGGTTCGAACTAAATGGAAGGCTAAGGCCATCGGAGCGCAGTGACAATGACCGATTGAGGCTTTCGCTCCTGTTGAAGCCTATCTCCGGTTATCCTACATGTGGTCAAACACACCAGGAGAATGACGACATGGTTTTCGAAGCGGCGCGGCTGGCATTCATCAACCTCTTTGCTTCTGAAACACGCGGCGTTTTCTGGAAGGTTCTGGGCCTGACACTGGCGGCGCTGCTGGTTGTGTGGATATTGATCCGCAAGATCTTCATCTGGCTGGCCCTGCCCTGGCTGGAGCAGCTGGTTCCCGGCATACCCGAATGGGCGGGCTGGATCGGGTTCGTTCTCGGTATTGTCGCGAGCATTGGTTTGGCGCTGGCGCTGGCGCTGTTGATTTCCCCGGTGACGGCGGCAATTGCGGGCTTGTTTCTCGATGATGTGGCAGAGGTTGTGGAGCAGCGCGACTATCCGCAAGACCAGCCGGGGGTTGCCATGCCACTCGGTCAATCCATCATCTCTGCACTCAGCTTTTTCGGCATTGTTGTGCTCGGCAATCTCATTGCGCTGCTCATGCTTCTCATTCCAGGCATCAATCTCATCGCCTTCTTTCTGGTGAACGGCTATCTGCTCGGGCGGGAGTTTTTCGAGTTTGCCGCCATGCGTTACCGCTCGATCCACGACGCAAAGGCGTTTCGTCGGCAGAACCGGGGAACGGTTCTTATGGGCGGATTTGTGATTGCCGGCTTTCTGGCGATTCCGCTGCTCAACCTGTTGACCCCGCTGTTTGCCGCAGGCCTGATGGTGCATCTCTACAAGATGCTCAATCGCGAGCAACAAATCGTATAAAATCAACGTCTTCGATTGCAATTCGCCTGTCGATATCTATTGTATCGAAGAGGAGAATTTTATGACGACACTTGTTTTGATCCCGGGCCTGGTGTCCGATGAAATCATCTGGAAACCGCTGGCGGATGCTGCGCGCCCGCATATGCCGGTTTATGATGCGCTGCCCACGGACAAGGCGACGATCCCCGATATGGCAGCGTCGATCCTGGAGGCTGTCGATGGCGATCTGATTGCTGTTGGACATTCGCTGGGTGGGCGCATTGCCATGGAACTTGCTCATCAAGCTCCCGAACGGGTTAAGGGTCTGGTGCTTGCCAACACGGGCCACCATCCTCTTTCTGAAGGCGAAACACCGAAGCGTCAGCAGAAGATCGATCTTGGAAACGAAGATATGGCCAAGCTCGCCGCAGAGTGGCTGCCGCCGATGCTGGACCCTGCGCGGGTGAGCGACACGGCGCTGGTTGCGGAGCTGACCGCCATGGTGCTGCGCGCGGGACCTGAGGTCCACGAGCGGCAAATCCGCGCGCTGATGGCGCGACCGGATGCCGGGGCTTATCTTAGCGACATCACCTGCCCGGTTCTGCTGATTGCTGCGTATCAGGACAAGTGGAGCCCGGTTTCCCAGCATGAGGAAATCGCCGAAGCACTCGGTGGCGAAAGCGACATGGCGATCATTGACAATGCGGGGCATTTTGCACCGGTGGAGCAGCCTGACGCGGTCGTCAGTGCCACCATGGGCTGGCTGAAGCGCAGGTTCGAGATCGGTTGAGGCGTACTCATGTTTTTTCTCATGACTTGTGAACATCATCCCAATAAGGACGCTGCGCGCGACGAACACAGGCCGAAACATCGCGAATGGGTGCGCTCGGGCGGCGATGGCGTGGCCGTTGTGCTCGTTGGCTCAGCAACATTGAATGATGACGGCACGACGCGAGGCAATTTCGGCATTCTGGAGGCCGAAAGCCTTGAAAAGGCGATGGCCTTTGCCGAGGGTGATCCGTTTGCCAAGGCAGGGATCGTGAAGGTGATCTCCATGACGCCGCTGCCGGACACGTTTCAGGCGCACAGGATCAGTGATCCGATGACGGTGCGGCAGGGCTGAACATCAAATAATGGAAACATCAAAGGGGGCCGATCAGACAGGCCCCTTTTTGTATCAGTTGATCATTGTATTTGGCAGGTAGAGCGATATTTGCGGGAAGGCCACCAACAGGGCCAGCGTAACCAGCATTGCCAGCCAGAAAGGCAAGACGCCTTTGAAGATATCGCTGAGTGGCACATCCGGTGCGACGGACTTCACAATAAACACGTTCACCCCAACCGGCGGCGAAATCAGCCCCATTTCCAACGTCAGAACCACAAGAACGCCGAACCAGATCGGATCATAGCCGAGTGCCGTAATGACCGGGAAGAAGATCGGCATGGTGAGCACGATCATGGCGAAGCCTTCGAGGAAGCAGCCGAGAACCATGTAGGTGAGCAGGATCAAGGCCAGGACGCCGATGGCCGGGATATCGAGCCCGCCCAGAAAATCGCCCACGGCCTGCGGTATATGGCTCAAAGCGAGGAACGGGTTGATCATATGCGCGGAGATGAGGATCAGCATCACCGTGGCCGTAGTGACAACGGATTCCTTCGACGCGGTCCAAAGGGATTTCAGATCGAGTGTGCGGGTAATGATACCTAAGATGATCATCAGCCCGGCACCGACGGCGGCAGCTTCCACAGGCGAGAAAAAGCCGCCGTAAATGCCACCGATGGTGAGCGCGATGATGCCCAGAATGGGGGTTGAGTCAGCGAGCGCCTTGACCTTCTCGCTGATGCTTGTGCGCGGCCCTGCCGGGCCATAGGCCGGATTGATGTAGCAGAGCAGGCTGATCATGAGCATGAAGACCACGAGAAGCAGGACGCCCGGTAGAACGCCTGCCAGGAAGAGCCGCCCAATCGATTCCTGCGTCAGGATCGCGTAAATCACAAAGCCGGTGGATGGCGGGATCAGGATGCCGAGCGTGCCGCCCGCTGCCACGACACCGGTTGACAGACGCGGGCTGTAGGAAAAACGCTTCATTTCGGCAAGCGACACTTTGCCCATGGTCAGTGCTGCCGCAACCGAAGAACCGGAAAGGGCAGCAAACCCGCCGCAGCCTATGACCGTTGCCAGGGCGAGACCGCCCTTCAGATGGCCGATGATGACATAGGCAGCGTCATAAAGCCTTCGGCTCATGCCAGTGACGGCGGCGACATTGCCCATGAGAATGAAGAGCGGCACCACCACCAGTTCGGCAGACGTGGAAAGCGTGAAGGTTTCCGAGGCCAGCAGGCTGAGGCCGGAATTGGCACCATCAATGGCAACGATGCCACCGAAGCCCACGAGAAACATGGAAAAGGCCACGGGAACCCGCAGCACCAGGAGAACAACCAGAATGGCCATTCCGGCAACGCCGATTGCAAAGGGGCTCATGCGTGTTGCTCCCTCTTGCGGGCCAGCATCTCAAAGGCCCTGAGCAGCATGGCAAAAGACGTGATTACGCTGAATGCGCATAGCGCCCACTGGAACCATGCCTTGGGCAGGCCAATGACATTGGTGGCGAGGTTTAGCATCAAGGAAATTTGCGAGGACTGATAGACCGTCCAGGCAATGCCGGCGAAAATGGCAGCACCTGCCAGTGCGGAAAAAACATCCGAAGATCGGTTCAGCCAAGCTGGAAACTGTTCTTCGAAAATATCCACGGCCACATGCGCTCTCAGTTTGTCGGCCATGGCCATGCCGCCGAAAACGACGATGGACATGGTCATTTCGGAAAGGTCCTGCGCGCCATAAAGCGGCGTGTTGAAAAGCCGGCCAGTGACGTCCACCAGAATGACGGCGACCTCAAAGATCAGACCTGCAGAACCAATGACGGCAGACAGGTTGATCAACCTGTCTGCCCAACGCGCCAGGAACGCATACATAAAGGCTTACTTTCCTTGCATCGCCGCCAGGACATCCTCGGCGCCGAGTTCCTTCACGATGGATTCAGTCACGGGAAGCGTGAGTGCACCAAAGGCTTCCGCTTCTTCAGGGGAAAGCTCGACCACGGTCTTGTTGCTGTCGCCCTTGACGGCTGCGATTGCATCGTCGCCACGCGCATTCCAGGTTTCTTCCGCATGTTTGGAAAGGCCAAAGCCGCTATTGTCGTCAACGGCTTTCTTGAATTCGTCGGAGAGACCATCGTAACGGCCCTGGTTCATGACGAGATAGAAGCCGACCGTGCCGAGCGGCGCACCCACGGTGTAGCTGTTGGCCACTTCGTTGAGCTTGAAATCGAGAATGGCGCTTGAACCGGTAACGATACCATCAATGAGGCCGGTCTGGAGTGCGTTGTACATTTCCGTTGCCGGCATCTGAACGGGCGTTGCGCCAAGCGCTTCCAGCACCTTGCCCTGGGCGGAGCCGGAAACGCGGATCTTGAGACCCTTCACATCGTCAGGCGTGCGGATTTCCTTGTCTTTCATGATGAAGACATTCGGTTCGGATACCCAAAGCGCCAGCGGCTTGGTGCCGGGGAACTCGTCCTTGAGGTATTTGTCGTAAGCATTCCAGATCATCTCGTAGCCGGGCTTTTCGCCAACGACGCCGGGAAGTTCGGAAATCATGGTCTTCTGGAACTGTGATGAAGTGTAGCCTTCGAGACCCCAGGTGATGTCTGCAACACCTTGAAGCGCGCGGACATATTGCTCGACCGGACCTTTGCCCAGTTCGCCACCGGGATAGACCTGAATGGTCAGTTCGCCATTGGTGGCGTCCTTCAGACCATTGGAAAGCGGATCGACCACAGCCTTGGTGATGATATGTGCCGGGGGTACGAAATGGGCAAGCTTGAGAACTTCGGCTGCGCTGGCACCAGCAAGCGGTGCTGCGGCCATGACTGCGCCGGCCAGAAGTGAAACGAACTTATTACGATACATGATTTCCTCCCATGAGATCATTATCAAGCGGCCATTTCCTCCGGGCCGCCTGATTGAATGTCATTTGCAGCCGCATGGGGAACATCCGCCCCATGCGGCTGAAGGTCTTACTTCGTACGCCAGCTGCCTTCGGCATAAGAGCCGCGGGCTTCCTTGGAATACGGTGTCGGGGCCACGCGAACGCGGATTTCGGCCTGCTTGTGCGCCTCGGTCGAGGTCTTGCCAGTCGTTTCCGGCTCGCCCCATTTGAGGGTCAGAACATCGCCTTCCTGAATGCTCTGGTCAACAACGCCGAGCGAGAGCACGCAACGCTCGTTGAAGGAATAGCCATTGAACATGGACATGCCGACCATCTTGTCGCCCTGCATGATCATATCGGCAGAGGACGATGCGTAGTTCGGCTGCGGGAAGTCAATCCACTTGTAAGGCGTGCCTTCTTCAAAGGCGGACGCGATGACCTTGAGAACGTCGTCGCGGTTCCATTCGAAGGTGACCTTCTTTCGGTTGTTGGCACCCTTCATTTTCTCGAGCGCGGCCTTGCCGATGAAGTCGTCCTTCTTCCAGCCAATGTAGAAGTCGTAGCCGAGTTCGAAGGGATTGACGTAGTAGTCTTCGATATTGTCGGACACAAAGCTGCCGCCGATAGCGCCTGCTGCTTCGTAGCTGTCTGCGCCCAGCCACTGGCGGTAATCTGCCAGCATGCCGTCGCCGGTGTAGATGCCCGGAAGCGGTGACGGGATCCAGCCGGATTCCAGCGTGTTGGTGGAGTAAGCGCGGCTGCCGCACTGCACGAGGTTGACGCCAGCGTCACGCGCTGCCTGCAGGATGGTGGAGTGGATATAGTCCTTGTCCTTGTACGGACCCCAGACTTCGAGACCCGGTGCGCCGGACATGCCGTGACGCAGCGCCTGAACCTTCTTCGAGCCGATATTGATCCAATCGACGTGGAAGAACTTGATATCCGGGATCGGGCCGCCGTTCATCTTTTCGAAGATCTTGGGAGCGTCCGGACCCTGGATCTGGAAGCGGTAGTGCTCGCGCAGCACGCGCTCGCCTTCCGGGCGTGACGGCGAACGAGGGTCGTAGCGCAGGCGCACGTTCCAGCTGCCATAAGCGGCGGCAAACATCAGCCAGTTGGAGGTCGGCGCACGGCCAACGAGGATGAACTTGTCTTCGCGCTCACGGAAAATGATGTGGTCGCCGATGACATGACCATTCGGGGTTACCGGCACATAGTGCTTGGCGCGGTTGAGATCGAAATTCGAAAACGAGTTGATGCCGTGATAGGCGAGAAATTCCGCGGCCTGCGGACCTTCCACGATCAATTCGTCCATGTGGTGCGACTGATCGAACAGAACGGCGCTCTTGCGCCATGCTTCCTGCTCAACACGCCAGTTTGAAAATTCCGGTGCGACGACCGGATAAACGTACATGCCGATCTTGGAGTTGCGCAGAACATTCACTGCTCCGCCACCGGCCTGCATGACGGATTCAAGGCTGCTTTTTGTCATTAGAAATCCTCCCAAAAGCGATAATGTATACAGCAAATACCTGATTTATGAAAAATTCAAGACAGAATCTGAAAAATAAGCCCTTGTATGGCCTATAAATGTATACATTCGAATTGGCGGCAGTGGCATTCAACTTTAACCGCTTGAAAGAATTGGAATTTCCATTGTTTACTACGCACAAACAAAACACCGCGACGCATTGAAGCGCCGCGGTGCAAGCTGGCGGAAAGCCGGAAAATTCATCGCTGAAAATGGCCTTCACCGCACGGGTGAAGCACCTTCTTAAATCAATGCGCGCCGGACATGTCGCCGAGCACCTCTTTGGAGGCGACGGTCGAATCAGCGTTGAGCTTGTAGACCATGGGAACACCGGTGGCCAAATTGACGCCAAGGATTTTCTCACGGTCCAGCCGATCAAGCACCATCAGGAGCGAGCGCAGAGAATTGCCGTGGGCGGCGACCAGAACGTTTTCTCCACGCAGAACACGCGGCAGAATTTCGGTCATGTAATAGGGCCAGACGCGCGCGCCGGTATCCTTCAGGCTCTCACCTCCGGGCGGCGGCACATCATAGGAGCGACGCCAGATGTGGACCTGTTCCTCACCCCATTTGACGCGTGCATCGTCCTTGTTGAGACCGGCGAGATCGCCATAGTCGCGCTCATTCAGCGCTTCATCCTTGATTGTCTCCAGCGACGACTGGCCGATACCATCGAGAATGATCTGGCAGGTCTTTTGCGCGCGCTGCAGAACGGAGGTAAAGGCGATATCGAACTTGATGCCGTAGTCGGCGAGCGCCATGGCCCCGGTGGTTGCCTCTTCCACACCGAGAGGCGTGAGGTCGGGGTCTTTCCAGCCTGTGAAAAGATTCTTCAGGTTCCACTCACTCTGGCCGTGACGGACGAGGACAAGGGTTCCACTCATGGTTCAGCTCCTACCTGCAAATTGCCTTAACTTGAAAGCCCGAGAACATCGAGCGTGTGATAAAGACCGGGCTTCTTGTCGCGCGCCCAGAGCGCGGACTTGATGGCACCGCTGGCAAAAAGCGAGCGATCCATGGCGCGGTGCGACAGGGTGATCGTCTCGTTTTCACTGGCGAAAATGACCGAGTGTTCGCCGACGACACCGCCGCCGCGCAGCGTGGCAAAACCGATGGAGCCTTCCTCGCGCGGACCGGTGATGCCGGAGCGCACGGTGACGGCCTTTTCCTTCAGGTCGATATTGCGGCCTTTGGCGGCCTCAAGACCGAGAAGATAGGCTGTTCCAGAGGGCGCATCGACCTTGTGTTTGTGGTGCATTTCGAGGACGTCAATATCCCAATCGGCTGCATCAAGCGCTGCTGCAGCCTGACGCACGAGCACGCCGAGCAGGTTCACGCCGAGGCTCATATTGCCGGATTTGACGATACGGGCGTGGCGGGATGCCGCTTCGATTTTCTTCTCGTCGTCCTCGCTGAGGCCTGTTGTGCCGATGATGTGGACAATGCGCGCCTGCGCCGCCAGAGCCACAAATTCAACGGTTGCCTCGGGCCGGGTGAAATCGATCACGCCGTCTGCTGCGGCAAATGCGGTCAGCGCATCGTCAGTGATTTTGACATCCAGAGGGCCGATGCCTGCCACCTCGCCCATGTCCTGACCGATAAAGGGCGAGCCGGGACGTTCAATGGCAGCTGAAACGGTGACGCCCTTGGCGTCATGGATCGCGCGCACAAGCGTTTGGCCCATGCGACCGGCTGCACCGACGACGACGAGTTTCATATCCGTTTCAGGCATTGGCTCTCCCGCATTTCCTCTCTCAGCTAATGCAGCTTCTATAGAGGCTCAATTCAGGCTCGCCAATAGCGTCCGTCCGTTGAAATGCCAAAACGAAGAGGATTGCACGCATAGTCGGCAAGTCCGGCAAGGGCTGCCATCGGGTGGGTGATGACATAGGTGGGAATGTCGCGCAGCAGGTGGGTGTGCGGTGCCTTGTCTTCGAACGCGGCGCGGAATTCCGGCATTTTGAGTGCGGGTATGATCCTCAGCGAAATGCCGCCGGCGAGATAGACCCCGCCATGCGCCATGAAAATGAGCGCAAGATCACCGGCAATCCGGCCGAGATAGGTGGAAAACAGCGACACGGTTTCGCACGCCTGCGCATTTTCTCCGCCCGGCAACCCGTTCGCGGTGATTTCGGCGGGCGTTTTCAGCACCGGCTCGACGCCGTCCACGGCGCAAATGGCGCGATAGATATTCATCAGACCGCGCCCGCAGAGCAGTTGCTCGCCGGAGATGCGGCCTTCAATCGTATCAAGATGGGGGAATATCTGGTAGTCGCGCGCGCTGCGCGGTCCCATATCAATATGACCGCCCTCGCCCGGCACCGGTACCCAGGTATCCTGCGCATGGATGAGACCGGCAACGCCGAGCCCCGTGCCTGGACCCAATGCGACGCGCGACAAAACCGGTGCGATATTGGGGCCACCGATCAGCTGGCGATGTTCTGGCCCAAGAGCTGCCACGGCAAGCGCTTGTGCCTCGAAGTCGTTGACCAGGAGAACTTCTTCAAAGCCCATTTCCGCAATCATCGTTTTCGGCCGCACGATCCAGGGGCAGTTCGTGAGATCCACCTCATCGCCATCAATGGGCGCAGCGACGGCGAGAATGGCCGACTTCGGGCGAGCGCCTTTGTCCAGGATACAGGTGCGGATCGCATCGTCGATGGTGGCATAATCGGCGGTCTGGGCCGTTATATAATTATCAGGCGTATCATCGACGCTTTCCAGAACTGCAAAGCGCGCATTGGTTCCACCGATATCACCGATGAGGATGGGAAATGGCATGGCATTATGGATCATGTTCTTTTCACTCATACCGCGTCGGCGGCTAAAATACCCTGATCAGAAGTTCTGCTGTGGCGCGGTTGAGCGCCATGGGAATGTCGTAGACGGTGGCAAGGCGTGTCAATGCCTTCACGTCCACATCGTGGGGAAGTGCCGTCAGCGGATCGGTGAAGAAAAGCAGCATCTGCACCTGACCATTGGCGATCATCGCACCGATTTGCTGATCACCGCCAAGCGGCCCGCTTTTGAGAGGCGTGATATCAAGGTCTGGGCATGCATCGAGAATACGCCCGCCAGTGGTTCCGGTCGCAACAAGGCGAAAACCAGAGAGTTCGGCCCGGTGATTGGTGGCAAACTCGACCATATCGTCTTTTTTCATGTCATGGGCGATCAACGCCAGGCATCGTTTGTCGGACATCGTTCAACCTCCTGGAGGCTCGATTTAAATCGATTTGATATCTACCGGCTTCGACACCGTTTGAAAAGCCCGTCAGCGATCCGGGCGGGCAAGCGGAATGGGAATGTTTGAAGGAACGGGGGCAAATCCATCCGCGCTTGCAGCCGTGTCAGGTGCTGGAACCGGGGTTGGAACGCTGGCCGGTGTGACAGGCAGCGATTTTGGCAGATCAACGGCCGAGGCAAGGCTGGTGATCGGTGTACCCTTTTCGGCCGCAAGGGAGGCCGTGGCGGAGATCGGAACGCCCATATTGTCGTCAGCGCGTTCGGAAGCCGCGTTCAGAACGGCCTGGCATGCATTGGGCAGATCGGAAACGGTGACAACCCGCGGCTTTGGTGGGGTGGTTCCTTTTTTGGGCGGCTCGGGCGCGCGCCAGGGCTCGTCACTGAACCACCATGAAAGCTGCTTGTCGCAACCATCGCCGGCAGGCACTGCAGCCTGCGATTTGCAATTCGGCGTGCCGGGCGGGCAGGACAAGCGAATGTGAAAATGATAGTCGTGACTGTAATAGGGGCGCACCTTGCCGAGGATTGACGGGTTGCCCTTCCAGGTTTCGCAAAGTTCCTTCTTGATCGCCGGATTGACGAAGATGCGCTCCACCTCGGGATAAGATGCAGCCCGCATGATCAATCGACCATGGGCGGGCGACCAGATGTTGCGGTCAAGCGTGAGAAAGGCACCTTTCTTCAAAACCGAAACTGCCGACAGGTTTTCCCGCTCGGCAGCCGTGAGCAAGCGGCTGGGCATCGGGGTCAGCCAGATATCAACATCAAGGCCAACCTGATGCGAGGCGTGGCCTGTGAGCATGGGGCCGCCGCGCGGCTGCGACATATCGCCCACGAGAAGGCCGGGCCAACCGTCTTTTTGTGCTGCATCCCGCGCGAGCTTTTCAATCGTGCTGATCAGCTCCGGTTGACCCCAGCGGCGATTGCGCGACAGGCGCATGGCCTGCCAGTTCGGCCCGCTGGCGGGGAGCTGGACGGCACCGGCCTGACAGCCCTTGGAATAAAAGCCGATGGGCTGGGGCGGTTGAGCCGAGCCTGCATCAACATGGCCAAAAGCCTGTTTGGCCTCGCGATTGTCGGCCATGGCCGGCAAAGCCGCCGACAAGCTGACAAGCAGAAAAACCCCTGCCCGCGCAGAACCCAAAACCGTTTTACCGCATAGCCGCATCACAAAATGTCCTCGCCTGTGATTTGTCCTCAAGTTTATCGCGAAACAGTTTTGGCGTGAATCCCTCGTCCCATTTGCGGGCGCGTTATGGCGATTCTCGCGATATTTACGTCGCGAATGCCTGTCTTTTGCTAAATTCTGTCTTATTGTGGGCGGATATCAGCGATTCATGAAAAGAGAGGATGCCGGATGAAAATGAAAGTCATGTGCCTGCTGGGCTGCTTGCTGACCACCATGACCATGAATTTACTTTTTCCGGCGATGTCTTCCGCACAAGAGCTTCAATGGCGAAACGGTGTCGCAGCCTTTGGCGAGCCGAAATACGGGCCGGACTTCAAGCATTTCGACTATGTGAACCCGGATGCGCCGAAGGGCGGTAATCTGCGCCTCTCGGAGGAAGGCACGTTCAACACGTTCAACACGCTGATCGACAAAGGCACCCCGGCAGCTGGCACTGGTCTCGTCTATGAAACGTTGCTGACGGATTCGCTGGATGAAGCGAATGTTTCCTATGGGCTGCTTGCCGAGGCGGTGGCCTATCCCGACGATTATGCCTATGCGAAATTCCGGCTGCGCCCCGAAGCCAAATGGGCCGATGGTGAAGCGGTGACGCCGGAGGATGTGGTTTTTAGCTTCAATAGCGCCAAGGAAAACAGCATCCAGTTTGCCAATTACTATCGCCACGTGACCTCTGCGGAAAAAACCGGCGAGCGTGAAGTGACATTCCGCTTTGACGAAAAGGACAACCGCGAACTGCCGGCCATTCTTGGGCAGTTTCCCATTTTGCCGAAACACTGGTGGGAGGGCAACGACGCCAGCGGCAAACAGCGCGACATTTCAAAAACCACGCTGGAACTGCCGATGGGCTCCGGTCCCTACAAGGTTGTCTCCGCCGAAGCCGGCTCGACGATCCGCTATCAGTTGCGGGACGACTATTGGGGCAAGGATCTGCCGGTCAATGTTGGCGAAAACAATTTCGGCACGATTGAATATGTCTATTTCACCGACCCCGAAGTGGAATTCGAGGCCTTCCGCGCAGGCAATATCGATTACTATCGCGAGAGCAGCGCCAGCCGCTGGGCAACGCGTTACGACTTCGAGGCCGTGAAAGACGGACGTGTCATTCGCGAAACATTGAAAAATCCATTGCGCGCTGTTGGCGTCATGCAGGCGCTGGTTCCCAACATGCGCCGTGATATTTTCAAGGATGAACGCGTTCGCGAGGCGCTGAACTATACGCTCGATTTTGAAAGCCTGAACCGCAACCTTGCTTATAATGGTCTGAAGCGTGTCGACAGCTATTTCTGGGGTACCGAACTTGCTTCATCCGGACTGCCTGAGGGCCGTGAAAAGGAAATCCTCGAAAGCATGAAAGACGAGGTGCCGCCGGAGGTTTTCACCACGCCATATACCAACCCGGTGGGCGGAACGCCGCAGAAGGAGCGTGAGAACCTGCGAAAGGCGGTTGCGCTTTTCAAGGAGGCCGGCTTTGAAATCAAGGGTCGGCAAATGGTGAACACCAAGACCGGCAAGCCCTTGAATTTCGAATTGCTGCTTGCCAGTCCCTCGCTCGAACGCTCGGTCAAACCATTTGTCGACAATCTCGCCAAGATTGGCGTAACCGCCACGATGCGCACTGTCGATGACTCGCAATATATCAACCGGGTGCGCTCATTCGACTATGACATGATCTGGGCGGTTTGGGCCCAGACGCTGAATCCCGGCAATGAACAGATCGACTATTGGGGATCACAATCGGTCGACCGGTCGGGGTCGAAGAACTATGCCGGCATTGCCGATCCGGCCATCGACAAGCTGATCAAGATGCTGACGAGCACCAAGACACGCGAGGAGCAGATGGCGATCGTGAAGGCGCTCGACCGGGTGCTGCTGGCCCATCACTATGTTGTGCCGCTGTTCTATTCGGGGGAAGAAAAGATCGCCTATTGGAACAAGCTCACGCACCTGCCCGAGCTTCCCTATTACTCAACCGGCTTCCCCACTGTCTGGTGGTCGAAAGACGCTGAAAAGCAATAAACGGCAAAAATCCAACTTCGCGTAAGACAGAGTGTATATTCAGCGCATGAACGGACTGGAGAAACCCGATTGAAGCCGACTGATACATGCCCAGCGACCGCGACGATGGAGATGCACTGAATGGGTGCCTATATCCTTCGCCGTCTTTTGCTGATCATTCCGACACTGATCGGCATTATGGCGATCTCCTTTGCGGTCGTTCAGTTTGCGCCCGGCGGGCCGGTGGAGCAGGTGATTGCTGACCTGACCGGACAGGGCGGCAATGCAGAGGGGCGTATTTCCGGCGGATCAGATGTTCAAGACTTCTCCACGGACGATTTTTCCGGCAAATATCGCGGTTCTCAAGGGCTCGATCCGGAACTGATCGCGAAGCTGGAAAAGCAATTCGGCTTCGACAAGCCTCCGCTTGAGCGCTTCCTGAAAATGATGTGGGATTATGCCCGCTTCGATTTCGGCGAGAGCTTCTTTTCCAACGAGACCGTGATCGATCAGATCAAATCACGGCTGCCTGTGTCCATGTCGCTCGGCGTGTGGATCCTCATCTTTTCCTACGTCATTTCCATTCCTCTCGGGATCAAGAAGGCCGTTTCGGATGGTTCCAAGTTCGATGTCTGGACCTCCGGCATCATTGTCATTGGCTACGCGGTTCCGAGCTTCTTGTTCGGTATTCTGCTGATCGTGCTTTTTGCCGGCGGCTCCTATTACGACTGGTTTCCGCTCCGGGGTCTTGTATCCGACAATTTCTGGGAACTGCCCTGGTATGAAAAGATCATCGATTATTTCTGGCATCTGACACTGCCGCTGATTTCGCTGTCGCTGGCCGCCTTTGCCACCACAACGCTTTTGACAAAGAACTCCTTCATCGATGAAATCCGCAAGCAATATGTGGTGACCGCGAAAGCCAAGGGCCTGACGGATCGACAGGTGCTTTACAAACATGTGTTCCGCAATGCGATGCTGATCATTATTGCCGGCTTCCCCGGTGCCTTCATCACCGCATTCTTCTCCGGGTCGCTGTTGATTGAAAACATCTTCTCGCTCGATGGTCTCGGGCGGCTCGGCTATTTTGCCATCGTGAAACGCGACTATCCGGTGGTGTTTGCAACGCTTTATATCTTCTCGCTGCTCGGCCTCATTGTCGGGCTGATCTCCGACATCATCTATACGTTGGTCGATCCGCGTATCGACTTTGAGCGGAGGGATGTGTGATGGCCGAAGCGATGGTGGATGTGGCCGACACGGTGCCGCACAAAAGACCGCTGATATCGCCGGCCAATCAGCGACGCTGGCAGAACTTCAAGGCCAACCGGCGCGGTTACTGGTCGTTCTGGATCTTCATGGTCCTGTTCGTTCTCAGCCTTTTTGCCGAACTGATCGCCAATGACAAGCCGCTGGTGGCGTCCTATCACGGCGAAATTCTTTTCCCCGTTCTGGTGGACTATCCGGAGGAGAAATTCGGCGGCTTTCTCGCGGTCACCGACTATCGCTCTCCCTATATTCGTGACGAAATCAATGCCAATGGCTGGATGATCTGGCCGCCGATCCGCTATTCCTACGGCACGGTAAATTCCTATATTCCGCATTCAGCGCCCACCCCGCCCTTCTGGACCATGAGCGATGACGAGGTCTGCTCGGCCTATCCCGAAGGCGACAAGGACCCCGATTGTACGCTTGGCAATCTCAATTGGCTCGGAACGGACGATCAGGCGCGCGACGTGACTGCGCGCATCATCTATGGGTTCCGGATTTCGGTTCTCTTTGGCCTGGCGCTGACGGTGGCCTCTGCCATTATCGGCGTGGCAGCCGGGGCGGTGCAGGGCTATTTTGGCGGCTGGACGGACCTGTTGATGCAGCGTTTCATCGAAATCTGGTCATCCATGCCGGTGCTTTACATCCTGCTGATCATCGCAGCGATCTTGCCACCTGGCTTCTTCATCCTGCTTGGGATCATGCTGCTCTTTTCATGGACCAGTTTCGTGGGCATCGTGCGGGCTGAATTCCTCCGTGCGCGCAATTTCGAATATGTGCGGGCAGCCCGCGCGCTCGGCGTTTCCAACGGCACGATCATGTTCCGTCACCTTTTGCCCAACGCGATGGTGGCAACGCTGACCTTCCTGCCCTTCATTCTATCGGGCTCGATCACCACGCTGACCTCACTCGACTTCCTGGGCTTCGGCATGCCGCCCGGCTCGCCATCACTCGGTGAATTGATCGCGCAGGGTAAGAACAACCTTCAGGCGCCGTGGCTCGGCTTTACTGCCTTTTTCACCATGTCGATCATGCTGTCCCTGCTGATCTTCGTTGGCGAGGCCGTGCGCGATGCGTTTGACCCGAGAAAGACGTTTGGATGACTGAGCCGCTTCTGACCATTCGCGATCTTTCGGTGGCATTTCATCAAGGCGGCAAGACCTCGCTTGCCGTCGATAAGGTGTCGTTTGAAATCGGCAAGGGTGAAGTGGTGGCTCTGGTTGGGGAATCCGGCTCGGGTAAATCGGTGACCGCCAACTCCATCCTGAAGCTGTTGCCCTACCCGGCAGCCAGCCACCCATCCGGCGAAGTGATTTTCAAGGGTGTCGACCTCTTGAATGCCAATGAAAAGGTGCTGCGCGGGGTGCGCGGCAATGACATCACGCAGATTTTCCAAGAGCCTATGACATCGCTGAACCCGCTTCATACCATCGAGCGGCAGATTGGCGAGATTTTGGAACTGCACCAGGCAATCACTGGTGAGGCAGCGCGCAAGCGCACGCTTGAGCTTTTGAATCAGGTCGGCATTCGTGAGCCGGAAAAACGGTTGAAAGCCTATCCGCATGAGCTTTCCGGCGGGCAGCGGCAACGCGTGATGATTGCCATGGCGCTTGCCAACCGGCCCGATCTGCTGATTGCAGACGAACCCACAACGGCGCTTGATGTGACCGTCCAGGCACAGATACTCGAGCTTTTGAAAGAGCTCAAGGATGTGCATGGCATGTCCATGCTGTTTATCACGCATGATCTCGGGATCGTTCGCCGCTTTGCCGACCGGGTTTGCGTGATGACCAATGGCAAGATTGTCGAAAGCGGGCCTGTGGAGACAATTTTCGACAATCCGCAACATGACTATACGCGCCACCTGCTGGCTGCCGAGCCCAAAGGAAGTGCACCTCCTGCCGACGCTGAAAAGCCGATTGTGGTTGAGGCGGAGGATATAAAGGTCTGGTTTCCCATCAAGACCGGGTTTCTGCGCAAGGTCACCGATTATGTGAAGGCCGTTGATGGGATCGACCTGAACCTTCGCGCGGGCCAGACCTTGGGCGTGGTGGGCGAATCCGGTTCCGGAAAGACCACGTTGGGCCTGGCGCTGACACGGCTGATTTCATCCAAGGGGCGCATTGCGTTCATCGGCACGGATATCAGCGCTTATTCCTTTGCCGAGATGAAGCCTTTCCGAAACCGCATGCAGGTGGTGTTTCAGGACCCCTACGGTTCGCTGTCGCCGCGCATGACGGTGGGCGATATCGTGGCCGAGGGGCTTGCCGTTCATGAGCCGTCCATTACGCCGGAAGAGCGTGACCGGCGCGTGTGCGACGTGCTGAAGGAGGTTGGGCTCGACCCGCAAACGCGCTGGCGCTATCCGCACGAATTTTCCGGCGGTCAGAGGCAACGTATCGCCATTGCCCGCGCCATGATCCTGAAACCGCGCTTCGTGATGCTCGATGAGCCGACATCGGCGCTGGACATGAGCGTGCAGGCGCAGGTGGTCGACCTCTTGCGCGAGCTCCAGGCGGCCCATGATCTGGCCTATCTGTTCATCAGCCACGATCTGAAGGTGGTGCGGGCGCTCGCCAATGACATCATCGTCATGCGGCTGGGGAAAGTTGTCGAACAGGGGCCGACCGAACAGATCATCACCGCACCCAAGGAAGATTATACCAAGGCGCTGATGGCAGCTGCCTTCGACCTGAAAGCCATTCGTTCCAAAGCAGTAAGCCAGTGAATAAAAGCCCTATCATTATCGATTTGAAATTTCGTGACGCTGAGATGTGCGCGGCGCTCGCCGGGGCTTTTGCCGGTCGTGAGGTGATCAACCTTGCAGATGCTGCGCACAAAACCCGTGACCTCAGCGGCATTGATTATGCGCTTGTGTGGAAGCCGCATGCTGATCTCTTTGAGCGGGCAACCGATCTGAAGGCCGTATTTTCGGGCGGAGCCGGTGTGGACCATGTGCTGAACCTGCCCGGCCTGCCGGATGTGCCGCTTGTGCGTTTCGTGGATCGCAGCCTGACAACGCGGATGAGCGAATGGGCGGTTATGCAGTGCCTGATGCATTTGCGCCAGATGAAAGCCTATGACGCGCAGCAGAGAAAGGCCGTCTGGAACCCGCTTTCTCAGCCGGAAGCGCGTGAGGTGACTGTGGGCGTCATGGGTCTTGGCGTTCTCGGGCAGGATGCGGCGTTCAAGCTGCAGATCATGGGCTTCAATGTCATCGGCTGGTCGCGAACCAAGAAAGAGCTGAAGGGCATGGAAACGTTTGATTCCGGTGCGCTTGATGCCTTTCTGGCGCAAACGGATATCCTTGTCGGGCTGCTGCCGCTAACCGACGACACGCGCGGGCTGTTCAATCTCGCCCTGTTCAAAACGTTGAGGCAAGGCGGAGCCCTCGGAAAGCCGGTTTTCGTCAATGCGGGGCGCGGCGGAAGTCAGGTTGAAGCCGATATTCTTCAGGCGCTGGATGAGGGCATTCTCGGCGGCGCATCGCTTGATGTGTTCGAGGCCGAACCCCTGGCGCAGGACAGCGCCCTTTGGAGCCACCCTGGCATTTTCATCACGCCGCATACCGCTGCGGATTCCGACATCCGATCGCTTTTCGCGCATGTGGAAGAACAGATTGAGCGACATGAAAATGGACTGCCGCTCGAGCATACGGTGAACCGCAAGCTTGGTTACTGAGGTCGTCTGAAGCCGGTGGGCTCGCCATAGAGATAGGAAATGCGTACGATCGCGTCCCGCAGTGGTTCGCGGGATACGCTCATCGTGTGGCCGTTGGCGTGGAGAAGGGTCTCGCTGTCTTCGAGAATGCCGACATGGCCCTTCCAGAAGACGAGATCGCCGCGACGGATTTCGTCGGGTGCAATTTCGACACCCAGGCCGGCGGCCTGCATGTCGCTGTCACGGGGAGCCTCGACACCTGTCATGTGCAGCGCAAGCTGAACGAGGCCAGAGCAATCGATGCCGAATCCGCTGCGCCCGCCCCACAGATAGGGCGTCTCGAGAAAACGACCGGCGATGCTGACATAGTCTTCGGTCTCCACTTCCCCCAGCGGCCTGCAGTGACCGGCAACCACCGCGCGCTCATCCTCCAGCACGAGGTAGCGTGTGCCGCGATGCTCCAGTTCTTCGATCACGGATATGCGGCTGCCCATGGACAGACCGCCAACCGGCGCCGTTTTCAATTCCGGTTCGGGATAGATGAAGGTGCGCGGGGCTGTGATCCAATGGGTGGGGTTATCGCCTGCGTCGTCCAGAAAACGATCCGGCAGGTAACCGACATAGGAATCGATATCGCTTTTCACCCACGACCAGCCGTTCTTCATTTCGAAGACCGTGACGCTTTCACCGAAGAGAAGCTGGGTATCGACGCCGACATTGAAATGCGGCTCGCTGCGCAGTTCAGCAACGGCCACAACGACGCGGGCTTTTTCGCCAACGACGAAGCGGGCGGCGTTCACCCTGCCTTTGAGCCCGATTTCGGCAAGGTCGGCGCGGAATGCGTTCAGCCTTCGATCCAGCATTGTTCCATTCTCCGGCGCGTTCAAAAACGAGGTATCAGCGGGGTAATTTATGACCTTCCTCGATGATCAGGTCACCCAATTTCTCAAGGTAAAGCGCCCCTTTGACCGTGCGTTTTATGATCACATTGCGGCGATCCTGCGTATCGCGCTCGCGGTCCACGAGCCCCATGGCGCCCATGGAATCGAGCGCGCGGGTAATCACCGGCTTGGATACGCCAAGCGTGGCGGCCAGCCCGCGCACGGTATGCGGCGGCGGCATGAGATAGATGTGCAGAAGGATAGCCGTTTGCCGCAACGTCAGATCGTGCGCTTCGGCACGCACCTGTTGAAGGGCAACCTGATGCCACAGACCCAAGGCCTGCGATGGCGAAAGCTCGACGGACACGCAAATACTCCAGAGACCGTTCCGGAACCGTTATATTTGTTTTGAGGCCGAAGAGCAAGGACACCTATCTCACATTGGTTTTGATGTGGCGGTAGAGGGCGCGGATCGCCTGGGCTTCGCCGCCGACCGGCGAGTGCGGCTTTTTCTTTGATGACCAGCCGAATATATCGAAGTGCACCCAGCTTTCCGTCTGCGTGACAAAACGCTTGAGGAAAAGCCCTGCAGTGATGGCTCCCGCCATACCGCCGGACGGCGCATTGGTGAGATCTGCGACACCGGCTGAGAGATAATCCTCATAGCCCTTGAAAAGCGGCATGCGCCATAGCGGATCGTCCGTTTCCGCCGATGCATCCAGGAGGTCTGTTGCAAGGTCGCGGTCATCGGTGAAGAAGGGGGGTAGGTCTGGGCCGAGCGCCACACGCGCGGCACCGGTCAAGGTCGCCATGTCCACCAGCAGATCGGGCGTTTCTTCATCGGCATAGGTCAGCGCATCGGCGAGGATCAAGCGACCCTCGGCATCGGTGTTATCAATCTGAACCGTCAGGCCTTTGCGGCTGCGATAGATATCGCCGGGCCGGAAAGCGTTGCCAGAAATAGAGTTTTCGACTGCGGGGATGAGGACGCGCAGATCAACCTTCAGGTTGGCATCCATGATCATCAGCGCCAGACCAAGCATATTGGCAGCGCCACCCATGTCCTTCTTCATGTTGAGCATGGAAGAGGCCGGTTTGATGTCGAGGCCGCCGGTGTCGAAACAAACACCCTTGCCGACCAGCGTGACCTTCGGCGCGCCCTCGTGGCCCCAGCGCATTTCCAGGAGGCGCGGTTCAGACGCCGAGGCGCGGCCCACGGTATGGATGAGCGGGAAGTTCTTTTTCAGAAGCGCATCGCCCTTGATGACGGTGACCTTTGCTTCGTAGTAATTCGCGAGATCGCGGAAGACGGCCTCCAGTTCGTCGGGGCCCATTTCGTTCGTCGGCATGTTGATCAGGTCGCGAGCCAAGAATATGCCTGCGATCTGGCGGCGAATATCCGCAGCAACCGCATCCTTGGGGATCATCAAGGTGGCATCCTGGTCTGTTTCGCCGGTATATCTTTCAAAACGGTAGCTGCCCATGCCGAAGCCAAGCGCAATGCGGCTGGCCGTCAGCGGCGCCGTTTCGATGTGCCAGTCGCCGGCAGGAAGTCCGGTTGCCAGCTTGCCGGTGATGAAAGGCGTCGCCGCGGGGTTTTTGCCAAGACCGAACAAGGCACCGCCCAGGCCCCCTTCCGCATTGGGGACAAGAAGGACCGAGCCAGCCTCTGCCTTGTAGCCGGACTTCTTTGCCCAGTCGAGTGCGACCGGATCCAGCGCTTCCAGTTCGATCTGCGCCGGCGTGATGGCAAAGACCGGCAATGTCTTGCCGCCTTTGTTGTTGAAAGGGCTTGCGCGCTTAATGAACTGGAATGGCGTCATCAGTTTTCCTTCGTTTGCTCGTCGATCTCAGCGCGGCATTAACGCTCTATTAGGGTTAACAGATTATTGCTTGAGCGAGGGTTGCGCTGCTGTTTCTCGTTCTGGCCAAGGGCCTGCGCATCCGGAAAGACCCAGGACGGCAAATATGACCAGCAGAATTCATGACCATTCCAAGAAATCAAAGCTTCTTCTCGCAGCAGCCTTTGCTGCTGTTGCAGTTTCTCTGGCCTCCTGCGGAACCACCGATCATAAATTGAAAACGGCGTCTATCCCGAAGTTTTCCAAGCCCATTTCCGAGATGAACGCGACCGAGCTTGCGTCGGCTTCCGACGCGGTGGGGGCCGCCTATGCAAAAGACCCGTCAAACCGGGATGCGGGGCTGAACTATGCCGACCTTCTGCGCATGACGGGAAAGAGTGATCAGGCGCTTGCCGTGATGCAGCAGGTGGTCATCCACCATCCTGACGACCAACAGGTGCTTGCCGCTTTTGGCAAGGCTCAGGCTGCGGCGGGTGACCTGCAGGCTGCGCTGAACACGATCAGACGTGCTCAGACGCCCGACCGCCCGGACTGGAAGCTGACCTCAGCCGAGGGTGCCATTCTCGACCAGCTTGGCCGGCCAGACGAAGCGCGACTGAAATATCGCGAAGCACTGGATCTTGCGCCGAATGAGCCTTCCGTGCTTTCCAATATGGGCATGTCCTATCTGCTGACGAAGGATCTGCGCACGGCTGAAACATACCTGAAAAAGGCCGTTGCGCAGCCGAATGCCGACAGCGGTGTGCGTCAGAACCTGGCTCTCGTGGTGGGGCTGCAGGGGCGTTATCAGGAAGCCGAAAACATCGCCCGGCAGGAACTATCGCCGGCACAGGCGGATGCCAATATCCAATATCTGCGCTCGATGATGTCGCAGCAGGGCTCCTGGGGCGCGCTGAAGAAACAAGGCTGATGCGTCGGCCTCGCGCTCTCAGAAAGCACCGCCAAAATCCAATGGCTTCATCCTGATCAACCGGCTGTCGAGAACACCTGCCTGACGGTGCGGCATAGCCTTGCGGTATTCGGGGTCTTCAATCATCGCCGCGAATGCGGCCGCGTCGGGATATTCGGCGATGAAGGCGATGTCCCAATCCTCGCCATCGGGTCCGATCATCATGAATTGCGGCTTACCGCGCCAGACAATGCGACCGCCCAGACGGCTGAAAACAGGTCCGCTCAATTTGGAATAGGTCTTGTAGGCCTCGGCACCGGAGACGTCACGGCCATCATCATAGTCTGCCTTTTGGCGAAAGCGGACGAGATTGAGCATGTGAATGGGACCGCTGTCATCAATCGCTCTGAAACCATCCCATCGTTCCCGGCTGAAACTCGTATGCATTTTTACTCCTCCCGAATTTTACTCGGGAGAAGGTACACAGGTTCGAGGGAAATACAAAACGAATGCGCCCAATGGCAGCTGTGCTTAGAAGTTATCAGCAACCTTGATGCCTGCAGGGCCGAGAATAACGGCAACCAGCACCGGCAGGAAGAAAAGGATCATCGGCACTGTGAGCTTCGGCGGCAAGGCTGCTGCCTTTTTCTCCGCTTCGTTCATGCGATGATCGCGGCTTTCCTGTGCGAGCACGCGCAGCGCCTGGGCAACCGGCGTACCATAGCGCTCAGCCTGGATAAGGGCCTGAACAGCAGACTTGATTGGCTCGAGCTGCGTGCGGATTGCCAGATTTTCAAAAGCCTGCCGGCGCTCCTGCAGAAACGACAGTTCGGCCGTGGTCAAAACCAGCTCCTCGGCCAGTTCGGGCGATTGCTCGGCAATTTCCTCGGCAACCCGGTGTAGACCCGCTTCCACCGAAACACCGGATTCCACACAGATCAACAGAAGATCAAGCGCATCCGGCCACGCCTGGCGGATTGATTTCTGACGCTTGCCGACCAGGTTTGCGATAAAGATGTTGGGGGCGTAAAATCCAACATATCCAAAAGCGATTGCCGCAAAGGCTTTGACCGTCAACGGCTGGGTTGGCAGGTTGCCAAGGACAAAAATCCAGACCAACGCAATGACAAGAAAAAGGAACGGTAGTGTGACGCGGGCAAAGAGGAAGGCGTTCAATGCGCTTTGCGAACGCAAACCTGCCGACTTCAGGCGGTTGACCGTCTTATCGTCAACCAGCGCTTTGCGCAGGTTCAGCCTTTCCACGATGTTGCGCACATTCGCATTGCCTTCACCGCGCAGGCTGGCTCTCTTTCCGGTCGCTTCTGCAGCAAGACGCGCTCTCTCACGCGCGCGCATTTGCTCACGCTCGGTTGAAACAGAGCGCATGCGTTTTTCCAAATCGCCCTTTTCGAAATAGGGCAGGATCAGCATGTAAAGGGTGAGGAAAACCGATAATGCCACCAGCACCGAAATGATCGTTCCGGGATCGGTCAACATTGCCGCAAAATCTTTGTTCATCGCGCGCTTCCCATCCTCAAATATCGAAACTGACCATTTTCTTCATCACCAGAATGCCGATTGACATCCAGATGGCTGAGAAGCCGAGGATAAGGTGTCCACGCGGATCGGTAAAAAGCGTCATGATGTATTCGGGCGAGGTGAGATAAACCATGAAGGCCACGGCAAAGGGCAAAATACCAATGATGCCGGCGGAGGCTTTGGCTTCCATGGAAAGCGCCGAAACCTTCGCACGCATCTTCTTGCGGTCACGCAGAACACGGCTGAGATTGCCCAATGCCTCGGACAGATTGCCGCCGGCCTGAGACTGAATGGCGATTACGACTGCAAAGAAGCTGACTTCCTGCAAGGGGATGCTCTGATACATGCGCGCGCAGGCTTCCGGGATGTTGAAGCCCATTTGCTGGGCTTCAACCACTCTGCGGATTTCGGTCTTGACCGGCTCCTGGCCATCAACGGCGATCAGGCGTAGAGCATCGTTGAGCGGAAGGCCCGATTTGATGGAACGGACCATAACGTCCAGAGCGTTGGGAAACTCGGCCAAAAACTGCTTCTTGCGCCGATTGACGAGAAAACGAACAATGATCTGCGGCAGACCTGCACCCAGCGCGAAGGCCGCACTGAGCGCAATCAGCGGGCTGAAGCCACCGAGAAACGCCAGCACGAATGCAAAAAGTCCAAAAGCTGCCGAGTAGATGTAGAACTGCGAGACGGTGATTTTCAAACCGGCCTGCTGAATTCTTTCCTTCAGGCCAATATTTTGCTTGCGGGATTTCTCCTGCTGTTTTCTCTCAAGCTCCTTGAGCGAATCCTGCACCGACTTCCTGCGTTTGGAGGCTTCGGCAACGCGATCGCGCGCGGCCTTCATCTTGATCGTGTCGGTCTCTGCAGCGCGTACCTTATTGAGGCGTCGCTCTGTCTTTTTCTCGGTTTCAATCTGACCGAAGAAGAGCATATAGGCGATGGCCCCTGCGGCGACAGCAGCGAGGACGATAATTCCCAGAACCCTGATATCCATACCAAACATCGGATATGCCCTACGTTGTCTTCATCTCCATGGAATCGAGCGCATCGGCCAGACGACGGTCTTCGTTGTAATAGCGAGCCCGATCCCAGAAATTCGGTTTTGAAATGCCGGTCGACATGTGGCGACCGATGATTTTTCCATTTGCGTCTTCGCCATCCATCTCAAAACGCATCAGGTCCTGCGTGACGATGACATCGCCTTCCATGCCGACCACTTCGGTGACGTGTGTGATGCGGCGCGAGCCGTCTCTGAGACGCGCAGCCTGAATAATGACGTCGACCGAACCGGCGATAATCTCGCGGACTGTCTTGGCGGGAAGGCTGAAACCACCCATGGCAATCATCGATTCCATACGGCTGAGGCATTCACGCGGGGTGTTGGCGTGGATGGTGCCCATCGAGCCATCGTGGCCGGTGTTCATGGCCTGCAGGAGGTCGAACACTTCCGGTCCGCGCACTTCGCCGACGATGATGCGTTCGGGACGCATACGCAGGCAGTTCTTGACCAGATCGCGCATGGTGATTTCGCCCTCACCTTCGATATTGGGCGGGCGCGTTTCCAGGCGGACGACATGCGGTTGCTGAAGCTGGAGTTCGGCGGAGTCTTCGCAAGTAATGATACGCTCGTCTTCGTCGATATAGCGCGTAAGGCAGTTGAGAAGCGTGGTCTTACCGGAGCCCGTACCGCCTGAGATGACAACATTGCAGCGCACGCGCCCGATAATCTGCAACAGGACCGCCCCGGCCTCGGTGATCGAGCCATAGCGCACAAGCTGATCAAGCGTCAGCTTGTCCTTCTTGAATTTACGAATGGTCAGTGCCGTGCCGTCGATGGCCAAGGGCGGCGCGATGACGTTGACGCGCGAACCATCGGGAAGGCGTGCGTCGCAGATTGGGCTTGCTTCATCAACACGGCGGCCGACCTGGCTGACGATACGCTGGCAGATGGACAGAAGCTGGGAATTGTCGCGAAACCGGATATCGGATTCGTGCACCTTGCCATCGACTTCGATAAATGTCTGGCCGGCACCATTGACCATGATATCGGCGATATCGTCGCGCGCCAGCAGCGGCTCCAGCGGACCATATCCGAGAACGTCGTTGCAGATGTCCTCCAGCAGTTCTTCCTGCTCGGCAATGGACATTGCAAAGTTCTTGATGGTGATGATGTCGTTGACAATATCACGGATTTCTTCGCGCGCGCTTTCAGCGTCGAGCTTGGCCAGCTGTGACAGATCGATCGTGTCGATCAGGGCCGAAAAAACCTGCGATTTTGTATCGTAATACTCGTTCGTGCGTGGTGTACGCTTGCGTTGCGATGACGGCGGTGGCGGTGGGGCAACCGGGGCGCGGGCCGGTTGGGCCGAGGCACGCGTCTGCTGGGGGGCCAAAGGCGGTGGTGCTACAGCAGCTCTCGGCTCATGCACGGCCGGTTGAGCGGGGGGCGCAGGTACAGGCGCCGCCTGCTGAACGGGCGTCGGTGCGGGCGCCAAAGGGGCAGGCTGCTCCGGGCGAACCTGCGGGGTCACACCTGTGCCAGCCTTTCCGAAACCGTCATTTCCTCGCTTGCCGAACATCGCTACCTAACCTAACAACATCGAATTCTTATTTGCGACCGAGCAGGCTGAGCACCTTTTCCAGCCCTGCGCGCTTCTGTTTTTTCAAGGCTGCCCGCCCCGTCACGATGTGAGAAATCTGTGAGAATATCTCTGCCGCCGGTGACTTGGGATCCGTCTCGCTGATCATCCGCCCGCTGTTGGCAGCGGCACCGAAGAGTTGCGCATCAAAGGGAATGATGGCTATCGGCTCTATTTCAAGCGGATCGCAGAAATCGCCGGGCGTGATTTCCGGACGTTTGGGCATACCGACCTGATTGAGGATGAGGTGCGGTTGCTTGTCGTTCGGGCGCAGCTTGCGCAGTGAGTCGAACATGTTTTTCGTATTGCGCAGGTTCGCGAGATCGGGAACCGAGGTGATCACGACTTCATCAACGCTTGCCAGCAGCGAGCGGGTCCACTCGTTCCAGGCGTGCGGAACGTCAAGCACCGTTACAGGTGCACTCTGGGTCAAAATGTCCAGAACTGGCCGAAACGCATCATGCCCGAAGTCAAAGGCACGGTCGAGCATGGACGGCGCCGCCAGCAGAGACAAATGATCAGAGCATTTGGCTAAAAGGCGGTCCAAAAAGACCTCATCAAGACGCTCAGGCGCGTAAACCGCTTCCGCCATGCCCTGGGTGGGATCCTGATCGAAGTCGATGTTTGCGGTCCCGAATGGCAGGTCGAGATCCGCGAGAATGGTTTCCGTTTCAAACAGGTGCGAAATGCCGAAGGCGCAGTTATGCGCCACAGTGGAGGAACCAGAACCGCCCTTTGCACCAATGAAGGCAATGCTTCGGCCAAGCGGTTCTGCATCGGGATCGACGAAGATCGAGGCGGCGGCACCAAGCACGTCGGCCATGCCGACAGGTGCTACCAGATATTCGGAAATGCCGTTGCGCATCAGTTCGCGATAAAGACCGATATCGTTGTTGCGGCCGATCAGAACAACGCGGCTGGAGGGATCGCAGACCTGCGCCAGCTCCATCAGTTCGCCCATCAAGCGATCCGGTGATGCTGCACTTTCCAGAATGATGAGGTTTGGTGTCGGTGAGGACGCAAACATGTTGGCAGCCGCCAGAATGGAGCCGCTGTTAATCCGGAAACTAACCTTGGCCATGCGGCGGTCGGCTTCGCAGCGCTCCATCAGCCGCATGGTTTCCTCCGACTCGCAAAATGCGTGGATCGAAATGCGCGGCAGCGGGCGCATGTGATCCAGATCGTTGGTGGCCGGCGGTTCCGACAGATCGGCTTCGACCTGCGGACCAAGTTTTTCGATACCGTATTCTACTGTACTCATCGCGTCTTCCTGCCTCTCTTCTGGCAGTTCAAATTATTCGGAAACCGGTGACGAACCTTCACGGTAGAGACCGATCACGGTTGCACGGCGTTCAGCATCGATGGGCGTTTCGGCGCGCGGGGTCTTCAAGTCCATGGGATTGGCGACCATGGCAGCAAGATTGTTCTGGTTGGCGCAACCGAAATTGTACCAATTCTTGTTGGAAAAAGAATTGTTTATGAGATCTTCCGGCCACTGTCCGCATTGATCCGTCGTGGCGCTGACGGCGATAAAGCTCAGTTTTACCGGCGCGGAGACTTCCCCGCCTTGAGCGGGATAAGTGGTCACGATAATACGTCCTTTTTTCACGCCGGAATTGTAAAGCTCTGCCTTGATGGCTCCGGTCAGCGCTTGTGCAGCAGCGGAATTGATCGATCCCGCCGGAATTGAAAGCTGGATGCTGCCGGAGGATGAATTGGCATAATCCTGGCCAAAACCGCGGATGGTGTCGCGCAGGCCATTTGAGAGCTTGCGGTCTCCACTTCCAATCGGCAGGTCAAGCGAGTGTTCGACTTCAGCCAGCGTAATGGGGTGACGGACGCGATAGTCGTTGTCGATGGATGCGGTTTTCAAGCTGTCATCCGGCTTTTTGGCACAACCGGCCATAGGCGCGGCGACGACGCTGACCAGCGCAACCAGAACCGCATTTCGCACAAACCGCATCTTTTTCGCCCTTGTCATTTCGTTTCCGGATTTCTGTCCGACCATTTCGATTTCGCTTACCGTCTTCATCTGGCCACCCTTACTTGTAGATAAAGCCGACAGCACCATGATAGCGCTCGCCTTGGGTCGCTTCGGGTTTGAGCCCGTAGACCTTGTTGACATTGTTGAGGAAGAAGGTCGCAGCATCGTTTTCCGGAATGAAGTTGTCATCGGGCCGCGCCAACTGATCGGCGGCGACAGGGCGCACGAGATAAGGTGTCGCGATGATGACGAGCTCGGTTTCGTTCCGCTGGAAGTCCTTCGACCGGAAAAGCGTGCCAATCACTGGAACCTTGGCAAGAGCCGGATTTCCGGAAAAGGCCTGACGGATGTTGTCCTTGACGAGACCGGCAATCACGATGGAGCCACCGGAGGGCAATTCGACCGTGGTCGATGCTTCGCGCCGACGGACGGAGAGCGTTGTCAGGCCAGGGACGTTGAGTGCTGCGCCGGAGACACTGGATCCCTCGTAGGTTGGTTCAGAGACCTCTGTTTCAATCTTAAGACTGATACGTCCCGCAGACAAAACCACGGGCACAAAGTTCAAACGTATGCCGTATTCCACGGTGGAGGCAGCCGAGCGGCTGACGGATTCAGCGGTGCCATCTGGGCCGATATTTCCCACGTATTGCGTCGAGTCCATATTGAACTCACCGCCAACATAAAATTTGGCCTGCTCGCCAGAAATAGCTGTCAGGCTCGGTTCGGCCAGCGTGCGCATAACGCCCGCGCGTTCCATGGCATTGAAATAGGATTCGAAATCGACGCCGCCAATGGCTGCCGACGCAAGCTTCTGCGACATCCAGTTAACCGCGCCGCCGAGGTTCGTGGGGCTCTGGAAGAGGATGTTGTTGCCATTTATCGTGCTCGAAGTGTTAATGCCGAGCTGCTTAATCACCTGCCTGCTGACTTCGGCGACTGTGACCTTCAGCGTCACCTGATCCTCGCCCTCGATCTGCAAAAGATTGACGATCTGCGACTTCTGTCTTTGTTCTGCGAAGATGGCTACACTGCTCGAGGTGCCCTCACCGCTTGCGACCGTATTTCGAGTTGTTGCTTCACCACCGGTCAGGAAAATGTCAGCCAGATTGGTCGCCTGGGCGGCATCCTGCGGCGTACGAACGGTACCGGTCAGAACAATGTTGTCGGAAATGATCTCGACCTTGATATCGGAATCCGGAAGGAAGCGCTTCAACTGAGCCTCAAGGTTGGAAATGTCACGTTCGACCTCAATCTCGATGCTGACAATCTGGCTTCCATCTTCGCCGAAAACGAAAATATTCGTTTGCCCAACCGCCTTGCCAAAGAGATATATGCGGCGCGAGGTGCGGGTGATCGCATCGGCCTTGACGGGATCAGCCACGAGAATATCGTGCGCATCCTCAGGCAGGTCGATCACCAGAGCCTTGTTGAGGCCAAGCTTGACATGCCTGGTGACGCCGGGGCCGGCTTGGGAGATCTTGATAATCGATTCTGCGGCATAGGCCGGGGACGGTCCGTAAACGGGAATTATCGTTGACGGCAGGCCGAGCATCGTCAGGTTGATGGAGAGACCTGCAACCAGAAAGCGCCGTGTATATTTGCTGAAGCTTTTCACTGGAACCTCTCGATCAATTGGTTTGGTCTACGACCGTGACTTTGCCGGTCTTGATGACTTTGATTGCCGGCGAGCCATCATCACCACTGAGCAGATAATTGGCCGAGTCGGTATCAGACTCGCCTGCGTCGGCAACCGAACGGAGCGCCAATGTCAAGCGATCTGCAATCTGCTGTGCGACGGTGACGACCTTTGCCTGGGTGGGGGTCAATTCGAGCGTCGCCGTTGAACCCACTGCGGTTTGCTGGCCGTCCGGCGTTTCCTGAATTCGCTGGTCGATGGCCAAAACACGGATGTTTTTGAGGATGGTTTCAGTCAGATACGAGCCGGACTCGCCGCGACGAACCATGATGACGTCGACGCGATCATTCGGCAGAATAAAGCCACCTGCCCCTGTATGGGCGGAAATTTCGGTAGCGACCGCAAGCTTGCCCGCAGGCAGCAACGACGACATGATCCGTGCGCTCGCATCTGCAATCTTTTCAAAGCGGATAGGCTCGCCGTCGAACATCGGCATTCGGATGATTGCTCCAGCCAGTTTCTGCTTCACGTCCGGATGCGCTTCTTCCGTGATCAGCCCCTCGCCGACAGAAGCCTTAGGCCAATCCGCCCAACGCATTGCATCATCATTCAGCGTTGCACCGGTCGGGAGATTTGCCCCAGCCACCAGAACCTTCACTGTGGGTTCTTTTTTTACAATGGCTTCAGCGGCCTGCATTTCGACGACCGTCGTGCCGCCCGACAGCGTCATTGCCAGATAGCCAGCAAGACCGGCGGCCGCGACGGCTACTGTCAAGATAATAAGACGTGCAGGTTTCATGATCATTCCCTACGGAGACTCAAGTGCTACTTACTGGCCGCAGAATGATCAGGAATTGGTGTAATTATAGTTAACGAATGCCTTCATCGTTTGGTTAATGAATAACTTCAGAATGAATAGCAGTCATGAAAAAGCCGGCTCGAGGCCGGCCCGGAGATGGACTGAACGGTTGGTATCAGCGGCTGAGAACGAGTTGCATCAGCGGAGACATGGGATATGTGACGAAGGCACCGATGCCGATTGCGATACCGTAGGGGATTTTTTTCGCATGCAGGATTGGCTTCGGGATGTAATGTCCAAGGCCGGTGGCATGAATACTGTTCTCGTTCACGCGCAGCATGACGATAAGGAATGTCAGAAACCCGCCAACAAAGGCGACCGTTCCAAGATAAAGAACAAGCGTTTCGTTCCAGCCAAACCAGACCGCACTGGCGGCTAGAACCTTGGCATCCCCACCGCCCATAACGTTCAACGCAAAAAGCGCGAACACGGCAGCAAAGACTGCGACGCCAGCAAGAAGATGAAAGCCAATTTGCTCCAGGGGCATACCGCATAATGGAGCAACAACAAAGAATCCGGCCAGCAAAATAACCGAAACCCGGTTCGGTATCGTCATCGTTATGAGGTCAGAGGACGCAGCGATTGCCATGCATAGCGGAAAAATCACCAGGATTGCCGCAACCAACATCTACCGAACTCCTCGAACATGAAAGAACGACGCATAGCTTGCTGGATAAAGCTTAATAAAATTCAAAGCCGCCACCGGCGAGGCGACGGCTTTGAAAAAGCTACGAAAGCTCAGATCGGCTTTGCAACCGTGTTCCCAAGCTTGACGAATGCGTTGTTCAAAGCATTGCCCAGCTGCGAAGCACCGGTGATCAGTGCAACTGAGATAAGGGCGGCGATCAGGCCATATTCAATGGCAGTCGCGCCGGATTCATCCTTGATGAAGCGTGCAAAAAGATTAGACATGTTTACTCCTATACAAGTAGTCGGTTCAGCACTACCGCCAACTTCTGCCGTTGATCGGATGGCCGCCAATTTATGGGTTACGTATTGCGATCGACTTAAAAGATACGGTTAATATTCTTATAATTCGGTGTTGGACATGGCCGGCACCTCTTTTCAAGCTTGCTGCAGGACCCGACCACCCAGTATTCCATACCCAGCAAAAATATTGGGATTTCTATGCTTTGGCGGTGAGATTTCGCTCCAAATCCGGTGCTGCTTAACCCAATGTTCACCATTCCGGACGAAACATAGCGTTGCGGGTATTACGAGGGACGTTTGATGAAACTGCACCAAATTGCGGCAGGTTGCTTAATCGCAGCCACTTCTATGGCGAGTGTTCTGCAGGGGAACGTGTTTGCTGCGGACAATAGCGATATGGTGCGGGTGTTCATGAACCATGCCCGCATTCTGAAACTCGACCGTCCGGTGGCAAAGGTTATTGTAGGCAATTCCGGCGTTGCGGATGCGACTGTCGCAGATGCCGAAACCATCGTTTTGACGGGACGTGCCTATGGCACCACAAATCTCGTTTTGCTGGACGCACAAGGCAATGCCATTCTCGACAAACGCATTCTGGTTTCCATTGATGAAGGCAATACCGTGCGCGTTTACCGGCAGACCGACCGCACCGTGTTTTCGTGCACGCCCAATTGCGAAGAGCATGCCAATATCGCTACCTCGTCAGAGTCGGCGGCGGCTACCCCTGCTGAATGATCTTTCGTAAAATTTTATCAACGATAGAAACCCCATCAAAACGCATAGGTTTTATCTTCTTGCAAGCTCAATAGGCGTTGCGGGAGTCCGGAATGGGCATTGCGGTTCGAATAGCCGCTTGGGGAATGAAGTCAAAAACGACCTTTGACCGGATGCGGATTAGCCGCGACGGCGCAACGGCGGTTGAATTTGCCATTCTGATCGTACCCTTCCTGATGGTTCTCTTTGCCACCATGGAGACCTTTCTCGCGTTCACGGCCGAACACCTGGCTGCGAATGCGGTGGACACGCTTGCCCGCAAGGTGCGTACCGGGGAAATTACCTTCGGTATGAACCGGCCGGCGACGGACATGACCGAGGCGCAATTCCGCCAGGCCTTTTGCGATGAAGTCTCCATTATCATCCGATGTTCTCCGACAGAGGCGGCCTCGCCACAAAAGCTTTACATCGATTTCGAGCAGGTCGCCTCCTTCGGCGCTATTCAAACGGATATTCCGCGCATCAACTCAGACAATAATTCCGATCTCGACACCAGCGCATTCAGCTTCAGCCCCGGCAATTCGGCAGCCATAAACTCGCTTAGGGTCTATTACAGATGGGAGATCACAACCGATCTCATCCGGCCGTTCATCTCGAATCTGAAACCGGCGGGCGAAACGGTGCCATCCCAATTCCTCATCGTTGCCACGACCGCATTCAGGAATGAAGCTTATCCATGAGTGCGCGTTTTCCATCCAGATCCGTCCCCATTCTTTCGCAGTGCCTGCGTCTTTTCCAAAGATTCTCTGGAGCCAAGGAGGGCGTTGCGGCTGTCGAATTCGCGCTTCTCCTGCCGATCTTCGCCTTCATATATCTGATGTCATTTCAGCTGACCGTCGGTTTCAGCGTCGCCAACAACGCTGATCGAGCCGCCTCCATCATCGCCGATATCGTGACACAGGAGCCGACAACCAACGTTGCGAAGCTGGATGACATGTATGCACTCGCAAAAGCGATCATGACTCCCTATTCCACTGATGACCTGCACATCAAAATCACCGGTGTGCAGGTTGATGCCGGGGGTAATCCAACCGTCAAATGGTCGTGGAAGGACGATGGCACCGCGGCCTATCCCGCCGGATCGGCCGTGACATTGCCGGTGGAACTCCGACAGCCGAACTCGTTTGTCGCGCATACGGAAATTGCCACTGTCTATAATTATCTCTTCTTTGTCCCAAGCATGACAAGCTCCACGGCGGCTGCACTGGACATCAACAAAGAGTTCTATTTTCGCCAGCGCGTCGGGAACAATGTCGCCTGCACAAACTGCCCCTAGATCATTGGAGCACCCGAATCCGGGCTTTACGCCGCGCAGGTGCGCTCGCAGACGTTTCGACGAATTTTCTTATTGCAACTAATTCGCATTTGCATTTTAATTGCAGATATCGACCATCTTCCGCGATGCTGGCAGTTTTCGCCCGGTGTCATATCAAACAGAGAGTGAGAATGTCCTCAGACCACTGTCTACCGCGTTTGAAATTTCTACTTATCCTGATCACGATTGGTTTGTTCTCATCCCCGGCCCCTGCCAAGGCGCAGGAGAAATTCAAGGCAGTTACCACCTTCACGGTGATTGCCGACCTTGCCCAGCACGTCGCAGGCGATGCGGCAATGGTTGAATCGATTACCAAGCCTGGTGCAGAAATTCACAACTATTCCCCGACCCCCGGCGACATACGCCGCGCACAAGGTGCACAGTTGATCTTGTGGAACGGGCTCAATCTGGAACTATGGTTTGAGCGCTTTTTCCGCAATCTGCGCGATGTGCCGAGCGTGGTCGTTTCACAGGGCGTTGCGCCCATGAGCATTGCTGAAGGCCCCTATTCCGGCAAACCCAACCCGCATGCCTGGATGTCGGCGGAAAATGCGCTGATCTATGTCGATAATATCCGTGACGCCTTCGTCAAATACGATCCGGACAATGCGGCCACTTATGAGGCCAATGCAAAAGCCTACAAGGACCAGATTGCTGCAGTTGCCGGGCCCATCCGGGAAGCTCTGAGCGCCATTCCAGAAGATCGCCGCTGGCTGGTGACGAGCGAAGGCGCATTCTCCTATCTCGCACGTGATTTCGGCCTGAAGGAACTCTACCTCTGGCCGATCAATGCGGACCAACAAGGCACGCCGCAGCAGGTGCGCAAGGTGATTGATACGGTGAAGGAAAACAACATTCCCACCATCTTCAGCGAAAGCACTGTTTCGGACAAGCCTGCGCGTCAGGTGGCTCGTGAGACGGGTGCGCATTATGGCGGCGTGCTTTACGTGGACTCGCTCAGCGAACCAAACGGCCCGGTCCCGACATATCTGGACCTCCTGCGCGTGACCTCGCAGACGATTGTTGATGGGCTGAACGCGGGAATGGCGCGATGAGTGATGGTGCAGACATTTCCGGCGTTGCATCAACCGGCAACGGCATAGCCGTCAGACATGCCACAGTGACATATCGCAATGGGCATACCGCGCTTCGCGATACGAGCTTTGAAATCCCGACCGGCACCATTACCGCCCTTGTTGGGGTAAACGGATCGGGCAAATCGACACTGTTCAAAGCCATCATGGGTTTTGTGCGTGTTGCGCAGGGCGAGATTTCCATTCTCGGCATGCCGGTTCAGACCGCGTTGAAAAAGAACCTCGTTGCCTATGTGCCGCAAGCGGAAGAGGTAGACTGGAACTTCCCCGTGCTCGTAGAAGACGTGGTGATGATGGGGCGCTACGGCCATATGGGCATGCTGCGCATGGCGCGCAAAGCCGACCATGCGGCGGTGGATGCGGCCCTTGCCCGCGTCAATATGAGCGAATTTCGCAAGCGTCAGATCGGTGAGCTTTCAGGCGGTCAGAAGAAACGTGTTTTCCTTGCCCGCGCGCTGGCGCAGGACGGCAAGGTCATTCTGTTGGACGAGCCCTTTACCGGCGTTGACGTCAAGACCGAAGAGCAGATCGTCAAACTCTTGAAGGAGTTGCGCGATGAAGGTCGGGTGATGCTCGTTTCCACTCACAATCTGGGCAGCGTGCCGGAATTCTGCGACCGGACTGTTCTGATCAAAGGCACGGTTCTGGCCTATGGCAAAACGGAGGACACGTTTACGCAGGCCAATCTGGAGCGGGCCTTCGGTGGCGTACTCCGGCATTTTGCCTTTGGTGATGTTGGCAAGGGCAAGCAGCCGGTGGGCGTGTTCACCGATGATGAACGGCCGCTCCTTTTGCAGGCGGGCCGTTTTGTGGAGCGCCGCGCAGAACAAAGCGAAGAAGGCGGCGCATAATGGACCTGCTTCTGGAGCCTTTTTTCTACGGCTATATGGTCAATGCAATCTGGGTTTCGGCGCTCGTTGGTGGAGTTTGCGCCTTTCTCTCCTGTTATCTGATGTTGAAAGGCTGGTCGTTGATCGGCGATGCCCTCTCGCATTCCATCGTGCCCGGTGTTGCCGGTGCTTATATGCTGGGCCTGCCCTTTTCCATCGGCGCATTCTTTTCCGGTGGGCTTGCCGCCGCAGGCATGCTTTTCCTGAACCATCGGACGCGGCTTCGTGAAGACGCCATCATCGGCCTGATCTTCTCGTCATTCTTCGCGCTTGGCCTCTTCATGGTGTCGCTTTCGCCCGCGGCGGTGAATATTCAGACCATCATCCTTGGCAATATTCTGGCGATCACGCCTGAAGACACGCTGCAGCTTGCCATTATCGGCTTCGTTTCGCTGGCAATCCTGCTTGCGAAATGGAAGGACCTGATGGTGGTGTTTTTCGATGAAAGCCATGCGCGCTCCATCGGCCTCAATCCGCAATGGCTGAAGGTTCTGTTTTTCACGCTGCTCTCGGCGTCAACGGTTGCGGCATTGCAGACGGTGGGCGCCTTTCTGGTAATCTGCATGGTGGTGACGCCAGGCGCGACCGCCTATTTGATCACGGATCGTTTTCCACGCCTGCTTGTGATTGCCGTGGCCATTGGTGCAGCGACAAGTGCTGTTGGGGCCTATATCAGCTATTACCTTGATGGCGCGACGGGTGGAATCATCGTGGTTCTGCAGACGGTGATCTTTCTTCTCACGTTTCTTTTTGCGCCCAAGCATGGGCTTCTGGCCGCACGGTCACGGGCCGCAGCTGCACTGGAGGTCGACAAATGAGCGTTATCGACATGCTGCTTGAGCCCTTCCAGTTTGAATTCATGGTCCATGCGCTGGTCATTTCGGCGTTGATTGCGGTTCCAGCAGCCCTGCTTTCCTGTTTCATGGTTCTCAAAGGCTGGTCGCTGATGGGCGATGCCATTTCACATGCGGTCTTTCCCGGCGTGGTTCTGGCTTATATTGCCGGCGTGCCCTTGGCGCTTGGTGCCTTTGCCGCCGGCATGTTCAGCGCCATTGCCACCGGCTATCTCGATGCCAATAGCCGGATCAAGCAGGATACGGTGATGGGTATCGTGTTTTCCGGCATGTTCGGGCTGGGCCTCGTCTTGTACGTGAAAATCCAATCAAGCGTACATCTCGACCACATCCTTTTTGGTGACATGCTCGGCGTTTCGATGCGCGACATCGGCGAAACGGCGCTTATTGCTGCCGCAACTGCCGCCATCCTGGGGGTCAAATGGAAAGACCTGCTTTTGCATGCCTTTGACCCTGCGCAAGCGCGGGCCGTGGGGCTCAGGGTCAACTGGTTGCATTACGGGCTGCTCTGTCTGATATCGCTCACGATTGTGGGTGCGTTGAAATCGGTCGGCATTATTCTGTCCATCGCACTTCTCATTGCGCCGGGGGCCATAGCCTTTCTGATAACACGCCGATTTTCGCACATGATGCTCGCGGCACTCCTGATTGCGGAAGTTTCGTCTTTTCTCGGCGTCTATCTGTCTTTCTTCATCGACAGCGCGCCCGCGCCGACCATCGTTTTGCTGATGGCTGCGGCCTTTATCGCAGCGCTTTTCTATTCATCGTTGAAGGTGAAGAAAGCAGAGGCCGGCCCGTCCGCCTGAGCGCTCAAGGCTTTTTTCGGCTGACATAGATTTCGAGCTTGTGGCTGACAATTGCGTAGCCATGGGCCTTAGCGATTTCTTCCTGCAGGCGCTCGATTTCGGCGGAATAGAACTCGATCACATCGCCGGTTTCGACATCAATCAGATGGTCGTGATGTTTCTGGTCGGCGCTTTCGAAACGCGCGCGACCATCGGCAAATGTGTGTTTCTCAAGGAGGCCCTTTTCCTGTAGCAGGTTCACAGTCCTATAGACTGTGGCCAGAGCAATTGCAGGATTGATACGGCTGACACGGCGATGCAGTTCGACGACATCGGGGTGATCCTCGGATTCCTCCAGCACCTGCATGATCACTCTGCGCGGGCCGGTCAGTCGCAAGCCATGCTCCTTGCAAAGTGTTTCTATATCCTTCGCAAACTCCATTGGCTCGACGTTCCCTCCTCGCTGATCAGCAGCTGGGCCTTCTTTCCATAGTATTCGCACTTAGCCCAGTTGCGACGCAATTGCAAAAAGGCAGCATGAGAATTACGAAATTTTCCCGGATGGACAATATTTCAATCCTGCTACGGTTGTTCTAGACTAACCTACTTAAATAAGAACCGAGACGAATATGGCGCGCGCATTTCTGTTTGTACTGGACTCCTTTGGCATCGGCGGCGGGCCGGATGCGGCTGATTATGGTGACAGGGGTTCCAATACGCTGGGCCATATCTCTCAGTTCTGCGCGGCCGGGGCCGGTGATCGGGAAGGTTTGCGCAAAGGGCCGTTGAAATTGCCCAACCTGTCTGTTCTTGGCCTGCTGCATGCAGCCAAACTGGCGACCGGACATTTTCCTGAAGGGATGCAAATTCCCTCGCAGGTGTTTGGTATTCATGCCGCCGCCAGCGAAACCTCGAACGGCAAGGACACCCCCTCCGGCCACTGGGAAATTGCCGGAACGCCCGTGAAATTCGACTGGGGCTATTTTCCCGAACCTGAAAACACGTTTCCGCCCGAGCTGATTGACGCCATTTGCGAGGCGGGCGAGATACCGGGTATTCTCGGAAACTGCCATGCGTCCGGCACCGAGGTGATCAAGAAATTTGGTGAAGAGCATATCAGGACCGGCAAGCCGATCTGTTACACCTCGTCGGACTCGGTCTTCCAGATTGCGGCCCATGAGCGGCATTTCGGGCTCGAACGCTTGCTCAAACTCTGCGAGACCGTTCGCACATTGGTGGATGATCTCAATATCGGGCGGGTGATTGCGCGACCCTTTATTGGGGAAACTGCGGCCACCTTTGAACGTACGGGCAACCGCCGCGACTATTCGGTTCTGCCGCCCGAGCCGACACTTCTCGATCGTCTGGAGGCAGAAGGCCGGACCGTGCATGCGGTGGGCAAGATCGGCGATATTTTTGCCCATCAGGGGGTGACGAAGCTCACCAAGGCAAGCGGCAATATGGCGTTGTTTGATGCAACACTTTCCGCCATGGATGCGGCGGAAGATGGCAGTCTGGTCTTCACCAATTTCGTCGATTTCGACATGCTTTATGGGCATCGCCGCGATGTGGCCGGTTATGCGGCCGCGCTCGAAGATTTTGACCGTCGGCTGCCGGAAATCAACCGCAAGCTCAAGCCCGGCGACATGATCGTGATTACCGCCGACCACGGCTGCGACCCGACGTGGCGCGGCACGGACCACACCCGCGAACGGGTGCCGGTGCTGGCCTATGGGCCGGGTTTTGCTTCACGCAGTGCGGGCATTCTTTCCACCTTCGCCGATATTGGCGAGAGCGTCGCCAAACACCTGGGCCTGGAACCCGGCCCCTATGGCAGGAGTTTCATTTGACAAAACATCTCGTGAAAGCAGAGCTTCACCTTCACATTGAAGGCGGGGCATTCCCCGCGCTTGTTGAAAAGCAGGCGCAGAAATACAATGTCGATACGTCCAGCTTCATCAAGGACGGCTCTTATATCTGGAGCGATTTCACGACATTTCTGCATGCCTATGATCAGGCCTCAATGCTTTTCAAGACGGAAGAGGATTACGCGCTTCTTGCCGAAACCTATCTGAGCTCGATTGCGGCTGAAGGCGCCATTTACGGCGAAATCATTGTCTCGACAGACCATGGGATTGCTGCGGGTCTGAGCGCGGACGCCTATATTGACGGGCTGATTGCAGGCATGGAAGCGGCGAAAGCCAAGACAGGTATCGAAAGCCGGATCATGCTGAGCGGTGTGCGCCATCTCGGCGTTGATCGCGTGATTGCTGCGGCTGAATATGGGGCCAAACGCCGTCACCCCTGGATTACCGGCTACAATATGGCCGGTGAAGAGCGCAACGGACGGGTTGCTGACTTTGCACGCGCCTTTGATATTGCCCGCGACGCCGGGCTGGGGATTTCCATTCATGCGGGCGAGCTTTGCGGCGCGTTTTCGGTGCGCGATGCGCTGGATATCGTGAAGCCCGACCGTATAGGCCATGGTGTGCGGGCAATCGAAGATCCTGAACTTGTGGCACGGCTTGCCGACAGCGGTACCGTGCTGGAAGTTTGCCCCGGCTCCAACATCGCCTTGAAGGTTTTTCCCGATTTCAAGAGCCATCCGCTGCGCGCCTTTTACGAGGCCGGGGTAAAGGTGACCTTGAACTCCGACGATCCGCCATTCTTCCATACCACGCTTGGCAAGGAATATGAGATTGCAGCCAATGAAATGGGCTTTGACGAGGCCGCGCTGAACACGATGACGCGCACGGCAATCGAAGCTGCATTCGTGGATGAGGATACGCGCGCTGCGCTGATGGCGAAACTTTAGTGGAGACAGTGCTGCAAACGCTTGCGGGGCGGCACTATTGCGGTAAAAAGATTGCAGACGGACGACAGTAAAAGGTGGACAAAATGAGTGGCGCAACGGTTATCAATCACCCGCTGGTGCAGCATAAACTGACGATCATGCGCCGCAAGGAAACTTCGACGGCAAGCTTCCGCCGGCTTTTGCGCGAAATCTCCACACTGCTCTGTTACGAGGTGACGCGCGATCTGGACCTGACCTATGAGACGATTGAAACGCCCATCCAGGAAATGCAGGCCCCTGTTCTGGAGGGCAAGAAGCTGGTTTTCGCAACCATCCTGCGTGCCGGCAATGGCCTTCTGGAAGGCATGCTGGACCTCGTGCCGGCAGCCCGCGTTTCGCATATCGGTGTTTATCGTGACCACGACACACTCGAGCCGGTGGAATATTACTTCAAGGCACCGGAGAGCCTTTCAGAACGCCTGGTCATCGTCGTTGATCCGATGCTTGCAACCGGCAATTCCTCCATCGCGGCTGTCGAGAAGCTGAAGGAGCGTGGCGCCAAGAATATTCGCTTCCTCTGCCTGCTGGCTGCGCCGGAAGGCATCAAGAATTTCACCGAAGCTCACCCCGATGTTCCGGTCTTTACCGCAGCGGTAGACGACCATCTCAACGAGAAGGGTTACATCGTACCAGGTCTCGGCGATGCGGGCGACCGCATGTACGGGACAAAATAAGGCATCCGCGTTTACATTCCGGCAAGGACAAATCGAAGCCATGCATTAACCAGGCTTGGAAAATTGCCTGACTTCGGCACAGTCTGACCCGTTTTGTTTCAACTTTCATAAGCATTTCCCCGGAATATGATCCGAAAAAACGGGGAAGAAAATGTCCAGATTGATGCTTTTGGTGGGTGCGGTCGCCATAAGTGCGGTGTATTTCGGCAGCAAGGCCGAGGACTTCATGGCTGCGCTGGAAAAGCCTGCCGCCCCAAAGGAGATTGAAGTTCAAGTGGCGCAGGCCGAACCTGCCACCTTGGGTCCAGCCGGTAGCGAAATCATCAAGGCAACCGGCAACGGACATTTCATTGCCGATTTCGACGTTAACGGTCGCAAGATCAGAGGCTTGGTTGACACCGGGGCGACCTTTGTGGCCATGAACGAAACAACTGCACGTCAGGTCGGTATTGGTATTTCGGGACTGAAGTTCAAATATGCTGTGAACACGGCCAACGGCAAGACCGAGGCTGCGCATGTGAGCCTTTCGCGCGTTGAACTGGGCTCCATCCGTGTTCGCGATGTCGAGGCCTTTGTACTGCGCGACAAATCGCTCGACAACACGATCCTTGTCGGTATGAGCTTCCTGCGTAAGCTCGAGTCCTTCAAAATTGAGGACGGGCAGCTTTATCTCAAGAACTGATCTTCGAGATGATCACGTTTCCAGGTGAATAGGTTCCATTGCCTATGCGGTAGCTCTTCAAGAGCGTTTCGCAAGCCGCTTTGGCAGCGGCCTCGTCTGCGGCATGAACCATTGCAATCGGCTCTCCTTTTTCCACCTTTGACCCCAGCGGCAGAATATCACTCACACCGACACGATAGTCGATGACATCATCGGAATGCATGCGCCCGCCCCCGAGAGCCACGACAGCAAGCCCGATATCGCGCGTGTTGCAGTGTTCGAGGATGCCTGTGCCGGGAGCGGCAACGGGCAAACATACGGGCGCCTTCGGCAGATAGTGTTCAGACTTTTCGACAAAATCGGCAGGCCCGCCGAGATGTGCAACCATGCGCGCGAAATGCTCGAGCGCTTTGCCGCTTTCCAAGGCTTCGCGCGCCCTGTTGAGGGCCGTTTCTACATTTTCCGCGGCACCGGACAGAACCAGCATTTCGCCGGCAAGCCCCATGACCACCTGATCCATCCGCGTTCCTGCCTTTTCCCCTTTCAGATAGGCCAGGCAATGGGCGACTTCGAGCGCATTGCCGGCAGCATCGGCCAGAGGTTCGTTCATATCGGTCAGCAGTGCCGTGGTGTTGACGCCTGCCCCATTGGCGACCTCCACCAGCGAATGGGCGAGCGTTTCAGCATCTTCGCGTGAGGTCATGAAGGCGCCGTTGCCGACCTTGACATCCAGCACGAGGCTTTGCAGGCCCGCAGCCAGTTTCTTGGAGAGGATGGATGCGGTAATCAGCGGCACACTGTCCACGGTCGCGGTGACATCGCGGATGGCGTAGAGTTTGCGATCAGCCGGCGCGAGTTCGGAGGTCTGACCAATGATGGCGCAGCCTGCGTTTGCGACCACCTTGCGAAACAACGCTTCCGACGGTTGCGTGTTATAGCCCGGGATGGAATCGAGTTTATCCAGCGTGCCGCCGGAATGGCCGAGACCGCGACCGGAAATCATGGGTACGGCGAGCCCGCACGCTGCCACAATGGGTGCCAGCATGAGGGAGACATTGTCGCCGACGCCGCCGGTGGAGTGTTTGTCTGAAATTGCCCGCGTTTCGCCGGGCCAGGAGAGAACGTCGCCGGAATCGCGCATTGCCAAGGTCAGAGCAACGATCTCATCCTTTTCCATGCCGTTGAACCACACGGCCATGGCGAAGGCCGCAATCTGGGCTTCGGACAGCGCGCCATCGGTTATGCCTTTGACGATTTCGCCGATTTCGCCAGCACTCAGTGCATGACCATCGCGCTTGCTACGAATGATTTCCTGCGGCAGCGGCATCGCGAGCCTCTCAATAAGCCGCGGTGCTCGAAGCGCCCTGCTTGCCGTCCAGAACCGCAAGAATGTCCGACAGCAGGCCGGATGCGCCGAAGCGGAAGGTTTGCGGCGTTGCCCAGCCTTCGCCCATGATCTCATCGGCAAGACCGAGATAAATTCCGGCATCGGCGACGGTGCGAACGCCACCGGCCGGCTTGAAGGCGGCAGGTCGACCGCAATCGCGGATGGCTTCCAGCATGATGCGGGCTGCTTCAGGCGTGGCGTTGACGGCCACTTTGCCGGTTGAGGTCTTGATGAAATCGGCACCCGCTTCCAACGCGATTTCAGAGGCGCGACGGATGAGCGCCGGGTCTTCCAGTACGCCGGTTTCCAGAATGGTTTTCAGGCGCACCGGCGCGGTGCACTGCGCCTTGATCATTTCGACCATTTCGCGCACCGCTGCCTCGTCGCCTGCCATGAAGGCGGTGTAAGGGATCACCAGGTCGATCTCGTCGGCACCATCGGCAACAGCCTGCTTGGTTTCGGCAATCACAGTGTCTAGGGGCATGTCGCCAGAGGGGAAATTGACCACGGTTGCTATCTTCACCGGATGGCCGGTGCCGAGGACTTTCCGCGCTTGCGCAACAAAACGCGGCCAGATGCAGATGGCTGCAGTGTTGCCATGCGGGGATTGCGCTGCCGCGCAAAGCGTGTCGATGGCATCAGGCGTGCAGTCATCATTGAGGTTCGTCAGGTCAAGGAGCGAAAGCGCCTTGGCCGCGATTGTCTTGGATGTTTCCGTCATTATACCGCTCCAGAGGCGATCATTTCTTTGAGTATTGTTGCAAGGCGCGCACCACCGATGGGCGCCATGTCCTTGGTTTCCTGATGGCTCAACTCGCCACCGGTCATTCCAGCACCGAAATTGGTGATCACTGAGGCGGCGATGACGCGCAGCCCCAGAAAGCGGCCCAGAATAACCTCCGGCACGGTGGACATGCCCACCGCATCCGCGCCCATGATCCGTGCCATGCGAATTTCAGCGGGCGTTTCAAAGCTCGGCCCAGAAAACCACATGTATACGCCCTCGCTCAAGGGCGTGCCGGTTTTTTCTGCCGCTGCCTTCATCTGTGCGGCCAGCTCTGAGTCGTAAGCGTTCGTGAGGCCGACGAAGCGACCGTCGCTTTCCTCGCCGATGAGCGGATTGAGCCCGGAAAAATTGATGTGGTCGGAAAGACGCATCACCGATCCCGGCGGCATGTCTTCGCGCAGGGAGCCCGCGGAGTTGGTCAATATGAGGCGCTGCACCCCAAGCCCTTTGAGCACCTCCAGCGGCCCGCGCATGGCTTGCGGGTCGGCCTTTTCATAATAATGGATGCGACCCGACAGCATGATGATCGGCACGCCGTTCAAGCGCCCAGCCACAAGTTCGCCCGCATGGCCGGTGACGGCGCTGACCGGAAAGCCGGGGATCTTGGAATAGGAAATGCGCAAGGTCACATCGACGGCGTCGACCAGGCTGCCGAGGCCGGAGCCGAGCACGATACCGTAACGCGGAACGAGCCCATCCAGCTTTTCCACGAGGAGATCGATTGCTTCGTTCATCCAATTACATCCGTCTGAAAGCTGTGCGGCAAAAGCTCATCCATGGTCATGGTCTTGCCCACGCCGACATCATCGCAAAGGTAGATCTTCGTGCCCTGATCGGCAAATTCACGGATGCGCTGGCGGCAGCCTCCGCAAGGCGGGCAAAGCGCAAGCTTTTCAGCAATCACGGCGATTTCGACGATCTTCCTGCCGCCTGCCATAACCATGTGGCTGATGGCGGTGGTTTCGGCGCACCAACCTTCCGGGAAGGACAGGTTTTCGATATTTGCGCCGGCATAGATCTTCCCATCGTCGGCGCGGATGGCAGCGCCAACGGGAAACTTCGAATAGGGCGCATGGCATTTTGCCATGGCTGCTTTTGCAGCCAGATAAAGGTCTTCAGCCATATCAGCGCTCCTTCACATAGGGGCGACCGGAAGCCTTTGGCGGGATGGCCTTGCCGATGAAACCGGCCAGCAGGATAACAGTCAGCACATAGGGTAGCGCCTGATAGACCTGCACCGGCACTTTGCCAACCAATGGCAGCGCGACACCCTGCATGCGGATGGAAAGCGCATCCAGGAAACCGAAGAGCAGGCAGGCAAAGAGAATGTTGCGCGGCTTCCATTTGGCAAACACAAGGGCGGCGAGTGCGATGAAGCCTTTGCCGGCGCTCATGCCTTTGACGAAGCCTGCATTCATGGCAATCGACAGATAGGCACCTGCAAGACCGCACAAGATACCGCCGATGAGGACTGCCGAATAGCGAAGCCGCACCACGGAGATGCCCGCAGTATCAACAGCGCCCGGATTTTCGCCAACGGCGCGCAGACGCAGGCCAAAGCGCGTGCGGAACAAGATCCACCAGCTGACGGGCACCATGATGAAAGCGATATAGGTCAGGAGATAATGTCCGGAGAGCAGGTTGGAATAGATGCCGCCGAGGATGGGAACATCCTTCACGGCATCAGCAAACGGCAGTTCCCAGGTGCCAAAGCGGGCATCGCCGATCAGCGCCGGGGTTCGTCCACCCTGGCGGAACCAGGCCTGTCCGAGAATGACGGTGGCACCGGCTGCAATGAAGTTGAGGGCCGTACCGGAAACAATCTGGTCGCCGCGCTGGGTGATGGATGCGTATCCGTGGACGGCAGCCAGCGCCATGGAGGCCATGACGGCAACAGCAGCGCCGAGCCAGGCATTGCCAAGCACGGCAGCCGCGCTCGCACCGGCAAAGGCGGCCGCCAGCAGCTTGCCTTCAAGGCCGATATCGACGACCCCGGAGCGCTCAGCATAAAGGCCTGCAAGTGCGGTCAGGATCAGCGGCACGGAGAGCCGAACGGTCGACTGGAGAACAACGATGACGGTATCGAAATATTCCATGATCATTCTCCTGTTGCAGTTGCGGGTTTGCCCGAACCAGCCACCATTCGCTGGTAGAGCCGGATGACCGTGGGCCGAAACATGTGTTCGAGCGCGCCTGCAAAGAGGATGACCAGACCTTGAATGACCACGATCATGTCGCGAGAGATGTTGGGCATTTCAAAGGAAATTTCGGCACCCCCCTGATAAAGCACGCCGAAGAGAATGGCCGCAGGAATAATGCCAGCCGGATGCGAGCGTCCCATCAGCGCCACCGCGATACCAACGAAACCCGCGCCATTTACGAAGTCGAGCTGCAAGCGATATTGATCGCCCATGATGGGGTTGAGCGCGGTAAGGCCCGCCAGACCGCCTGAAATCAGCATGGTGACGATAATGATCTTGGCCTGGTTGATGCCGGCATAGCGTGCGGCCGACGGCGAATGGCCCAATGTGCGGATTTCGTAACCGAGCTTGGAGCGCCACAGCAGCAACCAGATGCCAAAGGCGACGGCCAGCGAGAGAAGGAAAGTGATGTTGAAGGGCGCATAGCCGACATCCAGCCCGAAGAGCGCGAGAAGCCAGTCCAAGCGCGGCAACTGTCCGCCTGCCTCGAATGTCCGTGTCTGCGGTGCCATGGAGCCCAGGGGTTTGAGAACCCGCGTCAAAAGGTAAACCATGGAAATGCTGGCAATGTAGTTGAACATGATCGTGGTGATCACGATGTGGCTGCCGCGTTTGGCCTGAAGCCAGGCGGGGATCAGCGCCCACAAGGCGCCGAAAGCGACAGATGCCGCAACAGCAAGAACAAAAACCAGATACCAGGGAAGCGTCGTATCATACTGCAAACAGACCAAGGCCACGCCGACGCCGGCAATGTAGGCCTGGCCTTCACCACCGATGTTGAAGAGACCGGCATGAAAGGCAACGGCCACGGCAAGGCCGGTGAAAATGAAGTAGGTGGCGTAATAAAGGGTGAAGCCTACGCCCTCGCCGGAGCCGAAGGCACCCTTGACCATCAGATATGCGGCTTGAATGGGACTTTCGCCGACAAAGAGAACCACCAATCCGGCAACGAGAAAGGCCACGATGAGGTTGATGAGCGGGATCAGCCCGTATTCAGCCCAGGCCGGGAGTTTTGCAAAGGGCGCGCTCATTCGGCTGCCTCCATCTTTCCTTCAATTCCAGCCATGAGCAGACCAATTTCGCTTTCCGACGTATCCGGCGTACGCTCGCCGACAATTCGCCCGTCGAACATCACCAGGATGCGGTCGGACAGAGAGCGGATTTCATCAAGCTCGACCGACACAAGAAGAACCGCCTTGCCCTGATCGCGCATTTCGATGATGCGCTTATGGATGAACTCGATGGCCCCCACATCCACGCCGCGTGTAGGCTGACCGATGATCAGCACATCGGGATCGCGTTCCATCTCACGGGCCAAGACAATCTTCTGCTGATTGCCGCCGGAGAAGTTGGCCGTTTTCAAGCGCGGGTTCGGCGGACGGATATCGTATTTTTCGATTTCAACGGTCGCCGCCTCGCGGATGGCGTTCATATTATAGAGGCCGCCTCTGAGATATTCCGGGCTGCCATGGTATCCGAGGATGGCATTTTCAGCCTCCTCAAACTGCAGAACAAGGCCTGTGTGATGGCGGTCTTCCGACACATGGCCGAGCTTGCGGGCGCGCAGGTCTGCCGGATCGCCGGGGCCGGTTACGTCGGTCGACTTGCCATTCAGCATCACTTCGCCCTGCACGGCGCTGCGCATACCGGCGATTGCTTCCAGCAATTCGGACTGGCCATTGCCGGCCACACCGGCAATGCCGACGATTTCGCCGGCGCGAACTTCAAAGGAGACGTTTTCGACCATGGTGACGCCACGGCTGTCCTTGACGGTGAGATCCTTCACCGAAAGGCGGACTTCCTTGGGAAGGGCAACACCTTTTTCAACATTGAGAAGGACCCGGCGGCCCACCATCAGCTCGGCCAGTTCCTCCACATTCGTTTCCGAGGTTTTGCGGGAGGCGACCATTTCGCCGCGGCGCATGACCGAAACCTCATCGGTGATGGCCATGATTTCGCGCAGCTTGTGGGTGATCAGGATGACTGTTTTTCCCTCATCGCGGAGCTGGGCCAGGATGCGGAAAAGGTGATCTGCCTCGGCAGGCGTCAAGACGCCCGTCGGCTCGTCGAGGATCAGGATGTCGGCCTTGCGGTAGAATGCCTTGAGGATTTCCACACGCTGCTGAAGACCCACTGGCAATTCTTCAATGATGGCGTCCGGGTTGACCTCCATCTCGTATTCTTCTTCGAGCCGCTTCAACTCGGCTCTGGCATTCACGATGCCGCGGTTCAGAACGGCTGCACCTTCGGCTCCCAGCATGACGTTTTCAAGCACGGTGAAATTTTCAACGAGCATGAAGTGCTGGTGAACCATGCCGATGCCGGCTGCGATGGCGGCGTTGGGGTCGCGAATAGTGATCTTCTTGCCATCGACAAAAATCTCGCCCCGATCCGCCTGATAAAATCCATAAAGGATCGACATCAGGGTGGATTTGCCCGCACCGTTTTCACCAATAATCCCGTGGATGGAGCCCTTGCGGACCTTCAGATTGATGTTCTTGTTTGCGTGGACGGGACCGAAACTTTTATCGATGCCTTTCAACTCAATTGCAATATCGCTCATGATACGCCATCTCAGATTTGCAGGGCCACTCACAGGACATGATCCGGCGAAAGCGGAGAAAACCAATGGACAATACAGAACACCAACGGGAGAGAATTGAACAGCTTGAAATGCAAGTTGCATTTCAGGAGCGGACAATCGAAGAGCTTTCCGGACAGATTGCCGAACACTGGAAGCTGATCGACAGGTTGACGGCTAAACTCGATGCGCTGACAACACGCTTTCTCGCGGTTGAAGAAGGCCTGCAGGAAGCCCCGCCGATTACCAAACCACCCCATTACTAAAGGTTTCGTTCCCCGTCCGTCGCCAGCGTGTCCGGCTTTCAGGACAAAGAGCCCGTCGACCTCGCCGACGGGCTCTCCCAATTATGCCTTAGTAGGGGCAGGACTCATCCGACATGTAGTCGTGAACTTCCACAGCACCGGAAATGATGTCGGCCTTTGCCTTTTCGACAGCTTCCAGCATCTCGGGGGTTACCAAATCCTTGTTGTTGTCGTCCATGGCGTAGCCAACACCATCTTCTGCAAGGCCAAGGGCGTTGAAGCCGTAGGAGAACTTGTCGTTCTTGGCGTCGTTCATGGCATTGTAAACCGCAACGTCAACGCGCTTGAGCATGGAGGTCAGGACGTGACCAGGCTGAAGGCCATTCTGGTTGGAGTCCACGCCGATGCCAAGTGCGCCGGCATCGGCTGCGGCCTGGAGAACACCAACGCCGGTGCCGCCAGCAGCATGATAGACAACATCCGCACCCTGATCGATCTGGGACTTGGCGATTTCGCCACCCTTGACCGGATCGTTCCATGCGGACGGATCAGAGCCGGTATAGGCTTCGAACACGGTGTTATCGGCGTTAACCGACTTTACGCCGCCGATATAGCCGCAGGCGAACTTGTGGATGAGCGGGATATCCATACCGCCAACGAAGCCGGTCTTGCCGGTCTTGGACGCAATCGCAGCCATAACGCCGACGAGGTAGGAGCCTTCCTGTTCCTTGAAGACAACGGAGCGAACATTCGGCTTGTCGACCACCATGTCGATGATTGCAAAATCGGTATCGGGGTATTCCGCAGCGACCTTTTCAAGTGCGGCAGCCCAGGAGAAGCCGGCCATAACGATCGGATCCTTGCCTTCTCCGGCAAAACGGCGAAGTGCCTGTTCGCGCTGCGCATCGTTGGAGATTTCGAACTCGGAATATTCGATGCCCGTTTCTTTCTTGAACTGTTCTGCACCGTTATAGGCAGCTTCGTTGAACGATTTATCGAACTTGCCGCCAAGATCGTAGATGATAGCAGGAGCAACGTCGGCAGCGAAAGCCGATGCAGACATGGCCGCCGATGCAAGAAGCGTCAGGATGGTTTTCTTCATTTTTCAAAAGCCCTGTTTTCGTTTTTTCAGTTTAACGCATTTCCCCTCCGGAAATGCGCCTCAGGAGAGCTGTTGGTCCCCTCAAAGGCCCAAGCCGAAAAACATCCTTGCACGGCGCGAAACAAAATTCACCAAAAATTTCTCATCTGGTAAAAGATTTTCCGGCTATGTGTGGAAGACAAAGACTTTATGTCTTTTCAAGGCGCAAGAAACTGCCCTTAAACCGTTGGGCAAGAAACACCCGTTCCCCGCAGACCGCAATAGCCCTGCGGGTTTTTCGCCAGATATTGCTGGTGATAATCTTCCGCATAGTAGAACGGCCCAGCCATCGCGATTTCGGTTGTTACGGGCGCATTGTGCCCAGCTGATTTCAGCGCAGCCTCAAAGCGCCTGGCTGCAGCTTTTGCCTCTTCAAGCCAGTCCTGCCGCTCCACGTAAATTGCCGAACGGTATGTGGTGCCGATATCGTTGCCCTGACGCATACCCTGCGTGGGATCATGCGTTTCGAAAAACGACTTCAGGAGCGTTTCAAAGGAAATCACCGACGGGTCAAACACAACTTTGACCACTTCGGTATGGCCCGTCAGACCTGTCACCGTTTCCTGATAGGTGGGATTGGGTGTGATGCCGCCCGCATAACCGGCTGCCGTTACCCACACGCCGGGCAATTGCCAGAAGTGACGCTCTGCGCCCCAGAAGCAGCCCAAGCCGAAATAGACGGTTTCGCAGTTTTCCGGATAGGGCCCTTTGAGAGGGTGGCCGTTCACGAAATGGTGCTCAGCGGTTTCTATCGGCGCCGAACGCCCCGGCAATGCTGTCTCGGCATCCGGCATGACTGTCTTTTTTGAAAAGATATCTGTGAGAAACATAATCCTCGAGCCTCCTGTTCAGGCGGCAAAACGACCCGCCGGTTTCACTCTTTGATAGCCGATCATCCATAGCAGCAGCGCAACAGCGAGAAACACCGCGAATGCAGGCTGGGCCAGCGTCCAGTTGAACACCTCAGCAGCACGCCCGGCTGGATCGAGACCTTCTACTGTGCTTTCAGCCGCATTGAACGAATTCGGATTTACGGAGATCCAAACAGCCAAAGCAGGCGTCAAGATGACATCCGACGACGCAAACGACTGAATCGTATCGATCACACCGGCAACAACGGCGAATGAGAGCATCATGGCACTCAAAAATCTAAACAGCACACGCATCCAGTCCACCGAACATGTCAGCCTCGCCGCAACCAACACGCCTTTCAATCTGCTTTTGCTTAAGTAACGTTTGAGGGGGGCGATATCAATGTTCGCTCCCTTTCCGAAAAGCAAATTTTCGTGAAGCTGATAAATGCAGAGGCGTCGAAACGGTGATTCAAGCCTGGTTATGCTTGCTCAGCCGCTCTTCCCATGTGAGGGCGGTTGCGACGATTTCCTCCAGGTCGTCATGTTCCGGTACCCAGGAAAGCTCTTTCCTGGCGCGGGCCGGATTGGCAACAATCGAAACGGCGTCGCCGGCACGGCGGGGGGCATAGGTGACGTTCAGGTTCTTGCCGGCGACCTTCTCCACTGTTTCAAGAACTTCGAGAACGGAGAAGCCGCGGCCATAGCCACAATTGGCAACCAATGAACCGCCGCCATTGCGCATTCTCTGCACGGCAAGCACATGCGCATTCGCCAGATCCGTTACATGAATATAGTCTCGGATGCAGGTTCCATCCGGGGTTGGATAATCGGTACCGAAGACCGACATGCCTTCGCGTTTTCCTGTCGCAACCTGCACAGCAACCTTGATCAGATGCGTTGCGTTTCTGCTCGACTGGCCCGTGCGACCCTGGGGGTCGGCGCCGGCCACATTGAAATACCGAAGTGCGGTGTAATTGAAGCCTTCATAGGCGGCTGCGCTATCACGCAGCATGACTTCGGTCATGTATTTCGAGCTGCCGTAGGGCGATTCGGGATTGAGAGGGGCTGTTTCGTCGACAGGTTCAATACTCACCGGCGTGCCATAGACGGCCGCTGTGGACGAAAACACGAAATTGGGAACCCCCGCGTTTATGGCAGACGCCATCAACGAACGGGATTTAACCGTGTTGTTCTCATAGTAGGAGAGCGGGTCTGAGACCGACTCCGGCACGACGATGGATCCGGCGAAATGAATGATCGAATCCACGCTGTTTTCACCGAGGATGCGGCCGATCAACTCGCTGTCGCCAATATCGCCTTCATAAAATCTGGCTTCGGGAGGAACAGACCAGAGATGACCGGTGGACAAGCGGTCGACGATCACAACCTCGTCCCCAGCATCAAGAAGCGCCCACGCCGTGTGGCTGCCGATATAACCAGCGCCGCCGGTGACCAGAACTGCCATAATCATTCCTTCAATATCGATTACCCAATTTCCGCTATCCTATGGATATAAGGTTCAATCGCATACTCAACCTGTAAGCGCCAGCATGGTAAAGTCATTTGGCGCGCGAATGACGGTTTTCAAAATATCTGCGCGTGCGCCTTGAAATACATATATTTTATTATATATGTTTGCGTAACGCAGCTCAAGCCGCCTCTAGATCGAGAAAGGACAAAATGATGATAAACCCCCTGCCCTTTCAGCCAGACATGACGCTGGAGCCCGAAGTCATCGCGTTTTTCGACCAGCCGACCAACACCATTTCCTATGTCGTGCACGATCCATCGTCCAAGGCCTGTGCGGTGGTCGATTCCGTGATGGATATCAATTATCCGGCCGGGCGCATTACCTATGATGGCGCTGATGAGATTATTCGTACAATCAAGGAAAAAGGTTGGGAGCTCGAGTGGATTATCGAGACCCATGTGCATGCCGACCACCTTTCCGCTGCCCCCTATATTCAGGAAAAGCTCGGCGGCAAGCTGGGGATTGGTGAGAATATTACCATCGTGCAGGACACGTTTGGCAAGTTCTTCAACGAAGGCACCGAATTTCAACGCGACGGCTCGCAATTCGACAAGCTTTTTGCGGATGGCGACAGCTACAAGATCGGCAACATGACCGCATATGCGATGCATACGCCCGGTCACACGCCTGCCTGCATGACCCATGTTATCGGCAATGCCGCCTTTGTGGGAGATACGCTTTTCATGCCGGACAGCGGCTCGGCCCGTGCAGATTTTCCAGGCGGAGACGCGCGCACGCTTTATCAATCCTCAAAGCGTGTTCTCCAGCTTCCAAAAGAGACGCGGCTTTTCATGTGCCACGACTACGGATCCGACGGCAAACGCGAGGTTCGGTGGGAAACGACCGTTGGCGAAGAGCGCGAGCACAATATCCATCTGAAGGATGGCATTACCGAAGACGAGTTCGTGGCCATGCGCGAAAAGCGCGATGCGACGCTCGATGTGCCGAAACTCATCATTCCTTCGCTGCAGGTGAACATGCGAGCCGGCCATCTTCCGACCGATTCAGCCGGCAAGCCGGCTTTGAAAGTGCCCATCAATGGTCTCTGAAAATAGCGATTCTGCAAAATCCGGCCTGCTTGGCCGGATATTTCAAGCTTTCATGAAGAAAGGTCCTCGCATGTCAGTACGTCAAGTCGACACGAATTATTTCGTGGCCGGGCAGATCAAGCCAGAAAATATCGAGATTTTGGTGCGAAACGGGTTTACCACGGTTGTCTGCACCAGGCCCGATGGCGAAGGATTTGGCCAGCCGCGCTTTTCCGAGATCGAAGCTGCAGCAAAGGCGGGCGGTATTGAAGCCTATTATCTGCCGGTCGGTGGTGGGCTTCCGCCCGAGCATGTCAAGCAAATGAAATCCATTATGGCAAACGCGAAAGGAAAGGTGCTGGGCTATTGCGCTTCGGGTAACCGCGCCACGATGCTTTACCAGATGGCGCGCTAATTTGCCGCCGCAGTCCGTCATTTGATTATCGTAAACACGCAGCTATCATACTTCACAAGTTCTCTGGCTTACCGGAAACATGTGCAGGAAAGGGCAGCTAGGCTGGGTGCATAGTCCCACATTCTGTCCGGCGACCAGCATTTATCGGTCGTTTCTGCCTCAGTTTCCGCTCGGCCCTTGATGATCCATCCGACGCTACGATTTGAAAGGAGCTCGGGCATGTTCGATTCGTTTTCGGCAGAACACCTCGCGAGAGCGCAATTCGCCTTCACTGTGTCCTTCCATATCATTTTCCCCGCCTTCTCGATCGGACTGGCCAGCTATCTGGCCGTTCTGGAAGGTCTCTGGCTCAAGACAAAAGATGAGGTCTATCTGGAGCTTTTCAATTTCTGGAAAGCCATTTTTGCTGTCGCATTTGGTATGGGTGTCGTCTCAGGCATCGTGATGTCTTACGAGTTTGGGACGAACTGGAGCGTCTTTTCCGACAAGGCTGGACCCATCATCGGGCCGCTCATGGGCTACGAAGTCTTGAGCGCGTTTTTCCTGGAGGCCGGTTTCCTGGGCGTCATGCTGTTCGGCCTGAAGCGCGTTGGACCGAAGCTGCACTTTCTGGCAACCCTGATGGTGGCGGTCGGTACGTTGTTTTCAGCGTTCTGGATTCTTTCGGTGAATTCGTGGATGCAGACGCCGGCGGGCTATGGGATCAACGATCAGGGACAATTCGTGCCGACCGACTGGTGGGCGGCGATTTTCAACCCGTCATTCCCGTATCGGCTCGTGCACATGGTGCTGGCCGCCTATCTCACCACATCCCTGGTGGTGGGCGCGGTCGGCGCCTGGCACCTTTTGAGAAAGACAGCACCACGGCGGGCATCGAAGATGTTTTCCATGGCAATGTGGATGGCAGCTCTTGTTGCGCCTATCCAGATTTTGGCCGGTGACCAGCATGGCCTGAACACGCTGGAGCACCAACCGGTGAAGGTGATGGCCATGGAAGGGCATTTTGAGAGCCATCCAGACGGCGCGCCGCTGATTTTATTCGGATTGCCGGACCAGGACGAACAGACCGTGGACTACGCGCTGGAAATTCCGAAACTGTCGAGCCTGATTCTCAAACACGATCTGAATGCTCCGCTTCAGGGCCTCGATACGGTGCCGCGCGACAAACAGCCGCCCGTGGCGATCGTTTTCTGGTCTTTCCGGGTGATGGTCGCAATCGGCTTTGCGATACTGGGGCTGGGATTGTGGAGCCTCTACGCGCGCTGGCGAAAGCAGCTTTATGACAGCCCTTGGCTGCTCAGGGCGGCGGTGGTGATGGGACCGAGCGGTTTTATCGCCGTGCTTGCCGGCTGGGTTACCACCGAAGTGGGCAGGCAGCCCTACACGATCTATGGGCTGCTCGAGACCTCGCAATCGCTCTCCCCTGTGGCAGCACCGGCGGTTTCGGCCTCTCTGACGGCCTTCATTATCGTCTATTTCACCGTCTTCTCTGCTGGCGTGTTTTACATCTTCCGGCTGATGGACAAGCTGCCGCGCGAGACGGATGACGAAATTGCAGATGCGCCCATACGGACGGCCACCGGACTGACGGGCACGCCGAAAGGAGGTGCAGCATGACTATCGACCTACCATTCATCTGGGCCGGTCTCATCGCGTTTGCCGTCATGGCCTATGTGGTGCTCGACGGTTTCGATCTTGGCATCGGCATTCTTTTCCCCTTCTTCAGAAAGAAGGAAGACAAGGATGTGATGATGAACTCCGTGGCGCCCGTTTGGGACGGAAACGAAACATGGCTGGTGCTCGGCGGCGGCGGGCTTCTGGCCGCCTTTCCGTTGGCCTATGCCGTTATATTGCCGGCACTTTATGCGCCCATTATCGCCATGCTGCTCGGGCTCGTCTTTCGCGGTGTCGCCTTTGAATATCGATGGCGCACGCACCGTGGACAGTGGTTCTGGAACCTGGCTTTCGCGGCGGGCTCTCTTGTCGCAGCACTCTCCCAAGGCATCGTATTGGGTACGCTCGTGCAAGGGATTCCCGTCGAAGGACGCGCCTATGCCGGCGGATGGTGGGACTGGGCCACGCCCTTTTCCTTTATGACCGGCATTGCAGTTGCCGCAGGCTATGTGTTTTTGGGCGCGGGCTGGCTGGTCTGGAAAACCGAGGGCGCATTGCAGTCAAAGGCGCTCAGAATTGCGCGCAACAGCGGCCTTGCCACCGTTGTCGCCATGGGTATTTTCAGCCTCTGGTCACCCTTCAAACACCCCGAATATATGGAGCGATGGTTCGGATGGCCAACCGTCATCTTCAGCCTCATTGTGCCGCTTGGCGTGCTTTGCTTCATCTGGCTTGGTTATACCGGCTACAAGCGATGCGACGGCCCCAAACTGTTCTTTTCCGCCCTTGGTCTCTTCGTGCTCGGATATGTCGGCATCGGGATTTCGTTCTATCCCTATATGGTGCCGCATTCGCTGACGATATGGGACGCAGCAGCCCCGGATGACAGTCTTTCCTTCCTGCTCGCGGGTGCCGTGGTGCTCATTCCCATCATTCTGATCTACACGGCTTATGCGTATTGGGTCTTCCGCGGAAAGGTGCGTGCATCGGAAGGTTACCACTAGATGGCTCGGATGAGGTCAAAGCTCCTCTGGTTTGTTCTGCTTTGGGTGGGCGGTGTGGCGGTAACCGGCACCGTTGCTGCCGTCATCCGGTTCGCAATCATGGGGTAATGGCTTGAAATAGATCAGAGGGTTCCATGGCGGCTAGTTTCGCTCAAGTTTGGCTGCATAGAAGAGCCTTGTTCCGGCGGGCTCCTATTCGAAAGGACAGGACCGCACCCTCCCTTTCGCAACGAACCCGCCGGAACAAATTTCCAGCCGCCGATTTCTCTCAGCTTCGGCATCGGCAAGGCCCTCAGGCCACATCCCTCTCGGTTACTCCGCTTTCAACGCACAAAAACGCTATACGCTGCGAATGGTGGCCCTTTGGGCTTCGCTTTCGAGCTTGTTTAATCTTGAACAATTGCGCCAATCAGATATCCTCACTGCCGAAAAGCCGCATACAGCGAGAAGGCTGAACCGGCAGAAGCACAAGCGTTGCGGGGAGGCAATGACAGAAGCAGTGACCCAAATCGAAAACACAGCAACCCGGAAGCTCTGGCTGGACAGTTATCCCGCTGAGATGCCCGAATTCATCCCGTCGCTTCAATACAGTTCGTTGAAGGACTTTCTGGAACGCAACTGCGCGAAACATGGCGGCAAGACAGCCTATTCCAGCATGGGCAAGGCGATGACCTTTGCCGAGTTGGACCGCGTGTCAGCCAATGTGGGCGGCTGGCTGCAGTCGCAGGGGCTCAAAAAAGGTGACCGCGTGGCCGTTATGCTGCCGAATATTCTGCAGTACCCGGCAGTGGTCACCGGCATTCTTCGTGCCGGCATGACCGTGGTCAACGTCAACCCGCTTTACACCCCGCGCGAGCTGGAACACCAGCTGAACGATTCCGGTGCAACGGCAATTTTCATTCTGGAAAATTTCGCGACCACGTTGCAGCAGGTGGTGTCCAAGACATCGGTGCGGATTGCCGTTGTAGCCAGCATGGGCGATCTCCTTGGTCTGAAGGGCCATATCGTGAATTTTGTCGTGCGCAAGGTGAAAAAACTTGTGCCTGACTGGTCGCTCAACGGTGCCTTCCGCTTCAAAGAGGTCATTGCCGAGGGCAAGACGCTGAAACCTGTCGAGGTCGGCTTGGAGGATATTGCGTTCCTGCAATATACGGGCGGAACGACCGGCGTTTCCAAGGGTGCAACCCTTTCCCACGCCAACCTTCTGTCCAATATCGCCCAGATTGATGTCTGGTTCAAACCAGGAGCAAAGAAGCACGGCCTGAAAGACGAGCAGGTTGTGTTGGTTTGCGCTCTGCCGCTTTACCACATCTTTGCGCTGACGGTGAACATGTTCCATGCGGTGGAACTTGGCGGATTGAACATTCTGATTGCGAACCCGCGCGACATCCCCGCCTTCGTGAAAGAGATCAAGCCTTTCCGCTTCAATGTCTTCCCTGGGCTCAACACGCTCTTCAATGCGCTTGCCACCAATGACGACTTCAAGAAGCTGGACTTTTCCGGCCTGATGCTGACCCTTGGTGGCGGCATGGCCATGCAGAAGGCTGTTGCCGAGCGCTGGGAATCGGTGACTGGCTGCTGGGTATCTGAGGGTTACGGCCTTTCCGAAACCTCACCCGTGGCAACCTCCAACCGCACCGACGGGGACGCCTTTACCGGCACTGTCGGCCTTCCCCTTCCCTCCACCGAGGTCGAAATCCGCGATGAGGACGGCAATACACTGCCCGTCGGCGAGCCTGGCGAAATCTGCATTCGCGGACCTCAGGTGATGGTCGGCTACTGGAACCGACCGGAGGAAACCGCAAAGGCCATCAGTGAAGATGGCTTTTTCCGCAGCGGCGATATCGGTGTGATGCTGGAAACAGGCTATATCAAGATCGTCGACCGCAAGAAGGACATGATCCTGGTGTCCGGCTTCAATGTTTTCCCGAACGAAATCGAGGAATATGCCGTGACCATGCCGGGGGTTCTGGAATGCGCGGCGATTGGCGTTCCAGACGAGCATTCGGGCGAAACGGTCAAACTTTTCGTGGTCAAGAGCGATGAGGCAATCACCGAGGCCGATGTGAAAGCCTATTGCGCCAAGGGGCTGACCAACTACAAGCGCCCGAAATATGTGGAATTCCGCGACAGCCTGCCCAAATCCAACGTGGGCAAGATACTGCGCAAGGAATTGCGGTCTTAGGGCGTCCAGGACGCACACAAATAAACCTCGGAGGCCCGGACGTTTGCGCCGGGCTTCTGTTTTCTGCGTGATCCACAGCACAAATCCGCGTTCCTCCGCAGTAAAATCAGAACATCCCAAACTTTCCGCAAACTCTTGCAAAAAACACGGAAAAACCGGTTGATCCTTTTGTCATGATCGGTATATATCCGCCCGTCCGGACGTTTCAACCAGCGTCCCGCGCCAGCCGAACATCGCTGACGCAACTGGCAAGGGCAGGTGGCCGAGTGGTTGAAGGCGCACGCCTGGAACGCGTGTAGGCGGGGAACCGTCTCGAGGGTTCGAATCCCTCTCTGTCCGCCATCTGTTTGCTTGTCCGGCCCGGAGACATTCTTCAAGACATTGAAGTCCGAACTGATCTGGGGGGCCGTATTCCACACAAGGCGTGATGCTGGAACCGCTATTGCCCGATATGTCGAAGGGTTCTGCGATACCGACCAGCGGTATTCATCGCTCGACGACATGAGCCCAGTTCAGTTCGAACGAATGGCTGCATAAGGGCAGAAGGCCTCTCCACTTTTGCGTGGCAAGTCCCTTCGGCATCTGAGTCAAGGAGGGAGCGAGAGGGTCCCTCACACACAACTCGTTCCTTTCACCCCCGGCGTCTACACACATTGCAACCAGCTATCTGGGGTTGCCGGGCGATGGCGAATCCCGGCGCTCCATCATGCAAATGAGCGTTTGCTGACCGATTGCCACAAGCGTTCGGCCATCAGCAGAGTCGGCAAATACTTCCAGTTGACAGATTGTGAGCGTCTTTCCGGCCTTGATCACTTTGCCTAGCGCTTCGAGTTTATCGCCTAAAGCGGGGTTCAGCAGATTGATCTTGAATTCCACGGTGAGAACCGAGCTGAACTCCGGGAAAAGCGTGAAAGCGGCATAGCCGCCGGCAGAATCCCCGATCGCGGAAGTTCCTCCTGCGTGGAAATAACCGTGCTGCTGCGAAAGCTCCGGTCGGAAAGGCATCTGGACAGATACCAGTCCCTGGCGAATTTCGGACAGTGTTGCGCCCAAATGGTGCATCAGCCCTTGGCGAGCAAAGCTGTCACGGACCCGTTGTTCAACGCTCGCATCTACGGCACCGCCAATAACCCTTTCCATGACACCTCCGGAGCAATGACCCTGGATGCCAAAACTACCGGGAGGTAGCGGCACACTGGAGTGAAAAGCTCTGACAGGATGTTGAGAAAAACTCAGGTTCTTTCAGTTCACCATCGTCGTCGCAAGCTCTACTGGAGAGGGAAACTTGCGGGAATGTCGACTGGTGGAAACCGGACAAGCTCGATCGCCGTAAGATGACCGCCGTGATGGTCGAAATTGCGCATCGCCGCTTCCAAAGCCTTTTCGGGCTTTCCTTTGAGCGTTGCGACCGTGATGTGGGGTACCCAATTACCGACCAAATGATGTTCATGTATTTCTTGCCCTTGAGCGGCCTCGACAATATTTTCATGAAGGGCAAGGAGCGATTGAGTTACGACAGGTGCCAGAAAAACATAGGATGGGGTCCCTGAAAATATTCCGAAGTGACTCGTTTTTATTTTGAGCCGGCCAATATTTCGGCATTTTGCAGCGAGTTGTTGAACTATGGGATCAACGCGCGCACCATCCTCTATCACCGCCAAAGTGATGTGTGGCGGATAGTCTAACTGCTTTTCTGCGTTCGGAGCCCGAACGAGGAGATCGTACCTTAACCGGTCTATTGTCTTGGAAAGGTGATCGTCCAATCGTGCAGCTATAGCCAATGGCATGGGTCCATCTGATCCTTGAAAGCACCGGAAATTCATTGTGTTCCCGACATCGTGCATTTGGTTGGTCGGCAAGCGAGAGAGAAAGGCTCATCTTTGCATGATGAATTCTCAGCAGCGCCTCTCTCCATTCAATGACAGGTATATATGGCCATTTTTCAGTGTCGAGATGGCCTGCAAACGGATCTCTGGATGGAAACCACAACACTTACCGGCCTTGCACTTTATGCTTTCGTGATGACGATCACGCCGGGGCCGAACAACCTGATGCTCACCACGTCGGGTCTCGTCTTTGGATTGGCACGAACATGGCCACACATCCTTGGGATTCCTTTTGGTGTTGCCGTACAATTGATGTCGGTCGGAGCTGGCCTTGGGGCTGTCTTTGCATTTGAGCCCCGCATCCAGATTTTTTTGAAAATTATCGGCACGGCTTACCTGCTCTGGCTTGCTTACAAACTCTGGCGTGCCGCCGAGATGCCCGATGCCTCTTTGGCAAAGCCGGTTTCCTTTTTCCAGGCTGCCGCATTCCAGTTCGTAAACCCCAAAGCCTGGCTGATTGCGGTGACCGTCATCGCAGCCTTTATTTCTCCAGATAATGGCTATCTGATACAGCTTGTCTTTGCCTCAGCGATTTTCACCGTAGTCAGCATTCCATGCTTGGCAGTGTGGGCGGCCTTCGGGGCTGGACTGCGACAAGTGCTTCACGATCCATCGAAACTTCTTCTCATAAATCGCAGCATGTCCGCGCTCGCGGCACTAACAGCAGGATTGTTTTGGCTATGAATTTTCTTTCACGCAAAGAGCTCGAAAATCATGCAACGACATGGATCGAAGCATGGAACCGCCACGACGTCGATGCGGTGATCGCACCATTTTCCAAGTCGGTGGTATTCGTTAGCCCGCGGGCGGCAACCGTGACCGGGGACCCAACGGTGCGAGGCCGAGATGCACTTTATGACTATTGGACAAAAGCCCTCGCCGCCGTTCCTGACCTGAAATTCAAACTTGAATCCATCGCCTGTGACGAGAAAGCACAAGCCGTTCTGGTCCACTACGTGTCGCATGCCGGCGGAAAAACACTTCGAGCATGCGAACTCATGCGGTTTGACAATGGACAGCAAGTTTATGGCGAGGCCTTTTATGGCGCGGATATTTCGGAGCCGTCGCAATGAGACCCGTCGAACCTTCAAGCGAGAATTTCTATCGTTGGGGAAACGGGTGTTCGGGCTGGCGCCTGCTTGACATCGAGCGCCTTCAGGTGAGGCAGGAAACAATGCCGACGACGACGGCTGAAGAGCCCCACGTCCATCGTGAGGCGCATCAATTCTTTTATGTGCTGGATGGGCAAATGACGATCCGCACCCCTATCGGCGTCACGCTCATCAGTCCGGGTCAAGGAATGCATATACCGGCCGGGCAGCCGCACTGGGTCAGAAACGACGACGTTTCCGATCTTATATTCCTGCTCTCATCCAGCCCGAGTACATCCGGAGACCGCTATCTCTCCGATCCACTGAATTGGAACAAGGCTTTATGATGGTTTACGCAGTCGCCCAAATTACCATCCACGATCGCGTACGCTATGACCGCTACGCAGCGAAGTTCCTTGAGACGCTCGGCCCATATCAAGGGCGTTTGCTTGCGGCGGATGAACACCCAGAAATGATCGAAGGATCATGCGAATGCCATAAGGTGATCCTTCTCGCATTTCCTGATGCCAGCGCTTTCCACGCCTGGCGGACATCCCCAGAATACGAAGCCATCGCCATCGACAGGCTTGCGGCATCTTCGGGCAGCGTATTGCTTGTAAGAGGCTTATAGAAAGCTGCGCATCCCTACGCCAATCCATCCTCAGACAGCGTCAGGAGGAAGCCGTCAGTCTCAATGCAACCAGCAGTCCTATTTCAGTATGACTGTATCTAAATTCGTGCGCGACTTTGGCAAATTCAAGCAGCTCGAACCCCGAGCGCTGGGCGACTGATTTGATATATTCCTTGTGGTGGGAAAAACAGCCCGACTTGGCGAGTTCCGGGTTGATGCAGGGACCAAAGCCGCGGGGGTCTCCTTTGTCATTTGGATAGACGGTGAAGACAAACAGCCCACCAGGTTCCAGAATATTGGCAACGCTTGAGAAGATTGTGGCCAGATCTCCGAAATGGATCAGGACGGCTGCAGCCGCGACCGCATCAAACCGAAGCGCGGTGACGGAGAGGAACGACGCCAGATCGTCGCGGATCAGCGTGTCGTAAAGCGATTTTTGTCTTGCGACTGACAGCATCGCCTCGGACAGATCAATGCCCACCAATTGCGCTGCCCGATCTCGCAGCAGGCCACCGACCAGTCCGGTTCCGCATCCTATGTCGAGGATCCTGTTGCCGTGTCCAGGCAACAGCCTGGCGATCGCGTCGCCGACGTGGCGATGTGCCAGATAACCGTCCGCCCGATCCCAGTTGTGCGCCTTGGATGAATAGAGTTGGTCGAGCTGTGCTGTGGAAGCCCTTGAGGGGACCGGCCCTCTGTTCATTTGCGCCAGACGCATCCGGGCGCCATCGACATCGCCCGGATTTTCGCGCAGATATCGCTCCAGATGGGCGGTAGCCTCTTCATGATTGCCGGCATCGGCCAGCAGATCCCCGAGCAGGAAGCGGGCACCAGCATGGCCGGGCGCATGCGACAGGCACCGGTGCAAGGGTTCGATTGCCGAGCCTCTTTTACCGGTATCGGTCAAAGCGACGGCCAGGTTGTAAAGAGCGTCCGGGTAGGTCGGGCGGTAAGCGACAGCGTTTTCGAAGGCGGCGATCGCTTCCAGCAGTCTGCCGTGCTTCCGCAGCGCAATGCCAAGATTGTTCCAGGCCGTCGCATCATCAGGTTGACATTCCGTTACAACCGTCAGCGTTTCGATTGCTGCCTCCAGCCTGCCTTGCGCCATTTCGATCAGTCCGAGAAGGTGCATCGCTTCGATTGGCGGCGGGTCTTGCGCGCAGATGTTGCGGCAGATTCTTTCGGCCTCCTGGAAGCGTCTGGCGCTATAAGCCTCCAGCGCAAGGCTCAGATCAAATATGGCGGTGGCATGGGTCGTCTGGTTGCTTCTCGCCATTTGCAGCCCTCAGTTAACCAGCTCGATCTGGTAGGTTGCCATCGGCCTGCGCGTCGCCACGCGGTCATACACGTGCCGGGCGGCCGCGTTATCCTCGGCCGTTTCCCAGTAGAGACGCCGCCAGCCCTCCTGTCCGCCCAGAACCTTCAGATGTTCGATGAGCCTCGCTGCAATGCCCCGGCCCCTGTGCCGGGGGGAAACCCAAAGGTCTTCGAGATAGCAGACGAGGCGGAGCGAGAATGTGTGGGGATGGAGAATTGTGTGCGCCAGCCCCACAGGTTCTCCAGCCTGAAACGCGAGCCATGCATTCATCGGTGAGGAGGGATCGAGAACGCGCTGCCACAGTCCGGCGACGACCGCTTCCTTCATGTCCCCGGTGCCGAAATGCGCGCAGTTTTCTGCCCAGAGTTTTTCCCAGCCGCTTCTGTCTGCGTGGCTTGCGGCCTTGATCGTTATCGTCATGTCGTTGCCTTTGGAGTTGCTTCATCGAGCAGAAGGCCGGGCGCGTTGGTCGGGATCTCGCCCGTGCGCAGCCAGCCAAGCGCGAGTGGCCACAGGCTGTCCCTGAACCGGTCATGGAAAAAGGCGAAGTGTCCGATAGACGATACGCCAATGTCGGCTGGGGCAATGCGCCAATGACGCCGGTGGCTGGACGTGAAATAGGCCAGCAGCCGGTTGAGGGCTGCCGGGGTGCCGTGCGGATCGTCTTCAAGGCCAATTGCGAGTATAGGCGCCGTCACCCTGGTGAAGCGTCTTTGGAGGATGACAGATTCCCGCTCCCCACCGATGAAAAGATCTTGCCGCACGGTGTGCTCGAACCGGGCCATCATTCGGCTCCAGTCCCGGACCACGCCTGCGGGCGTGTCCTCCATCCAGCCAAGCCGTTTGGCCGGAAAGTAGCCGAACATTCGTGTCAGCAGCGGCATGACGATGTGCCACTTGATATACATGCGTCGGCGTTCGGCCTCGTCGTAATCCCGCCAATAGGCGAATTGGGATCCAACGGTGAGAATGCGTCCGATCCGTCGGTTTGACGGCGCAAGCCCAATGGCAAAGCCGCCGATCGAATGACCGACGACATGGATTTCCTGCCCCGGAAAAGTGCGTTCAGCGTATGCGAGCGCTGCCTCCAGGTCGTGCGCGCCCCAATCCACCCAGTCGGCACGCAATCCGCGTAAGGATTTCGGCCGGGACTCGCCTATCCCCCGGTAATCGAAGGTGAGCACGTCGAATCCGTTGAGAAACAGGTAGTCAGCGAAGCGCGAATAATAGCGGCACCTTACAGACGTCGCGGCGCTGATGATCACGATCGGGCGCGCGGCCGCAACACCGCCGTGTCGCCATAGAAACCCGCCGAGAAACCGGCCATCGTCTGTTTCAAGGCGCACCGACAATGCTTTGTTCGGCATCTCCCGGACACCAGCAATGTCTGTTCCGCGTCCGTGGTTGATCACGCTGACGCCTCTCGATTGTTACTTTCAGGTATCCGTTTTTTCTTCGCCCGGATGGAGATTGTCGAATGAGCATCCCTCCATATGGCGTGAGAAGCGCTCATTTGTTTTCGTTATCGATTGCAGGCTCATTTGGCGAAAAGCTTGAAATGAGCCAGGGAAAGTCGATGCATCCTATCGTTAGCCTCCGAGAACTGCCGCTTCAGACACAATCGCATGGTGGAGCTTATGAAGCGCACATGGCTGCCGTTGCGGCACCGTTTGGCGCTAAGCGGCTTGGCGCTCGCTATGTTGAAATACCCCCGGGCAAAAAGGCTTGGCCCTTCCATTGCCACCACGCAAATGACGAGCTCTTTGTCATTCTGGCGGGGGCCGGTGTGCTGCGATATGGCGAGGAAGAACATGACGTGAGCGCTGGTGATGTCGTCGTTTGCCCCGCCGGTGGCGTTGCAACAGCGCATCAACTGCGGGCAGCAGGCTCCGAACCGCTGCGTTACCTAGCGGTCAGCACAATGAATGAGCCCGATGTCCTGGAATATCCCGATAGTGGCAAGGTGGCGGTTTTCGCGGGCTCCGCGCCAGGGGGTGAAAAGGCAGCCCGAAGCCTGGAACTCACCGTGAAGAAAAATGCTGCTGTCGGATATTGGGAGGGGGAAGAATGAAGCGGGGTCAGAACAAGGCAAATGCGCTTTTTGCCATACCTGCGATTTGGGTGCGGACACTTCTCTTCGCGGCCGCTCTGTTGCCGACATCCACGCTTGCTATGGAAATGACGAGCTCGTCCTTCGAGAATGGAGGAACAATACCTCTGCGCCATGCGCTTAACAGTCTGGGTTGCGAAGGGCAGAATATTTCTCCTGCTTTGCAATGGAGTGATGCTCCGCCAGAAACGAAGAGTTTCGCTGTCACAATGTTCGACCCGGACGCGCCTACAGATAGCGGTTGGTGGCACTGGATTCTTGTAAACATCCCCGCAGATGTCACCAGCTTGGCGGAGCGATCCCAACCCAGAGAAGCGCTCTCGACAAACACCGACTTTGGCGTCTCCGGGTATCGTGGCCCATGCCCGCCAGTTGGTGCTCAGCCGCATCGTTACGTGGTTGCGGTGTACGCGCTTGATGTCAGCACGCTGCCATTGGCAGTTACTTCTTCTGGCGCAATGGCCAGCTACATGATCAATAGCCACATGCTCGCGAAAGCAAGCATGGCCGGTTATTTTGGACGGTAAACTGTCGGCATTCGCCGTTTTCTTCGATCTGCCGGAAGCAATTTGAATCGGACGCGCCGGACAGCCGGACGACCTCCATGTGGCGGGTGGTGCCCGTGGCCATCGTCTTGCGCACGAAATGGCCCAGGCATGTCATAGGGGGCGGTGCCACTATCGTTTCTCTCGCTCCGCAGGCAGGCATGTCTTTGCGGCCTCTGCCAGCATCCAGGTCCTGACATTCCTGATGCGGCGGTCGCGCTCAAGGGCCGGCGGATAGCAGAGGTAATAGCCTGCGTTTGCCGGTATTTGGTGCGGCATGATCGGGCTGAGCCTTTGGGCGGCTATGTCGCATGCGGCAATTTCGATGCCCGCAAAGGTTATACCTGCGCCGTCGATCGCGGCCTTGAGGCCAAGGCCCGAAGAGTCGACGATTGTGACTGCCGCAGGGCGGGTCGGACCGCCCGGGAGCGTTTCGTTCCAACGCTGGAAGTCCTCGCGCCGATGCTGGGACAGAAACAGGTTGGTTTGCGAGATGGCTTGGCGAATATCGATTTCGTCATTCGTTTGCCAGTCATCCGGACGGCCGAGCAACGTTACATTTTCGTCGAACAGGCGCTCGGAGAGAACACCAGGCCATTGCCCAGAACCATGACGCACAGCAGCATCTGCAACGCCGGCGCCAAGATCGACGGCGGTTTGGGTCGTGGAGATCAAAAGTTCGAAGCCGGACCGCGCAAATGGATAGGACGCCATCCGTGGCGACAGCCAATGAACCGCGAATGTCGGCAGCATGGACAGGCGCAAGGGACCAAGCTTCCGCTCCTGCTTCACGGTCGCAACGGCCTGAATGATCCGCGTGAAGCCGACGGTGAGATCCGGAGACAACAGTCGTCCGGTCTCCGTCAGTTCAAGGCGCGGTCCGACGCGGCGCATCAACTCTACCCCGAGCAGATCCTCGAGGATCCTGAGTTGATGACTGACAGCGGAGGGCGTGACGCCGATTTCTTCGGCCGCATCCTTGATCGACATGTGGCGTGCGGCGGCCTCGAAAGCGCGCAGGGCATTCAGTGGCACGGACAATCGCATCGTTTCGGTCATGGTGCGCTCGCTCTCGTATTTCCCGTCCTCGCCGGATGCCGCCGTTCTCCTCCTGCACTGCTTACCGAACAACAAATTCTCAGCTCTCTCTGAGGATTGCTCACTCGCCAGGCACGGATGTTGGGTGACAATGGGATGTCTTTCAAAGGGGCCAAATTGCTATGAGTGACGTGCTTGCTTTCGATGATCGCGATGGCCTGATCTGGCTTGATGGAGCACTCGTTCCCTGGAACGAAGCCCGGCTCCATGTCATGACCCATTCGCTGCATGCCGGCGGGGCCGTGTTCGAAGGAATTCGGGCCTATGACGGATGCATTTTCCTGTCCAATGCGCATTTCTCCCGCTTGCAACGTTCTGCCGAGATCGTCGGGTACACGCTTCCCTATTCTAGCCTTGAGCTCGTCAAAGCATGTGAAGCCGTTCTCTGGGCAAACGAATTGAAGGATGCCTATATCCGTCCCATTGCCTGGCGCGGCAGCGAGAGCGTGACGGTGGCCGCCCGCAACGCCACTATCCAAGTTGCGATTGCCGCCTGGGATTGGCCAACGCCGGCCGCCGAGGGAAGGAGCACGACGGGTATTCGCCTTCAGCTCTCCTCCTGGAGGCGTCCGCGTGCCGACACGGCGCCGACGGCCTCCAAATGTTCCGGCCTCTACATGATCGGCACGCTCGCGCGGCATGCCGCAAATGACGCGGGTTTCGACGATGCCCTGCTGCTCGACGTCGATGGAGATGTTGCCGAAACGACCGCGACGAACATCATACTGGTCGAAGGTCGCAAGCTCGTGTCCCCGGCAGCAGACTGTTTTCTCGACAGCATCACCAAACGCCATGTCTTCGCTCTCGCGCAGAGGGCTGGCCTGGAACTCGAGGAGCGAAAAGTCTCGCTGGAGGAGTTGTCTGCGGCCGATGAAGTCTTCGTTGTCGGCACTTCGATCGAGATTCAACCCGTCGTCGAACTCAAGGGACCAGCGATTGGAGCCCAATGGAGCGTTGGCCCGCTTACTCAAAGCCTCATCGACAGCTTTCAGAACTCGGTTCGCCAACATTGTCCCGCATAGGCGGACACCCTTGCCCAAAGGGCCGGATTTCGATGCGTTCTCCATGTCGTTCTTCTCGAAGCAAAAGATTTTTCGTGGTCGCCAATAGTATTTGATGTTACACTTCCCGTAAAATGCAAAAGCGTAACATGACACTATCAGGCTACTCCCATGCGTTTACAATCACCCTGGCAGCCTCGCCTTACTGGTGAGATGGACTCTCCATGCGATCGGCTCGTCGCCGCCGTGTCGGAGGACATCGCAGCCGGGCGATTGGAGGTTGGAGACAGGCTTCCGGCCCACCGCGATCTTGCCTGGCGTCTCGGCATCGGCCTTGGCACGGTCACGAAGGCCTACGGAATCCTGGAGCGGCGCGGCCTGCTGCGCTCCGTCAAGGGACGGGGCACCTTCGTGGCCGTTACCGAAGCCCGCAGAGGCGACGTCATCGATCTTTCGAGAAACGCGCCGCCCGCCGTCATCAGCGAGAGGCTTCTGGCCCGATCGCTCAACGCGATTGCCAAGCGTATCGACTCGGATATTTTCAATACCTATCCGCCCGTAACCGGGCATCAGAGGTTCCGCCACGAAATGGCGCGCTGGTTTCGCCGTCTCGGTCTGGACGCCGATCCTTCCTGCCTGCTTCTGACCAATGGTGCGCAGCATGCGCTGTCCGTCAGCCTCTCCACGCTCTGCGGTCCCGGCGGTACGCTCTATGTGGAGGAAGAGACCTATCCCGGTGTGATCAACGTTGCGCGTCATCTGGGCGTCAAGCTCACTTCAATTGCTATGGATGACGAAGGCATGCTGCCGGATCAGCTTGAACGGGAACTCGCGACAAGTCGCGGCAGCAACGCAGCAGTCTATCTCATGCCGACGATGCAGAACCCGACCACGAGTTCCATGAGCAAAGCGAGAAGGCGCGCGATCGCGCAAATCTGCCGCAAGTTCGGCATCATCGTGATCGAGGACGACGTTTATGCCCTCGCGCCCGATCCGGACTATCCACCGATAGCGAGTCTTGCGCCTGAGCATGTCTTTTATATCAACAGCCTTTCGAAGACCCTCAATCCGGCTTTGCGGATCGGCGGTCTGGTGGTTCCGCGGGCGTGGCTGGACCATGCGGAAACCGCGATGCATGCCAGCGGGCTGATGATCAGTCCGCTGAGTTGCTCGGTCATGGAACAATGGCTTCTTGATGGAACGGCCGATGCGATCAGCACCGCTATACAGGAAGAAGCCATTCGCCGCCGCGCGAGGGCAATGGACTTGTTGGGGCAAGCTGTACGCCAGCCTGTCCATGTCGGCTATCATCTGTGGGTTCCGCTAAACCATTCCGATGCCGGGGCACTCGAGACTGCGGCAAAGGCGCTGGGTGTTCTGGTTACGCCGCCCTCTTCAACCTCCGCGAATGGCAATAGCTCCGGAATCCGTCTTTGTATCGGCGCGCCATCCTCTGAAGATCTTGAGCAGGCGCTTCCCGCGATCAGGCGCATAGTCGATCGCTTCAGCATCGAGACCGGCGCAGGGACGGCCAGAAATACCAGACCACTGCCGCCACTACGATAAGACCACCTGCGATTGCCGATTTCCCCGGATCTTCGGCGAAGGCCAACCAAACCCAAAGCGGACCGAGCACCACATCCAGAAGTGCGATCAAAGCCGACTCTGACGAAGCGACATGACGTCCACCCGCGAGGAACAGCAGGAATGCGAGCGCGGTCGTGAGAAAGGCCAGCATGAATATCAATCCGAGCGCACCGTAGCCCGGAAGTTGCCCGGATGAGAATGGAAATGCCGCAACCGCACACAACGCTGCTCCGGCGGCATTCACGTGAATGAGATTCAGGGCTCGGTTGCGGCGTGTGACGATGAGAAGCGTCCCAAAGCTCAGCGTCATTGCGAAGGCCAGCAAGTTACCCTTGATATCGCTCGCCCCCAGTGCCGTCCCCGCAACAAGCACGATCCCGATCATCGATACTGCGCTCGCCATCAACAGGCGTCGCGAGGCCGCTTCCCGACCGACCGCGAAGGCCAATGCGGCTGTCACGAAGGGAAGTGTCGCGTAGATGATCAAAACGTTTGCGACCGTCGTCATCGTGAGGGCGGCGACATAGCAGAACATTGCGGTGGCGGAGAATGAGGCGGCCAGGCAGAAGCGCCAGTCGAAACGCACTGCTTCCGCCGGCCTTGCGATGGCGATGGCAACAAGGCAAAGGCAGGCGAAGAGAGAACGCCACAGGATCAGATCCCAAAGCCCAAGATCAATTGCGCGTACGAACAGGCCAGCAAGGCTCCAGAGCACGGTTCCTGAGCCAACCAGTATGAGACCGTAGACGCGCCGTTCCCCACTCTGTTCCTCTGGCCGCCGCATCTTAGAAATAGAACCAAGTCAGCCCAAACCCGACGGCAATGACGATGCCGCGCAGGATGGTCGGAATAATCCAGCGAGCCCCGGCGACTGCATTGCAGGCTCCGCCCACAAGACCGGCGGAGACCAAAAGGGCCGTGGTATTCATCTCCAAACCTGATCAACCCCGCTCTTCGAAGGCCAACCGGACACCGAAGGCAATCAGGACCGCGCCAGTTACTCCATCGACGCCACGCTTGAAGAGCGAGCTATGGAAAATGCGCGCGAATGGCCGCGTCGCAGCCGTGATGGCCGCGAACCAGATGAGACCCATGAGCGCATGAATGGCCGCCAGTGCCATGCTGAAGATGACAACCGGAACATCCTGCGGAATGAACTGCGGCAGGAAGCTGACGTAAAACACGCCGACTTTCGGATTGAGAAGGTTGGTCATCAGACCGCGCCAGAACCAGTTGGCACTTTTATTGATCGACTTGCCTGCCGGCACGCTGTGAAGCGCCCCTCCCTCCTCGACGGTTCTGCGGATTGCGCCCCGGATCAGCCGCGCGCCCAGCCAGATGATGTAGCCAGCGCCGAGATATTGAAGAAGCCGGTAGCCGACCTCCGATACGGTGAGAACCGCTCCGAGACCCGCCGAAGCCAACAGTCCCCACGCCAGAACACCGGTTACGACCCCGGTGCCAGCCTGCATGGCCTGCTTGCCGCCCTCAACAGTGGCAGTGCGCAAGACCATGGCCGTGTCCAGCCCAGGCGTCATTGTCAAAAGAGCGGCGGCGATCGAAAAGGCGGCAACAGCGGAAAAGGCATCCATGTCAGGACCTCAGGCCAGCACAGAATGCGCCAAGGAGCATCCGTCCCTGGTCCCAGAGACCGAGGCCGCTTGCGCCGTTGATATGGCCGCACGGGCCGATCTCGACGAAACCGGCGCCCCATTCCTCGGCGCGTTCTTTAACATACTCTGGGGCGGCATAAGGGTCGTTGGCGCTTGCCACGATGAGGGCCGGGAACGGCAGGCGATGGCGTGGCGGGTTTGCGAAGCTGGCCGCTGCTGTCGGGAATTCAGCGGAAGCGGGATCGGGGACTGCGACCAGAAAAGCACCCATAACCCGGCCCGCGACCATCTCTGCCGCGTGCGCGACGAGCAGGCAGGCCAGACTATGCGCGACGAGAACAGGCGGCGATGGCGAATTGTCGATTTGCCTTTCCAGCGCGTCTTGCCAGTCTGCAAGATGGGGCTTCTCCCAGTCGGAAGGATGGAACCGGGTAAAGCAAGGGTCTGACGCCTCCCAATGCGTTTGCCAGTGGGTTTCACCGGAACCGCCGATACCTGGCAATGTGATGAATGAGGTCATTCTGTCGCCCTTCTATTGTTGTGAAAGATCCATGGAGGGCTCGTAACTGCGGTCAGGAACATCCTTCGTGATCGCTTGCCCGCAAATCACGGCCTGACGCACGCCGTCGTAGGTCAGGACCGGGCTCCCATGCAGGCTCCAGCCCAGGTTGAGGGCCTCAGTAATGCGGTGACAGAAGGCCGTATCATCAACGCCGGTCAGCAAACGATAAGCTTTCATCGCGAGGGTCCCCAGTTTCATGCTCGAAATCATAAGCATCTTCTGGAAGCGCTGAACTGAAGTCGTCTCAGTCGATCCGCAATATTTCTCATGCTTTTGTGCAGAGGATGTGAGGACCGCAACTGACCAATGCTCACACCGCAGTCAACACCGAGACCTTCCCAGTTCAGATGAAGCAACTTCATTCGCCATCGAGCGTCAGAAGTTCGCGGCGGAACTCTGGTTCGCTCAACACCACTTCGCCCGCGCCGAGGGCACGGGCCTGGTCCAGCGCGCGCGATGTGAGGCGCTGCGCTGCTTCGACGCTCTGCGTCAGGGGAAATCCGCGCGCGAGCCCCGCGACGATCAGCCCGGCGAACAGATCGCCCGTTCCCGCAAGCGCGACCGGCAGGTGCTCCACAGGATGACGGCTTGCGCCGGCGGCTCCGAGTATGACGCTTTCGATATGGCCGGCGGGCGTATCGTCGAGCGCGCACCCAGTGGCGATAAGATAGGCGCCGGGCGCGATGCGGAGAAAGGCTCGGGCGGCTTTGAGGTCCGCCATGGTCGCGATCGGCTGCCCGGTCAGCCAGCCCAGTTCAAACGGGTTCGGCGTCGCGATATCGGCCATCGGCAGCAATCGCTCGCGCATGACGTCGGCAATGGTCTCCGGCACATAGAGGCCGGGCCCGGCATCGCCCATCACCGGATCGCAGAGATAGACAAGGCGCGGATTGACGGCCTTGGCCTCGGCCACGAAATCCGCGACCATCAGCGCCACATCGAGCGAACCGATATAGCCGGTCAGAACGAAATCCGCGCGTTCCGGGAGGCCGCGCTCGCGTGCGCCCTGCAACAGGTCCGAGAAGAATTCCGGCGGCAGCGCCCGGCCACGCAGCGTCGGATAGTCGGGCGTATTGGAGAAGATGACCGTCGGAATCGCCGCCACTTCCAGCCCAGCCGCGAGCATCGGAAACACGGCCGCGGAATTGCCGACATGGCCGAACACGACCTGGCTCTGGATCGATATCACGAAGGGAGGGGATGTCATGGAGTGCCGTCCAGTCTCTTGCGCCAATCTTCCACGCGTCCGCTCTCGAGCCGCCGAACCGCATATTTCCGCCAGCCTTCTGCCAGCACGTCGAGGGCCGCTATGCCCTTCAATTCGTCCAGGTTCAACCGGTCGACATAAAGCGCATGCCAGAGCCGGTGGAGCGTCCAGTCTGGTGCGACGCGGTCCGCCAGTTCAAGCCGGTCCCCCGTCTTCACGAGTCCATCTTCCAGCACGCGATAATACCAGCCGGTGCGGCCGCTCTGCTGGACGCGGCGGGCCATGTCGGGCACCTCGAAACGATGATTGAGTTTCCAGCAGGGCTGTCGCCCCTGCGAGACCTGCAAGAGTGCCGTGCCCAGCCGGAAAACATCCCCCACTGCGACGGTGTTTTCGGTCGGGCCCAATGCCGAGATGTTCTCGCCAAATCCGCCGGGAGCGGCAAGCGCCGGCAGATCGCCGAGTTCCTCACGCCAGAGCTGATAGTGATCCAACGGGTAATGATGCACGGCCTTTTCGACGCCGCCATGAACCCGTCGGTCCGCCTGCTCGTCGCCTTCGAACCCTTCAGGGCCGAGGCGAAGCGGCCTGTTCACCGGCGTCTTCATGATGCCGCTTTGCGCGTCGCTTCCCGCCAACGGTCTGGCGCGCCCGATCAGAATGGTGATCACGGTCATGCCGGCAACTCCTGCAGCCATGCCCGGAGCATGGATTGGCCGGCATGCCTCAGCGCCGGACCATACGCGATGGCGTCACGACGCAGGCTGGCCGGGTCGATGCCCGCTTGGGCCAGTTCCACGCTGTGGCCGATGAGCCAGCGTTCGAAAGCGGGCAGTTGGCCTGCTTCGGGGTGGAATTGCAGCCCCAGAACAGTTGCGCCCATTGCAAAGGCCTGGGCCGCGCAGGCGGCGGTGCTGGCGAGACTGTCCGCTCCATCCGGGATCTCGAAGGCTTCGCCATGCCAGTGGAGAACGGGCACATCCCGCAGGTGACGAAGCGGGCTGCCAATGCCGGCCTCCGTCAGTGTCAGGGCGGAAAAGCCGATTTCCTTGCGGGGCATCGGAGCGACCCTCGCGCCGAACGCCGCCGCCATGAGCTGTGCGCCAAGGCAGATGCCGAGTGTCGGGCGGCGGGCCACCAGACGCAGTGCCAGCCAGTCGCGCTCTGTCTTCATGCACGGGTACGCTTGCGTGTCATTCACCCCGATCGGGCCACCGAGCACCACCACGAGATCGGGACCGAGCGACTCCGGCAAGGCATCGATGCCAGCTTCGGCATGGTTGAGCCGGTAGCCTTCTTCCTCAAGCACCGGGCCAAAGCTGCCGAGGTCCTCGAAAGGGAGATGGCACAGAATCAGGGCGGATTTCGACATGGGGGCCTCTTGCGTTTTTCCATGTGTCTCGCGAATATCCGGCCTAAACAAAAGAGCCAGTTTTGAAACTTTTGATAGGCCGGTTGTCATGGCATCGGAACCGCTTGCGCTGGACATCGAGAAGGAGCCCGCCGGGCCGCTGTTTCTGGCGATCGCCGGGGCGATCACCAGCGACATCATGCGGGGCCGCCTTAAGCCCGGCGTTCGCCTGCCTGGTACGCGGGCACTGGCGCGCGAGCTCGGCGTTCACCGCAATACGGTCGACGCCGCCTATCAGGAGCTCATGACGCAGGGCTGGCTCCATGCCGAACCCGCGCGCGGCACATTCGTCGCCGAGGATCTGCCCGACAGCATTGCGGAGCCGGTTTCCGCGCCCATACCCCGAGAGCCCGCAACCGTCCGCCCGCACCTGGCCTTCAGCGACGGCGCGCCCGATCCCAGGCTGGTGCCGGACAAGGCGCTGGCGCGCGCCTTCCGCCGGGCATTGCTGTCGCCGGCTTTCCGCGGCAGCGCGGATTACGGCGATGCCCGCGGCACGCCGATCCTGCGTCACGCGCTGTCGTCCTATCTCGCCACGGACCGAGGCGTGGTCGCCGATCCGGCACGGCTGCTGATCACGCGCGGCAGCCAGATGGCGCTGTTCCTGGCGGCCAGGGCGGCGGTGAAGCCCGGTCAGACGATTGCCGTGGAGGAACCCGGTTACCCGCTGGCCTGGGAGGCCTTCAGGGCTGCGGGCGTTGCCGTGCGCGGCATTCCCGTCGATGCGGGTGGGCTGTCGGTCGCCGCCCTTGAGGCGGCAATCGAAAGTGATCCACGCATCGTGGCTGTTTATGTCACGCCCCATCATCAGTATCCGACCACGGTCACCATGGGCGCGGCGCGGCGGCTGCAGCTTCTCGACACGGTCGAGCGTCACGGCATCACGCTGATCGAGGATGACTACGATCACGAGTACCGCTTCGAAGGGCGTCCGGTCCTGCCGCTTGCGGCCCGCGCCCCGGCAGATATGTCGTTGATCTACGTAGGCTCGCTCTCCAAACTGCTCTCGCCCGGTATCCGTCTCGGCTATGCGATGGCCCCAGAGCCGCTGCTTACTCGCATGGCGGCCGCTCGTGCGGCGATCGACCGGCAGGGCGACGCACCGCTTGAGGCCGCGCTGGCGGACCTGATCCGCAACGGCGATCTCGGTCGCCATGCGCGGAAGGCCCGACGCATCTACCGCGCCCGGCGCGATGTCCTGGCGTCGGCGCTGTCGGCGCAACTGGACGGGCGGATCATGTTCGACAGCCCTGCGGGCGGTCTGGCCCTGTGGCTGCGATGCGTGGGCGTCTCCGCCGACACCTGGGCGGAGCGCGCCGAAACGGCCGGGCTCGCACTTCTGCCCGGCACACGCTTCGCCCTTGATCGCGCCGCGCCGCAAGCCCTTCGTCTCGGCTACGCGGCGCTGGACGAGTGGCAGATTGCCCGGGCGGTGGATATTCTCGCCCGAAGCCTGCCTGATTGAGCTATTCCGCCGCCATGGCTGAGCCTTGCGGCCTGGCGGGTGCAATATGCATGCCGAGCCGTTGGACGAGGTCTAGGCCCTTCGTGGCCGCGGGGTCCCCGGTCTTCAACAACTGATCTGATCAATGGGGGCGAGGCCCGTCAGCGAGGCTGCCAAACGGGATCCATGCCCACCGATGACGCCGTAGGAACAGGAGGCATTTATTTTTATTTACAATGATTTAAATCTTATCGCGGCGCAAAATTGGCGGCATTCGGATGAGCACACATCATTCCCACTCGATTGTGCCGGGCGGCTTCGAGGTTACATCGTAGACGACGCGGTTGATGCCTTTGACCTCGTTGATAATGCGCGTGGAGACGCGGCCGAGGAAGTTCATGTCAAAGGGGTAGAAGTCGGCGGTCATGCCGTCGACGGAGGTGACGGCGCGCAGTGCCAGCACACGATCGTAGGTGCGGCCATCGCCCATGACGCCGACGGTCTGGACGGGCAGGAGAACCGAGAATGCCTGCCAGATTTCATCATAGAGGCCGGCCTTGCGGATTTCCTCGATATAGATCGCGTCGGCCTTGCGCAGGATGTCGAGCTTTTCGCGGGTCACGCCACCGGGAAGGCGGATGCCGAGGCCGGGGCCCGGGAACGGATGGCGGCCAATGAAGCTTTCGGGAATACCGAGCTCGCGGCCAAGGGCGCGAACTTCATCCTTGAAAAGTTCGCGCAGCGGCTCGACAAGCTTCATGTTCATGCGTTCAGGCAGACCGCCCACATTGTGGTGGCTCTTGATGGTGACCGACGGGCCGCCTGAAAACGACACGCTTTCGATAACGTCGGGATAAAGTGTTCCCTGGGCGAGGAAGCTAGGCGCACCCTTGCCGTCGCTGGCGATCTTCTTGGCTTCTTCTTCGAACACTTCAATGAAAAGGCGACCAATGATCTTGCGCTTGGTCTCGGGGTCGGATTCCCCTTCCAGCTGGCCGATAAAGAGGTCGGATGCATCAACATGGACGAGCGGAATGTTGAAATGGTCGCGGAACATGCCGACGACCTGATCGCTTTCGCCCTGGCGCATGAGGCCGTGATCGACATAAACGCAAGTGAGCTGATCGCCGATCGCCTCGTGAATGAGGACGGCTGCAACGGAGGAATCGACACCGCCCGAAAGCGCGCAGAGCACCCGCTCGCTGCCCACCTGCTCGCGGATCTTCTGGATCATCTCGGCGCGATAGGCAGCCATAGTCCAATCGGAATGCAGGCCGACGATCTTGTGCACGAAATTGGCAAGCAGCTTGCCGCCATCGCGTGTGTGCACCACTTCCGGGTGGAACATGGTGGTGTAGTAGCGCTTTTCCTCGTTGACGCAGATGGCAAAGGGCGCGTTCGGCGAGGTGCCGATGATCTCGAAGCCTTCCGGCGCCTTTGTGACGCGGTCGCCATGGCTCATCCACACAGGGTAAGACTTGCCGACTTCCCAGATGCCATCAAAGAGCGGTGAGCTTTTGAGAATTTCCACATCTGCGCGACCGAATTCTGCCGCGTGACCACCTTCGACCGATCCCCCGAGCTGAAGCGCCAGCGTCTGCTGACCGTAGCAGATGGCCAAGATCGGGACGCCGCTGTCAAACACGGCCTGTGGCGCGCGCGGGCTGCCTTCCCGAGTCACTGAATCCGGACCACCGGAGAAAACAACACCTTTCGGGTTCAGTTTCTCGAAACCTTCATCGGCTTTGTTATAGGGCCAGATTTCGCAATAAACACCGGTTTCGCGAATGCGCCGCGCAATCAGCTGTGTGACCTGGCTCCCGAAATCAATGATGAGAATAGCTTCGGGATGGGGTATCACAGACATGGTGCGCCTCTTGGAAGTCTTGCCAGCAGGGAGGAAAGCGAGAATTCGGTTTCTCTGCCCGGCCCTTACAATATTAAGGTGCCGTTGTCCAAGGACTCTTCAAGCGCGTGGACCGCTTTTGCCAGATTTTCATCGACAACATGCAGATATTCGGTCCAGTCACTGACATGGCTGAGCTCAGCCTTGCCATCGGAAATGCCACGCAGACCAATCATCGGAAGGTTGTGCAGCATACAGGCGCGCATGACTGCAAAGCTTTCCATATCCACCATATCGGCATCGATCAGATTATAGGCTGCACCGGAGACGATGTTGGCACCTGTCGACAGGCTTGCTGCCGGAACGCCGGGAATGCGGTGCGGCAGATCAATCCTTGCGGGCAGATCGAGGAAAGGTGTCACGCCTTTCTCAAAGCCGAGCGGCGAGGCATCCATGTCGCGATAGGAAACCGAGCTTGCCTGATAGACCTCAGTCTGCTCCAGTAACGGTGAACCGGCAGAACCGAGCGAAACGACCAGGTCAGGCTTGTGCCCCGAAGCTTCCAAGCGGGCCAGGGCGGAGGCGATCACGATGGCGGATTCGACAGGGCCAACGCCGGTCATCAGGGGGCTGATATGGGCGCGCAGATGTTCGCCATATTCGGCATCGACGGCCATAACGTAGAGAATTTTCGTTCCGCCAACGGTGTTGAACTCGAAAGCCATCTATGCCTTGCCCTTTAACCTGATTGCATGCTGGTCCCAGGCTACATCACTGCGTGTTTGCAGGAAAAGTCCGTTCTCGTTTGACACGGCAAAACCATGCGATGCGGATGCCACGGCGCTGGCGTGATCGAAGCGCTTTTGGCTGACCAAAGCGCCCGTATCCGCGTCCAGAATGACATAGCTGCTGCCCTTTGGCGAGGTTGCCGCCACAAGGCCGTCGTGCCGGTTGACCGCAATGGCTCCGACATAATTGGCCAAGCCTTCAGTCACATCTTCCGGCAGTGTTATAAGATTGAGATCTTCACCGCGCTTAAGACTACCGATCAGCGGCGGCAGGTCGTTGCGGGGCCCCTGATACTGGCAGGCAAACCAGATGCGGCCATCGGCGCAAGTGTCGGCATGACGGATCGAAAGCTGGCTCAATTCGGGCGAGAGCCCATGTTTTTCCATGAGCGCACCAGTTTTGGCGTCAATCAGGGCGAGCGATGGCTCCATGTGATCGAGGTTCAGTTTGGTGCGCCCGAAATCCGGATGCGTTTCGATGCCGCCATTGGCCGCAATCAGAACCGAACCATCATCGGACACTGTCAGATCGTGCGGGCCGATACCGTAGGTCGGGAATTCGCCGATACGCTCAAAGCCCGCCGTCGCATCATAGATGCCGATCACACCGCGCCGGTTGTCGAAGTCGTTTTCGCTCGCATAGAGCAGGCGGCCGTCGGGCGAGAATTTTCCGTGGCCGTAAAAGTGCCGGTCTTCATTTGCGGTGATGATGACGGGCGCTTGGCGTCCATTCATGTCGTAAACAAAGACGAATGTGCCGGGACGTCTGGCAAAGGCTGCGACCATGCCGGTCGATTTCGAGGCAGCAAGCCCATGGGCGCGGTCGGGAAGATCGATGCGGTCGATGATCGTCCCCTGCTCGCTGACAAGCGCCATGCCATAGTTGCCGTCCCGATCCATGAAACCGGCGGCATAGACGGCATCAGCACGTTCCAAAGCCATCAGGCTGCGGGGCGTGAGGCCGGCCAGAAAGGCCGCGCCGGACGCGCGGATGAAAGACCGTCTGTCGATCAGGCGTCCGCGCAAGGGTTTAGTCTCCGTCCGAGAAGGTGAAGCTTGCGCCGAGCCCCATGGCGCGCCCGTAATCGTTGTTGAGGCGGGTCTGCAGGTCTTCCAGCGTCATCATCAGAAACTCGAACTTGTGCTTAAGGTTCTTGTCCTTAAGCACATCAGCAACAGGCGTCTTGCCGAAGGATTCGGCCGTTTTAATCGCCGTCTTGAAGTCGAAGGTGATGTTGGTGGTGATGGCCGTTGCATCGCCCTTGATGATGTGGCGCATGCCGGAGTTCAGCCAATAGTCCTGCAGCCCCTCAAGATTTCCGGCAATGGAGGCAAAGGTATTGTTGGAGCGCCAAAGGGCTGCCTTCTTGGCATTGCTGTAACCGTCGTCGGGATTGTAGAAAACCGCAATCCGCTTGTCGCGAATGGTCTCCACTCCACGCACCAGCACACCGAGAAGACCCGATAGTGCTTCTTCGCCATCGCGATACACGGCATTGTCAGGACCGGGCTTCTTCCAATCTTTCTGGATGCCGTCAGGGTCATCCCAGGCTTCGGTCAGCTGATTTGCCAGATTTTCAACGTTTTTGGCAACGGCCAGTCCGGCCTGGCAACGGTAGTTTTCCTGCCCAGCGGCGAGCTCTTCAGAGCCTTTTCCGAAGAGAATATATTCCTCCGTGCCGATCCCCTGCAGTGCCACGCTTTTCTGGTCCATGGTCGCCAGATCGATGGCGTCCTTGTCCTTCACGGCAAGCAGAGCCTGCACCTGCTTCAGACCGATGCTCTTGCGGTCGGGATAGAAGAAAATACGTTCGAAGCGGTTTTCGCGAATGACGGGACCATCGCGCAGAACCTCCGCCTGCGACCAAGCTCTGACAAGAGCGTCGAACGTGTTGCGGGCATTTTCGAAGGCCGGTTGCGAATTCTCCTTGCAAAGGCTCTCCATCGCCGTCGCCATGTCTGCGGCCTTGCCGGAAAAAGCGTGATAGGCGGGGCGAATAGCCTGATCGACGGCCTTGTCCATCACCGCTTCCACCTCTGCCTCTTCAGCAAACGTTGCATGCGCAGGCGATGACAAAAGAGTGGGAAGCAGGATCGAAAGGGACGTGAGAATTTTGAAATTCATAATGACTCCAGAAACCGGACAAGTGCGTCGCGGTCTTTCTTTTTCATTTTCATGTAACGGTCTTTTGACAGTTCTGCCTCACCGCCGTGCCAGAGAATAGCCTCCTCCAGCGTCCGGGCCCGCCCGTCATGAAGGAAGAACCGGCGACCGTTTGCTACACCTGAGAGCCCTATACCCCAGAGCGGCGGCGTGCGCCACTCGCGACCGTCAGCGGTGCCGACCTGCTGGCCATCAGCGAGACCTTCTCCCATATCGTGTAACAGAAAATCGCTATAAGGCCAGATCAGCTGAAAGGCAGACTCCTTGCGTGCGGCATCACGACGCGTCACAAATTTGGACCGGTGGCACGCAATGCAGCCTGCCGCGTAAAACTGCTGCTTGCCCTCCAGAACCTCAGGATTGCCTACGTCGCGCCGGGCCGGAACGGCAAGCGTTGAAGAATAGTCCGTCAGCAATTCCATGACCGGATCGGGAGCTTCGCTGTCGCCAAGCCGCGATTGAACACCGTCCGCCATCGACAGACATTTTGCCTCTGCGCTCGTGCAGTCGCCGTGGGAGGCGGGCTCATCAGGCGAGGAAATGCCGATATCCGTATTGAGTGCGGCTGCACTTTGCGCACGCACTGTTGCATGCTGTGCCTTCCAGCCGAACAATCCCAAGACCTGCGCATGCCCATTGCCCTCCGGGGTCGTTGCCGCGCGACCGGATATTCCATCGCCGTTCTTGTCATCGGGATCGGCACCGGCGAGAATATCGTCCGGTGCGATCGCCTCGATCAGGCCGAGGCCAATCATGGGCTGGGCGATGCGGGGTGACAGTGTGGTTTTGGCGTCAATCGGGCCATAGTTGGGTTCCGCGATCCTGTAAGAGGGTTTGCGCAGCGTGACGGCGGTGCCGTCTCCCATTGTCACTTCAACATCGCCATAGGAGACTTGCACCTTGCCTTCCGCCTGGAGGCCCGGGACGGCGAAGTCCTGCAACTGCTTGCCGTAGACAGGATCAGGCAGGTTCACCCAACCCATTTTCTCGATCTGCTTTTGGCTCTCTTCACCTTCCGCAGGTCGGGCGAGCCTCAGGACGAATGAGGTGGCGTCCCCATCGCGCGGGGGCTCGCCACGGCCATTGCGCAAATGGCAACTGTGACAGGAGCGGGCATTGTAGAGGGGACCAAGACCATCCGAGGCCTGCGTGGACGAGGGCGAAGAGACCCAGAATTTCTCAAAAAGCGCCTTGCCGAGATTGAAGTTCAAGAGCGCTTCCGGGCTGAGATTGGGGGCAGGCTTTGTGTAAACATCACGGCCATGGTGGCCGGCAAGCGTTGTGGCCCCGCCTTGCATCGCCTCGTATGCCTCCGGTTTCGAAAAATCCGTTGCGGGTAGCGTTACAGCGCGGATACGGGCGTTATCCGTGATGTTCAAGTCGGCGCGTGGGGGTGGCGCTTCGGCAAAGACCGAAGCAGTCAAGCCAAATACGAATGCGCCGCCGATGATCGACTTGAAAATATTCCGGGCCGTTTTCATGCAAAAAACCGGCTCTCAGAGACCGGCCTTCATTTCAAAGTGAATGAGGCCGCGCTGTTGGCGCGGCCTCTGGATAATCTTACTGGAACACCGAGTTAGGGCTGTCCAAGCTGTCGGACCCTTCAACCTCAATGCCGCCGAGGCCGAGGCTGGAAACGGCCCGCTGGATGGACTTGGTCTGATCGACCAGGCCGTCAACAAGCGCCTGAACGGCTGCATTGCCCTCTTCGTTGCCTTCCGCGATCATCTGATCGTAGGCCTCGACTGTTTCGCCGCGCTTCTTCAATGCCGCTGCGGCGTCCAGAGTCTTCGCGAGCTTGGCTTCCAGTTCCTTGGCAACGTCCGGGTCCTTTTCTTCCAGCAAGGTCTTGATGGAAGGACCGGTCATTACGGTGCCGTCGGTGCGGGTGTAGGTTCCATCGTAGCCCGTCACAATGCCGACAACGTCATAGTAATGTGAGTTGTAGGTGTTGTCAGAGAAGCAATCATGCTCTTCTTCCGGATCGTGCAGAAGAAGACCGAGCTTGGTGCGTTCGCCGGCGAGTTCGCCATAAGACAGCGAGCCCATGCCGGTGAGGATCGCAATAAGGCCCTTGCCCGGATCGTCGGTAAAGACCTTGGCAGCTTCGCCGCCGCGCTCGAACTTGTGCGTCATATCCTGGAGGTCGGAGACGAGCAAAGTCGACGCCGCCTTCAGATATTCGCCGCGACGATCGCAATTGCCATGGGTGCAATTGGCCGTGTCATAGTCGGTGTAGGGGCGGTTGCCGGCACCCGGACCATTGCCGTTCAGATCCTGACCCCAGAGCAGAAACTCGATGGCATGGTAACCGGTTGCGACATTGGCTTCGATGCCGCCGGCTTCCTGAAGCTTGTTTTCGAGAAGATCGGGGGTGATTTCCGATGTGTCGATGGTTTCGCCGTTGATTTCGATCTGCTTGTTGGCGATCACATCGGCGACGTAAGCGGGGTTTTCGTCGCTTTCAGTGCCGTAGGACACATCGACATAATCGATCAGGCCTTCGTCCAGCGGCCAGGCATTGACCTTGCCTTCCCAATCGTCAACGACCGGGTTGCCGAAGCGGTAATGTTCCGTCTGCTGGTAAGAAGGACGCGCATTGAGCCATGCCTGACGGGCCGCCTTCAGCGTTTCCTCGGAGGGCGAAGCCAACAGATCATCGACCGCCTTGTCGAGTGCCTTTGCGGTGATCAGCGCATCTTCATAATTGGCATGGGCGATTTCGGCATAGTGATCGACAACGGCCTGCAAATCTGCAGCGGCTGCGGAAACCGTCATTGCCACAGACGCAGCAAGACCAAGTGCTGCGCTCCGCAAGATGTTCCTTTTCATGATTGTCCCTCTCAGTTCAACGAAATTGCAGCCTACATGCTACAAACGTAAACCTGTGTCAAACAATCAAGTTTTGAAATGTTCTAAACAGCGCGCGCGCCGGCGTCAGCCCGTGCGGTCGAGAATGGCTATGAAGAATCCATCTGTACCGGTGGCTGCGGGCGACAATGTAACCGTCATGCCATCGGGAGAGTGGGGTTTGAGGCTGCTAACTTTTGTCACGGCCTTGAAGACATCAGAGGCCACGGCCAATTTGTAACTGGGGTTGGCCTCGACGAAGCGCTGCATCTGCTGCTGGTTCTCCTCCGGCAAGAGCGAACAGGTCACATAGACCAGTTTTCCGCCTATACGAACATATTGCGACGCGTTGTTGAGAACCTCTGCCTGCTGCGCAACCCGTTCTTCTATGTTCTTCTCACTCAGACGCCATTTGGTGTCGGGCCGGCGTCGCCATGTTCCCGTGCCAGTGCAGGGTGCATCAATCAGAACCCGGTCGCAGCGCTGATGCAGATTTGCCAGTCCATCCTCGCTATCATGAACCTGGACATTGCGGGTGCCGGCACGCTTCAAACGCTCGATGATGGGAGCAAGGCGTCTGCGGTCTGCGTCATAGGCGTGGATTTGACCCTTGTTGACCATCTGTGCAGCGAGCGCCAGCGTCTTGCCGCCGCCGCCGGCACAGTAATCCAACACCTGTTCGCCCTCATGCGCGGAGACCATTTCGGCAACAATCTGGGAGCCTTCGTCCTGGACTTCGAACCAGCCCTTCTGGAAGCCGAGTTCAGCGGTCACGTTTGGCAGTCGCGCACCGCATTCGCCCGGCGGAATGCGAATGCCGTTTCTGGCAAGCGGGGCAGGCTGCGCGCCGGAACGCTCCAGCGCCTTCAGCACCTTAGCCTCATCGGCTTTCAGCGTATTGACGCGCAGATCAAGGCTCGGACGCAGGTTCAGAGCCTGTGCTTCTGCAATCCATTGGTCGCCGAAATTCTGCTCAAAGGAGGACACCAGCCACTCTGGAATATCACCCTGAATGTGGGCAGGCGCATCCACAATATCGCGACTGGAGAATGCCTCCACATTCGCTTGCGGGAGGGGTGCGGGCGCAAACCGGTCTCCATCAAGTTCTGCAGCCAGTGTTCCGGGGTTATAACCCCACTGGCGGAACATTACCGCATAACCCAACGTTAATGGGCCATTGTCGTCCATCATCCAGCCGTGCGAGAGCTTCATACGCAATGCATCATAGACAATATTGCCAATGGCTGCGCGATCGCCAGAGCCCGCAAAGCGGTGGGAAAGCCCCCAGTCCTTCAACGCATCGGCGACGGGACGGCGGCGTTCCTCTATATCGGTCAAGACTTCGATGGCTCCCGCGAGCCGGCCGCCAAGACGCATGCGCATTCTCCTTCAGTTTCCAGCCTCGTGGTATAGCCGAAGCGGAGGCAGAGCAAGTGTTTAGCGCATCAGCCAACTGCGAAGAGGATAATCCGTCATCAACGGATGATTTCGTAGCAGACCTTGGCAGTGCCAGCCCGGATCATGCTGATCTCGGCTGCGGCCCCTTTGGAGAGATCAAGCACCCGTCCGCGGATGAACGGACCGCGGTCGTTGACGCGAACGACGACGCTTTTTCCATTGCGCATGTTGGTCACCTTGATCTTGGTGCCAAAACGAAGCTTGCGATGGGCTGCTGTCTTGAGCGCGGGGTTCATGCGTTCCCCGGAGGCTGTCTTGGAGTGGAGCGCGTACCATGATGCCCCTCCACAATTGGCGCCGGCTGCTGCCTGTGCCGGTGACATCGCCAAAATTCCAAGCACGCAGGCAGCCGTTGCGGCAACCATGCCGCGTCTGATCATCTTTTGCATTTTTATCCGCCGTTTCTCTCATAAATCGCGGGCGGCTAAATAGGGAAAAAATGACCAAAAAATGACCCGTCAAGACTTAAATGTCTTTTGGCGCGGGCTTTGTGCGACGTGATGTGACCTTATTGCCATCCGTTTTCCAGGAGCGATTGGAGAGATTGCCGGTAATTCGGATAGGCGAATTCGAAGCCCAAAGACTTGATCTTGGCGTTCGAGACGCGCTTGTTTTCTCCATAAAAAGAGCGCGCCATTGGTTTCAGATCTGCCGTTTCGAAAGGCACGTCCGGCGGCACGGGCGCACCAATCAGCCGGGCTGCAAATTCCACGACATCCTGCGGCGGAGCCGGCTCGTCATCGGTGACATTGAATATGCCGCCTTCGTTGCGCTGAGCGAGAAAGAGCGCTGCGGTGGCAATGTCTTCGACACGGATGCGATTGAAGACCTGACCATCCTTGATCAGCCGGCGCGCGGTGCCTTTTTCAAGGTTTTTGAATGTGTTACGCCCCGGCCCATAAATGCCCGATAGCCGCAATATGGCGACTGGAACACCGGTTTTTTCAGCAAACTCCTGCCAGCCGTTTTCGGCGTCCACGCGTTCGACCGAGCGTCTGGAAACAGGCTTGCATACCGTCTCCTCGGTAACCCATGCACCATCATGATCACCGTAGACGCCAACGGTGGAAAGGTAACCGATCCAAGTCAAAGCAGGGCAGAGCGCGCGTAGACGCTCAATGCCAAGATTAAGGAGCGGATCACCGCCCTCACCCGGCGCAATGGATTGAATAATATGCGTGGCTTCGGCCATGGCGGCGGCGAGTTCACCGGAAGGTTCGCCACCGTCATAAATAAATGCGCCGATTCCGGCCTCACGAAGCTTTTCTGCCTTCTCCGCACTGCGTGTGGTTCCGCTGATTTCGCTGAAAACGCCCTTCGCGGTGCGGGCGATTGCCTGGCCCGAATAGCCGCAGCCGATAATCAGAAGCTTCATCTTACATCTCCAAACTCTGCAATTCCGCCAGCACCAGCGGGTCGTTTTCGCCGGGGGGCAAGAGGCCCTTGGCTGCCTCAGCCGTCAGGCCTTCCAGACAAGACAGCGCCCAGATCGCCATGGCACGCACATCCGCACTATCATCGCGACAGAGCCGGCGGCAATGGGGGGCAAGCTCAAGATCAGCCGAATTGCCCGCCGCAATGAGGCAATTGCGGATAAAACGATTGCGGCCGATGCGTTTGATCGGCGAGCCGGAAAACAGGGTACGAAAGGCGGCATCATCCAGCGTCAGCAGATATTCGAGTTTTGGCGCGTTCAAGTCATCTCTGGCTGCCAGCTTCATTTCGCTGGCGGCATGGGCAAACTTGTTCCACGGACAGGCGGCGAGACAGTCATCACAGCCGTAAATGCGGTTGCCCATAAGAGGGCGCAGTTCAGGCGCGATCGAGCCTTTATGTTCGATGGTGAGATAGGAAATACAACGCCGGGCGTCGATTTGATACGGTGCCGGAAACGCATTTGTGGGACAGGCGGACAGACAGGCCGAGCAAGTGCCACAATGGTCGATTTCTACATCATCCGCAGCAAGCTCTGCGGTGGTGAATATGGAACCGAGAAAGAACCACGAGCCAAGCTCACGTGAGACAAGGTTTGTATGCTTGCCCTGCCAACCGAGCCCGGCAGATTGCGCCAGCGGTTTTTCCATAACAGGGGCGGTGTCGACGAAGACCTTCACGTCCGCGCCCTCACCTGCCCGCGACGCCAGTTTTCCGGCCAGTTCCTTGAGCTTTCCCTTTATCACGTCGTGATAATCGCGATTGCGGGCATAGACAGAGATCGACCCGCAATCCGGTTGATCCAGTGCGGCGAGCGGATCGGTTTCGGGACCATAGTTCATCGCCAAAACAATGACGCTCTGAGCCTCGGGCCAAAGTGCGCGAGGGTTGCCCCTGCGCTCTTCCGTCTCTTTCATCCACGCCATCGTGCCGTGATAGCCGGCGTTGAGAAAGGCCGCGAGATTTTCAGCCTGGCGGCTACCCGGCACAGCCGGTGCAATGCGGCAGGCGGAGAAGCCCAGCCGCGCAGCCTCGGACTTGACGAAACCGGAGAGTTTTTCGGCGCTAGAAATCGAGGTCCGCATAATGGGAAACCGGGGTCAGGCCCCTGATCCGTTCGGCAAGAAGTGGCCTGAAGCAGGGCCGCGACTTGATGCGCTGATACCATTCCTTCGCCTGCGGCGTTTCACCCCAGTCGATTTCGCCCATATAATCCAGCACAGAAATCGACGCGGCGGCTGCAAGATCGGCGTAGCTGAACCGGTCGCCGGCAAGATAAGCCCGCGTACCGGCAAGCCATGCGACATATTTCATATGTTGGCGGATATTCGCCCGTGTTGCCCTGAGCACCTTGGAATCGGGCGGTCCACCGCCCTGGTCGGACCGCATGATGACCTTGTGCACACGTTCACGCACCAGCGGACGGGTGACTTCCTGTTCCATCTTGGTAAGGAACCATTCCGTCAAACGGCGGATTTCGGCGCGCTTGAACGGGTCATCATCGAGAAGCCGCTTATCGCGCTTGAGGATACCGGCTGTTTCGTCCATGAATTCCAGGATGACATAGGCACCGCAAAGAACCCGCATGCTATCATCAACGAGCACCGGCAAAGTTCCGGCCGGGTTGAGTGCCAGAAAATCCTTGCGATGTTCCCAAGTCAGTTCTTCGGCGAGTTCCACCTGATAATTATATTCCCCCAAAATGAGCCGGACAAAGCGCGAGTGGGATGACATGGGGAAGTGGTAAAGTGTTGGCATTCTTTTCTTTTCGGGCCACCTGAAAGTTCTGTTTCCGCCGCCGACACGGCCCGCCGGGCTGGTCTTTGCGGCTGTGAAAAAGCTATAGGTTCTTGCCTTTGTTGGACAATCGAATCAGCTTCGTCGGACCATGCTACTGCGAGAAGGATAAATTATGACTGAATCTTCGGAATTTGCGGCCCTGATTTTGGGCCTACTCGAAGGTTTGACGGAGTTTATTCCCGTTTCATCGACGGCTCACCTGCTTCTGGCGGCCCATTTTCTCGATTTCACATCGCCGGGACACACGTTTGAGGTCATGATTCAGCTGGGTGCCATTCTGGCGCTGCTCGTCGTCTATGCGGGCAAATTGTTCCGCATCGCTATTGCAATTCCGACAGATGAAAAGGCACGCCGTTTTGTCGTGTCCATTCTGGTCGCGTTCTTGCCGTCCGCGCTCATGGGCGCACTTGCCTATAACCTCATAAAGACCGTGCTCTTTGAGTCTCCGGAGCTCATATGCTCAGTGCTGATCATAGGCGGCGTTGCGCTGGCGATTGTCGACCGCATGAAACATGAGCCGAAATATTTCGACATCTTGGATTATACGCCGTCTCTGGCTTTCAAGATCGGTCTTTTCCAGTGCCTTGCGCTTATCCCCGGAACCTCAAGGGCGGGTGCGACCATTGCCGGGGCACTTCTCTTGGGCACCGACAAGCGCTCGGCTGCAGAGTTTTCGTTTTTTCTGGCTGTGCCGACGATGATCGGCGCATTTGCGCTCGACCTGGCGAAGAATTGGGATGCACTGTCCTTTGCCGCCCTCACCGATATCGGCATCGGATTCGGCGCGGCCTTTGTGACCGGCTTGCTTGTGGTACGTTCACTTTTGAACTTTGTCGCGCGCCACGGTTTCGGTGTCTTTGCGTGGTGGCGCATTATCGTTGGCAGCGCTGGGTTTGCCGGGCTTTATCTGATGGGTTGAGGTCCTGTCATCAGTCAAAAAAGCCGGGTCTCACGCCCGGCTTTGCTGTTCATTTTCGCGCTTCAAATCACTTCTGCACCGTGCACGGATCAACCCCATAGGCCGGAGCACATTCGGATTTGGAGGCGACGGCAGTCGGGGCGGCAAAAGATGCGCCTACGATGATGGCAGCTGCACACGCGAAAAAAATTGCAATCGATTTGCCCATAAAGCGAAAAGCCTCTCCAGAATTCTTTTTGCCCGGAATCAACCATTCCGCGGCTCGGCGCGTCGTGTACGCTCAGCGCCTGCAAGAAACAATAGTTTGTTAAGCTGAACGTAGAATTAACGGTGAACTAAATTAAGCTGCTGCAAAAATACAACGCGTGCTCAGCGACAAGACGCTGCCTGCTATTAAGGCAACAAAAAACCCGGCACGATTGCCGGGTTCCTTAACCGATCTTACGTAACCGGAAATTCAGGCAACTTTGCCCGAGCGGCTGTACTGGCCATGCGGGCGGTGGCGCACCAGATAGGTCGGGATAATGGCCGAGGCCAGTGTCGGGCTGATGCCCATGCCGTCCAGGGTCAAGCCCGCATCAGCGGCTTCCTGCGAAACAACATTATCCGTCTTGAGAAGTTCCACCTGATCGGCAGTCAGCGGCGGATCGACAAACGGCACCATGGATGAAATAGAGCCAATCAGAGACGCCACACCGAACGGGATTGATACAAGCGGACGCTCGCGGTCGGTTTCCTCAAGGATCATTTCCAGGATTTCGCGGAAAGTCAGTATTTCAGGACCACCCAGTTCATAGGTCTTGCCGGTTTCGAGCTTGCCATCAACACCGCGCGCAACAGCTTCTGCAACATCACCGACAAAGACAGGCTGAAACGCGGTCTTGCCACCGCCGATCAGCGGAAGCGCCGGCGCAAAGCGGGCCATGGCTGCGAACTTGTTGAAGAAATTGTCTTCCGGCCCGAAAATGATCGAGGGGCGCATGATGATCGCTTCCGGAAGGATTTCGTGGATCGCCTTTTCAGCCCGCGCCTTGGAGGCTGCATAAACAGACTCACTGTCGGTATCTGCGCCGATTGCCGAAATGTGGATCAACTTGGCGCCCGCGGCCCGTGTTGCTTCGGCTACGGCACGCGCGCCGAAATCCTGGACGGACTCAAACGTGTTGCGGCCCTTGGCGAAGAGTATGCCGACACAGTTGATGACATAATCCGAACCCTTGACCGCCGCATCCACAGAGCTGCGGAAACGCAGATTGGCCTGCACGGCTGAAATCTGGCCCACATTGCCAAGCGGCTGGAGATGGAAAGCCAGATCCGGACGCCGCACAGCAACGCGAATACGGTAGCCTCTTTTTGCCAGCGCGCGAACAATGTGGCGCCCTACAAAACCCGACCCGCCAAAAATGGTGACAAGCTTGGGCTGGTTGGACATAGTCATGTGTGTCAGTCCCTATCGAAATGAAATCCCTTGAACACGGTCTTTATATGAATATGGACCGCAGGTGAAGGTTTCCCAGAGGCGCAATTTGCCTCATATTCCCTCAACCAGAACGATTTCTCCATCGGCAATTTGCTGGCGGATGCCGACAGCGATCTGATATTCCGGCGAATGGTAGCATTCCTGCGCTGTTTTCAGAGAATCAAACTCGATGATCACGTTGCGGGCGCGGCCGGGGCCTTCGGCAAGCTCATGCGCACCGCCGCGGACGAGGAATTTCGCACCGTATTTATCGAATGCGGGCTTTGCCGCCGCAACATATTCCGGATAGCGCTCCGGCTCCCGAACGTCGACACGCGCGATCCAATATCCCTTTGCCATGATGTGTTCTCCCTTTAATTTAAGCGCTTGCCATTTCGGCCAGTATGGCGCGCGCGGCCTCCAGCGGATCATCCGCCTTCACGATAGGCCGTGCAACAACCAAATGTGACGAACCGGCCCGCATCGCATCTGCCGGTGTCATAACCCGTTTCTGGTCGCCCTTATCCGCGCCGGCGGGGCGAATTCCAGGCGTGACGACGGACATGTCCGGGCCGACGATTTTGCGCACGGCAGAGGCCTCTTCCGCCGAACAGACGATGCCGCCCATACCAGCCTCAAGGGCCTGCTCGGCGCGGCGCAGAACCAGGGTGTGGGGATCATATTCATAACCGGCAGCGATCATGTCCTGCTCGTCCATGGAGGTGAGCACCGTGACACCCAGAAGACAGAGGTCTGACCCCTTGGCGGCTTCGACTGCCGCGCGCATGGCCTTTGGATAGGCATGAAGCGTGAGCATGGTCATGCCCATCTTGACGATATTTTCGACACCACTTTTGACCGTGTTGTCGATATCCAGAAGCTTCATGTCGAGAAAGATTTTCTTGCCGTCCCTGGCAAGGTCGCGTGCCAACTCGAGCCCACCTGCAAAGGCAAGCTGATAGCCGATTTTATAAAAGAGAACATCGTCGCCCAGTTTCTTGACGATGGTTTCCGCCTCACCGATTGTCGGCACGTCGAGGCCGGTAATCAGGCGTTCGCGCATATCCACGGTCATCCGCTCAACCCCTTCCAGATTTCCATTGGGGTCCAGTCGCATTTCAGCGCCTTTTCCGCAAGGTCAAAACAATGGAGACCGCTCGCTATTGAGCCGGCCGTCGATAGGTCCAGAGCTGTGCGGGTGGAATATTGCGCATGACAAAATCCAGATGCTTGATGATGTATTTGCCCGGACGCGGGCCAATGGGCGAAACAGGGCCGTAGGAAATCTGAACGACCGGATTACCGGCAGGTACGCGATCAAGAAGGCTTTCGAGAAGGTCCTTGCGCGCTTCGACAGGAAAATTGAGCATCGGGATTGCCGAAATGATGCAGTCGAACTTTGCCGAGGCGTAATCGCCGAGAATATCATCCAGCTGAAACGCATCGCCGCGGATGAAATTGACGCCGGGATAGAGCTTTGTCAGATGGTTGTAAAAATCATCGGAATATTCGACGGAAACCAGCTTCTTAGGTTCAATGCGCTGCAGGATGGCTTTCGTGATGGAACCTGTCCCCGGTCCCAGTTCCAGAACCGGAAGGCCGGATGCCGGATTGATGACGCTTGCCATGCGGCGCGCAGTGACGCTGGACGTCGGCAATATCGCGCCCACCTGCTTGGGGCCGTCCATCATGCCGCGAAAGAACTTGATTTCACCTTCAAATCGCTTGCCAAATTCGCTTTTCACACGCTGCACAACCATCAAACTATCCTTTTCAATATGTTAGCACCTGCCACCATCTTGCACCAATGGCGGGCAGGAAAATGGCAGACGATATGAATGCATGTGCTCCCGGGCGGGCGAGTTGTCCAGCCCTTGCTGCCTAGACGCGCATGGGCATGAGCACGTAGAGGGCGTCATCGCTTGCCGTGTCACGCACCAGCGTTGGAGAGCCCGGATCGGAAAACAGAAAGATTGCTTGCTCGCCCGAGAGCTGGCTGGTGATGTCCAGCAGATATTTTGCGTTAAAACCGATTTCCAGCGGGTCACTGTCATAACCGGCAGGGACCTCATCGGTCGCAGAACCGGAATCCGGGTTGTTCACTGTGAGGGTCATCTGACCGTCGGAAAGGGCAAGCTTGACGGCGCGACCGCGCTCCGACGAAATGGTGGACACGCGGTCGACTGCGTTCTGGAAAGATTTGGTGTCGATGCGCATTTCCTTGTCGTTGCCGGAAGGAATGACGCGCTGATAGTCCGGAAACGTGCCGTCAATCAGCTTGGATGTCAGAATGATGGGGCCAGCAGTCATGCGGATCTTGGCATCGGAAATTTCAATCAGCACATCAGCATCAAGACCGTCGACCAGCTTTTGCAATTCACCGACAGTCTTGCGCGGCACGATAATGCCCGGCATGCCTTCCGAGCCTGACGGTGCCGTTACATCGGCGCGCGCGAGGCGGTGACCATCGGTTGCCACGGCACGCAGCTTCAGATCACCTTCAGCTTCCACGGTGTGCATGAAAATGCCGTTAAGATAATAGCGTGTTTCTTCTGTCGAGATCGCAAACTGGGTGCGGTCGATCAGCATCTTCAAGGATGCTGCTGGCAGTTTGAACGTGTGGCTGAATGTGCCGGCAGTCAGATCCGGGAAATCGGAAACCGGCAGGCACTGCAACGAAAACTTGGAGCGACCTGCTGCCACGGTCATGGCCGCACCATCCGGCGTGGTCGCCAAGAGCACTTCGGAGCCGTCCGGCAGTTTGCGCACAATATCATAGAGAAGGTGCGCCGGAACGGTGGTGCCACCTGCCTGTTCAACTTGTGCCGGGGTTGACTCGGTGATCTCCAGATCGAGGTCCGTCGCCTTCATTTCAAGGTTCGCACCGTCACCCTTCAACATGACGTTGGAGAGGATCGGGATCGTGTTGCGACGCTCGACGACACGATGCACGTGGTTCAGCGACTTGAGAAGGTTGGCACGCTCGATGGTAATACGCATGGACTTGATATCCGCCTTGAAACTTCGCCCGAACCCGGTCGGGTCCGCAAAAGCAACAGTTGGGTTTTCCGGCAGGGCCGGTCTGATTGTGGAGGCGCAAAATGGCAGATAGTCGCGCCAGATTGCAAGGGTTTTACCAAGAAACTTCCGCAGTTATGCCCATTAAAGAGCCTGAAGGCGCCTCTTGCGGGCGAGCAGACCATCGCCCATAAGGAAGAAGAGACAAAACCGGGAAGGAAGATCGGATTGAGCGAAAAGGCGCGGACATACAGAATCGGCAATACGGAATTGCCGGCGCGCCCGCTGGATGCCGGTCTTTATCTGGTTGCCACACCCATCGGCAATCTGGGCGATATAACCCTGCGCGCGCTGGAAACCCTTGCCGGGGCTGACATTCTGGCATGCGAGGACACCCGCGTGACCCGCGTGCTTCTTGACCGTTACGGCATACGCCAGCGCCCGTTTGCCTATCATGAGCATAATGCAAAAGAGGCCGGCGAAAAGCTGCTTGCCATGCTGGAAGACGGCAAGACGGTCGCGCTCGTTTCCGATGCCGGCACGCCGCTTGTTTCCGACCCCGGTTATCGGCTTGGCCAGATGGCGATCGCGGCGGGACATCGTGTTCACCCTATTCCGGGGGCTTCGGCTCCACTTGCCGCACTTGTGGGCTCCGGTCTTCCAAACGATGCCTTTCTGTTTGCCGGCTTTCTGCCCACCAAGGACAAAGCGCGCCGCGACCGGCTGGCCGAACTTGTGTCCGTCCCGGCAACGCTCATCTTCTTTGAATCGCCCCACCGGATTGCGGCAACGCTTGCGGCAGCAGCCGATGTTCTGGGCGGCAGCCGCGACGCTTCCGTCTGCCGGGAACTCACCAAGACTTTCGAGGAATTCAGGCGTGGGCCGCTGGAGATGCTGGCTGCCGACTACGAGGGTCAGAGTGTAAAGGGCGAAATCGTGCTGGTGATCGGCCCGCCAGAAGTACCCGAACCACCGGGCGAAGCCGATGTCGACGCGATCCTGCGCGACCTGATCGCCGATATGCCAACCTCGAAGGCGGCAACCGAAGCTGCGAAGATAACAGGGCTGCCACGCAAGGACCTTTACCAGCGCCTTCTGGATATGAAGGACAATGGCTGAGGACGGCTACAAGAAGCGCCGCCGCGCTTTTCGTCTCGGCCATCTGGCTGAATTTTATGCCGCCGCCTATCTGCTTTTCCGCGGATACCGCATACTCCAACTGCGCTACCGGACCAAAGCCGGGGAAATCGATATCATTGCCCGTAAAGGCAATCTGATTGCCTTCGTTGAAGTGAAGGCGCGCAGAACTGTGGAGGATGCGCTCTTTTCTGTCGGCGAGAGAAACAAGGCACGAATCCGCGCTGCCAGCCGCATCTGGCTGGCAAAGCAGAAAGATTTCTCAGAGCTTTCCTGGCGTTATGACATTCTGGCGGTAACACCCTGGCGGCTACCGTCACACGTTCCCGACGCCTTTTGAACAGGTCCGGAATTCATTGTCACACTAACGTAATCCAAGCGTCATGGGACCGTAATATTAGCGGTCTAATTGCCCATTCAGTCAAATCATGACGAGAACAGGGGCAAACCATGTTGAAAAAAATCGTATTCGCAAGCGCTGCATTTGCGCTTTCCGCTTCCACGTCTTTTGCTGCTACCAACATCACCTGGTGGCACGGCATGAGCGGCCATAACGGCGATGTCATCAACGAAATCGCCAAGAAGTTCAACGAATCGCAGAGCGAATGCGCACTGACGCCGGTTTCGAAGGGCACTTATGAAGAAGCGCTCGCCGCCGGTATCGCTGCCTTCCGTTCGGGCGAACAGCCCAACATCCTGCAGGTGTTTGACGCAGGCGCCGCAACGATCATCAACGCCAAGGGTGCTGCGGTTCCGGCTGAAGACCTGATCACCCAGGCAGGACACACATTCGATCGCGACGCTTTCATTGATGGCGTGCGTTACTTCTACGCTGACTCGGACGGCAAGTTCATCGGCATGCCTTTCAACTCTTCGGCTCCGATCATGTATATCAACGACGAAGCCCTGAAAAAGGCCGGCGTTGAAGCACCGAAGACCTGGGAAGAGTTTGAAGCTATCGCACCGAAGCTCAAGGAAGCCGGTTTCGTTCCGCTCGTTCAGTCTCAGCTGACCTGGGAATTCACCGAAAACTTCTTCTCACGCAACAACATCCAGTTTGCGACCAACAACAACGGTTATGACAGCGTGCAGGGCACGGAAATCAACGTGACCGACCCCAACCACGTCATGATGTATGAGAAGCTGAAGGCTTGGGCCGACGAAGGCTACTTCGGCTATTACGGTGCCGGCTGGTCCGACAACCAGAAGGTTTTCGAAGAAAACAAGGCTGCACTCTGGATCGGTTCTTCGGGTTCGTTCGGCGGACTGCAGAAGACGGCACAAATGCCCTTCTCAGCGACCTTCCTGCCCTACTGGAACTCCATTGATGGTGCCGGCGTACACTCCTTCATCGGTGGCGCAGCACTGTTTGCAATGGCCGGCAAGCCGGAAGCGGAAAACAAGTGCACGGCTTCCTTCTTCCAGTTCCTGACGTCCCCTGAAATCCAGGTCTTCTATCATAAGTCGACCGGTTACGTTCCGATCACCAAGGCGGCTTATGAAATGGCCAAGAAGGAAGGCTATTACGAAGAAAAACCTGCTGCCGAAGTCGGTATCCTGCAGCTTTCGCTGCCGGGCGCTGAGTGGGACAAGGGCTATCGCCTGGGCTTCTACCCGCAGATTCGTGAAGTGATGGAACGTGAATATGGTCGCATCTTTGCCGGTGAAACGACCGTGAAGGACGCCATGGAAACCATCAAGAAAGAAGCCGACCAGCTTCTGGCCAAGTTTGCCAAGACGGCCAGCTAATCCACTTCATCAAGCATGACGAAGCATCCGGGAGGTCACCTCCCGGATGTTTTACGATTTCAGAAAAGTCCGGCTGGCACGATGAAAAGAGTTCAATTTTCCCATCCCTATCTGCCCTATCTATTTCTGCTGCCGCAGATGGCCGTGATTTTCATCTTTTTCTATTGGCCCTCCGCTCAGGCCATTCAATCTTCATTCTATCTGGAAGATCCGTTCGGCTTCGGCTCGACCTTTGTGGGGATAAACAACTACACCGATATTCTCTCCTCTTCGGAATATATGAGAATTGCCTGGTTTACGGTGTGGTTCACAGTCCTCGTGACGTTCTTCTCACTCTCGATCGGTCTTTTATTGGCGGTGAAGGCCGATGCGATTCTAAAAGGGGCGAGTGCCTATAAGACCCTGCTGATTTCGGTCTATGCCGTTGCTCCGCCGGTTGCCGGCCTGATCGGGGTCATGTTCTTCGACCAGCATATCGGTCCTTTCGTCAAATTCGCGGCCCTATTCGGCTGGGACATGAGGATCGGCATCAATTATTACGACACGGCAATTGCGATGATCACAATCGCTGTGTGGAAGCAAATCCCCTATAATTTCATTTTCTTTCTCTCCGGCCTGCAGGGCATACCGGTCTCGGTGCGGGAGGCTTCGGCCATCGACTGCCGTTCGGGCTTGCGCCGCTTCTGGACGATCACGCTGCCGCTTCTCTCGCCAACGGCGTTTTTCCTGCTGATCATCAATATGACCTATGCGCTTTTCGACACGTTCGGCATTGTCGATACAACCGTCAAGGACAAGGCGGCCAACAATCCGATTACCCTCGTTTACAAGGTCTATATGGACGGTTTTCGCGGCAACGATCTTGGCGGTTCCTCGGCACAATCGGTGATTTTGATGATCGTCGTCTTCGTTCTCACCATCTTCCAGTTCCGCTTTCTTGAGCGGCGCGTGCACTACAATTGAGAGGGATGGGATCCGTGAAGAAATATATCGACCATCTCATTCTCATTATCGGTGTTGTTTTCATGATGGGCCCGGTTGTGGTGGCCTTCATGACATCGACGCATGACGCCGCTGAAATCCACATGCAGGGGCTTATGACCACATGGGGCGGGCATTTTGCCGAGACCTATGACGAGGTGCTTTTTGAGAAAGGTGGCTTTACCGGCCAGGTGACCGGTCTGGCGATGCTGAAAAACTCCTTCATTCTCGGCATCGGGTTTGCCGTCGGCAAGATCGTGCTTTCCATGCTGGCAGCCTACGGGATCGTCTATTTCCGCTTCCGTATGGGTGTTGTGTTCTTCTGGATGATTTTTACGACCCTGCTGCTGCCGCTCGAGGTGCGTATCCTGCCCTCCTATATGGTGATGAGCAAACTCCATCTGATCGACACCTATTCCGGTTTGATCGTGCCATTGCTGGCCTCTGCGACAGGCACATTCTATTTCCGGCAATTCTTCAAATCCGTGCCGGATGAGCTTCTCGAGGCAGCCCGCATCGATGGTGCCGGACCGTTCAAATTCTTCATCGATATTCTGGTGCCGCTCTCCCGCAACATGGTGGCGGCCATTTTCGTGATCATGTTCGTCTATGGCTGGAACCAGTATCTCTGGCCGATGCTGATGACGACAGATGAAAGCTTCTTCACGCTGGTGCGCGGCATCAAGCAGATCCTGCTCGTTTGGGTCGGTTCCCAAATCCCCGATTACAATCAGGCCTTTGCGCTTGCCGTTCTGGCGATGCTGCCACCCATTCTGGTCGTCATCATCTTCCAGAGCTGGTTCATCAAGGGCCTGACCGAGAGCGATAAATAGGAACGATATTTCATGGCCAATATCCAGATCGCCAATGTTTCCAAAACTTATGCGGGCGACATCCACGCCGTAAAATCCGTCAATATCGATATCGCCGACGGCGAGTTCATCGTGCTTGTCGGGCCATCCGGCTGCGGAAAGTCCACGCTGTTGCGCATGATTGCGGGCCTGGAAACAATCACCAGCGGAACCGCGAGCATTGGCGGAAAAATTGTCAACAAGGTTGAACCCGCCGAGCGGGATATTGCCATGGTGTTTCAGAACTATGCGCTCTATCCGCATATGAGCGTTTACGCCAATATGGCCTACGGCCTGAAAAACCGCGGCACACCAAAAGCAGAAATCGATGCGCGGGTGAAAGAGGCCGTTCGCATGCTTGAGCTGGAACCCTACCTTGATCGCAAACCACGCGCGCTTTCAGGCGGGCAGCGCCAGCGTGTCGCCATGGGGCGCGCCATCGTGCGCAAGCCGGCGGCGTTTCTCTTCGATGAGCCGCTGTCAAACCTGGATGCAAAGCTGCGCGTTTCCATGCGCGGCGAAATCAAACAATTGCAGAAGCGGCTCGGCACCACATCGCTTTATGTAACCCACGACCAGCTGGAAGCCATGACACTGGCAGACAGGCTCGTGGTTCTGAACCGCGGCGAAGTGGAGCAAATCGGCACGCCGTTGGATGTCTATCACAATCCTGCCTCGACCTTCGTGGCGGGTTTTATCGGCTCACCGGCGATGAATCTTGTCAATGTGGAGATTACAGGCCAGACCATTGCCTTCGGAGACCAGACCATTTCGGTTGAGAACCGCACTCTGCCTCAGGGCAAATCCACACTGGGGATTCGCCCTGAAGATTTGCGGCTGGCGCAGGACGGCAGCGGCTTTGCCTTTCACGTGGATTACATTGAGGAGCTGGGCGCGCAACGTTTGGTGCACGGCCACGCTTCGGGAACACCGCTCACCGTTACTCTTTCTTCCGAGGTGGCACTGCCTGAAGACATTCGTCTTTCCGTCCTTGCTGAAAAACTGCATTTCTTTTCTGCCGAGACGGGCAAGCGCATCACCGCTTAAGCCCGGCTTGAAGCGCTTTTCCCGAATTGGAACAGCTGCCCTGACCCAGAACGGGCGTTGAGGCGCATTTTGCGGCACTTCCTGGAGGGTTCGCTAAAACTTGAGCCTTTTCCAGAACGGTAAACTCATCTTTGCCGTGTAAGGCTGCACCCGACTTGACTGTGGGGGTAAGTATGGCATTTCCATTTAATACAATTTTCGCGTTCGTATCCGTTCTTGGTGCGATGAAGATCAACGAAGCCCCGGCGGCGGGACCATCCGTCATTTCCGGTACGGCCAACAATCTGGAGATGAAGCCATCTCCTATCGAGCCATCGTGGATTTTGGAGGGCAATCCGAACGCGCGTATTGGCGAGCATTCGCAAAGTGACGACGACGCTGCAATGACGGCGATCTGGGACTGCACGGCAGGCCGTTTCAACTGGTATTATGGCTGGGACGAAACCGTCATGATCATTGAAGGCGAAGTGCATGTGACGGACGAGGATGGTGTGACCCGCACCTTGCGCGCGGGCGACATTGCCTATTTCCGGGGCAAGACCTGGGCGACATGGCAAATCGACAATTATGTCCGCAAAATTGCCTTCGTGCGCCGCCCCTTCCCCGGGCCGCTGCAGCTGGCCATCAAGCTTCGCAACAAGCTGAAAGCGATGCGCTCGGGCGGAACCCCGTTGCGAAGCGGGCTGTGACATCCTAAATGGGGGGAACTGATTTCTCGGGGACCCCCAAATGGCCAAAATCCGCAATGTCGCGGTCCAGATGGACCATGTTTCATCCATCCAGATCGCCGGTGATTCCACCTTTGCCATGAGCCTTGAGGCGCAAGAGCGCGGCTACAAGCTCTTCCACTATACGCCGGATCGGCTCTCGCTTCGTGACGGCAAGGTCTATGCCACAGTGGAACCGATGGTTTTGCGCGACGTGAAAGGAGACCATTTCGAGCTCGGTGAACCCGAACGTGTGGACCTTTCCACCATGGATGTTGTCCTGCTGCGCCAGGACCCGCCCTTCGACATGTCCTACATCACTTCCACGCATCTGTTGGAGCGCATTCATCCGAAGACGCTGGTGGTGAACGACCCGGCATGGGTGCGCAACTCGCCGGAAAAGATTTTCGTGACCGAGTTTCCCGACCTCATGCCGAAGACGTTGATTACCCGCGATCCGGGCGAAATCCGCGCGTTTCGCGATGAGCTGGGCGACGTCATCATCAAGCCGCTTTACGGAAATGGCGGTGCGGGTGTGTTCCATCTGACCAAGGGCGACCGTAACCTGTCTTCACTTCTGGAGATGTTTTCCGCGCAGTTCCGCGAGCCGTTCATTGCGCAGGAGTATCTGCCGGATGTGCGCAAGGGCGACAAACGCATTATTCTCATCGACGGTGAGCCTGTCGGCGCGATCAACCGCGTGCCAGCAGAGCATGACAGCCGCTCCAACATGCATGTGGGCGGACGCGCCGAACATTCCGAGCTGACGGAAAGAGAAAAGGAAATCTGCGCCCGTATTGGCCCGGCACTTCGTGAACGCGGCTTCCTGCTTGTCGGTATCGATGTGATCGGCAATTATCTGACCGAGATCAATGTGACGTCGCCCACCGGCATCCGTGAAGTCAAGAAGTTCGGCGGCGCGGATATTGCAAGCCTCCTATGGGATGCAATTGAAGCAAAACGCTAAACCGCAATATGCCCAAAATTGGCCGCTAAGATTGGCATAAAGCACGTTTATGCCAGCTTGATGCCGGAGTAGATGTTCCCTTGAAGACTAAGGGGACATGGCATGCGCATTTTCAAAATTCTTCTGTTCGTTTTTATCACTGCCAGCCTTGCAGCTTGCTCAAGCACGGCGGAAAAACTCCGTAACAAAAGCGACCGCTATCAGCTTTCGTCCACGATCGGAAAACCCTATGCAGCCATTGCTGCATCCAAGTCTCTCAAAGAAGCCGAACTCTTCGCCACGCGCGAAACATATGGACGCCTGATCGATCAGGTGACACTGCCGAGTGGAGACACGGTCTATAAACATGCCGGATTGCGGGAGGCTGGTGAATCCAGTTTCGATTTCTCCGGCCTTATCGGAACGAGCAAGACGAAGCTTGAATATGCAATATACTATTTCCGCGTCGGTCCCGATGGCATGATACGAGACTATGCGAACGGCATTGTTCAGGGCGACAGGGTCAACTGCATTGCGTTCATCAGCGGCCTGATTACCACCTGCCAGAACACCGACACGCTCACAGCCGACTTCACCTATATTGATACAATCGTTCGCACCGCCAACGGAAAACCGTATAGCGCCTGGCAATAGGTCGAAATGTCACCGGAAAGCAGCTCACGCTCCCTTGCTGCTTGTGAGCTTTTTGTTCTTCAAATACAACCCGATACAACTTTTATATGCATTTCTGAGCAGTTTGTTCATTTCCTGTTCTTGTTTTATTCACGCTAATGTGCATCAATAGCCCAAGTCAAGCAGGAACTCCAGTTTCTGCCGGAGCGTCAGGCATTTTGATGAGGGGCATCCAATGGTATCGCGTGTTGCGACAGTTGCATTTCATGGCATAGAAGGCGTTCCTGTCGATGTGCAGGTGATGGTTGCACCGGGAAACGTCGGCATGCATATCGTGGGCCTGCCCGACAAGGCCGTCGCTGAGAGCCGCGAGCGGGTGCAGGCTGCCCTGCATGCTTCAGGTCTGTCGCTGCCTGGCAAGAAAGTGACCATCAATCTGGCACCTGCAGACCTGCCCAAAGAGGGCAGCCATTACGATCTTGCCATCGCGCTTGGGCTGATGGCCGCGTTGGGTGCCATTCCGGCCGATGCGCTGCAGGATTTCGCCGTTGTGGGCGAACTCAATCTTGATGGCACCATTGCAGCCGTTGCCGGCGCCTTGCCGGCGGCAATTGCGGCGAACGCCATGGGAAAGGGCCTCATTTGCCCTGCGGCCAGCGGGGCTGAAGCGGCCTGGGCCGGAGACGGCATTGATATCCTGGCACCAAGAAGCCTGATTGCGCTGGCCAATCATTTTCGCGGCACGCAGGTGCTTTCACGGCCCGAGCCTGCCGTTCGCCAGATGCCCGCCAACCTGCCCGACCTTGCTGATATAAAGGGACAGGAAAGCGCCAAACGGGCGCTCGAGGTTGCCGCGGCAGGTGGGCATAATCTTCTCATGATCGGCCCGCCTGGCTCTGGAAAATCCATGCTGGCGTCGCGCCTGCCCTCCATTTTGCCACCCCTCTCGGCTGCCGAACTCCTGGACGTGTCGATGATACAGTCCATCGCCGGGCAGCTTTCCGGCGGCAAACTCTCAGACCGCCGTCCCTTTCGTGCGCCGCATCATTCAGCCACAATGGCAGCCCTTGTGGGTGGCGGATTGCGGGCGCGCCCTGGTGAGGTTTCGCTGGCGCATAACGGTGTGCTCTTTCTCGATGAGCTTCCGGAATTTACCCCGCAAGCGCTGGATGCGCTGCGGCAACCGCTGGAAACGGGCGAATGCGTGATTGCGCGCGCCAATCACCGCGTTTCTTATCCAGCCAATATCCAGCTTGTGGCGGCGATGAACCCCTGCCGGTGTGGCATGGCCGGAGAACCGGGACATACCTGCGCACGCGGGATCAGATGTGCTGCGGATTACCAGGGGCGGATATCGGGACCGTTAATGGATCGCATCGATATTCGCATTGATGTTCCGGCCGTCACCGCGATGGATCTCATCAAACCAATGGCGGCGGAATCGAGCGCCGATGTCGCACGCCGCGTTGCCTTTGCCCGTGACATGCAGCGGGAACGGTTTCTGGCGCTTGGTGAGGCGAGATTGCGAACCAATGCACAATGCTCGACCGCTTTGATTGAGAAAATTGCAGAGCCCGATCCAAACGGATTGCAGCTCTTGAGAGATGCGGCGGAGAAGATGAAATTCTCCGCACGCGGCTATCACCGAATTCTGAAGGTCGCACGAACGCTGGCTGACCTGGATGGACAGGCGACGGTTGGAAAGCTGCACCTGGCTGAAGCCATATCCTACCGTATCGCCGGGGACAGGCTAATGGCGGCGGCGTGAATGGGCGCCCTTTTTAAGAAGCGCCCCGCTTCCCGTTATTCGCCGAGGCCGTCAAACAGGGCGGTCGAAAGATAGCGTTCGGCAAATGACGGAATGATAACGACGATGTTCTTGCCGGCGTTTTCTGCGCGGCTGCCAACCTTGATGGCAGCAGCCAAAGCCGCACCGGACGAAATGCCGACCGGAACGCCTTCAATGCGGGCAACGTCGCGGGCCATTGCAAAGGCCTCATCATTGCTGATCGTGACCACCTCATCATAAATCGACGTGTCGAGAATGGGCGGCGCAAAGCCCGCTCCGATCCCCTGGATCTTGTGCGGGCCAGGATTGCCACCTGACAGAACGGGACTGTCCGCCGGCTCGACGGCCACAACCTTCACCTCGGGCTTCTTGGATTTGAGTACCTGCCCGGTGCCGGTGATCGTGCCACCCGTGCCGATGCCGGAAACGAAAATATCGACCGTACCATTGGTATCGTTCCAGATTTCCTCGGCGGTCGTCTTGCGATGGATTTCGGGATTGGCCGGGTTTTCGAATTGTTGCGGAATGATTGCATCCGGCAGGGTCGCCGCCAACTCTTCGGCCTTGGCGATTGCGCCCTTCATGCCTTTCGGTCCTTCAGTGAGCACCAGTTCAGCGCCAAGAAGCGCCAGCATCTTGCGCCGCTCAATCGACATGGTCTCGGGCATGGTCAGGATCAGGCGATAGCCCTTCGCCGCCGCCGTAAAGGCAAGTGCAATCCCGGTGTTGCCGGAGGTGGGCTCCACGAGCACGGTCTTTCCGGGTGTTATCTTGCCCTGCGCCTCAAGCGCGTCGATCATCGCGACACCGATACGGTCTTTCACAGACGCAATCGGGTTGAAGAATTCAAGCTTGGCGAGAAGATTGGCTTTCACGCCCTTTTCTTTCGCGAGCTTGTCCAGCCGCACGATGGGCGTATCGCCGACAGTCTCTAAAATGGAGCTATAGACGCGCCCGCGTCCCGGCTTCTTCTCGGTCATGATGTTTCTCCCTTGGCGGTTATATTTCCTCAATTCAAGATAGGCGCTTCTGCTCTGAGCCGCCAGAACCGAAAATCCATGGGGAACGAAACCGATAGAAAATTCCGCCAATGCGGCTGCTTTTGCTAAAAAACCGTGGACCTGTTTTGTGCGTATTGCGATTCATACTGCTGTGGCAGCAGGAATGCGGCCGCACGCACAATCCCAATATCGTCCTTGTGACAATTCCGAAAAACACCCGTTCAAGCAGCAAGCGTGTCAAACGCCGGTGGATCCAAAACCGCCGGCACCGCGGGCGGTCTGTGACACCGACTGGCTTTCTGCCACCGATACACGCGTGACCGGTGCGATCACCATTTGTGCAATTCGCATTCCCCGCTCAATGAGAAACTCCTCCTCGCCATGATTGATGAGGAGAACCTTCACTTCGCCGCGATAGTCGCTATCAATCGTGCCCGGCGTATTGAGGCAGGTAATGCCATGTTTGAAGGCGAGGCCTGAGCGCGGACGTATCTGTGCTTCAAAGCCTTCAGGAACTTCAAAGATAAATCCAGTGGGAACGAGAGCCCGTTTGCCGGGCATCAACATCATTGGCCGATCTTGAGCCACAGCTGCGCGCAGATCCATGCCCGCAGCACCTTCCGTTTCATAAGAGGGCAAATCAAGACCCTCACCATGCTCAAGTCGGGTGAGAGAAAGCCGCGGTGATGTTTGAGAATGCATGTTCATCGGCGTCCAATCCGTTCGCTGGTGAAGCTTTTCATTGTTCCTCGGTCGAGTCGGGCCAGCGGGTCAATTGCACTTTCGGGTTTGAGCGGTTATGAGAGCCGCAATTCACAGGAAAATAGGAAATGGCCGAAAGCTTGTCAGAAGCGGTGTCCCGCCGCCGCACCTTCGCAATCATTGCTCACCCGGATGCCGGTAAGACAACATTGACTGAAAAGTTGCTGCTTTTCGGCGGTGCCATCCAGCTCGCCGGCGAGGTGAAAGCCAAGAAGGACAGGGTTCAGACCCGCTCCGACTGGATGAAGATCGAGCGCGAGCGCGGTATTTCTGTTGTCACCTCGGTGATGACTTTCGAATACAATGACAAGATCTTCAATATTCTCGATACGCCAGGCCACGAAGACTTTGCCGATGACACCTATCGCACGCTGACGGCGGTGGATGCGGCCATCATGGTGATCGATGCTGCCAAAGGTATCGAGCCCAGAACGCTGAAACTTTTCGAAGTTTGCCGCATGCGCGACATTCCGATCATCACCTTCGTCAACAAGATGGACCGTGAAAGCCGCGACCCGTTTGAAATTCTCGACGAAGTTGAGGAAAAGCTGGCGCTCGACACCGCGCCGATAACCTGGCCGGTTGGTCGTTCAAAGACATTCTGCGGTGCCTATCACCTCGCCAGCAACACCTTTCGCGGCAGCGATTCACAGGTAAACACGATCCCGGTCAATGGACCGCAAAGTGTTGCCGAGCGGCTGCCGGAAAACGAGCGAGACGCGTTTATTGGCGAGTTGGAACTGGCGCGCGAGGCCTGCCGCCCGTTCGACAGGCAAGCTTTTCTCGAAGGGCATATGACGCCGGTCTTCTTCGGTTCTGCGTTGCGCAATTTCGGCGTGCGCGATTTGATCAATGCCTTGGGTGACATTGCGCCGCCGCCGCGTGCGCAGGTGGCAGACACGCGAACCGTGGAAGCGACCGACGAAAAGATGTCGGCCTTCGTCTTCAAGATTCAGGCCAACATGGACCCCAACCACCGCGACCGCATTGCGTTCGTTCGGGTTTGTTCTGGCAAGCTGACGCGCGGCATGAAGGCGCGTCTTGCCCGTACCGGCAAGCAGATGGGGCTTTCAGCACCGCAATTCTTCTTTGCCTCACAGCGGCAGCTGGCCGACACGGCCTATGCAGGCGATGTAGTTGGCATTCCCAACCACGGCAGCCTGCGTATTGGCGATACGCTGACAGAAGGGGAATCGCTGGTGTTTCAGGGCGTGCCGAATTTTGCGCCTGAAATTCTGCGCCGCGTGCGTCTGGAAGACGCGATGAAAGCGAAGAAACTGAAGGAAGCCCTGCAGCAGATGGCCGAAGAAGGGGTCGTTCAGCTTTTCCAGCCGGAAGACGGTTCGCCAGCGATCGTGGGCGTTGTCGGCGCGCTGCAGCTCGACGTGCTCAAAGAGCGCCTTCAGGCGGAATACGGTTTGCCGGTTTCCTTCGAGATGTCACGGTTTTCCATCTGCCGGTGGATTTCTGCAGACAAACCGGCCGAGCTTGAAAAATTCGTCGCATCTCACCGAGGAGACATTTGCCGCGATCTTGATGGCGATCCCGTTTTCATGGCGCAGGACGGTTTCTCGTTGAACTACGAATCCGAGAGGTCTCCTGATATCAAAATGATCGCGATCAAGGAGTATCACGCACAAAAGGCTGCCTGAGGCTTCGGGCAGTCACCACCGCCTCACTCAACCGCTACACCTCACTGGAGACATTCACACGCGAAAGGCTATGTTAAGTTTAGCGTGTCAAGCTGCAAGCATTGGGACAACGAGCAGTGCTAGCGAATGGGCGGAAAAGCGACGGGTGGTTTAAGCGTAAAACGCATCAGAAAGACGGCGTATCTCCATTACGTCCCGGCTCTGATTGCCGCTGTCACGATTGCGCTTTTCGCAGGCTACGCGGACTGGCAGCGGCAACTCGGCGCTCATGAAGCAGAAGTCGCGGCGGTTTCTCAAGAGCTTACGCTTGCCAAAACCAAGTTGGATGCGCTCATTTCAAGAAATGTTGCCATTGCCCAAGGATTGGCGGTCGATATTGGCAACCATGGCGCATCAGACGAGAAGCACATCCAAGATCTGGTCAGTATCGTATTCGACCTAGCCCCGCAGATCCGCAATATAGCCGTCGCACCCAACATGAAAGTCTCGATGGTCTTTCCGCTCAAGGGCAATGAGGATGTCATCGGTCTCGACTACAATGAGGTTCCGGCGCAGCGCGCGGCCGTTCTCGAGGTTATGAAAACCGGAGAGCCGGTTGTGACAGGGCCTGTCGACCTGGTCCAGGGTGGCAAGGGCCTGATCGCCCGGTTCCCCCTGATAGAAGTGGACGAGAAGGGCAGAAAAACCCTCTGGGGTATCGCTTCCGCGGTGATTGAAATGTCGCGGATCTATCGGGACAGCGGGCTCAGGATTGCAGATCCCGACATCCAGATCATGATGCGCTCGCGATCAAAAGATGGGGATGTCACCGTCCCGTTCTTTGGCGACCCGGCGATTTTTGCAAACCATCCGGTCAAAACGACGCTCAGCCTGGGCTACGATACCTGGGAAATGTATGCCATTCCAAGCGACGGATGGGATGCCGGCAGCGATCAGGCATGGTTCCGCGCGGCATTGCTCGTGATATCGCTTGCGCTTCTCATTCCGCTCATTTGGGCCGGGCGGCTGATGAGCGACAGACAGCGACACATGGAAGCGCTGCAGGACCGAGAAGACCAGCTTGGCGAACTTTCCCAGCGGCTGGAACTGGCTCTTGAAAGCTCCGGAATCGGGGTTTGGGAGTTTAACATATCCGAAAACACGCTGAGTTGGGACGAGCGGATGCGGGAAATGTATAACGTTCCCGCCGATCAGCTCGAATGCGGCTATGAAGACTGGCGCAACGCGCTGCATCCGGATGACCGGGTGAGCGCAGAACGAAGGTTCGACGATGCAATCAACAAGGGCTCGGACTATTCAACCAGCTTCCGCGTTGTAACACCCGAGGGCAAGCTGCGCCACGTGAAAGCCATGGGCTCTGTTTATGTCGATTCAGCAAAACGCCGCAAGATTATCGGCGTAAACTGGGATGTGACCGAAGACATTGTCCTGCAGGACGAGTTGCGCAAGGCCAAGAGCCAAACGGAGCTTCAGAACCGCCACTTGATGCAGGCCAAGTCAAGCATGGAACATGCCGCGTTGCACGATGCGCTGACTGGCCTTGCCAATCGTCGTTTCCTCGACAAGTGTATGCAGGAAATACCCATTGGAAGCCATATCACGGTTCTCCATATCGACCTCGACCGTTTCAAGGAGATCAACGACACGTTCGGTCACGCCGCCGGTGACCTGATCCTCAGAGAGACGGCACGCAACCTGCGCAATTTGATCCACGATGGTGATTTCCTAGCCCGCATTGGGGGCGACGAATTTGTGGTGATATCTGGGGTCAACAACTCTGACAAAGACTATGCGAGCGTTGCAAACGCGCTGGTGGAGGCCATGTCGCGGCCGATCATCTTCGAAGGGCACGAATGCCGCGTGGGTGCAAGCATTGGTTTTGCCTCGGGCAACACGGCCAGTGAGCCGGCGGGTCAGATCCTCATAAACGCAGATATCGCGCTCTACGAAGCCAAGCGGCGCGGACGCAACCGCGTGGAGCCTTTTACCGAACGGCTGAGACAGGTGGCAATCCATAATAAACGGATCGCAGACGACATTCTTCGAGCGTTCGAACAGGACCAGTTCGTTGCTTACTATCAGCCGCAATTTTGTGCGCAGACCCGTGAGATCAATGGATTTGAGGCGCTCGTGCGCTGGATCCATCCGGAAAAGGGCCTGCTTGCGCCCGATGCCTTCCTCCAGATTGCGGAAAATCTAAAGGTCGTTTCCACTATTGACGCGCTCGTCCTCGAACAAGCGCATCAGCAGTTCTTGCGGTTGCGTGCAAGCGGCGTCGATATTCCAAAATTCTCCGTGAACCTTTCAGCACAGCGGCTGAAGGAAGAAGCGCTTTTTGAAAAGATCGCTTCCATGCCTCTCCTGCCCGGCAGCCTTTCCGTGGAACTGCTCGAGTCGATTTCCTTCGAGGGCGACGACGAAGAATTGGTCAAACAGACCGACCGGCTGAGGGATATGGGCATTGACATCGAAATTGATGATTTCGGCACCGGTCACGCTTCCATCCTGACGCTTTTGAAGCTGATGCCGCGCCGCCTGAAAATCGACCGCGAGCTCGTCTTTCCCATCGTGGAATCTTCAAATCAGCGGGCGCTCGTTCGCTCGATTATTGATATTGGTCGGGCAAGAGGCATTGAGATAATCGCGGAAGGCGTTGAAACAATGCAGCACGCAGTTATTCTGCGGGACCTCGGATGCCATTCTCTGCAGGGCTATGCTTTCGCACACCCCATGTCGGGGCAGGAATTTCTGAATTTTGCGCGCAAGCGGCCTTGGCTCGCGGCGTGAAACACGCGACATGCAAAATGGTGGCCGAATGTCGGTTGCAAAGGCGTACACATCCTGAATAATGTGCGCTAACCCATTGCAAATCCTTGATGGAAGCCGGCATGCAAAGTTCCAAAGCCCGGACATTTCTCACTCAGCTGTTCGATGTTGCGGTCAGCACCGCCGATCCGATGCAGGTCATCGCGCAACATCTACCGGAGAAGCCGGATGGACGGGTCATCGTCATCGGAGCCGGCAAGGCCAGCGCGCGCATGGCTGAGGCCGTAGAACAGGCTTGGGGGCCTTGCGAAGGGCTGGTGATTACCCGCTATGGCTATGGACGCCCAACCCAGACGATTGAGATCGTGGAGGCGGCGCATCCCGTGCCGGATGACGCTGGCGAGGTTGCCACAAAACGCATGCTTGACCTGCTTGCAACTGCGGGCGACGGCGATTTCGTGCTGGCTCTGATTTCGGGCGGCGCGTCTGCCCTGCTGGTTCAGCCCGTGGCAGGGCTCGATCTGCAAGACAAGCGCGCAGTCAACGCAGCACTGCTTTCGTCAGGTGCGCCGATTGATGCCATGAATACGGTTCGCAAACACCTTAGCCGTGTCAAAGGTGGTCAGCTGGCAGCGGCGGCCTATCCGGCAAAAATGCTGGCTCTGATGATTTCCGATGTGCCGGGCGACGATATGGCGTTTATCGGCTCCGGTCCGACGGTGGGCGATGCCTCCGGCGCAGATGATGCACTGGCTATATTGGAGCGCTGGCAGGTAAAGGTCGACGACAAGGTCAAAGGTGTTCTGAAAACGGGAAGCGGCGTCATACAACCGGGAGATGATCGGCTTTCGAGGGTGGAGAACAGGGTTATCATTGCTCCCTCCCAATCGCTGGAGGCTGCAGCGGACGCGGCGACTGAGCAGGGTTTTGATGTGCGCATTCTAGGCGATTCCATAGAGGGAGAGGCCCGCGACGTGGCCGCCGCACAGGCCAGTCAGGCGCTGGAAATTCAAGGAACGCTTAAAGCGGGAGGCAAGCCCGTTGTTCTCTTGTCCGGCGGGGAGTTGACCGTTACCCGGCGCGGGGAAGGCATTGGCGGGCCGAATGCCGAATTCTGTCTGGCGGCAGCTATTGCGCTGGATGGCGCAACTGGAATCCATTTGATTGCATGTGATACGGACGGCGTTGATGGCGCAGCAGAAGTGGCCGGTGCCGTGGTGACGCCCGATACGCTGACACGCGCCATAGAAAAGGGCATCGATCCGCAAGCTGCCCTTGCGAATAACGATGCCCATTCCTTTTTTGCAAGGCTTGACGATCAGGTGGTGCCCGGACCGACGCTGACCAATGTCAACGACTTCCGGGCCATTCTGATTGAGCCTGTTTAGGCGAACTGGGCATTTTCCTTGATGAAGCTGCCCTGCTGAAGCTCCTGAAAGGCCTGCATCAGCTCTTCGCGGGTATTCATCACGATTGGGCCATGCCAGGCAACCGGCTCCTGGATCGGCTTGCCGGAGACCAGCAGGAAACGAACACCCTTATCACCGGCCTGAACGGTCACTTCATCTCCCGTATCGAAGACGACCAGGGTACGGTTGCCGCTCAGATCGCGAATGTTGAGTTCCTGTCCGTTGAACTCCTTTTCCACCTTGACGCCGATCGGATTGGACGCATCACGGAAGGTACCGGAGCCTGCAAAAATATAGGCAAAGGCCTTGCGGTAGGTATCCACCTTGAAGGTCTTGCGCTTGCCCGGCGGCACGGAGACATCGAGATAGACTGGCTCGGCGGCGATGCCATCGACCGGACCTTTCTTGCCCCAAAATTCGCCGGTAATGACGCGGACGACTGTACCGTCGTCGTCGATTTCGACCGGAATATCGGCTGATTTGACATCCTGATAGCGCGGGCTTGTCATCTTCAGCGACGACGGAAGGTTTGCCCAGAGCTGGAAGCCGTGCATCTTGCCGGCGAAGTCGCCCTTGGGCATTTCCTGGTGCATGATGCCGCTGCCAGCCGTCATCCACTGAACGTCGCCTGCGCCCAAGAGTCCCTGATTGCCAAGGCTGTCGCCATGCTCGACCGTTCCGGCCAGAACATAGGTGATCGTTTCGATGCCGCGGTGCGGATGCCAGGGAAAACCCTTGAGGTATTTTGCCGGATCATCATTGCGGAAATCGTCCATCATCAGGAACGGGTCCGTCATTTCCGGATCGCCAAAACCAAACACGCGATGCAGGTGGACGCCGGCGCCTTCCATGGCGGGCGTGGCGGTGCTTTCATATTTTACGGGACGAATAGACATCAGAGCGTCTCCTTTCACTTGCCGCTAATATAGAGCAGGCGATTTTGCAGACAATCAGCTCGCACAGGACGGTCTGTTCACATTTTTACCATCAATGTCCGCAAAATTCTAATTGCCAATTGAACTGCGTTAATAATCCGTTATCCATGTTTTGAGACGCTTGCCGCAAGCAGGCTTTTTTGTTCTGGAAACCACCAAATGTGCCGTTGGGCAGCCTATTGCGGTCAGCCGCTTTATCTTGAAGACATTATTTCATCGCCTGCGCATTCGCTGATTGAGCAGTCGCATCGCGCCACTGAAGCGAAAACCACCATCAATGGCGACGGTTTTGGAGTTGCCTGGTATGGCGAGCGCCCCGAGCCGGGCCGATTTCGCGATATTCTGCCGGCGTGGTCGGATTGCAACCTGAAAAGCATTGTCCGGCAGATCCGCTCCCCACTCTTTCTTGCCCATGTGCGGGCCTCGACCGGGGGTGGAACATCTCGCGACAACTGCCATCCCTTTGTCTCCGGTCGTTGGTCCTTCATGCATAATGGTCAGATTTCCGGGTTTGAAAAGTTGCGCCGCGCCATGGAAGCGTCGCTTGACGAGAAGCACTACAGCGCGCGCCGCGGCACGACGGATTCCGAGCTTCTGTTTCTCATGGCGCTCAGCAACGGGCTGGAGGAGGCTCCGGTTGCGGCTATGGAAAAGACACTGAGAGCAGTCGAAAATCTCGCGCATGATCACGGCATGGAAACCGTGATCCGTTTCACGTCATGCTTTTCCAATGGCGAGACGCTCTATGCGATTCGTTATGCCACCGACCGGGCCGCGCCGACGCTTTATTATGCGCCTATCGGGGTTGATGGCATCTGTCTGGTCTCGGAACCGCTCAACGATGATCGCGAGAGCTGGATTTGCATACCAGACGGAAGTGCGGTCGAAATTTCGCGCGAGGGCATCCTGCTGGAGCCGTTTGGCGATTGGAATGACTGCGCTGAGGGCGTTACTGCCCTTCAAGCAATGACGAAATAAGCGGCGATTTTTGCGGCCAGCTTCTCAGCAACCATTTCCTTGGACATATCTGGCCAGATGTCCACGCCGTCAGCACTGATGATGCGAACGGCATTGCGGTCCCCACCCATAATACCGGTTTCGGCACTCACATCGTTGGCAACAATCATATCCGCACCCTTGCTCTTCAGCTTGGTACGGGCATTTTCGATAACGGACTGGGTTTCGGCTGCAAAGCCGACCACGAGTTTGGGGCGGAGCGCGTGATGGCCGACCGTTTTCAGAATGTCGGGGTTTTCCGTCAGCGTCAAAGGTGCAGGCCCCTCACCCGGCACTTTCTTGATTTTCTCGCCTTGTGAGCGCTCTACGCGCCAATCGGCAACAGCGGCGACCATCACGGCAATATCGACCGGCAGCGCTGCGAGCACCGCATCACGCATCTCTTCCGCCCGCTCGACATGGATTGTCCGCACGCCGATCGGGTCTGAAATGTTAACTGGCCCTGAGACCAGCGTCACATCTGCACCAAGTGCTGCAAGCGCTGCTGCAATGGCATGTCCCTGTTTGCCGGAGGACCGGTTCGCGATGTAGCGCACGGGATCAATCGGCTCATGGGTGGGACCGGATGTGACGATTGCTTTGCGGCCCAGAAGCGGCTTTTCGCGGTTGTCCATGAGGTGGAGGACGGCGGCCAAGATTTCGTTTGGCTCGGCCATGCGTCCGACACCGGCCTCACTGCTCTCGGCCATCTCGCCCTTGTTGGGGCCGACAAAGTGAACGCCGTCGGCCCGCAATGTCTCGGCATTGCGTTTTGTGGGTGCAGCTTCCCACATTTTGGGATTCATGGCCGGCGCGATCAGGACCGGCTTGTCCGTCGCCAGCAGCACTGTGGAAGCCAAGTCATCGGCAAGTCCCGAGGCCATTTTCGCCATGATATTGGCCGTGGCCGGAGCCACCAGAACCAGGTCACAATCGCGCGCGAGGCGGATGTGCCCAACATCCTGTTCATCCTCGCGGGAGAACAATTCTGTAAAGACGTGATCGGCTGCCAACGCGCCGACGGCCAGCGGTGTTATGAATTTCTGCGCGCCTTCCGTCATGACGGGACGGACAGATGCGCCCTGCTCCCGCAAACGGCGGATCAGCTCAAGGCATTTATAGGCAGCAATTCCTCCGGTGATGATCAGGAGAATACGCTTGTCTTTCAGTATCATCTGTCAGCCGCCTTGATTGAGGACATGGCGCGGAAAATAGCCCAACCGACGCATGAAGGAAACCGGTGGGGCAAATTCTGGTTAAAGACTGAAATTGTCGCCGAGGTAGAGCCGACGCACATCCTGGTTGGCCACGATATCATCTGCACGACCATGGGTCAGCACCTCGCCGGCGTGAATGATATAGGCACGGTCAATCAGGCCCAGCGTTTCGCGCACATTGTGATCGGTGATGAGCACGCCGATGCCACGCTTTGTGAGATGGCGGACGAGGTTCTGGATTTCAGAAACCGAAATCGGGTCAACACCAGCGAAAGGCTCATCCAGCAGCATGAAGGCCGGGTCGGTGGCCAGCGCACGCGCAATTTCCAGACGACGGCGCTCACCGCCCGACAGGGCCACAGCCGCAGACTTGCGCAGATGCGAAATGGAAAACTCTTCCAACAGCTCCGTGATGCGGCGCTCGCGTTTTGCCTTGTTCTTTTCGCGCACTTCCAGAACCGCGCGGATGTTTTCCTCGACCGTCAGACCACGAAAGATAGACGCTTCCTGGGGCAAATAGCCCACACCCAGACGGGCACGACGATACATCGGCATGCTGGTCACATCGCGGCCATCCAGCTCGATTGTGCCGGAATCGACCGGCACAAGTCCTGTAATCATGTAAAAACAGGTGGTTTTGCCCGCACCGTTCGGGCCGAGAAGGCCAACCGCCTCGCCTCGCTTCACGATGATGGACACGCCATTGACAACACGCCGCTTGCTGTAGGTCTTGGTGATCCTGCGCGCCACCAAGGTTCCCTCGTAGCGCTGAATCTCTTCATCACTGCGGGACGCCTTACGAGAGGCCTTTGACGATAGAAACGGGATTTTCAAGTGTTGTCCGCCCGGCTTATTTCTTGGATTTCGGATCGAGCTGGATCTGCACGCGGCCACCACAGGCCTCGAGCTGGGCTTCGCCGCTTTTCATCAGAACTGTGAGCTTGCAGCCGGTAAAGACGTTTTCACCCTCTGTCAGCACGACCGGCTTTCCGGTCAGGGTCAAAATCTCCGTATCCATGTCAAACGTGCCCTCATCACCACTGGCCGTCTGGGTGCCAGACGTCATGAGAACGCGTTTTGACATCAGGATATGATCGATATCCGCCGGGCCGTCGCCGGAAACGGGTCCGCCTTCGGAACGATAATACACCGTCATCGCGCCAGAGCGGATCGTCGTCGTTCCCTGCACGACTTTCACATTGCCGGTGAAGTCCGCCCGTTTGTCCTTGTCCTTGATCTGCAGCTTGTCGCTTTCAATCTGGATCGGCTCATCGGAAGAGAGCGACAGTCCTTCCATACGCGTTGAGGTCTGCTGCGCAAATGAGGCGCCTGTTCCTGCCGCCAATGCAGCAAATGCGATACAAGCAAAAATGACCGATCCCTTGCGGCTCATCAGGAATTATTCTTTCTCTTTGCGAATGGACGTCGGGTTCACCAGAACTTTGACGTTGCCTTCGAAAGTAAGGCTTTGACCGTTGTCTTTCATTTCGAATTTATTGGCAACAATAGACGCGTCACTCATGATGATTGTTGTTTTTTCATCAGATATCATCGATCCACCTGTCAAATCCACACTTGCGGAGCGAAAATGCGCGTTTACGCCGTTGGAGAGGTCGATATCAAAAGGCTTGGGCAGCTCAAGCTTTTCCGAATCACGGTCAAAATTGCCAACGGCCGCACGAATATTGGCCATCAGGCCATTGCTGCCCGGCAATTGGGCGGCGATTGATTCCAGCGTAATGAGATTGGGCGACACGATGTCCTGCAGCGCACGCGAAGCTTTCAGCGCATAGGCAATGCCGTCGCCGTTGCGACCCGACAATGCCGGCTTTTCCATCACGATCTTGCCGTCTTCAATTGTAGCCGTTTCAATGCTGATATTTTCCGGCAGCCATGAGCGAACCACAGAAACGGACACAAAGAGAGCAGCCACCACGACGGTAACGGCCGGCAGAATGATTTTCAAACGCCGAACGCGCGCGGAATGCTTGAGCGCAGCTGAATAGTCGCGCGGGCTCATTGCGGGGCCATTTACGGCCAATTCCTGGCTTTGTATGTTCGACATCGGAGACCTTGCAACGCATCCGTTTGAACCGGAGATAAGTTCAATTGTTCGCTAACGCAATATGAAAGGCAGAAATACGACCGATTGCGCCGCAAGTCAGATATTTCTATAAGCTCTAAGAGAACGCGCAACATTCGCCGCTTGGCGGTGATATGCGAAGGAGAACGAGTTGGATCAGAATATTGCAGACCGGCGTGCGTTGCGGCGAAAGCTCAGCTTCTGGCGCGTTTTTGCAGGCGTTATCGCAGTGGTTGCCATTGTCGGCCTCTGGTTTGCCATGACCGGCGGGCAGAGCGCCAGCAGCCGCGACCAGATCGCGCGCGTTTCAATATCGGGCATTATTCAGGACAATAGCGAGCTCACCGGGCGGTTTGAGCGCATTGCCAAAGCCGACAACGTCAAGGCGCTGATCGTGGAGATATCCTCGCCCGGCGGGACGACCTATGGCGGCGAGACCATTTTCAAGGCAATCCGAAAGGTGGCGGACAAGAAGCCGGTCGTTACCAATATCCGCACGCTTGCCGCTTCGGCAGGCTACATGGTTGCGGCTGCAGGCGATGAGATTGTCGCAGGCGAAACCTCTATCACCGGCTCAATTGGCGTGCTCTTTCAATATGTTCAGGCCCAGGAGCTGATGGACAAGATTGGCGTCTCGATGGAGGAAATCAAATCCTCTCCGATGAAGGCCGAGCCCAGCCCCTTTCATGCTCCGCCGGAAGAGGCCAAAGCCATGATCAATGCCATGATCCAGGACAGCTATTCCTGGTTCGTCGATCTGGTGGCTGAACGGCGCGGCATGGACCGCGCCCGCGCGCTCCAATTGGCTGACGGGTCTGTTTTTTCCGGGCGTCAGGCCAAGGAAAACGGACTGGTGGATCGGCTCGGCGGCATGGACGAAATCAAGGATTATCTGAAGACTGTGAAGGTTGACCCCGACCTTCCCGTTATGGACTGGAAAGCGCCGTCAGATGGTCTTTCCATTGGCCTGCCCTTAGCACTGGCAAACCAGCTCGGATTGGGAGATGCTGCAACGCTCTTTGATCAGGCCATTGTCAAAAAACTCTTTGGTGACAAGTTGTTCCTTGACGGTCTCGTCTCTGTTTGGCAGGTTGGCGCGGATTAAAATCATAAAATTCAGGGGGTAGCAGTGATAAAGTCCGAATTGGTGCAGATTGTTGCTGCACGCAATCCACATCTCTATCACCGCGATGTGGAAAACATCGTGAACGCCGTATTTGATGAAATTTCAGATGCTTTGTCTGCAGGCAACCGTGTTGAGCTTCGTGGCTTTGGTGCATTCTCTGTGAAAAATCGCCCTTCAAGATCCGGGCGCAACCCCCGAACGGGCGACGCGGTTTTTGTTGAAGAAAAATGGGTTCCGTTCTTCAAGACCGGCAAGGAGTTGCGCGAGCGCCTCAATCCCGACGACATCGAAGATTGACGACGTCAAGTGCGGACATTTGATCTTAGCGCTTGAAACAACTGGCGCTTTGCCTATCTTGTCCTAGAGGCATTCGGACTTTACCGCGTGCCGGGTCTTAGATGTGCAATTCAGGAATTTCGCCATGGTCAAGAAGCTGATCAACATCATAATCCTCCTGCCAATTGCGATCGTTCTTATCGTGCTTTCCGTTGCAAACCGGCAATCGGTAACGATGGCCTTCAATCCGTTTCAACCCAGCGATTCGGTGCTTTCGGTCAGCGCGCCCTTTTTCATCTATCTCTTCGCCGCGCTCATTCTTGGCATGATCATCGGTTCAGCCGCCACATGGTGGAAACAGGGCAAGCATCGGAAGAAGGCACGCCAGACCGCGCGTGAAGCGGCGCGTTGGCAGAGCGAGGCCGGAACGCAGCGGCGGCGCGCAGAAGAACTGGCCGAACAGGCCGTCGTTCCTGCCTCATCGCATTAACAAAGACCTTGCCATATTGGCTGGATGTCGCGGACGGTCAGCGCCGTCCGCTGGTATTGACTACGCCTGGCCGCTCACGGCCTTGTTGAAATCGGCAAAAAACTGACCGGCGAGCTTTTTGGCAGACGAATCGATCAGCCGCGAGCCGAGCTGCGCGAGCTTGCCGCCAATCTGCGCATCGACCTTATAGGAAAGAATCGTTTCATTGCCGTCTTCTGCCAGAGAAACATCGGCTCCACCCTTGGCGAAACCCGCAATGCCACCCTTGCCCTCACCTGAAATGGTGTAGCTCTCGGGAGGATTGAGGTTTTCCAGAACGACCTCGCCTTTGAACGTGGCCGATACGGGGCCGATCTTGACCTTGACGGTCGCCGACATCTCGGTTGGTGACTGCATTTCCAGCTCCTGACAGCCAGGAATGCACGCTTTCAGGATTTCAGGGTTGTTGAGCGCTTCCCATACGGTTTGCCTGTCGGCTGCAATACGCTCTTCGCCACTCATGTCCATGAACATTTCCTCCCAGAATTCGACCCTTTGTGCGGGCCGGACGAATAGAGCCGATGGAAACGGCTTTGCCAAGTGGGCGGAGGATGCTATTGCCTCCTGCACCTGAAATTTGTCAATGGAAATGTAGCCAAGATGAGACAGAGCCGCAAACCCGGCCCGTCGAAACCGCCCAAGGCGCAGAGAAATGCCGGTTCGCCGCGCAAAGAGCCGCGACCCGACAAGCAGACGGAGCGACCGAAAGCCTCTGTTGCGATGGTCTATGATCGCCCGTTGACCGAAAGACGCGGCGAAAAGCCGGCAGAAAGGGTGCCGCTTATTCTCGAAACCGGCGGACCCGGCGCGTTTCAGTTGATCGACAGCGGCAATGCACAAAAGCTCGAACAGTATGGACCTTACAGGATCGTGCGGCCGGAAGCGCAGGCGCTCTGGCAGCCGGCCTTGCCGGAACACATTTGGCAAAATGTCGATGCCATTTTCACCGGCGATACCGATGAAGATGGGATGGGCCGTTGGCGCTTTCCCAAGGGCGCGCTCGGTGAAACCTGGCCCATGCAACTTCTGGGTGTCGATTTTCACGGCCGCTTCACCAGCTTCCGCCATGTTGGCGTGTTCCCCGAACAGCTTGCCCATTGGTCCTGGATGCAGGAAACGGTGCGGGCCGCCAACCGTCCGCTGAAGGTCCTGAACCTCTTTGGCTACACCGGCGTTGCTTCGCTGGCGGCCGCAGCTGCCGGTGCTCAGGTAACCCATGTCGATGCCTCGAAAAAGGCCATCGGCTGGGGGCGTGAGAACCAGGCGCTTGCCAGAATGGATGATGCACCGATCCGCTGGATTTGCGATGACGCCATGAAGTTCATTCTGCGTGAAGAGCGACGTGGCAACACCTACGACATCATCCTCACCGACCCGCCGAAATTCGGGCGCGGGCCAAGCGGCGAAGTCTGGCAGCTCTTCGACCATCTTCCGCTGATGCTGGATATCTGCCGTGAACTGCTATCGCCCAACGCCGAAGGCCTGGTGCTGACGGCCTATTCCATCCGTGCCAGCTTCTATTCGATCCATGAACTGATGCGCGAAATCATGCGCGGCAGCGGCGGCGTGGTGGAATCCGGTGAGCTGATCATTCGCGAAAGCGGCGCAGACGGCAGGACGCCGGGACGTGCGCTTTCGACCTCTCTTTTCAGCCGGTGGGTGCCGAAATGAACAAGGATGTGACCGCAAAGGGGCCGGGACGCGTGGGCCAGGTGAAGGAGATCACCAGCCTTTCCAATCCGGTGATCAAGGATATAAAAGGCCTTTCGCAGAAAAAGGGCCGCGAGGAAACCGGAACCTTCATGGCCGAAGGGTTGAAGCTGGTGATCGATGCTCTCGATCTCGGTTGGTCGATCACGACGCTTGTTTATGCCAAAAACGCGAAGGAAAAACCGCTGGTGCAGAAGGTGGCGGCGCGCGCCGTGGCCGCCGGTGCGCTGGTGCTGGAAGTGAGCGAAAAAGTGCTTTCCTCCATCACGCGGCGCGACAATCCGCAAATGGTTGTTGGCATTTTCGAAACCCGCTGGCATGCGCTTTCCAGCCTCAAACCCGAAACAAACCAGACTTTCGTCGCGCTTGACCGGGTGCGTGATCCCGGCAATCTGGGCACGATTATCCGCACCGCCGATGCTGCCGGCGCATCCGGCGTTATACTGGTCGGTGAGACAACCGACCCCTATTCGCTGGAAACTGTTCGCGCCACCATGGGCTCGGTTTTCGCAGTCCCGCTTTATCGCGCCTCTGCTTCCGAATTTCTGAAATGGAAACGTGGCAGCGGCGCCAAAACAGTGGCCACCCATCTTGCCGGATCGGTCGATTATCGCACAATCGATTACACCGACATGCCGGTGGTGATCCTGATGGGCAACGAGCAACAGGGCCTGCCTGAAGAGCTGGCGCGTGAGGCTGACGCGCTTGCCCGCATTCCTCAGCAAGGCCTTGCTGATTCACTCAATCTTGCTGTGGCAACTGCGGTCATGCTTTTTGAGGCGCGACGTCACCTTCTGGCCCTTAATTGAACCATGACAGCTAAACCTGCCCTTTTTTCCCGCCCGATTCCCGCCATCCTCCTGATCGTGATCGCTCTTGTTGCTGACCAGGCGAGCAAGATTGCGGTCGATCATCTGCTTCCCCTTCAACAGCCGGTCCCGTTCGTACCGTTTATCGACCTTTACCGAACCTATAATACCGGTGTTGCGTTTTCGATGTTCGACGATTTCTCCGGCTGGATCATTGTTGGCGTGCGGCTGGCTATTGTTGCCTTTGTTCTATGGCTCTGGCGACGAACGGACGCTCATCGCTGGCTTTATCATCTCGGCTTCGCGCTGGTGGTTGCCGGTGCGATTGGCAATCTTATCGACCGTTTTGCTTACGGCCATGTGGTTGATTTCATATTGTTTCACACGCAAAGCTGGTCATTTGCAGTCTTCAATCTGGCGGATAGTTACATCACGGTGGGCGCGATCATCATTGCTTTTGAAGAACTCTTTCGGGGTGAAAAAACGGATAGTTAAATCCTTAACCATTCGCGGAAACGATTTGGAATCATTGGCATGATATCCAATTGCCATGAGACAAAACGCAAAACAGCAAACAGCAACGCTTAAAGGCTCGCTTAAACGCAATACGGGCTTTGCCTCCATCGGTTTCTTGCTTTTGGCAGCATCGTTCACACTGCCAATTGTCTATCCCTCACAGTCGCTTCCCGCTCTGACGCTTGTGGGGCTCTGTTTCATCTTTGGCTCTGCGTTTCTTGGCTTCGCATTGGTGCGGATGATCAAGGCAACGCCGGAAGCCACGAAGATCGCTACATTGGAACAGGCGCTTGCTGAGGAGAAAAGCGCGCGACTGAAGGCGCAAGCTGAAAATGCCGCAAAATCGCGCCTGCTCGGCACGGTCAGCCACGATATCCGCACGCCGCTTTCCGGCATCTCGGGCATGTGTCATCTTCTTGCCCAAAGCAAGCTTTCAGCCGAGCAGCGAAACTATCTGTCCGGCATCCGCCAATCCTCCAATGCGCTTGCGCAGCTCGTGGATGACCTTCTCGATTTCGTTTCACTCGAAGCCGGTCGGTTTCAGCTTCGACCGCAAGATGAATCGCTGCGAACTGTGCTGGAAGGCGTCGTCGAAATGCTGGCCCACCGGGCGCATGAAAAGGGCATTGAGATATCCAGTTGGGTCTCATCCGATATTCCCGACGTGCTTTCCTTCGATCCGGCACGGCTGCGCCAGGTTCTGTTCAACATCATCGGCAATGCCGTGAAATTTACCCAAGAAGGTGGCGTCTATGTCGAGGCCTCCGTTGAACGCAGTGCGCTGGTGATCCGGGTCACAGACACCGGGCCCGGCATGACGCGCGAAGAACAGGAGCGCATCTTCGGCGAGTTCGAGCAGGTGGGCAACGACCGCGACAAAACCGGGGGCACCGGGCTTGGCCTGTCCATTTCCGCACGCATTGTCGCCGCTGCCGGTGGTGACATTACCGTGACCAGCGACAAGGGTCGCGGAGCGACGTTCACGCTGCGGCTGCCGATGGAATTTTCCGGTGATTTCGGCGGGCGCTATACACGCAGTGCCACTCTCAAAGCATCCAATGCCCTGATCATCTGCCCGCCCGGCCCAACAGCCCATTCGCTCATCAAGACCATTGAAACGCTGGGTGGCCAATGCACGCATGCGGACGACATCAAGCGTGCGAGGGCTGCGCTTGAAAGTGCCGCCTCTGAGGAAAACAGCCGCTTTACCGATATCATTGCAGACCACCGGCTAGCTGACGATTTCACACGGCTTATTGCGGAAAAACCCGCATTGTGCCCACCGAAAACCCGCAAGGTGTTTCTGGTCAATCCGGAAAACCGCCTGTCCAAGATCACCGGTATCGGCTTTGACTCATGGCTGGTGCGTCCGTTGCGCGAACGCTCGCTGGTAGATGTCCTGTTGGGCCGCATGAAGGGCATCGAGTTGCGCGATCCGCTGAACGACAATCGCGGCAGCCAGATCGCCTCGCGGTTTACCGTTCCGGAAGCCAATGCATTAAAGGTTCTTGTTGCTGAAGATGATCCGGTCAACGCACTTCTTGCCAGAGCCACCCTGACAAAGGCCGGCCACAGGGTACAGACGGTTGAGGACTATCAGCATCTCATTGAGGCTGCGACCAATCCGGGCCACCGCCCCGATATCCTGATTACCGATCTTTCCATGCCCGGCGGTAACGGGTTGGACGCAATCGAGGAAATCCGCTCATTTGAGAGCAATGCCGGCCTCGGCAATCTACCGGTGATCGTGGTCTCCGGTCGCGACGGGGACGAGGTTCGGCAGATGGCGCTGGACGCAGGCGCCAGTGCATTCCTGCACAAGCCTGCCGATCCCGCAGAGCTAAGCGAACTGGTGTCACGGTTTGGACTGGCCAATATTCGCCACGGTTAAGCCATTGGCTTGAACGCGTTTTGTCACTCGCCTGTCGCATTAACATGATTTATGATCCTCATCTGATTTGTATCCGGATGAGCCGTAGACATGGAAAGCGCAACTGCATTGCTTGAAAGAGCCGAGACCGTTCAACAGCCGTTGGTCGGCGGACGTTCCAACGAGATTTTGGGCCGGATCGGCAATCTGGAAACGCGGCTTGCGCGCAACGCGCGTGAGATTGCCGCCGCGCAAGCCGTCCGCTTCCAGGTTTTTGTTGAAGAGATGGGTGCCAAGGTGCCGCCGCAGGCGCAAGCCGCGCGCCGCGATATCGACGCCTGGGATGATATCTGCGATCACCTGCTGGTGTTGGACACCACGCTGCCGGGCGAGGCAGAGGACCAGATCGTCGGCACCTACCGCCTGTTGCGTCAGGAAATTGCCATGGCCCATGGCGGCTTCTATTCCGCATCTGAATTCGAGGTCGCCGATCTCGTTGCGCGGCATTCGGACAAGCGCTTCATGGAGCTTGGCCGTTCCTGCGTTCTGCCGCAATACCGCACCCGCCGCACGGTTGAACTGCTGTGGCAGGGCAATTGGGCCTATGCGCTGAAGCACAATATCGATGCCATGTTCGGCTGCGGTTCGTTCCCCGGAACAGTCCCGGAAGAACATGCGCTGGCACTTTCGTTCCTGCATCACAACGCCTCTGCCAAACAGGGCTGGCATGTACGTGCGCTTCCCGAGCTCTACCACCAGATGGACCTGATGCCGGCGGAAGCCGTGAACCCGAAAGCAGCGCTTTTCGCCCTGCCGCCCCTTATCAAGGGTTATCTTCGCCTTGGCGCGATGATCGGCGATGGCGCTGTTGTTGACCGGGCTTTCCGCACGACGGATGTGCTTGTTGTTCTGCCGATTGCGAGCATTTCTGGCCGTTACAAAAACTATTATGGTCAGGATGCAGGCCGTTTCGCGGCCTGAGCAACCGGCCTGGCGAAATGAATGAAGGCCACCGGAAAGCGGTGGCCTTTTGCTTACTTTAAGACCGCGCTTCGGCTTCAACCACCCGCATTATAGGCCGCAATGGCGGCCAGATTGACGATGTCGGAGTCTTTTGCGCCCATGGAGGCGATCTGGACCGACTTGTCGAGGCCGACCAGCAGCGGGCCAATGACGGTCGAGCCGCCGAGTTCCTGCAGCATCTTTGTCGAGATGGACGCCGAGTGGAAGGCCGGCATGACCAGCACATTGGCGTGGCCTGACAGGCGGATGAACGGGTATTGTTCCATGATGGCTGTGTTGAGGGCCACGTCAGCGGCCATTTCGCCGTCATATTCGAAATCGACACGGCGGCGGTCGAGAATTTTGACGGCTTCCATGACACGTTCGGACCGCTCACCCTGCGGGTGACCGAAGGTGGAATAGGCCAGCATCGCCACGCGCGGCTCATAGCCAAACTTGCGGGCGAGACCTGCGGCTTCCTCAGCAATATCGGCAAGCTCTTCCGATGTTGGCATATCGTGGACCGCCGTATCGGCTACGAGCACCGTTCTTCCACGGGTCAATGCAATCGAAACACCAATCACCCGGTGGCCGGGCTTGGTGTCGATGCAGCGGCGCACATCCTGCAACGCGGTTGAATAGTTGCGCGTTGTGCCGGTGACCATGCCGTCGGCATCACCCAGCGCCACCATACAGGCGGCGAAATGGTTGCGGTCTGTGTTGATGAGGCGCTGGCAGTCGCGGTGGAGGTAGCCCTTTCGCTGCAGGCGCGCGTAGAGATAATCCGTATAGGCATCGTTGCGGCGCGACTTGCGGGCATTGATGATCTCGATACCGGGGCGGTTCAGATCGATCCCGGCTTTCTCGGCCGTGATCTTGATTTCATCTTCGCGACCGAGAAGGATCGCCGTGCCCAACTGCTGGTTTGCGTAAGAGAGAGCGGCGCGCATGACCTGCACCTCCTCCGCCTCGGCAAACACGATGCGTTTCGGCTGGCGGCGAACACGCTGATAGATGCGTTGCAGGGTCGAGGCAATCGGGTCACGGCGGGCGTTCAGTTCGCGCTGATAGGCTTCCATGTCGAGGATCGGCCGGCGCGCAACCCCTGAATCCATCGCAGCCTGCGCGACGGCAGACGGGATCGCCGCCAGAAGGCGTGGATCGAATGGCACCGGGATGATGTATTGCGGGCCAAAACGGGGGCGGTTGCCCTGATAGGCTGCCGCTACATCGTCTGGCACATCCTCGCGGGCAAGATTGGCAATGGCCTGCGCGGCGGCAATCTTCATATCATCGTTGATGGTGGTGGCGCGCACATCCAGCGCGCCGCGGAAAATATAGGGGAAGCCCAGAACGTTGTTGACCTGATTGGGATAGTCGGAGCGCCCGGTTGCCACGATGGCATCGTTGCGGATGGCCGCAACCTCTTCCGGGGCGATTTCCGGATCGGGGTTTGCCATGGCGAAGATGATCGGGTTGTCCGCCATGGAGCGCACCATTGCTTCTGTGAGCGCACCCTTTGCAGAGAGGCCGAAAAAGACGTCAGCTCCGTCGAGAGCCTCGGCCAGCGTGCGCGTGTCCGTCTTGACCGCATGGGCAGATTTCCACTGGTTCATGCCTTCAGTGCGGCCCTGATAGATCACGCCCTTGGTGTCGCAAAGGATTACATTTTCGGGCGCAAAGCCCATGGACTTGATCAGCTCTATACAGGCGATTGCAGCCGCGCCCGCACCATTGCAGACGAGCCTCGTGTTCTTGAAATCGCGGCCTGTCAGCTCCAATGCATTGATGAGGCCCGCAGCGGCGATGATGGCTGTTCCATGCTGGTCGTCATGAAAGACGGGAATGTCCATGATTTCGCGCAGCCGCTGCTCAATGATGAAACATTCCGGTGCCTTGATATCCTCGAGGTTGATGCCGCCAAAGGATGGCCCCAGAAAACGCACGGCGTTGATAAATTCGTCCGGGTCTTCGGTATCGACCTCGAGGTCGATGGAATCGACATCGGCGAAGCGCTTGAAGAGAACCGATTTGCCTTCCATGACGGGCTTGGCCGCAAGCGCGCCGAGGTTTCCCAAACCGAGGATTGCCGTTCCGTTGGTAATCACCGCAACCATGTTGCCGCGCGTGGTGTAATCGTAAGCCCGCGACGGATCGTCTGCGATGGCCTTGACCGGAACGGCGACGCCCGGCGAATAGGCAAGCGAAAGATCGCGTTGCGTGGCCATGGCCTTGGTGGGCGTAATTTCCAGCTTGCCCGGCCGTCCCTGCGAATGAAAATCAAGTGCTTCCTGGTCCGTAACGCTTGCAACGTTGCGGGATGGCTTTTGCGTTTCGGGCATGTTTCCTCACCTTTTTTGGCCCGCGCTCTTGTGGCGCAATTATTGATGGTCTCTATAGTGTCGAGCCTGAAATACACAAACCCGTTTGCTTAAAGACGTCTCTGCTTATGGCATCAAACTCCTCCATTGCGCCTGCTGTGCTGACCACCGATGTTCTTGCCTCGGAGGAAAGCCGCCAATCGGCAACGCCGATGATGGAACAATATATCGAGATAAAAGCCAATAACCCGGATTCGCTTCTTTTCTATCGGATGGGTGATTTTTACGAGCTTTTCTTCGAAGATGCGGTGGATGCCTCGCGCGCGCTTGGCATTACGTTGACCAAGCGCGGCCAGCATATGGGCCAGGACATTCCCATGTGCGGCGTGCCGGTACATGCCGCAGACGATTATCTGCAAAAGCTGATCGCGCTTGGTTTTCGCGTTGCGGTGTGCGAGCAGGTGGAAGATCCGGCTGAGGCCAAAAAGCGCGGATCAAAATCCGTTGTCCGCCGCGATGTGGTGCGGCTTGTAACGCCTGGTACCTTAACCGAAGAGAAACTGCTTTCGCCGTCGGAATCGAACTATCTGATGGCCATGGCGCGGGTCAAAGGCGGTTCCGAGGCACAATATGCACTGGCCTGGATCGATATTTCGACCGGCGTTTTCCGTTTGGCGGAAACACGGCTGGAACGCATGCTTGCCGACATCATCCGCGTGGACCCGCGTGAGCTGATCCTGCCCGATGCGCTGTTTCATGACGAAGAGCTGCGCCCTGTGATCGATATACTTGGACGGGTCGCTGTGCCGCAGCCGCAAGTGCTTTTCGACTCGGCCTCTGCAGAAGGGCGCATTGCGCGCTATTTCGAGGTCAAGACGCTGGATGGCTTCGGCAGCTTTTCCCGCGCCGAAATGGCGGCAGCGGCGGCAGCTGTTGCTTATGTCGAAAAAACGCAGATTTCGGCGCGCCCGCCGCTTGGACGCCCCGAGCGTGAGAGCAATGCCTCCTCGCTCTTTATCGATCCTGCGACGCGGGCCAACCTGGAGCTTGTGCGCACGCTTTCCGGCCAGCGCGACGGTTCACTCCTGCGCGCCATCGACCGCACCGTGACCAATGGCGGGGCGCGATTGCTGGCAGAACGGTTGATGTCGCCGCTGACGGATGCGATCGCGATCAACAAGCGGCTCGATTCGGTTTCCTGGCTGATGAATGAGCCGACGATGAGCGACGATCTGCGTGAGCGGCTAAAGCTCTTGCCGGATATGCCGCGTGCGCTTTCGCGTCTCATGCTCGGGCGCGGTGGTCCCCGCGATCTCGGTGCCATTCGGACGGGCCTGCGCGCAGCTGCCATGATTGTCGAAACATTGCCGGACGCGCTGATGCCGGACGAGTTGACGGAGGCGCGCGAAGCAATCCTGAAATTGCCCGGCCACCTGCTTGGCCATCTTGAAACCATGCTGGATGACGAGTTGCCGCTTCTGAAGCGGGACGGCGGCTTTCTTCGCCCCGGCGCGTCGTCCGATCTCGATGAAGTGCGGGGCCTGCGTGATGCATCGCGCAAGATCATTGCCGGTCTTCAGCTTTCCTATGCCGAGGAAACCGGCATCAAAGCCTTGAAGATCAAGCATAACAATGTGCTTGGTTATTTCATTGAAGTGACGGCAAACAATGCGAACACGATGACAGGAACGGATGAGGCCAAGGCGCGTTTCATCCATCGCCAGACCATGGCGAACGCGATGCGGTTCACCACCACCGAGCTTGCAGAACTGGAAAGCAAGATTGCAAACGCTGCCGACAGGGCGCTTTCCATCGAGCTTGAAGCTTTTGACGCGATGGTGGAGATGGTTGCGTCCTTTGCCGAAACCATCAAAGCGGCAGCGCTGGCGCTCAGCATCGTTGATGTCTCAGCCGGTCTTGCCGAACTTGCAATATCGGAAGGCTATTGCAGGCCGCAGGTTGATACCAGCCGGGCTTTTGAAATCGTTGCCGGCCGCCATCCGGTCGTTGAGCAGGCTCTGCGTCGGCAGTCTGCCGATCCCTTTGTTGCCAATGACTGTAATCTCTCGCCGCCCGGAGAGGCCAATAGCGGCTCGATCTGGCTGCTCACCGGACCCAATATGGGCGGTAAATCAACCTTTCTCAGACAAAATGCGCTGATCGCCATTCTGGCTCAGATGGGCTCGTTCGTGCCTGCAGGCTCGGCCCATATCGGCATTGTCGACCGGCTGTTTTCACGCGTTGGCGCTTCCGATGATCTGGCGCGCGGGCGTTCGACCTTCATGGTGGAGATGGTCGAGACAGCGGCGATCCTCAACCAGGCGACGGAAAGTTCGCTGGTCATTCTCGACGAAATCGGGCGCGGCACCGCGACATTTGACGGCCTTTCCATCGCATGGGCTGCCGTGGAGCACCTGCATGAGGTCAATCGCTGCCGCGGGCTGTTTGCCACCCACTTTCATGAACTGACGGTTCTGTCCGAAAAGCTCAACCGCCTTTCCAATGCCACGATGAAGGTGAAAGAGTGGAACGGCGAGGTCATCTTCCTGCATGAAGCCGGGCCTGGAGCTGCCGACCGCTCCTATGGCATTCAGGTCGCCCGGCTCGCGGGTCTTCCGCCTTCAGTCGTTGCCCGCGCGCGCGATGTACTCGACAAGCTGGAGGATGCGGGCCGCAAAAACCCGGCCAACCAGCTGATTGACGACTTGCCGCTGTTTCAGGTTGCGGCCAAGCAGGCGGAAAGCAAACAGATGTCGAAAGCCTCTGTCGTCGAAGAGCATTTGAAAACCCTCAACCTCGACGAAATGACGCCGCGCGAGGCGCTTGATGCGCTTTATGAGCTAAAAAAGGAACTTTAACCCGTTTGTGATAGGCCTGTTATTGGCAACGGAAAGGGCGTATAGGCGCGACATCCGCGAAAGAGCGAAATCGAACGAATGCAAGATACCCAAGACCGTCTCTCCGAAATCCTGAACGTGGAAGCACTGCGCAAGCGCTGCGAACTTGTGGCCAGCGTGAATGCGGAAAATTCCAATGCCATGCGCAATGCGCTGCTTGCCGCTTTCAAGGAGGCCAATGCAAAGGGCCGTCAAAAAGCGGAAGAGTTGTTGAATGCCGACGGCTCGGGCATTGCATGCGCGGAACGTATTTCATGGCTGCAGGATCAGCTGATCACCGTGCTCCATGATTTCGTTCTCAACCACATTTTCGACGCGGCGAAGACGCCGGTCGCATCGCGCATTTCCGTCACCGCCGTTGGCGGCTATGGGCGCGGAACCTTGGCACCGGGATCCGATATCGATCTGCTCTTTCTGCTGCCAACAAAGAAGGCCGTGTGGAGCGAGGCAGCCGTCGAATATATTCTTTATCTGCTCTGGGATATGGGCTTCAAGGTCGGCCATGCCACTCGAACGATCGACGAGTGCATCCGGCTTTCCAAAAGCGACATGACCATTCGCACCGCTATTCTGGAGATGCGCTATATCTGCGGGCAGGAGGAACTGGCCAAGGAACTCGAAGCCCGTTTTGATGCCGAGGTGGTGCGCAATACGGGGCCTGAATTCATTGCCGCCAAGCTTGCCGAGCGCGACGAGCGGCATCGAAAGATCGGCGATACGCGCTATCTCGTGGAACCGAACGTCAAGGAAGGAAAAGGCGGGTTGCGCGACCTGCATACGCTGTTCTGGATATCAAAATATTACTATAGCGTGCGCTCCACCGATCAGTTGGTCAAACTGGGCGTGCTTTCCCGCCGGGAACTTAATCTCTTCCAGAGATGCGAAGATTTTCTCTGGGCTGTGCGCTGCCACATGCATTTTCTGACCGGCAAGTCTGAAGAGCGGCTGTCTTTCGACATTCAGCCGGAAATTGCAGAACGGCTGGACTACAGTCCCCGGCCCGGCCTGTCGGCGGTTGAACGCTTCATGAAGCACTATTTCTGGATTGCCAAGAATGTCGGCGACTTGACCCGCATTCTGTGTGCAACGCTCGAAGAGCGGCAGGCCAAGGACGCGCCCGGCATAGGCGGCGTGATCAACCGCTTTGCCAACCGGGTTCGCAAGATTGCCGGCTCGCCGCAATTTGTCGAAGACCGCGGTCGCATTGCGCTCGCTAGCAAGAATGTCTTCAAGGATGATCCGGTCAACCTCATCCGCATCTTCCATGTGGCGAATCTGAAGGGATTGTCGCTGCACCCGGACGCGCTCTCCGTTATCACGCGATCGCTGAGCCTGATAAAGGCGCCCATCCGTGAGGATGAGGAGGCGAACCGGCTCTTTATTTCCATTCTCACTTCGAAAAATGATCCTGCAGAAACGCTTCTGCGGATGAACGAAGCCGGCGTGCTTGGAAAATTCATTCCGGAGTTCGGGAAAGTCGTCTCGATGATGCAGTTCAATATGTATCATCACTATACGGTCGACGAGCATTTGATCCGTACGGTGGAGATGATGACGCGCATTGAACGCGGACAGGACGACGGGACTGTGCCTCTCTCAACCCGGCTGATGCCGTTGATTGAAGACCGCGCCGTTCTTTATGTGACCGCGCTCTTGCATGATGTTGCCAAGGGACGGCCTGAAGACCATTCGATTGCCGGCGCCAAGGTTGCCCGCAAGCTCTGCCCGCGCTTTGGCCTGACACCGAAGCAAACCGAGATGGTGGCCTGGCTGATCGAAGAACACCTGGCCATGTCCATGGTTGCGCAGACCCGTGACCTCAATGACCGCAAGACGATTGTCGATTTTGCCGAGCGCGTTCAATCCATGGAGCGCCTTCGCATGCTGCTGATCCTCACAGTCTGCGATATTCGCGCTGTGGGACCGGGCGTGTGGAATGGCTGGAAAGGCCAGCTTCTGCGTACGCTTTATTACGAAACTGAACTTCTGCTTTCCGGCGGCCACTCCGAGACACCGCGCAAACAGCGTGCTGCCTATGCCCGCGAGCAACTTTACGAGGCATTGGCCGGCTGGCCGGAAAAGGCGCGAAAGAAATATTCCAAACTTCATTATGAGCCTTATCTGCTCACGGTGCCGCTGGATGATCAGAAGCGCCATGCGGAATTTATCCGCACCAGCGATGCGGATGGCAAGACGCTCGCAACCATGGTGCGCACGCATTCGTTCCATGCCATTACCGAAATCACCGTTCTGACACCGGACCACCCTCGCCTTCTGGCGATCATCACCGGCGCGTGTGCGGCGGCGGGCGCCAATATTGCCGATGCCAATATCTATACGACCACGGACGGCCGGGCGCTCGATACCATTCTGATCAACCGCGAGTTCGACAATGATGAGGACGAACTGCGCCGCGCAGGCACAATCGGGCGGATGATCGAGGATGTTCTCTCCGGCAAGAAACGCTTGCCCGACATGATCGCGACAAAGAAGAAGAAGGGCCGCAGAAACAAGGCTTTTCCGATTACGCCGGATGTCACGATCTCGAACGCGCTCTCCAACAAGTTCACGGTTATTGAAATTGAATGCCTTGATCGAACCGGGCTGTTGTCCGACGTGACGAATGTGCTGGCAGAGCTGTCTCTCGACATTGCCTCGGCGCACATTACCACGTTCGGCGAAAAGGTTATCGATACGTTCTACGTTACCGACCTGATTGGTGAAAAGGTGACGAACGAAAACCGGCAAGGCAATATTATCGCGCGCCTCAAAGCTGCCATGGCCGATGTTGAAGATGAAGCCCGCAGCCGAATGCCGCAGGGCATAATTGCGCCGCCGGCGACCCGCGTCATATCTGCAAGAAAGGCGAAAGCGGCGTCATGAGCCTCGTCAAAAAGTTTCTAACGGTCGGTTTTTCGACTTTGGGAAGCCGGTTGTTCGGCTTTGTACGCGACATGCTGATGGCAGCAGCTCTGGGCACGGGGCCGGTGGCCGACGTATTTTACGCCGCGTTCCGCTTTCCGAACCTGTTCCGCAGGCTGTTTGCCGAAGGTGCTTTCAATCTTGCCTTTGTGCCGCTCTTTTCCAAAGAGATCGAGACGCATGGTGATGAAGGCGCAAAAGCCTTTGCGTCAGAAGTTTTTGGAGTTTTGTTTTCCGCCCTGCTGATCCTGACCATCGCCATGGAGCTGGCGATGCCGCTTCTGGTGCGCTTCGTCATTGCGCCCGGCTTCGCAGACGATGCCGACAAGTTATCACTGACTGTGCGCCTGACGGCCATCATGTTCCCCTATCTCAGCTTCATGTCGCTGACGGCGATGATGGCGGGCATGCTGAATTCGCTGCGGCGCTATTTTGCGGCGGCCATTGCGCCTGTCTTTTTGAACCTGGTTCTGATCATCGCACTGGCCTATGCGTGGTGGGAGGGGGCGGATGCGGTGGCAACCGCCCATGTTCTGGCCTGGGGCGTATTGGCCGGCGGGGCGGCACAGCTTGCGGTCGTCTTCTTTGATGTGCGCAGAGCAGGAATGGTCTTTTCCGTGCACAAGCCGAAACTGACGCCCAAAGTGAAGCGTCTGCTTTACCTTGCCGTTCCTGCTGCGATCACCGGCGGTGTCACGCAGATCAACCAGTTGGTGGGCCAGGCCATTGCGTCCGGTAAAGAAGGTGCCATTGCATCGCTTGCCTATGCAGACCGCATCTACCAATTGCCGCTCGGCATTTTTGGTATCGCGGTCGGCGTCGTGCTACTTCCCGAACTCTCCCGTGCCTTGAAAGGCGGGCATGCGCGTGAAGCTGAATCCATTCAGAACCGCTCCGTGGAATTCGTTCTGTTTCTGACCCTGCCGGCGGCTGCGGGGATTTGGGCGCTGTCTGAGGAAATCATCCGGGTGCTCTTCGAGCGCGGCGATTTCGGGCCCGCCAGTACCGCCGTCGTTGCACCGATCCTTGCGGTCTACGGCTTTGGCTTGCCGGGCTTTGTGCTGCTGAAGACGTTTCAGCCCGGCTTTTATGCGCGCGAAGACAGCAAGACGCCCATGCGCTACACGGTCATCGCCATGGGCCTCAATGTGGTGCTTGCCTTCACCTTGTTTCCGATTTTCTTCGAGCGCGGTATTGCCATGGCGGAAATCGCATCCGGCTGGCTTAATACGGTCCTGCTGGGTGGAACGCTTTTTTACAAAGGTAATTTCAAACCCGGTCTGCAGCTTTTTTCGCGCGGTGCCCGAATCATTTTCTGCGCAGTTCTTATGGGTCTTGCCGTTCGCTACCTCTCGACCTTTGCCGAAAGCTGGCTCGTCCCGAGTGCGCCTTTCTACAAGCAGGGCGCAGCGCTTGCGGCGCTGATCGCAGTCGCGGTCACGATTTACTTTCCTCTCACGTTCATCACTGGAGCCGTTGACAGAGAACTGCTGATGAAGAGCTTGAAGGGGCGAAAAAAGGCTTGAAACAGAGGTCTTCTGCCCGCCCTGTCGAGCCCGGATGAATTTTACTTGAAACGGCCCACGCCGCATGCATATTGCGCGCGCAAACATCCATTTTTAAGGGGATCGGGCCCTCCACAAGCCCGAAAGAGGATAACATGAACGAATTCAAGCCGCTGGTCTTCTCCGGCGTTCAGCCGACCGGAAACCTGCATCTTGGCAATTATCTCGGCGCTATCCGCAAATTCGTGGCGCTGCAGGAAAGCCACGATTGCATCTATTGCGTCGTTGACATGCATGCCTTGACTGCGCAGCTGGTGCACGACGACCTTAAAGAACAAACACGCTCGATTGCCGCTGCTTATATCGCAGCCGGTATCGACGCCAAGAAGCACATTGTTTTCAACCAGTCCCAGGTGTCTGGCCACGCCGAGCTTGCGTGGGTCTTCAATTGCGTCGCCCGCATTGGCTGGATGAACCGCATGACGCAGTTCAAGGACAAGGCCGGCAAGGACGCTGAAAAGGCATCCCTTGGCCTTTATGCCTATCCTTCATTGATGGCCTCAGACATCCTGCTCTATCGCGCTACCCATGTGCCGGTTGGCGATGACCAGAAGCAGCATCTGGAGCTGACTCGCGACATTGCCCAGAAGTTCAACCTCGATTTTGCCGAAAAGATCAGAGCTGTTGGCAAGGGTGTCGATATCAAGGTGGGTGATGAGCCCGTGCATGCCTACTTCCCGATGGTCGAACCGCTGATCGATGGCCCGGCACCACGCGTGATGAGCCTGCGCGACGGAACGAAGAAGATGTCCAAATCGGATCCTTCCGATCTCTCTCGCATCAACCTGATGGATGATGAGGATTCGATCGCCAAGAAGGTGAAAAAGGCAAAGACCGACCCGGATGGTCTGCCGAGCGAAGTTGCAGGTCTTGCAGGGCGTCCGGAGGCTGACAATCTTGTCGGGATTTACGCGGCACTCTCGGATAAGACCAAGGCAGATATTCTGAAGGAATTCGGCGGCCAGCAGTTTTCAGCCTTCAAGCCCGCACTGTCCGAACTCGCACTGACTGTGCTTTCGCCCATCACATCGGAGATGCGCCGGCTGATGAATGATCCTGGCTATATTGACGATGTTCTGCGCGATGGCGCATCCCGCGCCCGAGCGCGCGCAGATGTCACGATGCGAGAAGTCCGCGATATTGTCGGCTTCCTCTACTAAAAATGCCAGAGCGCAAGTGGCGGAAAATGCCGCTTGCAGCCTTCGGCCTCAAATGGCAAAGTTCACCCTATGGTATCAACACGATTATCACGGCTGGAAGGCCACCGTCGAAAATTCATGGCCGTGATTGATGACACGCCTGAATGCATGCGTGCGGTTCACTATGCAGGGCTGCGCGCGAAAAACTCTGGCGGCGGGGTCGTTCTCCTTTATGTCATTAATACCGCTGATTTCCAGCAATGGCTTGGCGTTGAAGAGATCATGCGCGCCGAAGCCCGCGAGGAGGCTGAGGCCAATCTGGCCAAGACTGCGCAATACGTACGCGAGGTGGTTGGCATCGAGCCCGAAATGGTAATCCGCGAAGGCAATGCGACCGATGAAATTCATTCGCTGATTGAAGAAGACCGCGATATTGCCATCCTGGTTCTGGCCGCAGGCTCAACAAAAGACGGTCCTGGACCTTTGGTCGCCTCCATTGCAGGACGCTCTGCGGCCTTTCCCATTCCCGTCACCGTTCTGCCTGACACGCTGACGAATGAGGAAATCGAATCGCTTTGTTGATTTTTTGAGAAAAGTTTTCTACCGCTAGCGGCGTTTAGACCTGTTTGGGGGCTTGCGTCGCCTTCGCGATGTGCCTATTTTTGAATAATTCTAAAAAGCAGACCCGACGCGGGCTCCAAGGAGAGCGATCATGTTCATTCAGACCGAAGCAACACCCAATCCGGCATCATTGAAATTTCTGCCAGGCAAGGTGGTTCTGGAAGAAGGAACGGCAGACTTTCGTTCGGCTGAGGAAGCGGCCGTTTCGCCCTTGGCGAGCCGACTCTTTGCAACGCCTGGCGTGACCGGTGTTTTCCTCGGTTACGACTTCATTTCGGTGACCAAGGATAGTGCTGAATGGCAACACCTGAAGCCCGCCATTCTCGGCGCCATCATGGAACATTACATGTCTGGCGCGCCTGTTATGGGCGCGACTGCCGGTGGTCCTGATACGGATAGCGAAGGCGAGTTTTATGCAGAAGAAGACGAAACAATCGTTGTGACGATCAAGGAACTGCTGGAAACGCGCGTGCGCCCGGCCGTTGCCCAGGATGGCGGCGATATTACCTTCAAGGGTTTCAAGGACGGCATCGTCTTTCTCAACATGAAGGGTTCCTGTGCAGGTTGCCCCTCGTCCACCGCGACGCTGAAGCATGGCGTGCAGAACCTGCTTCGCCACTTCATTCCAGAGGTTCAGCAGGTTGAAGCCGTCTGACGCGCAAATCCGCTCAGGTATTCTATGAAGCTCCTGGCCATCGATACGTCTGGCGCGGATTGTTCGGCTGCGGTTTATGATTGCGACGCGGCGGCTGTTCTGGCCGAACGGCAGGAAACCATCGGAAAAGGTCATGCCGAGAAATTGATGGGCATGATCGACGCCGTGCTGCACGATTGTGGGCTCGATATGGCCGAAATCGGCAAAATCGGCGTTGTCGTGGGGCCGGGGTCCTTCACGGGCATCCGTGTTGGGGTTTCCGTTGCGCGCGGCTTTGGCCTGGCGCTCGGCGTTCCGCTTGCCAGCGTCACAACGCTGGAAACGCTGGCTTATGACGCCGTAAGACAATCAGGCAGCGAAGAGCCTATCCTGACCGTTATGGATGCAAAACGTGGACAGGTCTATCTGCAGCTATTCGGCGCGGATGGTGGCGCACTTGATGACCCCTTTGTCATGGAGATTGATGCAGCGCGCGCCTTTTATGCAGCGAACCCGGCAAGACTTGCAGGCTCGGGCTCAGCTCTGCTGAGAGGCTTTGAGGCTTCGCCAGAAATTGACCATCTGCCCATCGATGTCGTTGCTGCAATTGCAGCACGGAAGGCCACAGGCAAGCCTGCGCCACTATATTTGCGTGGCCCGGACGCCAAACCACAGGCTGGTTTTGCGGTTGCCCGGCAATAATCTTTGTCATTGGGGGAGATGGCATGGATGTTTGAGAAACTGATGCCGCGGAATACCGAAATCGACATTACGCCGATGACGCTTGGCGACTGCCACGCGGCATCAGCGCTGCATGGCCAGCGCTTTGCGCGGGGCTGGAGTGATGGCGAATTTCATGCCTTGTTGTCCCAAAAGACCGTTCTTGGCTTCATTGCCCATGGGAACGGGCTTTTGCCGCGCAGAAGCGTGGCCGGCTTTGTGCTTGCCCGCGAAGTGGCTGGCGAATCCGAAATCTTATCGATCGCAGTCGATACCAGATGGGCCGGGCACGGCCTTGGCTGGCGGCTGATGCAGAGCGCAATCAAGGAAATCAAATATAGAGGCGGTGAAACCGTGTTTCTGGAGGTGGATGAAGGCAATGCGCCTGCCATTGCACTCTATCGGAAGCTGCGCTTTGCCACCGTTGCTGAGCGCAAGGGCTACTATGCCGATCGCGATGGCCGGAAAACCACCGCGCTTGTCATGCGGCTCGATCTCGTCTAGCTGATTTCCCCGAACAGAAATCCGCCTTTCGGGGAATGCCTTGATCAACACATTGCGCATTGGAGTGATCCTGACCGCCGTCGCGGTCGTGACAGCCGTTCTTGCGCCTGTACAGATCCTGTGCCTCTTTCTTGATCTCCGGTTACGGCGATATCTGCCTGGGCTCTGGCATCGTATCGTCTGCAAGCTTCTCGGCCTTCGCATCCACACGCGCGGCAGTCTTGAAAAGCGGCGTCCATTGATGATTGCCTGCAACCACGCCTCATGGCTTGATATTCTCGTGCTTGGCGCAGTCGTCGATGTTGTTTTCGTGGCAAAGTCCGAGGTGCGGGACTGGCCGATTTTCGGTCATCTGGCTAGACTGCAGGCCAGCATCTTCATTCAGCGGGAAGACCGCCGGAAGACCGGCCACCAGGTCAACGAAATTGCTCAGAGGCTTTCGGCTGATGAGATTGTTGTGCTGTTTCCGGAAGGAACAACCTCTGACGGCAATCGAGTCCTGCCAATCAAATCCTCGCTCTTCGGGGCGGCAACCTCCGCGGTTCGGGATGTCGCGGACCAGATCGTCTGGGTTCAGCCGACCTCGCTTGCCTATACGAAACTGAACGGCCTTGCGATGGGGCGCTTTCACCGGCCTCTTGCGGCCTGGCCCGGCGATGTGGAACTGCTGCCGCACCTGTCCGGTATTCTCAAGGAAGGCGCGCTGGATGTGGAGGTTTCGTTTATGCCCGCCATTGCCTTCACAGCGGCCAGCAACCGCAAAGAAGTCAGCCGGCAAGTGGAGGACGAAATCCGGCTCGGCTTGCAGCGGAGCCTGAGGGAACCGTTGTAAGCGTGGTTTTTCAGCCTATATAGCAGGTGGTGATTTTTTATTAAAACCGTGCTATTGACTCGCTCGTGCAAATGAACACATTGCCGACAAAACATTCTGATTAGCAAAATCGCCTGTCAACTATTCAAGGAGACCACGACCATTCGCAGACCCCACAAAGCCGGCGCCCCAGTCAAGGAGGGACCACGCGCCAATAGAGAAATCCGCATACCGAAGATACAGCTTATCAATGCCGAAGGTGAAAACCTGGGCGTCGTTGCGACGGAAGAAGCGTTGCAGATGGCTGAGGATGCGGGGCTGGACCTGGTAGAGATCGCGCCAAACGGCGATCCGCCTGTCTGCAAAATTCTCGACCTAGGGAAGCTGAAATACCAGAACCAGAAGAAAGCAGCCGAGGCGCGCAAGAAGCAGAAGACCATCGAGATCAAGGAGATCAAGATGCGTCCGAACATTGACACCCACGACTATGAGGTGAAGATGAAAGCGATGAACCGGTTCTTCGAGGATGGTGACAAGGTCAAGGTTACTCTTCGCTTCCGTGGCCGCGAAATGGCTCACCAGGAACTCGGCATGAAACTGCTGATGCAGGTGAAGGAAGATACTGTCGATATCGCCAAGGTTGAAGCCGAACCGAAGCTGGAAGGCCGTCAGATGATGATGGTTCTGGCGCCGAAGTAAGCTAAGCCTCGTCGGTTTCACCCATCAAGCCGCCGAATTTCGGCGGCTTTTCGCTTTAGAGATGGACATTGGCGGCAATGAAAAGAATCTCCGCCGCCCCGTTGCACTTTAAAGCCTCCCCGGTTATATACGCGCGTCCGAACGGTCCGGCAGGGCATGCCGTGGCTGTTCAAAATGCTGAAGCTGGCCTCTTCAACCAGCTTTCCCAATACCAAGAACGGAGTAGCAAAATGCCCAAGATGAAGACGAAATCGTCTGCCAAGAAGCGGTTCAAAATCACCGCATCCGGCAAGGTCAAGGCGGCTGCCGCTGGCAAGCGTCATGGCATGATCAAACGGACCAACAAGTTCATCCGCGATGCGCGCGGCACCATGGTGCTGGCAAAGGCTGATGGCGAGAAGGTCATCAAGAACTACCTGCCCAACGGCAAGTAATTCAGAACGATATTTAAGGAGATCATGACATGTCACGCGTAAAGAGAGGCGTTGCCGCCCACGCAAAGCATAAAAAAGTTCTGAAGGCCGCCAAGGGTTTCTACGGCCGCCGCAAGAACACCATCCGTACAGCCAAGGCTGCCGTTGACCGTTCCAAGCAGTACGCTTACCGCGACCGCAAGGTGAACAAGCGCAACTTCCGCGCTCTGTGGATCCAGCGCATCAACGCTGCCGTTCGCGAACACGGCCTCACCTATGGCCGTTTCATCGACGGTCTGAACAAGGCTGGCATCGAAATCGACCGTAAGGTTCTCTCCGACATGGCGATCCATGAGGCAGAAGCATTTGCGGCTCTGGTTGAAGCATCCAAGAAGGCTCTTGCCTATCTGAAGGATGCCGGCACGACCAACGAGTTTGAAAGCGCGGTTCGTTAAGCCAGCGCTTCCCAAGCTTTTGACAATTGAATATTGGGAAACCCGCGCTGGCAGGGCTGGCGCGGGTTTTTTCATTCCTAAACCTTTAAAATAAGACGGGTGACATCAATGTCCGATCTTGAAAGTCTGAAATCGTCCCTTCTGGATGAAATCGAAAATGCCTCTGACGAGGCGGCCATTGAGGCCGTTCGCGTCAATGCGCTGGGCAAAAAGGGTTCCATTTCCGAACTCCTGAAGACGCTTGGCAAGATGACGCCGGAAGAGCGCCAGACACGCGGCGCGGCCATCAACGCGCTGAAAAACGAGATCGGCGACGCGATTGCGGCAAAGAAGACGGTTTTGAAGGAAGCCGCCATCAATGCCCGGCTTGCTGCGGAGACGGTTGATGTCAGCCTGCCGGTGCGCCAGTCGCCTGCGGAAATCGGGCGCATTCACCCGATCAGCCAGGTGACCGATGAAATCACCGCTATTCTCGCGGATATGGGTTTTTCGATTGCCGAAGGCCCGGATATCGAGACGGACTATTATAACTTCACCGCACTGAACTTCCCCGAAGGCCATCCGGCCCGCGAAATGCACGATACATTTTTCCTGCCACCGGACGAAAACGGTGAGCGCAAGGTGCTGCGTACCCATACGTCGCCTGTGCAGGTTCGTACGATGGAAGCCCAGAAGCCGCCGATCCGCATCGCCATTCCCGGCAAGACCTACCGGCAGGATTCGGACGCAACCCATTCGCCCATGTTCCACCAGGTGGAAGGTCTCGTGATCGACAAGATGATCCATGTCGGGCATCTGCGCTGGGCACTGGAAGAATTCTGCAAGTCGTTCTTCGAAGTCGATAGCGTGACGATGCGCTTCCGCCCGTCCTACTTCCCCTTCACGGAACCGTCTTTCGAGGTGGATATTCAATGCGACCGCTCCGGGCCGATCGTGAAGTTTGGTGAGGGCAGCGACTGGATGGAAATCCTCGGCTGCGGCATGGTGAACCCGAATGTGCTGCGCTATGGCGGCATCGACCCGGATGAATATCAAGGCTTTGCCTGGGGCATGGGCATCGACCGCCTCGCGACGCTGAAATACGGTATGCCGGATCTGCGCGACTATTTCAACGCGGACGTCCGCTGGATGAACCACTACGGCTTCCGCCCGCTCGACATGCCGACACTATTCGGCGGTTTGAGCTTTTAAGTCATGCCGACAGTTCTTCGCAAATATGGCTTCCGGTTTCATTTCTATTCAGCAGATGGAACCGAGCCGCCTCACATACACGTGGATGCCGATGGCAAACGCGCAAAGATTTGGCTAAGCGAGCTTGAGATTGCGAAGAACGGGGGCTTTAACCCACAGCAAATGAGGCGCATATTGTCGATCATCGAGGAACACCGGAACGAGATACTGGAGGCATGGAATGAATATTTCGGCTGACTACCCGGAAAGCGAACGCCCGGTTGAAGCCTGGTGCGATCCCCAAATGCTGCATGTGGCCCTTGCAGATGGGCGCCATGTTTCCACGCCGCTTTGGTGGTATCCAAGGCTTCTCGCGGCAACACAGGCACAACGCAATAATGTCGAGCTCATGCTTGATGGCATCCACTGGCCCGATGTGGACGAGGACCTGTCTATTGACGGAATGCTGAAGGGCAGAAAGGCCCCAGGCGCAGTAGCACCGAGAAAGGTCGCTTGAACACCGGGTAGGTTTTGCAATGACTTCTTTGGAGTTTGAAACGGGCGAGATGCGGCCAAAGGCATGCGGCTTTAACCTTTTAGCGCTCTAGGACGAAATTAGGCCACATTTCCGCCGGCCAATTGGGATTAGAAAGACAATGAAATTCACACTCTCCTGGCTCAAGGATCATCTTGATACCGATGCCACTCTGGACGAAATCTGCGAACGCCTGACGGCTATTGGCCTTGAGGTCGAAGATGTTGACGACCGTGCAGCCTATGCGCCTTTTGTGATTGCCAAGATTGTCTCTGCGGTTCCACATCCGGAAGCCGACCGGCTGAAGGTGCTGTCTGTCGATCAGGGCGACGGCAAGCCTTTGCAGGTGATCTGTGGTGCGCCGAATGCGCGCGCGGGTCTGGTGGGCGCCTTTGCGCCGGCCAATACCTATATTCCGGGTCTAGACATCACCATTTCCGTCGGCAAAATCCGTGGGCAGGAGAGCCATGGCATGATGTGCTCTGAAAAGGAGCTCAACATTTCCGACAATCACGATGGCATTATCGATCTGCCGGAAGATGCGCCGATCGGCACGAGCTTTGCTGCCTATGCAGGACTGAATGATCCCGTCATAGAGATCAACCTGACGCCGAACCGGCCCGATTGCGCCGGCGTATATGGTATCGCGCGCGATCTGGCGGCTTCCGGCCTCGGCACGTTGAAGACAGCGGCGGCACCATCGTTCAAGGAAGACGGCAAAACGACGCCGACCGTGACGCTCGACTTTGCAGAAGAGGACAAATATCTCTGCCCCGGTTTCGCGCTACGGCTGGTGAAGGGCGTGAAAAACGGTGCGAGCCCGGTTTGGATGCAGAAGCGCCTGAATGCGATTGGCCTCCGTCCCATCAATGCGCTGGTGGATATGACCAACTACCTGACCTTCGATCAGGGCCGCCCGCTGCACGTGTTCGATGCTGCCAAGGTAAAGGGCAATCTCGTTGTTCGCCGCGCCAAGGACGGTGAGACCGTTCTGGCGCTTGATGAGCGGGAATATAAGCTGAACCCGTCCAATGTGGTGATTGCCGACGACAATGGTGTCGAATCCATCGGCGGCATCATGGGCGGCGAGCATTCCGGTTGTGACGAAAACACCGTTGATGTGCTGATCGAGTCTGCTCTCTGGGACCTGATGAACATTGCCAAATCCGGCCGCAGCCACGGCATTATCACCGATGCGCGCTACCGTTTCGAGCGCGGCGTTGACCCGGAATACATGGTCCCCGGCCTCAACCGCGCAACCGAGCTGGTGCTGGACATGTGCGGTGGCACGCCGGCAGAAATCTCTGTCACCGGATATGATGGCTACACGGCCAAAGTTATCGATTTCCCGGTGTCCGAGGTCAAACGTCTGACCGGATTGGATATTCCCGCCTCGGAAAGCCGCACAATCCTTGAAAGGCTCGGCTTTGACGTAGAAGGCTCAGGGGACGTTCTGAAGGTTTCTGTCCCTTCCTGGCGACCAGATATCGAAGGCAAGGCTGATCTGGTGGAAGAGGTGCTGCGCATCCATGGCGTGGACAAGGTCGTCGCGACCCCGCTTCCGAGCATGGGGGCAGTCAACGGCAAGGTTCTGACCACGCTTCAGATCCGCACCCGTTCGGCAAAGCGGGCGCTGGCAGCCCGCGGCATGATGGAGGCCGTCACATGGTCGTTCATTCCCGCCGAGCAGGCCGCTCTTTTTGGAGGTGGTGCGCCTGAACTGAAGCTCGAGAACCCGATTGCAGCCGATATGTCGGACATGCGCCCATCGCTGCTGCCAGGCCTTCTTACCGGCGCACAGCGCAATGCAGACCGTGGCTATGGTGATGTGGCGATCTTCGAGGTCTCGGGGACCTATGAAGGCGATACGCCGGACCAGCAGCGCCGCGTTGCCGGTGGTGTCCGTCGAGGTACGGCCACGCTGGCAGGCGCTGGCCGCATGTGGTCAAACGGCAAGACCGGCGGCGGTCAGCCTGTCGGCGTTTATGACGCCAAGGCCGATGCTCTGGCTGTTCTGGAAGCCTGCGGCATGCCGATGGCCAATGTGCAGATCGAAAATGGTGGACCTGAATGGTTCCATCCTGGCCGCTCCGGCACCATCAAGATGGGACCGAAGATCGTGCTTGGCTATTTCGGTGAGTTTCACCCCAAGGTTCTTGATGCATTGGACGTCTCCGGCGCGCTTTGCGGCTTTGAAGTTTTCATCGACGCCATGCCCGAGCCGAAGAAAAAAGCCACGCGCACCAAGCCTGTTCTGGCACTTTCACAGTTCCAGGCCGTCAAGCGCGACTATGCTTTCGTGGTCGACAAGACAGTGGAAGCCGGTGCGGTTCTGCGGGCGGCGTCGAGCGCTGACAGAAAACTCATTACTAATGTCAATGTCTTCGATATTTTCGAAGGCGCATCGCTGGGTGAGAACAAGAAATCCGTTGCTATCGAAGTGATGATCCAGCCTATGGAAAAAACGCTGACAGACGACGATTTTGAGGCGCTGACAGGTCGAATCGTTGCGAATGTCGAGAAGTCGACAGGCGGGACACTGCGCGGATAGAGCCTCGGGCGATAGTCACACGTTCGTCGCAACCTTTTGATAGGCGGGATAAAACCCGCCTATTTTTTTGGAAAAATGCCAGTCCTTATTGTCATCGATATGCTGAATGGTTTTCTGGCTCAATGGGAGCCGGAGCAGCGCTCGAAATTGATCGAGAATACCAATCGTCTGGTGCGGCATTTTCGTTCCTGCGGCTGGCCGGTGATCTGGATTCGGCAGGAGTTCGAAGCCGATCTTTCAGACGCGTTTCTGGAGATGCGCGACAGAAATATAGTTGCCAATATAAAAGGCACGCGAGAGGTCGAAATCGCCGAGGGGCTTGATATCGACGTTGGCGACATCGTCATCGTCAAGAAACGCTACAGCGCATTTTTTGGCACTGATCTGGACATCATTTTGAAAGAACTGAATGCAGGGGAGATCGTTCTTTGCGGGATCAATACCCATGCCTGTGTGCGAATGACCGCCATTGACGCCTACCAGCGCGACTATCAGGTGATACTTGCCCGAGAAGCAACAGGCTCCTACGACGACGAGCATGCAGCCGTCACGCTGCGCTATCTCGACGGCAAGATTGTCCGCGTCTTGTCTGTTGCGGAAATAACCGCCGCGCAAAACGCGCCAATATCATTTCGATAGGTTACCCACTCATCTCACTAAAAGTATTTCTGGACGCGCGCTCATCTGCTTGGCTAAGCATGCGTGAATGTGGATCAGGAGACCCGTGATGTCTGTGCTACCGAAGGGTAAGGCGAAACATGTTTGCGGTGTATGCGGCGAGAGCTTTCCGGCCAAGGACGGCGTGCCTGCGGCCAGCATCAGCCCGCAGATTGCCGAAATGCTGGACCGGGACACACCCAACTGGCGTCAATCGGACTTTGTCTGTCGTAGGGATCTCGCGGCTGCCCGCCGGCACTATCTTGAAGATCTGATCCGCCGCGAACGAGGTGAATTGACCGATCTCGACCGTGAAGTGGTCGATGCGATGGTCAATCACGCGGTAATCTCCGACGACGCGGAGGAAGAATATTCGGAGAATGCGACCTTTGGCGAATGGTTGGCAGACAAGGTGGCGACCTTTGGCGGGAGCTGGACCTTCATCATTGCGTTTGCCTTGGTGCTGGCCGTTTGGATGGGCTTCAATGTTTCAGCGCTTTTTGCCGCCGATCGTTTCGACCCCTATCCCTTTATTCTCCTCAATCTGGCGCTTTCCTGCCTGGCTGCCATCCAGGCACCTCTGATCATGATGAGCCAGAAGCGACAGGAATCAAAGGACCGGCAACGTGCACAGAATGATTATCAGATCAACCTGAAGGCCGAGCTGGAAATCCGCCAGCTACACGAAAAGCTCGACCACATGTTGATGCGCCAATGGGAACGGCTGACAGAGATCCAGGAGGTTTTGCTGGAGCAGCTGGAGGATGCCGGGGCGAAAGACAAACGGCCTCGGCTAGATTGACAGGCGCCAGGCTATGTAGACGGAGGCGGCTGCAATCACCCAGAGCGCGACCCGACCCCAGCGTGTGTGATGCGCTTCGGCCTTTCCGATGGCCTGAGCGGTCTCCGGGTCGAAGCGCAGGCCCTTCTCGCTCATATCCATCAGTTCGGCGTGCAGTTTTTCCGTTTGTGCGGCAATCTCGGGCAAGGCTTCGGCAAGCCGAACGGCACCCTTGAGGCCGGCCTGAATGTCGGTTGCGATGCGCCTTGGACCCAGATTCATGCGTATCCAGCCCGCGACCACCGGCTCTGAAGCCTTCCACATGTTGAAATTGGGGTTCAGCGTGCGGGCGACACCTTCCACGACGACCATGGTTTTTTGAAGCATCAGGAGTTCGGGGCGTGTTTCCATGTCGAAAAGCTCGGTCACTTCGAAGAGCAGCGTCAACAGTTTCGCCATGGAGATGGTCTCCGCCGGTTGCCCGTGGATCGGTTCGCCGATGGCTCGAATGGCCTGCGCAAAGCTGTCCACGTCGTGATAGGCCGGCACATAACCCGCCTCGAAATGCACTTCGGCAACACGGCGATAATCACGCGTGATGAAGCCATAGAGAATTTCGGCGAGGAAGCGGCGCTCCTTCTTGTTCAGACGACCGGTGATCCCGAGATCGACAGCCACGATCAGTCCATTGCCATCGACGAACAGATTGCCCTGGTGCATATCGGCGTGGAAGAAGCCGTCACGCAACGTGTGCCGCAGAAACGATTGGATCAAGGTGTCGGCCAGCGCGTGAAGGTCGTGACCGGCGGCCCGCAGGCCCTCGATATCCGACATTTTGACGCCATCGATCCATTCCATGGTGACAACGTCGCGGCCGGTTCTTTCCCAATCGACTGCCGGCACGCGGAAGCCCGGATCATCCTTGGTGTTTTCGGCCAACTCGGAAATGGCGGCAGCCTCGAGGCGCAAATCCATTTCAATGCGGGTCGTCTGCTCCAGCGTGCGCGTCACCTCCACCGGCTTCAAGCGGCGGGCATTCGGCATAAACCGTTCCTGCAATCGCGAAACCAGATACATGGCTTCAAGATCATGAACGAAGCGCTTTCGCACACCGGGACGAATGACCTTCAGAGCAACCTTCTTGAGCGCACCATCTTCGACAATCTCTGCGGGATGGACCTGCGCGACCGAGGCGGCGGCGATAGGGTTATAGATATGCGCAAAAAGCTCTTCCGGCGGACGCCCCAGTGATTCCCGGATACGGGCTTCGGTCTCGCTCATTGGAAATGTTGCCATGCGATCCTGCAAGAGCGAAAGATCAGCGGCGAATTCAGGCCCGACAACATCCGGGCGTGTGGCCAAAAACTGACCCATCTTCACGTAGGAAGGGCCGAGGCGCTCCACTGCGCGTGCCAGCCGGTCAGAACGGGCCTCGCCCTTGGCGCGGCGGCGGGCAAAGAGGCCGGCCAAGCTCTTCGCTGCGCGAACCGGCAACGGCAGACCTTCTGACGGCAAGGCCGAAATGACCCCTTCACGCGCCAAAACCCAACCGACCCGGATAATCCGGCCATATGCGCCAATCGTGCTCATAGGATCAGAGTTTCCAGCCGGAATGCAGGGCAGCAATGCCGCCAGTGTAATTGGAGAAATTCACGCGCGAGAAGCCTGCTTTTGTGATCATGGCTGCGAAGTCTCGCTGATTGGGGAATTTGCGGATGGATTCCACGAGATATTGATAGGGTTCGGCCTCGCCAGTGATTGCTTTGCCGAATTGTGGAATCGCCTTGAAGGACCATTGATCGTAAAATTTATCGAGCAGCGGCATTTCGACATCTGAAAACTCCAGAACGAGAATGCGTCCGCCACGCTTGAGCACGCGGTAAGCTTCCTTCAGCGCCACATCGATATGCGGTACGTTGCGAATGCCAAACGCGATTGTATAGGCATCGAAAGAATTGTCTTCGAAGGGCAGGCTCTCGGCATTGGCCTCTACGAAGTCGAGGTTATCGGAGAGTCCCATTTTCGCTGCCCGCTCCTCGCCGACGCCGAGCATGGAGCCGTTGATATCGAGAACGGTGACATGGGCGTTTTTGCCGGATGCTTCGACAATACGAAAAGCGATATCGCCGGTGCCACCGGCAACATCAAGCGTACGATAATCCGATGACTTACGCGGGCCAAGCGCGGCCACCATAGCGTCTTTCCAAACCCGGTGCAGGCCTGCGGACATGACATCGTTCATGATGTCGTAGCGCTTGGCGACCTTGTGAAAGACCTCGTTGACGAGCCCCTGCTTTTCGCCATCCTGCACCTGGCGAAAACCATAGGATGTTTCCATGCCACCGTCTGCTGTGGTGCGGGCCTCAGTCATTTAAAAACTCCACTCGAATTCGTCCGCTACGACCATAGCGCAACACAAAGGTTCGCGCTATTCAGGTTGCCTGCGTCATTTCATGCCGCCGTCTATAAACCAGATTGCCCAGGGTTCAAACAGGAGATCGCACAAGGTGCCGGAACTGCCCGAAGTGGAAACCGTCAAACGTGGCCTTGCGCCGTCCATGGAGGAGGCAAACATCCTGCGCCTGGAATTGCGTCGGCCGGATTTGCGCTTTCCGTTTCCTGAAGATTTTTCAGCCGCTCTGGAAGGCCGCCGCATTGAGGCGCTGGCACGCCGCGCCAAATACCTGCTCATACACATTGAGGGTGGCCTGACGGTGATTGCCCATCTTGGCATGTCCGGCTCCTACCGGATTGAAGAGGGCGATACCGCGGAGGCACCGGTCGTGTTTCACCATCCGCGCTCAAAAGATGAAAAACACGACCACGTCATCTTTCATCTGGAGAAGGACGGCCAAAGGCGGCGGGTGATCTATAACGACCCGCGCCGGTTCGGCTTTATGTTGATGGCGGACACTGCCCGGCTTGCTGATCACCCGTTTTTGATGAACCTTGGTCCGGAGCCTACGGGAAACAGTCTTTCTGCAGAGCATTTGGCAGCCGTCTTTGCAGGCAAGAAACAACCCTTGAAGTCCGCCCTGCTCGATCAGGCCAACATTGCGGGTCTCGGCAATATCTATGTCTGTGAGGCGCTCTATCGCTCCAGATTGTCGCCAAAGAGAATGGCTGGCACATTGGTGACGAAAGCCGGAAAGCCCTCAGCGCGCCTGCCGCTGCTGGCAGAAGCCATCAGGGAGGTGATTGCCGAGGCCATACAAGCGGGAGGCTCCAGCTTGAAAGACCATATTCAGACCGATGGCTCACTCGGCTATTTCCAGCATCGCTTTTCCGTTTATGATCGGGAGGGGGAACCATGCCGGACCGAAGGATGCGGACAGTCGCTGAAACGCATTGTTCAGGCGGGACGTTCGACATTCTATTGTCCGAAATGTCAGAAATAGAGACCGCAGGCGGATTTCCCGCAAAACCGCAGCAAAAAGCACCTCAGAGTCCAATTTGCGCGTTGACTGCTGCTCTCTTTCCGGTTATACGCCGCCCACATTAAAGAGAAACCGCGTCAAGCGGCATTTCTGGAAAGCTCCCAAACAGCTTCGACGTAACATCGCATAGGGTTTGTGCGGCGGGGTTGGGTTTGGTTCGAATTTGCAAGAGAGGCACAAATGGCCAATACAGCTTCGGCGAAGAAAGCGACCCGCAAGATCGCACGCCGCACCGCAGTCAACAAGGCACGCCGTTCGCGCGTCCGCGGCTTCGTTCGCAAGGTTGAAGAAGCGATTGCTTCCGGCGACAAGTCCGCAGCACAGGAAGCCCTGCGCAATGCTCAGCCCGAGCTGATGCGTGCTGCCGGCAAGGGCGTGATGCATGCCAACACGGCATCGCGCAAGGTATCGCGTCTGGCGAGCCGCGTTAAGGCTCTTTGAGCCTAACGTACATTCCGAAATTTTTGCCTTTTTGTTGAGCCTGGCGTCGCGCCGGGCTTTTCAGATTCACCCGCTAGCGGATTTCTGCTCGTTAATTCAACACGTTCACATTTCCTCCGCAGGAGGTTTTTGCTCTGTCATCTGGCGAAAAAAACGCCGCACAAATTGACGCTTTTGCGACACGAAAAAATCTTTCTTTTCAATGCCTTATTCAAGGTAATCGGAAAACATCCAAGTTCACTGTGGGTGAGTTCATAAGAACAGTGAGTCAAGCCGAAATTTTTTATTTTTTGTTTTTTGGCCTTTCGGAGAAGTCCGATTTTGAATCCCATTGATTCATAAGCGATTCTTCACAGGCGCTTTTCGATGGATTCAAATCGGCTCTCAGAGTCAATGGCCGATGGTTAAAAATGGCTGAAAATCCGGATTGAAATTTCGGTTCGATCCTGCCTTAATAACTTCAACAAAGGGGCTGGGGACAGTCTGGGAAATCTCCTTCCCGATCATAAAATCCAGCGGGGCTTTCCCGGGATTTCGAGCCTTTGTTGCGGTCCGGTTCCGGGCTGCTTTTCAAACTTGGTAAGGTCAAGTGACGGGCTGTTTTTCGAGCAGCACGATGCGGAGATTATTGCCTGAAACGTGGCTTAGGAAAAGAGGCAAGGCGGGGACAGAGACGATAAAGAAAACCGGCAAAGCGGACCAATAACGAGGGGTCCGCATTTATTGAAGCGGCGGCAACCGGACTTAATGAAAAATGAGGATTGAACGGCCAGATCGAGTGGGGACTTGCGATCTGAGTGCTGGCGGTTTGATGTTTTTCGGTTGAGCTGCATCTTTATGACAAAAATGAGAGGCATGTTCTGCGATCCGTCGCGGAAGCCTTCAAAAAACAAGAGGCGGCATGATGCGTTTGCAGGCACTAACAAATAATGAGCAGGTTCAGAAAGCGGCGGCAGAGCTGGACGTGCAAAAAGGGCAGTCGGGGGAAAACGAGGACATGAATCACAATGAGCTTTTCGAGCGCTTCAGTGCCCGCTTGAAAGCAAAGGTCGGTCAGGACGTATATGCCAGCTGGTTTGGCCGCCTGAAGCTTCATTCTGTATCAAAGAGTGTTGTGCGACTGACTGTCCCGACCACGTTTCTGAAGTCCTGGATCAACAACCGTTACCTCGACCTGATCACGTCTCTTTTTCAGGAAGAAAACAAGGAAATCTTGAAGGTGGAGATCCTTGTGCGCAGCGCAATGCGCAGTTCTTCCGTCAAACAGGACGCCCACGAAGCGAGCGATCGCAGCCCTGTTGAAGGTGCACAGCAGGCGGCTCCCAAGCGCCATCATGCACAGCCGATTTCGCAGGCCGCATTAAGTGCTGTTTCCAGCACAGGCCGCACGGCTTCGTCCGCATCGCCGCTGTTCGGTTCGCCGCTTGATGGCCGCTACACGTTTGATAGCTTCGTGGAAGGCTCATCGAACCGCGTTGCTCTGGCGGCAGCAAAAACAATCGCGGAGGCCGGTTCAGGCGCAGTGCGCTTCAACCCGCTTTTCATCCATTCCAGCGTCGGGCTTGGCAAGACGCACCTTCTGCAGGCCATTGCCTCTGCGGCCATTCAAAGCCCGCGTAACCCACGCGTTGTTTATCTGACGGCGGAATATTTCATGTGGCGTTTTGCAACGGCAATTCGTGACAATGATGCGCTGTCGCTGAAAGAGTCGCTGCGCAATATCGACCTTCTGGTGATTGACGACATGCAGTTCCTTCAGGGTAAATCGATCCAGAACGAATTCTGCCATCTGTTGAACTCTTTGCTCGACAGCGCAAAGCAGGTGGTGGTGGCCGCTGACCGCGCGCCCTGGGAGCTGGAATCGCTCGACCCGCGCGTCCGCTCACGTTTGCAGGGCGGTGTGGCCATTGAGATGGAAGGCCCGGACCTTGAAATGCGGCTTGAGATCCTCAAGCGCCGTCTGGAAACGGCACGTCAAGAAGATCCATCCCTCGATATTGAAGAAGACGTGCTCACCCATGTGGCACGCACCGTGACCGCTAGCGGTCGTGAGCTGGAAGGCGCATTCAATCAGCTTCTCTTCCGTCGTTCGTTTGAGCCTGATCTTTCGATCGAGCGGGTGGATGAGCTTCTGGCCCATCTGGTTGGCGCTGGTGAGCCGCGCCGCGTGCGCATTGAAGATATCCAGCGCGTCGTGGCCCGTCATTACAATGTATCGCGTCAGGAACTCGTTTCCAATCGGCGCACACGCGTGATCGTCAAGCCGCGCCAGATTGCCATGTATCTTTCGAAGACGCTGACGCCGCGTTCCTTCCCTGAAATCGGGCGTCGTTTCGGCGGTCGCGACCATACGACTGTGCTGCATGCCGTTCGCAAGATTGAGGAGCTGATCACTGCCGATCAGAAGCTCAATCACGAAATCGAACTGCTGAAGCGCCTGATCAACGAATAAACTAGGCGGACCAGGGGCCGACAGAAATGTCGGCCCTTTCTTTTTCCGTCTGACATTGCAGGCGGAGATCAAACGACGCGTTCATCGCGTTGGTGACCCAAAGGCACCGTTGTCTGAATGAAGCGTCTGCGCCAAAGACGCGATTAACAGGCCAGATCGGCAACGACGGAATCGAGTATCAGCATGCCAGCCGGGGTGCAGCGCAAGCGCGAGTTGCCGAGCCGCTCTATAAAACCGTATTCCAACAAGGCTTCTTCGCGTTTCGGATCGGGCGAACGGCCCGAGAGCGCCTGCCATCTGGCGAGATCGACGCCCTCGCGCAGTCTAAGCCCCATCAGCAGCAATTCGTCGGCCTGCTCTTCGTGATCCAAAAACTCTTCGTCGCGGATGCCGTGGCCTTTGCTTTCAACCAGATCGAGCCAGGTTTCGGGGTGGCGCTCTGTTGCTGTTGCGATCTTCGCGCTGCCTTTGGTCAGCCGGCCATGTGCGCCGGGGCCGATGCCCGCATAATCGCCATAGCGCCAGTAAGTGAGATTGTGGCGGCTTTCGGCACCCGGACGGGCGTGATTGGACACTTCATAGGCCGGCAGCCCAAAACGCGCTGTAATTTCCTGCGTCGCCTCATAGAGATGCGCCGACTGGTCTCCATCGGGAACAATAAGCTTACCCGCCTTGTGGAGTGCAAAGAAGGGTGTGCCCTCCTCGATCGTCAGTTGATAGAGTGAGAGATGGTCCACGGCGAGATCAATTGCCTGGGCAAGCTCGGCCTCCCAGGCCTCGACTGTCTGTCCTGGGCGGGCATAGATCAGATCGAATGACATGCGCGGAAAGATTTCGCGCGCCAGTTTGATCGCACGAAGCGCATCGGCCACATCGTGCAGACGGCCGAGAAATTTCAGGTCCCTGTCATTGAGCGCCTGCACGCCCATCGAGACCCGGTTGACGCCTGCTGCCCGGTATCCGCGGAAGCGCTCGGCCTCCACGCTGGAGGGATTGGCCTCCATGGTGATTTCAATACCGTCCGGCATATGCCAATAGTCTGCGATGCCGTTGAGGATCGCTTCAACGGTTGCCGGCTCCATCAGAGACGGCGTGCCACCGCCAATGAAGACTGAGGTGACCGTGCGCGGACCACTCACCTCGCGCATCGTCTTCATCTCCTGCAAGAACGCCGAGATAAAGCGCGGCTGATCAACCGGCTGATGGCGAACGTGGCTGTTGAAATCGCAATAGGGGCATTTGGCCGCGCAAAACGGCCAGTGCAGATAGACACCGAAGCCCGGCTCACCGGTGTCGGGCTGGATCAACGGTGTCACATTGGGCATCAATCAGGCCTCGAGACCGGTTTCGACAAAAAGCTTGAAGGCACGGGCGCGGTGAGACAGGGCCTCCGCGTCGCCCGGCTTCCATCCGTGCTTTTCGTCGGACGTCATTTCACCGAAGGTCCGCGCATGCCCCTTTGGCTGGAAAATGGGGTCGTAGCCAAAACCGGCCGTGCCACGCGGCGGCCATACGATTTCGCCTTCCACTTCACCGCGGAAGGTTTCCGTGTGGCCATCCGGCCAGGCCATACAAAGCACAGAGACGAAGCGCGCGGTTCGCGCTTCTGGCGTCGTCGCGCCCTTTTCCTGCAGCGCCTTTTCCACCTTCTCCATGGCCATGGCAAAGTCGCGCGTGCCATCGCCCGTTTCTGCCCAGTCAGCCGTATAAACGCCGGGGGCCCCATTGAGCGCGTCGATCGCAATGCCCGAATCGTCGGAAAGAGCGGGCATTCCCGATGCCTTCGCGGAAGCCAATGCCTTGATCATGGCGTTTTCCTCGAAGGTTGTGCCGGTTTCTTCCGGTGTCTCGAAGTTCAGTTCGGCAGCCGATTTTCCCTCGAAGCCAAGAGGCCCGATCAACTCGTTGATCTCGCGGATCTTGCCCGCATTGTGGCTCGCCACAATAATGGTTTTGGTTTCAAGCTTGCGTGTCATCTATACCCCATAGAGCCGGTTCAGCGCATTCCAGGCTGTTGCCCGCCGGATCGCGGAAATAAATCGACCGAGCTCCGTTCGGCCAGCAGAAATCGGCCTCAATTTCAACGTCCGCAGCAACGAGTTTGGCACGGATCGCCTCGATGTTTTCCCTTGCGACGCGAAAGCAGGCATGGCCCTGGCCGGTCGTGCCGTGGGCTGGCACGGGAAAGTTCGTCTTGACCGATTCACTGCGCGTGGCATCCGCATTGAATACAAGGAGAATACCAGGGCCACAGCGGAAGAACACATGCCGTCCCTCCGCCTTGGTAACCACTTCGAGGCCCAAAAGCCCGCCATAGAAGGCTTCGGCAGCCTCGAGATCGTGCACATAGAGCGCTGTCTCCAGGATGCCCTCAATCGGTAATGGCATCTTGCGTCCCTTCGCCCTTGCTCAGCCCTCGATGGTCTTCTTCTGCATGGCAACCAGGTCGGCGATACCGGCTTTGGCAAGCCCCATCAAGGTGGCGAACTGATCTTCGCTGAAGGGCTGGCCTTCGGCGGTGCCCTGAATTTCGACAATGCCTCCCGAGCCGGTCATGACGAAATTGGCGTCCGTCTCGGCAGAGGAATCTTCCAGATAATCCAAGTCCAGAACGGGCTGGTCTGCAAAGATGCCGCAGGAAATGGCCGCGACATGGTCCTTGAGGACGCGATCGACCTTGATCATGCCGCGCTGCTCCATCCAGGACAGGCAGTCGCGCAGGGCAATCCAGGCTCCCGTGATGGAGGCGGTTCGCGTGCCGCCGTCGGCCTGAATGACATCACAATCAATGGTGATCTGGCGCTCGCCGAGCGCTTCCAGATCGACGACAGCGCGCAACGAGCGGCCAATGAGACGCTGGATTTCCTGCGTGCGGCCGCTCTGCTTGCCACTGGCGGCTTCACGGCGCATACGATCACCGGTGGCACGCGGCAACATTCCGTATTCTGCCGTGACCCAGCCCTTGCCGGAATTGCGCAGCCACGGTGGCGTCTTTTCCTCAAGACTTGCCGTGCAAAGAACGTGTGTGTCGCCAAACTTGACGAGACATGAACCCTCTGCATGTTTGGAAAAGTTGCGCTCGAAGGAAACGGCGCGCATCTGATCGGTTTTTCGTCCCGATGGCCTCATGAAATCACCTCTTTCAGTTTAAAGCGCGTCTTAGACCCTTAAGGCTGGTTTGCAAAGGATCAGCGCCAGAAAAACATTTGCGCAGCGGCTACAGGTTACTATATTTCAAGGTGACGGTTTTCAAAAAGGCGAGGACAAGCAAGCCGAATGGTGATCAGAACGCCATCTGGAAACAATATCGACATGTTGGACGAGCGTTCGCGCGAAGTGTTCAGATTGCTGGTGGACAGCTATCTGCAAAGCGGCGAACCGCTCGGTTCGCGCAATCTTTCCCGCCTGCTCCCAATGTCGCTCTCGCCTGCCTCCGTTCGCAATGTCATGAGCGATCTGGAGGGGTTGGGGCTTATCTATTCGCCGCACACAAGTGCAGCCCGCCTGCCGACCCAGCAGGGGCTGCGGTTTTTCGTTGACGCCTTCATGCAGATCGGCGACCTGCCTGCCGACCAGCGCAATGAAATCGAACGCCAATTCGGCGCTACAAATCGTGACCATTCCATCGAAACCATGCTGAACGATGCCAGCCAGATGTTATCCGGCATGTCACGCGGCGCGGGACTGGTTATCGCGACGAAAAGCGATACCACGCTTCGACATGTGGAGTTCATTCGACTGGATTCAACGAAGGCGCTGGCCGTGCTGGTGGGCGATCACGACCAGGTGGAAAACCGCATTATCGAGCTGCCAGCAGGCGTGACCAGTTCCCAACTGACGGAGGCCGCCAATTTTCTGAATGCCCACCTCTCAGGCCACACATTGCCGGAGGTGCGCGGCGAGATTGACAAGATCCGGCAAACCATCCGCGTCGAACTCGACACGCTCTCGCGCGACCTCGTGGAACGTGGTCTCGCCGTTTGGGCAGGCTCGACGGATGAGGACCGGGCAGCGCGACTGATCGTGCGCGGCCGCTCAAACCTGATCGACAGTTTCGAAGATGCCGCCGACCTTGAGCGCCTGCGCCTCCTGTTCGACGATCTCGAAAAGAAGGAAAGTCTGATCGATATTCTTGATCTGGCCGAAGATGGCCAAGGCGTTCGGATTTTCATAGGTTCGGAAAACAAGCTGTTTTCGCTTTCCGGATCGTCGCTGATCGTTGCACCCTATCGTGATGGCGATGAACGGATCATCGGAGCTGTGGGCGTGATCGGGCCGACGCGGCTTAACTATTCCCGCATCGTGCCAATGGTCGACTATACCGCGCAATTGATGTCACGCATGGCCTCGTCCAGTTAGAGGCATTGCGCTCAATGAGGTTCATTCTGTTGGCCAAAAATATCGCCTTTGGGCTCGGTTGGCCTTGATTTTTCATCCCCAACACCTGATATCGGCGGCAAGTTCATCAAAGAATTCAAATGGAGTACGTCATGACCGACGAGACGAAGAAAAACGGACCTGACGAGAGCGAAATCAACGAGACTGTTGCAGAAGCGACTGAAACAGAGATTGAAAACGAGCAAGGGGACGCCGAGCCCGATGCGGCTGATCTATTGAAGCAGGAAAACGCCGAATTGAAGGATCGCTTCCTGCGGCTCGCGGCGGACATGGATAACCTGCGCCGCCGCACCGAGCGTGACGTGAAAGACGCAAAGTCCTATTCGATCGCCGGTTTTGCGCGCGATATGCTGGGCGTTTCCGACAACCTGCGGCGCGCTCTGGATGCCATTCCCGAAGAGGACAAGAGCGCCGGCAGCGCAGGCTTGAAAGCCTTGATCGAGGGGGTTGAGATGACCGAGCGCGCCATGCTTTCGGCGCTCGAACGCCACGGCGTCAAGAAGCTGGAGCCCGAAGGCCAGAAATTCGACCCCAACTTCCATCAGGCCATGTTTGAAATTCCAAATACGGACGTTCCCAACAACACGGTGCTGCAGGTGGTTCAGGCCGGCTACACGATTGGCGAACGCGTGCTGCGTCCTGCCATGGTGGGTGTTTCGAAGGGCGGACCGAAGGCCCAGGCCGAGGCACCCGTTGAGGCAGCTGCACAGTCGGAAGACAACAAGGGCGACGCCTGAAATTCATGATCCGGGCGGAGACTTTTATCCGCCCGTGGCTTTGCGGCAGGCGAGCCCGCGCCCCCTTGCCTCTCAACTCCATGTAATATGTGCCAAGCGGCAAGCCTTAAAACATGCGCACGCACGCAGTGTGGCGATGGTGAGTTGATCCGTTGCGTGAACAGCCATCATGCCCACTGTTCCTCGGCAGCAAGCGCGCCCAATCTTCTCTGTAGCCATTGGCTTTTGTGAAAACCCAACTTGCACTTGCACACAAAAAACCCGGCCTTGTGGGCCGGGTCTCGAAAATCGCAAATCCAATAATGTGATCAGTTGGACTTCGGCGCTGTCTCTTCCGCGTTCGAAGCAGGTGCCTCTTCAGTAGGCGCTGTGTTTTCTTCTGCAGGTGCTGCAGCAGGCTTTTCTTCAGCGGCCGGCTGTTGCTCGGTGGCCGACGCAGCAGCAGGTGCTTCAGCAGCAGGCTGTTCGGCGGCTGGTTCCTGACCGGCGGGTGCGGCAGCGCCTTCAGCAGCGGGTGCCTCTGCATCTGCAGCAGGTGCGGCAGCTTCAGGCTCCGGAAGCGGAACCGGGTTATCAGACAGGGTGCGCAGGTAGGCGATCAGGTCGGCGCGCTCGGCGTCCTTCTTCAAACCGGCAAAGCCCATCGCCGTGCCCGGAACGTAACCCTTCGGGCTCGTCAGGAAGTGGTTGAGGTGATCATATGTCCATTTTTCCTGGCCGCCGTTGGAAAACTCCTGCAGGGCGCTGGAATAGGAAAAACCTTCGTGGCTGGCGATCGGACGGTCAACAACGCCCCAAAGGTCGGGACCAACCTTGTTTGGCCCCCCCTTCTCGCCGCTATGACAGGCCTGACACTTCTTGAAGACGGTTTCGCCCTTGGACGCATCCGCACTGGCCAGCAGAACCGCAATCGGCGTTTCTACAGCGGCTTCCGGAGCAGCGCCTTCGCCACCATCTTCTGCAGCAACAATCTCGAAACCTGGCTTTTCCGGAGCCTCGGATGCAAAAATGCCCTCAGAAGCAATGGAAATGGTCATGAGCACAAAAATCACGCCGAGCAACGCGCCCAAAGCAGTATTCATTTTTGAGTTCATCTAGAAACTCTCCCCTGGAAGCGGCCGGGCGATCTAAATCCGGCGCATCTTGAAATCGCGCGGAACCTATGTCTTTTAGCGTGCCAACGCAACAGTGTATTAGGCCCTAATAGTGAGACCTTTTGACACTTTTCAATCCGGATTTAAAGTCTTGAACAAAAAGAACATCGATTTGGGCGAAACATTGGTGTTGATACCCGCCAGGATGGCTTCCACGCGGCTTCCCGGCAAGCCGTTGGCAGACATTTGCGGGTCCCCGATGATCGTGCAGGTGGCACGCCGTGCTGCCGAATCGCAGATGGGCCGCGTTGTGGTGGCTGTCGATGATGAGGCTGTGTTCAAGGTTGTCGAGGCGGCGGGCTTTGAGGTGGTGATGACAAGTGAGCATCATCAATCTGGTTCAGACCGTATCCACGAAGCCATGCTGAAATGCGATCCGGAGGGCAAGGCAAAGTACATCATCAATGTTCAGGGCGATTTGCCGACCATCGAAGCAGAGACAGTACAGGCAGCCTTGCGCCCGCTGGAGAATGCTGAGGTCGATATTGCCACCCTGACGGTGGAAATCACCGATGAAGAGGAAAAGCTCAATCCGTCCGTCGTGAAGATCGTCGGTTCGCCCCTCTCCGAAACGCGGTTGAAGGCGCTCTATTTCACCCGCGCAACTGCGCCCTGGGGCGAAGGACCGCTTTACCACCACATCGGCCTTTATGCGTATCGACGGGAAGCGCTCGAGCGGTTTGTGGCTTTGAAGCCCTCGATCCTGGAGCAGCGTGAGCGGCTTGAGCAGCTTCGCGCTCTGGAAGCGGGCATGCGCATCGACGCCGAAATCGTTCAAGCTGTGCCGCTTGGGGTCGACACCCCGGCCGACCTGGAAAAAGCCCGCGCCATCTTAAGCGCCCGCGGCAACTAAGAAAGCAGTATCATGAGAACCAGAACCAACCGCATTTCCTTCCAGGGCGAATTCGGCGCGAATTCCGATATGGCCTGCCGCGACGTCTATCCCGGCATGGAGCCGCTTCCATGCCAGACATTCGAGGATGCATTCAACGCGGTGGAAAGCGGTGCCGCCGATCTGGCCATGATACCGGTTGAAAATACTTTGGCTGGGCGCGTTGCCGATATTCACTACCTGCTGCCGGAATCGCGCCTTCACATCATCGGCGAGTATTTCATGCCGATCCGGTTTCAGTTGATGGTGTTGCCGGATGCACGGATGGAAGACATCAAAACGGTGCACAGCCACATTCACGCGCTTGGACAATGCCGCAAGATCGTGCGCAACAATGGCTGGAAAGCTGTTGTGGCCGGCGATACAGCGGGCGCTGCCAAACTCGTTTCCGAGAGCGGGGACAAATCCATGGCGGCGCTCGCCCCGCGGCTTGCTGCGGACCTTTACGGTCTTAAGATTCTGGCTGAGAATGTTGAGGATTCAGAGGCAAACGTCACACGCTTCCTCATTCTATCGCCCACGGAACGGTTCTGCGAGCGCGAACGCCCGGACGATCTCATCGTTACGACCTTCGTGTTCAACGTCCGCAATATTCCGGCCGCACTCTATAAGGCGATGGGCGGCTTTGCGACCAACGGCATCAACATGACGAAGCTCGAGAGCTACCAGATCGGCGGCAAGTTCGTGGCAACCCAGTTTTATGCCGATATTGAAGGCCATCCCGAAGACGCCAATGTGAAACGCGCACTTGAGGAACTGAAATTCTTCTCCGAGCAGGTGCGCATTTTAGGTGTCTATAAGGCACACCCCATGCGCCGACAGTTTGGCGCTTAAGACTTATTCCGGCCAATCCAGCCAGTCGCGCATCAAGCGATGGGCGATTGCGCCCTTGGGCGGGACAGACCCGGGCTCGCCTTGCGTGCGTTTGAGCATGTCTTCGGTCTCCTGCCTACTGAACCAGCGGCAGTCTGCCAATTCGTTGTTGTCGATTTCGATGTCCAGGCTCTTTGCCTTGGCGTAACAACCGATCATGAGGGAGTGCGGAACTGGCCAAGGCTGGGAGGCGTAAATGCGCACCTGACCTGTGGAGATGCCCGATTCCTCTTCTGTTTCGCGCCGAACAGCATTTTCAATTGTCTCACCGGGCTCCACGAAACCTGCCAGACATGAATACATGCCTTCGGGGAACTGATGGTTTCGTCCCAACAGGCAGCGGTCGTTTTCCTCGTCGATCACCAGCATGATGACAACGGGATCGGTGCGCGGAAAACTCATATGACTGCAGCTCGAGCAAACCCGCTTATAGCCACCGGCCTGCGGCTCCATTTTCTGCCCGCACTTGCCGCAGAACCGGTTGGTCAGCGCCCAGTGGACAAGCGAAAAGGCCTGTGCCGCCTCGCCGAGCATCGCGCCTTCCAGGATGTTTTCCCGGTAAACCGTGCGAGCGCTTGCCGCCTTGTAAAGTTGCGGCAGGCTTTCGGTGTCGATATTCACCGGCACCGCCAGTCGCGGATCGCCGTTTTCACGAAAGCCGAGGAGGATGGCATTGTCGGGATCGGGGTCGAGCGCCTTAAGTTCATAAGGCACGAAAAGCGGGTCAAGAACCTGACGGTCATGCTTGAAGATCATCTTCCCATTGGCAATTGCGTAGGCGAGAACGCCTTCTTTTGCGAATGCCTTTTCCAGGCAATCGTCGGCGCGGTTTTCGGAATCGCGGATCAGCGCGTTTTCGGAAAATGCAGTCAGGCTTGAAGGTTCGGGATGGGGGGATGTCAGGTCAAAAATCGAACGCGTCATGCATCAAGGGCTTTCAAAAGGGAATCGATGAGTTTTTCTTTTGCTGTTTTTTCATAGGCGACCGCCTTTTCAAAGCCCCACACGGGACCGGGCCAATTGGGATCATCCTCAAATCTTGCAACAACATGGACATGAAGCTGGCGGACGATATTGCCGATTGCCGCAACATTGATCTTCGTCGCACCCGTGGCCTGTTTCAGCGCCTTGCCGACGAGATCGGTCTCGAAGGTCAGCATGGTCTGATCAAGCGGCGTCAGATCGAACAATTCGCTGACGGCGGCGCGCTGCGGCACAAGGATCAGCCAGGGCCAGCGGCTATCGTTCATCAGCCGCAGTTCGCATAGGCCCAAACGCAATACGAGATCGGTGTCTCGATCCAGGCGCTCGTCCAGTTCAAATTCGCTCACTTGGCCCTCCTTGGTTTTTTGAAATCAAGCCTATCAGTTTTTTTTAGACTTGGCTTGCATTTGATCGGAAGATTGACGATATGTGGGGCGGGAGGCTGGTGGTGGACGGACCACTCGCCAACCGGGTCAGGTCCGGAAGGAAGCAGCCCTAACGAGTTCGGCACGGGTCATCGTGCCGGCCTCCCACCCTTTTGAATTTCTCCGGATGCCCGGTTACAGGCTTATTGTCCGGCAGCCCGGACAGTTGACCGGCGGGCAATGAGCACAGAAGACCCCAGAAGCACCAACAAAGACGAGGCCTCCACCGGCTACCGGGTGCTTGCGCGCAAATATCGCCCCAAGGACTTCAACGATCTGATGGTCGGCCAGGAGCCGATGGTCAAAACGCTGACCAATGCGTTTGAGACCGGCCGCATTGCCCAAGCCTATATGCTGACAGGTGTTCGCGGCGTGGGCAAAACCACGACCGCGCGTATTCTGGCGCGGGCGCTCAATTACAAGACACCCACCATTGACAAGCCGACGATTGACCTGAAAGAGCCGGGCGAACATTGCCAGGCCATCATGGATGGCCGTCATGTCGATGTGATCGAGATGGACGCCGCCTCTCACACGGGTATCGACGATATTCGCGAGATCATCGAGCAGGTGCGTTATCGCCCGGTTTCGGCACGGTATAAAGTCTATATCATCGACGAAGTGCACATGCTTTCCACACAGGCCTTCAATGGCCTGTTGAAGACGCTTGAAGAGCCGCCGGAGCATGTGAAGTTCATTTTTGCGACGACGGAAATCCGAAAAGTTCCGATCACTGTTCTTTCGCGTTGCCAGCGTTTTGACCTGCGCCGTATTTCAGCCTCCGATCTGGTGGGCCTCTTCTCCACCATTGCCGGCAAGGAAGGCATTGAGGCCGAGCCGGAAGCGCTTTCGATGATTGCGCGCGCGGCGGAAGGCTCTGCCCGCGATGGCCTGTCGCTGATGGATCAGGCGATTGCCCATGGCGCAGGTGTGATTGAAGCCGAGACCGTGCGCACGATGCTTGGCCTTGCCGACCGTGCCCGTGTCACCGACCTCTTCGGTCTCTTGGTGAAGGGCGATGGCGCCGGTGCGCTGGACGAATTCGAAAGCCAGTATGCAGCCGGTGCCAACCCGGTGGCGGTGCTCAACGATCTTGCCGACTTCACCCACCTCGTCACGCGGATCAAATATATCCCGGAAGCTGCAGACGATCCGGCGATCAGCGAAGCGGAACGCACAAAGGGTGCGGAGTTTGCCAATTCCGTGGCCGTGACAACACTTTCGCGTATCTGGCAGATGCTCTTGAAAGGCATTCCGGAAACGGAAACCTCATCGCGCCCGGCCAGTGCCGCAGAAATGGTCCTGATCCGCATTGCCCATGCATCGAGCCTGCCTTCGCCAGAAGATGCAGCGCGGCGGGTGGCCGAACTGGCGGACGGTGCGCCTGCAGCACCTGCGCCAAATCGCCCCTCAGCCCCCAATGGCGGCGCGCAGGCTTATGCGGTCAACGGAACGACCGGTGTTTCAACAAACGCTATGGGAGCCCCTGCCCCGACCAATGCACCCAAGGCCATGCTGCGCAGCGTGCCGAAGCCGGAAGCTTCGCCCGAGCAGGACGCCAAATTGGAAATGGGCAAGGCAGACGCACAGCCTGCGCCTGAACCTTTGGTGCCGGTGCGTTCTCTGGAAGATATTGCCGATCTCTGCTCAAAAAACCGAGATCCGAAGCTGAAAGCACAGTTGCGTCAGTTCGTGCATCTGGTGAAGTTGGAGCCGGGAAAGCTCGAAATTTCGCTCGCCAAAGACTCGCCGCGATCTCTCGTCAACGACCTGAAGAGCAGGTTGGAAGACTGGACGGGCATAAAATGGTGGGTGACCTTAAGCCGCGAAAGCGGCGCGCCGACGCTGGCACAGGCCGAAGCCACCGAACGCGAAAACAACATCGTGGACGCGAAGGCTGATCCGGATGTGGCTGCGATCCTGGAAAAATTTCCGGGGGCGAAAATCATGGACGTGCGTATCAACCGACGCGACGCTTTGCCGGACACTGAGGAGGCGCCGATGCCGTCTGCCGTGGAATCCGACGAGGGCGACATTCTGCCCGGCGACGATATCGATTTTTGACAATAACAACGGAAGCTTTGGGAGCGATCAATGCGTGACATCATGGGCATGATGGGCAAGGTCAAGGAAATGCAGGCCAAGATGGAAGAGGTCCAGGCCGAAATCCAGGCCATGGATATCGTCGGCACCTCCGGCGGCGGTTTGGTGACTGTGCACCTCAACGGCAAGGGCGTTCTCACCTCGCTCAAGATCGATCCCTCGCTTTTCAAGGAAGACGATGTAGAAATTCTCGAAGACCTGATCGTGGCCGCCCACAAGGACGCCAAAGACAAGGGCGAAGTGGAAGCACAGGCCAAGATGTCCGAACTGACAGCGGGGCTGCCGCTGCCTCCGGGGATGAAGTTCCCGTTTTGAGAGACGAGGTGCTCTCAAAAGCCCTGAAACAGAAAATCGACGGCTGAAACAATTTTATCCTGTTTGTCGGCGAGGTTGGCAAGCTCCTCGCCGATTAACGAGGTTGCCACAGCCGACATGAGGTGCGTCGCCATCACGAGAGTCTCACCATCGATTTCGAATTTGGGATTAAGCCTGACCATTTGAACCGGCAACTCGCGTTCCGGCAATAAAGGTGCGACCACGCGCGTAGAAAGCCCGTCTACCAACCCGGATTGCAAATCGAGAACTGCTATTCCCGTTGTCTTGAGCCGATAAACCCGGAAGCGCGCCATTCAGAATGTTCGGAGGTGTTCAAGCGGAAGTCCGTTGCGTTCAACGTAATCATTGGCGCATTGAATAGCCTTGGCATTTTCAAGCTTCCAAAGACGCTCGCGTTCTGCCTTTATTTCGGCAGACAGACCCCGTTCTGCAGCGCGTGAGACATTAATTCCCAGCGCTTTGGCTTCTGCAATCAGTTTGCGGTCTAATGTAAGATTGGTCGATTTGCGTTCAGACGTCGTCGCCATTAGCGCCTCCATTTAATGCGCATATCATATGCGCATTGATCGAAAGGCGCAATCTGCTCAATCCCCGTCCATCTTCAGCGCCGCAATAAAGGCTTCCTGCGGGATTTCCACCTTGCCGAACTGGCGCATGCGCTTTTTGCCTTCTTTCTGTTTTTCCAGAAGTTTGCGCTTGCGGGTGGCGTCGCCGCCGTAGCATTTCGCAGTCACGTCCTTGCGCAGTGCGCGGACGGTTTCGCGGGCAATCACCTTGCCGCCGATGGCGGCCTGGATCGGCACCTGGAACATGTGCGGCGGGATGAGTTCTTTCAGCTTCTCGCACATGGCACGGCCGCGACGATCCGCGGCAGAGCGGTGGACCAGAATGGAAAGCGCATCGACCGGGTCGCTGTTGACCAGAATGTTGAGCTTGACGAGATCGCCGGCGCGGTAATCCGCCAGCTGGTAATCGAAGGAGGCATAGCCCTTGGAGATCGATTTCAGACGGTCGTAGAAGTCGAAGACCACTTCGTTGAGCGGCAGTTCATAAGACACCATCGCGCGGCTGCCGACATAGGACAGATCGGTCTGGATGCCGCGGCGATCCTGGCAGAGCTTGAGGATCGAGCCGAGATATTCATCCGGCGTCATGATGGTTGCCTTGATCCAGGGCTCGCGGATTTCGCTGATTTTCACGACATCGGGCATGTCGGCCGGATTGTGCAATTCCTTTTCGGTGCCGTCGGTCAGAGACATCTGGTAGACCACAGACGGCGCTGTGGCGACGAGATCGAGGTTGAATTCGCGCTCCAGACGCTCCTGAATGATTTCCAGGTGCAAAAGGCCGAGGAAGCCGCAGCGGAAACCGAAGCCAAGCGCGGCGGAGCTTTCCATTTCGAACGAGAAGGACGCATCGTTGAGGCGCAGCTTACCCATGGCAGCGCGCAGGTCTTCAAAATCTGCCGCATCGACGGGAAAGAGACCGCAGAACACCACCGGCTGCGCCGGCTTGAAGCCAGGCAGCATCTTGGCGGTGGGGCGCTTGTCTTCCGTGATCGTGTCACCGACGCGCGTATCAGCCACTTCCTTGATGGAGGCGGTGATGAAGCCGATTTCGCCGGGACCGAGTTCTTCTACAGTCACCATCTTGGGGGTGATAATGCCGACGCGGTCCACGGGGTATTTCGCGCCCGTGCCCATCATGCGAACGGTCATGCCCTTCTTGAGCTTACCGTCGAGAATGCGCACGAGAACGATCACGCCAAGATACGTGTCGTACCAGCTGTCGACGAGAAGCGCCTTCAGCGGTGCATTTTCGCCAAGCTCGCTTTTCGGTGCCGGCAGTTTGTGGACGATGGCTTCGAGAACGTCGTCAATGCCGAGGCCAGTCTTGGCCGAAATCATCACGGCTTCTGACGCGTCGATGCCGATCACGTCCTCAATCTGTTCCTTCACGCGATCAGGTTCGGCGGCGGGCAAGTCGATCTTGTTCAGAACCGTCACGATTTCGTGGTCGTTGTCGATGGCCTGATAAACGTTGGCGAGCGTTTGCGCTTCCACACCCTGCGAGGCGTCTACCACCAGAAGCGAACCTTCGCAGGCTGACAGCGAGCGCGACACTTCATAGGTAAAATCGACGTGGCCGGGCGTGTCGATGAGGTTCAGCACATAGGTCTCGCCATCTTTTGCGTGATAGTGCAGGCGCACTGTCTGGGCCTTGATGGTGATGCCGCGTTCGCGCTCGATATCCATGCTGTCGAGCACCTGCTCGGACATTTCGCGCTCTGCCAGGCCACCGCACTTCTGGATCAGGCGGTCTGCAAGCGTTGATTTGCCATGGTCGATATGCGCGACGATGGAAAAGTTGCGGATATGGTCAAGCTGGGTGCTGGTAGAATCTGTGCTCATGGGTGGCGCATATAGCAGCGGTCACGGCTTCCGCATAGTGAAAAAGAAGCGTTTGAGCCCTGCAAACTCGAGAAATGCAGGGCATTGGCCTGTCTGAAGCCATCCGAGGCAAAACGGCACCCTGTTCAACTTTATTTTTGCGATATGCCAGAAAGTTGCGTTCGCTTGCGCAATCTACATAGTATGTATTTGCCGACCAAATGCACGTTGCAAAACACCAAGCTCAGAAAGACGCCTGATGGACGACAGCTTTGACCCCAGCCAGCTAGAAATGGTTGTTTTGATGACACCGGATATGGCCAACTTTTCCGGGAAGGTGCACGGCGGCGCGCTTTTGAACCTGCTCGATCGGGTGGCCTTTTCGTGTGCCTCGCGCTTTTCGAAGCAATATGCCGTTACGCTGTCGGTCGATCAGGTCGTCTTTCGCCAGCCCATTCATGTTGGGGAACTGGTGACTTTCCGGGCATCGGTGAATTATGCCGGGCGGACATCCATGGAAATCGGCATACGGGTTGAGGCTGAAAACATTCGCTCTGGCGAGCGCCGCCACACCAATTCCTGTTATTTCACCATGGTTGCGGTTGATGCGGCCGGAAAGCCAATCCCGGTCCCTTCGCTTCGTACCGACACGGCGGACAAAAAGCGCCGCCTACGGGCTGCGGAAGTTCGGCGAGAGTTGCGGCGCGAATTTGAGGCGCGTTTCCATGCCGCCCGCAGCAGCGAGCCAATCTGATGAAATGAATCTCAGACGCCGAATTGATCGGGCCAGTCGCGCCGGGTGACCACCTGGCCCTCGGTTCTCAGCCTGATGACTTCGGCCATATCGATTTCCGTGATGAGCCAATTGCTTTTCAAAGTATGATCCGTCGGGCTTTCTGCGTAAACGCCACTCGGCGGCATGCCGTAATCTGAAGGAACATAAAGCGCGGCGCGTCCCTTGTTTTCATCGACGGCGGGAGACCATGGCGCGTCGCCTGCTGTCGGTGAGACCAGCACGGCAATCTGATTTTCCAGCGCACGGGCCTGAGCACCGATGCGCACGCGATAAGCGCCGGCCAGCGTGTCCGTGGCGCTTGGGCCGAGGATCAAATCGACGTCCCTTTCCGCAAGGCTGCGGGCCAGCATGGGAAATTCATTGTCGTAACAAATGAGAATACCCAGCTTGCCGAGCGGCGTCTCAAACACCTTCAACCCGTCGGCACTGCCGGCGATGTCCCACTGTTCCCGCTCGAAGCGGGTCATCATGATCTTGTCCTGATAGCCGATCAGCCCGTCGCGGCCATAAAGAAAGGCGCGGTTGCGGTATTTGCCATCGTCACACATGACGGGCGCCGAGCCCGGGCAGAATGTGATGTTGAAATTGCGGGCAAGCTCGCTCGACAGTTCCAGCCAGGCGGGAAGCAGGTCCTGCAGGCCGGCAATGGAGGCATGAAGATCGCTACGTATCTCCGGCGCGAGCTGGCCGGTCAGCGCCATGGCGGAATATTCCGGGAGCAGCAGCAATTCAGCGCCCTTTTCCGCTGCTTCGCGGACAAGCCGCGTCAGATGGTCCGCATAGGTTTCCGGCGTCTCAATGAGTTCGAAAGCGTATTGGCAAGCGGCAATTTTCATGGGTCGAGCTCCCTGATCCAGAATGACAGCGGCTTGGGGCTTTGTGCCGCCTCGTCCAGATCCTGCCATGTAAAGGTAGTGCGTAGGTTGGGGTAATGTTTGTATCCGCGCTTTGTCCAGAAGCGGTCGAGCGGCACATAGTCGTCGGGCTGACGCGGATGGTCAAGGGGCCGCTCGACGGCACAGAAGGTGCAGGTCAGCAGCCCCAGTTTGCGCGCGTGTGCTTCACGTTCTTCAAAATAGCGGACACCGATACCATGACCGCGATATTGTGGCAGCAGGACACTCTCGCCGAAATAAAATATCTTCGAAGGATCATAGCCAGCTGCCAGGAACGGCGCTTTCACCTCATCCGTTTCATCGGCCATCGGCATACCGGTCGAAGCGCCAATCACCTTGTCTCCATCGAACGCCAAAACAAAGACAGCGCCTTCAGAGCGGGCATAGGTTGATAGATAGTTCCTCTCATAAGTCTCACTACCTTCATAGAGGTAGGGAAAGGCACGAAACACCGTGATGCGCAGACGCGCGAGGTCATCAAAATAGGGCGCTGCGGCGCGATTGGGAAAAGATTTGACCGTAATCATCAGTGGGCATTTTCCAATAGTCTGATAGCTGGTTATATCCATGACAACATGATTCACAATCGGAGAAATGCATGAAAGCCGCCGACATTATCGCTGCCTATTACGACGCCTTCAACCGCCAGGATATGGAGACTTTCCTCTCCTTGCTGACAGACGACGTAGCCCACGACATCAATCAGGGCGAACGCCAGAGCGGCAAGGAGGCTTTTGCAGGCTTCATGGAACATATGAACCGCTGCTACAAGGAAAACCTGACCGATATGGTGATCATGGCCAGCGACGATGGCAGCCGCGCCTCTGCTGAATTTACCGTCAATGGCGAATATCTGACGACGGACGAAGGACTTCCCGAAGCCAACGGACAAAAATATGTTCTACCAGCAGGCGCATTTTTCGAACTGCGGGACGGCAAGGTTGCCCGTGTTACCAATTATTACAATTTGAACGACTGGATCGCTCAGGTTGGCGGTTAAGCTTATATTCCAACTGAATTAAAGCAGATTAATCTAATTTCGATTAAGCTGCTTTAAACGGCCTATATGTTGCGGATGTCGACTACGTTTCCGGCAATCTGGATGCGTTTTCGGCACGGCATATTCGCACGATAAAAGCCACCCCCCTTGACTCCATTATAAGAGATTGCAATTCTCTTATAATGGAGAACTCGATTGAAACACTTGAAGCGCGCATTGGCGACGACCTCAAGACATTGCGAACCGCCAAGGGTCTGACGATCGATCAGCTTGCAGCGGAGTCAGGCGTCTCACGCGCGATGATTTCGCGCGTTGAGCGAGGCGAAGCCAATCCGACTGCCGTTTTGCTGGCAAGGCTTCTTGGTCCCCTCGGACAGTCGCTCTCCGACTTTTTTGCACTCGCGGACACGAAACAGAATGTCACGCCATTGCGGCGGCGTGGCGAGCAAGGCGCGTGGCGCGATCCGCAGACAGGTTATCTACGACGTTCTGTTTCCCCAAATGGGTTCAACACCGGCGTGGATATTATCGAGGTTGAATTGCCGGGGAAAGCGCGCGTCTCTTACGATCCTTTGCCGACAATCCACAATCAATCGCAGTATGTCTGGCTTTTCGAGGGTGCGCTGGAGATGGACGCCAATGGGCAGACCCATCAGATGGCGGCTGGCGACTGCCTGTTTATGACGCTCAACCAGCGTCACGTTTTCCACAACCCCGCGGATCACCCCTGCCGCTATGCCGTGATCTTGAAGAAGAGCTGACCATGATTGAAATCCTGCAACTTGAAGAAGCCGCAACCCTGGCTGCAATCGATGAATTGAGTTCGCTTTTTTCGCAATGCGTGGACGGCGGGGCGTCGATGGGCTTCATGGCACCGTTTCCGCCGGAACAAGCCGCAGTCTACTGGTTTGAAGTTGCAAAATCGGTCGGAAGAAACGACCTCATTCTTCTTGTCGCCCGTCTGAATGGCCGCATTGAGGGTACAGTTCAGTTGGGTATTGCCACACCGCCAAACCAGCCGCACCGTGCCGACATCAAGAAGCTGATGGTCAGCCCTGCGGCCCGCGGACACGGCCTATCCCGCGCGTTGATGGATGCCGCAGAAACCACCGCGCTCAAAGCAGGCCGGAGCCTTCTGGTTCTTGACACGGCGACAGGCGAACCGGCGGAAAAGATCTATGAACATTTGGGTTGGGTTCGGTCGGGGACGATCCCCAACTATGCGCTTTTTCCCGATGGGCGCTTCTGCGATACCACCATTTTCTACAAGCAACTGGCCTAGACGGTGCGAGGCTGGTATCGAAGGCACTGAGCGGGAATCAATCCGCTGCGAAGACGTTTTGAATGCCTGAGAAAGTCACCGTCACCCGTTTGAAGCTTACCGATTTCCGCAATTATGCGGAACTTGCGCTGGATCTTGATGGGCAGCATGTCGTGCTGACGGGAGATAACGGTTCCGGCAAGACCAATCTCATGGAAGCCGTCTCGCTTCTGTCGCCCGGTCGTGGCCTGCGGCGCGCGGCTTATGCAGATGTTGTGCGCAAGGACGCGGAAAACGGATTTACAGTTTTTGCCGCGCTTGACGGCATGGCCGGAGAAGCATCAATCGGCACCGGCGTCGATGGACCAGGGGATGAGGCGGCAAACCGGCGGCTTCGCATCAATGGCATTGCAGCGCGGGCCATTGATGAACTTTCCGACCATGTGCGGGTGCTCTGGCTGACACCATCAATGGATGGCTTGTTTACCGGGGGCGCGTCAGACCGGCGGCGGTTTCTGGATCGCCTTGTGCTCTCGATCGATCCCGCGCATGGGCGGCGGGTGACGGATTTCGAGCGAGCCATGCGCGGGCGGAATAAGCTCCTGTCAGAGCCCGGGTGGGACGCGGCCTGGCTCGCAGCCCTTGAAGAACAGATGGCGAGTCTCGGCGTTGCCCTTCACATGGCACGTCAGGAGATGATCGGCTTGCTCACCGGTCTGGTTGAGCATGGGGAGCCGGCTGTTGCCTTTCCCGTGCCGCTTTTGGGGCTCGCCGGCTTTCTCGACGGGGCGTGGGGCCGACCGGCCGGCGACATCGAAGATCATTATCGTGACATTCTCCGACAAACACGCGGGCGCGATGCGGCGGCAGGCCGTGCGCTCGACGGCCCCCACCGCGCTGATCTTCTTATCCGTCACCGGGCCAAGGATATTGAAGCTGCCCGATGTTCAACCGGCGAACAGAAAGCCCTGCTTGTCGGGCTTGTTCTGGCGCATGCCCGGCTGACGGCTCGCCTGACAGGATTTGCACCACTATTGTTGCTGGACGAAATTGCCGCTCACCTGGATGAGCATCGTCGCGCAGTCCTGTTCGATCTCGTCGATGCACTGGGTGGACAAGCCTTCATGACCGGCACGGATGCGTCTATGTTCGCAAGCCTCGGTGATCGGGCGCAATTCTTCACCGTTCATAATGGCAGTGTGCGCGAAAGGGAGGCTGAATAGATGAGCAGCGATGGCGATAAACTTTCAAGCGACGAAATTTCTCGCTATGCGCGGCATATCGTGCTCGCCGAGATCGGCGGCCCTGGCCAGCAGAAGTTGAAGAATTCCAAAGTTCTGGTGATCGGTGCAGGGGGACTCGGTGCGCCTGTGCTGCAATATCTCGCCGCAGCAGGCGTCGGCACCATCGGCATTATTGATGATGATACTGTGTCGCTCTCCAACCTCCAGAGGCAGGTGATCCACCGAACAGCAGATATTGGCCTTGCCAAAACGGAAAGCGCTATTGCAGCAATCCAGGAGATCAATCCGCATGTCAAAACGGTCAGCCACGACGAGAGGCTGACGGCGGATAATGCCGAACATATCATTGCAGGCTATGATATTCTCATTGATGGTTCCGATAATTTTGACACGCGCTACCTGGCCGCCGACACGGCGGAGCGGGCGAAGGTTCCGCTTGTGACTGGAGCGGTAGGCCGCTTTGACGGTTCAGTAACCGTGCTTACCCCTTATGAGACCGGCCCCGACGGCGAGTTGCTGCCTGGATATCGCGACCTCTTTCCAGAGCCGCCTCCGGCAGGCATGGTGCCGACCTGCGTGGAAGCCGGAGTGGTTGGCGCGCTCACGGGTGTCATCGGCACGCTCATGGCCATGGAAGTGATCAAACTGATCACCGGCAGCGGTGAGCCACTGATCGGGCGGCTTCTGCTTTATGACGGGCTGTCGGCCCGTTTCGATACGATTCGCTACAAAAGACCGCATTGACGCCAGAGCTGCCACGCGTTATTTAGAATTATTCTAATCTGGATTTTGCGATGTTTTCTCGTTTTTTTGGCAGTTCGAAACGTTCCTTCACCTCCCTTTCCGAACAGGAAATCCTGGCGCTCGCCATCTCTTCGGAAGAAGATGATGCACGCATCTATCTGGCCTATGCCGATAAGCTGCGTGACCAATATCCTCAGTCTGCAAAAGTGTTTGAGGATATGGCAGACGTGGAAAACACCCATCGCAGGATGCTGATCGACATGCATACTGCGCGTTTTGGCGACCGCATTCCACTGATCCGGCGTGAACATGTCAGTGGCTTCTATCAGCGAAAGCCGGATTGGCTGGCCAGCACGATTTCACCGGAAGATATGGCCGCCGAAGCCGAGAACATGGAGGCCGGCGCCTACCGCTTCTACATGGAAGCCATCAAACAGGTCAGCGATGCTGACACGCGCAAGCTGCTCGGCGACCTGGCGCTCGCAGAACAAGGCCACGAAGACGTGGCGCGCATGCTGGATGAAAAACACCGACCTGAATCGGTGAAAAGCGACGAGGCGGAAACGGCGCGGCGGCAGTTCATTCTGACCTATGTTCAGCCGGGTCTTGCTGGTCTTATGGACGGGTCCGTTTCAACGCTTGCGCCCATCTTTGCGGCCGCCTTTGCCACACAAGATACATGGCAAACCTTTCTTGTCGGCCTTTCGGCCTCCGTGGGTGCCGGCATTTCGATGGGTTTCACTGAAGCGGCTCATGATGACGGCAAGCTGTCGGGGCGCGGTTCACCCGTCAAGCGTGGACTGGCTTCAGGCATCATGACGGCATTGGGCGGGCTCGGCCATGCCCTGCCCTACCTCATTCCACATTTCATGACAGCGACTGTCACCGCAATTGCAGTGGTCTTTTTCGAACTTTGGGCAATCGCCTTCATTCAGAACAAGTATATGGAGACGCCATTCCTCAGAGCTGCGTTCCAGGTCGTACTTGGGGGTGGACTGGTCCTGGCTGCGGGCATACTCATTGGAAATGCCTGAGCCAAAGGCCGGGCTTATTTGCGCAAAGCGCCAACCACCACGTCCTGGCCATTCTCGATCGTAACCCAACGACCGGCATTGGTCACGGATTGGCGCTTGAGGTAGTGATAGGGCGTATCCGTCCAGATTTTCACCTGATTGTCTAGGTTGTCCAGAATATAGTCGCCGTCAGCAGTACGCACGGTCAAAACCGCATGCCCCTCGCCGTCCGGTTTGCGCACAACAGTAATCAGGAGATCGTTTTCAGGTATGCCCTTGGCGATCAGTTCGCGCCGCTTTTCGAGAACAAAGTCTTCGCAATCGCCCGCATCCACCGGATATTCCCAAACCTCGTCGCGGCCATAAAGCTGCTGGTCGGTCATCGGCACGATCCTGCGGTTCACGGCAAGATTGACCTCGCGGATCAATTGCCAGCCGTAGGATGTCAGTCTTGGCGGAGCGGTATCCTGCGCCTTTTCGGCACAATCGGCCTTGTGTACCTGGCAAAACTCGTAATGGCCGATCGGTTGCGAGGTCGTGCTGCCCGTCTGCATGGCGAGGGGTGTCGTGGCGTTGGCCACGGCTGAAGGGGCGACACCAAGCAGAAGCGCCGAAACTGTGGCCGCTATGCGGTATCTGAACGCCATGGGAACCTCGTTAAAAACTTAACAAAGAGTTAAGAACCTAACGGGCTGTGAGTCAACATTAAGAACCTGTTAAACCAAAACCGCGCGCAATCATGGTTAAGATCGGTTCAGGGCGGTGTGCCAGGGGAATGCGCAGCATTTTGCAGGTTGGGCCTCCGATCACGCGGTCAGAAGGCCCTCTGCTGCGCGTTTCAACAGCGCGATATCCTGAGCCCGCGACAAGCGGTGGTCTCCGTCCCGGACCATCGTCAGCACGACATCGTCTGCGGGGAGATGGTCCAGCAGCTTTAGAGCATGCGTATAGGGCACATCCGGATCTTGCATTCCCTGCACTATGTGGACCGCACAACCGGTATCAATGATGCCGCTGAGCACCAGATTCTGCTTCCCGTCCTCCATCAAAAGCCGGGTGTAGATGTTGGGTTCATCCGAATATTGTGAAGGCTCCTCGAAATAGCCTCTTGCTGCCATGCTGTCGCGCTCTTTATCCGTCAATTCGGGCTCCATCAGCTCTTGGGTAAAATCAGGAGCCGGGGCGATCAGCAACATACCGACAACCTTCTGAGGGCCTCCCGCTTTAAGAAGTTCCTGAAGCGCACGAAGGGCGATCCACCCCCCCATGGAGGAGCCAACGAGAACCAATCGTTCAGCGCCAACTTGGCGGATGACCGCCAGCGCGTCCTCCAGCCAGCGCGAAATGCAGCCATCCATAAAGTCGCCGCCGCTTTCTCCATGGCCTGAATAGTCGAGCCGGAGGCAGCCTGCACCAAGTGACTTTGCGTGCGCTTCAAGTTCCACGGCCTTTGTGCCTCGCATGTCGGAGCGGTATCCGCCGAGCCAGACGAGCTGCGGCAGCTTACTGCCCGGTGCAGGTTCTGCAATCCGGTAGGCGATTTCACGCGCGTCAGTACCGGCGCCAACTTTGATGAATTGCGGGGTTTCTACGGTCATGATGTATCCTCTCAACTCTCTCACCTGGGTGGTAAAACAAAATCGAGATCGGACCAAACAAAAACCCCGGCCGAGGCCAGGGTTTTTCGAGAGGCTCAAAAACCGAGCACGCTTATTCGCTGTCACTTTCGGCGGCCAACGCCTTGACCAGTTCAACGATCTTGCGGCGCACCTTGGAGTCGGAAATCTGCACGAAAGCGCGGTTCAATTGGAGACCCTCTGAAGAGGAAAGAAAGTCGACCACATAGTTTGAGCTGTTGGCCTCGGACATGCCATTCGGATCGCCAGAACCGGCCTCACCGGGCGCGTCTTCGAAGAAGAAGGAAACCGGCACGTTGAGAACATTGGAGATATTCTGCAAACGGCTCGCGCCAACGCGGTTGGTGCCCTTTTCATACTTCTGAATCTGCTGAAATGTGATGCCCAGGCTTTCTCCGAGTTTCTCCTGACTCATTCCCAGCATCGTTCTGCGGAGCCGAATTCTACTCCCAACATGTATATCAATCGGGTTCGGCTTTTTCTTATTTACGACCATCTGTTTTCCTGACTACGAGTTTGCAACGCACAAGCATCCGCGAAAAGGCACACATTACGATGTCTTTATTGAACGTAACGTTGTATCTCACTGCACGTAAAGCATGCGAAACACTCCGGGTTGCTTCGTTAAGTACTATGCATTTTTAGGGTTTTTAGGTCAATTATAATCGGAAACAAAACTAAAACGTGAGAAACTTGCAGCAATTAAACTTATTACGCACAACAACCAAAAGTTAATATTTCGCGCACTCTTGCTCCAAGTTGCAACACTCCCAAACCTCAAGGTTGCATCCACCACACCTTTTGTTTGCAATCCAGCGCCAGAAATAATTCTTCCTTGTGGATCAATTATGGCGGAAATCCCGCTGTCAGCCGCACGGATCATGGGTTTTCCCACTTCGACGGCGGTAATTCTGGCAGCCTGAAAGTGCTGATAAGGTCCTGGCGTGTAGCCGAACCATGTGTCGTTCGTAACATTCAGTAGAACATCTGCCGCCGTCTCGCCTTCCTCATCAATTTCAGTGGGAAAAATCGCCTCGTAGCAGATGAGTGGGTAGACGCTGCCGATACCCGGAAGAGTGAGGACAGTGTGTCTTGTTGCCGCAGAGTAGCCTCCGCTGGCATTGGCTGCGATCGTTTCGAGCCCGATATTCTTTAAGAAATCTTCAAACGGAAGATATTCTCCGAACGGGACCAGATGCACCTTGTCAGCGGCGCCGATAATTTCACCATCACTGCCGAATGCATAGACGGAATTGTAATATCGGTGTGGCGTACCGGGCGCACTGTCTTCCGCTCTCACGGCGCCGGCGACGAGAACTTGCCCGTCGCCGAGCATCTCATCAATGCGGGTGAAAGCAGACTGGTTCTGCGACAGGATAAAAGGGATTGAGGTTTCCGGCCAAACGATCAACTGCGGCGGCCTGTCGCCCGATTTGGGCGGCATCCCACCGAGTTTGATCAGGTCTTCAAAAAGCGCTGCACGCTCGGCATCAGAAATATCAGACTCAAGGCCGCTCATCGGTTGCACGATGCGCACGCTGACCTCTTTTGCGTCGGCATCGGGTGCTTTTCCGAGCATCCAGAAGCCGTAGCCGAGATCGGCAACAATCAAGAGTGCCGCCAGGAGCAGACCGGGGACGGCTCCCCGCCGGGTACCCAGAAGAGCAGGAACGGAGAAGACGAAAACGGCGAGAATGTTCATTCCGGCGATGCCGAGGATATGGGCCGGCTGCATCAACAGCGGGACCGGCATTGCCGCATATCCGATTGCATTCCACGGAAAGCCGGTGAGCACGAAACTTCTCAACCACTCTGCCAGGCCAAAACCCAGTGCCAGAGCGGTAATACGGCCAGGGCCGTTACTCCACAGGAGGCGGGCCACGACCGTTGCCAAACCATAAAAGACGGCGAGAACAAACGGCAGACCCAATGACGCAAGTGGAATGGCCCAGGCAAATTCCGCCCCATCTTCGAGCAGCGCATTGCCCAGCCACCACAGGCCGGCTGCAAAATAGCCGAAGCCGAAGAGCCAACCTGTCAAAAAGGCCGGCCAGATGCGGGAGAACCATCCAGCATCGGGCTCGCTCGCAGTGCCGTCCATGATCCAGACAAGGAGCGTGAAAGCCACGAACATTGTTGCGAATATGTCGAATGGCGCCAGTGCCAAGGCACCAACTGCGCCGGCGCCCAATGTCAGCAGCGCCTTTCTGCCGCCCCAAAGGAGCATTACCTTGCCAGCGAGTTTTTCCATGGAAGCCCTTTTCCTGCCTGCGAATCAATTCAGCGCGGATGCGCTAAGAAAGCGGACAATCGGAAAACAAGGCAAGAGCCAGCCGGCGACGCGTCTATTTGGCCGAACTGTCCGCAGCGGCCTGACTACTGTTTTCAAGCCTCTTTTGTTGAGACATGGGCTCGGTTTCGCCTTCACTTTTGCTGGTTCTGCGCCGTGCAGCGGGACGGCGTCGGGTAATGCGCACGCGCTTGACCCGGCGCGGGTCGGCCTCAAGAATATGAAACTCGAAACCCGGCAAAGCATTGACCAACTCGCCACGCACGGGAATGCGACCAAGTGCGGAGAAGATCAGTCCGCCCAAAGTATCGACATCTTCAAGCTGCTCGCGGATATCAAAATCGGGGCCAATCGCCTCGGCCAGTTCCTCAAGCTCCACACGGGCGTCTGCCGTGTAGACGTCATCCGAGGTCTTGCGGAACATCAGTTCATCATCGTCGTGCTCGTCCCAGATGTCCCCGACAACCATCTCGACGATATCTTCATGTGAAACGAGTCCGTCTGTGCCGCCATATTCATCGATCACCAAAGCCATCTGGATTCGATCGGCCTGCATGAGTGCCATCAAATCCGCAGCATGCATGGAAGGCGGCACGAACAGAAGCTGACGCGTGATCCCGGCTTCGGCGATCGGTTTGGCCAGATCAGCTTTGCTGAGATCAAAGCCCGCGGTTCGTGCCGGGCGTGCTGTTTTGGGTTCTGCCTTTTCGCCATCTGGTCCTGCGGCGGCGCGTGGTGCACGTCGTTTTGCGCGCGCCTGTTTCATGACCCAGGACAATAGGTCACGGATATGCACCATGCCGCGCGGATCATCGAGCGTTTCGCAGTAAACCGGCATGCGCGACCGCCCGGTTTCTTCAAACAGCGACATCAGCTCACCCACGGATGTGGACTGCTCCACAGCATCAATATCGGCGCGCGGCACCATAACATCTTCCACCCGCACCTCGCGGAAACGCAGAATGTTATGCAACATCGCCCGCTCTGCGGGTGAAAAGCTTGTATTGCTTTCGGAGTCTGTGAGCAGCGCGTCAGCAATGTCGTCGCGCAGGCTGCTCCCGTTCGTCGGCCTCACAAGACGCAACAGCCGAGACCAGAAAGAGTTTCCGTTTCGCTGTGCGCCGGACGAACTTCCGGGCTCTTCACTACTCGAAGCCTTGGCTTCGTCTTTGCTTTCCGCCGCATCGCGCGGCACGGGTAAATTTTCGTTCATCGTTCCAAATTTCAGATCGGATCCGTATCCGCATACGGGTCAGATAGTCCAAGCGAGACCAAAATACCAGTCTCAAGCGCTTCCATAGTGACCGCATCGTCGTTTTCGATGTGATCGTAACCGAAAAGATGCAGGAATCCATGAACCAAAAGGTGGCTCAAATGTTCGTCGAATGGCTTTTCCAGCTCCGCCGCTTCTCTTTCAATCGTCTCACGTGCAAAAATGATGTCGCCCAGCATTGGCCCCGGTATTCCGCCCGGTTCGAGCGGGAACGCCGGAAATGACAGGACATTGGTCGGCTTGTCCTTGTCCCGCCATTCAGCGTTGATCGACTGAATGGTCGCGTCGTCGGTGAAGAGCAGCGACACCTCCGCCGGTTCATCAGGCATTGGCTGATCTTCCCGATCAGTCAACCAGTTTGCTGCCGCGACAAGCACGGGTGCGCTCATCTTCTCAAGCACGGCTTCATCGGGCCAGCCATCGGCTTCAACGCTGATTTGAATATCCAGCAATGTCTTAAGCGTCGCCATTCTCAGCGGCGTCTTCACTGCGCTCTTTATATTGCGCGTCATAGGCCCCGACGATCCGTCCAACCAGCGGATGGCGGACCACGTCGGCCTGTTGGAAACGGATCGTGGAAATGCCTTCGACGCCCTTGAGCACCTGCAGCGCCTCTACAAGACCGGACTTGGTACCGCGCGGAAGGTCGATCTGGCTCGGGTCGCCAGTTACGATCATGCGGGCATTCTCACCCAGGCGTGTCAGAAACATTTTCATCTGCATGGAGGTCGTGTTCTGCGCCTCGTCCAGAATGACCACGGCATTGGAAAGCGTTCGCCCGCGCATGAAGGCCAGCGGCGCAATCTCGATAACGCCGGCGGTCAATGCCCGCTCGACCTTATCGCCGGGGATCATGTCATAAAGCGCGTCATAGAGCGGCCGCAGATAGGGATCGACCTTCTCTTTCATGTCGCCGGGCAGAAAGCCCAGCCGCTCGCCCGCTTCAACGGCAGGGCGCGACAGAATGATGCGATCCACAGCGCCACGTTCCAAGAGCTGGGCCGCATAGGCAACAGCAAGATAGGTCTTGCCCGTACCTGCAGGACCGACACCGAAGACAAGTTCGGAGCGCTCCAGAGCGCGGATATAGGCATCCTGTGTCGGTGTGCGGGCTGCAATTGCCTTTTTGCGCGTCGAAATCTGCGCCATGGAAAGCTTGGCCTTGCGCTCCATCGTCGGCAAGGTCAACTGGTCGTCAGCGGCGACCGCCATGCGAATGGCACCCTCGACATCGGATATCTCGATCGTTCCGCCGCTCTGCAGCTTCTCGTAAAGATAGTCCAAGGCGCGACGGGCCTGATTGGTGGCCATCGTATCGCCGGTGATGGCGACAGAGTTACCCCGCGCGCGGGCGTCCACGTGCAGCTTTTCTTCCAGAAGCTTCAGATGCTCATCAAACTGACCAAAAAGGGCGCTGGCGTGTCGGTTATTCTCGAAGGTCAGCACGAAATGATTGTTATCCGGGTCTTCTGGACGGGATTGACGCTGGCGATGCGTTACCATTTCGTGTGTGTTCAAGCGGTCAGCTCCGGGTTTTCCGGTCCGTCACGCCTCGGCAAACTCTGCAAAAAGGCTGTTTGGACCGGCTTCAGTGATTCTTACTCTTATAATGTCACCGATTTTTATATTGTCACCGATTTTCGACGTTTTCGTGTCAATAATCACTGATTGTAGCCATGGGGAGCGCCCAACGAGCTGCCCCTCCATCCGACCCGGCTTTTCGAGCAGAAGATCAATCTCCCGTCCCACGCAGTTTTGCGCGAATTCACGCTGCTGCTTGATAAGCAGTGCCTGAAGCCGCTCCAGACGCGCGGATTTGACGTCTTCGGGCACATGATCGGGCATATCCGCGCCCGGCGTACCGGGGCGTGGAGAGTATTTGAACGAAAAGGCCTGAGCATAGTTGACCTCTTCGATCAGACGCATCGTTTCTTCGAAATCCTCGTCCGTTTCGCCCGGAAAGCCGACGATAAAGTCACCCGACAGCGCGAGATCAGGGTTCGCGGCACGAATGCGCTTGATCAGGGCGATATAGTCTGACGCCGTATGCTTGCGGTTCATGGCCTTCAATATCCGATCCGAGCCCGCTTGGACGGGCAGGTGCAGATAAGGCATCAGTTTCGGGTTGGTGGCGTGCGCTGCAATCAGCCCATCGTCCATATCGCGCGGGTGGCTTGTCGTGTAGCGCAGGCGCGCAAGTCCTTCGATCTGCGAGAGCTGTTCCAGCAGCATTCCCAGACCCGCCTCGTTGCCATTCCCATCGGCGCCATGCCAGGCGTTGACGTTTTGGCCGAGAAGCGTGATTTCGCGCACGCCGGCCTCGACCAGTTGGCGGGCTTCATCCATGATCTGGGCAAGCGGACGCGACACTTCCGAGCCGCGCGTATACGGCACCACGCAGAAAGTACAGAATTTGTCGCAGCCTTCCTGGACGGTCAAAAACGCGGAGACGCCGCGGGCTTGGACAGATTTGCGGTTCTGCGCCGGCAGATGTTCGAATTTGTCTTCGATTGCATAATCCGTGTCGACGGAAGGGCCGGATTCTCGGACCTTTTTCAAGGCTTCGGGCAGGCGATGATACGCCTGCGGGCCCATGACGAGATCAACCGATTTTTCGCGGCGAAGGATTTCATCGCCTTCGGCCTGGGCCACACAGCCGGTCACGCCGATAATGAACTCGCGTCCCCTCTCCTGCCGTGACTTTTTCATCTCGCGCAGACGGCCAAGCTGGGAATAGACCTTTTCTGCCGCCTTTTCGCGGATATGGCAGGTATTGATCAGCACGAGGTCAGCGTCAGCCAGATCGCTCGTTTCTTCATAACCGTCGCTTGTCAGCGCATCCGTCATGCGGGCGCTGTCATAGACATTCATCTGACAGCCATAGGTCTTCACAAAGACCTTGCGCTTCGCATGGGAACCCTTGCTTTCCGGCACTTTTGTCAATTCTTCGCTCATGCGCGCCTCCTTAAACGATGATGCGCCAGAAATGAAGCCTGCATTTCCGCAACAGGGCTAAAGAAATTTACCGATAAGAAAGAACATAAAGATATGTTTATGTCCTTCTATGCTTGTCTTGGCCGCGCAAAATGGCTAACACAGGCGCGGTCAAATTCATTTGGGGAATCCCGCATGCGCCAGAACTACCTGTTTACCAGCGAATCCGTTTCCGAAGGCCACCCTGATAAGGTGTGCGATCGAATTTCAGACGAAATCGTCGATCTGATCTACCGCGAGGCTAAAAAAACGGGTGTTGATCCCTGGACCGTTCGGGTGGCGTGCGAAACGCTGGCGACCACGAATCGCGTGGTTATTGCCGGTGAAGTGCGGGTACCGCAGACGCTTCTTAAGAAGGACAAGGACGGCAACGACGTCATCAACCCTTCGAAGTTCAAATCCGCTGCGCGCAAGGCAATTCGCGATATCGGCTACGAGCAGGATGGCTTCCATTGGAAGACAGCCAAGATCGATGTGCTGCTGCATTCGCAATCTGCAGATATCGCGCAGGGCGTGGACAACGCCTCTGACCAGCAGGGCAATGAGGGTGCGGGCGACCAGGGCATCATGTTCGGCTATGCCTGCAAGGAAACGCCGGATCTCATGCCTGCGCCGATCTACTATTCCCACAAGATCCTTCAGCTTCTTTCCGAAGCGCGCCGCGCCGGCGAAGGCGACGCAGCCAAGCTTGGCCCGGATGCCAAAAGTCAGGTTACCGTGCGGTATGAAAATGGTGAGCCGGCCGAGGCTGTATCGATCGTCCTTTCGACCCAGCATCTGGATGCCAGCTGGGATTCGAAGAAGGTTCGCTCTGTCGTTGAGCCCTATATCCGCGAGGCACTCGGCGATCTCAAGATTGCAGACAATTGCGTATGGTACATCAACCCGACCGGCAAATTCGTGATTGGCGGACCGGATGGCGACGCTGGCCTGACGGGCCGCAAGATCATCGTTGACACCTATGGCGGCGCTGCCCCGCATGGCGGCGGCGCGTTTTCAGGCAAGGACACGACCAAGGTCGATCGTTCGGCAGCCTATGCTGCACGCTATCTTGCGAAAAACGTTGTTGCAGCCAACCTTGCCGACAAGTGCACCATCCAGCTCTCGTATGCGATCGGTATTGCTCAGCCGCTGTCGGTCTATGTCGATCTTCACGGCACTGGCAAGGTAACCGAAGAGCAGGTTGAAGCCGCTATCCGCGAGGTGATGGATCTTTCGCCAGGCGGTATTCGCCGCCACCTTGACCTGAACAAACCCATCTACGCCAAGACCGCGGCCTATGGCCACTTTGGCCGCAAGGCGGGACGCGATGGCTCCTTCTCATGGGAAAAGACCGACCTTGTGAAGCCGCTCAAGGCTGCGATTAAGGACTAATAGCGAAAATGGCCGAAGAAGAACGGCGCTCGCGCGCTACAGAAGCCTTTTTCGGCCGTCGCAAGGGCAAGGCACTGAGGCAAAATCAGCAGCGGCTGATGGATGACGTGCTCAATGCACTGCTGATCGACATTAAAGAGCTAGCGCCTGCCGACTTAAAGGCGCTGTTTTCAAAGCCGGTCGCGACAGTGCGGCTGGAGATTGGCTTCGGCGGCGGCGAGCATCTGATTCACCGCGCGCTTGAAAATCCCCAGACTGGGTTTGTCGGCGTCGAGCCTTTCGTCAACTCGATGGCGAAGCTGCTTGCCCGCGTTGAGGAAAGCGGCGCGGACAATATTCGTGTTTACAACGACGATGCCGCCGCTCTTCTCGACTGGATGCCGGCAGGCTCAGTCAGTCAGATCGACCTTCTCTATCCTGACCCATGGCCCAAGAAGAAGCATTGGAAACGCCGCTTCGTTTCGCAGGTCAATCTCGATCGATTTCATCGTGTGCTGGAAAAGAACGGGCGCTTCTGCTTCGCGTCAGATATCGACACCTATATCAATTGGACGCTGCAGCATTGCGCAAAGCACGGCGGCTTTGAATGGACCGCGCAGAATGCGAACGATTGGCTGACGCCGTTCGACGGCTGGCCGGGTACCCGATATGAGGCCAAAGCACGGCGGGAGGGCCGCTCATCTGCCTATCTCACATTCAGGCGGGTTTGAGTTTCCCGACTTTGGCTTCCCCGATTTAGTGCAGGCTCACAGTTCTCAGGTCGTCTTCTGCAGCCTTGAAGAAGGTTGAAGAGCGATTGTCTGTCAGCAGGATTGGCGTACCGTCCGCGCCAAATAGCGCCCACAGATCAAGACCAGGTTCCAGCTCCGGAGCTTCCGGGAAGCAGCGGACGACGTCAGCAACCGTCATTTTGCGGATGTAAGCAAGTTCACCCTCGCCAAGATGGGCGAGCTCATTCAGTGAGAGACCTTGAGGGATTTTCGCAAACATTTCGTTCCTCCTATACTCGAAGGGCCAGTGGCAAATCGCCACGTTCTACTCTGAAACGGAAATGTTAATTTTTTTCACCATTCGTTCCGGTTCAGGTCTAATGAGATCTACTGAGAGGAGGCCGTTCTTCAAAACCGCGCCCTTAACCACCATTCCATCGGCCAGAACAAACATGCGCTGGAACTGACGGGCGGCTATGCCGCGGTATAAATAGTCGCGATCCGGCTGGTCAACCTGCCGCCCGCGAATGACGAGCTGGTTTTCTTCTGTCGTGACGTCAAGCTCTTCTTCGGAGAAGCCGGCAACGGCCAAAGTGATGCGAAAACCGCCTGCGAAATCAATGGAGGGATCCGGCATCAGCCGCTCGATATTATAGGGCGGATAACCGTCATTTGATTTGGAAAGCCGCTCCAGCGTCTTTTCCATCGCATCGAAGCCCAGAAACAGCGGACTTGCAAAAGGTGTCATTCTAGTCATTTAAAAGTCCTTGGCTATCAAGCGACCTCGGGCGCGGAGCTCATTGGAGCCTCCACAGAAAGCAAATATGGTGTTGTCCTCAGTCGAGTGCAAGGCGCAGCCGCCGAATGGCGCAAGAAATCATCCGGGAAGGTTAAGGCTGCTCTTTAAGCCAGTTCCACCAGCCCGATTTTCTGCTTGAATTGCCCTTTGCGCATTTCAATCCAGGCGCAATATGATCTAGTCTCCCAGCAGAAAACCAATTGGTAGATGAAGAGCATAATGTCAGAAAAACGAAAGATCATTATTGATACCGATCCCGGTCAGGACGACGCTGTTGCCATTCTCCTTGCACTGGGGAGCATGGACGAGCTGGATGTTTTGGGGTTGACCTCGGTTGCGGGAAATGTGCCGCTTGCGCTCACAACAAGAAATGCCCGCATCGTGCTGGAAGTCGCCGGCAAGAAAGATATCCCCGTTTATGCCGGGTGCGACAAGCCGATCAGCCGGCAGCTTGTCACCGCCGAACATGTGCACGGCGCAACGGGGCTAGACGGTCCTGAGCTTTTTGAACCCACCATCCCCGTCCAGGATAAACATGCCGTCGATTTCATCATCGACACTTTGCGGAGCGAACCCGAAGGCAGCGTAACGCTTTGCACGCTCGGCGCACTGACAAATATCGCCACAGCCTTTTCCCGCGCGCCGGACATTGCCGGACGCGTCAAAGAACTGGTTATGATGGGCGGCGGCTATTTCGAGGGCGGCAACATAACCCCCGCAGCCGAATTCAACATCTATGTCGATCCCGAAGCGGCCGATCTCGTGATGAAGTCCGGCGTTCCGATAGTAATGATGCCGCTGGATGTTACACACAAGGTTTTGACGACAAAGGAACGCGTTGCGAAAATTGCCGCACTCAACACGCCGGTTTCGAAGTTCGTCGTTGAAATGCTGGACTTTTTCGAAAGGTTCGACATCGAGAAATACGGTTCAGACGGCGGGCCGCTGCATGACCCCACCGTTATTGCCTATCTCCTGAAGCCAGACCTCTTCACGGGGCGCGTGTGTAATGTCGAAATCGAGGTGAACTCGGAACTCACCCTGGGCATGACTGTGGTTGACTGGTGGCACGTCACCCAGCGTGCGCACAACGCCCTGGTTATTGGCGATGTGGATGCAGACGGCTTTTTCGCGCTTCTGACGGAGCGTATCGGGCGGCTTTAGTTCGCCGCCCAAAAGTTCAAGCGGCCTTCACCGCCCAGCTGGCAAAGGGATCCGGAAGGTGACGCCACTTGTCCGGCGTGAAGGCTTCGCCTTCCACCAGGCATTCGTCGAGAGCTGAGCGAATTTGCCGCTCATCCATCGGATCGGCACCGATGAAAACAATCTCCTGGCGCCTGTCACCCCAGACGGGATCAAGATAAGGCTTCATCGCTTTTTGGAACTCCGGGGCTGTCGGCCATTGGTTTTTCGGAACAGCCGACCACCACAGCCCCGCCTTGCCGGTTCTCACCAAAGCGCCGGCATGGCTCACCTCACCGACATAATGCGGGCGGGTCGCCAGCCAGAAAAACCCCTTGGTGCGGATGACGCCCGGCCATGGACGGTCGAGAAAGGCCTGAAACGCTTGAGGCGCGAACGGACGGCGGGCGCGGTAAACGAACGAGCGGACGCCATATTCCTCCGTTTCCGGCACATGGTCCTTGAATCCGTGTAGCTCCTTGAACCAAAGCGGATGCTGTTCAGCCTTCGCAAAGTCGAATCGCCCCGTGCCGACCACCTCGCGCGGCGCGACCTGCCCAAAATCAGTCTCTATGATCCTGGCATCCGGATTGAGTGCCACCACGATCTTGCGTGCTGCATCGCGCTGATCGGGACGCGCCGAACCGATCTTGTTGAGAACCACCACATCGGCAAATTCGATCTGCTCGACCAGGAGATCGACGATAGAGCGATTGTCGCCTTCGCCCGCCGTTTCTCCACGATCGGCGAGAAAATCCGCTGAGGCGTAGTCATTCAGGAGATTGGCCGCGTCCACCACGGTTACCATCGTGTCAAGCCGTGCAATGTCGGACAGGCTTTTGCCCTCCTCATCGCGGAACTCGAATGTTGCCGCAACAGGCAGAGGTTCGGCGATACCGGTTGACTCAATCAGCAGATAATCAAACCGGCCCTGCTCGGCGAGTTGGCGTACTTCGTTCAAGAGATCGTCGCGCAGCGTACAGCAGATACAGCCATTGGTCATTTCAACCAGTTTTTCTTCAGTCCGCGACAGGTTGGCACCACCGTCACGTACAAGTGCAGCATCGATATTGATTTCGCTCATGTCATTGACGATGAGCGCGACCCGCAATCCTTCTCTGTTGTTCAGTATGTGGTTGAGCAAAGTCGTTTTTCCCGCGCCCAAAAAGCCGGAAAGCACGGTTACGGGCAATCGATTGTCCATCTGAAATCTCCCTGAATGAACGTAATGTAATAACGTTACATAAAGGGCGTCGCGATTTCAACCCTGCCTTGGCGCAAGCTCGCCAACAAAGCTGCGTGACCTTATCCTTCGTTAAAGTCCGAACTTATCCTTGAATGCGTACCACCAGGAGCCGATCGTGGAATATTGCGCCCTGAACATGCGCCCACCCGGGAATGGGTACCAGGGCATGGCGGCAAAGGTATCGAAGCGCGACTGGTCTCCATCAATCGCGGCGGCGAGAATTTTGCCGAAAAGATGGGTTCCCGTGACGCCGTGCCCGGAATAACCGTGGGCAAAATAGACATTTTTGCCGAGACGGCCCATCTGCGGCACACGCGTGAATGAGATCGCAAAATTGCCGCTCCAGGCGTAGTCGATTTTGACGTTCTCCAGTTCCGGAAATACCTTCACCATGTTGGGCCGGATTTTTGCGATAATGTCTGCCGGATCCGTGCCGCCATAAATGGTACCGCCGCCGAACAGCATGCGCCGATCTGCCGAGAGCCGATAATAGTCGAGAATATAACGTACATCCTCGACGCATTTGTCGCCGGGCAGAAGCTTGCGCGCGAGCTCTTCAGATAGGGGTTCTGTGGCGATGATCTGCGTGGAGGCCGGGAGAACGCGGTCCGTCAGTTCCGGGATCACATGGCCAAGATAGGCGTTGCCGCAGGCGACGACGATGCGGGCTGTGACTTGGCCTTTTTCGGTGTAAACGATTGGCTTTTCTGACGATTGATCGACCCGTGTGACCGTCGAGAGTTCGTAAATCTCACCGCCAAGGCTTTCCAGCGCACGAGCTTCGCCCAATGTGAGGTTCAGCGGATGCAGATGGCCGCCGGATGTATCCAGCATGCCGCCTGCGTAAACCGTGGAGCCGACTTCGGCGCGAAGAGCGTTGCGGTCGAGCATGACATGATCGCTCATGCCGTAGCTTTCCCAGAGCGCCTTTTTGGCTTCGAGTTCCCGCATATGGGCTGATGTATAGGCGGTGTAAATGTTGCCGCGCTTGAGGTCGCACTCGATACCGTATTGTTCAATCAGACGATAGATCGTCTGCGCGCCTTCCTGCACCATGCCTCCGACAAAGCGCGCGGCATCGTCACCGTAACGACGCTTGATCGTATCAAGGCTGGCATTCAGGCCATTGACGACCTGACCGCCGTTGCGACCCGATGCGCCCCAGCCGATTTGTGCGCCTTCCACCAGCGTGACCTTGTAGCCTTTTTCGGCCAGGTGAATGGATGTCGACAGACCCGAATAGCCGCCGCCGATGACGCAAATATCGGTTTCAACGGCCCCTTCCAGAACCTTCGGGCTGCGCTCGATATTGCGGGACGCCGCATAGTAGGAACCGGGATACTGGCCGGCGCCGGCATAATTTCCAGCTTTTGCCATCAGACAATCTCCAGATAGGCGCTGAACTCATAGTCCGTGACCTGCTCGGCAAAACCGGCGATCTCCTGACGTTTGCAGGCAACGAGCATATTGCGCAGCAAGGGCGAGAAAACCTCGGCCATGATCTCGCCCTCTTCAAAGGCGTCCACGGCGCTGCCCCATTCAACGGGGATCTTCTTCAGGCGATCACCATAGGCGCGCCCCTCGATCGGCTTCGGCGGCATCCATTTGTTGCGAATACCAACCAGCGCTGACCCCAGAATGCCGGCCATCGCCAGATAGGGATTGGAATCGGCACCGGGAACGCGGTGCTCGATGCGGCGTGACTTTGGCCCACCACCTGGAATCCGGATCGCGGCGGTGCGGTTTTCGAAACCCCAGGAGATGGAGGTTGGCGCATGCGTATCGGGGCGAAGACGCCGGAACGAGTTGAAATGCGGTGCAAAAAGCAGCGTCGATTCAGGCATTGCCTTCAGCATGCCCGCGACCGAATGTTTGAAAATATCGGTGCTTTCATTTTCCTCGGTGGCGAAAACGTTTTTGCCGTCCTTGTCGACCATGCTGAAATGCATGTGCATGCCATTGCCGGAGCGCAATCCATAGGGCTTGGCCATGAAGGTTGCGGCAATGCCGTGACGCCGGGCCACACCCTTGATGATGCGTTTTGCGAAAATGATGTCATCGGCAGCCTTCAGCGGGTCGTTTCCGTGGAGAAGCGTGATCTCGAACTGACCGATCCCATTTTCTGCCACAGCCGCATCCGCTGGCACGTTCTGACGCGCGCACTCTTCATAGACGTCGGAGAAGAAGCCGCCGAAATCATCCAGTTCGTCGATCGAAAGAATGGCATCGGAATCCAGCCGCTTGCCGGTATAAGGCGAAATCGGCGGCTCCGGCGCATCGGGCTCGGAATCGATCAGGTAAAATTCGAGTTCGGAGCCAACAACGGGGTAAATGCCCATATCATGGTACTGGGCAATTACAGCGGCGAGAGCCTGACGCGGGTCGGCCAGAAACGGCTTACCGGACTCTTCAAACATCCACAGAGGTACGACCGCGCTGGGACGCTGCGTCCAGCGCACAGGAACCGGACCTCGGCCTGTCGGCTCGCAGATGCCGTCATTGTCACCATGGAGAAAAACCTGCTCGGAGCCGATAATGTCCTCACCCCAGATATCAACACCAAGGATGGAAAGCGGCATGCGAATTCCGCCGCCCAGCACCTTTTCCAACTGGCTGACGGGCACGCGCTTGCCCCGCAAAATGCCGTTCAGGTCACAGATGACGGCCTGGATGCTTTCAATATCGTCATCAAGATTAGAGCTAAATTCCGCGTCAACCACAATTCCCCGCTTCAGCAAAGCTGATCTATTTCATATACCTGGATTGATCACGGTTTCGCAGAGCCGGTCAAGCTTGCACGACGACGCATTCTGAAAAAACCGGACCCCGTGAGGCCCGGTTTTTTGTTTTCGCGGTCGGAATTTGCCGACTTATTCGCAGATCTTCACCGTATAGCGCTCGCCGTATTTGTCGTAGCGCTTCTCATACCAGCATTCAGCATATGCGTTCTTCTGGCTGGCAATGATCGTGCCGAGGAGCAGTGCGCCTGCGCCGATGGCTGCACCTGCACCATAATGGTGCTTGTGGTGGTGGTGGGGCGGCTTCAGCCACAGCTTCTTGGCATTGGCAGCCGGTGCGACAGATACGGCTGCGGTAACGGCGACAAGGGTGGCAACAAAAAACTTTTTCATGGGTCTTCTCCTCTGGGTGTGGTTCAAATCGACTTTGTTCGTGCATTTGAATGAGCCCGTCTCATTCATTGATCACAAGGTGCCAGAAAGCGGAGCGCTCTGATGTTACAGAGGAAACAGGGCGCAAGACGCGGATCGCTTGAAAAGAACCGGAAGCCGCTATAAGAACCGGCCAACATCGTATTTTAAGAGAAAAAGGGTATTCCATGACTGTGCGCAATCTCCTCCTTCTGCCTGGTGACGGCATTGGCCCCGAGGCCATGGGCGAAGTCCGCAAGATCATTGCCTGGATGAATGAATCCATGGCGGCCGGTTTTGCTGTCGATGAAGGTCTCGTGGGCGGTTCAGCCTATGATGCGCATGGTGCGGCGATCTCTGAGGACGATATGGCGAAGGCCATGAAGGCCGATGCGGTACTCTTTGGTGCTGTCGGTGGTCCGAAATGGGATGGCGTGCCTTACGACGTCCGCCCTGAAGCCGGACTCCTGCGCCTTCGCAAGGATCTCGAACTGTTCGCAAACCTGCGCCCGGCGATCTGCTATCCGGCACTTGCTTCGGCCTCCTCGCTCAAGCCTGAGCTGGTGGAAGGCCTCGATATTCTTATCGTGCGCGAATTGACCGGCGGCGTTTATTTTGGCGAGCCCAAGATCATCACCGATCTTGGCAACGGGCAGAAGCGCGCTGTCGATACGCAGGTTTACGATACCTATGAAATCGAGCGCATTGCAGGCGTTGCGTTCGAACTGGCTCGCACCCGCAAGAATGCCGTTTGCTCCATGGAAAAGCGCAACGTTATGAAATCGGGCGTGTTGTGGAACGAAGTGGTGACCGCAACCCACAAGGCGAAATATTCCGACGTTCAACTGTCCCACATGCTGGCAGACGCCGGTGGCATGCAGCTGGTTCGCGCGCCGAAGCAGTTCGACGTGATCGTGACCGACAATCTGTTTGGCGACATGCTCTCCGACGTTGCTGCCATGCTGACGGGGTCGCTCGGCATGCTGCCTTCGGCGTCGCTTGGCGCGCCGGATGAAAAGACCGGCCAGCGCAAGGCGCTTTATGAGCCGGTTCACGGCTCTGCGCCTGATATCGCCGGCAAGGGCATTGCAAACCCGATCGCGATGATCGCTTCCTTTGCCATGTGCCTGCGCTATTCCTTCAACATGGTTGCCGAAGCCGACAATCTGGAAAAGGCGATCGCCAAAGTTCTCGAAAAGGGCATCCGCACCGGCGACATCATGGCCGAAGGCTGCAAGCAGGTTGGCACCGCAGAAATGGGTGATGCGATCCTTGCCGAATTCCAGGCGCTTTCTGCCTGACGTGCAAGACACCGCTCCGCTGCACGGCGGGGCGGTCATTTGAAGGGCGCATGATGGCCGATCCTGTTCGCAATGGTCTGTTCAGCACGCTGAAAGCGCGAAGAGAACAATTTGCGCCATCAGCGCCACGCATCCATTGGAAAACATGGTTGGCAATAACTGCCTGCCTCGTCGTTTGGGCCATGGTGTTTCGCGATGTCGAGCTGACGCTTGCCGCAAGACAGTTTCCCGACTGGTTTCGATCAATTGCCGAATTCATGACCGGGTTTGGCAATTCGGCATGGGTTCTTGTTCCCAGCGCTCTTCTTTTCGGTGTCTCGCTTTGGCTTATCAAGCGCGAACAGGTATCGGCTTTGCGTGAAAAAGCCGAATATTGGGCAGTTGCTAGCGCCTACATGTTCCTGTCCGTCGCGCTTTCGGGCATTCTCGGTAACATCCTCAAACGGCTCTTCGGCAGAGGACGGCCGCGGGTATTTGACGAGTTCGGCGCGTTTCACTTTCAGCCGCTTGCAGGAAGTAGCGCTTTCGAAAGCTTTCCTTCAGGCCATTCGGTGACCTTTGGCGCGATGGCGATGGGTTTTGCCGTGCTTTTTCCGAGGTTTCGCCTACCGCTTCTCGTGATCGGCTTTGCCTTCGCCATGACGCGCGTTTTCGTCGGCGCGCATTATCTGAGCGACGCGATTGCCGGATATTCCTTCGGCATGTGGTATGCCTATATGAGTGCGATCTTCTTCGCGCAATACGGCTATTACGTCAGCCGGCGTGGCCGCTGAAATCAGGCCACCTGCCTATTGTTGCTGCCGCCGAGCAGAGCCAGGGACACACCCAGCGCTACAATTCCACAAATTGCAATCGCCAGCGTGACCGAAACCGGTCCACCGTCAAATATCGCACTGACGCCAACAATGGCGACGGCACCGACGAGCATCTGCAGCGTACCACCCAGCGCTGCCGCCGTGCCGGCAATGGGGCCGTGTTCCTCCAGTGAAAGCACCATCGCGGTCGGGATGATCAGGCCGAGAAAGGCGTTGGAAATGATAAGGAGACCCGCAAGAAGCCAGAATGACTGGAAGCCGAGGAGAAACAGCACGAACATTAATGACGTCGTGAATGCAAAGCCGGCAACGGATGCCTTCACCACCGGCAGCGAACCATATCGGCTACCCAGATTTGCGGCAAACTGGCTGGAGGCGAAAAAGCCCAGCGCATTGACCGAAAAGGCGATACTGAACTGGATGGATGTGAGACCATAGTGCTGCGTGTAGAGGAACGGAGCGGTGGCGAGAAAGGCGAAAAAGCTTGCCATTCCCGCACCACCAATCATGGTCTGGCCCATGAAGCCCTTGTCCTTTATGAGAACGGAAAAGGCACGCAGCATGCCGGAAAGTTCGAACGTCTGCCGATATTCCGGGTGCAGCGTTTCAGCGAGTGTAAAGCGCGTGAGCAGAATGCCGACAAGTGCCGTCAAAGCCGCGAACACGAAAACGGACGGCCAACCGAAGAGAACGATGAGGCCGCTGCCGCCGAGCGGTGCCAACATAGGCGCAACGGAAATGACCAGCATGATGGTGGACATCAGGCGTGTGGCATCATTGCCCGTGTAAAGGTCGCGGATAACGGCGCGCGGGATCGACATGACGGAAGCAGCGCCAATGCCCTGCACAAAGCGCAGAGCGATAAGCCATTCCACCGAAGGTGCCAAGGCGCAGCCGAGCGAAGCCACGAAGAACAGGCCGAGGCCAAAATAGAGCGGCGGCTTGCGGCCCACGCTGTCGGAGATTGGCCCATAGACAAGCTGGGAAATGCCAAAGGCCGTGAAGAAGGACATGACTGTCCACTGCACCGCGGAAACGTCCGCTCCGAGATCATGCGCAATCCGCGGCAGAGCCGGGATATACATGTCGATCGCAATGGGACCGGCGAAGCTGAGCAGGGCCAAAATGATGGCCAGTTTGATAATTTCGGGTTTCATGAGACGGCTCTAATAAAATCAGCGCGAAAAGGACGCAGAGCAATGACAGAAGCTTTCATGCGTGGCAAGCGGGGCCCTTTCACCAGGTTTGATGCAGCCATTGAAATCCTTTATGGGTGCTTCTACGGTTTGTCACATTCTTGCTTTATGAAAGCTGGGTTTTTGGAAATGTGACGGGCAGCAATTAAATGCCCATTGAGTATGGAACACGTTGCCTGTATTGGCAGCCATCCTGCAACCTTTATCAATATCGGACGGTCATCAAAGAATGCTGAAAACCCCCTACTATCTCATCGACAAGTCGAAGCTTCTTAAAAACATGGAGAAGATTGCCGAATTGCGTGAGAAGTCGGGCGCAAAGAGCCTTCTGGCGCTCAAATGCTTTGCCACATGGTCTGTCTTCGATCTGATGAGCGAGTATATGGACGGCACAACGTCATCCTCTCTTTATGAGGTGAAGCTTGGCCGTGAGAAATTCGGCAAAGAGACCCACGCCTATTCGGTTGCTTATGGCGACGATGAGATCGATGAGGTCGTCGACAATTGCGACAAGATCATCTTCAACACGATCAACCAGCTGACGCGGTTTGAAGCGCAGTCTGCCTCCAAAATCCGCGGTCTGCGGGTCAATCCCGGTGTTTCAACTTCGGAATGGCTGATTTCGGACCCGTCGCGACCGAATTCGCGTCTGGGCGAGTGGGATCCGAAGAAGATCGAAGCCGTTGCCGATAAAGTCACCGGCTTCATGTTTCACAACAATTGCGAGAACGATGATTTCGACCGGTTCAGCGAAATGCTGAGCCATATCGAAAACACGTTCGGCCATCTGATCGAAAAAATGAAATGGATCAGCCTGGGCGGCGGCATCCATTTTACCGGCGAAGGCTATCCACTGGACAGGCTTGCTGAAAGGCTCAAGGGCTTTTCGGAAAAATACGGTGTTCAGGTCTATCTGGAGCCGGGCGAAGCGTCGATCACCAAATCGACGACACTTGAAGTCACGGTTCTCGATACGCTCTTCAACGGCAAGAATCTGGCTATCGTTGACTCGTCCATTGAAGCCCATATGCTTGATCTGCTGATCTACCGGGAATCGGCAAAGATGGAGCCGAATGAGGGCGACCATGACTATATGGTGTGCGGCAAGTCCTGCCTGGCGGGCGATATTTTCGGCGAGTTCAAGTTCGACCATGAACTGAAGGCGGGCGAGCGTCTGTCGATCCAGAATGCTGCCGGTTACACGATGGTCAAAAAGAACTGGTTCAACGGCGTCAATATGCCTGCGATTGCCATCAAGGAGCTGGATGGAACTATCCGCACGGTTCGTGAATTTGGCTACCAGGATTACGTAGACAGCCTGTCCTGACAGGCACCATAATTTTCAACTGATCTCAACGGAGGCGGTCTAACCAAAATGAAGAAGAATGTCCTGATCATTGGCGCGGGCGGTGTTGCCCAAGTTGTGGCGCACAAATGTGCGCAGAACAACGATATCCTCGGCGATATCCATATCGCATCACGCACCAAATCGAAGTGTGATGACATTATCGCTTCGGTTCAAGAGAAGAAGGCGATGAAGCAGCCTGGCGTTCTTGAAGGCCATGCGCTGGATGCGCTGGATATTGAAGCGACCAAGAAGCTGATCACGGACACCGGCTCCCAGATCGTCATCAATGTTGGCACCGCCTTCCTGAACATGTCCGTGCTGCGCGCATGCATCGACACCGGCGTGGCCTATATCGATACCGCCATTCACGAAGAGCCCGACAAAATCTGCGAAACGCCGCCGTGGTACGCAAACTACGAGTGGAAGCGTGCTGCTGAATGCGAAGAAAAAGGCATCACCGCAATCCTCGGCGCGGGCTTTGACCCAGGCGTGGTGAATGCGTTCGCGGCTCTGGCCAAGGACGAATATTTCGACAAGATCACCGACGTCGATATCGTCGATATCAATGCAGGCAGCCATGGCAAGTATTTCGCCACGAACTTCGACCCGGAAATCAACTTCCGTGAATTCACGGGCGTTGTCTATTCCTGGCAGGGCGGTGAATGGAAGACCAACAAGATGTTCGAGATCGGCAAGGAATATGACCTGCCGGTGGTTGGCAAGCAAAAGGCCTACATGTCCGGCCACGACGAAGTGCATTCGCTGTCCAAGAACATGGACGGCGCTGACGTTCGCTTCTGGATGGGCTTCGGCGACCACTACATCAACGTTTTCACCGTGCTGAAGAATATCGGCCTTCTTTCCGAGCAGCCGGTGAAGCTTGCCAACGGCGATGAAGTTGTTCCGCTGAAGGTGGTGAAGGCTTGCCTGCCCGATCCCGCTTCTCTGGCACCGAACTATACCGGCAAGACCTGCATTGGCGACTTCGTGAAAGGCACGAAGGACGACAAGGAACGCGAAGTCTTCATCTACAACGTTGCCGACCATAAGGAAGCCTATAACGAAGTCGGTTCGCAGGGCATTTCCTATACGGCTGGCGTTCCGCCTGTTGCAGCCGCAATCCTGGTTGCCAAGGGTGCCTGGGATGTGAAGAAGATGGCAAATGTGGAAGAACTGCCGCCGCAGCCGTTCCTTGCTGTCCTGAACCGCATTGGTCTGCAGACCTCGATCCGCGACGAAAACGGCGAGCGCGACCTGGAATTCGTCGAGCCCTGATCGGTCTCGATACATACCCCAGAAGAGAGCCCGGGCTTCGTTCCCGGGCTTTTTTGCTTTTAGGTCCCTACGCCTATGAGTGCGGCCCACGCAGACACGGTGATCACACCAAGGGCCGTTCCCAAGGTGATGACGGAGGCGGCAAACCGCCGGTCAGAGTTGAACTGGTTGGCAATCAGCCAGACATTGACGCCCGGCGGGATTGAGGCGCAAAGCACCGCTGTCATTGCCCAGACCGGGGGCAAGTCGAAGAGGCGTGACGTGAGAAAGACGGCGGCGGGCATGAGAACAAGTTTCAGGCCGCTGGCGGCAAAAGCCGGTGCAAGGCTGCCCGACACGCCATATTGACGCAACGACATGCCAAGCGACACCAACGCCATGGGCCCGGCAATGTGCGCAAGCTGATCAGTCACCGACATCACCGCATCCGGCAGATGAATACCCAACAGATTGACCACAGCACCTGACAGGATTGCGATGATCATCGGGTTCCGCACGAGGCTCTTTGAAATCTGAACAAGGATTTCGGAAAGCGGATGGTGCGTGCCGTCGCGGCTTTCCTGAAACTCGATCATCACAGTGCTGATCGTCATCATGGTTGGCAGATGCACGGCCAGGAGCGTCGAAATGACCAGCAGACCTTCCGAGCCGAAGGTTCGCGATATCAGCGGCAGTCCAATCAGCACGAGATTTGAAAAGCATGACGAGAACGCCATCACGACGGAGGCTTTCGGGTCGCGGTGAAACACCCGCGCGGAAATCAGCTGGCCGGCAATCCAGGCGATGGCGATGCCGGAAAAGTAAGCGCCCCAAAGCCTGAACGCCGCTCCGGGATCAAAATCTGCCCGCCCAATGGCCGTGAACAGGAGAACCGGAACGGCCACCTTGAAAACGAATGCGCCCATGGCCTGGCCGACATCCGCTTTCAGATAGCCTGTAGCAAGCAGCAACCAGCCGACAAGGATGAGGATGAAGACCGGAAGAACATTGGCAAAAATGGCAGACATGGATAGCTTTCGTTTGAACGACCGCCAAACCCAGCAGCCTCATTAAGGAATGTGTATGAAAATTCTCGTCGTCTTGAATATGCGCGGCACCGCGATGGGGCTACTTGGTAAGGCCATAACGGAAGCCGGTGGCAAAGCGCAATATTGTGCGGCCTATTGTGGGGAAAAACTTTCCCCCTCTCCCGACGGCTTCGCGGGGATGGTGATTATGGGCGGCGAACAAAATGCGCTTGATGACGCGGGTTCGCCCCACTTCCCCGCCCTGCTGGACCTCATTCGCGCCTTTGACACGGCGAAAAAGCCTGTCCTCGGCATATGCCTTGGGGCCCAACTGATTGCGCGCGCTTTCGGCGGTCAAAACATTGTCGGCGGTGCAGCAGAATTCGCCTGGCAAGAGGTGGAGCTTACACCAGAAGGAAAAGCAGACCCACTCATGGCCGGCCTGCCGGAGCGGTTTGTGCAGTTTCAATGGCATGACGATACGTTTACGCTGCCGGAAGGGGCCGTGCGTCTGGCCGGTAATGAGCGAGTATCAAACGAGGCGTTTCGCGTTGGAAACGGTTGCTACGGCCTTCAGTTTCATTCGGAAGCCGGACGGGCGACCGTCTATGATTGGAGCACCATGCTTCGCGATATCATTCTTGAAAAAGACCCGGATTGGCTCAAAGATCTGGACCGGCAGGCCTCGCTCCATGCCGATGTTTCGGACCGGGCGAGCACCATGCTGTTGCGAAATTGGGTCAATTTGCTGGCCGCCTGATCAGAGGCGTCCGGGAAGCACCCTGTCTGGCGGACGGTGGCCGTCGAAATAGGTTCTGATGTTGATAATGACACGATTGCCCATATCGACGCGGCCTTCCAGCGTTGCCGAACCCATGTGCGGCACCAGCACAACCTTGCCCTGTTTCATCAGCTTGAGAAGCTTTGGATTGACCCGCGGTTCGTTTTCGAAAACGTCGAGCCCGGCGCCTGCCAGTTTGCCTTCAGCGATGGCTTTGACCATGGCGCTTTCATCGATCACCTGACCGCGTGAGGTGTTGACGATGTAGGCATTCGGCTGCATCAGAGCCAAACGGCGAGCGGACAAGAGATGAAATGTGCCAGGCGTCGAGGGGCAATTGACCGACACGATATCCACACGCGCCAACATCTGATCGAGGCTCTCCCAATAGGTCGCCTCCAGCTCCTCTTCCACACTTTCACTGACGCGATTGCGGTTGTGGTAGTGAATGGACAAACCGAAAGCCTTGGCCCGGCGTGCGACCGCAGTGCCAATGCGGCCCATGCCGATGATGCCGATCCGTTTTCCCCAGATGCGGCTTCCCAGCATCCATGTGGGCGACCAGCCTTCCCATTCGCCGCCGTTATCGGTCAGAATCTCAGCACCCTCCACAAGGCGGCGCGGGACTGCGAGAATGAGCGCCATGGTCATGTCTGCGGTGTCTTCGGTCAACACATTGGGGGTGTTGGTAACGGTGATGCCCTTTCTCGCGGCAGCATCGACATCGACATGGTCGATACCGTTCGAAAAGCTCGCAATCAGCTTGAGCTGCGGGCCGGCCTGCTCGATCAGGGCTGCGTCGATCTTGTCGGTGACGGTCGGCACCAGAACCTCGGCGCTTTTCACCGCTGCCACCAGTTGCGGCTGCGTTCGCGCCTTATCGTCAACGTTCAACTCGACATCAAACAACTCACACATGCGCGTTTCCACTGCTTCGGGCAATTTGCGCGTGAGATAAACCTTGGGCTTCTTGCGATTGGGCATGGCTTCTTTTTCTGTTCAGGGCTCATTAACCAAGATCGGCGACAATTCCGCGATCGCGATCTTTCTATCAGACCCGTCAAGGAAGACAAACAGAACTCGAGACTCAAGGAATGACGTCTGCAATGCGAAAATGGCTTTTTGTGTTTTTTGTGCCTGCCATGCTTGCACTGCCTGTCTGTCTTTTTCATGCACCTGCTGTTCAGGCGCAAGCCATTACCAAAGGCGCAAGCGGCCTGCCCCTGCCCCGTTTCGCCAGCCTGAAGGCGCAAAGACTGAACCTGCGCGTAGGGCCGGGCACGAACTACGCCGTCTCCTGGCTTTACACCCGCCCCGGACTGCCGGTGGAAATCGTTCAGGAATACGACAACTGGCGGCGTATCCGCGATGTCGACGGCACGGAGGGTTGGGTTTATCATTCGCTGCTTTCCGGTCAGCGCACAGCGGTTGCAGCACCCTGGATGCGCGACAAAGGCGACGAGGTCTATGTCAATATGCGCGAGGAAGCGCAAACGAACGCCAAGATTGTCGCCCGTCTGCAGCCAGGCGTCATTGTGGACATCGACGAGTGCACCGGCGAGTGGTGCCACGCTTCGATCAACGCGGCATCAGGCTGGCTGTCGCAAAATGAAATCTGGGGCGCTTATCCCGGCGAGGCCTTCAAATAAGGCCGCTCTTTCTTGCCAGGTTAGCAAGTGATTCCATTGGCCGCGGGCCGATCTGCTGGATAATGGTTCCTGCCGCCAGGCTGCCTAAATCGCCGCAGGCTTGCAGGGATAGGCCCTGCGTATAGCCGTAGAGAAAGCCTGAAGCATAGAGATCGCCCGCACCTGTTGTGTCGACCACACGGTGCACCGGGATTGCGGAGATATTCACGCGCTCGGACCCGCGGATCACAACCGATCCATGCTCGCTATTTGTCACCGCGGCAATCTTGCATTCTGACGCGATCTTTTCGAGCGCAGCCTCAAAATCATCCATCTGGTAAAGCGCCAGCAGTTCGGCGCGGTTGGCAAAAACGATATCCACGGTGCCGGAACGCATCAGCTCCAAGAACTCACCACGGTAGCGATCGACGCAAAATGAATCGGAGAGCGTCATGGCGACTTCGCGCCCGTTCTCATGCGCAATCCGGGCACATTCGCGGATCGCATCCTTGGCGCGCGGCGGGTCCCAGAGATAGCCTTCGAAGTAGGTCACTTTCGATTGCGCGACAACCTCGTCCTCCACATCCTCCGGACCCAGCTCAACGCAGGCGCCAAGATAGGTGTTCATGGAACGCTCGCCATCGGGCGTGACGAATATCATTGAACGCGCCGTCGGCGGGAAACCTTCAAGCGGCTTTGTTTCGAAATGAACGCCCTGCGCGCGAATGTCATGGGCAAAGATATCGCCAAGCTGGTCTGCCGAAACCTTGCCGAAATAGGCCGCCTTGCCGCCAAAGCTTGCCACACCTGCCGCCGTGTTACCCGCACTTCCGCCTGACGCTTCCAAAGCCGGGCCCATGCGCGAATAAAGCATTTCCGCTCGTTCTGCGTCCACAAGGTTCATGGCACCTTTGTTGATGGCGTTGTCCGTCAGGAAATTCTCCTCACAGTTTGCAATAATGTCGACGATAGCGTTGCCAACTGTCAGAACGTCAAATTTGGTCATCTCGTAATCCGGCTGATATCAGATATCTTCCTGTTTAAGGATTTTCGCCGGATTTGAAAGGCCATTTGGCTCAGGAGAGAAAAAGATGCTGGAAAAGCCACGCGTTACTATTCTTTATTGCACGCAATGCAACTGGCTCTTGCGGGCTGCATGGATGGCGCAGGAACTTTTGTCCACATTTTCCTATGCGCTTGGCGAGGTGGCGCTGATACCGGGAACAGGCGGGAACTTCGAAATACGTGTCGATGACGAACTCATCTGGGAGCGCAAGCGCGACGGCGGGTTTCCTGGTCCCAAAGAGCTGAAGCAACGCGTGCGTGACGTCATCGAACCCGAGCGCGATCTCGGCCATCTGGATAGGCCCTAACACGATCGCGCTCGCTCAGACTATACGTTATCAGTTGTAAGGTGAGTGGCAGCGGCGATCGTGGCCGCTATACGTACGGAACGTGTCTGTGCGGGGGTTATAGGAGCGGTAGCGCTCCATGCACCAGTTTACATGTGCGTTCCACGCGCTGCTGGTGCCCGAACGATAGTGATGGCGCGGGCGATAATGTTCGCGGGGGCGATAGGTCGGACCTGCATAAACACCGCCGGGTCCGATCTGGATGCTGAAGCCGGAGCGTGGATGATCGCGAGGCTCCTCCCAGCAGTTGCGATGACGATCGCAGACCCAGCGCACATCCTGCACTTGAGACTGCGTTTGCACCTGCATATCGGCGCGCATGACCGCGCCGGCCGGAACCGCGGTTGAAACAACAGCAGCAAAGCCGATTGCCGCCGAGGCAAGTTTACGGGCAAAATCGAGCATGACCCTCTCCCTTAAAGGACGGAAACCTCCTCTTTGCCCTTTTCGGGCTCGGCTCCCATCTGCTAACGGCTTCAATCCTGAGCCTTAACTGCGGCGAGAATAAAGCCAGCCATTTTTGATATGGACATTCACGTGATGCTACGCTGTGAAAGCCTGCCACCATTAATGCCCGCTTTTGAAAATAGTTCCCGCAAGCTGACGTTTTTGTGAAAATGCCAGTTGACAGCGAAGGCCATGCCTCTTACATCGCTCCCCGTTGCCCAGATGGCGGAATTGGTAGACGCGCCAGCTTCAGGTGCTGGTACTCGCAAGGGTGTGGAGGTTCGAGTCCTCTTCTGGGCACCAAATCATCGCTCCGGATTTTCCGGAAGTCCCAAAAGCCCCGCGAAAGCGGGGTTTTTTGTTGAAATGGCAGATTTTGTCGCACGGGGGCGGTCAGCCTTTTGACTGTCGCGCCCGATCACTGCCAAAGTCCAGCGGTGAGGCCACGAAGCCTGAAAAATAGTCGCCGAGATCGAGCCGGCGGAAATGGGCTTCCACGTCTTCCGGTGCCATGAATTCGTCACGGAACCAGGGATATTTTTCAGGGCAAAAGCAGCTTGCCAGCCAATCAGCGAACTTTCGGTGCCTGGCAGATTTCAAGACTTCCGGGTGGCAGGCCATCCAGATGGGTGTCGAAAGCCGCAACTGCTTTATTGGCACCGGCAGGACCTGACCGCCGATCATCTTCGCGTAGCTCGGCATCATGCCGATACCAATTCCCTTGGAGATCGCCCAATAATGGGCTGAGGAAAAATTGGTCTTGATCGCGACCATCCGTTCAGCCGCGCCTGGGCCAAACAGTCCGTCAAGATCGTAATTGTTAAGCTGGTCCGTTTCCTGCTCTACCACGCGGTGGTTGGCGAGTTCCACAAAAGTGCTCGGCAGCCCGAAGCGCTCGGCATATTGCGCGCTGGCCCAGGGCACCAGATGCAGCGTGCCCAGCTTTCGCCGTATCAGATCCGGATTTTTGGGTTCCTCGAACTGAATGGAAATATCGGCTTCCAGCCGCAACACGTCGACCGATTTCAGCGCGCATTGAAGCTCGATGCGATTATTGCCCGACGTCGCCTCTATGAACTGGCTGATTTGCGGAATGAGCCAGAAGGTTCCCAATCCTTCCGTGATGGCAAGCCTGATCGGCCCCTTCATCGTATCCATGCTGGATGCGGCGATGCGCCAGAGATCGTTGACCGACTTCTGTACCTCGCGCGCGGAGGCGATGATACGTCTGCCTTCCGGTGTCAGCCGCAGACCGGTGGGCTCTCTGAAAAAGAGCGCGCAGCCGAACTGGTCCTCCAGTCGTTCAATCGTGCGCCTGATTGTGTTGATCGACATACCGATATTTTCGGCAGCACGGGAGAAGCTGCCGCCCTCGGCGACCGCGAGGAAAACCCGAACCAGATCCCAATCTGAGTTGCTCCAAGGGTTTTCCATTCAGGGAAACCTCCTGTTCAACATTTGCCAAAGCACAAGATGCGCACCTCTTTTAAGCTGACGTTAATATTGACAGATTGGAACCCCGATGAGCAACAAAAACTTTCTTTCGAACGGTAAAGTACGCTCCGCCGAGAAAATCCGCGAAGCCATGGCGCGTGTTAAGGCGACAAATCATATCACACGCGAAAATATTGAATATCTTCTGCCAAAGGCCGTTGAGGCGATTGGCCAACTTGCCCGGCCGGAAGCTGTTCTGGCAGTGGCAAACTACAATCCCGACTCCGTCTGGCTCTTTTCGCGCGACAACAGCGCCCAGCCGGAAGGCTTTCAAAGCTTTCTTCTGTTGAACGAACAGGGCAAGCGCAAGTTGCTGGACGGTTCTTTGAACCTCCTGAATCCACCGCTCGATTGCCTGGTTCAACAGTCTGAAACGCCGGCGCTCATCTATGTCTGGGCGTCTTATACACCGGGCATTTCGGCAGCCGGCATTCGTCTTATGCTGGATCATTTTACCTCTCCACGCTACGCCAAATGCGACCTTGTTTCCTGGTCGGCGACGGTGCGCGGCGAACGCGCCATGCTCAGAGACGGCTTCATCAAGGGGGTTGAGCTCGATGGCTTCTCGCGTCCAGACCTTTTCATCCTCGCGCGCTCCAAGAAGGCGCTCAATGCACTACGTCCGCGCTATGACCGGTATGATCGCGACCTTAATCCCACGGGCATAACCGTTGTCCACGACATATCCGAACTGATGAAGGTCGCCGCCATCCGCAGCGCCGTTTATATCGGCGAACAAAGCTGCCCGTATGACGAAGAGTTCGACGGCAACGACTTTGCCGCAACACACGTTCTGGCCTATGTCGACAACGAGCCGGTCGGTTGCATGCGAATCCGCTTCTTCGGTGATTTTGCAAAGCTGGAACGGCTTGCCGTCAGGAAAGAGTTCCGAACGTCCCGTACGGCATTTGAGCTCGTTCGCGCCTCGGTGGAATTGTGCCGGGCAAAGGGTTTCCGCCGCATTTACGGCCATGCCCGCACCGACCTGCTGGATTTTTGGAAAAGCTTCGGTTTCAACCTGAAAGAGGGGGCCGCCGAGTTCGATTTTTCCGGCTATACCTTTGTCGAGATGGCCGAAACCATATCGCCGAAAAACGATGCGGTCTCCCTGAACGACGATCCCTACCGTCTCATCAGACCGGAAGGACGTTGGCACTATCCAGGCATTCTGGAAACATCAGCACGCGAGGGGACGGCCAGAAATGCTGCCTTCGGCTGAGATGGAAGAAACCTCCCGCGAACTCATTGTCGCGCTCACGTCCTGCAGGCAGTCGGCTGAAAAAATCGGCTGCCGCTTCGCCGCCGACCTTATTGGCGCAGCGCTGCTGGAAGTGGCCCTGCAGTCGATCGGTGGAAAGGACACACTTTCAAACCCCGGGTCGCGCCTGGAGAAGCTGATCGAGTTGAAATTTCTCGCAGCGCTCTCCGGCAATGCCGGAAATGTATTTCCCATCAAACCACCAACTCGTTGAAACCGGGCAAAAAAATGCAGAAAAAAGATCGGGCATCCAAGGCAATGCAAATCAATCAAAAGCACCAGGACATCGAGCGCATGCGTGGTGAAGTGCTCTCGATGATCTCTGAATCCAGAGGGTCCGGGAATACATTTCTCGTCTATCTTCTCGCCCTCGTTCTCGGAGAGCTGAGAAATATCGAAAAGGGGCAACCGTCAAATATGTAGGTTCTGCTGGCTTTCGGCGGCGGCGAGGTCTTGAACGAGATTGAGAACCGAACGCCTGACTTCCGGATTTTCGATTTTGGCATAGTACAAATTCAATGCCAGTGCATCTTCATTGGACATGAGCTCAATCAGTTTAGCGCTTTCGTCGTCGATATTGCCGTCAAGTCCGGCAGGGGCCTGGCCGTCGGCAAAGAAAAAGGCGGGCGTTACTCCAAGGAGATCTGCTGCAGCAGCAAGCTTGCTGGCGCTGATGCGATTCTTGCCGTTTTCATATTTTTGCACCTGCTGAAACGAGACGCCCAGATGCTCTGCAAGTTTCGTCTGGCTGATATGCTTCAATTTTCGCGCAATTTTGATTCGCACGCCCACATGCATATCCGCCTGCTGTAGTATTTTTTCTTTTTGCAGCAACCCAAGTGCCTCCCAACGATTTGATCAAACGTCATATACATTATTATTATCTTATATTTGCATCAATATCACTCGCTGAATTTAGACAGCATTTGAATCATTTATAGCGACAGCTTCTCGGTGGTTGAAAAATACATTCCAAAGTTGCTCCACCCTCCTCAGCACGTTCACAGCTTCCGCAATTGGCTTGGCAGGGACAGCCATCAAAGGCACACGAGCCATGGGAACCCACTTGACCTTTTCGGGTTTTGTGGCAAGAATTAAATGAACATTCGTTAAATTAAGAGGCAAGTTTGGCGCGGCTGGCGGGTTCAAACGGAGAAAAGACGGCGGGGCTTATCCGCGCGGAAAGCCTGCGGTTAATTGCGCGTCACGGTTATGATGCGGTCTCCATGCGGCAGATTGCTGACGCCGTCGGCGTGCAGGCGAGTGCGCTTTATAAATATTTCCCCAACAAGCAGCAGCTTCTCGTTACGCTTCTCAAGGAGCATATGGACGAACTTTTTGCGGCTCTGGATGAAGAGGCCCTGGACGATCTCGAAGCGGAAGAGGCTCTTGAGGCTTTCGCACGATTTCACGTGCGCCATCACATCAACCGCGCTGACGCCGTGTTCATCTCATATATGGAGTTGAGAGCGCTGGAAACGGAGAACTTCAAAGCCGTGGAGGCGTTGCGGCGGGCTTACGAGGCGCGTCTGAAGGCAATCCTGTTGCGCGGTCAGTCTGCCGGTGTCTTTGCATTTGAAGAGGCCCATGTCGTCGCGATGGCCATATTGTCGATGCTGACAGGCGTGAACACCTGGTATCGCAGCGGGGGGCGGCTCTCGCAGGCACGAATTGAGGATATTTACGCGCAGATGGTGCTTCGAAGCGCTGGTGTCGAAAAAGATGAAAAAGGGATGCGAGCCGCTGAATGATCGCGGCATATCGCCTGGGAGGGCAAAATGTTCAATCACACGATGGGTTTCGGCTTAAGCGAAGATGTGGAGGCGATGCGCCAGACGGTTCATCGCTGGGCGCAGGAGCGGGTAAAGCCACTTGCAGCCGAGATCGACAAGACCAATGCGTTTCCCAATCACCTGTGGAAGGAAATGGGTGAACTCGGGCTTCTCGGTATCACGGTTTCGGAAGACTATGGCGGAACAGGTCTAGGCTACCTTGCGCACACGATTGCCGTTGAGGAAATTGCCCGCGCCTCTGCCTCGGTTTCGTTGTCCTACGGCGCGCATTCCAATCTTTGTGTGAACCAGATCAAGCGCAACGCGAACGACGCGCAAAAGCAAAAATACCTGCCTAGACTGATTTCCGGGGAGCATGTCGGCGCGCTCGCCATGTCTGAAGCGAGCGCAGGTTCCGACGTCGTTTCAATGAAGCTGCGGGCTGAAAAGCGCAATGATCACTACCGACTGAACGGTACGAAATACTGGATCACCAATGGCCCCGACGCCGATACATTGGTGGTCTATGCCAAGACCGATCCGGAGGCAGGCCCCAAGGGTATCACTGCCTTCATTGTCGAGAAGACGATGAAGGGGTTCTCTACGTCACAACACTTTGACAAGTTAGGTATGCGCGGCTCCAACACGGCCGAACTGATCTTCGAGGATGTCGAGGTGCCGTTTGAAAATGTGCTGGGTGAAGAAGGCAAGGGCGTCAATGTTCTTATGTCAGGACTTGATTACGAACGCGTCGTCCTCTCCGGCATTGGCTGTGGCATCATGGCGGCATGTCTGGACGAGATCATGCCATATCTTGTCGAACGCAAGCAGTTTGGTGAGTCGATTGGCGACTTCCAGCTGATGCAGGGCAAGATCGCCGATATTTACACCAAGATGAATTCCGCCCGCGCCTATGTCTATGCGGTCGCTGCGGCTTGCGACCGTGGCGAGGTGACGAGGCAGGATGCTGCCGCATGTGTGCTCTATGCCTCTGAAGAGGCCATGAATGTTGCCCATCAGGCCGTGCAGGCCATGGGTGGTGCGGGCTTCATGAACGACAGCGCGGTCAGCCGTATCTTCCGGGACGCAAAACTGATGGAGATCGGTGCTGGAACCTCGGAAATTCGCCGAATGCTGATTGGCCGCGAACTGATGAAGGCAATGCGCTGATGGCTGTGCTGAAAAGTTCACTTCCTGCCGATGCAGAGACCAATCGCCAGGCAATGCTGGCCAAGCGTGATGTGATCGAAAAAGAAGCGCTGCGTATTATGCAGGGCGGCAACGAAGCCTCGCGTGCCCGCCACGTCAAGCGCGGCAAGCTGCTGCCACGCGATCGCGTTGGCGGTCTGCTGGATGCCGGTTCGCCCTTTCTCGAAATCGGACTTTTTGCCGCCACCGGCGTCTATGAGGACGATATTCCCGCAGCAGGCGTCATTGCCGGTATCGGCAAGATTTCTGGTCGCGACTGCATGATTGTCTGCAATGATGCGACGGTGAAGGGTGGTACCTATTACCCTCTGACCGTCAAGAAGCACTTGCGGGCGCAAGAGATTGCCGAAGAAAACCGCCTGCCCTGCCTTTATCTTGTCGATAGTGGCGGTGCGAATCTTCCCAATCAGGACGAAGTGTTTCCGGACAAGGAGCATTTCGGGCGTATCTTTTTCAATCAGGCGCGCATGAGCGCGAAAGGTATCGCACAGATTGCGGTTGTGATGGGTTCCTGCACCGCAGGCGGAGCTTACGTTCCTGCCATGAGCGACCAAACCATTATCGTGAAAAATCAGGGGACCATCTTTCTTGCGGGCCCGCCCCTGGTCAAGGAAGCTACAGGAGAGGTCATTGACGCCGAAACGCTTGGCGGTGGTGACACGCACACCCGCCTCTCCGGCGTTGCCGACTACCTGGCTGATAATGACGATCATGCCCTGGCGCTTGCCCGGCAGATCGTGAAGCATCTGGGTCCGGCCCCTTCTCCGAACATTGCTTTGATAGAGGCGAAAGCACCGCTTTATCCGGCGCGCGACATTATGAGCATCGTGCCGGCAGACACGAAAACGCCCTATGATGTCCACGATGTCATTGCGCGTATTGTTGATGGGTCCGATTTCGACGAATTCAAACCGCGCTATGGGACCACACTGGTGACCGGCTTTGCCCATATCGACGGTATACCCATTGGTATCATCGCCAATAATGGCGTGCTGTTTTCCGAGAGCTCCCTCAAAGGCGCACATTTTATCGAACTGTGCTGCCAGCGAAAGATACCCCTGCTCTTCCTGCAGAACATCACCGGCTTCATGGTCGGCTCCAAGTATGAAGCAGGCGGCATTGCCAAGGACGGCGCAAAACTCGTCACCGCAGTCTCCACCGCCAATGTACCCAAGGTGACGGTGATTATCGGTGGTTCTTATGGCGCAGGCAATTATGGAATGTGCGGCCGCGCTTACAGTCCACGCTTTCTCTGGATGTGGCCCAATGCGCGGATTTCGGTCATGGGCGGTGCCCAGGCGGCCGGTGTCCTGGCGAGCGTCAAGCGGGCGGGCATCGAGGCAAAAGGCGGCAGCTGGAGCGCAGAAGAAGAAGCCGCGTTCAAACGCCCGACGCTGGACCTATTCGAACGGCAATCGGCTCCTCTTTATGCGTCCGCGCGGCTCTGGGACGATGGGATCATCGACCCGGAAAAGACCCGTGATGTGGTGGCGCTGTCTCTTCGAGCTGCCCTCAATGCCCCGGTGGAAGACACCCGGTTCGGCCTGTTCAGGATGTGAGGCACAAACATGTTTTCAAAAATCCTCATAGCCAATCGCGGCGAAATCGCCTGCCGTATCATCAAGACAGCCCGGCGGATGGGCATTAAGACAGTTGCAGTCTACGCTGAAGCCGATGCCCAGGCGCAACATGTGAAGCTTGCAGACGAGGCCGTTTTCATCGGACCTTCGCCTGCTTCAGAAAGTTATCTTGTTGGCCAGAAGATCATTGATGCGGCAAAGGCAACGGGTGCAGAGGCCATTCATCCGGGCTACGGTTTTCTTTCGGAAAACCCTGATTTTGTCGAAGCGGTGGAGAAGGCCGGCCTCACCTTTATCGGCCCAAAAGCGCATTCCATTCGCTCCATGGGCCTGAAAGACGCAGCCAAGCGTTTGATGGAAGAGGCGGGCGTTCCAGTCGTCCCCGGCTATCACGGCGACAATCAGGATGCGGCTTTTCTGGCCGGACAGGCGGATGAAATCGGTTATCCCGTGCTCATAAAGGCGTCGGCTGGCGGCGGCGGCAAGGGCATGCGCCGGGTCGACAAGGCAGCAGACTTTATCTCTTCCCTTGACAGCTGCCGCCGGGAAGCCAAATCCGCCTTTGGCGACGACAGGGTCCTTATCGAAAAATACGTGCTTTCGCCCCGCCATATCGAAGTTCAGGTGTTTGGCGATAGCCACGGCAACATCGTGCATCTCTTTGAGCGTGACTGCTCCTTGCAGCGCCGCCACCAGAAGGTCATTGAAGAGGCCCCGGCGCCCGGCATGAGCGAGCCTGTTCGCAGTGCCATGACGCGCGCTGCGATCAAGGCCGCCGAGGCCGTCAACTATCAGGGCGCGGGCACAATCGAGTTTATCGTCGATGGCTCGGGGCCTCTGCGGGCAGACGGTTTCTGGTTCATGGAAATGAACACCCGGTTGCAGGTCGAGCATCCAGTCACGGAAGCCATCACCGGCTTCGATCTTGTGGAGTGGCAGTTGCGCGTTGCCGCAGGTGAAGCCCTGCCGGTAAAGCAGGGCTCTATCGCCATTCACGGCCATGCTGCGGAAGCGCGCCTTTATGCTGAAGACCCGGCAGCTGGATTTCTGCCGCAAGCGGGTCATATAGATTCCCTGGAATTTGGACTAGGCGATGGCGTTCGCATTGATGGCGGCGTGGTGTCGGGCGATCAGGTTTCGCCCTTTTACGATCCCATGATTGCCAAGGTGATTGCCCATGGCCCAGGCAGGCAGGATGCACTTGGCCGGTTACAGGAGGCACTGGATAACACACTCGTTTCCGGTCTTACGACCAATCGCGATTTTCTCCGCGCGCTTGTGGGCAACGACACCTTCCGCGCCGGGCGCATGGATACCGGCCTCATCGACCGCAACCTTGAGCGTTTGATTGAAAAGCCGGAGCCGAGCGAGATCGCTATCGCAATCGCCGCGGTCATTGCGAGCCGCATTGAGCCGTCGTCTGCGCATCTCGGCTTCCGTCTATGGGGTGCTGCTGATCATCGGATCAAGCTGCTTTTCAACGGCGAAATGATTGAACGAGGCCTGCGGTTGCAGGATGGGGTAATCAGCCTGCATGGAGGCAATCAATCCCTGCAATTGGCCGACATCCTCATGGGTGAGAGTTTTGAGGCGAAAGCGCACCTTGGCAATCGCTCGGTGCGTGTCAGGGCCAAAATCTGCGCAACGGAAAAGGCAGGCTTTCTGGACGTCAGCATTCTTCTTGACGGCCAGACCTTCGTCTTCACCAGGCCGGATCCGGTGGCCGGAGACGCCGCTTTGCACAGTTCTTCCAACGATGTTCTCGCCCCCATGACCGGTGTCGTTCGCATGGTGTTAGTCAGCGCTGGTGACGTGGTCAGCGCCGGCGAGCGGCTAGCCGTCATGGAGGCGATGAAAATGGAACACACGCTGACGGCACCGCGCGATGGCGAAGTGCAGGACGTTCTTTGTGCCGAAGGCGATCCGGTTGAAGGTGGCGCAGTGTTAATCCGCCTGAAAGAGGAGGAATAGCGAGATGCTGCAGCCCGCCACGTCCTATGAGGCGCTTGTTGATGGCTTCCGGTGGAGCATTCCCGAATTCTACAATATCGGCGTCGATATCTGCGATAAATGGGCCGAAGGCGAACCCAACCGGCGCGCGCTGACCATTGTGCAGCCTGACTGGTCCTTTCGAAACGTAAGCTTCAGCGAACTGAAGGCGATCTCCAACCAGATCGCCAACCTGATTGTCAGCTGCGGTGTAAAACGCGGCGATCGTGTGGGCGTGTTGCTGCCGCAGGCACTGGAAACGGCGGCCTCTCACATCGCCATCTACAAGATGGGCGGCATTGCGGTGCCATTGTTCACACTCTTTGGCCCGGATGCGCTGGAATACCGGATCAAGGACGCCGGCATCGGCCTGCTCATCACCAACGCCACGGGCGTGGAGAAGCTGTCGCAGATGTCACCGGAGGTTTTTGCCGGTGTGAACGTCTATTCGGTGGATGGCGCAGCCGAATACGACAATGTGAAAGATATCTATACTGCACTGTCAGACCAGTCGCCGGACTTTGAACCTGTCAACACACGCGCCGATGATCCTGCCGTTATTATCTATACATCCGGCACCACCGGCTCTCCCAAGGGCGCGCTTCACGCACATCGGGTTTTGCTGGGTCATCTTCCGGGCATGGAGATGAGCCACGATTTTTTCCCGCAGGCCAATGATGTCATCTGGACGCCGGCAGACTGGGCCTGGATCGGTGGCTTAATCGACGTTCTCCTGCCGGCGCTGCATCACGGTATTCCGGTCATTGCCAGACGCTTTGAAAAGTTCACTGGAGAAGCCGCTTATAAGTTGATGTCGCTCTTTGGTGTCACCAACGCCTTTCTGCCTCCTACCGCCCTTAAAATGATGCGCGCGACCCCGCATGACAGGGAAAACGACCCTCTTAAGCTGCGCACTGTCGGCTCAGGCGGTGAAACACTCGGTGCGGAACTGCTGGACTGGGGACGGGAGGTTCTTGGCGTCCAGATCAACGAGTTTTACGGTCAGACGGAATGCAATCTGATCGTGTCATCCTGCAGCACACTTTTCGAGCCGCGTCCCGGCGTCATGGGCCGCGCAGTCCCCGGCCATCAACTGGCCGTTGTCGATGCTGAGGGCAATGCCGTGCCCAAAGGTGCCGCCGGGCAACTGGCCGTCAAAAAGGGCGATCCCGTTATGTTTCTGAACTATTGGCAAAATCCCGAAGCCACCGAAAGCAAATTCATCGGTGACTGGATGTTGACCGGCGATCAGGCGATCCACGAGGGTGACGGCTGGCTGCGCTTCATCGGGCGAGACGACGATGTGATCACATCCGCTGGCTATCGCATCGGCCCTGGCCCCATTGAAGACTGTATATTGCGGCATGATGCCGTGAGGCTCGCAGCCGTCATCGGGAAGCCGGACGCAGCGCGAACCGAAATCGTCGTTGCTTTCGTTGTGCTGAAGGACGGCATCCAACCGAGTGAAGATATCAAAACCGACATCCAGAACCATGTTCGACATCGTCTGGCAGCCCATGAGTTTCCGCGCGAGATTCACTTCACCGACGAACTCCCGGTCACGACCACGGGCAAGATCATGCGCCGTGTGCTTCGCGACAGGCTGACCGAAGAGGAGCAATCATCATGATCATTTTGCATCACTGCCCGCAAACCCGGTCCATGCGTTCGCTCTGGCTTCTCAATGAGCTGGGTGTCGAATTCACCACCGTCGTCCACCCTTTCGGGAAGAATCTGCGCGATCCGTCCTATCTGAAACTTTCACCTGCCGGACGTGTTCCAGCGCTGGAAATAGACGGCGAGCGCCTGTTCGAGACAGGTGCGATTACCGAATATCTCTGTGAGCGGTTCCCAGAGGCTGGGCTTGGGCGGCTTCCGGGCGACCCCGAGCGCGCGCAGTGGCTCATGTGGGTGCATTTTTCCGAAACGATCAGTCAGCATATCGCTGCACTGACGCAGCAGCACATCATGCTTTACGACGACACAATGCGTTCGCCCGTCGTGATGAAGCTGGAGGCTGCACGGCTTCGTAAATGTTATGAAGCCGTTGAAACGCGCCTCGGCGAAACGGGCGATTATCTGCTCAAATCGGGCTTTTCGGCTGTCGATACCAGTGTCGGCCATGCGGTCTACATGGGCTTGCATTTTGCCAAGCTTGAAGGATTGCCGCGCACCGAGGCCTGGTATGCCCGTATTACGGAACGCGCAGCCTTCAAGGCTTCCTTACCGAAGGGTGAAGAGGAGATGCTCTACCGGCAGGCGTTCTATCCCGCTTGGGAAAGACCCGCATCATGACCGATTTCGTGACGATTTACGAAGTTGGACCGCGTGACGGCCTTCAAAACGAGAAGGAAATCATCCCAACGCATGACAAGATTGCCCTCATTGATCTGTTGTCGTTAGCCGGCTATCGAAAGATTGAGGCAACCAGTTTCGTTTCGCCGAAATGGGTGCCGCAAATGGCAGACAGTGCAGAGGTCATGGCCGGGATCAAGCGCCAGAGTGGCGTGAGCTATGGCGTTCTGACCCCCAACCTGAAGGGGTTTGAGGCGGCTCTTGCAGCGCGCGCCGACGAGGTTGCGATCTTCGCTTCCGCGTCTGAAGGCTTCAGCCGCAAGAATATCAACTGCTCCATTGAAGAAAGCTTTGATCGCTTCGCGCCGGTCGTTCAGGCCGCTCAAGCAGCAGGCGTACCGGTACGCGGCTATGTCTCCTGCGTCATCGCCTGCCCCTATGATGGACCGGTTGCGCCGAGCGCCGTTGCAAATGTGGCGGAGAGGCTTTTTGCCATGGGCTGTTACGAAATATCGCTGGGCGATACGATTGGCGCTGGCACACCGGCAACGATCACTGCCATGCTGAAAGCGGTTCAGGCGGTCTTGCCTGCCGAAAAACTCGCCGGTCACTATCATGACACCAACAACCAGGCCGTCGCGAATGTGGAAATCAGCCTGGAACACGGTATCCGCACCTTCGACAGCGCGGTTGGAGGTCTTGGCGGCTGCCCCTATGCGCCGGGTGCCAAAGGCAATGTTGCGACCGAGGCGCTGATCGAGCGGCTGGCGGACCTTGGCGTGCAAACAGGTATCGACCGTGAGAAGCTGAGCGCTGCGGGGGACTTCCTCCGAGGGCGAATTGCAAGGCTTTCCAAGATGCAAGGGTGAGGAGAATATCAGATGACGTTTGAGACAATCCGCCTGGATAGGGATTCCCGAGGCATTGTCACGATTACTCTCAATCGGCCCGACAAGCATAATGCGATGAATGCGCTGATGATCCGCGAATTGACGGATGCCGCGGTTCAACTGGGGGCGGAAATTTCCATACGCGCCGTTGTTCTGGCGGCAGAAGGAAAGTCGTTCTGCGCAGGTGCCGACCTCAGCTGGATGCGGGATCAACTGGACCGCGACCGGAATGGAAAAATGGAAGAATCCGGCAAGTTGGCCACCCTCTTCCAGACCCTCAACGACCTGCCCAAACCATTGATCGGGCGCATTCAGGGTCCGGCTTATGGGGGTGGCGTGGGGTTGATGGCTGTTTGCGATATTGCCGTTGCCGTTGAAACGGCCACGTTCGCGCTGACGGAAACACGGCTTGGGATTATTCCGGCCACCATCGGCCCCTATGTTGTGCGCAAGATCGGCGAAGGCTACGCCCGGCAGATTTTCTACTCGACGAAAACCTTCGGGACAGATTTTGCCTTCAGAAGCGGGCTTATCTCTGCCGTGACGAATGCAGCAGACATTGATGCCGCGATCGAGGCCGAAATTGAACCGATCCTCAAAACGATGCCCGGTGCTGTTGCTGCGGCAAAGGCACTTTGCCTGCAGCTCACGGATCTGACGCGCGAGCATGAAGGTGCCGTGACGGCTGAAGCACTCGCAGACCGGTGGGAAAATGAAGAAGCGCTGGAGCGAATTTCCGCTTTCCTGGCGAAAAGGTAGCTTGGAAGCGGCCCGCCAAAAGAACGGCTCAGATGATTTTTTTGAGAAGGGTTTGAAGTTGTGTGCGTTCTTCGGCGCTCAGATCCGCAAAAGTCTCGTCGGTGACCTTCAGCGCGTTGGGCAAGTGCCGCGTGTAAAGTGCCTCGCCCTCTTCTGAAAGGGACAGCACGACGCGTCGCTTGTCTTCGGGGTCAGGCTTGCTCTTGATGATATTTCTCTTCTTGAGCCGCTCGACGACACCTTGGATCGTCGCAACGTCCATCCCGGTGAGCCGGCCGAGAAGATTTTGTGAACTCTCGCCAACCTGCTTCAGCTTGGAAATAAGCGCCCATTGCGTTGACGTCAGATCACCCCCAAAGCACTCGGAGAATAATGCCGTATGGCGCTGCTGTGCCAGCCGCAGAATGAAACCGATCTGGTCATCGAGCGTATAGGTTTCAGCTGTTTTTTCAGGGATATTGTCGGACATGGGCAGAATGTCTTTGCAGTTCAATGCGAGGAAGGTAATTCCTAGCTCAACAGAATTGCGTATTAGTTCATACAAACCCCCTCTCGCAAGGTTTAAATGAACATTGATCTGCCGCCCTGGAAAGGTGACAGCATTGAACTGTCGAATAACGCCATAACGCGAACACCTCCACGCCTTAGATAACCTGCGGCGGGAGCTCGACCAGATCAGCGGGAATTTCGTTTGTCTTTTCGGCGGATTTGCAGATATCGGCGATCACGCAAGCCAGACAGTCCGGTTTGCGCGCCTTGCAGCAATAGCGGCCGTGCAGAATGAGCCAGTGATGCGCGTGGTAGAGATAATCATCAGGAATGAGACGCATCAACTTGTCTTCAACCTCATCGGGTGTCTTGCCTGGCGCAAGCCCAATCCGGTTGGCAATTCGAAATATATGGGTGTCGACTGCCATGGTGGGAATGCCGAAGGCCATGGACATGACGACATTTGCCGTCTTGCGCCCCACCCCCGGCAGGCGAACCAGCTCTTCGCGGGTTTTGGGGACTTCACCACCAAACTCATCCACCAGCATCTTTGATAAGGCAATCACGTTTTTCGCCTTGTTGCGGTAGAGCCCGATTGTCTTGATATAATCGCGCACCCGGTCTTCGCCGAGTTCCAGCATCTTTTCCGGCGTATCGGCAATCTTGAAAAGCGCCCGCGTTGCCTTGTTGACGCCCGCATCCGTTGCCTGAGCAGACAAGGCGACGGCCACAACCAGCGTGAAAGGGTTCACGTGTTCCAGCTCGCCTTTCGGCTCAGGTCGCTGAATGGAAAAGCGGCGAAAGATTTCGCGGATCTCGGCTTCGCTATAGGCGGATCGCAATGGCGGTTTGCGTGGCCGTTTGGCCGTTTTCTTTTGGGGCTTTGCAGATGACATGAGTTGTCTATAATCAATTGGCATGAAGGAGAGCAATGCCACCATGACGCTGAATGAACAGCCGATTTATACAACCGAGCTTGCGCCGCATCGGTCGCTTGGCCGCCGGGGACTGAAAATCCTTTTTGCCATTGCAGGCGCGTTGAGCGTCGTTCATGTCATCTTTTTCATGACGACGGGGGCATGGCCGATTGCACTGTTCTTCGGTGCTGATTTTGTCGCGCTCTTTGGAGCCTTCTGGCTGAACAATCGGGCGGCCCGCGCCCGCGAGCATATCAGTCTCTCTCGCATGGAGCTGTCGATCAGGAAAATCTCGCCTGCCGGTCTCGTGCGGGAAAGCCGCTACAATCCCTTCTGGGCGCGCTTGAAAATTGCCCGGCACCCGGAAATCGGTGTCACCTCGATTAAAGTGAGCGGAGAAGGTCGGGAGACGGGGGTTGGCGATTTTCTGTATCCCGAAGCCCGCGAGCGTTTCGCCTCTGATTTCACACGCGCACTGGCGACTGTGAAACAGCGGATATAGGCAGGAAACGGGTGGCGGAAATACGCGACCCCATTATGAGTGAGGCAAGGAGATATCACAGATGACACTTGCCCAGATCAGCACCCTTGGAACGGACATTACCCCTGCGGGCCGCGATTATGACGTGGTACGGCAGGTGATCGAAATCATGACCGAGGATTATCAGGAGCAGCCCTCGCTTGAAGCAATTTCAGTGCGATTGGGCGTGCCGGTTACCCAGCTTCAAAAGACGTTCACACGCTGGGCGGGGCTTTCGCCTAAAGCCTTTCTTCAGGCAGTGACTTTGGATCATGCGAAGCGGCTTTTGGGACGGGAAGGAATGCCTGTTCTCGAAACCAGCCTCGAACTCGGACTCTCAAGCCCGGGCCGTCTCCACGATCTCTTCGTAACCCACGAGGCCATGTCGCCCGGCGAATGGAAAGCCAGGGGGGCCGGCCTCGAAATCCGCTACGGGTTCCACATTTCGCCCTTCGGGCTGGCGTTGATCATGGTGACACCGCGCGGGTTGGCTGGTCTCGCCTTTTGCGACGAGGGTGGGCAGATGTTGTGTTTTGAAGACATGGCTGGCCGCTGGCCCAATGCGGTGTATATCGAAGACTTAAATGCGACCGCACCCTATGCAGCCCGCATTTTCAATCCCGACCGCTGGAGCGCGCAACAGCCCTTGCGCGTCGTCTTGATCGGGACAGATTTTCAGGTGCGCGTGTGGGAACAGCTCTTGAAAATACCCATGGGCAAGGCCACGACCTATTCCTCGATTGCCGAAGGGATCGGAAAGCCGACAGCATCGCGTGCCGTGGGTGCTGCTGTGGGCGCGAACCCCATTTCGTTCGTCGTCCCCTGTCATCGGGCGGTGGGCAAAAGCGGCGCATTGACGGGTTACCACTGGGGTCTCACCCGCAAGCGGGCGATGCTCGGCTGGGAGGCTGGAAAAGCCTGAACCACCGAATACCAGACTGCTGACAAGGTGACAGCCACGCGCCTTATGCGCTAAAGGATGGATGTTGTCTCAAGTGCAGGGTGGGGGAATGTCTGAGAAAAACGAAAACTCTCGCAGCAAGCAGCAGTCCAACAAGGCATTGCTGGGCTTGCGCGACCTCGTTTTGAATGGTGGGGTTGAGCCCGGAGAGCGCCTATCGGAAGTGGCTCTGGCGCAGAAACTGGACGTTTCCCGCACGCCGCTGCGCACTGCGCTGCAGAAGCTCGAGCTGGAGGGTCTGGTTGAGCTTATACCTTCCGGTGGTTATGCCGTGCGCCGCTTTACCCTGCAGGATGTGATGGATTCGATTGAGCTGCGCGGTGTACTGGAGGGTACAGCAGCCAGGCTTGCGGCAGAACGCGGCGCAGAATCGGAGAGGCTGACAACGCTGCGCGCAATAGTTGGGGACTTGGAAAAAATCCTCGCCGATGGCGCAGAGGCGCTTAATTTTGAAGCTTACGAGGAAAAAAACGAAGTTTTCCACGAAACGCTGGCAGAGCTGTCTGGCAGCGAGATCATAAAGCGCGAAATTGCGCGCGTTACCAGCCTGCCCTTTGCGAGCCCCAGCGCCTTTATCGATAGGCAGGTCGATGTGCCGGAATTCAGGAAATCCCTGTCACTCGGTCAGGCGCAGCATAAGGCCATTCTGTCGGCAATCGAAAATCGCGAAGGTGCGCGGGCGGAGGCGTTGGCGCGCGAACACGCCCGGCTTGCCCGCCAAAACCTCGAATATGTCCTGCAGAACGGCGCGACACTGAAGATGCAACTCGCCTCGCTCACACTGCTTTCCGTCGAGCCCCGCACGGATTAACGGCACCACGGGCTCGTCAGCATAGTTTTGTTGTGTTCAGCCTCTCTTCGGAACGATATTGTGTTCCGGCCCGAAGGGGAAACCGGTGACGTTTTCCGCGCCTGTTTCGCCGACGATCAGTATATCGTGCTCCCGATAACCGCCGGCACCCGGCTGCCCTTCGGGGATCATGATCATGGGTTCCATGGAAACGACCATGCCGGGTTCGAGAACGGTCTCGACATCTTCTCGTAGCTCGACGGAGGCTTCGCGGCCATAGTAGTGGCTCAGCACACCAAAGGAATGGCCATAGCCAAAGCTGCGATATTGCAGCAGGTTATGACTTCGATAGATCTCGTTCAGTTCCGAGGCGATGTCGCAGCAGCGCGCGCCCGGCTTGATCAGCTCCAGGCCGGCGCGATGGATATCGCAGTTGATTTCCCAGAGCCGCAAATGCTCGTCTGAGGCATGTTCACAAAAGAGCGTCCGCTCCAGTGCAGTGTAGTAGCCGAAGATCATGGGGAAGCAATTGAGGCTCAGAATGTCGCCTGCTTCCACTTTTCGATTTGTCACTGGATTGTGGGCACCATCGGTGTTGATGCCCGACTGGAACCAGGTCCACGTATCCATGAGCTCAACGAAGGGAAAGCTCTTGGCAATCTCACGGATCATGGCATTTGTGGATGCGATCGCCACCTCATGCTCATGCGCGCCAGCGTGTATTGCATCGTAAACCGCCTGTCCACCGATGTCTGCGACATTGGCACCTTTTCGGATCAACGCGTGCTCTTCGGCACTTTTGATGGTGCGCTGTTGCTGCGTATCATATGCTATGTCGATGAATTCGACACCGGGAAGGGCTGCCTCCAGCTGCGCCCTGAGATCAAGCGACACGTGGTCGAATTCTATGCCAATCCGTTTGATCGAAGGATTGGGCATTTTGAGCAGCGATTGAATAGCGAAGAAATAGTTGTCGCGCCGCCAATCGGTGTAGGTCAGTGCACTACCGTGCGTGCGTCGCCACGGCTGACCGCCGTCAATACCGGCCGAGATCGTCGTCGCCTCGCTTTCCGTGACCAGAAAACCGTAACGACGTCCGAATGAGCAATAGAGGAAGCCAGAGAAATAGCAGATGTTGTGATAGGAGGTGAAAAGGCATGCATCGATGCGTCTTGCTGCCATAAGCGTACGCAGCCGGGATTGGCGACTTTCCATCTCTTCCCTTGAGAAGGGAAGCCAGGCTTTTTCGCCATTTTCCATTTCATATGTGCGGATCATGTCCATGGGCGTTTTCCTCTGCCAGAAACAAAAAAAGGCGGGCCGGCTCCAAAAGGAAACCGGCCCGCCAGGCCTATATTTGCGATGTCGTTTGCCGGATTACTGTTTCAACAATCCCCGCTGACTGGCGTTCCGCCTGCGGCTCCCCTGCGAGAGAACAAAAATTTCAAGTCTCAATGTGAGGCTTTGATCAGCCCGGTGTCAAGCCTCTCAGCCGTTCGGATCGTCTGCGCAGCAGTTCAAGCACCGTCAGAAGCGCAATTGAGATGGCGACCATGATGGCAGCGACGGCGAGAATCGTGGGTGAAATCTGCTCTCGCAGGCCTGTAAACATCTGCCAGGGCAGCGTCTTCTGGCCTGCTGAGCCCAGGAAGAGCACCACAACCACTTCGTCAAAAGAGGTGATGAAGGCAAACAGCGCACCGGAGACCACGCCCGGAATGATGAGCGGCATTTGCACCTTGAAGAACGTCGTGACGGGGTTTGCGCCCATATTCGCGGCAGCGCGCACCAGAGACCGGTCAAAGCCGACCAGAGTGGCCGTGACCGTGATAATCACGAAGGGCGTTCCCAAAGCTGCGTGGGCCAGAACGACGCCCCAATAGGTGCCCTGCAAGCCAATTCGGGAATAGAAGAAATACATGCCCGCTGCGGAAATAATCAGCGGCACGATCATTGGCGAAATCAGCGCGGCCATGATGGCCGAGCGGAAAGGCACATGCGACTGCGAAAGGCCGATAGCTGCCAAGGTGCCGAGCGACGTGGCAAGCAAGGTGGCGACCGGCGCGATCAGCACAGAATTGGTCAGGGCTTGCTGCCAATTGGGGTTGGTGAAGAAATCGATATAATGTTTGAACGAATAACCGGCCGGGTCGAGCGCCAGCATCTCCTTGGTGAAGGTGAAGAAATTCTCTGCGTTGAAACTCAGCGGAATGATCACCAGGATCGGAAAGATCAGGAAAAAGAAGATCAGGCCACAGATGACGCGGAAAGTGTAATACCAAACGCGTTGTCCGGTCGAGGCATATTCTGGAAGACTTGACATTCTTTTCGGTCCTCTTACCCGAGTTTCACATTGTCGATGCCGACAATCTTGTCATAGAGAACAAACATCAGCAGAACCACGCCGAGCAGAATTGTGCCAAGCGCTGCGGCAAGCCCCCAGTTCAGCGAACTGGAAATGTGGTAGGCAATGCGGTTTGAGATGAAGATGCCGGATGTGCCGCCCACCAGTTCAGGCGTGATGTAATAGCCAATCGCCAGAATGAAGACCAGAATAGCGCCCGCGCCGATGCCCGGAATCGTTTGCGGAAAATAGACACGCCAGAAAGCAGTCCAATCCGTCGCACCCAGACTTTTTGCGGCGCGCATATAGCTGGGTGATATCGTCTTCATCACCGAGAAGAGCGGCAGGATCATGAATGGCAGCAGAATATGGGTCATCGCTATGATCGTACCGGTCTGGTTGTTGATCAGCGGCAGGCGATTATCGTTTGAAATGATATGCGCCCAAACAAGAAGATCATTGATAACACCCTGGTCCTGTAGAAGCACTTTCCACGCCGACGTTCGCACCAGCAGGCTCGTCCAGAAAGGAAGAAGAACGAGAATCATCAAAAGGTTGGAGGTTCTCAGTGGCAGGTTGGCAAGCAGCCATGCCACCGGGTAACCGAGCACCAGACAGGAGACTGTAATGGCAACACTCAACATCAAGGTCCGGCCGAAGAGCATCAAATAGATGCGCTGTTCCTCAGGCTTGAAGTGGATGCCCGTTGAATCGCGCTCCATATCAATGGCGCTCAGGAAGTAGCCATCTGTGTAGCGAGAGGAAAGCTGCTTCAGGCCCTCCCAAAAGTTTATGTTGCCCCAATCTTTGTCGGCCTTGATAAACTGCTCCTTATAGTTCCCGTCGGTGAACTTCTCCACCTTGCGGCCTGTACTACGGAACATGCTGGACGCACCCGGCATATCGTAGTTCAGTCGGGAGCCCAGCCTGGTGTGCAGCTTCTCTTTGACTGCCTCTTTCAAATCGGCGGCCAGGGCTGCGTAAACCGGCTCACCCGGAAGTTCGCCTTTGGAACCGTCCCAATCTTCCAGTGCGACGACTGTTCTCGGCAGCGTGTCAGGCACAATTGCGTTCTCCACCGAACGGAAAAGCATATCCGCGATCGGTGCCACGAAACTGATGAGAATGAAAAAGAGCAGTGGTGCAATCAGCAGGAATGAACGCAGCTTTTCTCGCCGCAGCGCTTTGGCAAGGCTTACTTTGAGTGGTACGCCGTCGCTTGTAGTCAAGGGAGCTGTGCTGGATTCACTCATGATGATCAGATTTCTTTTTTGAAAATCAGCTGTCTTGGTCGAATGCCGGGGCATGTTCCACGCCCCGGCAAAATCTCAATGAAGACTTACTGTGCAAGCCAAGCCTGGAACTTCGCGTCGATGTCGTCGCGATGGTCAGCCCAGAATTCGAAGTTGTAGTAGATCACGTTCTTCGAGTTGGCCGGGTCGGTCGGCATGTGCGGAGCCATGTCGATGCCAAGCGTGGCATGCTTGCCGACGAGCGGAGCAGAGGACGCACGGGCCGGGCCGTAGGAAATGTAGGCGGCCTGGTCAGCAAGGCGCTGGGTGTCGGTTGCAAACTTCACGAAGTCTTCAACCATGGCCAGACGATCTTCCGGCAGGCCGGTCGGAATGATCCAGCCGTCGAAGGAGAACACCTGCGCGTCCCACAGCATGTCGATCGGCTGATCCTGTTCGGCGATTGCGGAGAACAGACGGCCATTGTAGGTCGAACCGATCACAACTTCCTTGTCGGCCAGAAGCTGCGGTGTTTCAGCAGCAGCAGACCACCAGACTACATTGTCCTTGATCGTGTCGAGCTTTGCGAGTGCGCGCTCTACACCTTCGTCGGTCGCCAGAACGTCATAAAGCTCGTCCTTGGAAACGCCATCGCAAAGCAAGGCCCATTCAACGTTGTTGATCGGGCGCTTTTCAAGCGCGCGCTTGCCAGGGAACTTTTCGAGGTCGAATACGTCGCAGATCGAGGTCGGCGTCGCGCCGTTCCACTCTGCCACGTCGTTGCGGTAGCCGAACGTTGTGGAATAGACGATCTGCGGGATGTAGCAGGAGTTGACCAGCTGAGCGCCGAAATCTTCCGATGCAGGCGTGCCATCGGGTGCCGGAGCGAGAAGCTTGTCCGGATCGATTTCCATTGCCAGACCTTCGTCGCAGAGACGGAAGGAGTCAGCAGCATCCACGTCAACCAGATCCCAGGTCAGGTTGCCTGCTTCGTTCATGGCGCGCAGCTTGGCAACGGCTTCAGCTGACGACTCATCCCAGATGATGTTGATATCCGGATGGTCTTTGACGTAGGGGTCCGTGTAAGCATTCTTCTGGGACGCCTGATAGGCGCCGCCCCATGACACGATCGTCATGTCCTTGGCCACGGCGACCGAGCTGGCCAAAGCCATTGCGGTAGCCGCAAGTACGGTTGTCTTGAACTTCATCGGAATTTGCTCCCTCTTTCTGGTTTAGCACGGGAAATCCCCGTTTTCTCGTTTCGACGGGCTGCCCCCAAGGACAAAGCCCGCCATTCGAAACTCTCAAAGAACAGCGTCGAGCGCCTTACAGTCCTTTGCGGCCCAGCCGATCTTGCGCATCTGGCCCTGCTGCAGGTCCCAGCGCTCGCCACGGTTGCGAACCTTAACAACGAATTCGTCGTTGCCGCAAACGTTCATACGAATGCGGATATGGTCACCGAGATAGATCAGCTCTTCGATCTTGCCTTCGACCTGATTTTGATGATCGGCGGTCGGCACGATCTCCACGCGTTCAGGCCGCAAGGAAATTGTCGTCTTATCGCCGACACCGGAAACATTAATCTTGTGCGCAAGCAATTCAGTGCCATCGGGCAGACGGACCTTGCACATATCGCCATTGATCTCGACAACATCACCCGTCAGCTTGTTATTCTCACCGATGAACTGGGCGACGAAGGAGTTCTTGGGTTCCTCGTAAAGCACGTCCGGTGGAGAAAGCTGCTGGATGATACCGTCGTTGAATACGGCAACGCGATCAGACATGGTCAGCGCTTCCGTCTGGTCGTGCGTCACGTATACGATTGAAACACCAAGGTTCTCGTGGATGTGTTTGATTTCATATTGCATCTGCTCGCGCAGCTGCTTGTCCAGCGCACCCAGCGGCTCGTCCATCAGCACGAGTTCGGGATCAAAAACCAGCGCTCTCGCCACGGCCACACGCTGCTGCTGACCACCGGAAAGCTGGGCGGGACGGCGGTTGCCGAACTTGCCGAGCTCCACCATTTCCAGTGCACGCTTCACCTTCTGCTCTTGTTCGGCCTTGCCCATGCCGCGCACCTGCAGCGGAAAGGCAAGGTTTTCAGCAACACTCATGTGCGGAAAAAGCGCATAATTCTGGAAAACCATGCCAATGCCGCGCTTGTGTGGTGGCACGTTATTGATCGGCTTTTCATTCAGGAAAATCTCGCCATGGGTGGCAGGCTCGAACCCCGCCAGCATCATGAGACAGGTGGTTTTCCCAGACCCCGACGGACCGAGCATCGTCAGAAACTCGCCGGGCGGAATATCAAGATTTAGGTTTTTGACGACTAGTGTTTCGCCATCATAGCTTTTTTGAACGTTTTCGTAGCGAACGGACGCGCCCCGGTTACTCGCCATTTGTTCCCCTGCTTTATCAGCATAATCAGTTATAGTCTCGACGCGGCACACGCCGGACTTCCTGTCGATTTCTCGCAGCAGGCAAACCTGCTGTCGGACATCTGTTGGCGATGATCAAAACAAATTAGGCAGCAGAGGGAAAGGGGGTAAGGACAAATTTTGAAAAAAAATTTTCACAATCTGGAATTCGTCAAAAGTTATATGCGGCATAACTATTTGATATTTATTCGGAAATTATGAAAACATGCTTTCTTTTTTGAACGAGCCTGATCGGCAAGTTAAGCGTGAAAAGGGAACAAATTTGATGCGGTTTATTCAGACTTGAGCTCTTGATGGGCCTATACTCCATCAACTTGCCAACAATTGCCTGGGAAGGATCAGCCTGATTGGCACCCGATTTCCTTAAACAGGCCGATCACGCGGCCGCATTGATGCTCGCCGGCGAACTTCCAGTTCTCCTGCATGAGATCGTCACTTGAGCGATCGCCAAGCTGAATCAGTTGTATGCCCGCTTATGCTTTTAAACGAATGGGCAGGCTTGAGATGGATGTCGATTTCCGGTGGCTGACCCGTGTGGCGAAACGCGCGACATAAAAGGCGAGCTGCCATAATTCACTCGGACGGAACCGCAAGCATAACGAATGTCATGCATAAATTGGGACATGCAAAAGTGTCAGTATGTAAAAAACGCAAAAAGGCGAGTTAACAAACCCGCCTTAAAGCATCTCTATAAGATGCGGAGCTTAGTTGCCGCTTGCCGCGTTTCCGTCGTCACCGGGCTCAGCTGTTTGGTTTTCACCAACGTTACCACCCGCAGACACCGTGTCAGCAATCGAAGCGATTTGCTGCTGCTGCTGGCCGTTCGTTGACTCTCTACCAGCTGCAGCGATAGCCTGAGAAATGGCGGTCCGCGTTCCGGCCGTTACCGACCGAGCAAGACTGGTCACGAGGTCGGCAATCAGCTGATTAACCTCAGCTTCAGTTGCACCCGCAGCGCGAGCTGCCAAAATTTCTGTTTGGACAAGGCCTACGCAGCCTCCACCGGCGCTGCAACCGGCTACAACGCTCTCCACGGTTGCAAAGCTAGGTGACGCGGCGAAGGCAGATACAACTGCGCCAACCGCCATAATTGTCTTCAAATTACGCTTCATAGGGTGTATTCCCTTTTTTACAATAACTTATATGCGATGCAATAAAGCGCAACCGCTTGAAATTGTCAATGTTCTTGTCCGAGTGAGTTTAGATATTGTTAATATGTATGGTTTATTTGCCGCAGTCGTCGCGGCGCGGACGCGATTGTAAAACCGCTATCTGCCTTGCGGCAAAAAATGCATTTTGATCTTTCTGCTAACGAGCAGGCGCAATTGCTGCATAACACACCGTTCCTGCGAAGAATCTTCCTTTGATTGTGCTCGTTATCAGGTTATCGGACTTTGCTTGCCGTGATACCCGGCATTCTCCGTCTAGACTAGGTCACGGACCCATAAATGAGGCTGTTTTGGCGGTAAAATGACAAAAATATGCGAGGAAATGGTTGAAAAGCGGGCCTTGTGGCCCGGTTGAAGCCATTGACGTTGCAGATTGCAGTCATTTTACCGTCCTGCGGATAAGCCAAATTTGATCAGCCACTGCGTTGCAACGGCTTGAAAATGATCGGCATTTCCTGCGCCCTTGCGCCTAGTTGCTGACCAAATTTGGCTTACCAAAACAACCTCATTTATGAGTCCGTGACCTAAAGGTCATTTCCTTTAAGAGATATTTGCTCCTCTTGAGAGGAGCCAGCGCGCTTTGCATGAGCCGGCGTCGCCGCTTCCAAGGTCTGGAGCGTTAAAGGCTGCAGAGACGTTCTGCCCGACACGTTGCCTATCAGGAATCGCTGCCTTCGTCGGTGTAATATCCAGAATACTTGTAATAGGATTGCGCCTTGTTGACAGACTTCTGGTTCATGACGCCGACGATCTGAGTGCCCGGGCGGATGTTTTCTCCGAGTGCATTGACACTCTTCTTAGCCACATTTTGCGACGTGGAACCCCAGCGAACAACAAAGGTCACGATGTCGGAATTGCGGGCGAGATAAAGACCATCCACAACGGGTTCAAGGGGGGGGCTATCGATGACAATGTAGTCGAAATGCCGCTTTGCAATGGAAATCAGCCGGGCAAAACGTTCGCCCATCACAAGTTCGTCGGTTGCATAGGTTCCCGTGCGGCCACCGAGGATAACACGCAGCGGGCTCATCGGATCGGATACGGCAAGGGACGAAATATTCTTCGGGACGGCCGAGCCGGTCAGAAAGTTATGGAGCTCAGAACTCGGTGCAAGACCCAGTCCCTTGTGCACACTTGGTTTTCGCAGATCGCCGTCGATCAGCAACGTCCGCTTTCCCGAATGTGCGAGCATCCTAGAGAGCGATAGAGAAACAGTGGACTTGCCCTCGTTGGGCACAGAGGAGGTGACCAGGATCACAAGACCTTCCCAGACATCCTCCTTTTCACCGCTTGTCATTCGCTCAAAAATAAGCCGCTCAATTCTGACGCGGATTTTTCGGATGCTCTCAGAAAACTGAGACATTGGCGAAGCGATCACAACGTCCGCGAGCCCATGCTCTGTCTGCGCATCATCAGGCTGCTTTCCGATGACAGCCGCCAGCGGAATCCGCAAGACGTTTTCGATCTGTTCGTCGCTCACAAAGCCGCCGATAAAGTATTCCCGCAAAAACGCAATGCCAAATCCGAGGCCAAGCGATGCGACAAAGGCCAGTCCGAGCACAAGTCCCTTATTGGGGAATGAGGGGGTGGCGGGGGCCAAGGCTTCGTTGACAACCCGACTGTCCGCAAGCTGCAACTGTGCTTGCGTGTCCAGCTCCTTCAGGCGGGAAAGAAGGTTTTGATACTGGTTGCGTGCAATTTCGGATTCCTGCCGGATAGTATAAATGTCGGCAAGAACCTCCGGAGGTAGATCCGCGCTCAATACTGACGTTCTCAGTTCCTGGCGAACATCGGATGCCTGATTTTGGTAGCTGGAAACCTCGCTTTGAAGCGAGTTCACTTCCTGCCTGGCCTGCTTCTTGACATCGGCGTCAATTCTTGCCAGTTCGGCACGCAGATCAACGGCCTTCTGACTGCCTTGCTCTGCACTGTCGAGCGAGCTCGTCAACGCTTCCCTTTGTCTTTCCAATTCTGCAATGGCGTCGCTCTTGAGCGTTTCTGCAAGCTCTGAGTAACTGTCATTGTTGAGTCTAGCCAATGCAGCGTCCAACACGCCGGATTTCTCCTCGGCGTTTTTCTTCAGGTCTTCAAGTTGTGTCTTGAGGCTCCGGATTTGCGCCGAATTGGATTGATCCGCAAATTTTGGCAAATTGTCGTCAAGATACTGATCGAATCGCCGCTCACTGGTTGCCAGCGCAGCGTTCGCCTGTTGGATCTGCGACTGCACCACGTTGCGGGCGTCAATTGTGGTCGATATTTTCGACTGAACCTGCTGGCTTATGTAAATATGCACAAGGCTGTTGGCGAGGTCTGCAGCCTTTTTCGGATCCCGCGAAGTCACGGAAACGGAGATAATATATGTCAGACCCTGCCGCGAAATATTCACGGCCTTCTTTACCTTTGTCAGCACACGCGCAAGCAGTTCATCGCCGTCTGGCGTTTCATCGCCTGATAAGTTGAAAACGGAAAGCAGCTTTTCAGTCAAGCCGACCGAGATTCCGAATTCTGGATCGGTCACGAGGTTCTTGTCTTTTATGAGTTGCGTAATGGCATTGTCGGAGCGCAAGATTTCGACTTCGCTGTCAACACGGGCGCTCCCCTCGTTTCGCAGCGCCCCACCCTGATCCGACGGATTGAGCACGTCCTTGTAACTTGTATCGACAAGAATTTTTGCAGTTGCAGTATACTTGGGAGTCAAAGCGAACAAGACTGCCGCTGAAGCAAAAAGTGTAATAAAAATGACAGCGAGTATCATCCACACCTGCCGGCGTATCAGTCCAAAAATTAGCCGAATGTCAATTTCTTCGTTCATAATTTTTTCCCAGGTAACGCGCAGCCGCTTTCTCTTAGCAGATGGGTCGGCAATCGCAAATTATATAGCTATCGATAGTTAACTCGAAAATAGAAAGCGTATTTTGTCTGTCCGGGCGATCCTGGCAGCGGCCAGCCTGCCAGTGGCATAAGCCCCAATATCAACGTTGATGCGATGGGCGGACATTTCGGGAGTCTCCACAGGCGTGTGCCCGTGAACAACGGTAAAATCCAAAGCGCTGGCGGCCCAATCGAACTGAGAGGGTCTGGACCACAATAAGGTCTGGCTGCTCTGATCTTCCAGCGTCTTTGCCGGATCAATCCCCGCATGCACAAAGCAAAAGGATGGGGTCTTAATCAGTTCGGGCAGGGAGCGGATAAACTGAATATGCTCTGAGGGAATACAAGCCTCCACCTTGCGCGCCAGCGCCTTCCTGTTTTCTCCTTCACGATAAAGGCCATATGAGGCAAGGGTTTCCAAACCGCCAAACGATAACCATGCATCCTTGCGGCATTCAGAATTGATGAAATCGATAAAGGCCTCTTCATGGTTACCGGCAATGCACAGTCGGCGAAAACCCGTTGGTGCGGGCGCCAGCAGGTGATCGATCACCGCTGCGGAAAAGTCGCCCCGGTCTATATAGTCGCCCAGCATCAGTATCCATTTTTCGCCTTCAACAGACAGTGCGTCGGCAACAATGGCTTTTTCGAGAGCTTCAAGTTCTTTCAGGCAGCCATGCACATCACCGACCGCGTAAACAACTGCCGGATCTTCGTCAAAGACGAGCCTCGGCCGGTCGGAGACAATAGTCTGAGGTGCGCGCGAACCGAACATTTGTCTGAGGGCACGCAGCATGGTTACCGGCTCTTTTCACTTCTGGCTGCAGGAAATGTCCGCACCAATCCACAGCTCACGATGGCAACGAAATAGACGGTGTAGCCTTGGATTTCGAGACTGAAATCGACCAACGCATGGACAGCGGCCAGAATAATCACGGCAATTGCCGCCATCGAACTGACTGCCGGCCTGGAACGCAAGGTACGTGCCATTTGCCAAGTCGCCAAACCCACGATGAGTATGGGGATAGTGCCGAAAACCAGACCGTACTCGCTCCATAACGCTAAATAGCTGTTATGGGCTTTATCCCATATGTAATCGACACTTACAGGCAATTCATGAAAAAATGGAAAGACGCTTGCAAAGGCTCCCCCTCCAAAGCCTGTCAGTGGACGCGCCAGAATGACCTCTACCACCTGCTTGTAAAGATTAAGGCGCACCTCGGCTGAACTGTCGATCCCACCGAGGCGCTCCAATGTCCCAAGCCCATATGAAGACAAGACCGCCAAGAGCACGAGTAGCCCCAGAACAACAATCGCCCAGACTGAACGGCGTTTTGGTCTTTCGCCACCTTTGCCGAGCGACCTTTTCAAGGTCGTGGCAATCATGATTGAAATGGCTGTCACGCCGATTGCGGTGACCAGAAAACCCATTCGCGAATTCGTCGCGGATACATCCACGATAATGAGGAAAAATGCTGCGGCTGGCAGAAGCGCTGCCTTAACAAGCCGCTCCAGACGTATGTTTCGCATATCGCCTGATGTGAGTATGTTGTTGGTTAATACACCAATTGCCAGAACTGCGCCGGAGGCGAGAAATGTTGCCATCGTGTTGCGGTTGATGAAGGTGCCAGTCAGCGACCCGAGATAAACCCATTTTTTGCCGATGATCGACGCGTCGTTGAACTGAAAGTAAAGGAGGAACCCAATCACCGCCTGTAGCAGGCCAATACAGAACAGTAGAAAGAAGAAGCGGTCGGCGCGGCGGCGGTTGGCGCAGGCCTGCAAGGAAAAGAAGGCCACACCACCGAAGCTGAACCATCGGGCAAATGCGAGCCATGTTTCATTTGGGACAATGCTGATCGTGCCGACCTGCGGAAATCCGTCAGGCAGGGCGGTCAGCTCAGCCGGCAGCCATGGCAATGTCTGCACAACCTGAAAAGCCATGAAGGTGCCGAAGAGCAGCAGATAAATCCTGATCGAGGACGCCCCTATTGCCAGACGGTCGTTGATGATCATCAAGGCAATGAAATAGGCGAAAGCGAAGACTGCCATCACCAGCATCGCACCAACCCAAACAAGCGGCCGGTTGCCTCCCAGGAAAAGGGGCAAGGTAGCCACATAGACGGCTACAAACCACATCGTTACGTCGTTAAGCGTCGATCTCTTCATCCGGCTTTATTCCTGCCCGCCTTTGCATTCTCAGGTTTCATTTGCTGCCTTGCGAACCCAATTGACAAATCGGCGCTGGTATTTCTCAGGCATCGTCTCGACGATGTCAGTAATTCTCTTTTTGAAGGCATCGTCTGACCAATATCGCTTTGCAATTGATAACACGCCACCCTGACTCAAAATCAGTATTTTCAAGTCGTTCGCGTTTATCTTGCGGGCATCTGCGCTCAGGTTGCTGACATTCTTTTCTTCAAGATCAACCCGGTGACGTGCAATCCACTGTTCATTTGGTCCGGTACGCCAGGACATGACCAAGTCGTGATTCATTCCTTCGTAATCCTGAAGCGTCGCACTGGCATAAGCGCGGATGGTCCAGGCGAAACTGTCGGTAGGATTGGTTTCAAGAATGCCATCGACAATGGTTCGGCATTGGCCGGCATAATCAATATTGTATTTTGGCGTGTTCACTTGCGCGCGTAGCCCTGCCATACCGTTCAGGCATGTCAGAAGGATACGTTTATTGGCATATGTGGAAAATGCAGGCTGAATGGAGCCTGCGTGGATGCGATTGTGGAACGCGATATTGTTGGTTCCGCCATAGGTCAGGGCTGCTGCTTCCTGACGGAAGATATTCGCGGAAAAGATGATCGCGACGAAAGAGGCTGCAGCCGCAAGGAAGTATCTGCCGTTTCTGGCTGTCAGTAATTGTCGCATTATAAAACAGGATCCTGCGTTTGCCTGTTCTTATTTAATGCCCAAATACAAAACAATTCCTAATGTCGGGGCAAGCGGCCTTTTATTCCACCTGCCCCGGCTGGTTTTTTTTGCGTCCCCCCACAAATGGAGTGCTTAGCCGATAGCCATAAGGCTAGCATTCCCACCTGCTGCGGCGGTGTTCACGGAAATTGAAACCTCCTCGACCAGCCAATCCAGGCAATAGTGAGCTTGACCTGCCTCCAAGTCATACGAGGTGGCGGCCTGCACGAGGGGGATTGGGCCGTCCAAAGAAGCGATTTTCATGTTCAGGTCGGCAACACGTTCCGCGTCGCCCTCAATCAATACGCCGGCATATGGGCCGAACGCCCGCCAATCATCCACTTGCTGCATTCGGCTTTGCACCAGTGAGGGGAGTCCGTTGAGAAACGTCTGCGTTTCCTCAGTAGGCAGGACGATCAAATCATTGCCGGTCGAAAGCCCGGATGCGATTTGCTTTATGAGGCCGGCCCGCGTCTGCGGGAGGATGAGAATACGGCCCCTTGGATGAAGAGAATAGGTGTCTCGCTCGCCGACCGGGCCTGGGAGCTGAACAGATACACCAAGATTTGATGCCGCGCCGATTTCAAGTGCGGCTTTTGCCTCCGCCGCAAAACCATTCGTTTCAAGCCAATTTGCGAAAGCACCCAAACCGGCATCCAAACTTTCGGCTCTCAACGCGGGTTGCGCGGGGGCCTTGCCTGTCAATCTACCGAGGTAAAGCGGGCCGCCCGCTTTCGGACCGGTGCCGGAAAGCCCGCGTCCGCCAAAGGGCTGTACCCCCACAACTGCGCCGATGATATTGCGGTTGATATAAATATTGCCGGCGGCAACACGCTGGCTGACCGCGTCGATCGTCTTGTCAAGGCGGGTGTGAAGACCAAATGTCAGACCATAGCCGGTGGCATTGATGGTATCGATGAGTGCACCGAGACCGCGCTGCTTGAAGCGTACCACATGCAGCACCGGGCCGAAGACTTCGCGACCCAACTCGCCGATATGATTGATCTCGACAATCGTTGGCGCAACAAAGGTTCCCTTGCCGGCCTCGTCAGGAAGAGAAAACTGTTCGACCTTGAAGCCGCGGCCCTTCATGGCATTGATGTGACGGTTGATCGTTTCCTGTGCCTCGGCGTGGATGACCGGCCCGATATCGGTTGACAGCCGCTCTGTGTTGCCGATGGAAAGCTCGCGCATTGCCCCTTTCAGCATGTTCAACGTGCGGTCGGCAATTTCCTCCTGCAAGCAAAGCACGCGAAGTGCGGAACAACGCTGGCCCGCGCTATCGAAAGCCGATGCAATCACGTCGGCCACCACCTGCTCTGCAAGCGCAGACGAATCCACGATCATGGCATTCTGGCCGCCGGTCTCTGCAATGAACGGGATAGGCTTGCCATATCTGGACGTGCGCTTTGCCAGCTGTTTCTGGATGAGCTTTGCCACTTCGGTTGAGCCGGTAAACATCACGCCTTCGATGCCTTCCGCCGCCGTGAGCGCGGCACCAATGCGCCCGTCGCCGGGCAGGAATTGCAATGCGCCCAGCGGGATGCCGGCTTCGTGAAGGATGTGAACGGCTTCTGCGGCAATGAGCGGCGTTTCTTCTGCAGGCTTGGCAAGCACAACGTTGCCGGCGGCAAGCGCTGCGGAAACCTGGCCTGTAAAGATCGCCAACGGGAAGTTCCACGGGCTGATGCAGACGATGGGACCGAGCGGGGTCTGTTCAGCGCCGAACGTGCCACGCGCCTGCTCTGCATAATAGCGCATGAAATCGATTGCTTCGCGCACTTCGCCGATGGCATTGGCTGCGGTCTTGCCAGCTTCGCGCATAACAATACCCATCAGGCCTTCAATACGCGACTGCATGACGTCTGCGGCCGCATCGAGCATTGCTGCCCTTTCGGCAGCCGTCGTCCCTGCCCATTTCGGCGCATAGTCAAGCGCGGCGGCTACGGCATCCTGGACGACTTCAGGCGTTGCTTCAGCAACCTCCCCAACCACGTCATTGTGGTCGGCAGGGTTCAAAACCGGCTTCTTTGCGCCGACACCAGTGTCGTGCACAGTGACGGGACGGGATTGCCAAAGCGTTTCGGCGGTATGCTGCAATGACCATGCAAGTTCAGCCAAAGCTGTTTCGTCAGAGAGATCCAGGCCGTGGGAGTTTTCGCGGTCAGGTCCGAGGATCGCCGACGGTCGGGAAATCAGTTCGTGTGGCGCGCCCGTGTCCGCCATGGCTTCGACAACGGCCACAGGATCTGCCGCCAGCTCTTCTGGCGCAATTTTCTTGTCAGCAATGCGGTTGACAAAAGAGGCGTTGGCACCATTTTCCAGCAGGCGGCGAACGAGATAGGCCAGCAATGTCTCGTGTGTTCCGACCGGCGCATAGACGCGGCAAGGCCGGTCGAGTTTCGCCTTGCCGACCACCTCATTGTAAAGCGGCTCACCCATGCCGTGCAGGCACTGGAACTCGTAGTCGCCGATTTTGAAATCGGGCCCGGCCAAGTGATAGATCGAGGAGAGCGTCTGGGCATTGTGCGTGGCAAATTGAGGAAAAACCGCATCCCGCGCATCCAGCAACTTGCGGGAGCAGGCAAGGTAAGAAACATCGGTATGAACCTTGCGCGTGAAAACCGGATAGTCCATCAGGCCGTCCACCTGTGCACGCTTGATTTCGGCATCCCAATAGGCCCCCTTCACGAGACGGACCATGATGCGGTGACCGGAACGACGCCCGAGTTCGATGATCCAGTCGAGTACGAGGGGCGCACGTTTGCCGTAGGCCTGCACGACAAAACCGATGCCGTTCCAGCCTTTGAAATCTTCATCCATGCAAAGTGCTTCGAGGATGTTGAGCGAAAGCTCCAATCGGTCCGCCTCCTCGGCATCGATATTGATCCCGATATCATAGGACCTGGCGAGCGCGGTCAGCGTTTTGACGCGCGGCAGCAGCTCCGTCATAACCCGCGCGGACTGCGCTCTCACATAGCGGGGATGAAGTGCCGACAGTTTGATCGAAATACCCGGCCGTGTGTAAACATCCCCGCCTTGGCCACCTTTGCCTACGGCGTGGATGGCAGCTTCATATTCCTTGTAATAGCGTTCGGCGTCCCCGGCTGTCATCGCCGCCTCGCCCAGCATGTCATAGGAGTAGCGAAAGCCGATTTTCTCCTTGGGTCGGGCATTCTTCAATGCCTCGCCAATGGTCTCGCCAGCCACAAATTGCTCGCCCATCAACCGCATGGCCATATCGACGCCCTGGCGGATGATCGGCTCGCCGAAACGACCGATCAGCTTGGTCAGGACGTTTGAAAGCTTCCGGTCGTCTACTGTGGATGTGAGTTTTCGCGTGATCACGAGACCCCATGTTGCTGCGTTCACGAAGAGTGAGCGGCCATCGCCCAAGTGCGCGCGCCAGTCGCCGCCGGATATCTTGTCGCGAATAAGCGCATCCCTTGTTGCCGGATCGGGAATACGCAACAGCGCTTCGGCCAGGCACATCAGCGCCACGCCCTCCTCGCTGGACAGCGAGTATTCGTGCACTAACCCTTCCATGCCGGAACCGGTGTGTTTTGCACGCAGCGCCTTGACGAGTTTGATTGTTGTGTCGGCAATGGGCGATTTCAGCTCTGCCGGCACCCGTGCAAGGTCCAGGAGGTCACGCACACAGTCGCGCTCGGCGCGGCGGTAAGCGATGTTGATCCGCCTGCGCAGATCATCTTCTCCGATGATCGCGGGTGCGAAGTTGGAAAAGGGCAGTTCAGTGGTAATCCGGGGCTCGGCCGTCATCGTTGATCTCCGCAATCGAAAACGCAGACTGATTATATGCGAAGACAATATGCTGAAATTGAAAGTCGATCCGACTTAGATTATGTTTTTTAATAGGCCAAATGACTTCAAATCAAACCTTCGTGGGAAAATATGGACCGCAAAACTGACAATCCTGGTGAATTGGACCATTGGGACAGGAAAATCATGAATGAATTGAACCGCGACGGGCGGATGAGCGTTACCGAGCTTGCCAGCCGCGTTGGCCTCTCAAAGACCCCCTGCCAGGTTCGCATGAAGAAGCTGGTGGATCACGGCTACATTGACGGCTTCAAGGCTGTGCTCAACCCCGCCAAACTGGGGCTCAGTCACGTTGCCTTCGTTGAAGTCAAGCTTACGGACACGCGCGATGAGGCCCTGCGCGGCTTCAACGCAGCGGCCAAGAAAGTGCCGGAAATCGAGGAATGCCACATGATCGCGGGGCGCTTCGACTATCTGCTGAAGGTGCGCACATCCAGTATTCATCGTTTCCGCCTCGTGCTTGGTGAAAGCATCTCGAGCCTGCCGCATGTGGCCAACACCTCGACCAGCTTCGTCATGGAACCCATCAAGGAGAATTGGGGTTAGCACTGAGAAAATCGCGTGGTAGCATTTGTTCTATGTTGCTTGCGCGCTTGAAAGCTTATGTTTTGAGCCACTGGCGGGGAGAACAGGGCTTGCTCTGGTCTTTCGCAGTCAATCTTGTTGCCCTGCGCGCGGTCATCTTCCTTGTCCAAGGAGCCTTCAGACCCGACGAATACGAAGATTATTTCGAACAGTCCCTGCTGGTGCTCGCATTGGCGGTCTTCTTCCACGGCATCGTCTTTATCTGGCAAGCGGTGGGGGTCTTCCGAGCGGGCGAGAATTACATTCGCGACCGCGGCGCCATCGCCGTTCACTGGGGGGCTCAGCTTGGCGTTCTCGTCGCTTTCTGGCTGACCGCCAGCTACGCGCTCAATGCCTGGCAGATGACGGTCGATGTTCCGGACTATATCGATTACGAGGCCAAATGGCGAAGCGAGCGGGAGGCGCGCTATGCGCTGACGCGCGAAGACGGCGACACGCTGAAACTCGCCGGCACATTGGAGCTCGGCATCACCAAGCGGCTGACAGCGCTCTTCCAGGAAAAGTCCGCGCCTTACAGGATCATTCTTTCCAGCAAGGGCGGCAATATCTATGAAGCACGCGGGCTTGAAAAGCTCTTTCGGGAGCGCGGCATCGATACGATTATCGAAGACGAATGTTCGTCCGCGTGCACAACTGCTTTCATTGGCGGGAAGAAACGCTGGTTGAAGCCCGGCGGTCGGCTTGGGTTTCACCAGTATCGCGTGGAAGCTGACTATGCGGTTCTGGGCAGCGACCCGAAAGCTGAGCAAAAGCGGGATGAGGCGCTTTTCCTGAATGCAGGAGTAAAGCCAGATTTTGCCGCTCGAATGCACAGTGCTGCGGCAAACTCCATGTGGTATCCAAGCTCAGGAGAATTGCTGAGCGCTGGCGTGGTGACAGACATTCTTGAGTGACCCGATTTGTGTGGCCGCTCACGCATCAGCCTGCAGGTGCATGCAGCGCCGCAACCGCACGTTCAAGCGTGAGCGTACCGAGATCGGAGCCATCCTTTTTCGTGATGCGACAACTTTGACCCGGGGCTGCAACAAGCGTCGAAAGCGCCGTTTCCAGCGCAGTATCGGCCACGATAATCGGCGCACCATCGCTGGCACTGGCTGCGGGGTCGGCAAGAGAGCCGACCTTGATCACCCGCCCACGATTGATGTCCTTGATGAACTCCGACACATAATCGTCTGCCGGACGCATCACGATATCCTGCGGGCTGCCGTCCTGAACCATTTCGCCGTCACGCAGAATGGCGATATTGTCACCAAGCCGCAAAGCTTCGTCCAGATCGTGTGTGATGAAAACAATCGTCTTGTGCAGCTCTTCCTGCAGGCCAAGCAGAATGTTCTGCATGCCGGTTCTGATCAGGGGATCAAGGGCTGAAAACGCCTCGTCCATCAACAGAATTTCAGCATCGGTGGCAAGCGCCCTCGCCAGGCCGACACGCTGCTGCATGCCTCCGGACAATTGGCCTGGATAATTGTTTTCAAACCCGTTCAGTTCCACGCGTTCAATCCAGTGCATCGCGCGCTTGTGTGCCTCTGCCTCGGGAACACCCTGCATGGAGAGGCCATAGGCGACGTTTTCGATCACGGTTCGATGCGGCAGAAGGGCAAACTTTTGAAACACCATGGAGGTTTTGAAGCGCCGCAGGTCGCGGAGTGCTGCCTGGCTCATGGCCGTCACGTCTTCATTGTCGATCCAGATTTCACCGGCTGTCGGTTCGATCAACCGGTTGATATGGCGAATAAGCGTGGACTTGCCTGAGCCGGACAGACCCATGATGACCTGAATTTCGCGGTTTGGTATTTTTAGCGAGATGTCTTTCAGTCCCAGAATATGTCCATGCTTTTCGAGCAGATCGGTTTTGGAAATGCCGTCCTGGACCAGTTCGATGACCTTGCTGGGATGATCGCCAAACACCTTGTAGAGGTTTTTGATCTCAATCTTGGCTTCACTCATCGCCAAATCCTTTCCGGTAGGCTTGAAGCCGCTGACCATAGGTCTGCGAAACACGGTCGAATATGATAGCGAGCGCCACAATCGCCAGACCATTCATCAGTCCAAGAGACAGGTATTGGTTCGAGATTGCTTTGAGCACAGGCACGCCGAGCCCCCTGACCCCGATCATGGAGGCAATCACCACCATGGAAAGCGCCATCATGATGGTCTGGTTGACACCGGCAAAGATATTGGGGAGCGCAAGCGGCACCTGAACGGAAAAAAGCTTCTGCCGCGGCGAGGCACCGAAGGCATCGGCAGCTTCAAGAACATCGCGATCCACCAGCCTGATCCCGAGATTGGTCAGTCGCACGATTGGCGGTATCGCATATATGCAGACAGCGAGCAGACCCGGCACCTTGCCGATACCGAGAAGCATCACCACAGGGATCAAGTAGACAAACGAAGGGATGGTCTGCATTACGTCGAGAATGGGGGTAATGACGGATTGCGCGCGCTCAAAGCGCGCCATGACGATGCCAATCGGGATGCCGATTACCACACAGAGCAGGGTTGCAACCGAGACGATGGCCAGTGTTGCCATCGTGTCTTCCCACATGCCGAAGATACCGATCAGCGCCATGGCGATCACCGATCCCACAGTGATCTTCACGGATCGCGAGCCGAACCAGGCCAAGCCGCCAATGATCAGCAAGATAATGGGCCATGGCGTGGAGAGAAGAAGCTTTTCGAACCATATCATGAACTGTAGCAAAGGGTAGAAAAACGCTTCCAGCGCCGCGCCGTATTCGCGCGAAAAATGGATGAAGGATGTATCGATTGCCTTGCGCATGGCAGCAAGTGTGTGCCGCCCCAATTCCGGAAACTCCAAGAAGAAGTCCATTCTAAACCCCTGTATTATCCCCATTCCGGCGGCGGATATGAAAACGGGGGGCGTACCCCCCGATGACAGATTGAAATCCGCGCAATGTTACAGCGCGGCTTTGACCTTTTCAGCGACTTCAGAGGACACCCATTTGCTCCAGACGTCTTCCTGGCTTTCCAGGAAGTGATAAGCAGCGTCTTCGCCGGTCGCCTGATTGTCAGTCATGTAAACGAGCATGCCGTTCATGGCCTTGGCCGGCCAAACGCGTGTCTTCAGATAGTCGATTGCCGAACTTCCGCTTTTGAAGAAATCGTCGGAAACCGTGGTGTTGACCTCGGACTTGATCCAGGTTGTCGGCTGGGGGTCGGCACATTCGGCCACTTCCAGAGACAGGCAGTCATGCCAGTTTTCGTCACCCGCCCAATCGACGCCAAAAGGTATCATCTGCAGATCGTATTTGCCGATGATGGCCGTGGGTGCCCAATAATACCCGAACCAGGGTTCGCCGCGTTCGGCTGCCTTTGCGATTGCGCCATCAAGACCGGCCGCAGAGCCCGGATTGACCTGGACCCAGCCTTTGTCTTCCATTTTGAAGGCGCGGAAGAGATTGTTGTTGATGTTCTGGCAACCCCAACCGGCAGGGCATCCCATGAAGGCACCCTTGGACGGGTCTTCGGTTGCCGGAAAAAGCTCGGGGTGCTCGATCAGCTTGCCGACCGTATCGAGTTCGGGATGCTCGTCGGCAAATTTTCGGGTGACCCACCAGCCTTCGCCGGTTCCTTCGATTGGACCGTCGAGCAATTTGTGAAGACGGCCTTCGGCGTAAGCCTTTTCCAGCGGCTCACGAATGGCGTTGATCCATAGTTCCGGCGCGACATCGGGCTCGCCCTTCTCGTTCATGGACGTAAATGTCGGGTTCGTGGCACCCGGCACGAGTTCCACATCGCAGCCATAACCGTTTTCGAGAATGATCTTGTCGACATTGGCCATGAGTTCGGCAGATGCCCAGTTCATTTCGGCCACTGTGATGTTGCCGCACTCAGCCGCCGAGGCTGAAGGTGCCATTGCGATGGATGCAATAATGCCAAGCGCGCCAAGCGCGCCATACCGAAACGTTTTCATCAAGTTTGAACTCCCAGATCTTTATGACTTTTCCGGTCGCGGATCTACGGTTTCGCGACCAGTCACCATCCCTCACGGATGATTTTGAGAACAAAGCCAATGTCGTGCAAACGGCGATGTTCTTAAGATGTTGCTTGAAGACAACCATTTCTTCTCAGAGAAGTAAACTGAAAAGCGCCAAAACTGGAAAATTGTATTCCAGCGAACCGAAGCGCTCTATCTGTCTGTTTTTGCGCATTGTCGACGCCGCAGCGAACGCGCTTTGGCTGGAAATGCTTTAAGGATTATTGCCGTCAAGCTCCACAGCATCAATCCAGAAGCCCACACAACGCTGTGCCAACTGCGTGTAATCGGACAGCGAGCTGGGCTTTTGCAGGAAAGCAGAGGCCTTGGCCTCATAAGCCGCCTGTCTGTCATCTTCGAGGCCTGAGGAGGTGAAAATGATGACAGGAGGAAATGTACTGTTTTCCCGAGAACGCAGGTTATTGAGGAATTCAATCCCGCCCTGGCCGGGCATGTTGAGATCCACCAACATGAAGGAAACCTCACCCAGCGTGTCGAACTCTCCCAGTGCCCGCTCGGGATCGGCGTACCACACGGTTTTCAGGTCTGGTTTTGCCCTCGTAAGAGCATTTGTAATATGAAGAGCATCCATTTCGTCATCATCGACGACGACAGCGACCTTATTGTTTTTCATGGCACTCCTCCTGCCGTGTTTTTACGCTCCCAAAACGCCGTCACAACGGGGCCGAGTTGTCCCTGGTGAATTCGAGAAAGACATATTCAAGCGAATCCGCGTCGAGCTCCTGCTTGGACATCCTGAAATCGGCGCCGTAGCGCTCGATTTCCTGGAAGAACGCGTCCGAAATATCGTTTGAGATGATCCCGATCGGACCAGTGTAGCGGGCCTTGCGCAGCTGCGGCACGGTTTCGCGGAAATCCTTGTTGGGCAGCAACATATTGTCCAGAAGGACAAGCTGGTAGGCACCTTCCGCCAATTTCGCAATTGCAGCTTCGATGGACATCGCGTAATCAATATGAATGCGTGCGCCCTCGGCTAACCGGTCGGCCTGCATTGAGATCATCTCAAACTCTGCAGGATCATCGTCGATCAGCAGAACCCTGATTTTCCCGTCAAACGCCTGCGTCATCGGTCTCCTCCGCCTTAATCTATGATACCGAGCCTGATTGCCTTCGCCACCAGGTGTCCGCGGCTGACCGCATCCACTTTCCGCATGGCCGTAGCGATATATTCGTTGACCGTATATTCCGAAAGACCCAGGATAATCGCGATCTCAGCCGTCGTTTTGCCTTCCGAGGTCCATTCGGTAACCTCTCGCTCGCGCTTGCTGAAAGAGGGCGTATCGCTGTTCAGGCCGGCAAAATCACAATAGCGCCTGGTTATGTTGGAGAAGTCGTAGATAATATCGCTGAGCTGTTCTCCGTCCCGGTCTCCCGAGCCGTCTCCCAGCAAAACACAATACCGGCTCCCGGCGTTTGTCAAATGAGGTATGCCCATAACGCGCGCGCCAGCCAGCAGAACGCAATATTGCCCGCAAGTGGCTTCCGTCCAGATCTTGGGCCGCTTGAGCGCGGTCAGCTCGCGAAGAAATGCATCCTGCAAGCTGAATTGCGCGGCATCGAGAACATCGCGGCTCTGCGCAGGCAATTTCGACAGGCTGATGAAGTCGCCGAGGCGGGCGCCATCCCTAAGCCTTTCAACCTCAAGAAGCACGAAAGAGCGCAAGCCGTAATAGTCGGCGTGCATTTTGAACGCGCGAAAGAAGTCTGTCTTGCTTTGAGCTCTGCCCAGTTCACGCTCTAGGAAGGATTCAGACAGTCGCGCGGTTTTCAAGGCGTTCTCTTTTTGCTCCACTCGTTCCCCGCGCGTTTACCCGTCACATGTCCCCAAGTTCTGGGGGATTTCAACATATACTACTTTTGCGTAGTTTGAGAGGTGTAAGAGGGCTGGACGCAGGTTGATATTAGGTGGGGACCAACAACCTGGTGCGGCGGATATGTCTAGCCCTCTCACAACTTAATTGCGTATCACGCACCAAAGAACCGGTCAATTTGCCACACCCGTAAATTGCCACCGCATCGCGACTCTTTGCAATTGACAGGTCGAAAAAAGGCCGATTCTTCGATATATCCTCATTAAAACTGTTAGTTAGCGAATGATAAGCCAGGCGCTTTACTTGCCCCTTGGTTGCAAATTGTTTTCCCGCCTCGACCTCCTCGCGCAAAATTGACAAAAGCAAATTCGGACTTTGCACCCTTCATGGTTGTGCAATTTGGTGAAGCTGACGGCCTATCAGATTTGGCGTGGCCATTCCATGTTCCTGTCCGGCCACACTCGCATGAGAACTCGGGTTCGATAAGCATTCTTGATGTTGCCGCTGCTTACTATTCGACTCCGTGCTGTGGACAACAGGCCAACGCCGCGTTTTATTTGGGGCTGGCGTCTTTGTAGTCACAGCGTCCGTTTTCATTTGTTGGGTGGATTTTATTAACGTGGTCAAATTTTCATTCTCGATTGAGCGAGCGCTTTTCCGTGCTGTGCGGCTGATTTTTGTCGTTTTCATTTCTTGGCTGGCCAGCGCGACCGTGGGTTTGGCACTTGATCTTCAGCGGCAGGGCCAGACGATTGCCGTGCCGCTGACGCTCCCCGATGGCATGGAAATTTCGGGAAACGCGATCGACAAGACACTCGCGCTCGGCAATTTGCGCGTCGCGCTGCGCCTGCTTCAGGATCCGACATCGGATTGCCAGCCTCTGGTGGAAGCGCGGTTCAAAAGCCGGGAAAAGGATGGTTTCCGTTTCCGCCTGACGGGCGGCCCCAGCAATTGGGAGAAGGATTGCAGGCTTGCCGTGCGAAACCACGAAAAGGGCGAGGATATCAACTCCCGCTATCTCTATCTGGAGCCCTGCGACTGCTATGCAGCGCTTCATGCCTATTACCCCACAGCGGAACGCACAAAGGCCGTCACTTGGCTTGCGCCCATTCTCACCTCGCTTGAAGACTATGCTTATAACCGGACTGCGTCTTCCTTTGAGCCCCCGGCACCGGCCAATTTTTCTGATCCCAAGATTGAGCTTCATACTGCAGTTTTCAACACACTGGACCGCATGGACAATGGCGGGCCGCTGGAATGCAACATGACGTTCCGCGGTCAGATCGAAGACGGCGATGCCGAGCGCATTGCCAAAGCCTATCACGCACTCAGCCAGAGCACCCTTTACAGGCTCTATGCCAATATGCTGGGTCACGACCAGATTGTGCTTTGTCTGGAAAGCCCCGGAGGCTCTTTTGTCGAGGCGCTGAACTTCGTCAAAGCCAGGCTTGCGATCAGCACGATGGTGAAGGCTGATGCGTCCTGTCTGTCGGCCTGCTCGATCATGTTCATGGCCGGTCTCGGCTCTTATCCCGGCGAAGGGGTTGCGGTGCACCGCTTCCTTGAACCCGGCGGGCGGCTCGGCTTCCACACGCCGTCGCTGGAGGTGCCGGGCGGCGATTATCAGTCCGAACATGTCAACCGCGCTTATCGCGTTGCCATCCGATCCATTTACGAGATCCTGCATCTGCTGACAGTCAGCGCCGACAAGGAAGAAGGCGATATGGGCGACGTGCAGGATGAAAACCGTTTTCCTGCCTCGCTTCTCATGAACATGCTCAAGACGCCGTCGGATGAGATGTTCTACGTGGATACAATCGGCAAGGCCGGCCGCTGGGATATCGAACTCAACACGCGGCGCCCGCTCGGACTTGATGAAAATGCGCTCTCTGAAGGCCATTTCCAATGGGCCTGCGCCAACCTCCTCGAATGGGGTAATGGCGAAGAGCGCAACTACGACCTCGACCGCGGCGAACCCGGCTACGAAAACATGATCACCGGCCCCTCAGCCCACGGCAACCCGCCCCCGCGTGAAAAAGGCGGCATCGTGCGCATCTACGAGCCGGGCTTTGACGACTACGAATGCATCTTTCAGCGCGAGGAAGACAACATCCACGCCTCATCCTTCCACGCCAGCAACCACACAATCTGGACCGCCCAGGCCGACTACGGCTCAGTCGGCGATCACTCGCCGACCTACTATAATCTCTATCTGACGGTTTTTCTGGACCCGGAAACACCGTTGGAGGTTTTGCGGTGAGGATTACCCGCCGAACTGAAGCTCGATCCCCGTGAGGCCCGCGAGCGCCTACGTGATGCCGTGCGCGATCAGAAGAAGTATCCCGAACTGGCGAAGGCGCATAAGCCCCGCTCGCCTTGGCAATGGGTCAAAGGATCAGCAGGTGAGAAGGAAGCAAAGGGGTTGTTTTCAGGGAAGTGATAGATGAACAGCGCCCAATAATTAGAACATCTAAAGCTCTCACAAAGCTGGAAATTGCTTCCGGCTTTTTTCTTGGTTCGCACTCGCAGAGCGCAAATATATAAACTTGTGATTTTCTTTTGTCGGCATCACAACTACTTTATCCTCAATTGCTTGAAGGAGGAGGTCGATGGTGGACGACGAAAAGAAGAAAGAACCTCAGAAGCCTTTGACCGTTCGACGTCTAATGATTGAGAACTTCAGGGGTGTTGCAAGGGGACAAGTGGATTTTTCAGGGCACACGCTTCTGGTTGGTGGAAACAACGTAGGCAAGTCAACCATATGCGACGCGCTTGAGTTAGTGCTGGGGCCTGAGAGAGCCTTTCGACGCCCAATAGTAAATGAGCATGATTTTCATTCGGGACAATATTTGGATGAAAATGGAGTTCCCATCTATATCAAGATTGATGTCGTATTGCTGCATCTACCGGAAGAGATGGAGAAGCGACTGTTTTCCAAAACACGTCCATGGAGTGATAAGAAAGGAGGGTTCGTCGATGTTGAGGGAGCCAAGCCCGAAGATGCTGACGCAGAAGACGTCTGTCGCGCGCTCCCTCTAAGCTTCATCGGCTACTATAACCGGCAAGAAGATGACTTCGCCGGTGGAACATACTTTTCGCATCCAATCCAAGAAATTGGGGAAGATGATGAGCAGTTTGGCAAACCCTTCGCCGGGTTGAGTTACTTTCCCCGTGAATGGAAAATTCAGTGCGGCTTCATATATCTGCGTACATTGAGGACCGGTCGACGAGCTCTTAGTCTCGAACGCGGATCCTTACTCGACACCATACTTAGACTGGGCGACTCTGGAAAAGAGTCGATGTGGGAAAGCACTGTCAAACAAATACGCGCTCTGAAACCGGCAATTGGCGACATTCCACAATTGGAGGAAATCCAAAAGCAAATTCGAAATCGCATGTCGCGCTTTGTTGGCCTCTCAAGTGATGCAGACGCCACAGGTTTTTTTGCTTCAGACTTAACACGCGAACACCTCCGCGAAGTCGTGCAGCTTTTCCTTAAATCGAAGGAAAGCAACCACAGCGTTCCATATAGCAGGCTGGGTACAGGCGCAGTAAATGCGCTCGTTTTTGCCCTACTTACACACATCGCCGATTTACGTGGAAATCGTGCAGTTATTTTTGCAATGGAAGAGCCCGAAATTGCGCTACCCCCACACGCGCAGCGAAGAATTACAAAATATCTACTCAGCAATATGGGCCAGGCGATCATCACCTCACACTCACCATACGTGATAGAGGAATTTGAGCTAACGAATGTGAATGCAGTTTCTAGACAAAATGCCGTGCTTTCTTCAGACAGCATCCCCACCGATGCAATTAAATATCGGACGCTCCGAAGCAACAGAAGGCAGCTCGCAGAAGCTGTGCTTGCTCGGGGAATAATAGTCGCCGAGGGGGACACCGAGGCAAAAATGTTGCTTGCCGCAACCTATGCATTCGAGAAGCTGGACCCCAGCAATGAATATGTTCCCTTAGATATAGTTGGCGTTAGTATTTTCGACGCAGGCAGCCAGTCCAATATTCCAAGATGGGGTCCTTTCTTTAACGCGTTGAACAAAGTTACATTTGCGTTTCATGACCAGCCCAATGCCGCATGGACTGAAGATCAAAGTGCGAATCTTGCGACCTATCAATACAATTTTGAGACCAATTACAAAGGCACAGAATATCTATTGATAGAGGAAGTTCCTGTCTCGGTTCTCAGACGGTTTCTGACTCGCGTCTCTGAGCACCCCGATTATCCGACAGAGAAAGGGTACTTGAATAACGCACCTAATGACGAGGAGGTCAAAAAGCTGGCCAAGGAAGTCTTGAAAGCCAAAAAGGGGTCTGGTTTCGCGGCAATGGTGATTGAGGAATGCCAAGCGCTTGAGGAACTACCTAAGTCAGTTAAGGAGTTTCTAACCAGGGTTGCCAAAGATATGGCGCTACCAAAACTCGAGGGAGAGGGGACCGATGAGGCAGGAAAGGAAGGTGATCAACTGAACGGATTGCTTTGGTAGCGAACATCCATGATAGAGGCCCGAAAATGGCATTCACAATTTGCGAAAAGCGCAAATCAATAATCAATGAGCCGAACCATGCGCTCGTAATCGGAGGGCCAGGCTCCGGTAAGACCACAGTTGCGCTGTTGAAAAGCAAAGAGCTCATACCGAAGCTAACTCCAGGGCAAAGCATCCTTTTCCTCAGCTTTTCCCGTGCTGCCGTTCAACAGATATTAAAGCGATGCCGTGAAATTCTCACAAAGGACGAGATGGCGCGAATTGACGTTCGAACATATCATTCGTTCTGTTGGGATATTTTGCATTCCCACGGAACCTTGTTGGGTGGAACCCCTCTGAGAATGATGGCTCCATCTGCAGAAAGCGCTCGCCGGACGCAATTCGAGGGAGATTGGGTAACAGAAAGTAAGCGTCTTCAAGAAGAAGAAGGGGTTATATGTTTCGATCTTTTCGCGGCGACCACAGCAGACCTTCTTGAGGGTAGCGCTCACATCCGTGGCTGGATGGGAAAGCTCTTTCCATTGATAATTCTTGACGAATTTCAGGATTCTGATGATGAACAATGGCGCTTTGTTCGACAATTAAGTCGCGCAGCGCAGACTTTATTTTTGGCAGATACAGAGCAGCGCATCTTTGAAGGCGATTTTCGACCCGGCGTAAGACCAGAGAGGTTGGACATTTTAAAAGAAGAAATTGCATTGCTCGAAGTAGACCTTCGTAATGATAATTATCGCAGCGCAGATAGCGAAATCTTAGCATACGCCAATTGCATTTTGAGTGGGAATGGCCCGCTTCCCAAAACGAACGATGTTCATTGCATAAAATATAAGTACCCCAATCAGTTCGCGTCTTCTGTGCATCTTGCAGTGGCGATAACGCTCAGCGAATTGCTAAAACGTGGTTTCATGGATCCAACCGTCGCTGTGCTTACACGAAGCAATGATCTCGTTGCAGAAATTTCAGATGTACTAGAAGCCACTCATACGTATAAAAATAAACTGCTGAAACCAATTCCCCATGACGTAGTTTGGGACCAGGAATTGTCTGCGACAGCAGGCGTAGCGATAGCCGCTGCATTAGAGTTTGCTTCGAATGGGGACCATGCCTCAAGAGAAGCAGTTTTTACCAAAATCGAAGACTATTTTCTGGTCAAAAAGGACTTCAGCGAAAGATACGGTGGACGTGGCGCTGCCTCCGCCGGTCAGAAAGCCACACGGTTTAGCAATGCAAAAGCAAATGTTGCGTTGGGAAAAGCTTTGGTAAAAGGCTCCCCTAAAACCTTAGAAGAAACTTTGATTTCAATTGGCCCCATGACTGGAGACCCTGTGATCGACTGGAAAGCCGTAAGGGCGGCTTTTCTTTGCCATGCCGATCTAAAACAGATTTTCCAAGATGCTAAAATGGTTCGCCTGTTTCGCGCCACCGATACCCTTGCTGGGACGCTTTCGGGTCGTTGGATTGAGCGAGGTAATTATGAAGGCGCCGCGAGGATTGTTCGCAATGTACTTGATCAAGAAAAATTAATCGGACTGGAGCGTGATCCGAAGGGAGTGTCATTGATGACCCTACACAAATCGAAGGGGAAAGAGTTTAACGGCGTCGTCTTGGTGGAAGGCCGCTATTCAAGCCCTTTTTTCCTTAAGCGCGAAAAGCCCGACTTTGCACCCTCTCGAAGACTTTTGCGCGTAGGACTCACAAGGGCCAGAAACCTAGCGTTGATGGTTCGGCCAGAAGCAGCTCCAGCTTTGGTTGATTAAGCCATTTTGAGAGTCCCTTCAAACGCACCTGACACCCAGAATGGCACCCAAGCGCATTTGACGCTGGAACGCCCAACAGAGCAATCCCTGTAAAGATTTGATATTAAAGAGAAAAATGGTGCCCGGAGGCGGATTCGAACCACCGACACGCGGATTTTCAATCCGCTGCTCTACCAACTGAGCTATCCGGGCATCCTGGCTTCGTGAGCCTTCGGTTTTTTTAAAATGAAAACCGGTGGGGCGGTGTTGGTTCAGCGCCCCGGAAGCGAGCGGGGTTATAACACTTTGTCGGCGTCTGTCCAGCACCTCAAAGCACTTTTTTTGTTGTCCGGCGTAAAAACCGGAGATTGACGTAAATCCCGGTCAGATATCACTTTTCGCCGTCGAAATCGGGCAGCTCTTCATCCTCGGAAACGGGGATTGTGTAGGTGCCGTTCAGCCAGCGCGACAGGTCCAGATTGCGGCAGCGGTCGGAGCAGAAAGGGTAATGCTCGCGCACAGACTGGTTGCCGCATTCCGGGCATGGCCGCGGTTTACGCAGTGGTTCGACTTTCGCCGTCAATGGTCTCAACCCTCCGCCCAATGGGCGTGTACTTCAAAGCCCTCTCCGGAGAGAAGCTGTAGCGTTTCGAAAAGCGGCAGGCCGACGACATTGGTGTAGGAGCCGACGAGCTTCTGCACAAAGCTTCCTGCCAGGCCCTGAATGCCATAGCCGCCAGCCTTGCCGCGCCATTCGCCGCTGGCAATATAAAACTCGATATCGGTGGAGGAAAGCCGCTTGAAGCGCACTTTGGTGTCCACCACCTTCTGACGGATGGTGCCGGACGGGGTGACCAGGCACACGCCTGTATGCACCCAGTGGGCGCGGCCCGACAGAAGATGCAGGCAGCCTGCCGCATCTTCGGTATATTCCGCCTTCTGCAGAATGCGCCGACCCACGGCGACGACCGTGTCGGCCGCCAGAATCCAAGCACCTTGCCATTCGCTTTCCGAACGCGTTGCAGCATAGGCAGCTTCGGCCTTCTGGTTGGAAAGGCGGCGGGCAAGCGAGCGCGGGTGTTCGGATTTCTTCGGCGTTTCGTCGATATCCATCGGCATCAGCCGGTCGGGTACGATTTTGGCCTGGTTGAGCAAGTCGACACGACGCGGAGAGCCCGAGGCGAGGATCAGCTTTTGTGGCGTCACAGCAAATCTCCTGCCGTTCTCAATCCTGCGCTTGTCTCTTGATCAACGGAACCGGTAGGTGATGCGGCCCTTGGTCAGGTCATAGGGGGTCATTTCCACCAGCACCTTGTCACCTGCGAGCACGCGAATTCGGTTTTTGCGCATACGGCCAGCCGTGTGAGCGATAATTTCGTGTTCATTTTCCAGCTTCACGCGAAAGGTCGCGTTCGGCAGAAGTTCGGTAACAATACCGGGAAATTCAAGAACTTCTTCTTTTGCCATAGAGGTTTACTTTTCCTGTGAAATCAAACGGAAGGCATGGCGCCGCCCGAAATTTGGGCGGAAACTACACAAATCAATCGTGTTTGTGAACCGAAATGATTGCGAAAAGCAGCTTTTAGCGTAGCAGCCGCTTTCTCATGGGCTTTCCACGAGCCGCTTTTTGATCAAAAGGACCAGATGATCCCGCACGTCGCGGTATGCGCTCAAGATTTGCTCACGAGTGCCTGTCGCGACCGACGGATCAGGCGTCGGCCAATAGATGACATCAACAGCGTTGGAACGGGTGAGCTCCAGTGCTGCATGGTGCGCTTCCGGTGCCAGCGTCACGATGAGGTCGAAATAATCATCCTCCAGTTCGTCCAGCGTCTGGGGTATTTTCTTGCCCAAGGAAAGACCCACCTCCTCCAGCACGACATCCACAAAGGGATCACGCTCGCCATCGCGCACACCGGCGGACGCAATATAGGTGCCGCGCGGCAAAAGGCTTCGCGCGATCGCCTCGGCCATGGGTGAACGGATCGCGTTCATGCCGCACATGAAGAGGATTGCACCGGGCGGGCCTTTCACGTTTTTTGCGGGTTCATCGTTTGCGGCCTCCTCCCCCATGGATCAGCCACGCCAATAGAGAACGCAGATCAGGGTAAAGAGGCGTCGCGCCGTGTCGAAATCCATGTTGATCTTGCCAGACAGGCGATCCATGAGCGTTTGCGAGCCTTCGTTGTGAATGCCCCGGCGACCCATGTCGATCGCCTCGATCTGGCTTGGTGTGGACGAGCGGATCGCCTGATAATAGCTGTCGCAGATCATGAAATAGTCTTTGATGATCCGGCGGAACGGCGTCAGCGAGAGAATGTGCGTGGCAACATCATCCTCGCCTTCAGTCTTGATGGAAAAGACAAGCTTGGTATCGACGAGCGAGAGATAGAGCTTGTAGGGGCCGCCGGCATGACCGGCAGGCTCAAAGCTGTTTTCTTCCAGCAGGTCGAAAATGGCAACGGCGCGCTCGTGTTCCACATCCGGCGTTGAACGGCCAATGGTTTCGTCCAGAACAACGTCACAAAGGCGAAACGCGCTTTTGCTGCCCATTCTCTCTAACTCTCCAGGTTCGCCCGTATTGCGACAGACCTGGCATGCGCCTCCAGCCCCTCGCATTTTGCAAGCGTAATTGCCGCCGGGCCGAGTGCCTTCAGCTGCTCAGGCCCAAGGCGAAGGATAGAGGTTCGTTTGACAAAGTCCAGAATGGAAAGTCCGGACGAAAAACGTGCCGAACGCGCTGTTGGCAAAACGTGGTTGGAGCCGCCGACATAATCGCCGATCACCTCGGGCGTATGCGCGCCGGCAAAAATGGCGCCCGCATTGCGCACCTGCGGAATGAAGGCGTCCGGATCGGCCACGGCAAGTTCAAGATGTTCCGGCGCAATGCGGTTTGAAAGCGGAATGGCATCCTTCAGGTCCGGCACGTGGATCAGCGCGCCAAAATCACGCCAGCTTGCGGCGGCAATCTCGGCGCGGGAAAGCGTGCGGAGCTGTCGGGCAACGGCGTCTTCCACCGCGCGGGCAAAGCTTGCATCGTCAGTGATCAGAATGGATTGTGCGGCAGCATCGTGCTCGGCCTGCGCCAGGAGGTCTGCGGCAATCCAGTCCGGATTGTTGTCCTTGTCGGCAATCACCAGAACTTCCGAAGGGCCGGCAATCATGTCGATACCGACTGTGCCGAAAACCTCACGCTTGGCGGCGGCAACGAAGGCATTGCCCGGTCCGACGATCTTTGCGACCGGCTCAATCGTCTCAGTACCATAAGCAAGGGCTGCGATGGCCTGCGCGCCGCCGATGCGGTAAATTTCATCGACACCGGCAATGCGAGCTGCGGCCAGCACGGCGGGGTTTATGTTGCCCCGCATGGCAGGCACGACCATCACAACACGCGGCACGCCGGCAACTTTGGCCGGAACCGCATTCATCAACACGGAACTGGGATAGCTCGCCTGCCCGCCCGGCACATAAATGCCGACAGCATCAATGGCCGTCCAGCGGGAGCCAAGGCCAACTCCGGCCTCATCCTCATAGATATCGTCAACGGGCAGCTGGCGCTTGTGGTGTTTGGAAATGCGGGCTGCAGCAAGCTCGAGCGCGTCGATGACGGCAGGATCAACCTCTGCCATCGCATCTTCAAGTTCTGTCTTCGTCACGCGCATCGGCGTGGCGGCAAAGTCGAGGTCATCGAAGCGTTTGGTATATTCGGCGAGCGCGACGTCGCCCCGTGCGCGAACATCAGCAATGATGGCGCGCGCTGTGGCGCTCACGTCTTCAGACACTTCGCGCTTGGTGGTGAGGAAAGCGGCAAAATCCGCTTCAAATGTTTCACTCGTAAAGTCCAGCCAGATCGCCACTCGTCAGTTCCTTAGAAATCAGCCGGCACGAACGAAACGCCCGAGCTGGGTCAGCTGCCAACCATGTGCTGCGGCTTTGCAGTGGTTTCCCACGTCCCGCCCATATCGGCAAGCTGCACTTCAATACACTCGACAGTCAGCCTTATGGCTCCGTCGCCGGCCAGAAGAAGTTCAATCGTTCCTTCCGGCCCATCGGCTGCCTTTTCAAACTGAATGGCCAAAAGATCAAGTACCGCATCACCATTTTTGCGGTCAAAGCCGACCGACCGAACGCCATCAACACGCTTGAAAACAAGAGTGGTGCGGCGGCGCTCGAAGGATTTGCCCTTTTCGGCCGCTTTTTCCCAGACAAACCGGTTGGCTGTGAGCGCAAAAATGCCGCGCTTCCTGTCGAATTCCACATCAGCGGTTTTGAACACGGCATCCTGCATATGGGCGGAGACGATATCCAGATCCTCTTCATCCATAGCCAGAAGCTTCAACTCAGTCATTGTATCACCTGCTGCAAGCACATTTGTTTTGTTGCGCTTTGAAATAGGAACGGTCAGCGCCAATCGCAACCGAGTTCAGCGCGTTTACTCGCTCACCCGCTCCACGATTGCACCACAGCGGCCAAGCTTTTCTTCCAGCTGCTCAAACCCGCGGTCGAGATGATAGACGCGGGAGACGACGGTTTCGCCTTCGGCAGCCAGCCCCGCAATGACCAGCGATACGGAAGCACGAAGATCGGTCGCCATGACCTGTGCGCCGCGCAATTTTGAAACGCCGACGATCTTGGCCGTCTGACCGGAGAGCGAGATATTGGCACCCAGCCGGGCGAGCTCCTGAACGTGCATGAAGCGGTTCTCGAAGATCGTTTCGGTGATATGCGATGTGCCCGTAGACCGGGTCATCAGACCCATGAACTGCGCCTGCAGGTCAGTGGGAAAGCCTGGGAAAGGATCGGTCACAACATCAACCGGTTTGATCGCATCGCCGTGACCGACCACGCGAATGCCGTCTTCGACGCTGGTTACCTCGGCACCCGTGCGGCGCAGCGCTTCCAGCGCTGTTTCCAAAAGGGCAGAATCCGTGCCCTGCAGGGTTACATCGCCGCCCGTCATGGCAACGGCCATCGCGTATGTGCCGGTTTCAATGCGATCCGGCAGAACGCGGTGGCGTGCGCCCGAAAGCGATGTCACCCCTTCGATTGTAATTGTGGACGTGCCGGCACCGGATATCTTTGCACCCATGGCATTCAGGCAGTTTGCGAGATCAACCACTTCCGGCTCGCGTGCTGCATTGCCGATCACTGTGGTTCCATTGGCGAGCGTGGCCGCCATCATCAGAACATGCGTAGCGCCGACTGAAACCTTCGGAAACGTGTAGCGCGCACCGATCAGGCCGCCCGCGGGCGCTGTTGCGTTGATGTAGCCGCCATCGATTTCCATTGTCGCGCCAAGCGCTGTCAGCCCCTCGATAAAGAGGTCCACCGGTCGTGTGCCAATGGCGCAGCCGCCCGGCAGCGATACGCGCGCCTGTCCCTCGCGGGCGAGAAGCGGACCGATGACCCAAAAGGAAGCGCGCATCTTCGACACGAGATCGTAAGGGGCCGTGGTGTCAGCAATCTTGCGGCAGGTGAAATGGATCGTGCGCGCATAGGAGCCATCCTGATGTTCACGGCGTCCATTCACGGAAACATCCACACCGTGATTGCCGAGGATGCGGATCAACTGCTCAACATCGGCCAAGTGCGGCACGTTTTCCAGCGTCAGTGTGTCACTGGTCAACAGCGATGCGATCATCAAGGGCAGAGCGGCATTCTTGGCGCCGGAGATGGGTATAATACCGTTGAGCGGATTACCGCCGACGATTCTGATGCGATCCATATTTAGACTTTCCCGAACCGCAGGTGTTGCGGCTTTTCAAAAATGTGTTGCTCCCATATCCGAAAGCGTCTCGCGGTTCAAGAAAACGCCTTCGCGGGCAAGCTATCGGAAGAGAATGGGTGATTATTAAGGCGGCTCAATCTTTGTCGGCGGCATCGTCAGGCCGGGCTGCAGGCAAGCCCTCATTGCGTTCATCCGGCTCCCCGTCTCGGCGCGCGCGCGTTTGCGCCTTTCGGCGAAGAAGGTTTTGTCGCAGCTGCTCGGCAAGACGCTGTTTCTTTATGGCGACCTCGCGCTCCCGCCCGACCAGCGCATCACCGCTCTGATTTGTCTTCCTGCCCTTCATGAAGCCGCCTTCAAACAAACGCCGTTTCGCTCAGTTCCACCCCGCGCAATAGCGTAAAAATCATCTGCAAGGAAGCCGTCTGGAGTATCACAGAAATTTCTGGAGAGATTATTTGCTTTCACGCTTGCACTCATAATCAAGCTGTGGCAATAGGCACCCCGCTAACACAGGTGCGCCCAACCCGCGCCAAAGAGTTCAGCATGCTGCTATAGCTCAGGGGTAGAGCACTCCCTTGGTAAGGGAGAGGCCGAGAGTTCAAATCTCTCTAGCAGCACCAGTCTTTCCCCCTAGAATTCCTCGACTCATCAAGCCTTACCGGCAATTTAGAGCCTTTTCCCGCGCGACAATTGTCTCGACCTCCCGCTTTTCCGCAGGTGTGAGACGGATGTTGCCGGCGGAGACGCCGACGAGGCAGCCTTCGTTGGAGAAGGTCTGACGGCCACGGGTGCTTTGGAAACAATAGCCATTCCGAGCATAAATGGCATTGCGCCGATACCAGAGGCTGTCGCAACTTTCCGCCGCTGGCGCGGGCTCATACGTGTTGGTGCCGCGAAACCGTATCCAGTTGGAATGCGCCCAGCCAAGGGCACCGGCTTCAGTCAGAACCTTGAACCACACGCCGTCTTGCTCAAGCACCTGCAGCCGTGTGCCCTCGGTCATTTTCATGATGCGATGGGCAGACGACGATGTGCCATCGCGCAGAGCAAGAAAGCCGTCGCCGTTGGGGTCGAGACCAGCCACTTCGTAAGTAAAGAGAGACGCGGCCTGCTGTGCGGGCTTCGGCTCGGCGATGACGGGCTTCTCTGCGTTGATTTTCGCGTTTGGCGCCAGGTAAATCCGCTCGATCAGCGATGAGTTTTCCCAGGGGATCTGCTCGCTATTGGTTTCTTCGACTACATCACGACGCACCTTGCGCATCACTTCGTGGAGATCATCATCGGTGGAGGGCAGATATTTCAGAAGCGCTGTCGTGAAAGGGCTGTTGCGACCTGCGCCATCGGAGGCGACGTTGCCCGGCTGTGTGGAAAAGGCGATGAAGGAGCCGACGCCCGCATCCACCTTGGCCAGACCGCGCGACGGGCCGCCGATGGAGCGACCCGTTGCCGGCAGTTCAAAGGGGTTGTTCCGGCAGGCATCCAGTATGATGATATTGCGATCCGCCCTGCTCTCCATTTCGGCGAGAACAGTCTGAAGTTTGACCGAGCGCTCCCGTATCGCGCTTTCATCTTCCCCGAAAGCATCAACCGGGATCAGAAAATTTTCCGCGCCAAATTGCACGGCATGTCCTGAAAAATAAAAAAGCCCGATATCATCCGGTTGCAGGGTCTTCCGCACCTCCTGGGCCAGCTTCAATATGTCCGCGCGCGCAAGATCAGTTCCCAGGAAAACCCGAAATCCCAATCCCTCGAGCGTCGCAGCAACGTCTTTTGCGTCCTGTGCGGCATTCGGCAATTTGTTGACTTGCTGATAATCCGAGTTGCCGATGACCAGGGCCACCTTTTCTGCGGACAAAGCCGCCAGCGGAAAAGAACAAAATATCAAAAGACACAATATGGTGCGCAGCAAAACCGACCCCGCCCTGGCTGAAAATAGAAGCTACCGGCAAACAATACATGCGATCAGCATATTCGTCACCCATGGCACTTTTTTAATAGTGCCCGGGCAGGGAAATCGCACAAAAAAACGCCTCTGTGCGTTAAGCAGAGAGGCGTCTCGTTGAAAAGCCAGATCGGCCAGCTTAGCCGTTGAAAGCTGGAATAACCTTTTCTGCGTAGTCGGCAATCACCTTTTCCTCATCGCCGCTGTCGAGATAGATATTGAACTGGGTAACTCCAGCTGCTTCCAGAGCCCTGATCTTGGCGATGTGCTCATCCGTTGCTCCAAGCACCGTGAAGGAATCGACCACGTCGTCGGTGATGAAGTCGAGGTACGGATTGTCGCTCTGGCCGTGTTTTGAATAATCGTAGCCGCGGCGTTTTTCGATGTAGGATGTCAGGCTTGCCGGCACGAGATCGGTATCGGAGCCATATTTCTCAACGATATCAGCCACATGGTTGCCCACCATTGCCGGAAACCACTTGACCAGTTCGCGGCCGTGCGTCTTGTCGCCGGTGATCGCAGGTGCAGCCGCCATGATGCGGAATTTTGACATGTCGCGGCCTGCCGCTTCACCGGCGGCCTTGGCCTGATCGCCCAGCCATTTGCAGATGCCGGGATCCGCAATCTGAAGGATCAGGCCGTCGCCGACCTCGCCAGCCGTTGCCAAGGCCTTCGGTCCATAGGCGGCAATCCACATCGGCGGTTCATGGCCAACCGCCCAAGGGAACTGAACGGGCTCCGGGCATTCGCCATATTGCGCTTCTTCGCCCTTGATCAGCTTTCTGAGCACTTCGGTAAATTCGGCAACGCGGGCAAGCGTTGCCGGCTTCTTGCCCATGACACGAACCGCGCTATCGCCGCGGCCGATGCCAACATCAAAACGGTCACCGGATTGTTTGGCGAGAGAACCGAAGAGGCTGGCGGCCACAGACCAGTCGCGGCTGTTCGGATTGGTCACGCAGGGGCCGAAACGCATCTTCTCAGTGTGTTCCATGCACATGGCCATCGCCACATAACTGTCGCGCCACAGGATATGGCTGTCATAGAACCAACAATAGGTAAAACCGGCATTTTCTGCCTGTCGAACGAGCGCAATTGCCCGCTTCGGCTCCACGAATCCCTTGAAGCAAATACCAAATTCCATCTACGCCAGTCCTTTTTCCCAGTTTGTCGCGCCGTATGCCCGGCTTCTTCGGTCCCTACATTTCATCATTTTTTGGCTTTTGTAAAAAAATTTTTGACCAACTGTTAAATTTTCTTGCGTTGCGGCCCGCACCTGTCATTGAATGGAAATGGAGACATGACGGGGCGGCCAGTGGGGCCGGATGGAAAACGGCAAGACGTGAGCGTGACAAAGAACAAGGTCATAGCGATTTCTGGTGGCGTGGGCGGCGCAAAGCTTTCGATGGGCCTTGCGTCGGAAATGGACGCGCGCAACCTCACCGTGATCGTCAATACCGGCGATGATTCCTGGCATTTCGGCCTCTTCGTGACACCCGACATAGATACCCAGCTATATACCTTATCAGGGCGCGCCGACCTCGACCGCGGATGGGGACGAAGTGGCGAAACATGGCATGCTATGGATGCGCTGCGTGAGCTTGGCGAGGACGTCTGGTTCAACATTGGCGACAAGGATATCGCGACCAACCTTCTGCGCACCATGCGTCTGAGCCGCGGTGATCGGCTGACCGAGATTACCGCAGATTTTGCGCGCGCATTCGGCATTGAAACGCGGCTCCTGCCAATGAGCGATATGCCGGTCTCGACGCAGCTGAAATGCGCCGACGGCGATTATGATTTCCATGACTGGTTTGTGGCCGCACGCGCTGAACCGACAGTGCAGGAGGTGGTTTTCCGAGGTGCGGAGCGCGCTTCAATGACAGCGGAAGTCGAGACCGCGCTGGCTGATCCTGAACTGGCGGCCATTGTTGTCTGCCCGTCCAATCCTTTTCTTTCGATCGGTCCGGTTTTATCCGTGCCGGGGCTGCGCCAGATGCTGAAAGACAGCCCTGCACCGGTGATCGGCGTCACGCCTGTCGTGAGCGGTCAGGCCATCAAGGGACCGACTGCAGCGATGATGAAGGGGTTTGGACTTCCCGTTTCCGCCTCCGCGGCAGCGCGTTTCCACGCCGACATTTTTGATGGATATATTCTGGACGAGCGCGACGCCGGGCAGGTGGGCGAATTCGCCTATATCGGCAGTGGCCTGCCGGTCGCTTTGGCCGACACGATGATGGTCGATCTTGACGCAAAACGGCGGCTGGCGCGCGCGGTGCTCGAATTCGCGGAGACCTTGCGATGACGGTTTGGGCGCTCATCCCGGTAAAGCCTTTCGCCGTTGCCAAAAGCCGGCTCTCTTCCGTGCTGGGCGCCGAACAGCGCGCAAAGCTGGCCGAAGCGATGCTTTGCGATACGCTGGCAACCGTTCGCGCTGACGAGCGTGTGGCCGGGATTTGTGTCGTGACCAGCGATCCGCAGGCAGCCTTCATTGCAGGTCGCCATGGCGCACGGGTTCTCGACGATACCGTCGGCGAGTTGAACGATGCTCTGGAAGCCGGACGCAGCTGGGTCAAAGGGCAGGTCAGATGCGCGCCATTGCTGGTCCTGCCAACTGATCTGCCGACATTTCGACCTTACGACCTCGACAAGCTTTTGAAGCGCCTTTCAAGTCCCAGAAGTGTGGTCATCGCCGCGGCGCACGATGGTGACGGCACCAATGCAATCTTGCTGGGAGAGCGGGCCGAGATGCCCTTCGCATTCGGGCCTGGCAGTTTTTTCCGCCATTTGGCGATTGCCGAAACGAAAGGGTTGAAGGTCGAAACGCTGCAGCTCGACGGAATAGCGCGCGACCTGGACCGACCGGAAGATATCGCACCCATTCTGGCGCGCACATCAACCGGCAAGGCAGCATCGCTGTTGCTGGAAGCCTTCGGTCTCGCCAGGCTTTCCGAAACGATGGGAGCGCTGTGATGCTGCTCTCCGGGCTGGATACGCGCACCAAGGCATTATTGCAGGCTAACGATCTGCAGGCGTTGATGCGCGCTGCGCGCTACAAGCGGGATCGGACATATCCTGCGCTGATCACCTATTCTCCCAAGGTCTTCATTCCGCTGACAAAAGCCTGCCGGGACGTCTGCCACTATTGCACCTTCGCCAAACCGCCGCGCCGTGGGCAGAACATTTATCTTTCGGCTGAGGAGGTGCTCGCGATTGCCAGAGAGGGCGCAAAGGCCGGCTGCCGTGAGGCGCTTTTCACGCTCGGTGAAAAGCCGGAGCTTCGTTACCGGGCCGCGCGCGAAGAACTGCAAAGGCTGGGCTTTGAAAGCACCGTCGCCTATCTGGCGCATGTAGCGGCGCTCGTTCGCGATGAAACAGGTCTTCTTCCGCATCTCAACCCTGGCACGCTGACTGCCGAGGAATTTCGAGCGCTTCGCGCGAGCGGTGCTTCCATGGGCATGATGCTGGAAACCACCTCTGATCGCCTTTCAGAGCGCGGCGGCCCGCATTTCGGCTCCCCGGACAAGACGCCTTCTGTTCGCCTTGCCACGCTGGAGGCAGCCGGCGAAGCAAAGGTTCCCTTTACCACCGGCATACTGATCGGCATTGGGGAAACGCGCGAAGAGCGCCTGGACGCGCTTTTGAAGATCCGCGATGCGCATGCTCGTCATGGGCATGTTCAGGAAGTGATCGTGCAAAATTTCCTGCCCAAGATGGACACGAAGATGCGGGCGTTTCCGCCCGCCGATCCGCTGGAGCATCAATGGACGATTGCCGCTGCGCGTCTCATCCTCCAGGACGAAATCAGCCTGCAGGCACCGCCGAACCTTGCAGCCGGAACCGGGGCGGAATTGATTGAGGCCGGGATCAACGATTGGGGCGGCGTGTCGCCCGTCACCATCGATCACGTCAATCCTGAAGCACCCTGGCCAAACCTTGAGCGCCTGGCGGAAATTACCGAACAATGCGGCAAGACGCTTGCGCCACGGCTGACCATTTATCCTCGCTATCTGCGGGAAGCCGGAAAATGGCTGCATCCCAAGATGGTGAAACATGTTCTGAATGCCGCCGATGCTGAGGGCATGGCCTTCGAAGGCGAATGGGTGCCGGGCGCGCTTGAAGCGCCGCCGGTCATTCGCAACAAAGGTCCAATTGATGAGCGCATTCAAGCAATATTGGCAAAGCCGCCAGGAAGTGCTTTGAGCGAAGAGGAAATCGTCACGCTCTTTTCTGCGCGCGATGCTTCCTTCCATGCGGTCTGCGCCCATGCTGATGCGTTGCGCAAGACAGTGAACGGCGACCGCACGCACTATGTGGTCACGCGCAACATCAATTATACGAATGTCTGCACCTATGGCTGCAAGTTCTGCGCCTTTTCCAAAGGCAAGACACATGAAGAGCTACGCGGCCCGGCATACGACCTTGATATGGGCGAGTTTTCACGCCGCGTACGTGAGGCATGGGCACGTGGTGCGACGGAAATATGCCTACAAGGCGGCATTCATCCTTCCTACACTGGCGAGACCTATCTGAACCTGCTGAATGAAGCAAAGCAGGCTGCACCCGGCATACACATTCATGCGTTTTCGCCGCTGGAGATCTGGCAGGGTGCAGCGACCTTGGGAATGAGCTTGGATGAATTTCTTGGCCGGCTAAAGAATTCCGGCCTGTCTTCGCTTCCGGGCACTGCTGCAGAAATTCTGGATGATGAAATTCGAGCGGTCATAGCCCCGGACAAGATAAAGACAGACGAATGGTTTGCTGTCATGCGGGCGGCACACCGGCTTGGTCTCAAGAGCACGGCAACGATCATGTATGGCCATGTCGAGCAGCCGGTTCATTGGGCGCGCCATATGCTCAAATTGCGTGCGCACCAGCTTGCGTTTGGCGGTTTTACCGAGTTCGTTCCGCTGCCTTTCGTTGCTCTCGAAGCGCCGATTTATCTCCATGGCCGCTCCCGAAAAGGGCCGACATGGCGCGAAGCCGTGCTGATGCATGCCGTTGCCCGCATCGTGTTCCATGGCGTGATCGATCACATCCAGGCCTCGTGGGTCAAGATGGGGCCGCAGGGTGCTGCGACCTGCCTCAATGCCGGTGCAGACGACATGGGCGGCACGTTGATGAACGAAAGCATCACGCGCGCTGCCGGGGCCGTTCACGGTCAGGAATTTGCGCCCTGGCAGATGGAGAGCCTCATCCGCGAACTTGGCCGCGAACCGCGCCAAAGGACAACGCTGTACGGGATTGCAAGCAAGGAGCGTCAGCAACGCGCCATGCAGGCGGCACCGCTTGAGGACATGGTCAACACACCGCTGAAAACGCGCAAGATGCGCCAACATCTGGACGCTTGAACGAGAATAAAAGGGGACTATCCGCATGCTACGCATAGGCTACAAGGCTTCCGCAGAACAGTTTCTGCCGCGCGATCTGATGGACTTTGCTGTCCTTGCCGAGGACGTTGGTCTCGACAGCGTTTTCATTTCCGATCACTTTCAGCCCTGGCGTCACACCGGTGGCCACGCGCCGCATGCACTCGTCTGGCTTGGCGCTGTCGGTGCACGCACTGAACGCATTGCCCTTGGCACATCGGTGCTGACCCCGACATTCCGCCATCATCCTTCCATGGTTGCGCAAAGCTTCGGCACACTGGGCTCGATGTTTCCCGGACGCATTATTCTCGGCATCGGCACGGGCGAAGGCCTGAACGAAGTGCCGGCAACGGGCTGCGAATGGCCCGAGCGCAAGGAACGATTCAGCCGTCTGCGCGAAGCCGTCCGGCTCATCCGTCAGCTCTGGAGCGAAGAGCGCGTGACCTTTGACGGGGAGTTTTACAAGACCGAAAGTGCAACGATCTACGATCGTCCCGACGAGCCGGTGCCGATTTATGTCGCCGCTGCCGGTCCGATGATTGCCAAATATGCCGGGCGTTTCGGCGATGGATTTATCTGCACGTCTGGCAAGGCACCCTCGCTCTACAAGGACACCCTCATTCCAAATCTCGAGGAGGGGTTGAATGAAAAAGGACGCGCTTCATCCGAGGTTGATCGGATGATTGAGGTGAAGCTCTCCTTCGACAAGGATGTCGCCCGGGCCAAGGAGGACACACGCTTCTGGGGTGCACTGGCGCTGACGCCCGATCAGAAAATGTCCGTTGAAGACCCACTGGAAATGGAAAAGCTGGCTGACAGCCTTTCCTCCGATCAGACCGCAAGCCGCTGGATTGTGACTGGCGACCCCGAGGAAGTGGTCGAAAAGTTGAAACCCTATGCCGAACTGGGCTTCAACCATTTCGTCTTCCACGCGCCGGGACCCGATCAGCACCGCTTCCTGACCCAGTTTGCAGAAGAGGTTGCGCCGCGCATTCGCTCGACATTCGGATAAGACCCGTGCCGCAACTGACACTGACGGCGCTTGACGGCTTCCCGCTGGTTCAGCCAGGTGATGATCTGGCGCAGCTGATTGCCGACAGAATGGCCGCACAGGACATTACGCTGGCTGAAGGCGATATTCTGGTTCTGGCACAAAAGATCGTGTCGAAGGCGGAAGGGCGATTTCGCAATCTTTCAGACATCGCGCCCGGCGCTCAGGCTAAGCAACTAGCTGATGAAACGGGTAAGGACCCGCGCCTCGTGCAGGCTATCCTGGACGAAAGCACAGAGGTCGTGCGCAAGCGCAAGGGTGTTCTTGTTGTGCGCCACAGACTGGGCTTTGTCATGGCACAGGCCGGCATCGACCAATCCAATGTCGAGGGTGGTGATGATGATCGTATCCTCCTTCTGCCTGAAAACCCGGACGCTTCGGCTGAAGCGCTGCGCGATCAGCTGGGGCAAAAGCTTGGTATCAAACCCGGCATCGTTATCGCTGACAGCTTTGGCCGACCGTTTCGCAACGGAACTACAGGCATTGCCATTGGGGCAGCAGGCATTGAAAGCTTTGTCGACCGGCGCGGCGACACGGATCTTTTTGGGCGCACCCTACTGGTCTCCACCATTGCCCATGCCGATGAATTGGCCAGTGCAGCATCCATCCTGATGGGTCAAGCCGATGAAGGCAGACCGGTGGTTCTGATCCGCGGCCTGCCGCCAGCGCAAAACCCTCTGCCGTCATCATCTCTGATCCGACCGCTGGACGAAGATCTGTTTCGCTGATTTCCGAAAACCGGCCAGCTATTGCTTTTCCATCAGCGCCTTCAGCATCGGTGCCAATGGGCGACGACGCATCGCGTCCCAGCCGCGCGCGGCAAGTATGGCGCGTTCCTTGTCATTGGCAATCAGTTCCACAGCACGATCGGCTAGCCGCTCATAGGGTTCGATGGCCAATCCTTCCCGGTAAGGGAGAATATCGGGATCGTCGGGGTCGCCTTCGGTCAGCACACATGTCGCATTGGCCATCAGATAGGAGGCGCGAACGATTTCGAAGACGGCAGCACTGTAGTGGTGGACATTCAGAACAATCTTCGACCGCGCAATAGCCGCGTCACGCTCCGCACCAAAGACGCCATAGACAACAGCGAGCTTGAGCCCACGTTCGTGAATTTGCTGCAAGACATGGTTCCGCCGCTCTCCCCTTGAACCGTAGAAAAGAACGTCGATGTCCTTTTCCCGCGCGGGGCGAATTCTCCGCAGGCAAGGGTGATATCCAATCTCGAGAAGCTCTGCGTGATTTACGCCCATCGAGACCAGATTTTCGCGGTTTCGTGGACTGTAATCGATCACCGGACAGGTTTTCAGATGCGAAAGATAAGCGGCGTTGAACCATTCACTATCCGTGGAAACCTGCTCCAGATTGACGATGATGCTGCCTTCGGGAAGCGTGGTTTGTGGCATGGCTGCCAACAGGTTCGCGCCATAAATGATCGGAACACGTCCGCGAAAATCCTTCGTATCGTGAACAACAGGAGCAGACCCGCCAAGCTCTGAAAAGGCTGCGCTCAAGGTCTCCGCAACCTCGTCAAAGGCATGACTCGCGGAATAGCCGGGCGGAGAAACGATCCAGATGCAATGCTTGTTCGCATGCTCCTCCCAACCGCCGGGGAATGCTTTGAGCTGCATGAATGTCTGGCCTCGCACCGTTGTCGTCAAGAATGCATTGCAGACTATTTAACCCTAGTAAGCTTGTCCGTACCTTTAGATAAAGCTTGTGAAGGTCTGGCACCTACGAGGATAGGGCTTTCACTGATGTCAATATTGCAAAACCTCTATATTTTCGGACCTTCAATCGATTTAAATTCCGTCTTGATTGCGATACTATGCTGTCCTATTTTCAATCTGTCCAAGCCAATCCCCAGGCACTGAAGGAAGACCCACATGCAATCGATCGTCGCCGCGTTGAAAACTGCTGTTGAAAACACATCTGCGACCGATATTCGGGGCGCATTTGCGGCCGATCCGCAGCGTTTTTCCAAATACAGCACATCCCTCGGCGACATGCTGTTTGATTATTCCAAGACGGCGGTAAACGAGCCAATTATGGCACTTCTCGAAAAAGCTGCGGCCGAAGCCGGCGTTGCAGAGAAGCGCGATGCGATGTTTGCGGGCGCGATCATCAATATTACGGAAAAACGCGCCGTCCTGCACACTGCGCTGCGCAACCGCTCCAATACGCCGGTGATGGTGGATGGCAAAGATGTGATGCCGGATGTGAACGCAGTACTTGATGCCATGTCAGCCTTTTCAAACGGCGTCCGCTCAGGCGCCATCAAGGGTGCTACGGGCAAAAAGTTCACCGATGTGGTCAATATCGGTATCGGCGGCTCGGATCTTGGCCCGGCGATGACGACACTGGCGCTTGCACCGTTCCATGATGGTCCGCGTCTTCATTACGTCTCAAATGTCGATGGCGCACACATTGCCGATACGATCAAGGGTCTCGACCCCGAGACATCGCTCTTCATTGTCGCTTCGAAGACATTTACCACCATCGAAACGATGACCAACGCGAAGACCGCGCGCGCCTTCATTGCCAATGCGTTGGGCGAAGATGCGGTTCAACACCACTTTGCTGCAGTGTCCACAGCGCTTGAAAAAGTCGCCGACTTCGGCATCGGCAGCGACCGCGTCTTTGGGTTCTGGGATTGGGTCGGCGGGCGCTATTCCATCTGGTCGGCCATCGGCCTGCCCTTGATGATTGCCGTCGGGCCCGAGAGCTTCGTCCAGTTCCTGGAAGGCGCGCATGCGATGGACAACCATTTCCGGTCCGCCCCCTTGCGCGAAAACCTGCCCATGCTGCTTGGGCTTGTCGGCTGGTATCAGCGCAATATCCTTGGCTGCACCTCACGCGCCGTCATTCCCTATGACCAGCGGCTTTCACGCTTTGCCGCCTATCTGCAGCAGCTCGATATGGAATCGAACGGCAAAGGCGTGGTGATGGATGGTTCGCCGGTTGTCGGTTCCTCCGGACCTGTTGTCTGGGGAGAGCCCGGCACCAATGGTCAACACGCCTTCTTCCAGCTGCTGCATCAGGGTACCGATATTATTCCTGTCGAATTCATGATTGCTGCCAATGGCTTTGAGGAAAAGTTGCGCTATCAACACCAGCTTTTGATGTCCAACTGCCTGGCACAGTCGCAGGCGCTCTTGAAGGGCCGCACAAAGCAAGAGGCAAAGGCGCAATTGCTTGCACAGAACTGGGCAGAGGATGAAGCGGAGAAGATTGCGCCACACCGCGTTTTCACCGGCAACAGACCATCGATCACCATCGCCTATGACAAGTTGACACCCCTTGCGCTCGGTCGTCTGATTGCGCTTTATGAACACCGCGTATTTGTCGAAGGTGTGCTTTACGGCATCAACTCGTTTGACCAGTGGGGTGTCGAACTCGGCAAGGAACTGGCAACGGGGCTTTTGCCGGTTGTGCAGGGCGAAAAAGGCACCGATGGCCTGGATTCATCCACGGCGGGTCTTGTCGCGGCCCTTCAGGCAAAAGCCGAATAGGCCCACCTGCCCTATTCCATCATCAGAATATGATTTCGCACAACGGGATAAATCTCGTTGTTCCAGTGGCGACCGTTGAACACGCCATAATGGCCGACATTGGCCTGCAAATGATGGCGCTTGAGGTGCGGGCGCAGTGAATTGCAGAGATCATGTGCGGCAGCAGTCTGGCCGAGCGCGCAGATATCGTCGCGCCCGCCCTCGACCGTCAACAAAGCCGTCTTTCGGATCGCACCGGGATTGACCGGTTTGCCTTTGTAATGAAATTCGCCAATGGTCAGTTCGGCTTTCTGGAAAATTCGGTCGATCGTTTCGATATAGAATTCTTCACTGAGATCCAGAACCGCGAAATATTCGTCATAGAAGGTCTTGATCTTTTCCGCTGCCTCCGTCTCACCTTTTGCAAGGTGATCGTAAAGCTTGCGGTGGGCTGTGCGATGCCGATCCATGTTCATCGACATGAAAGCGATCAGCTGCAGAAAACCCGGATAGACCCTGCGGCCGCCACCGGGATAGCGGTGCGGCACGGTTGAAATCATGGAGTTTTCAAACCACTCGAGCGACTTCTTCACCGCCAGTTCGTTGACCTCTGTGGGGCTCTCGCGCGGGTCGATCGGCCCCGCCATCAGGGTCATTGTTTTCGGCGTTGCCGGGTGGTTTTCCTCAGACATGACCGCAACGGCCGCCAGCGCCTGCACGCAGGGCTGACAGACCGCCAGAATATGTGCGCCTGGCCCTATCTTTTCGAGAAACCGGATCAGATAAGTGATATAGTCTTCGACACCGAACCTCCCCTCGCTCAGGGGAACCTCCCTCGCATTTGTCCAGTCGGTTATATAAACGTCATGGTCCTGCAGCATCGTCCTCACCGTGCCGGCGAGCAACGTGGAAAAGTGGCCAGAAAGCGGTGCCACCACCAAAACCTTCGGCTGTCGGGCGTCAATGTCCTTCTTGAAGTGCAAAAGCCTGCCAAAGGGCAATTCCATCACGACATCTTCGCGAACGGAGACTATCTGATTGCCCGTTTTCACTTCCGAAATGCCGAAATCCGGACGATCATGCGAAAGCTCGAAGCGTGAGACCATTTCCATGGCCGCCAGCAGCTTGTTGCCTGCCTCACGGCTCACCGGATCGAACCCCCAGTTGCCGACCCGCATCCAGAAACGCGCCATCTCCCGGAACGGTCCGATGAGATCGTCTTGCAACTGATAGGCCTGATAGAGCATTGGCAACTCCGATGACTTCTTGTGCGCTGCAAAAAAGTAGTGCATTTTTGCAAGGCTTGCCAGTGGATAAATTTCCGCTTGCGAAAATGGGAGCGCGGGCCAATGACTTCAGCAAAGCTGACAATCTCATCAAAGAACTATTCCTCATGGTCGCTGCGCGGCTGGCTCTTGTGTAAAATGGCCGGACTGGAATTCGACGAGGTGATTGCACCTCCGGATGAGAAGAACCGCCAGGAACTCCTCCTGCTCTCGCCGTCGGTCCTCGTTCCGCGCCTTACAGATGGCGACGTCGATGTGTGGGATACGCTGGCGATTGCGGAATATATGCACGAACGGTTTCCCGATGCGGGTCTCTTTCCGGCAGATATGGCCCAGCGGGCGCATTGCCGGGCCATATGCGGCGAGATGCATTCGGGCTTCCAGAACATGCGCTCGGCCATGCCGATGAACATCCGCACAACCTACGACACGTTCAAGATTTTCACCGGCGCGCGACCGGACGTGGAACGCGTCAAGGAAATCTGGACCGAATGTCTGGACGCCTATGGCGGACCATGGTTGTTTGGTGCGAAGCCGACCGCAGCAGATGCCATGTTTGCACCCGTCTGCTCACGATTTCGCACGTATGCTGTCGAACTCGAACCCAAGCTTCAGGCCTATTGCGACATGGTTTTCGACTGGCCACTCATGAAGCAGTGGATCGCAGGCGCAGAAGCAGAGCCCGCCGAAATCGTGGAGCTCGAAGTGGAGTTCTGAGGTCGAAACACTCCGACTACACATGAAGCGACCAATTGAAGCAGAGGCCTGCTTTATACTTCCATCGGCGGTTCATGCGCACTATTTGGCTTCTATCAAGATTGCTGGAGAGCACAGGATAGAGCCATGCAGAGTGTGTTTTACAATATCCCGATTTTCGGGTGGGCCCTGAAAGAAGCCGTACAGGGCCCAGCAGCGACGAAGGCCCTCTTCATCGTCAACATGGTGCTGATCTGGCTTCTCGCCATTGTGAAATTCGGCTATCCGGCCATCATCATTCCGGCACTGGCGTTTGTGCCGACCATGTTTGTCATTCTGATTGCGCTCACGTGGCCTGGAAACAAGGCCTGATTAGAGCCCGATTTCAGCAGCCCAAGGCGGGTTGGCGCCGGCGCGGGAAACCGTTACGGCAGCGGCCTTAGCGCCAAGAGAAAGCGCTTCGCGCACGGCGACCTGGCTGAGTGTGGCGACCTGTTTCTTGGTCAGCAGGTTCTGCAGTTTCAACGACGCCAGAATGCCCGCGTCAAACGTATCGCCAGCACCCACCGTATCCACAACCTCTGTCTTTACACCGGGAACGGAAACGACAAAATCCTTGGTGTAGCCATCGGCACCATCTGCCCCCTTGGTGATGACAACCAGTTTTGCGCCTGCATTGAGCCAATAGGCGGCGAGCGTTGCCTGATCACCGTGCATGCCGAACCAGGCAAGGTCTTCGTCGGAAAACTTCACGATGTCGGACTGCGCTGCCATGCGCCGTATACGCGCCATGTGCGCGTCCTTGTCCTTGATGAAGCCTGGGCGGATGTTGGGATCGAGGGAAATCACGCGTTTTGCGCTCTCGCGCCGCAAGAGCGTTTCGTATGTATCGCCGCACGGGTCTGGAATGAGGCTGATTGCGCCGAAATGCATGGCCTCGCAATCGTCGCCCAGTATCGGCATGTCATCCCGCGTGATCATGCGGCCGGCAGTGTTCTCGTCATAAAAGGCGTAGGAGGCAGACCCATCGACCAGCTTCACAAAGGCGAGCGTCGTAGGGCGGGACGAGACGGCGCAATGCGCATAATCCACATGGGCGGCGTCCAGCGAAGCCCGCAGAATGTCGCCCATCATGTCGTCGGAAAGTCCGGTGAAAAACCCTGTGTCGACGCCAAGCCGTCCGAGCGCAATTGCCGTATTGAAGACTGCGCCGCCGGCATAGGGGGCGTAACCTTCCTCGCCGAGCGTGGTGTCACGCGGCAGCATGTCGATCAGGGCTTCTCCACAGCAAAGGATCATTGAACCGTCCTCGTTTGAATTCGTTTCAATCGATTTAAATCATCACAAGTCAAATTGCCAGCGATTTGCGTGCGCAAATTCACGCCGTCGGCAGTTCCGAAACACCGCCATGCGCTGCCGACCAATCGAGGGGCGCATTGAGGAAGCTTTCGACAGAATTCAGCGTCTTTTCGTCGAAGAGCGACTTCTCACGGGCCACAGTCAGGACATTCTGCCAGGTGGCAATATGGTGAAGCGCGACCTTGCCATTATCAAAGCGTTCTGCGGCTTCCTTGAAGATACCATAGTAAAAGAGCGCCATTCCGTGGTCGACCGTGCCACCTGCATTGCGGACCGCATCAATGAAGGTAAACATCGATCCGCCTGCCGTTGTCAGGTCTTCGATGACCAGCACACGTGCGCCTTCCGGCATATCGCCCTCGATCTGCGCTGCCCGCCCGTGGCCTTTCGGCTTCTTGCGAACGTAGATCATTGGCAGCCCGAGACGTTCAGCCAGGAAGGCGGCAAATGGGATGCCGGCAGTTTCGCCCCCGGCGACGCAATCGAACTGTTCGAACCCGACTTCCGAGAGCAGCGTTGATGCGGCAAAATCCATGATTGTTGAGCGAATGCGCGGGTAAGAAATCAGCTTGCGGCAGTCGATATAGACAGGGCTCTTCATGCCGGAGGCAAGCGTATAGGGTTCTTCGGGACGGAAATGCACCGCCTTGATCTCCCAGAGCATCTTCGCCATGGTTTCGGCCATAACCGGCTTTGCGGGAAATGAATACTGAAACATTCTGCTCTCCTGATCGATCAATTTTATGCACTGGAAATGCGAACTGCTGCAAAGCCTATTCCACCCGCCAAAAGAGCGGGAACATGGGATCAAACACAGTCACCGGGCCAGCACCTGTTTCGATCTTTTCCGGGTAGGAGACCGGTTGCGCTTCCTTTGACAGCGTTACCGTTTCTTCGTTGACCGGCAAACCGTACCAGGCAGGGCCATTGAGCGAAACAAAGGCTTCGAGCTTATCCAGAGCGCCCTTGTCTTCGAAAACATGGGCCAGGCAGCTCATGGTGTTGGTCGCGGTAAAGCAACCGGCACAACCACAGCCGCACTCCTTGGCGGGGTCCGCATGAGGGGCTGAATCGGTTCCCAGAAAGAAACGGGCGTCACCGGATGTTGCCGCTGCCCGCAGCGCGAGGCGATGTTTTTCGCGTTTGGCGACCGGCAGACAGTAATAGTGTGGCCTGATGCCGCCGACGAGGATAGCATTTCGGTTGATGATGAGGTGATGGGTGGTGATCGAACCGGCGAGATTGCGCTCGGCAGCGCGAATGTAGTTTACGCCGTCTTCGGTTGTCACGTGCTCCATCGTGATTTTCAGATCGGGCAGGCGTTTGCGCAGCGGATCGAGAACCGTTTCGATGAACACGGCCTCACGGTCGAAAATATCAACCTCCGGCGTCGTCACTTCGCCATGCACACAGAGCGGCAGGCCAATTTTTGCCATGCGCTCCAGAACCGGCATGACCTTTTCAAGGTCGCGCACGCCGCTGTGCGAGTTTGTCGTGGCGCCCGCCGGATAAAGCTTCACCGCCTTGACAAGACCGGATTTATAACCTTTCTCAACATCATCGGGATCGGTTCCCTCGGTCAGGTAGAGCGTCATCAAGGGTTCGAAACGATCATCAGCCGGGAGCGCTGCCATGATGCGTTCGCGATAGGCTGACGCATCCGCGCTCGTTACCACCGGCGGAACCAGATTGGGCATGATGATGGCACGAGCAAAGTGACGGCTCGTCTCCGGCAGAATGCCCTTCAGCATATCACCATCACGCAGATGCAAGTGCCAATCGTCAGGCTTGCGGATCGTCAATCGGTTCATGGGCGGTCTCCGGCAGAAAGTGGCCGTTCGATAGCATCCCCGGCGTGGGCATGACAATGCCTTTGCGCCGGGCCTTTAGCCGATTGGCCTCGGCTCAGGATGCTTCTGCGATGCCCGCGGATGGAAACTGATCGCGATCCATGATCTTGTAGATGTCGGGAATGGCCTTTTCGAAGGCTTTGACGCAATCGGGATCAAACTGAATACCGGATCGCGAGCGAATATGCTGGGCTGCACGCTCCAGAGGCCAGGCTTCCTTGAATGGCCGCTCGGTTGTCAGCTTGTCAAACACATCGGCAACCGCGACGATACGCGCACCGAGCGGAATGGCGTCTCCCTTGAGCCTGTTGGGCGTGCCTTGCCCATCCCAACGTTCGTTCAGGCACGCGGCGATGTCACCCACCAATGCCAGTACCGATTTGCTGCTGCCTGCCAGGATATCATGAACGGTGGCGTTCTTTCGCAGGTTCTTGCGGTAAGCGGATTCGGTCATTCTGCCCTGCTTCAGCATGGATGTATCGGGCGAAGCTGCCCCACCGAAATCGTGCAGAGGCGCTGCTAGCCTGATGTCGTCGCATTCTTCATCTGACAGGCCATAGGCTCTGGCGATTGCTTCGGCAAAGGCGGCGACGCGCAAATTGTGCGAGGCGGCCGTTGTGTCCTTGAAACCCGCTGAAATCGTCAGCCGGTGAACGATTTCGCGTTCGCGGGCCTTCAATTCAAGGACGCCTCTATCAATCGCTTCCTGCAACCAATCGAGTTTTTCGGCCAGTTCGCGGCGCGCCTCGGAGAGCGCCAGCACATTCTGCAGCCTGACCTTGAACTCCTGTATATCGACCGGCTTTGTAATAAAATCGGTCGCGCCGGCATCGAGAATTGTGATGCGCGTGGCAACATCTGTATCGCCGGTCACGAAGATCACTGGCACATTGGTATATTTGTCGAAGCGCATCATCTCATCGAGAAATTCCACGCCATTATAGACCGGCATCTGAAAATCGATCACCGCGACATCGAAATCAAGGTGCGGCATGGCTGCGAGCGCGGCTGCAGGGGAGGCAAACGGTAGAGCCGTGCAACCGATGGCGCTTTCGGTGAATTTCACCAGCAAGTCGAGACTGGTTTTGTTGTCGTCGAGAACAAGAACTTTCATAAAGCCCCCTATGCGGCGAATTCCGCCTTTTCCTGATTGATTGTTTTTTCAAGCCTATCCAGCTTCGCGGCATTGTCCGCGCGGGATCGCAAGTCTTCCGCTAACTCGGCAATTTCCTTGAAACCAACGTTAGCGGCGGCACCCTTGATCGTGTGCAACGCGTTATCCGCCGCCTCGCAATTGCCTGACGCCAAAGCGGTTCGCAGGTCAGTGAGAAGCGCAGTGGCGTCATTGAAAAAGGAGTCCAGCAGCTCCTGATAAATCTCTTCGCCCAGGGCCTCGACAAGTTCGTCGCGGCGGGCAAAATCCAGGCCACCGTTTGCGACAGCAGCCTGTTCAATCTTGTCGTCTTTCACCGCTGCCTGATGATTTTTCAAAGGTGTTGCACCGGCACCGATGAGCACCGTCCTCAAACGCATGAGCGAAATGGGCTTTGTCTCAAAACCGCTCATACCCGCTTCGCGGCAGGCTCGGCGGTCATCGTCAGAGGCATTCGCCGTCATGGCAATAATAGGAACGGTCTGATTTGGCCCGGTTTTGTTGCGGATGGCTCTCGCCGCGCTGATACCATCCATTTCCGGCATCTGCATATCCATCAGGATGAGGTCGTATTCAGACTGGCTCGCCATTTCCACTGCTTCCAAACCATTGGCAGCGACATCAGCAGTCTGACCAAGCCGTGCCAGAAAGCGCGTCGCCACCTGCTGGTTCGCCTTGTTGTCTTCTGCAAGCAGGATCCGCAACGGTAACAGGTGGGACATTTCCACCAGTTGCTTAATTTGCACCTCGTCGTCGCCGGCTTCCGCGATGCCGATCGGGATATCCATCCAGAACGTGCTGCCTTTGCCCAGTTCGCTCCACACACCGATCTGGCCGCCGAGACGTTCGACGATTTCCTTGCAGATGGTCAGGCCGAGGCCGGTACCGCCGAACCTGCGACTGATGCTGGCATCAACCTGTGAGAAAGGCTTGAAGAGCCGTCTTTGTCCTGCCTCGTCGATGCCGATCCCACTGTCCTTCACCTCAAAATGCAAAACTCTCGTTCCGCCCATACCTGAGCGCTCCCGCACCGCGAGCGTGATTGTTCCATTTTCGGTGAACTTGATCGCATTGCTCGTGAGGTTAAGAAGAACCTGGCGAATCCGCGTCGGATCGGTTTTCACCCATGGCCATTCGAGTTTTTCCGGCAGGTCCAAAACGATCCGGTTGCCGCTTTCCGCAGCGCGGCCGCCCATGATGCTTGACACCGAGTCCAGCAACTGTTCGACGTTTACAGCGCGTTCCTCCAGTTCCAGGCGTCCATGTTCGATTTTGGCGTAATCGAGAACCTCGTTCAAAACCTCTAAAAGCGCCTCGCCAGAAGAGCGAATGACCTTGACGTTGTCGCGAACGTGTTTGGGAATGCTGCTGTATTCCATCAACTCTGCCGTTCCGAGGATGGCGTTCAGCGGTGTGCGAATTTCATGTCCCATCGTGGCCATGAATTGCGATTTTGCGCGGTTGCCAGCATCAGCGGCCGAATAGGCTTCCGAAATCTGCAGGGTCATGGCTTCGAGGCTCATACCGGCTGCGCGCACCGAGGTGAGCTGCCTGCGCAAGGTGGCAATCAAAAGCAGGATAGAGGCCAAGAGGAAGGCGACAAAAACACCGATCAACGTCTGCGTCGCCTCAAGCTTTTCCTTGCGGTCCGCGCGCGTCGCTGACGAAACACTGTTGGCTGTCAGCAGAAACTGATTGCTGAGTTTTTCGAACTGTTCGAGATTCTCATGAATCTCGTCAACGAGTATCTCGCTGGTATCCCCTTTTGACAGCCGTATCAGATCCGGCTCGAGCTTTCGGAAGTGATCGAGGAATTCAGACTTCTTTTGATCAATCAGTGCCTGATCGTCAAAGAAGGACAGGTAGCCGGGCTTGTTGAGAAGATCGATCCGCGAATACAGAATGTCGAGGCGCAATGCGATATCTGCTTCCGGGTCGCCATGAAGATCAACGCCATCCACCATTCTGTCGGCCATCTGCTCAATGGTTCTGACTTCGCGGTCAAGCTGAAAGACCGCCCACATAGCATTTTCGTGGACGCCGTCACTGAGTTGGTTCTGCTTCGTGGAAAGCTGCAGGTAGAGAAAGGAAATAATGCATAACAGGGCAATGGCAACAACCTGGAGGGCTGCCGTCCGTTTGCCCGCACGCTGCATCAGCGCGCCCGCTTCGCGGGAAAACTGCGTCATTCAACGACCTCTATTTCCTTGATCTGCCAGACGGAGCGGGCGAAAATTTTCTCGCTGTAGAGGCTTTTGTCGAGATCAAACGGATAGACCAGGAAAAGAGGCCCCTTGTCGCGTACCGGCATTTCCGACCCGTTCTTTCGGGTTGCCATGATGACATCCAATTTGCCGTCCTCAAACGGGACATCGGCTGCGTAATCGTTGAGGGCGCGGACAATCAGCTTGTGACCAGATGCGCCAGCAGCCTCGAGGATGGATCGCAGATAAGGACCGCTGAAGGTGACCTCCCCCTCTGTCCAAGGAGTTTCCATGGTCGCCGAGCGTCCAGCGAGGGCCTCCAACATTGCGAGGTCGAATTTTGCAGCACCTTCGCTATTGGTATTTTCGACATTGCCCTTCACCGTCAGGATAACCCTGCCGGTGGGCGCCTCCATGGCTTGGAGCGGTGAGGCAAAGAAGGCAACCCCGCTGAAGAGCAGGGACAGAAAAGCCAGTTTCATGCGATATTCCTCCAGAGAGACGTTTAAATGGCGAGATCAGCGTCGATCATTTCCTGCGGAACAAGCGCGGCCATCAATGCGGCAAAGCTCAGGGCTTCGACCGGCTTGGTCAGAAACTCCGTAACACCGGCGCTCAGCGCTTCCTCGCGCAGCGCGCGCGACGTATCCGCCGTCACCATGACAGCCGGCACACTCTGATATCGCGGCAGACGGCGAAGCATGCGGAAGAATTGCAGCCCCGTCATGCCCGGCAGTTTTTGATCAACGAGGAGGAGAGCGAAATCGTGCAAATGACAAAGCTGGAGCGCCTTTGCGGGCTCGGCTTCGACAACGATTTCTCCGGCATAGACCTTTTTGACAAGGTGTTTGAGGATGAGGCCGTTGGTCGGGTTGTCCTCAACAATTAGAATGCTCATGGGGCGACTCAATACCTACCAGCACACATGCGCTTGCTCACAGTTTCACTCCGGGCGCGACCGGTGAGCGCGGTGGCATCATGCCTGGTTCGTGAAGAACTTTTCTGCGCCCGCTATCATTGCGATACGAAATCGCTTTTTGCTGCCATAGGCTGAGAGTGAAACGTTAAATTTCTTCTATGCAGCTTCTACTAGAATTGGGGATACGCCCCGCGCGATTGTCCTTTGAAAGAGCAGCCCACCGGATAGCAAAAGGCCCGCGGTGCATTTGCCGCGGGCCTCGTTTTACTGGCGATCAAGCCGCTGCCGGTTGGGCCGGCGGCTCCTTTGCTCCGGTCATGAACGCGACAGCATCTGACATGCTGTATTCTTTCGGATTGATGACGCACAACCGCTTGCCGAGACGATGGACGTGAATACGGTCGGCCACTTCGAAAACGTGCGGCATGTTGTGCGAGATCAGAATGATCGGAATACCGCGCGAACGGACATCCAAAATCAGCTCCAGAACGCGCCGGCTTTCTTTCACACCCAAGGCTGCCGTTGGCTCATCGAGAATGATGACCTTCGACCCGAAGGCGGCTGCACGAGCCACGGCAACGCCCTGACGCTGCCCACCCGAGAGGGTTTCCACGGGCTGATTGATGTTCTGAATGGTCATCAATCCAAGGTCGGAGAGCTTTTCACGGGCAAATTTTTCCATCGCCGGGCGATCCAGTCTGCGAAAGACCTGACCCAGAATGCCCTTCTGGCGCAACTCGCGCCCCATGAACATATTGTCGGCTATGGAAAGCGCCGGCGACATGGCGAGCGTCTGATAAACCGTTTCGATACCGGCAGCACGCGCTTCAATGGGCGATTCGAAACTGACCTTTTTTCCTTCCAGTTCGATTGTCCCCGAGTCAGGTGTCACCGCACCTGAAATGGCCTTGATCAAGGTCGATTTACCGGCACCGTTATCGCCAATCACCGCCAGGATTTCGCCGGGCATGAGATCGAAGTCGCATCTATCCAATGCGGTCACCTTACCATAACGTTTGGTCAGGTTCGTTGCTTTCAGGATCGGTTCCATTACGCAGCCACCTTTCTAATCCACTGGTCGATGCTGACAGCACCGATGATCAAGGTTCCGATGAGAAGATAGGTCCATTGCGGATCGGCCCCCGACATCCGCAATCCAAGCTCGAAAACGCCCACGATGAGCGCACCGAAGAATGAACCGATGATGGACCCGCGACCGCCGAAGAGCGAGATGCCGCCAATCACCACGGCGGTGATGGACTGGATATTGCCGATGACTCCGGTCGTTGCCGATGGTGATACGGAGCCATAGCGGCCGATCATCACCCAGCCGGCAAAGGCACATATGATCCCGACAAGGATATAGATCGACATCAGCGTTCTGTTGACGCTTACGCCGGCGAGTTCAGCAGCTTCGGGATCGTCGCCGACCGCATAAACGTGACGGCCCCATGCTGTGGAGCGAAGCGCATAGGCCAACCCCACCACGAGCGCAATCATGAAGATGACCCCGAGCGTGAACGTTGCGCCGCCGATCTCAAACTTTGCCCCCATCAGCTGGAGAAAGGGTGCCTGGGATTCGATATCCTGCGCACGGATTGTTTCATTTGCAGAGTAGAGATAGTTGGCCGCCAGAACGATCTGCCACATGCCAAGCGTGACGATGAAGGGCGGCAGCTTGACGCGAGAAACGAGCCAGCCGTTGACGGCGCCGATGGCAGCGCCCAGCACGATGCCAGCAATGACAGCGAGAAACGGCGGAAGCCCGTAGCGGAAGGTAAATTGGCCCATGATCACTGAACACAGCACAGCGAGCGCACCAACACTCAAGTCGATTCCGGCTGTCAAGATGATCAGGCTCTGGGCTGCGGCAAGAACACCAACAATCTGCACCTGTTGCAGAATAAGTGTGAGCGCGAAGGGCGAAAAGAACCGGCTGCCCAGCACGAGCCCGAAGACCACAATTGCCATGATGAGAACGATCAGAGGAACCAGGGCTGGCGTTGAATGCAAAGCCTGATGAAAGCGGCCCACTATCCCCTTGTCGTGGAGGTCGAACGATGCGACCTCGCGGCCCGCGCCTGAGGCAGCGGCTTCATAATTGTCCGAGTTGGACATGATGACCCTCCTTCAAGACTGCGCACTGCCATGCCAGGCGCAGATAATAAAAGGGGCGGGCTTAAGCGTCCGCCCCGGAGAAATTCTCCTACCCGTTTAGGATTATATCAACCCCAGCAGAGCTTTGTACCTTCATCTGTGTCGATCGACTCGACACCTTCAGCAGGCTTGTCCGTTACAAGTGCAACGCCGGTGTCGAAGAAGGATTTGCCTTCCGTTGCTTCCGGCTTCGTTCCGTCCTTGGCCCAGGCTGCGATCGCTTCGATGCCCTTGGAGGCCATGAGAAGCGGGTACTGCTGCGAGGTCGCGCCGATCACGCCTTCCTTGACGTTCTTGACACCCGGGCAACCGCCATCGACGGAAACGATCAGCGTGTCGTTTTCACGACCGATAGATTTCAAGGCTTCGTATGCGCCGGCAGCTGCAGGCTCGTTGATCGTGTAGACAACGTTGATGCTGGTGTCCTTGGCGAGAAGGTTTTCCATCGCCTTGCGGCCACCTTCTTCGTTGCCCTGCGTGACATCGTGGCCGACGATGCGCGGATCCGTTTCATCGCCCCACTTGTTGGGGTCGCCAACGTCTATACCGAAGCCCTTCATGAAGCCCTGATCGCGCAGAACGCCAACAGTCGGCTGCGACACGTCGAGGTCGAGCATGGCAATCTTGGCATCTGCGGCCTTGTCGCCAAGGGTTGCTGCGGCCCATTTGCCGATCAGTTCACCGGCCAGAAGGTTATCCGTCGCGAAGGTCATATCGGCAGCGTCGATCGGGTTGAGCGGCGTGTCGAGCGCGATGACGAGGAGACCGGCATCACGGGCCTGCTGTACGGACGGCACGATTGCCGATGTGTCAGACGCGGTCAGCAAAATGCCCTTTGCGCCATTGGCGATGCAGGTCTCAATGGCCTGTACCTGGGTCTCGTTGTCGCCATCGACCTTGCCAGCATAAGCATTGAGCGTGATGCCAAGCTCCTTGGCCTTGGCCTCAGCGCCTTCACGCATCTTGACGAAGAAAGGGTTTGTGTCGGTTTTGGTGATCAGGCAGGCTGAAACGTCTTCGGCGGCGGCCGGAGAGGCGAAAGCAACGCCGAGTGCGAGCGCACCAAGGGTTGCAGAAACGATGGACTTTTTCATGATTGTTCCTCCCGAGAACATGTGTTGCCGGCTTGTCCGGCGAAAATTCCAGCAAACCCTTCACTGCCAACGCGAAGCAGGCTAGCAAGATGCCGGCCCTCCTCTGAGGCTGGGGCTTACTGTCATTAAGGGAAACCCAATATGAGGCGCTTGTCAATAAATAAATCGAATTGAGTTATTATTGATTTGATGTTAAATCGCATTTACCTGCCTGGGAGGAGGCAACACATTGAAAATCGATAAGGACACCCAAACGCTCAGTGACGTTTCGAAGGTCGTGGATCCGAGCGGTGGTGCAAACCAGGTGCGGGTTCGCGCCTATAATGAGCGGCTTGTGATGTCGCTGGTCCGCCGGCATCAGGAACTGTCGAAGGCAGATATTGCACGCCGGTCGGGACTGTCAGCGCAGACCGTGTCTGTTATCATGCGGGCGCTCGAAGCCGACGGACTTTTGATCCGGGGCGCGCCGGTGCGCGGTCGTGTTGGGCAGCCATCGATCCCCATGCGCCTCAACCCGGAAGGTGTGCTTTCCCTCGGGCTCAAGATTGGCCGCCGCAGCGCCGATCTGGTGTTGATGGACTTTGTCGGCAATGTGCGCAGGAAGGCCTATAAATCTTACCCCTACCCAAAGCTGGATGACATTCTGGAATTTGTTCGACGCGGCATATCCGATTTCTCAAGACATCTGACGGGGCAGCAACTGGAACGCATCTGCGGCCTCGGCGTGGCAATGCCTGGCGAGATATGGTCATGGGCAGAAACCGTGGGCACCCCCTTTGAAGAGATGCAGAAGTGGCGCGATGCCGATATCGCAAGCCTTCTCCACGCAGCAAGCGGCCTGCCTGTTTTTCTGCAAAACGACGCGACAGCAGCCTGTGCGGCTGAGCTCGTTTTCGGCCTCGGGTCACGTCATGCCGACTTTGCGTATTTTTTCGTCGGCATGTTTGCCGGTGGGGGTGTCGTTCTCAACCACATGCTGTACCCCGGAAAAAGCGGCAATGCCGGAGCGTTCGGCTCCATGCCGATCCCCGATGGGTCTGGCGGTACGCGGCAGCTGATTGAGGGGGCTTCAATCCTTGTTCTGGAGAAAATGGTCGAGGGTGCAGGACGGGATGCCAGCAGCATATGGAACCCGCCGGATGAATGGGATGATTTCGGTCCTATCCTGGATCAATGGATCGAGATGAGCGCCCGCAACCTTGCGCTTGCTTCACTGGCGGCATGTTCCGTCATTGATTTCGAGGCAATCGTGATTGAGGGCGGGTTTTCAGCCGCAATCAAACGAAAACTCGTGGATGCAACACGGCGATCCTTCGAGCAACTCGATCTCAAAGGCATCAGCCGACCGGTGTTTGAAGAGGCGTTGGTGGGAAGCGGCGCGCGCGCGAGCGGTGCAGCAAGTCTGCCGCTTTTTGCGCGCTACCTGACCGATCAAGCGGTACTTTTCAAAGATATGCTGGGGGAACAGGAATAGGCATTTGTTCCAGCGGTAACAGCGCAACCTCTCTCGCGTCAGGCATTGTGAATGCCGTTGAAAGCGAGGGTTCAAATGCACCGATATCTTCTTCTGGCCGCCTTCTCGATTGCCGCCGGCTATCTGTTGACTGCACCTGACGTCCAGCCGGAAAGCTTGGGCAGACACACCTATGTTCTGGCCGATACGGAGGTGATTTCGCAGGGCAAATTTCGTTGACAGATCATCAGACGCCGCTGGTTTCATATTTAGGTTGAAACAGGCCTTACGCTGGGCGATGATCGCAACCCATGAAGCGCAGCAGAGGGCGGGGCGGGTTGACCCAGTTCTGCGGACAGCTTTCAGGGGGACAAGACGTTGGGATGACGCGGCTTTTCTGCGTCACACCGGGGAGCGGCAAAGCCGGAAAGCCTATGACGGAGATCAGAAAGAGCCCGGCCTTCTGGCGCTCTTTTCCCATTTTTGAGGAATTCGATAACGCCCTCATAGAGGCTGTGGCGGCGATTGCAGTTCACCGGCTATGGCCCGCGGGTACCACGATTTTCCAACGCGGGGATGAAGGCAATTATATGCTTTTGACCGTCTCTGGCCGCATCAAGATTTCCCTCATCACGGCGCAGGGCAAGGAACTTTCTCTGCGGCATCTGGAAGCCGGGACAATTCTCGGCGAGATGGCAATACTGGACGGTTCTCCGCGCTCTGCGGATGCGACAGCGGTTGCCGCGACAGAAGGCTACGTCATTGCCAAGCGTGACTTTCAGCGGCTGATGGAAAAACATCCGGTCGCCGCACAAGCTGTCATTCACTATCTTTGCGCGCGGCTGCGCGAGACAACCGAACAGCTGGAAACAATCGCGCTTTACGACCTTGATGCGCGGGTTGCCCGCTTCTTTGTCTCCACGCTCAAGCAGATCCACGGTGAGGAACTGCCCGAGAGCGCCAATCTTCAGCTCTCCCTCAGTCAATCGGAGATCGCTGGAATTCTCGGTGCCAGCCGGCCAAAAATCAACCGGTCGATTGTTTCCCTGGAGGAAAAAGGTGCGATCCGCCGCAAAGACGGCGTTATAGACTGCAATACGGAGCGGCTGCTGGAACTCGCCGAGCCGGATGACGTCTGAGGTTGACGCATGAAACTGGGCAGTTTCAAGCTGCGTCCGCACCATTGGGGAATGCTTGCAAGCATTTTGCTGTCGCTTGCGCTTTTCTCCTGGGCGCCATTTGGAATGAACACGCAACGCGAGCTTTTCTTCGACAGCCTGACACGCCTGGGACCAAAGCCGGCAACCGAGGCGATTGTCGTTGTCGATCTTGCAGGTTTCAAGGCAGACAAATGGAACCGGGCCGACCTAGCCGAGCTCGTTGAACAGATCGCATCAAAACAGCCTTCCGCGATGGTTTTCGACCTTGTTTTCAGTTCCCGTTGCGGTGCGGATATGGTTGAAAACCGCACGCTTGCAGATGCTCTGGAAAAGGCACCCTCCATTCTCGGATTTCTGGTGGGTGGAGGCGAAAACGGGAAGCCGCGCCCGGCTCCACCCGTATTGACCGCGAGGCCGCTTGCGGTGCCGGATTTCTGGTTCCTCAGCGGGGTTGAAGCCCCTTGTCCGGTGTTCATGGATTCTGCAAGCGCGGCGGCTGCATCCTTTCTCGTTGGCGATGCGGATGCCAGGGTGCGTCGTATTCAGGCATTCTCCATTACCGCTGGAACAGCCTATCCCGCACTCAGCCTTGAGGCTGCACGGCGCATGCTCGGCGCGGGGTCGCCACCGATCATCGGCGGCCTTGATCTCTGGCTCAAGCTCGGCAAAAAGACGATCAGCCTGACGGAAGACGGTGGCATCCGCTTTGTCGCCTCCGACAGGGAGACGATTGCAAAGCGCACTGTCAGTGCCGCAGACATCATGAAAAATGCTGTCGATACACAGCGTTTGGCAGAAAAGCTTGTCTTCATCGGCAGCAGCGCGCCAGTTTTCGGCGGTTTGCGGGAAAGCGCCACAATGCCCCTCGAACCCTCGGTACAAATCCACGCAGACGCGGCAATTTCGATTGCTGCCGGTTTTGTTCCGCTTCGCGATTATCGTTTTGCACGTTACGAAGCGCTTTACCTCCTCTTTGCAGGTGTCTTTCTCGCATTCGCTGCGACGCGTCTACAACCTGCCTATCTGGCCGCTCTCGGTGTCGGACTGATCGTTTTTTCACTGGCCGCATCACTCGCCATCTATGCGACGACGGCCTATCTGACGGATGGTTTCTCGGTGAGCATTGCGCTCGGCCTTGTGCTTGCCATCACCACCTTTTTCCAGTTTGCTCATTCGCGTCGCACCGAGCGGCTGGCCCATCAGCGCTTTGGTCAGTATCTGCCGCAGTCGGTTGTCAGCCGCTATCTGGAGGGTGACGAACTCAGTGCGCAGGAGCGCCAGGTGACCGCGCTCTTTACCGATATTGAAGGGTTTTCGTCTTTGGCAAAGCGTATGCCACCGCAAGAGCTGGTTGGCCTGTTGGACACCTACTTCTCGGAAGTGAATGCGCTGATCGCGGCAAGCGGAGGGATGATTGACAAGGTGGTGGGCGATGCGGTGCATGCGCTTTTCAATGCGCCAGAGGACTTGGACGCGCATGTCGATGCTGCCGTTGTGTGCGCCGGCAGAATTCGCAGGCTCACGGAAGAGATGCGCAAGCGTCCGCAATTTGCGGCTCATGCATTTGGCCGCACGCGCATCGGTATCGAGACAGGTCTGGCGGTGATTGGCGAAGTGGGGGCGGGTGGCAAGCTGGACTATACCGCCCATGGCGACGCTATCAATCTGGCCGCCCGCCTTCAGGAGGCCAACAAGTTCCTCGGTACATCGATTTGTGTCGGCCCCTCTGCAGCCCGGGAATGCAGCCTCAAACTGCGTGCGCTCGGCGAACACGACATACGCGGTTTCGGTCGCATGCAGCTTTTTGCACTCGACGAGACCGGCGCGCCCTGATCACAGGCAGCGCACTCTTACTCAAGACCAATGCTGGAATAGGCTTCTGCAATGCGGCTTTGTTCCCAATCCTGGGGAATGGAGGGCACGGCAAGCCTGGAAAGCTCTGCCATGGTGGCTTCTTTGCCGAGCGAACGCGGCGCAGATTCCGGTGGACGGATATCGAGACCCTGCCCCCTCAGAAGCCTGCGGGAAACACCGGCATTTGTAACCTCCACCTTACCATGCTCCACAAATACCGAGAATGCGCCCCGATTAGGACCGGCAAAGAATTTCGTTCCGCGAACGCCGATCATGCCGAATGCGGTGCGAACCGACACATCGATCTTGGGCAAGCCTTCGGGTCGGTCAAAAATCATCTGACCGCTCGCCAGTTCGAGCACACCGCCCTGGCCGGCGATAAAACTGTCGATGAACAGAGAGGTTTGCGGCCCGAGAAGAATTCTGGTGTCTCCTCCGAGCTTCAGCTCTGCCGAGCTTTCCTCACCGGTTGAAACCAGATCACCGTCCAGCAAAGGGTTGCCGCTTTCGAGCCTTTGATGGCCGTCTCCTGCAGAACGGCTTAAAAGCCCGCGGACCTGGACCACAAAACCAAGGTCTCCGCTCGCCTCGGAAGAGCGGATCGACATCAACACGGCGCTTGAAACCACGCCGCCAAGCAAGGCGCGTCGTGAAATCGCGTTTTTATCCGCCCGCTTTGAAAGACTTTGCATGTGCATCTTTTATCCCTTCGCAGGAACTATATTCAAACCGCCTACTTGACTGCAATCATGTCACCGAAAATTGTCGCGGCATGTTCCGCGGGGAACAGTCCAACCATCCGTATTCCGGAACAAGCTCTCCCCTCACATGTTTAGACACCAGCCGCTCCACCGTAGAGCTTTTCTATTGTGGTTCTGTGAGCCGGGGACCGGGTTCGCCTGATCCATGGATGTTAACGGCGGATGGTCGAACGGTGGTGGTGACCTATTGCGTTGAGGAGAACAGCATGGCGTCGAGGACCTATTGGAAGGGTAACCTGAAGCTTTCGTTGGTGACAGCGAAGGTGTCGCTGACACCTGCCCGCACCAGCGGCAACCGCATTCGATTTCACATCCTCAACCGCGAGACCGGCAACCGGGTGGAAAGCCGTTACATGGACAGAGAGACCCACCGCCCGGTACCAGAGAAAAACCAGGTGCGCGGCTATCCGAAACCTGACAGCGACGACGACTTCGTGCTTTTGGAGGACCACGAGCTCGATGCGGTCGCGTTGGAAAGTCGGCGCACGATCAATATCGAACAATTCGTGCCGTCAAACTCGATCGCCTGGATCTGGTATGACCGGCCACACTTTCTGAAGCCCGAGGACGAGCTGAGCCATGAAGCCTATGGCGTCATCCTGCAGGCCATGGCGCGGAAGAAGGTTGTTGGCATTGCACGGCTTGTGCTGCATGGCCATGAGCATGCCGTTCTTCTCGAACCGCAGGGAAAAGGCATTGTTTTGTGGACCTTACGCTATGGGAACACCGTGCGTGAGCCTGTGGCGCAGATCGATCGCGACACGAAGACCGAGCGAAAGGCGCTTTCTGCTCTGGAAAGGGTGATATTGGAAAAGACAAGATCCTGGCAGCCCTCGATGGTCAAGGATCCGTTGCAAGCAAAAATCAAGAAGCTGCTGAGCGACAACACGAAAAAGATGCCGCCAAAAAAGGCGGCTCGGAAGGTGCCGAGCGCCAAACAGGGCAATGTCATCAATATTACCGAGGCGCTACGCCAAAGCCTTCGCGCCGACAAGAAGCGCTGATCATTTCGTAGGGAGAGGACGCGCGGAGGAGAAGAACGTCTCCCACGGATCATTTCGCAGATTCATGAGCCGCGCCGGCGCATTTTCGACCGTGAAATAATCCGGCCCGATATCGGCCGACAGTTCCTCCCAGGCAAGCGGCATCGATACTGCGGCACCCGGACGCGCGCGGGTCGAGTAAGCCGCGATCGCGGTGTTTCCCCGTCCATTGCGCAAGTAATCAATGAAGATGCGGCCGTTGCGTTTGGCCTTGGTCGAAACCGCGACATAGAGGTCCGGCTCATCTTTCGCCATGTCGGTCGCCATCTTTTTCGAAAACGCTTTGACGCTGCTCCAGTTCGCCTTCGGCTTCAACGGCACCACCACATGCAGGCCCTTGCCGCCGGAGGTCTTGACGAAAGGAACAAGTCCGAGCGCCTCGAAACGCTGTTTCAGCACCTTGGCGGCTGCAATGACATCGCTCCACGGCACGTCCTCGCCGGGATCGAGATCCATGGTGATCATGTCGGGCTTTTCCCAGGCCTTTGTGTTTGCGCCCCAAGGATGGATTTCCAAGACGCCGGACTGCACCAGCGCCATCATGCCGTCAAAATCCAGGATACGCAGCAGAGGCTTTCCACCGCGATCTTTCGGATCGGCCACCTTGTCAATATGCCGGTTTGCGCCGCGCCAGGTGTGCTTCTGGAAAAACCGCGGCCCTTCAATCCCCTCCGGACAGCGCAGAAGGGCGAGTGGTCGGTCAATGACAAAGGGGGCCATGAAGCGCCAGACCTGTGCATAATAATCTGCCAAACCTTCCTTGGTCACGCCGGCACCGGGCCAGTAAAGTCGATCGGGATGGCTGAGCTTGACATTGCTTTGGGGAGCGGAGGGTTGGTCGGGCTGGGCATCTTCGCGACAAACCGCCTCCGCCGGCTTGTCCTCGCGAAGCCCCCGGAAAGAGGCGTGCCGCAAGTTGCCATCCGCCGACCACGCGCGAAATTCCACCTCGGCGACGAGTTGCGGTTCGACATAGACAAGGTCGCGGCGGGCATTGGCCGACAAATTTTCGCTGAACGGGTTTTCCTCGCGTGACAAGGGTGCCAGGCGGTCGAAAAGGCGCTCGCTTGCCGCCCGCGTGAAGCCGGTGCCGACCCGTCCCACATGACGGAGTTTACCGTTCTCGAAAATGCCGAGCGCCAGCGAGCCAATCGCCTGATCCGAGGTGGAGGAAGGCGCATAACCACCGATAACGAATTCCTGTCGATGCGAGCATTTCGATTTCACCCACTGGCCTTTGCGCCCGGAGACATATCTGCTCTTGCCGTCCTTTGAGATCACCCCTTCAAGGCTCAGGCGGCAGGCATGTTCCAGCACAAGGCCGCCGGCTTCATCAAAATGTTCGCTGTAGCGCACCGTTGGCTTGGCGGCCTTCAACAGCCCCTGCAGCTTCTCCTTACGGGCAAGAAGTGGAACGTTGCGCAGGTCGTGACCATCGAGATAGAGGAGATCGAAAGCGTAAAGGACGAAACGGTCGTCTCGCCCTTCGCTCAAATCCTGTTGCAGGGCTGAGAAATCGGATGCGCCGCTGGTGCCTTCAACCACAACCTCGCCGTCGATGATCAGTTGTCGGGCCGGAAGCGCCGCAAATGCCTTCTTCAGGGCCGAACCGAACTTGTCCGTCCAGTCATGCCCGCTGCGGGTCAACAACGCCACAACGCCGTCTTCCAATCGCGCCTGCAGGCGATAACCGTCAAACTTTATCTCATGGAGCCATTTCTCCCCCTTGGGCGGCTGTTTTTTCAAGACAGCGAGGCAAGGGTCAACAAAATCCGGCATTGATGCCACCTTTGCGCCAACGGGGAAATCTGATCCGGCTTTGCGCTTTTTGTCCTTCTTGACGGATTCGGTGCGTTCCAGAATCCGGTCGCCACGGTCATGAACCGCATTTTCATCATCGCCCTTGATCAAGAGCCAGTTTTCTCGCTTTTCCTCCGGCTTGCCCTTCATACGCACCAGGTGCCAGCGACCTTTCAGCTTCTCGCCGGACAGTTCGAAGTCGAGTTTGCCCTTTCGGTAGCCCTTGGCGGCGTCTCCGATGGGTCGCCATTCTCCCCTGTCCCAGAGAATAACCTTTCCCGCGCCGTATTCTCCCTTCGGTATTTCGCCCTCGAATTCCGCATAGGAGAGGGGATGGTCCTCCACGTGAACCGCCAGCCGCTTGTCCTCGGGGTCGAGGCTGGGTCCCTTGGTCACAGCCCAGCTTTTCAGGACACCGTCCATCTCGAGGCGAAAATCGTAATGCAGGCGGCGGGCATGATGCTTCTGCACGATGAACAGCGATCCCTTACCTTTGGCCTTTTCGCCCCGCGGTTCGGCTGTCCGGTCGAAACGGCGCTTGCTGTTATAGGTCTCCAGAGCCATGGATCAGCCGGCCTTTCGTTGCTTTGATTTTGAGGAAGACCGCTTGCCACTTTTTCCCTGGGCACCCGCCGCCTTGGCGCTTTGCCGCAAAGCCTCGCGCAGGTCGGTCACATTATCGGCCTCCTTAAATTTGGCCGGCTTTAGCGGCTTGCCTTCAAGCTTGGCGCGGATGACAGCGGCAAGTGCGCTGTTATAGCGGTCCTCATAATCTGCTGGATCGAAAGTGCCCATTCGCGTGTCGATGATATGACCGGCAAGATCCAGCATCTCGTCGTCATAATCTTCAGCCTTCAAGCTTGCGAACACACGTTTGGCAGAGCGCACCTCGTAATCGTAGTTGAGCGTGGTGGCAATGAGTGTGTCGTCGTGCGGCCGGATGAGCAGCGCCCGGTTGCGGCGAAACAGAACAGCTTCGGCAAAGGCTGCCGAGCTTTCTTTTTCGAGAGCCTGCGCAAACAGTCTGAAGGCGTCTTCAGCCTCCTCGTCTGTCGGTGCCAGATAATAGGGCTTGTCGAAATAGAGCTTGTCGATGTCGTCGCAGGTGATGAAGCTTCGAACGGAGATTACCTTGTCGCCCTCGGGCGCGAGCGCCTTCAACGCATCGGGTTCAACGGTAACATAATCACCATCCTCCGTCTCATGGCCACGGATCTGCTCGTCGCGATCAACCGGCTTGCCGGTCTCGCTGTCGACAAATTGACGCTCGACACGATTTCCGGTCTTGCGGTTGACGATATGGAACGAGATCTTTTCTTCCGAAGACAGGGCTGAGTACAGGCCGACGGAAAACGAGAGCTTACCGAACGAGAGGCTTCCTTTCCAAACTGCGCGCCGTGCCACGTCACTTATCCTTCCCGTTTCTGTCTATCCGGGCAATCGGCGAACCGCGGTCCAGCAAGTGCTCGACCTCGACGACATCGTCATCGGTGATGACCGGAATCGGATCGGAAGCAATCGCAGTCAGCACCTCCTTGGAGAGCGCACCATTGCGGATGGCATCTTCGAGTGCGCCACGCGTTTCGCGCTCCGCTTTCAACTGGGCGTAAAGAGCCAGAATCAGCCGGTCGCGCGCGTCGAAAGACTTTTCCGCATCCCTTTCGCTTTGGAGTTCTTTCTTCATGCCTGCATAAGCGATTGGAGGGTGAATTTGTTCCTGAACTGCTTTCTGCTGCGCGCGGCCGTTCGTTCCCTGGTCATTGAAGATATCTGACCTCTGGAACTTATCGTCTGCCGATCAGTTGATCCCGAAACCAGCAAATCTTCCAACAGCAACTGACGGGATCGCGGGACATTTCATGAAAACCGACCTTTTGATCAACGGAAATCGGCGAACACTCGACGCCGACAACCGCACCTCGCTGCTTGACGCCCTGCGCCATCATCTTGGCCTGACGGGAGCCAAAAAGGGCTGCGACCATGGCCAATGCGGCGCCTGCACAGTGCTGATCAATGGCCGCCGCATCAATGCCTGTCTGACCCTCGCATGCATGCATGATGGCGACGAGATCACCACGATTGAGGGGCTTGGGAGCGCCGAGGCGCTTTCGCCCATGCAGCGCGCCTTTGTCAACCATGACGGCTTTCAGTGCGGCTATTGCACGCCGGGTCAGATCTGTTCGGCCACTGCGATGCTGGAGGAGATCGAAGCGGGATGGCCAAGCCACGTCACAGCCGACATGACAGCTAAGCCTTCGCTGGACGAACATGAAATCGGCGAACGCATGAGCGGCAATCTCTGTCGATGCGCCGCCTATCCGAACATTGTCGATGCCATTCGCGATGCTGCATGGAGGGATCAAGAATGAAACCTTTTGCTTACGATCGTGCGACTCATCCATCAGACATAGCGTTCGCAGATGCCGGCGCTGCAATCATCGCGGGCGGGACCAATCTCCTCGACCTGATGAAACTCGAAGTGATGACCCCGGATCGTCTCTTCGACATTAACCGGATGGACCTCAGTTCGATCCAGCAGACCGAAAACGGTGGGCTGAAAGTGGAGACGCTGGTGACGAATAGCGACCTCGCCGCCGACATGCGTGTTCGCCAGCACTGGCCAGTTCTGTCCAGGGCTCTGCTTGCCGGTGCAAGTGGCCAACTGCGAAACAAGGCGACGACGGGCGGCAATCTGCTGCAGCGAACACGGTGCCATTATTTCTATGACACCGCCATGCCTTGCAATAAGCGGGAGCCGGGATCGGGCTGCGGCGCCATGGGCGGCGTCAACCGGATCAACGCAGTGCTGGGAACCAGCGACAAATGCATTGCAACGCACCCGAGCGACATGGCGGTTGCCCTTCGCGCGCTCGGTGCGACAGTGGAGGTGCGGAAAAAAAGCGGCGCGGTGCAATCCCTGCCCTTGGGTACGCTCTACGTTCTGCCCGGCGACACACCCGAGCGTGAAACCGTTCTTGAAGCCGGTGACCTGATCACAGCAGTTTGCCTGCCGCCGCCCGTCAAGGGACGGCAGATTTATCGCAAGGTCCGCGACCGAGCCTCTTATGCGTTTGCACTTGTCTCTGTCGCCGCGGTTGTTGAGGTCGTGGATGGTAAGATCGCCCGCGCCGATCTTGCTTTTGGCGGCCTTGCACCGGTGCCATGGCGTGATGGCGCTGTCGAAGAGCTGCTCATTGGCAACGCACCGTCGACGTCCCTTTTCGACGCGGCCGCCGATCAGCTGCTGAGGACTGCGAAAGGCCACGGCGGCAACGACTTCAAGATACCGCTTGCCCGGAGAACCCTGAAAGCTGTTCTGGAGGAGGCCACCCGATGACCCGCCACATGAAGATGGACAATGCCGACACGCGTCGCAGGCTCGATGACATGGTACAAGGTGCCGTGGGTGCGCCCCTCGACCGTCCAGACGGCCCCCTGAAGGTGACGGGCGCGGCACACTATGCCGCCGAGCAGCCCACCGACGCGCTCTGCTATGGTGTGCTGGTGCGCGCACCTGCGGCCAAAGGCCGACTTTTGAACATGTCGACCAATGCTGTCATGGCGCTCCCGGGCGTGTTGGCCATCGTCAGTGACGAGCGCATGCTGCGCAATCCCGCCCAGGGCACGGCCAACGAGGCACCTGTGCAAGGGGTGCATGAGATCGCCTATTTCGGACAGCCGGTCGCGCTGGTTGTGGCTGAAACGTTCGAACAGGCGCGCCATGCCGCGCAAGCCTTGCAGCTGCATATCGAAACGACGGATGAAGCCGCGCTTGATCCGCTCGCTGTCGAGCCGGAAATACCTGAGGACAAGCAATCGTCAATGGGTGATCTGGACGCCGCCATGAAGAACGCTGTCTACCGCGTGGACGAAACCTATACGACGCCTTCTCATTCCAGTGCGCCTATGGAACCGCATGCCTCGATTGCCCAATGGGAGGGTGAGCAGCTGACCTTGCGTGGCAGCTATCAGATGCTGAAATACAACCGCAACGAACTGGCCGACAGCCTCGGTATAGAGCCCAAAAATGTACGCATCCTGGCACCCTATGTGGGTGGCGGATTTGGCTCGAAGCTCGGGATTGCGCCTGAAGCCGTCGCGGCGGCACTTGCTGCCAAAAAATTGAGTCGACCCGTTTCTGTCGCAATGACGCGACCGCATGTGTTCGAGACGACGATGCGGCGGTCCGAAACGCGCCAGCGGGTGCGTCTGGCCGCAGACGCTCAAGGCCGGTTGACAGGCATTGGTCATGAAACCCTGGTTTCCAACCTTCCCGGCGAGCGTTTTGCAGAGCCTGTCACGCAGGCCACCGCCTTCATGTATCGCGGCGAAAATCGTATCATCGGTCAGAAAATCGCAAGGTTGAACCGCACTTGCGCCGGTTCTGTGCGTGCCCCAGGCGAAGCCGTTGGTGTCACCATTGTGGAGAACGCCATGGACGAATTGGCCGAGCAGGCGGGCATCGATCCCGTCGAGCTTCGAAAGCGGAACATACCGGAAGAAGACCCGACAAGGCAGGTCCCGTTTTCCTCCCACAAACTTGCAGAAGCGCTTGATGCCGGAGCGCGGGGCTTCGGTTGGGAAAAGCGCAATGCCATCCCAAAGCAAGTGCGGGACGGTGAATGGATGATCGGGATGGGCATGGCTTCGGCTTTTCGGGTCAACATGCTGAAGGAAGCGCAAGCGCGTGTCAGGCTCAATGCGAACGGCACGGCTGAGATTGAGAGCGATCAGACGGATATCGGGACCGGAACCTATGCGATTCTCACCCAGATTGCGTGCGATATGCTTGGGCTTGCTCCCGAAAACGTAACCGTTCGCCTTGGCGATACCGACTTGCCGCCAGGTTCCGGCTCGGGTGGCTCCTTTGGAGCAGCCTCCAATGGCACAGCCGTCTTCCTTGCCTGCGAAGAGCTTCGCTTGCAACTCGCCACGGCGGCCGGATGTGCGGAGCCGGATTTGACGCTGAAAGATGGAAAGGCAATTGTCGGCAACCGTCAGGTTATCATTGCCGAACTCCTGCCTAGCACTGCACTGGAAGCAACCGGACACATTGAGCCGGGCGATGCATCTTCGAAGGTGCGCCAGGCGACTTATGGCGCCTATTTCGCCGAGGTGGCTGTCAGTGCAATCACCGGCGAAACCCGTGTCCGGCGCATGACCGGTGCCTTTGCAGCTGGCCGCATTCTCAACGCAAAGACAGCCCGTTCGCAGTGTCTGGGCGGTATGGTGTGGGGTATTGGCATGGCATTGACCGAGGCGCTGGAATTCGATCCCCGTTACGGCCAGATCGCCAATCACGACTTCGCCGAATATCACATCCCAGTCAACGCCGACGTCCCGCAGATTGATGTTATCCTACTTGAGGAACACGACGACTGGGCAAATCCGCTACAGGCCAAGGGGCTTGGCGAACTCGGCATCTGCGGAGCCGGCGCTGCCATCACGAACGCGATCTACAACGCCACCGGCGTGCGTGTGCGCGACTATCCCGCCACCCTCGACAAGATATTGCCGGGGTTGGAAACATAACAGAGAAGCGGTCATTTTGGGCCAATGACTGTAAGGTGGAAAACCACGTAAGGGTCGGCCCTTGAGACCATATCTCCGGATCGGATCCATGTTGGTTTTGACCCAGGCCTCGTCGAAAAAGTGCAACGGCTTCGCGACGGGATGGCCCTGAATGGAAGTGATTGAAGAGGCTGAACAAAGTGAACGCCCTTGTCTGGACGTTGACCAAGTTAAGTTGGTTGCGGGAGGGCGTGTTAAACTTAACTTTGGGAATGGCGGTCCTATGCAGGCCAAGATGGTTGCGGGGGCAGGATTTGAACCTGCGGCCTTCAGGTTATGAGCCTGACGAGCTACCGGGCTGCTCCACCCCGCGTTATATGTGAGCATTTGTGGTT
>NZ_JAMXLE010000003.1 GCF_024055895.1 Rhizobium sp. L1K21
GGAAATGCCGATCATTTTCAAGCCGTTGCAACGCAGTGGCTGATCAAATTTGGCTTATCCGCAGGACGGTAAAATGACTGCAATCTGCAACGTCAATGGTTTCAACCGGGCCGCAAGGCCCGCTTTTCAACCATTTCCTCGCATATTTTTGTCATTTTACCGCCAAAACAGCCTCATTTATGGGTCCGTGACCTAGCGGTACCAATTTCAAAGTTCTTGAACGATCTTGCACGGAGCCTTCGCCAAAAGGTTTTCTCAAAGCGCAACAAATAAGGCGAGAACAACAAGAACCTTCGCGTAGCCAACAAAACGTTACACTTCATTTGAGACTCCTGCGACTTGTATCTCATTGAAGTGTAACATTTTTCCAAAGCTGCCCGCGTCCCAGTTTCAAGTGTAAACCGACAAGTGGGAAACGGGGTTGCGCGACCGGTTGGGCCGAATACCAAGCCTCATTACAACGAGGTCGTTGCCATAATAGGTGGAGAGGAATTCTCGTCCTGGATTGCGATCGATGTTGACGGTGATTTTCCGCTCAATGAGCGCTCCACTTTTGACCGTAAGACGTAGGTGCTCTCAGCATCAAGCTGCCTTCGATGCGATATAGGCTCGCCAAGAGCCCAGCGCAGTGATTTCTATTGCATCTTTCGTTGCATACGCCTCGCATAGAAAGCCCTTGGCGCGCGTGCCGTCTTCCAGGGTCACGGTTCCAATGCAAAGCGGTTCAGGAATACCGGCCATGAAGCTGCCGAAAGCGTGCTTGGGCAATGCCCAGACTTCAACGGCAATCGAGGCGCCGTCTGTGTCATGCACGAGGCCGGGGCGCTTTGGCGGACCACCGGCAAGCGCATAGAAGCGGTATTGCGCTGCCGTGTTGCAAGCCTTGATAAAGCGCGCGCCTCGTGATGTCAGTTCGTGATTGAGCGGCAGGCCGGACATATGCGCCCCGCAGACAACGATCTCGATCTCGTCAGGATTTGCAGCTGCATCAAGGGGCTTAAACGCCGGACGCGCCCAGTCCGTTGCGCCCATTGCGCCCGCTTCAAGTCTTGCCGCAAGCGAAGCTGCCGCTCCATCGTGGCCCGCCCGCGCCAGAATTGTCAGGCTGCCCGGCCGGCCATCGGACCTGACACCGGTCGGTACAGCAATGCCGCACATATCCAGCAGGTTGACGAAATTGGTATAGGTGCCGAGCATCGAGTTTGGCCCGATCGGGTCCGCCTCGATCTCGGAGCGGGTGACAAAGGTCGGGATCGTGGGAACGCAAAGAAGATCGAAACCTTTGAACGCCGCCTCACAGATCGCACGCAGTTCTTTCAGCTTGTAAATGCCGTTGAACGTGTCGACCGCAGTGACTTTCAACCCTGCACCGACGATTTCGCGCGTCGTGGGATGGAGGGTCTCAGGCGCCTTTGAAAGACGTTCACCCACGGCGGCAGTTCGTTCTGCCACCCAGGGCCCATAATAGAGAAGTTCTGCCACGTCGTAGAACGGCGTGAGATCAATCTCCTCTATAATCGCGCCACCTGCTGCCAAGTTTGCAATCGTCTCTCTGAAATGTGCCTCCTGCACGGTATCGCCGCTCGTTTGCAATGTTGCAGCGCTTGGTATTGCAATACGCAAATGTGGCGCTGGTTTTGAAAGGGGTGCTGTCGATACCGGGCGCGCATAGGGGTCTGCCGCGTCATAGCGTGCGGCAAGCTCGAACACTGCCCATGCATCGCTTACCGTTTGCGCGAAGACCGAGATCGTATCAAGGGTGCGGCAGGCCGGCACAAGACCGCTGGCCGAGAACGCTCCAAGCGAGGGTTTGAGGCCGACAATGCTGTTCAATGCAGCAGGCACACGGCCCGAGCCCGCAGTGTCGGTGCCGAGCGAAAAGGCGGCAATACCCCGCGCCACCGCGACGGCGGACCCGGAGGAGGAGCCGCCTGGAACGATCTCTGCATCCAGCGCATTACGCGGAACAGGGTAAGGCGTGCGCACGCCGACAAGGCCGGTCGCAAACTGATCGAGATTGGTTTTTCCAAGGCAAATCGCCCCCGCATCGCGCAGAAGCTTCACCACGAAGGCATCGCTTTTGGCGTCATATTTGAAATCCGGGCAGGCGCAGGTGGTCGGCATGCCGGCAACATCGATATTGTCCTTGACCACGAAGGGGATACCCCAGAGCGGACGGGCAGCATCGAATGTTCCGAGCCGGTCGGCTTCGGAAAGCGCCGCATCGCGCGCCTCGAAAAGAAATATGCCCGGATCATCTGTCTGATCGAGACGCCGGAAAGCCTCCGCAATGACCGCGGCGGGCGACACGCCTTCGATATAGGCCTCACGCAGGGCCTCAAGCGTAAAGGGAAGATCTTCAAGCATGGTCAATATCCTTCATGTTCCGACATATTTCCTTCCCCCTGGGGGAGAGGAAATGGTGTCTGATCTTGGTCCCTGGCATCGCAGGAATGAACGGGTTCTCTTTGATCTCAGGCAGCTGATTTCCGGTCAGGCGCATGCGGCGCCGCGGCAATCAACGCGCGTGTGTACGGGTTTGTGGGATTGTCCATCACCGCCTCCACCGAGCCGGCCTCCACGATTTCTCCGTCTTTCATCACCACGACGCTGTCGCAGAGGAGCCGAACGACGTTGAGATCGTGACTGACAAAAATGTAGCTCATATTGAGTTTCGCCCTGAGATCGGCGAGCAGATTCAAGACGACGGCCTGGATCGAAACGTCGAGCGCTGCGGTCGGTTCGTCGAGGATCAGAAGGTCGGGGTCAGGCGCGATGGCACGCGCAATACCGACGCGGGCCTTCTGACCGCCGGAAAGCTGGTGCGGGAAACGGTCCAGCAAATGTTCCGGCAAACCGGTCAAAGCGGCAAGTTCCTCGATGCGGGCGTTCAGCGCCTCACCATGCATGCCCTTCAAACGTTTCAGCGGCTCGGCAATCGACTGGCGGGCTGTATGGCGTGGATTGAGACTGTCGGTTGCATCCTGAAACACCATCTGGATTTTCGACCGCAGCGGATTTCGGGCGAAAGCAAGCGCGGGCATTTTTCCAATATCTTCGCCGCGATAAAGGATCTCGCCACCGCTCACGTCGAGAAGCCGAACGATCATGGATGATGTGGTGGACTTGCCGCAGCCGGATTCTCCGACCAGCCCGAGGCTCTCGCCAGCCTTGACAGTAAAGCTGATCCCCTTGACCGCACGGACCGGCCCGGATTTTCCATGATAGGTTTTCTCGAGCCCTTTGATTTCCAGCAGTGGCGTATCGCCCATCTGGCGCGCGGCAAGCGGCTTGCGCTCCTCTTCCGGCAACAGCGACCGGATCGTCGCACCGCGCCGCGGGGTCGCATCCACCAGCTTGTTTGTGTAGGGGTGTTTGGGATTGGTAAAAATCTCGATCGGATTGCCAGCTTCGACGATCAGGCCATCCTTCATGACGACAATCCGATCGCAATATTGGCTCGCCAGACCGAGATCGTGCGTAATGAGGATAGAGGACATGCCTCGCGCTTTGACGAGTTCGTCAACAAGGTCCATCACCGCCTTTTGCGTCGTGATATCGAGCCCGGTGGTCGGCTCGTCGGCAATCAGCAATTTGGGATCACAGGCAAGCGCAATGGCAATCACGATACGCTGGCACATGCCGCCCGAAAGCTCGAACGGATAGGCTTCGTAGCGTGCGCTCGCATTGTTGATCTTGACCGCCTTCAGCGCTGCAATGGCCTTTTTTCTGGCGTCGCTTCGAATTGCCTGTCCGTGCTGAATCAGCACATCTTCAATCTGATGACCAACCTTGCGGATCGGGTTGAGAGCTGCACGCGGGTTCTGGAAAATCATGGAGATTTCGCGCCCGCGTATGTCGCGCATCGCCGTCTCGCTTGCACGCTTCAAGTCGACCCCACCATAGATGGCTTCGCCGGCCTTAATGCGCCCGCCCGCATCCAGAATGCGCATCAGCGCATAGGAGGTTACGGACTTGCCCGAGCCGCTCTCGCCCACAATTCCGAGACGTTCGCCTTTTGCAAGCTCGAAACTGATGCCCTTGACTGCATCCACCTCGCCCCGGCGGGTCTTGAAGGCAACCTGAAGGTCTGAAATCGACAACATGGACTGATCCTTTCTAGACGCGTCGGCGGGGATCGACGATATCGCGCAATCCATCGCCCATGAGGTTGAAGGTAAAAACCGCAAGCATGAGCCAGAGGCCGGGAAAAATGGCGACCCACCATTCACCCGAGACGATGAAGTTTGCGCCTTCCGCAACCATGATGCCCCATTCCGGGGTCGGTGGACGCACGCCCAGTCCGATAAAGGAAAGACCCGCGGCATTGAGGATCGCCCAACCGAGGTTCAACGACACCTGCACCATCATGGGCGGCAGTGCATTCGGGAAAATATGGAAGGACAGGACCCTCACGTCGGAATTTCCCGATAGTTTGGCAGCCAGTGTGAAGCCCGCTTCGCGCCGGATATTGACCTCGGCACGCACGAGCCGCGCATAGAAGGGAATATTGATGATGGCGGTCGCATAGATGATATTGGCGACCGAATTGCCGAGAGCCGCAACAATGCCCATGGCCAGCACGAAGAGCGGAAAGGCCATGATGGTGTCGAGAATGCGGTTCAACACCACATCGACAGCACCACCGCGATAGCCTGCCACTGAACCGAGTATGGAGCCGATTACGAAAGAAAGCGCCACCGCCGAGACCGAGATGATCAGATCGAGCCTGGTTGCCACGATCACCCGGCTGAAGATATCGCGCCCGAGATTATCCGTACCGAACCAGTGGCTGAGCGACGGCGGCTGCAGCGCTATGGCTGCATCTGTCTTCAGCGGATCGTAGGGAACCACGAACGGACCGACGAGAGCCGAAAGCAAGAAGAATGTGAAGAGACCGAACGCGATTGCGGTGACCGGGTTTTCCTTCAGCACATAGATGATGTGGGCGAAATTGCCGGAGCCAATTTTTGGTTTTACAGCCGTTGGTTCAACAGCATTGATCATATCAGCCTGGGTCATTTTGCTGCCGTTCCAAATCGAGGATCGATCACCGAATAGGTCAGATCGATAATCAGGTTGAGGGTCACGAAGAGCAGCGCCATGGCAAGCACGAAGCCCTGCACGGCGGCGTAGTCGGAAACGACAAGCGCTTCCACGGCGTAGGAGCCAATGCCGGGCCAGGCAAAGACCTTCTCCACCAGCACGTTGGCGCCAAGCGAAAAGGAGAAGACCATGCCGAGCGTGGTCACGACCGGCAGAAGCGCGTTGCGAAACGCGTAGCCGTAGAGCACCTTTGTCGTGCCAAGCCCGGCCGCGCGCGCCGTGCGGATATAGTCGGCACTGAGGGCAGACAGCATGGCCGCACGGGTCATGCGGGCAATGGGTGCCAGCGTAAACAGACCAAGCGTCACTGCGGGCAACACAAGCTGCTTGAGCGCGCCAAACCAGGTCTCCCAATCACCAGCTATTGCAGCGTCAATGAGGAAGAAGCCTGTCACATGCTCTGGCTCGAGATAAGCGAAGTCCAGCCGCCCCAGCGGCGAGGGCGCGATACCGGCGAGATAATAGAAGACGTAGATCAGTACGATGCCCGTGAAGAATGTGGGCAATGAAACGCCCGCCGTGACCAGAAGCCGGCAGAGCTGATCGATCAGGCTTCCGGGTCGGGTTGCCGCCAGCACACCGAGGGGAATAGCAATAGCGCAGGAAAACAACAGCGCGGTGAGCGTCAGTTCCAGCGATGCCGGCAGTCGGTCGGCCAGATCTTCCGTAACCTGCCTGCCGGTCGAGACGGACTGGCCGAGATCGCCCTGGGCAAGCTGCACGACATATGTGGCAAATTGCTCGGGCATCGACTTGTCGAGCCCGAGTTTCACGCGCGTCTGCTCAATGGACTCGGGCGTTGCCATTACGCCCGCGAACTGGGCGGCAGGGTCCCCGGGCAGAGCCCGGGTCAACAGAAAGCTGATGACCACCACTCCGAACAGCACAGGCACCGCCTGGGCAATGCGAAGAGCGATCGCGCCGAGGCGGGCGTTCATATCAGCTCTCCCCTACGCTCAGCGAACGGATATCCAGCATACGATGGAACCAGAACTCGTAGCCGGCAGCGCCGTTGAGCGCCACATTGAGCGCGGGCTGGTAAAGCGGAATACGCGGCAAATCCTCCAGCACGATCTTGAACATTTCCTCGATCTTGCCCGCATAGGCGGGATCGTCCATCGGCATGGGAAGCGTCTCGTCCGTCAGAGCCTCGATCCGATCATCATGATAATTTGAGGAATTGAACAGGTGACCATCCTGATAGGCCCAGAAGAAATAGTAGTCCGGCGTATTCAGCCAACCGCCGAAGTTTTCGAAATGGAACGGCAGGCTTTTGTCGACAAGGCTGGCAGTGCGCCAGTTCGCGCCCGGAATCTTCTCGATCGTGACTTTGATACCGAGTTCGGCAACGGCTTCCTGAACCAGGATCGCCGCAGGCTCCATCCAGCCGAGGTCTGCTGAAATCGACAAGGTGGTCTCGAAACCATCGGGATATTTCGACTGCGCCATGAGCGCCTTGGCCTTGGCCATGTCTGTCGAATATTGGGTCTTGCGGGGCCAGGCGGTGTCTGCAATCTCTTCGGAACCGCCCCAAAGCGGCGCACCTCGTCCGTATGCCGCCGTCTTGAAGATCGCCTCATAGGGCACCGCCCAGGCAACGGCCTTGCGCACGTTCGGATCCTGGAAAGGCTCAAACTTGAAATTCATGCAAAGGCAATTGATGCAGTTGTCGATCGGCGTTGAATAGACCGTCAGCTTGTCTGCCAGTTCGGCCGCATCCTTGTCAGGAATGTCGAAGGCGATCTGCACATCACCGCGTTCGACCAGCGCACGCGCGGTGGCCGCAGACGGCACTTCGCGCATGATAACGCGCTTGACCGCTGGGGTCGGTCCACCAATCCATCCATCAAAGCGTTCATAGACAACCTGCTGGCCCTGATCCCATCGAATGACCTTATAGGCACCCGAGCCGATCGTGTTCTTGTGCAGATACTCCGTCGCCCAAGGATCGTCGGTGGTCGCATGTTCTTTTGCAAGTTTAGCGTTGATGATGAAGGGAACAGGCACGGCAAGGTCCGGCAACGACAATTTCGAAGGCTTGTCGAGTTTGACGACAAATGTCGCCTCATCCAGTGCCTCGAACTGGTCTGGCCGCTCCAGCCCGCCCGCCTTCATCTGCGTGGTCGGAAAACCGCCGACGGTGACAGCGCGATCGAAGGACCACTTGACGTCCTCTGCTGTGACCTTGCTGCCATCCTGGAAAATGGCGTTCGGTTTCAGCTTGAAGGTAATCGTCAGCCCGTCATCCGAAACGGTCCAGCTTTCGGCAAGCTCAGGCTCGATCTTTGAAAAATCGTAGGCAAGGCTGCCGTCGTCCAGCGTGCGGGAGCCGAAGGTCACAAGCCGATCGTAGCAGTTGACGGCGATCTGGTAGCTGGCTCGGTTGGTGCCGGTGCGGTGCAAATCAAGCGAGTTGATGGTTTGACCATAAGCGACGACCAGGGTGCCGTCCGGCCCGGCCAAGGCCGGCAGCGCCCGCGAAAAAGGTATGGCTCCGGCAATCATTGCGCTTGCCGAAAGGAAATTGCGTCTTGTGATTGTCATGGTTCATCCCCTCTTTATGAAGCCGCTTCTTGCGGCTCTATGAGAAGACGTTGCCTCTTTTTTGCGTTCAACAAAATTGCTATATTTTCACCGATGCGGTGAAAAAAATGCACCACGGCAAAAGGGCAGGAAATTGAAGCATCTTTTGACATTTCGTCTGATCGAAGCCGTCGCACGCGCGGGCTCCATGCGCAAGGCGGCTGAAGACATGAACATCACCCCATCGGCTCTGGTGCGCCGGATCAGTCGCTTTGAAGAAGAGTTCGGCGCGGACGTCTTTGAACGCTTGCCGGGTGGAGTGCGGCTCAATCCGGCAGGGGAATTGGTGCTGCATCACTACCGTGCCACATCCTCCGATTTGGCCCGTGTACAAAGCCAGGTCGCAGACCTTTCGGGCGAGCGCCGCGGTCATGTATCCATCGCCAGTTCTCAAGCGATGCTGCCGTATTTCCTCCCCAAGCAAATTGCGGATTATCGCGCACTGCATCCCGGCGTGACCTTTTCTGTCAACGTGAGAGACCGCGCCCAGGCAGAGGAAGAGCTGGCCTCCTATTCATCCGACATCGCCTTGGTGTTCGAGCCTGTCTATCTGGTGGATTTTCAGGTCATCCATGCCATTCCTCAAACGGTTCACGCGATTATGAGAGCCGACCATCCGCTAGCGGCGAAACAGGAATTGCGATTGCGGGACTGTCTTGATGTAGGCCATGTCGCGCCCACGGCGAAGTACGGCGTGCGCTACCTGCTCGATTTTGCCGCCCGGCAAAGTTCCCGCCGCGTGTCACCGTTGGTGGAAACCGAGAGCTTCGAGCTTATCAGGCATTATGTCATGCATGAAAACGCGATCGGTTTTCAAATACCAATCGGCCTTGAGGTCGTACCCGGCGGGCCACTCGTCTATCGCCCCATATCAACAAAAGACATGCCGGCGGGCAGTCTCATTCTGGGGCAGATGCGCGGTCGCACCCTGCCCGTCGCTTCGGCCCGCTTCGCCATGCAGCTGGCAACAGCGCTGAAAGACTATCAGCTTGAAGCTGACAGCCGCGCCTGATGCCCCTTCATTCCTTATCCCGCATATCCGTATTGGGCTTGCGTGCCGAAGGTGGGAAACGCGATGTGAAAGCCGCAGCCATTCTGTTGAAAATTGGCGTTGTCACCGAGGCATGATTCCCCGTGTCGCCACGCGAATACAGCTTCGCAGATAACGGATGCGACTGTCTCTGTCGGGAAAATCGGTATGACGGCCAGGCTCTGCCGCCAACCCACCCAGCATAAGTTCCATCAAGATGTTTGCCGTATCACCTGCATCGATAATGTCGATTTGCCCCTTTTTGTGCCGCTCCTCCAACCAGGCCTTCAAATTCCGCCATGAGCGATCGCGGCCCATTTCCCTGAGCATAATGGCCAGTTGCGGATTGCCGCGCGCCTCGTTTATCACGAGGCGGATAAAGGACATGCGCTCACGATGAAGATTTTCATCTATATCGGTGCGGAATATGCATTCGAGCGCCTTTTCCACTGGCAGATCGTCATAATTGCCGGGCAAGGCCAGCATATCGTGACTGTGATCTGCGACGACAGCCGCAAAAACGTCCAGCTTGTTGGCGAAGAATTTGTAGAGCGTTCGCTTTGAGATGCGGCAACGCGCCGAAATTTCATCCATTGTGGAAGCGGCGAATCCCCGCTCCATGAAGAGAGTGCGCGCGTGGCGAATGATCTCCAGTCGTTGCTCGGCATCACTGGTGCGTTTTGGACGACCGCGGCCGCGCTTTGATGGCGGTTCAGCGCCGGATGGTTTCATTTGCAACTCTGGTCGTGTGGAGATTGACTCGGGCATGGCGGGATAATATGGGTACGATATCGTTTTGTAAATGTTCAACAGGCCCGATTTGCGACACTCTCTGAAACCAGCACGCACAGACTGCATCGGCCTGTCTTCCTTTTCTAGGATTGGGAGGCAGTTCGGGCGTTTTGGTGCCGCGGCAGCCGTGGCAATTCTTCTGGCCGGCTGCACGGTGGGACCCGATTATGCGCCGCCCCATATTGCTCTGCCGCTTTTCTGGACGAGCGATCGCAATGCCAAGCCGCCGGAACTGGCCGCATGGTGGCAGCAGTTCAATGATCCTCTTCTAAATGAGCTCATCGAACGTGCAGTTGCCGGCAATGTAGATGTTGCCACAGCAAAGGCGAATATCCGCGCAGCCCGTGCAAGCTATCGCGCAAGCTATGGCGCGCTGTTGCCGCAAGCAGACGGCGATGTCAGTGCCAAGCGATCCGGGAGCAAGCAGACTGCAGCCTCAAGCTTCAGCACTGGCATAAGTTCCAGCTGGGAGATCGATCTGTTCGGCAGCAACCGTCGTGCGGCCGAAGCGGCAAAATATGGACTTGATGCCCAGGAAGAAGAGCTGCGCGCAACGCTTTTGAGCCTCATCGGCGATGTTGCGCAAAATTACGTTGAGCTGCGCGGTTATCAATCGCGCATATCGCTTGCCCGAAGGACCGCTGAATCTCAGCGCAACACCGCTGATCTCACCCGTTCCAAATTTAAAGCCGGTGCGGCCTCCGCAATTGACGTTGAAAAGGCCCTTGGCTCAGCGGCAAGCACGGCCGCCAATATTTCCCAATTGGAGGCACAGGCGAGCCAGTCGATGCACAGGCTTTCGGTGCTGCTGGGTCAGGCACCCGGCGCGCTTGTCCGCCAATTGAGTCACGGCGGCGGAATTCCGACACCCAAATTTCCTGTCAAGACGGGCATTCCGGCCGACGTTTTGACCAATCGACCCGACATCCGTGTGGCGGAGCGTCAATATGCGCAGGCCAATGCCAAGGTTGGCAAGGCGGAAGCAGACCGCTATCCGAGCATCAGCCTTGCCGGCAGCATCGCCACCAGCGGAACCAGTCTCGGCGCATTGGCCAAGGCATCGACAATCAGCTGGTCTTTCGGACCGACCATCAGCATACCGATTTTCAACGGTGGCCAGCTGTCTGCCGCCGTGGATGAAGCGCGCGCAACACGCGACGTTCAGTTTCTCAACTACCGCTCCACAGTTCTCACCGCTTTGGAGGAGGTAGAAAATGCAATCGTGTCGCTCGCCCAGGACCGCAATCAAATGCAACAATTGTCGGTGGCCGCAGGACACTACCGAGAAGCGGTCTCTCTATCGCGCTCGCTTTACAATTCCGGGACGCAGAGCTTCTTCGAACTGCTTGAGGCAGACAGAACGCTTTATTCGACAGAAACGTCCCTCATCGAAGCCAAGGTTTCGATCGCAACCGACTTCATTTCCTTGAACAAGGCACTCGGCGGCGGCTGGGACGGCAAGATAGATACATCCACACCGGAGGTGACTGACATCAATTCCGTTCCGGTCCCAACTCTTATACGGAATCCATCATGAAAACTCGGCATATCGTCGCCGTCATTGCAGCGCTCGCCATCATTGCCGGTGGCGGATATTGGTATTGGAAGAAGAGCCAGTCTTCAGAACAACCGACGATCATGTCGTCGACAGTCAAGCGCGGCGATATTGAAGTCACGGTTCTGACATCCGGCACGCTGCGTCCTGCCAGGCTGGTGGCCGTCGGAGCCCAGGTTTCCGGTCAGATCAAAGCGTTGAAGGTCAGCAACGGACAGAAAGTGAAGGCCGGGGATCTGATTGCGGAAATCGACTCCTCGACGCAGGAAACGACCCTGAAAACCAAGCAGGCTGCCCTTGCCTATGTAAAGGCACAGCGCATGGAGAAGGCTGCAACGCTGAAGCTCAATCAGCAGGATTTGGCCCGGCAGCAGGAGATGGTCTCGCAAAAGGCGGTATCCAGGGCCGATTATGACAGCGCGGTCGCTGCCGTGGATGTGACGAAGGCCCAGCTTGAGCAGCTGGATGCGCAGATCCGCGAGGCGGAACTGGCTGTTGAAGCGGCCCAGGTGGACCTCGACTATACAAAAATCACCGCACCCATTGACGGGACGGTTCTGGCCGTCGTCAGCCAGGAGGGTCAAACGGTCAACGCCTCCTCGTCAACGCCAACGATTGTCATTCTTGGCCAACTGGACAAGATGGTCGTGCGCACGGAGATTTCCGAAGCCGACGTTGTTCAGGTCCATGCCGGTCTGCCCGTCTATTTCTCCGTGGTCGGCGCTCCCGATCAGCGCTACGATGCCACGCTGGAAAGCATTGATCCTGCGCCGGATTCCGTCAAGACCGACAGTTCCTTCACGTCGTCCAGCAGTTCCTCCTCCAGCTCATCAAGTTCATCCACCTCCGCGATATATTATTACGGGACGTTCACCATCGACAACACGGAAGGAGAGTTGCGAACCTACATGACAGCAGAGGTTCACATCGTTCTCGGCCGTGCAGAAGATACGCTGCTCATTCCATCATCGGCGCTGGGCAAACCGGATGAGAACGGCCACTCCACAGTGCGGGTGATTGGAGATGACGGACAATTCGAGACCCGCCAGGTCGAAATCGGATTGAACAACAAGGTCCAGGCGCAAATCCTATCCGGGCTTGAGGAAGGCGAAAAGGTCGTGACCGGCGAAGTGGATGCAGCGTTGGTATCAACAAAATCGTCCGGCCTCTTTGGCGGCGGTCCACCGCCGGGAATGTGATGTGATGCGCAAACCTGTCATCGAGCTGAAAAAGATCACGCGCGAATTCCCCTCCGGCGACAGCGCAATCACTGTCCTCAACGATGTTGACCTCGACATTTACGACGGCGAGATGGTGGCAATCGTTGGAGCCTCCGGTTCCGGCAAGTCGACCCTCATGAACATCATGGGATGTCTCGACCGGGCCACCTCCGGACATTATCGCATCAACGGCCGCGAAACCTCGACCAATAGTCCGGATGAACTGGCCGCCCTTCGGCGCGAATATTTCGGCTTCATCTTCCAGCGTTATCACTTGCTGGGCGAGTTGGACGCCATCGGAAACGTCGAAATCCCCGCAATTTATGCCGGCTATTCGCCGGGCGAGCGTCGTTCGCGAGCAAGGACATTGCTCGAAAGACTCGGATTGAGCGGGCGTCTGGATCATCGTCCCGGAGAGCTTTCCGGCGGCCAGCAGCAGCGCGTTTCCATTGCCCGCGCCTTGATGAACAATGCCCGCGTCATTCTTGCTGATGAGCCAACCGGAGCGCTGGACAGCCAGAGCGGCGAAGAGGTCTTGCGTATCCTTGAGGAACTGAATGCGGAAGGGCGAACGGTCGTCATTGTCACACACGACATGAACATCGCCCAGCGGGCAAATCGCATCATCGAAATCAGCGATGGCATAATCATTGCCGACCGTCGAAATGATGCTTCCCGCAACGACCAGCTGCCACAGCAGGCCCCAACCCAAGGAGCGCGAACCGCCAGTTCGTTCCTGGGCGTTGCCTTTGCGCTGCGTGAAGCCTTCAACATGGCGTTGCTGGCCATGGGAGCGCACAAGTTGCGCACCTTCCTCACGATGCTTGGCATCATCATCGGCATTGCATCGGTTGTGAGTATCGTTGCCCTGGGCCAGGGTACCCAGCAAAGCATCCTTGCCAATATTTCCAGCCTCGGAACCAATACGCTGGAAATCTTCGCCGGCAAGAGTTTCGGCGATACGCGTTCGGGAAAAATAACGACCCTTGTCGTGTCCGACGCGACCGAGCTTGGCAAATTGCCCTATGTCGTGGCCGTCACGCCGACTGTGTCCACCAGCGGCACGGTGCGCTATGGATCGGTCGAGGCCAATGCACAGATAAGCGGTGTGAGCGAACAGTATTTCGTGGTCAAAGGCTCGAAACTGACAGACGGCGACTTCTTCGATTCCGACAGCGTCAAGAGTATCGCGCAAGATGTGGTGATCGACGAAAATGCCAGATCCACGCTGTTCGGTGACGAAGAGGCAAGTGCAATCGGTAAGGTTATTTTCATTGATAGCGTGCCGGTGCGCGTTGTTGGTGTTGTGGAGGCATCATCCAACGGCTTTGGGGGCAGCCAAAACCTGGCGCTTTATCTGCCCTATACAACAGTGCAAACCCGTTTTCTCGGCTCGCAGTCCCTACGCAGCATTACCCTTCAGGTCGACAGTTCGGTGGACACCGAGCTGGCGCAGCAGGCCGTGACTGCATTTCTGACCGATCGACATGGCACCGAGGATTTTCACATTCTCAACACCGATGACATACGCGAAACCATTACATCCACAACACAGCTCATGACGCTTCTGGTTGCAGCCATTGCTGTCATTTCGCTTGTTGTTGGCGGTATCGGCGTCATGAATATCATGCTCGTTTCCGTATCCGAACGCATATCGGAGATCGGTGTGCGCATGGCAGTTGGCGGGCGACAGAGTGACATCCTGCGACAGTTTCTTATTGAAGCCATTCTTGTCTGCCTGATCGGCGGGCTTTTAGGGATCGGTGCCTCACTGGCATTCGGCTTCGTGTTCAGCCTCTTCAACTCCAGCTTCAGCCTGGTTTATTCCACGACATCCATCATTGCTGCCGTCCTGTGCTCCAGCCTGATTGGAATTACATTTGGCTATCTGCCAGCGCGCAATGCGTCCCGCCTTGATCCGGTTCTGGCACTGTCCAGAGGTTAAGCTTTGTCGAGAGTCACAGGCATCATCCGAGGCGACGATCGGCTGCGTTCGGCCATACGGATTTGGAGCGATCCTGAGCGGGACCGCCCCGAAGCGACTGAATTCACCGACGTTTTCGTATCAAAACGAATAGCCGAAATTCCGCACCCGCATCTTGATGTGCTTCTTTTCAAGAAACCCGTGCAATCCCTCGGGACCAAGCTCTCGCCCGAAACCACTCATCTTCCAACCACCAAAGGGTGCCTGAAGATCGCTGGTGTCGTTAACATTGACACCGACAGCGCCGGCCTCAATCCGTTCGGCCATGGCCCAGCCGCGTTCAAGGTCACCGCTATAGACATAAGCAGCCAAGCCAAAGGGCAGCGCATTGGCGACCCTCAGTGCTTCACGGTCGTCGTCCACAGTTCTAAGGGCGGCTATAGGCCCAAAGCTTTCCTGTGTCATCACCAACGCGTCGTCGGCTGAATCCGCGACAACGGTGGGCGTGAAGAAGAAGCCCTTATCGAATGCTTCGCCAGACGGGATATCGCCGCCGGTCAAAAGCCTTCCGCCGCGAGCGAGTGCGTCATCCAGGTGACGTTTCGTGCGTTCTCTCACACTCTCGTTGAGAACGGGACCGTAAAGCACACCCTGCTCAACTCCGTGTCCAAGCCTCATCTTGCGGGTCTGCTCCACCAGTGCCTCGGAAAAACGATCTCGGATGCCGCGCGATACAATGATGCGGTTCACCGCAATGCAGATTTGCCCCATGTTGGAAAAGGAACGGCGCGCAGCCGCGGCCGCGGCTTCCTCCGGATCGGCATCATCCAGCACCACAAAGGGGCATTGTCCGCCCAGTTCCAGAAGCATGCGCTTTAGGTTTCCGGCGGACGCCCGCATGATGGCCTGCCCCGCCGGAACGGAGGCGGTTGCCGTTATTGCCTGTATGCCGGGATGCGCGGAGAGTGCTGCCCCAACTTCGGGACCCGTTCCCGGGATATCGTTCAGCACCCCGTCCGGGAGACCTGCATCCACAAAGCACTGAACCACCATGCCGATGGCAAGCGGCGTTTCATGCGGCGGTTTGGCAACGAGCACGCAACCCGAGGCCAATACAGGGGCGACTTTCCAGGCATAAAGATCCACGGGGTAATTCCATGGAATGATGCCCCCGACGACGCCGGTCGGCTGCGAGATAACGATATTTCTGATGTCGGAACGGCTTGCAGGCCGAACCGAACCAAAGACCCGACGTCCTTCCTCTGCATAATAGCGAATGACCTCCGCACCGAAGGCAATCTCTTTTTTGGAGTCGGGAACGGGCTTGCCCTGCTCCCGCGTCAAGAGCTCCGCGATCGCATCGATCCGTTCGATAATGAGATCGGCGGCACGGTGCATGATCTGAGCGCGCTGATCCGGCGCCAGGGCTGCCCAAAGCGGAAAGGCTTCGCGGGCGGCTTCAACGGCAATGTCGACATCTGCAGCTGTGCCAATGGCGCTGGTGCCGACGGGTGCGCCGGTCGCCGGGTCGTGAATGACAGCGGTCTGCCCGCCGGTGGCATCAAGCCAGCGGCCACCAATGAATAGTTTTCTGTCCATGTTCTTACCGTGCCTTCAGCCGCGCCCAGAGGGCCTCATAGTTGGCATCATTCTGGATGTTGGCCGCTTCTTTGCCTGTCGTGTTCGGGCTGACCATCACGCCCGGAGTAATGCCCTGCTGAACCAGCTTTTCAGCGGTTGAGGAAACAATGGCATGAGCGATTGCGATCGTCACACTGGTCGAACTGCCGCCGACGGGAGCATCCAGACCATCAATGCGTATTGCAGCGTCGGCAAGCGGAATACCTGTATCAATCACCACGTCGGCAACCTCAAAAAGGCGCTTGCCCGAAGAGTGACGTGATGGTGTGGCGGAAGAATGCGGCAGGGAGGTAACACCGATGAGACCAATACCGCGCGCCTTACATTCCATGGCAATGTCCATGATCACCGCATTGATGCCGGAGTGCGAAAACAGAATCATCGTGTCCTCGGCGTCTAGCTGATGAGACCGCAATATCGCTTTTCCGTAACCTTCCTGGGCATGGATGAATCGATATTGTCGCGCGCCCATGTCGCCCCACACGTGGTGGAACGAGATCATCGTGCTTTCTACGATCGGTCGAAAGCCGACAATCGTGCCGGTGCGTGGAAAGGTCTCCAGCGCCGGCAGTGCGCCATGGCCTGTGCCGAAGGTAAAGGCAAGCTTTCCTGCGGCGATCGATTTTGCGCACATTTCGGCAGCTTCAGAGATGGAATCGGCCTGCTTGTCACGGACGTTTTCGAGCCTCTCTATCAGCGTATCAAAGTAACGGTCGCTAAGCCTGCTCATTGTATTTTTCCTTTCCTCGTCATTGCCACGACGGCGTCGAGCGCAATGTCGAACATTTCGCGCTCAAGGGTCGCCATCAGGCCGTCATCAATTTTTTCCTGCGTCATCCCATCGACGGTGGCAACGCAGAGCGTGGAAGCGCGGGCGCCAAGCACACGGCCAGCGGTCAAGAGTGCGGATGTTTCCATGTCGGTGCCGATGAGGCCCAACTTGCGGATATCCTCCTTCAAGCTGTCGACCATCTTTCGGCTCTCGCCGGAAAGCCCGAACATTTCCGTGTAGAAGCCGTCATATGTGCCGAAAATGCCCGCGTGCCAACGGGAACCACGTGCCTGCAACAAGGTGCGCAATTCGGTGTTGAGATCAAAATCGGCAATCGCCGGAAAGCCCAGTGGAGCATAAGATGGCGAGGTTCCCTCTGCGCGCAATGCGCCGTCAGCCAGTACAAAATCGCCGAGTTTGGCCGGCGGCAACGCCATGGCGGTGCCGATACGAAGGAACGTATTCACACCAAGCGCATGCAGTTCGTGCATGACAATCGTGGCGATCGGTGCGCCCATGCCGAAGGCGCTGGCGGTGATGCGTTTTCCGTCGCGTGTCCCGGTCACCGTCTTCAGGCCACGTTGTTCGGGAAGAAAGGTCACATCGCTCATATGCTCGGCAATGCGGCCAATGCGGGCCGGATCGCCGATCAGGATCGCCGCCTCACCGACGTCTTCCTGTTTCGCACCGATATACCAGGCGCGGTTCAATTTTGCATGTTCCGTCATAGCGTCAGACCCTTTTCTGTTTCTTCTTCTGACTTGCGTTTGTTTAGCAGCACCCTGGCCGCCTGATGTCCGGATTGCCCGAGAGTCTCAGGATCCCTTTCACCGTTGATGAAGGCAGCGAGAACACCGCCTGCAAAACTGTCTCCGGCACCGGTTGGATCGCGAACACTGAGCGCCTCAGCGGGAACGAAGCATTGCTTTCCTGCACAATCGAACAACGCACCACGCTGCCCATGCGTCTCCACGATCCACTGATCCTTTCGCCGCACGCCTGCTCCTCCGCGGGCCTTGTCAAGGAATTCTCGCTCACGCGCATTGCAAAAGATGATATCCGCCCGCGCAGCAATTTCGGATGCTTGCTCAGAGGAAAGCGCATCCGGATCGTTCTTGACGATCCAGGAGAGAAACTGATCCTCGCGCAGCATATCCAAGACGGCGGCCGTGACGTTTTTAGGCCCGATAGTCAGGCAAACATTGGAGGCCGCTTCAATTATGTACTTTTGCGCTTCTGAAAGATTGGCGTCTGGAGGAATGCCCGGGTCGTAAAGGCAGGCGCAATCGCCCGCAGGATTGTAGACCAGCATCGAGATCGGGGTGCGCGCCTCGGCAAGCATAGTCATGCCGCTTACGGAAATGCAGCTTTCCTTCAACTGCCTGATATAGGTCTCTCCGAGTATATCGGCACCCACCCAACTGACTGGCACGACCGGTCCATGATACGTTTGCCGGGCTGCTGCAGCTACGTAGGCGGGACCGCCGCCAAGCCGCGGCCAGGCTTCGCTTGGACGATCGGAAATCGTTGTCGTTCGGCCAAAAACAACATCGCCGGACAGTGTGACCACATGATCCAGGCTGGCATAGCCAGTGATAACCAGACCACTCATGCAAGCATCTCCAGACCTTCGGAAAGATCAACGACCTTGCCCATGTAGCGTTCAATGTCTTCCAGCGAAGCTTCAGCCAAATGTGGTCGGTTGGAATTGGTCGCCGCGCGCACCAACACTGGCTCGAAGCCATTGGCAAAAGCGTCCTGTGCGGTGGCGCGAATACACACATTCGTCTTCACACCGGCAATGATGACGCGCTCTACTCTTTGTTCGGTCAGGAAAAGTGCAAGATCGGTTGCAAAGAATGCAGAAAAACGTCGCTTGAGGATCAATGTCTCGTTCGGTCCTTCGGGCCGGAAATCCTCGAAAAATTCTGCATCATCTGCGCCATCTATGTGATGAAGCGGTAGCTTTCTCCATTCGAAGTCATGAAACTCCGGACGGTGCCGTTCCACCGCGTGAACGGTGATGTTGCCGCCTTTTGCTGCCTGCTGCCGCAATGCCCGCATGGGCTCAAGGACGCTTTCGACCCCTTGGTAATAATTGGGGAACTTTGGATCGAAGAAAGACCGGATCACATCGACAAGGATCAAGGCTGTTTTCGGATTGTCGCTCATGAGCGGACTCCTCGGTTTTTACGGGCAGCAAGTGAAATGACCGTCAGGACGACAATGACCATGGCATAAGGCAGCGTCTGCACCAGTTCGGCGGGCACACCGCGGCCTTGAAGGCGGATTTGGAGAGCATCGAAGAAACCGAAAAGCAGCGCACCGACGGATGTCAAACCGGGACGGCCTGCTCCAAAATAGAAGGCGGCCAAGGCAATGAAGCCTCGCCCCGCGGTGATGCCTTCGCTGAAAATTCCAACGACGCCGATCGACAGATAAGCCCCAGCAAGCCCGGACATGAAACCGGCAAATACCGAGGACGCATCACGGATTGTAAGCGGATTAAGGCCAAGCGCCTGCGTGGCTGCTGGGGCGGCCCCCGCTGCACGCAACCTCAGCCCTGGCCTCGTTCTGGCAAGAAACAAGGCTGTCAGCGGCACCATGATCCAGGCAAACCACGTCAGAACATCATGACCGGAGAAGACTGCACCTATGACGGGAATGTCCGCAATGAAGGCAATATCAATACGAGGCAACCTGGAAATGTCAGGCAGATTCAATGTACCCGAAGTGTCATAGGCCGTTTTCAGGAAAAAGCGCACCAGGCCTGCGACGAGAATGTTGAACCCGAGACCGACGATAATCTCCTTGGCTTCGAGCCGTGTGATCGTCAACGTCATCAGAAGTGCGACAAGCCCTCCGGATAAGCCGGCTGCGGCGAGTGCAAGAGGCCAGCTTCCATTGTTCGATGCGACGATAAAGGCAACGAGCGCACCGGCGAGCATCATGGAATCGAGTCCGATATTGACGATCCCACCTATCCTGTTGATCAGACCGCCCATCGCTGCCAGCAGAACTGGCGTTGTCATCACAAGAGCAGCATGGATAACATTGTCGATCATGTGCGTCTCACCTTCCAGATATTGCTGAAGCGAACGACTGCGAAAATCATGATCAAGCCCTGGAGAATATTGACGATCTCAATCGGCACGTCGCTGAAGAGCTGGATCGTCGCGCCGGACGTCGAAAGCGCGCCAAACAACAAAGCGGCAAGCAGAATGCCCCAGGCGTTTCCGCGCCCGAGCAGCGCGACCGCGATGCCGACGAAGCCATAGCCCGGCGAAAATCCAGAAACGTACCGGAACACGTTGCCGAGCGCATGAACGCCCCCGGCAAGGCCACCAATTGCACCCGAAAGCAGCATCATGCGGAAAAGGAGACCAGGCACATTCATTCCCGACGCACTGGCAAAACGTGCATTCAGCCCGGCAATGCGGGTTTCGTAGCCAAGTGCGGTCCAGCGGTCCCAGAGCCAGTAGAGCACAACCAAACCCAGCGCGATAACAAAGCCGGCATTGAGTGAACTGCCGCGCATAAGCTTGGGCAGTCGTGCCGCGTCTGCAACAATGGGGGTTGCAGAATTGGCGGAGCCGGGCGCAAGCAGTGGGCCGTTGACCAGCCAGGCTGTCAGGCTGACCGCGATGAAGTTCAACATCAACGTTGTCACGACCTCGTCGACATTGAGCCTTGATTTGAGCAGCGCAGGCACCAGCATCCAAAGCGCACCCGCGATGACTGCGGCAAGAACGGCGGCCGGCAGAAGAACTGGGCCGGAAAGCGACACGAAAGTGAAACCTACAAAGGCGGCTGCCAGACCTCCCACATTGACGCAGCCCTCGACGCCGACATTGAATGCTCCTGCTCGGAATGCCAGTGCCGTCGCAATGCCGGTAAAAATAAGAGGAGTGGAGGCGGCAAATGTTGCCGCCACCCGCTTGGCAGAACCAAAGGATTCAGCGACCAGGAGCCTGTAAACCTCAAACGGATCATGTCCGGCTACAGCCAGTATGACCGCTCCCAATAGAAGAGCCAACACCAGCGGTGCGAGCGTTTTCACGACGCTTGAGAGCCAGGTGCCGCCGGAGCGCATGCGGCCGATGGAGGCGGATAAAATTGTGATCATCGAACGCCTCCCAGCATGAGGCCGCCGATCTTCTCGACGTCGCTGCCGCGGGCCAGCTCGCCGCAAATTTCGCCATTGTAGATCACAAGAATTCGATCGGCGAGCGTAATGATTTCGTCAAGTTCCTCGGAAATGAGCAGAACTGCGCCGCCGCGGTCCCTGTATTCCAACAGACATTTATGGATGAAGGCAATGCCGTGTATGTCAACGCCGCGGGTCGGCTGGCAGGCAATGAGGCAGGCGGGATCACCGTCGAGTTCACGCGCAATCGCGACCCTCTGCTGGTTGCCTCCCGAAAGCCTGCCCACAGGGAGGCTCGATGCGGCGCGCTTGACGGAATAACTGTCCAGCAACGCATCGACATGATGCCTGATGCGCCCGAGTTTGAGAAAGCCGGCCGACAGGAACTCTTTGCGCCGATGATGTCCAGCTATGGCGTTTTCCACAATCGAAGCCGTCAGGCAAAGCCCTTCAGCCGCACGATCGGGACTGAGATAGGCAAGGCCCGCCGCCCGCCGCGCGGCAATGCCCTCTCTCGTAACATCGACGCTGCAAAGCTCTACCCGACCTTTACGCAAACGCGACAGGCCCGTGAGTGCAGACGTCAACTCCTCTTGGCCATTACCCGCGACGCCGGCGATCGCGACGATCTCGCCCTTTGCCACGCTCAGCGATATGCCTTTCAATCGTTCGACTTGATCGGCATCCACCACGGATATCTTTTCTGCTTTGAGAACGGTTTCTCCAACCTCGCTCTTGTGCGCGACGATATCGAGGAGTGTTTCGCCGATCATGAGTTCGGCAAGCTCTGCTTTCGAGGTTGCCGCGGCAGCCATGCTGCGGATGATGCGGCCTGAACGCATGACTGTGATATCATCGCTCACCGCCATGACCTCATCCAGCTTGTGGCTGATGAAAAGGATTGTACGGCCTTCGTCGCGCAGCCGCTTCAACAGGGCCATCAGGTCGCGTATCTGGGCGGGTGCGAGCACGGCTGTCGGTTCATCGAGGATCAGTACGTCCGCTCCGCGATGGAGCAGGCGCAGAATTTCCAGGATTTGGCGGACGTGAACCGGTGCGTCGTCAACACGCATCGACCAGTCGAGGTGAACACCCGTCTCTTTTTCCAGCTTGCGGGCGGCTTGCATTGCTGCTGCCTTGTCCACAACGCCAAACGCCTTTACCGGTTCGTGTGCAAGCACCAAGTTTTCCAACAACGTAAGACCCGGAACCAGCATGAATTCCTGGTGAACCATTCCAATACCAAGCCCGAAGGCGGCATCTGCACCCGAAAGCGTAACCGGCTGGTCGTTGACGATGACCGTTCCGCTATCCGGTCGGTCCATACCCTGAAGAATGCGCATCAACGTCGATTTGCCGGCACCATTGCCGCCAACAATAGCGTGAATGGTGCCGGCGAAGGCCGAAAAATCCACGCTATCGTTCGCTGTCAACGCGCCGAAACGGCGCGTCACACCGCGTGCGCCGATCCGCACGCGATCTTCCTTGTCTAACCTGTCCAAAGTGTTCACGTCGTTTCAGGTTTACTTGAGATAGTCCGGGTAGCCCTGGTCCACCACGTTCCACACCTTGGTCTTGCCGGAGATGATGTCGGCCTTCGCCTGCTCGACTTTTTCCAGATAGGATGCAGGAATGAGGTCCTTGGTGTATGTCATCGGCGAGAGGCCGACGCCGTCATCCTTGAGACCGAAGGCAAGCGTCTTGCCGCCGAGCTGATCACCCTTGGCATAGTCCTTGACTACATTTTCCACCGCAACGTCCGTACGTTTGATCATCGAGGTCAATACATTGCCAGGTGCCACCCCGTCTTGATCGCCGTCCACGCCGATCGCATAGTGGCCCGTTTCCTTGGCGGCCTGTATCACGCCGGCTCCAGTGCCGCCTGCGACCTGATAGATGATGTCGGCACCTTCTTCGTACATGGCCTTCGCCATCTGCGCACCCAGGGCCGGATCTCCGAAGTTGTTGGAATAGGCAACTTTGACTTCAATATCGGGATTGATCGATTTGGCGCCCTCAATATAGCCCGCGATGAACTTGTCGATACCTGCCGACTTGGTTCCCCCGATAACGCCGATGATCGGCTTGTCGTTGATACCTTTGATCGAGGTATCGGTTGTCACCTGAGCGGCCAGCACACCTGCAAGGTAGGAACCTTCCTGCTCCTGGAAGAGCACGGAAACGATATTGTCTCCAGGCTGAACCTGATTGAGAATAGCAAATGTCGTGTCGGGATAATCTTTGGCAACCTCGACCATCGGCTCGCCATGCGAATATTCAAGATCAATGACGAGGCCAAAATCGGCGTCAGCGGCGCGGCGCAAAATATCTGTCGCCTGCGCAACCACATCCTTCGATTCCACTGGCTTGCCATCGATACCGGATTCTTTGAGCCCACGTTTGAAACCTTCGTATGCAAGGTCATTATAAGACTGGTCGCCCAATCCGCCCTGGGCAATGACCAGGGCTGCCGGTTTCACATCAGCCGCGCCCGCTGTCGCTGCCCCAAGGGCCGAGGCGAGGACCGTTGTGGCCATCAGAGTCATGCTTGTGATTTTCATTTCCGTACTCCTTATTTGTTTTTTGGTTCCCCTGGTCCGGCTCCCGTGTGAGCCGAGCCTCGTAAGAGTAGTGGCGCGCGTCGTACGTTGCATCGACGGCATCAAGCGTCGTTCCATCCGCCGCAAACGACCGGCGGTTGACGGAAACAACGACAGAATTTTTCGAAAGACCGAGAAGACTTGCCTCTTCTTGGCTCGCAAGGCGAGCGATCAGGCGTTCGTTGGCTGAAGTCACCTTCAGGTCATGGTCTTCGAAATGGCTGTAAAGCGAGAAATTTTCCGAACCGACGACAGCTTGCGTGAGGCCAATTCGCTCAGCGATCCTGGCCGAGATGATCGAATGATGACGTGCGACGGCGACGCCATCAACAAACCTCAGACGATCGAGCAAAAGCAGCGGTTCGTCCTTGTCGTAGGGAAAGCCGGGCATCCACTCAATGGGCCGGAACTCGAGTACCTTGTGGGTGGCAGCGTGGCCAGCAGCCTGAACCGCTTCCGTAAAGGATAGCAGATAACCGGGCTGACGTCTCAACGGTGCTTCGGCAACGAACGTCCCGCTGCCCTGCCGACGATAAATCAGCCCATCGTTGACCAACTGCTCCACCGCCTTTGCGACAGTGAAACGGCTGACCTTGAAACTCTTGGCCAGCGCCGGCTCGCTTGGCAGGCGCTCCCCCGAAGGCAGTTCTTCCACCATATCGCGGAGCCGCTCTGCGATCTGGCGGTAATAGGGCTCTCCAGTCTCAAGAAGCTTGGCCATCAGGTTACCTTTAATTTGTCCAGTCAACTGTACATATTTCAAGCGAAACGACAAGTGGCATTTTTCCCCCTTCCGAAAATTTCTTATGCATTTGTTTTTTCATAGAAATATTATGACGCCGCCACTCAGAGTGGAAATCGCTTGAGCGCGAGCAATCAACAGTGGATCGTCAACTTGAGCTTTTCCACGCAGCGAAATGGACGGATCAAACCACAATGCTGCGGCTCACCCCGCGCGTTCGGAGAGGCCGCACGCGTTCATTTCTTGGGCCATGATTGTTTCCCGTCCAGGCTTTCTCCATGGTCAAAAATGCCACTTCTTGCGATCTGGCGTCAGCTGCCGTGGTCCCTCATAAGACATGCCGGCGGGCAGATAATCCCTGGCGGCAATCGGAAAAAAAGATCTGTCACGACTTCCGGCATAACAAGAGCTTAAAACCGACAGCTAGGCGGTCATGCGCTGCCATTCCTCACTGCTGCGCTGAAGCTCCTGATGAAAATAGCCGTGGAGCTGGCGGGAGGCCTTGGTCAGTGGGCGCTGGGTGGAATGAATAAGTGCCAGTTCGACATCCAGCGTAGGTTCCACGATGGGATTAACCGTCACCCGATCATTGCCGAGTTCCTTCAGGCAAATCCAGTAAGGCAGGATGGTTGACCACTCGGAAAGCGCCAGGAATTCGAGGCCGGTCGAAAGGCTGGCAATCGAAATGGTCCGTTCCACCTGAATTTCACCATTGCGAATGGCGGCATCGATCTTCGGGCGGAGACTGTGGGTGGCAAAAGGGACAGACAATTTCAACGGCCCGACATCGTTGAGCCGAATGGGCTTCATTGGCGTCAGACCGCGGCGCGATCCCGAAATCAACGCCACCGGGTATTTTCCAATGGCGGTCGCCGTCAGACCGACCTGCGGTTTTGCAAACTGTCCGACATAAAAATCGAGCCCGCCGCCGGATACTTCTGCGACGAGCGCATCCGCCGTACCGCTCCCGATCTCCACCTCGACACCCGGATATTCGCGCACAAAACGTGCGAGGGCAGCAGGCAACACAGCCCTGGCGAGCCCGGGCGCAAAGCCGGCGGAAACCGAACCGCTCAATCCGGAGGCAAAGTCCTCAATCTCCATCTCCGCCTCAGAAACGGCTTTGAGAACAACCAGACAACGGTTGTAAAAGCGCCACCCGGCGGGCGTGGGATTGACGCCACGGCGCGTGCGCTCGAAGAGGCTGGTCCGCAGCCGCGCCTCCAGTGCGCTCATCTGCTGACTGACACCCGAGGCCGTGCAGTTCAACCGGTCCGCAGCCGCGCTCAACGAGCCTTCCTCACATGCCGCCACGAAATAGCGAATTTGTCTCAGATCCATATCGCTCCTCCAACAGATTTAAGAAAACTGTAACACAGACCTTAGGAAATATAACTACCGCTAATAGCTTTATCTCCTCTAGTGTTTGCAATTGCGGCTCTGGGAGGAGCCCCATCGGTTGCGTCTTGCACGCAAGTATCGGTGGACGCGCCATCAGGCGCACAAAGACAGGAGACCCGCATGCTACCACTCGAGGGGTTTCGAGTGCTCGATCTTACCCACGTGCTTGCCGGCCCGTGCGCCACGCATCATCTCCGTTGCCTCGGTGCGGAGGTGATAAAGGTCGAGCGGCCGGGCAGTGGCGATCCGATGAGGGCGCTGGACATGCAGCCGGAAATGGACGGTTTGCCACCTGGATTCCGCGCTCTCAATGCGGGCAAGAAATCGGTTGTCGCCGATCTTGCGACCGATGCGGGACGGGACGCAATTCTGCAGCTTGCGGCAACTTGTGACATTTTGGTGGAAAACTTCAGGCCGGGCGTTGCCAAACGCCATGGGCTCGGCGTGGATGACATTACGGCGATCCGATCCGACATCATCTACTGCTCGATTTCCGGCTGGGGACAGCACGGCCCCAACAGTGGGCGTGGGGCCTACGACCATGTCATCCAGGCTGCCACCGGCATGATGGCACTGCAAGGCGGCGACACAGACGATATGCCGGTCAAGGTCGGGTTTCCCGTGATCGACATTGCAACTGGCATGAGTGCCGCCGAGGCCATCATGGCAGCGATCATTCGCCGGCTGCGCGGCGACACTTCGCCGATCACGCTCGACGTTTCCATGATCGATTGCGCGCTGGCGCTGATGTCGGGTCCTGTGGCCAACACGATTGCCACCGGCAAGGCACCAGACCGCGTCGGCAATCGGGGCTTTGTTGGCAGCCCGGGTGCCGAAACCTTCGCAACGGCTGATGGGCACATATCTGTGGCCGCAAACACGATGGGGCAATTCAGAACGCTTTGCGCCAAGCTTGGCCGACCGCAATTGGCAGAGCCGCCCCACGTTCCTGGCGGACTCGGGGATGGCGCGTTCCTTGCCAATGCAGCGACAAGCGAATTGCGCAGCGAACTGGCTGCTGCCTTTGCGGTTATGAACGCCGAGACGCTGGAGCAGGCGCTGAACGAAAACGGCGTGCCGTCTTCAAAAGTACGTGATCTCGGCGAGTACCTGACCAAGTTCTATCCAAAGACTCCGGGTATCGGCATTGCAGGCGAGCCGGTGGCGCTCGGTCCTGCCTTCCGGTGGGGCGATATCGGAGCGCCTTCACTGGATGCGCCTCCGAAACTCGGCGCGGATACCAAGCTTCTGAATTCCGGCGCGGTATCAACACCGCCACGCCGGGCCGATGCGACGTAATGGGCTAATTGTCGGGATAGCCAAACGAGTGCCCGACGCTCTAGAGGGAGGAATAAAATGAATTCGATTACGAGAAGGCTGTTTGTCTCGCTCATGGCGGGCGCGGCAATGAGCCTGGGCATGACAACGGCGCATGCCGACCCATCCGGCACCTTCAAATATGCCGAACAGGTCAAACTCATCACCATGGACCCGCAGCAGCAGAGCGGCAGCGGCGTTCCCTATCTGCGTCCCGTCTATGAATCGCTTTTCGAACGGGACGCCAGCGGCAAACCGGCTCCACTTCTGGCGACCGGCTACGAGATCGACGGTCTCAATGTAAAGATATCACTTCGGGAAGGCGTCAAGTTCAGCAATGGCGAAGCGTTTAACGCTGCTGTTGCCGCCGACAACATAAACCGTGGTGTCAAACTGGGGATCATCGAGGGTCTCAAGACCGTCGAAAGCGCCGAAGCAAACGACGAGTACACATTCACGATCAAGCTGAAGGAGAAGGATCCGGCCATCATCGACAGCCTGACCCACACAGGCGGCATGATGCTGGCGCCGGCAGCTATGGCCGATCCAACCATCGACCGCAATCCAATCGGCACCGGCCCTTATGTTCACAGCAAGCAGGAATCGCGTGAAGGCGAGGTGCAGGTCTACACACCGAACCCTCTCTATTGGGATCCCGACAAGATCGGCCTGGAACGTTACGAAGTGTGGGAAATTCCGGATGACACCGCCCGTCTCAACGCCCTGAAAACTGGCCAGATCGACGCGGGCAACTGGCTTGCCAACCCGCAGTCGGCCATCATCGACAGCTCGCCGGATCTCAAGCTTATCCGCAACACGGGCGGCCTGAACTACCATGTCATCATTTCCGATCGGAATGGAACACAGGTGCCAGCCTTCGCCGACGTGAATGTGCGCCAGGCCATGGCACATTCAATAAACCGCGCCGCATTTGGCAAGGCGATCCTCTTCGGTCTGTCGGAAGATACGTACCAGCCCTATCCGAAGGGCCACTGGGCACACAATCCGGATGTCGAAGGTGCCTATGCCTATGACGTCGAAAAGGCCAAGGAATACATGGCGAAATCGGCGTTTCCCGATGGGTTTGCCTTCGATATGCCGTCGATCCCGATCTACCAGTCACGCCTTGAAGCACTGGCAGGGTTTTTCAAGGAAATCGGTATCACGATGAATATCGTACCGGTCGAACCCGGTACCCTTGCACGGCGCAGCCGCACCACGGATTTTCCGGCCACCAACCTTGTATGGGCGACCAACACGGACCCGAAGTTCCTGGCGCTGCGTTACATATACGAAGACGCCGCCTATAACCCGTTCCACATCAAGCCGGGTGATGAACTGCTCACTGCAGCCAATGCCGGCCTCGAATCGGTGGACACAGATGTACGCGGACCTGCCTATCGCCAAATGGCGGCAAAACTGGCGGAAGAAGCCTTCCTGATCTTCGTGGCAAACTCTCCGATCCTGATCGGCGTCACGAATGCGACGGCAGCCAACCCTACAGTTGTCTATCGGTACGGTGAGGATTCCATTAATCTTCGCGGTCTGAAGGCAAACGACTGACAAGCGGGTTCAATGTTCAGGCTCATTTTCCAAAGGCTTCTCGCACTGGTGCCACTATTGTTCATCGTTTCGGTGCTGACGTTCTCGTTTACCTCGCTACTGCCGAGCGACCCCGTCGACCTTATTCTCGGCGACACTGGAACGGACGAGCAGCACGAAATGCTGCGCGAGAGAATGGGCCTGAACGAACCGATCTACCTGCGCTATCTGCAATGGCTGGGCCGCGCCGTGCAGGGGGACCTGGGCAACTCATTCTTCAACAGTGTCAGCGTGATGGATGCGGTCATGCAACGGCTGCCCGTCACTCTCTCGCTCACCGCGATTTCGGCTCTGATTGCAATCGTTGTCGGCATATCGGCAGGCGTTGTGGCAGCGCTGCGCCCGCGCTCATGGGTGGATCGTCTGGCCACCCTTGGCGCGACCTTTGGGCAGGCAATACCGAACTTCTGGTTCGGCCTCATTCTGGTGGCGATATTCGCCGTCAATCTGCGCTGGTTTCCCGCTACAGGCTTTACACCGATAACAAACGCCCCGTGGGAATGGCTGCGCAGCAGCATCCTGCCGTCGATCGCTCTTGGAACCGCTTCAAGCGCGGCCATCGCCCGCCAGGTTCGCTCGGCAATGGTCGGGGTGCTGCAGCAGGACTACATTCGTGCAGCGCGCGCGCAAGGCCTTTCGGCGCGTCGCGTTCTGTTCAAACACGCGCTTACCAATGCCATGGTCCCCGTGGTGGCAGTCCTGTCGTTTCAGATCACGGTTCTTCTGGGCGGCGCGCTGATCGTTGAGCAGGTATTTGCGATCAACGGGCTCGGCACATTGGCCATTGCCGCAGTTCGTCAACAGGACATTCCCATGCTGCAGGGACTGGTTCTCGTGATGGTTGGGCTTGTCGTGATCGTCCAGCTCGCGACCGACATCATCTATGGCCTGCTCAATCCGAAAGCACGACCAACATGACCATCCCGGCATCCGAAAATTCCCGAACGGTTCTCATTCGTCTCCCGAAGCCTAGTGCATCCGGAATGATCACTGCCGTGGCTGTATTCATCCTTCTTCTGCTCGGGTTCATGGCAATCTTCGCGGACGTGATTTCGCCCTATGATCCACTCAGGCAGAACCTCATCAATGCGCTGCAAGGCCCTTCTGCCGAGCACTGGCTCGGGACGGACGATCTCGGTCGCGATGTCCTTTCACGCCTGATCTACGGCTGCCGCATCGCGGTCATTGCGTCGGCCGAGGCAACCACAATCGCGGTGCTCTTGGGCGTGCCCATCGGCCTGTTCATCGGCTACCGCGGCGGCTGGTGGGACTGGGTCGTGATGCGCATTGTGGAAGCCATCGTTTCGGTCCCCGGCATCATGGTCGCTATCGTCATTATCGCCATACTCGGTACCGGTCTCCACCGCGCCATGATCGCACTCGGAATCCTCTTTTCGACCTCATTCCTGCGGCTGGCGCGTGGCGTCGTTCTCGCTGAACGCGAAGAGGTCTATGTCCGTTCGGCACGGGTGATCGGCACGTCCGACAGGCGAATTCTGCTGCGCCACATCTTGCCCAACATCGCCCCACCGCTGATCGTGCAAGTCACGCTGACCGTTGGAGCCGTGCTATTGTCCGAAGCCGGCCTCAGCTTCATCGGCCTCGGTGTCCAGCCGCCTGATGCGAGCTGGGGAACGATGCTGAACACGGCTGCTGCCTTTATGCAACTTGCGTGGTTCCTGTCGATCCCGCCAGGAGTTGCTATCATACTGACTGTGCTGTCGGTGAACCTTCTTGGCGATGTCTTGCGGGATTCCATCGGCCGCGGCATCGCGGGCGACGCGCCCCAACCCGCGTCAGCCGTCCGCGTCAATCTTCCGGCTGCAACCGCTGCGCCTGAGCCTACCGCAGTCTCAAGGCCCGATGACGTATTGCGGATCGAAGGTCTCGACGTCGCCTTGGGTGGTGACACCGGCGTGCCGATCATAACTGACCTCTCCTTTGGCATCGCGCGCGGTGAAACACTGGGACTCGTCGGCGAATCCGGTAGCGGCAAGACGATGACCGGTCTGGCCATTCTGGGGCTCATGGGACCGGCTTTGCGCGCCACGAAAGGATCAATTGTACTCAACGGCAAAGACCTGACGTCCATGAGGCAAAACGAGATCGAGAAGGTGCGCGGCAACGCGGTGGCGATGGTCTTTCAGGACCCCACTACCAGCCTCAACCCTGCCTTCACGGTCGGCAGTCAGATTGCCGAGTTGCTGCGAACCAGAAAGGGGCTATCGAGCAAAGACGCCTGGAAACGCACCGTTGAACTCATTGACCGGGTCGGCATTCCAAGGGCGGCGGAACGGGCTAAAGCCTACCCGCACGAACTGTCAGGCGGCATGGCGCAGCGCATTGCCATTGCTCGTGCGCTCAGCTGCAATCCTTCCCTGCTCATTGCCGATGAACCCACCACCGCACTCGACGTCACCGTGCAGCAGGAAATCCTCGATCTGTTCCGCGACCTGCAGGAAGAATATGGCATGGCGATCCTGTTCGTCACACACGATCTCGCTGTTGCCGCCGACATCTGCGATCGCATCGCGGTCATGTATGCTGGCGAAATGGTGGAGATGGCGGAGGTCAATGCCCTGTTTGCCAAACCACGCCATCCCTACACGCGCGGCCTGTTGCACGCCATGCCGCACGCCTCGGATCGCGAGCCGCCCCTGCCGACCATCCGCGGCAGCGTGCCGCGGCCTGGCAACTGGCCTCAGGGGTGTCGTTTTTCCAATCGCTGCGATTACAAGACGTCTGCATGCGAGACGCGTATTCCCTTGGTCGGCACGTCAAGGCGTGTCCGTTGCATTCGCGCAGATGAACTCAATCTGGGGCGAAGACCATGAGCGACAGCCCCCTGCTTCAGATCGCCGACCTCTGGGTGACATACCGGCAACGGTCCCTTCTCGGCCTCGGCGGAACGTCCTTCCACGCTGTCAAAGGCGCCAACCTTACCATTCGCAGCGGCGAAACGTTGGGTCTGGTGGGCGAATCCGGCTCCGGCAAATCGTCTCTGGCCAATACCGTGCTTGGTCTGGTTCCGGCATCTTCCGGGTGCATCAAGTTCGACAACGTCGATCTCGCATCCCTGGGATCCCGCTATCCGCTTCCGGTCCGCAAACAAATCCAGGCTGTATTCCAGGATCCCTATTCCTCGCTCAATCCGTCCATGACCGTCGAGGATATCGTCACCGAACCCCTTCGGGTTCACACACGAATGAGCAAGGTCGAGCGGCGCGCGCGCGCCATCGAACTTCTCAGGCTGGTATCGCTGCAGGAGGAGCATCTCAATCGTCATCCGCATCAGTTTTCCGGTGGACAGAGGCAGCGCATCGCCATCGCCTCCGCACTCGCGTTGCAGCCGAAGCTCATCGTTCTTGATGAGCCTGTGAGTGCGCTTGATGTTTCGACGCGGAACCAGATTATCAATCTCCTTTACGAGCGTCGGGACCAGTTCGGCATCGCCTATCTCTTGATCGCCCACGACCTCGCCCTGGTACACCACATCTCGGACAGAATTGCGGTCATGTATCTCGGACACATTGTCGAGGAAGGACCATCTGACAGGGTCTACAAGTCTCCAGCGCATCCATATACAAGAGCGCTTCTGGATGCTGTGCCGCTTCTTGATCCGGCCAGGCAGCGCGCTCGTCGCGCACAGCGCAAACTGTCGCCCGCACAGGAGACGCAGCGTGTTGCCGAAACGGGTTGCCCCTACAAGAACAGGTGCCCGCTGGTGATGCCGCGCTGCCAGACCGAGACACCACCTGCATATCCCGTTGATGGCGGCGGTGTCGCCAACTGCTTCCTTTATGCCAGCGATCAAGTCCGCCAATCCGAACAGAGAGAGCGCAAAGCTTTATGACGCAAGTCCCTTACCGTCACGCCGCAAACGGCCAAGGCTTTGAAATTCGCACCGACTTAAGGCTTCCTGGTGTGACTGATGATAGGCCGCTGCCGCTCGTTTGCCGCTGGCCCGAGCGTGGCGACGTGAAGGGCTTTATCGTCTTCTGCCACGGGCTGAGCGCGAGCGGACACGATTATGCCGAGCTTTCCAGCCACTGGGCAGCGCACGGCTATATCGTTGTCCACCCGACATTCCCGGACTGGATCGGGGCAGTGGCGGCGGCAGAACCCGGCCTCGGTCTCGATCCGTCCAGCAATCTCAATCGGTGGGCTGACATGCCCGAGGTGCGGGCGCGCATGTTTGAGATCCTGCATTCACCGCACTTTTGGATGGAACGAATCCGCATCGTGCGGCAACTGATGGACCACATGGAGGCCGTCCTGGAAGCAACCTGCGGGTCGCAATCCTCATCGCTTGCCTGCGCGATCACGGGCCATTCCTTCGGCGCCTATACATCGCAGCTGTTTGCCGGAGCCGAGATTGATCTGCCGCAGAAAGGCAAGCAGAATTTCAAGGATGCCCGCTTTGCCGCAGCAGTCCTTCTAAGCGCACAAGGGCGGGATCAGCAGGGTCTTCGCGAAGGATCATGGAGTGCAATCACCGGACCCATGCTGAATGTGACCGGCACGCTGGATGGCGGAGCCAAGGGTCAGGATTGGCACTGGAAGGTCGAGCCCTATGAATTCGCGCCGCCGGGCGACAAATATCTGGCGCTGCTGACCGATGCCGATCACTATCTCGGCGGCATAGCGCGCCCGGATCAGATGCCCGTGCAAGCACAGAAGGAAGCCGTCTTCCAAATTACGCTGGCCTTTTTGGACGCTTATCTGGCAACTGACGCGGCGGCAGGCGACTGGCTCGCCTCGATCACCGACCGGGTGAATGGTTGCCCCCTCGTTTTCAGGCGCAAGTAGAGGAGGGCTTTCGGAAACAGCAGAATGTTTTTGGTTATCGCAGCACTCTGTTTGCGCCAGGTGTCCTCAATGCCGTCTGCGCTCAATGAAAACCGGATATCGGAAAAGCGGGACCGGAAAACCGTGATTTCCAAGACTTCCCCTCTGTGGCACCAGATGCCGGACGTCAGGCCCGCAAATGGTCAGCGAAATAAGGACTTGCATAGCGCTCGCGAAACAGTCCCGCATCTTTCAGGCGCGGAACGAGTTTTTCGAGCGCAAGGTGCATGGAAGTGACCGAGCCGCCGGGAAGCAGAATGAAGCCATCCATGGCACCGGCCTCGGCCCAGTTGCGGATTTCCTCGAATGCGTCGTCGACTGTGCCGATGATCTGCCAGTGGGCCGACCCCATGACCTCAGGACGCCAAAGCAATTCCGCAACGGTCGGCTGATCGCGCTCAATTGCGCGGCGCAGGAGCTCGGCATGGGTACCGCTGTAGGGCTGGGCCAGCGGTGGAGGAAGATCAGGCGTTGAAACACGCCTGCTTTCCGGCCATTCGGCAAGATCAAGTCCTATCAAGTTCTTGATCGTGTTCAGCTTTCTGGCCTTCTCCGTGCGGGCATGCGTTTGCCTGAAGAGATCGTCGGCCTCTTTGCGGCTTTCGGCAAGGTAGAGGCTCAGGCCAGGCATCAAATTGACCGAATCTGCGCTGCGATTGTGGGTTTCGGCAAGGCGGCGCAGGTCGCGACGCAATTCGATCGCGGATTCCATATCTGGGGAAGACGAAAAAATAGCGTCTGCAATCGATGCGGCAAAGGATCGACCGCGCGCAGACGCACCCGCCTGCACCAGCGGTATGGGCGATTTTCCGAATGCCGGCAGGTTCAGCGGTCCCTTGACCCGATTATAATCGCCGACGTGATTGATCGCGCTCACCTTTTCGGGGTCGGCAAAACGTCCGCTCCCACGGTCGAGCTTCAGGGCATCGCTGGGAAAGCTCTCCCACAATTGGCGAACCACCGCCGTAAATTCCTCAGCCCTGTCATACCGCTCCTGTGAAGACGGCATATTTTCCAGGCCGAAATTGTCGTGTCCGTTCAATGCCGTCACGACATTCCATCCCGCGCGGCCATTGCTCAGCCAGTGCAGTGTTTGAAGCTGGCGCGCCACCAGATAGGGCGGAAAGAAGATCGTCGAAATCGTCGACAGCAGGCCTATATGCGTTGTCTCGCGCGCGAGCGACGCCAGAAGCAGCGTGGGATCAAGGCTTGCGAAGCCTGATCCGTTTTCGATCATCTCAAGCGGCAGAAACAGGGCATCCGGACGGAACACGAAATCCAGGTGCACAGCCTCGGAGCGTTTGGCGATATCAACATAAAAGTCGCTCGAGAAAAGACCTTCAACATTGCTGTCTTCTCGTCTCCAGGCTTCCCCACTCAGCCAGGTTGGAGCCAGGGACATGCCGATATGCAGCTTCTTTTGCGGAGCCATGAAAACCTTCCGAATATGCGCCTTCGAATTGCGGAACGCATTCCACATTTAAATTGCTTCCTCTTTTAGTCTAGTTTAATTTCCCGGCCAAGAGCCGACGAAAGGTATCCATGTCGTTTATTGAAGTGAAAAATTTGCAGGTCTCCTATGGCCAAACGCCCGTGTTGAAGGACCTTTCGGTGGCCTTCGCTCCAGGAAAGGTCACCGCCCTGATCGGTCCGAACGGCTGCGGCAAATCGACCTTGCTGAAGGCCATCATGGGGTTTTTGCCCGTTTCTTCCGGCCAAGTGCTTTTGGGTAACCGTGAGATGGAAAAGATCAAGCGCCGTGAGTTGGCAAGACAGGTCGCTTATCTGCCACAGGAAAGTCACTGCCCCGACTATATGACGCTTGGTGAATTGATAGAGCTTGCCGGATACTCCCGCTATTCGCTGGTGGGGGGGCCATCGGCAAAAGACAGGCGTCTCTTCGGCGAAGCATTGGAGATTGTGGGACTGAAGGGTATGGCCTCAAGGCAGGTTAATGCGCTTTCAGGCGGTCAGCGCCAGCGCGCATGGATTGCCATGGTTCTCGCGCAGGACACCGATATCATCCTCATGGACGAGCCGGTCAACCATCTCGACGTCAAATATCAATATGCCGTTCTTGAACTGGTGCGATCGCTCAGCGAAGAGCATGGCAAGACCGTCATTCTGGTGTTGCACGATGTCAACCTCACAACCGCTTTCGCCGACAATGTCGTGATGCTGAATGACGGCACCCTGTTGGCATCCGGGCCGGTAAGCGACGTTGTAAACGCAAGCAATGTCGGGCGAACCTTCGATGTTGAAGCCGATATTTTTGACCATGCCGGCCGGCTGGTATGCCTGCCGCGCAGGAGCGAACGAACGGCGGTGACCGCATGAGGAAAGCCGTTCCGGTTTTTCTGGCTGCAATGCTGATATTGCTTTGCGGTTTCGTCGCCAATCTCTCCTTTGGAGCGGGCGTCTGGCAGTTCGACGCCTTTTTCAGGGCGATAACGCAGTTCGACCCGACAAGCTACGAACAATCGGTCATCGTTTACCAGCGCATGCCCCGGGCGATGATTGCCATTTACGCCGGCGCGATGACTGCGGTTTCCGGGATGGTGCTGCAGGGACTGATTGCCAATCCGCTTGCAGCACCCTCGACTTTGGGGATCAACGCCGGGGCCGCATTTTTCGTGGTTGCCGGTGCGCTGTTCTTCAATCTTGGTCTATTCGCGCAAGGTGCAGCAGCGCTGGCGGGAGGCGTGTGCGGCTTCTTGACCTGCTTCCTCGTTGCCAGACTGGCAGGCCGGGTCAACGATCCTCGCGGACTTTCACTCATCCTCTCCGGCGCATTGACGTCGATGTTCTTTGCGGGGCTGACCAGCGCACTACTGCTTGCTGATCCAGGCTTGAGGACACAATTCCTCGGCTGGGTCAGCGGGAACATCAATCATGTCTACTTCGAACGGCTTGGCGCCTTCTGGTGGCTCGGCATTCTTTGCTTGACGGTCCTCCTGGCGATCGTCCGCCCGATGACGCTAATCCAGCTTGGCCCGGAAAAGGCAACCTCCGCCGGCGTCAACGTGCGGTTGATCTATGTCGTTGCGTTGACCGCCACGGTCATCGCCACGGCTTCGGCGGTCGCCGTTTGTGGCCCTATCGGCTTCGTAGGTCTCGTCGTTCCGCATATGGTTCGGCCCCTGACCGGCAATCATTTTGCCAGAGCTCTTCCCGTCAGTGCCCTTTTTGGTGCCAGCATCTGCTTGATTGCCGACCTGATCGCGCGAGAGGCATTTCAGCCCTATGTGCTCCACACCGGCCCGCTGCTTGATCTTCTGGGCGGGCTTCTTTTCGTGGTCATTGTCAAACGCTTCTATCTTTCCAACAGCGTCAGAGCGTCGACATGAGGTGGACGAGGGCTTTGGACCGAAAGGTGGTCTACCGCTTCGAAAGCGGTTTGGAAATTCGACTGCACAACCTCTTGGCCGGCATCGGCCTGATGCTTGTCGCGCTGATATTGGCTGCCCTTGCGGTGGAAACCGGCGCCACAAGCACAGGCATGACCGATCTGCTACAGAATATTTTCGGTTCCGGGTTGAGTGACGATCAGGCCTACGCGTTGTGGACGGTTCGCCTGCCGCGTCTGCTCATGGCATTCCTGGCCGGCTGGTGTGTGGCAATCTCCGGCGCAATCCTGCAGTCCATTGCGCGCAATCCCCTTGCCGATCCGGGCCTATTCGGCCTGAGCCAGGGCTCCATGACAACCATCCTTCTGCTTATGGTTCTGGCACCCGCCGCCCCCAAAATTCTCGTTGCCGGGGCGGCAATGGCGGGCGGGCTGTGCGTTGCGCTCTTGTTGATCTGGCTGGTCGGTGGAGAACGTTCCAGCGGGCTTGCCATCATGCTCATGGGCATTGCCATGGAAACGGTGTTGTCTTCGACCAATACACTCATGCTTCTCTACACGCCAAGCGAAGTCTCAATGGGGCTTTCTCAATGGCTGGCAGGCTCCCTCTTCCAATCAAGCTGGTCATTGATTGCAACTTTTTTGCCTGCCTTTGGTCTCAGCTTCGCCGGCATTTTCTTGTGGGGCCGTGCACTTTCCACCTATGACCTGGGCAACGAGATGGCCATGGCACTCGGCGAGCCGCTGGGCCGTTCACGTCCCCTCATCCTGATCTTCGCAGTATTCTTGAACGCAGCCGCCGTTACGGCTGTCGGACCTTTGACATTTTTGGGCGTTCTTGCGCCCCATATTGCCGGCTTTCTGTCCCCGGCGAGCGGGCGCGCGCGCCTGCTGCTTTCGGGTCTGGTTGGCGGAATTCTGGTGATTGGTGCCGACACGGTTGCCAGACGCTTGGCCGGTGACCTTCCACTGCCGATAGGCTTGAGCCTCACCATTATCGGCGTCCCCCTTTTCATCCTTGCCCTGCGTCTTCAAGCGCTGAGCAGGAAGCACAAGCACTAGAAAGGACAAACGATAAAATGCGACTACTCCCCTTCCTCACCGCGCTTTTCGTTGCATCTGCTGCATTGGCAGACGATCAAACGGTCACCGATGATGCGGGGCGTTCGGTTACTGTGCCCGAACACCCGCAACGGATCGTCGTCATGCATGAACCGCTGCTCGGCCTGCCGCTGATCGATCTCGGCGTCAACCTGACCGGCAGCTACGGCCGCAACGATGACGGCTCGTTCTCAACGAAGCTTGACTTTATCGATGTGGTATTCGGAAAAGGCGTTGAAAAGCCTAAAGGCATCGGCCCCTTCGGCCAGATCGATCTGGAGAGACTGCGCGCGCTTGATCCGGATTTGATCATTGGCTCCGAACTCGACATCGATTCTGTCGATCAACTTTCCACCGTCGCACCGACATACCTGCAAAATGTCAGTACGGGGAAAACCCGCGGAATCGACATTGAGCGCGATCTCGCCAAGCTGGTGGGGCGGGAAGACGCTTTCGACGACCGCATGAAGACATACAGGGCAAGGCTTGAATCCGTGCGGAACTCGCTATCTGAAAGCCTGGAGGGAAAGACATACCTGGCAATCTTTCTGACAGATCAGATCAACGCCGTTGGTGAAATGTCGGGCGCGGTTCAGGCTTTGGAAGATCTGGGCTACAAGCGCCTCGCGCTTGATGAGCAAGGCAATGGTTCGGGCATGGGATCAACACTCATTGTGCCGCTCAGCACGGAAGCCCTGGGACGGCTGGAACCGGACCTATTGGTGGTCATGAACAGCTACATGAGCGACAATCGTGAAGAAGCCGGCTCAAGGCAGGCGCTCGACAAAATCCTGCCCGGCTGGGAGAACTTTCTCAAACCAGCCCGTGAAGGACAGGTTCTGTTTCTCGATTCAGCAAAAGTGACCTCGCCCACTGTCGCCAGCGCGTTGCATACACTCGATGCCTTCGAGAAATGGTCAAAAACGAGCAGCCAATAGAGCTGGAAACCAAGGCCCGGCATCGGTTTGAACCATTGCCGGGCCGATCTATTTGGGGTCAGGACCTATTACACGTTCAGCTTCGGCGGAATTCGAGGATGCTGAGCGGCGATGGCGTCGGTGTCGTAGCCACAGCCTCGAAGCCGTTCAGGCGCAAGAGATCGGCAAAGGCTTCGGGTGTCCGTTCCCGTCCGCCCAGCAGAACCATCATCATGATATCCTGAGAGGATGCAGCCGGTTGTTTCAGCTTTTGCGCGTCAAGCATCATGTCGATAATGAAGAGGCGTTCCTTGCCTTTGGTCGCCCTGTGCAGATTGCCGAGTATGCCGGCGACCGCGTCATCGTCGAAATCGTGAAAAACGCGGCTGAAGAGATAGACATCCCCACCTTCCGGAATTGCGTCAAAGAAGGAGCCTTCTATCACCTGAGCACGCCCTTCATTGACGAACGCCGCAAAATCGGGGTTCAAGACTGCGGTACTCCGCGGCAATTCATGAAGCACAGCGGTTGCGTCAGGTTTGTGATGAAGAATCTGAGCCAGAAGAGATCCGTCTCCGCCGCCGACATCGACGACTTGGGCATTGGCGGGAATATCGAGATGCCTGACTGCAATTCCGCTCATGGCTGTTGACGCCGCCCGCATTTCCGCGTCGAACCGCGCTTGCGCATCCACATCCTCGGCAAGCCAGGAAAACAGCCCCTTGCCATGCGCAATTTCAAATGCCGGCCGGCCGCTTTTCAGCTGTTCGGGAAGCTTCTCCCAGGCCCGCCAGTAAAGCGGGTGTAATTCGGAATTGATCCACGGGTGCAAAGAAAACGGGCGGTTGGGCAAAAGCGCCCGCCCCGCCGCAGAGAGCCCATAGTTGCCGCCGTCATCAGTTAGGAAGACACCTTCGTTAACGAGATGGTTCAAGACGCGCTCCAGGGATGGCGCGTGGGCACCAGCAGCCTTGGCAAGATCATCGCCGGACACATATCCATCCTGCAGATACGCCGGGACTCCCAATTCAACGATCGCCCGCAGGCATTGCGAGGTCCGGTAGGCTGCTATTTGCTGGAGGAGACGAATGGGCGGTCCCTCGCCTGCCATGTTGATGTCTTGGCCCTGGCTGGTTACCGGCATGGGTCGTTTTCCTTCGTCCTCGTCGGATATTGGGGTATTTTTCTTCGGCAACAAGGGCCGCGCCTCACGAGGCCACGGCCCTTGCTTTATGACGCTTTAGAACTTGCCGCGGATGCCAACGCCGAAAGTGCGTGGTTCCAGCATGTTGGCCACGGTACCTCCAACGGCGCGGTCTGTGGAAAGATAGGTCGGCGCACGCTTGTCAAAGATGTTGTTCACATAAGCGTAAAGCTCAGCCTTTTCGTTGAACGCATATGACATGCTGGCATTGGCAACCGCATAGCTGTCAACTGCGTAAATGGCCTGGTTTTCGTCTGTGGAATAGTATCCGTCCGTAAAGCGGATATCACCGCTCACGGTCAGCTTTTCAGTTACATCCCAATCCGCTCCAAGGCTCAGCATATAACCCGGTGCCTGCCCGAACTCGTTGCCCGTGTAGGAATTGCCCAGGCTGTCGACAAATGTCCCGATTTCAGTTTTGAGCAACCCAGCACCGGCTCTGATGCGCAGGTTGTCACGTGCCATCCAATCCACGCCAACCTCAAGACCGTAGGAATGGGCCTTATCGGCATTGACGACAATACTGCCGTACTGGGTGGTACCCAGGTAGTCAGGCAAGAGGCGCTGGGAATTTCGGTAATCGGTATAAAAGACGTTCGTTGTGATGTTGAGGCGACCATCCATCAATTCTGCGCGGGCGAAAAGCTCATAATTCCATGAGGTTTCCGGCTCAAAGGTGATGTAATTCTTGCCCGCAAAGCTCAGATTGACGCCGCCTGGGTTGTAGCCTCTGCTGACCAGACCGCCGACTGTCAGGTCCTGTGTCAGATCATAGGCAACCGAAAGTTTCGGCAACCACGCATCGAATGTGCGGTCGTAGTCCAAGGCTCCAGTTGCATAGGGCGAAGAGCCGCTGCGCTGAATGTGATCGTTCTGGTAGCGCAAGCCGCCTGTAATCGTCCAACGATCGGTCGGACGGTAGCTGACTTCGGAAAACACACCAACATTTGTTTTCCGATCATGAAAATCGGATATGCCTCTGATGTTCAGGCGGTCATGCGATAGGGTGCGCGCCAAGTAAACACCGGCCATTCCGCTGAACATGGAATCTTCATCGCCAAACGTGACACGCGATTCGTTTGAGTAGTTTGTCTGATCGATTGTCGCAGAACCGTTGGTGACTGGCGCAGCGACGCGATCCACATGCATCTTCGAAATTTGCGATTGATTGAAGACCTTCACGCCATTTTCAAAATCATAGGAGATGTCGAAGACTCCGGTATCCGAACGCGACTTCCAGCTTGGCATGGACGTCGTTGTGCTGTCCAAATTTGAATAGGGCGATGAAGCTGCTTCCCAGGTCGGCCGGTTATTCTGGATATGGGAATAGGTCAGCTTTGCGCTCAGTCCGGGAATTTCATCAGGTTCCCACAAAAGTTTTGCACGACCATTGAATGAGCGCAGGTTTTGATCCGTATCGCCCTTGTTAAAGGCCGTGTTCACATAATCGATAAACGTATCACGTCCCCAGTAATCCACCGCGACACGACCCGCCAAACCGCTATCACCGAGCGGTCCGGAAACCATGGCCGAGGCCCGTTTTCCTTTATAGCTTCCCACCTCGGCGCGATAGGCGGCCTCCGGCTCGAATGTCGGATCCTTGGTGTTCACCATGATCGCGCCGGCAATGGCGTTTGCACCTTGGGAGGTGGTCTGAGGGCCGCGGAAAACCTCAATGCTATCGACGTCCCAGATCGACGCCCCGCCATAAACATACTCATAGAAGTTCAGATAATGGCCATCGAGATTGATTGTTGCGCGCGGCACAGTTCCCCCGAAAAATGCCGTTGAGCCATAATTGGGCCCTTGCGTATCTTGGCCGCGAATGATGGGCGCGCCTACGGTGCTCGTAAAAGTGACGTTCGGCACCGACTTGATCACGTCGGCAACAGAAGCTGCGTCACTGTCTTTTTCCAGTGTTTCCGAATCAATCGCGCTGACCGACGAGGCCGTATTGCGAAGGCTTCGGGAAACCTTTTCACCGGTAATCGTGATGGCTTCCAGCTGGGTAGCGCCTCGCGTGCTGGTCACAGCATCCTGCGCAACAGCATTGCCGGCCATCACAACCATGATGGCGATTGCACTCGCATTGCATAGGTACGCAGCTGATCGTTCAGTTTTCATCTCTAGCCCCTTAAACATGAATTAATTTGTCATCTTTAATCATCGGCCTATCGATTCCACAATCCAGAATGCATTCTGCTTTTTTTCATCTGCCCGTGGATTTCTCTGTCTGTTGCTATTTGGCAACAAATGATCATCAGCGGAGGACATGACAGGAGGTTCGACTTCCGTTAGGCTGGGCCTACTTTTCGACTTTTGAGGTTCGGCCTGTCGCAAATGGAAATACCGAAAGAAAAGAAGGCCCTCGGCAAAGACAGGCGCACCGGCACGATCCAGTCAGTCTCCATAGCCACGCGGTTTTTGAAGATCCTCGCCAACGCCGATGAACCCTTGCCGCTCGGCGCCTTGTCTCGCGAGGCTCAAACCGGAAATTCGTCAGCTCACCGCTATATGCAAAGCCTTGTCAAGGAAGGATTGGCGTCCCAGGATCCGGTAACCGGATTTTACGATCTGGGACCGACGGCCCTTGACCTCGGAATCGGCGCAATGCGCAGGATTGACCCTGTGGACGTCGCTTCACGGCACATGAAATTGCTGGCTCAATACCACCGAGCGAGCGGCGGGGTGGTGATGTGGACGGAAAGAGGGCCAACGCTGGTGCGCTGGTACAGGAGCGCGCATTTTTCCATAAGCTCACTGGCAATCGGCGATATATTGCCACTGGACAATACCGCGAGCGGTCTTGTTTTTCAGGCATTTCTCCCGCCAGATCGTATCCAGAAGGCCAGAGACTTACAGCCAAGACATTTCAGGGGTCAGCCCCCAGACGCGCAAACGCTGGAGCAGATTCGGCAGACCGGGTTCAGCGAACTCACCAGCCATCTTCTCCAGGAGGTTACCGGGCAGGCTGCCGCCGTTTTCGATGCGCAGCAGGAAATTGCCTGTGTCATGACCACGGTCAACGATATGCGGCAACCGGGCCGACAAGAAGACGGTGAAGCGCTCGCCAAAGCGGCGGCCGAAGCCAACCGAGAAACCGGGGGAACCTGGCGTCGCCGCTGATTGCAGATTTCCGTGTGCCAGGCGTAGCGCAATAAAACTTGATTTTTTTAGACTAGTTATATTGCGAGCCTTTTCGCGGGCTGTTATTCTGCACGCAAATTTGGGAGAATGGTCGAAATTGTCGCTATAATTTCAATGATTTGAAGCCATTCCGCGAAATGAAGCAGCTTTTTGAAGGATCTATCATGTCTGCTGAAGCAAAGCATTCAACACCTGTTATCGACCGCACCCCGCAACGGCATCGTTTTGACCTACGCCTGCGTCATCTGCACGTAAAACGCCTGGAAAAGGTCGGCGCTTCCATGATGCGCGTGACACTGTCGGGACCCGAACTGGAGGGCTTCAAGAGCCTCGGCTTCGATGATCATGTGAAAATGTTCTTTCCTGCCGAGGGGCGTTCCGAGCCCGTATTGCCGATTATTGGCCCCAATGGCGTGGAATTCCCCAAGGGTGAAGATAAGCCGATCGCCCGCGATTATACGCCCCGCCGCTATGACGCCGACAGCGGCGAGCTCGATATCGACTTTCTGCTTGGTCACGACGGGCCGGCGAGCCAGTGGGCAGCAAAGGTCAAACAGGGAGACAGCGCCTGGGTTGCCGGACCGCGCGGTTCCTTTGTCGTGCCTTTTGACTTTGACTGGCACTTGTTGATTGCCGATGAAACCGGCCTTCCCGCACTTGCACGCCGTCTTGAGGAATTGCCAGCCAGCGCTCGCGCCGTCGTCATCGTTGAGGTCGAGACCGTCGACGATCGTATTGATCTTCGCACCGAGGCAGACATTGTCGAGACCTGGGTGTGCAGAAGCCAGACCACAGGAGAAGCAGACCAGATTCTGCTGAATGCTTTGCGCGAACAAACGCTGCCCGCAGGCGACTTCCATAGCTGGATTGCCTGCGAATCTGCAGCCGCCAAAAATCTGCGCCATTATCTCGTGAACGACGTCGGGACCAATCCGAAATGGGTTCGCGCCTCCGGTTACTGGCGACGTGGTGCCACAGGTGTCCACGACCACTTTGAAGAATAACGCGGCATTCAAGATGGAAATCATCGAAGAAATTCGAGGCCATCTGGCAACGGTCCTTGATGACGTCATGTCCGAGCTCGACGCCGATCAGAACCTGATCGAGGTCGGCCTGCATTCATTGGCAATCATGCAATTGATAAAACCGCTCTCCGAGCTTGCTGGTCGGCGCATAGACTATGCGGATCTCGCGGCCCATCCCACGCTGCGATCGTGGGGAGCGCTCGTTTGTCGGCAGAAGGCCGCATCAAACGAGACGGCTTAATGCCGCAGAAGAGGAAATACAAAATGGCTCTGAACAGTAGCAACCTGCGCGTCAGCAACGAAGGCACTTACGACCGATTAGAGTCCAACAATGCGCCTGAGGCCCTTTGGGGCAATGGAGAGCCCAGCGAATACGAAGAGCGGATTTGGCTGACCCAACAACAGAATCCCGAAACACCATTTTGCTATGCGCTTGCCTATCAGTTGAGCGGTTCGATCGCTGTTTTCAGATTGGCCGATGCAATACGAAACCTGTTTCATGGTATGCCGGGGCTCGATGTCCGCTATCATTTTGACGAAGACACGTTGAGCAAGTCAAAACCGGAACAGCCTGGGGAGTATCTCGAAATTCTGCATGCCGATGCAGAGAGCCAGATTATCGAAGAACTGGTGTCATTGCAGGCCTTGCCGTGGGACCTTGAAACGCAGCCTCCTTTCAGAATCAGGCTTTTTGTTTCGAAAGACTCCGTCACACTCGGCATGGTCCTTCACCGCATTTTGGACGAAAGCTGGTCGGCAGAAGATTTGCTCAAGGGCATAAGCCGGGCTTTTGCCGGAAGTCCGGTCATGCTGCCGGAGAAGACAGGACGAATGGCCGCGAATGCCGGCCTGTCTGAAGCAACATCCCCCATCGAATGGGCGCAGCGCGCAGGAACGCTACTCGATATCGGCCTGAACGATGTGACCGAAAAATACGCAGCGACGCCATGGCCGCAGAGCGCGCGGGCATATGGTTGCCTCATCCCCGCTGACCGATTGAAGGATGTGGCAAAAGGCGGGTTGGAACCCGATCGCATTCTCGCCCCTATAGCGGCTCGTTTTGCCGCGTTTGTGTGTGAGTTCGGTGGACACGACGCTGTCAGTGTCTGGTTACCTTGCGATCCGGCCAGGAGCCTTGGAGACAACAACTGCACGATCGGTGCGCCGCAGATGCGCGAGGTCGTTGTGCATGGCAATGCGCCGTTGGAGACCAGCTTACAGCAGATCATGCAGAGCAATGATCAGGATGAAAGCCGAAACGAAGCGGCTTCCGGCAACATGCCGCGGCTGCTTGTGACCTGGCTTGGCGATCCTGCCGCGTTCATATCCTTTCAGGACATCACCGCCAGGCGTCTCACCGTTCCCGCTCTTGAGCGGCGGCCTGAACTGGCCCTGGCCGTGGGTCCTGCCACAGATGGCAATTTGCGCATTCAGCTCACAACCGGGCAGGCGATGTCTCCCAATATCGGTGCTTTTCTGCTGGAAAGCTTTATCCGTTTTATTACCGATACGCCGGCAGCACGACCGATGATGGCGGCAACCAAAAAGGTCGATCAGGACGTCACGGCTCTTCGGCCAGTCACAAGCCAACAGGTCGAGACAGACGAAATCGCGAAGACAATTCTTGCGGAATTCCGCGACGCGCTGGATATGCCGGGCATGAATGCGCAGGACGACTTCTTCGACTTCGGCGGGCATTCCCTCATCGCCACACGCATTATCGGCCGCCTCTTGAGCCAACATGGGATCGAAGTGCATTTCAACACGCTGTTCAGCTATCCCACCGCGGCTGAGCTTGCAAAGCATGCACGAATAGTCGAAGCGACACCCGGCACGCCCAGCACGGGACATCCGCTTCCAGCCAATGCAAAAACGCCGCTTTCTCTCGCCCAACAGTCATTGTGGAAAGCCTACGCGGCATTCGGCTTCGGCGAAATATTCAACATCCCCTTCGCGCTCCGTTTTCTCGATACGGTGGACGAACAGGCGTTTCAAAATGCCTTCATGGATATTCTGGAGCGTCATCCGGGATTGCGCACGCTCTTTGTTCGCGATGGTGACGCAGTCTACCAGCAGGTTGTGCCCATAGATGATGTTCCACGCTTCAAGTGGTTCTGGACAAGCGAAGAGAGCACCGACACTGACCGCCATGTGGAAGCGGGATACCATTTTGATCTTTCCAAGGAGCTTCCCTTGCGTCTTCGCTTCATGCGCGACGCACAAACGGGCGAGCAGTTGCTCTCTTTCCTCTTCCATCACATCGTTCTTGACGAGTGGTCGGTTAACTTGATGATGGACGAGCTTGCCGAGGCCTATCGCGCGCGCACGACCGGCAGTGTACCGCACTGGGATACAACACCGCTTGCATTTGAACACTTCGCAGCCAAACAGAGTGCCGAGGGCGTCGACCAGGCACATCTGGATTATTGGGTGAACATGTTGCGTGGCGCGCCGCCTCCGCTGCCGCTTTTCAAGAATGATCCTCATCTGGAAGACGCTCAAGCTGAGGAGACGAGCCCGGCTGGTGGCTGGGTGGAAATGCAATTGGATCAATCGGTGTGCGATGGTCTTTATTCGCTCGCGCGCGAAAATAACGCCTCGCTTTTCAATATCGCCTATGCCGCCATCGCATCCACGCTTTATCGTCTCGGCGCATCGAATGATCTGGTGATCGGCACATCGGCATCAGGGCGCACCGATCCGGAATTTTTCGACACAATCGGATATTTCACCACGCTTGCCGCCCACCGGGTGCAAATGAGCCCCAAGACCAAAGTTGGCTCACTGATCGCGCAGGTCAAAACCACAATCAATGATTCGCTCCCGCATTCACAAATCCCGCTGGATCTCGTGGAAGAAGCGCTCGGCATGCAACCCGGCAGGGATCATTTGTTTGAAGTGTTCATCCAGATACACGCCAAGAACAAGCTGAATGGCACCCTGCCCTCAGGCAATGACGGCAGGATTGAATTCAGGCAAGTTGATCCCGACAAGCATGAATCGCTTCTAGGCCTGCAATTCGAGGTGATGGAAGAGATGATCGGCCGAGAACGATCGATCCGTATCCTCATGAGTTACAGGGCAGACCGCTATGGCCCTGACCGGGTGGAGAGCCTGCGCAAGGCAACCGTGGACATGTTTGCTCAGTTTGCACGCCCCAACGCCTCGGCACGTCAGCTTGAAGAGCTGGATTTGACCACCGTCGGCTGACCCGACACCGTGAACAAAACAAACCCGGCTTGGGTCACGCAAGCCGGGTTTGCCGTTCGTCACCCCCGATAAAATCAGGCGGCAGCGAATTGTTGGCTCAACACATGTAAGGGTCTTTCCAAAGCGTCTGCCGACAAAGCGTTTTTGAGGAAGACCGGAAAATCACGGCCGTGCCTTTCGAATTGCTCTTTGCTGGTCAGGGCGGGATCTGCATCGATCTCCAAGGTCAAGTGCGAAGCATCCTCATTTGCACGAAAGGTCAGGTTGAACCCGTCTGCAGGCCCGCTGGCCAGAACATGACGCTCGGTCTGGCAGCCTGGAAACGTCGGAGCCGTGAAGGGAAGTACATTGATGAGCGGCGAGAAAAAGAACCGGCTGCCGTCTTCAAGGTGTTGATCCATGGCGATCTGTTCGATTCGGTAGCGGCCGTGACGCCTTTGTTTGCGCAAGGCTGCAGCGCCGACCTGCAGAAACTCCATCAGTGTCTGACCCGTTTGCACCGGCACCCGGAAAGGCAGAATATTCACGAGCATGGCCGGCACATGCGCACCTATGCTGCCCCAGCGGCTCATGAAGGGTAGCCAGACGATAAGTTCGCGCTGATCTTCATGTGTCTCACGCCCTATCTCCTGGTGCAAATAAAGGCTCGTCAGGAGAACCAGCAAGTCGGGCCAGCCGATGCCGATCACGTCAGCCCGTGCTTTGAGCGCCGTGCCGATCGTATCATCCAACGCCTTGCGGGCATAAAGGCCCGCTGCGCCATAGTCTTCCACATCTCTTTTCAAAACCGGGAGATTGTCGGCATCCCCCAGATAGTCGCGCCAGAATACACTGTCCTTCTCGTGACGGCTGCCGGCACGATAAGCCTCTTCCTCTTCGATGAAATGTGCAAATGCGTGAAAGGGTGGCCCGGCTTGTGCTCCATTGGAAAACTGGTCGTAAAGCTCACTACACCGCCGCTCAATCAGTGCAAATCCATACCCGTCGAGAATGATGTGATGGGCGCGCAGATACCAAAGGTAACGGTCTTGCGCGACCCGATAGACGCGCTGGCAGGAAAGTCTGTCTGTTCGCAGATCAAGCCTGGCTTCCATATCGGCGCGCATCCGCTTCAGCGCTTCCTCGAAGGCGTCGGTTACGGTCCGCAAATCAACAAACTCAACCTCCGGAACGTTCATAGGATCGCAAATCTGGCGGGGTTCGTTTTCTGTGGGGTCCACCTGAATGCGAATCGACAGGACTTCAGCTTCATGGACCGTTTGGGAAATAGCCTTCAGCAAAGCCGCCTCGTCCACGTCGCCGGTAATATCGAGATAATGCGCGATTGTCGAAACCGGGTCGTGCGGGTGGTGGCAAAACTCCTCCCAGAAATCAAGCTGGGGAAGCGTCAGAGGCATCCACCCTTTATCTGAAGCCGCATAGGCCATGAAATCCTCCTTTGGGGCCGGCGGAAATCGGGTCTCCGCCTTTCTTATTTATGGCAGGAGCCGCGCAACTTGATCGGCATTGCGGCAATTGAGCAAATGGCGCGGCGGCAAATCCACGCCGAATTCCTCACCAATGTTCCGGGAAATTGTTTTCAGGTGCGAGGGCAGAAGCCCGATTGTGACAAAATCGGTTGCCGCATTGGCATCAGCCAAATCCTGCCTGCCCAAAGCAGCCAGATAGATATCGAGAACACGCCGGCTCGTTGTCGCGTCCGCGTTCTCGGGCTTGGTCGGGGTGGGTTCGTGCGCCGCCGCAGATGCCGTCAGAAGCGCCCGTGCCTGTCGCCGGTCCGGCTTGCCGTTTGCCGATAGAGGCATCGTATCAACCTCAGAAAAGCGCGTCGGCACATGCGAGTTCGGCAGCTGCTGCCGCGCAAAATTGCGGATAGCCTGCGCGTCTAGACGCGCACCTTCCCTGGCAACATAGAGAATACCAATGGCGGCTTCGCCCTGTTTCTCCTCGCCGTAATCCACGGCGAGCGCCTGATGAATTCCAGGGTGTTTTGCGATTTCAGCCTCGATGTCGGGCAATGAAACGCGAACACCCCTGACCTTCACATAGCCATTCACGCGACCCGCAAATATAATTGTTCCGTCTGGTCTGTAGCGCGCCCTGTCGCCGGTTCTAAAGGCGCGCACGGGCTTGCCGTCTTCGTCTTCGACGGTCACAAAGTCTTTCTGATTGAGAATTCCATCCTCCAGATACCCCAGAGCAACGTTCACGCCTGCGGTGTGAATCCGTCCTTCGACATGGGCAGGGCAATGTTCGCCGCGCGCATTCAAAATGAAGTAGCTGTTGCCTGCAAGCGGACGGCCATAAGGAATGGTTTCGATGTCCAGCGCGCCGATTTCGTGCCAGATGCTCCAGATTGTCGTTTCGGTCGGGCCGCCGAGAGAGACCAGGCGCATGTCCTGATTCAAATTCCGCAACGTTTCTATGACGGAGGGTTTGATATAATCACCGCCTTGCGCAACCAGACGAAGGCTCTTCAGGTCGCCGGTTTGCCGGCAGGAGAGCAGCATTTCCAGTATCGCGGGAACGGAGCACCATATGGTCACGCCATGTTCACGAACCAGCGCGTTCCAGCGGATGGCATCTTTTTCCTCTTCCGGCTGCGGCAGAACAAGGGTTGCACCGGCTGTAAGGCTGCCAAAAATATCGAAGACCGACATATCGTGATGAAACGGTGTCACGGAGAGAAAGACATCGCGCTCACTCACCCGCCAATTGCCGATCGTCTGGCCGATGACATTGGCGGTTGCCCGGTTTGACAGCACAACGCATTTCGGCTTGCCGGTCGTCCCGGATGTATAAAGATAATACCCAACCTCGCCGCTGGTCGACAGAGCCTCAAGCCCCTGCAGTTGCGGCGCTGGTCCGGTTTTCCTTTCAACATTCAACAGCTCTGCGGGAGTGATCGATTGAAATCCGGCAATCTGTTGATGCGACACCACAAGAGCAGGCTTGCAGTTTTCCAGGAGGTATTGCAGCCGGTCTGCCGGAGAGGAAGCGTCGATCGGAACCCAAACCACGCCCATCAAAGCACAGGCAACAGACACCATTACATGCTCAGGACTGCGTCTCAGGCAGATGGCAACGACACTGCCTTTGCCGATACCATGGTCTTCCAGCGCAGCAACAATCCGGCCCACATTCTCGCCCAGTGCCTGATACGAAATGTGCTGCGGCCCGCAAATCAGCGCCGTCTTTTCAGTGCTCTTTTCAAAAAGATTCTCGCTGATCCGCTGGAGAAAATTGCAATAGACCGGCTTGTTTCTCGCCGCATTGAAAAGCTCTGGCTTTCGTTCCACGACAACAGAAGGTCTGACCTCAAACGCGCCTGACGCTGCAGTTGCCTCAACAGCGCGACCGATCGCAGCGAGAATATCATTCACAACATATTCTTCCACCGCCTCGCGCGCGAAATCGATATCGAAAACAAGATCGCCGGTGCTGGACAACGAAAAGCGGAAATCCATTGCGATCTGCGGTGTCTGCGTGAGACCATCGGTGTAGCGCATGCCGGTCGCCTGTTCATCGCCGTTCGGCCACGAAAGGCCATTGGTTATGACAACCGGCAAGGATGGGCTGCTGACGCCGTTGTTCATCAACAGCCTGTTGATGTCGATGCCGGAAAAGGAGAGATGGTTCAAACCTTCGAGAATATCAGCTTGCAGGCCCTTTGCCCGCTCTTCGAAAGTCCATTTTTCCGGTTGCCAGTTGACCGCCAGAAAGCTTGATCTGTTTGCAACAGAGGCCGCCCCCAGGGGCGCGACCGGCACGCCCACGCAAAGGTCTCCATCACTCAGCCAGCGCGAGAGCACTTCCAAAATAATTGCGGTGATGCAGGTGTTTTTAAACAGCCCCTGTCTGGCGCCTGCGCGGCTGAATGCCTTAAAGACATTCTTGTCGATCCGAAGACTGGATCTCTGGTAGCGCGACGTTGCAATCGCTGTCAGTGGGCGCTTCCATGGCAAGCGCGGTGGCTCTTCGACCATACCGAGTTTTTCCGCCCAGTAGGCGCCATCCGCCAGGCGCGCGTCCGGCGAGACCGCCGGCTCTTCGTCTTTTTCCGCCCCCGCCTCATGCGCTGTCAATTCGTCTTGACCAAAAAGTTCTGACACAAGCAGCGAGATCGAACGGCCATCAAGGATGAGGGCATCGAATCGCAGGAACACGATGACGGTATCATCATCACGATTGTCTGGCGGCGGAAGCCTGAAGGCCGTGACCTGCCATGGAGATTTCTGAAGATCGAACAGGCAATGCGCGTAGTCGTCCCGCATAGCGTCTACCCGCTGCAAAGCCTCTTCGTAGGATAAGTTCTGAAGACTGACCTCTTCAAAATTCACACGGCCTTCTTCATCCAGACGTTCCACGAGCCTGTCTGCATCAATGATCTTTCGAAGGCTCTCGTAACGAGCGACGAGATTTTCAAGGCGCGTGTGCAACAGCTCGATATCGATGCGACCGCGGTATTCGCGAAAATCCTGCATGGCAACGCCGCCAAGCGGCAGATGCTCGCTGCGGCCCATCAGGTAAGCTTTCTGCAAGGCCGATAGAGGTCTCGTCATCTGTATCTCGCAATTCGTCGTCGGCGCATCGCCATCCCGTTGCATGTCTGCACATTGAACGGCGGGTATTTCGAAGATGTCAGGCTGTCTCGCGACCCTCTGCACAAGGTCGATATAGGTGTCGAAAACAGAGCTTATCCATGCTTGCGGCAACTGGTCGAATCGAATGTCCCAGTTCACCAGAATACCGCCATCAAGCGCTGCAACCTGTGCATCGAGCACGACATACGGCCCTTGGGAGACTGCCCATTCCATCGACCCGAACGCCTCGCGAACTTGCGGCGAAAAGAGCTCTCCGGATGGCAGATCAAGGCCGGCCGTAAAGACCACCGGCGCAGTCTGCATAGTGCCTGTGTGGCGCGAAAGATCCCGCATGACACTGACGCCCGGATAGGCTGAATGGCTCAACAGTTGCGCCAATTCTTGCGCGGTTTTACGGCAGAACGCGGCGAGCGTTTCATGGTCTTCGATTGCGGCATTCAAAATCAACGTGTTTGAAAATTCGCCAACGATATGCTGGACATTTTCAACCACAGGCTCACGCCAGAACATCGGTACATTCAGGCGAAATCGCCGGTCACCGGTTGCCCCGCCAAGGGCGAGCGAAAAAAGGCTCAGCATGAGCGTGGAAAGGGTTATGCCATGGCGACCTGAAACCTGCGCAAGTTCGTTGCGTATCTCGGGTGGCAACCATCTCGAGAGGCGACCGCTGTTAACTTCGAAATCGGAGGATTTCAGAGCTTGCGGCAGACTTGGCGCCGGCGCGATCTCACCGAGACGCACTTTCCACCATTGCCGGTCCTGGTCCAGGCGCGCAGCGATGTCCTGATCGGCCTTCAGGGAATCCAGCCAGTCAAAGAATCCGGTTCCCGGCTGGGCCTCGTGATCAGCATCCGGCTCTGTATAGAACCGCGCCAGATCCTCCATCAGGGTGGTAAAGCTGACCGGGTCAATGGCGATCATGTCCGTATCGACATGCAATCGACTGGTGCCGTTAGGCAAGAGACTTAGGCCCACCGCGAGGCTTTCGCCATGCGCAATATCCAGTTTCTGATTCGTCCAGTCTTTTCGCTTCCGCAAAAGATAATCATCGAGCTTTTTGCTATCAAAGCCCCGGAAATCCTCCACTTTCAGCGAAGGCGAAGCGTCCGGCGACAGCGCTTCCTGCTCACCCTCGGGGGTGATTCGCAGCCGTGTCATTGCATGCTTCCGGCAGAGCTTCGCAAGCGCTCCGGACAGCCTTTCGGGGTCGATTTCGGCCCCGTCGAACTCGGCATAAAGGTGCGCGGAAACACCGCCAAGCGGGGCCTCGGCGTTGCGTCCGACCCAATAGGCCGCCTGCATCTGTGTCAGATCTCTCATCGCAATTCTGGGCAGTTGACAAAACATGATTAAAATACTCAGGTATAGCAAATCGTCAACCACCCGCACAGGAGAAACCCATGAGATCGGGCGCTCTAAAGACGAATCAGATTGCAGAAGATTCACAAGTCGAAGAGGCAACAAAGTTCCTTTTCACCTCAGGCTCGCGTGCCTTGCATGCCCGCGGAATACAGCGCCACATCGCGGCTCCGGCTCGCGGCAGCGAACATCCCGAAAGCATGCTGCAAATTTCGCTGAAAGCCGCTTTCGCGGAGGCGCAAAGAGCCGGTCAGGCAAACCCCATCGCCATCGGCGCGATCCCCTTCGACATGCGTGAGCCTTCCTGCCTTTACGTGCCCGAAACATATGAATGGCGGGACCTAGGATCAGATGAAAGCGCATCTGCTGATTTGCAGCCCACCCGGCTGGTGGAGCAGCGCAGCATTCCCGATGAGGCCGGTTTCAAACGTTCCGTTGAACACGCCATCCTCAACTTCAATCACAGCGACGTTCGCAAGGCCGTCCTGTCGGTAACGCGCGAATTGCAATTCGATGCGCCGCTGAATGTCGAGCAGCTTCTCGCGAACCTCAGAGCACAAAACAAGCAGGGCTATCAATTTCGTATTCCGCTCGACGATGGAAGCACGTTGATCGGCGTCAGTCCCGAGCTGCTGTTGCGGAAGGAAGGAAATCACATCATTTCCAACCCGCTGGCCGGTTCAGCCAGACGCGATAAGGATCCGGCGCTCGACAGACAGGCAGCCGCAGCACTGGAAGCATCCGAAAAAGATCAGTATGAGCATAGCCTTGTGATCGAGGACATCCGGCGCGTCTTGACGCCGCATTGCTCGCAGATCAACATTCCCGATGCCCCCTCGCTCATCAACACGGCCACGCTTTGGCACCTTTCTACCCGCATTGAAGGTCAGGTTGCCGATCCGAACGTAAACGCCATCCAGCTTGCCAGCCTCTTGCATCCGACACCAGCCGTGTGCGGTTACCCGACAGAACAGGCGCACCGGCTCATTCGGTTTGTCGAGCCGTTCGAGCGCGGCTATTTTGCTGGCATTGTCGGCTGGTGCGATGCTCAGGGCAACGGCGAATGGGTGATTACCATCCGCTGCGGCATGGTGCGCGAGGATACCATTCGCCTGTTTGCAGGCGCGGGCATTGTCGATGCCTCCATACCCCAGTCTGAATGGGCAGAGGTGCAGACCAAGCTGCGCACCATGCTGAATGCATGCGGCATCGCCGCCTGAGCAAAATCGTAAATACCAATTCGGATCATTGAGATGACCATCGAATATTCCCGTTGGCCGGAGCCATTCGCCGCACGCTATCGCCAAAAAGGCTATTGGATCGACGAACCGCTTTCACGCTTGATCGAAAAACCTGCCGCCGAAACACCGGATGCAACGGCAATCATTTGCGGCGAACGGCATTTCACCTACGCGCAAGTGAACGAGAAGGCGGATAACTTGGCATTCCGCCTCGCTGCTTCCGGGCTTAGCCACGGCGATACGGCCTTGGTTCAATTGCCCAACGTGGCGGAGTTTTACATCGTCTTCTTCGCACTTTTGAAGATCGGTGTTGCCCCGCTCAATGCGCTCTTCAGTCACCGCAAGCTCGAGCTCAACGCCTATGCCGGGCAGATCAAGCCCAAGCTGCTGATTGCATCACGTGAGCATGCCTTGTTTGCCGATGACAGTTTTGTCGAGGCGTTGCGCGAACAGGCACCTGATCTGGCCACGATCATTTTTCATGGCGAAAAGAACCGCCAAACCAGCCTGGAGCACTGGCTTGAGCCTTCGCAGCGGCAGGAGACGGGCTCCGTTTCGCCAACAGCAGCTGACGAGGTCGCGTTCTTTCAGCTTTCCGGCGGCAGTACCGGCACACCCAAGCTCATTCCGCGAACGCATAATGATTACGACTACAGCGTGCGGGCCAGTGCTGAAATCTGTGCGCTGACCCGTGAGAGCCGTTTCCTTTGCTGCCTTCCGGCCGGGCACAATTATCCGCTGAGTTCGCCAGGCGCATTTGGCATCTTTCACGCGGGCGGCTGCGTCGTGCTGGCAGCAAACCCTGAACCGCTGAATTGCTTCGAGATCATTAAACGCCATCAGGTGAGCATAGCTGCGCTCGTCCCCTCCGCAGTCATTTTGTGGCTGCAGGCGGCTACCGAGCACCGCGCTTCGCTGGGTTCGCTAAAGCTGTTGCAGGTTGGCGGCGCGAGTTTTGCAGACTCGTTGGCCCGTCAGGTGCCGGAGGTTCTCGGCTGCAAGCTGCAGCAGGTTTTTGGCATGGCGGAGGGACTGGTCAATTATACCCGGCTGGATGATCCCGATCATCTCGTTTTTCAAACGCAGGGCCGCCCCATCAGCCCCGATGACGAAATCAAGATCCTGAGTGAAGACGGCACGCCGGTGGAGGCTGGACAACCCGGCATGCTGGCAACGCGGGGCCCCTATACATTCCGCGGATACTACCAGAGCCCTGAACACAACAAGGAGGTTTTCGACGCTGACGGCTTTTATTATTCGGGCGACGTGGTTCAGCAGACCGAAGAGGGCTATCTGCGGGTCGTGGGTCGCGTGAAAGATCAGATCAACCGCGGCGGCGAAAAGGTTGCGGCGGAAGAAATCGAGCATCTTCTGCTGCTGCATCCCGATGTTGAAAGCGCTGCCCTGGTTGCAATGCAGGACACGCTTCTTGGCGAAAAGAGCTGCGCCTTTGTTGTCAGCAGCAACGCAAATCCGAAAGCGCTTCTGCTGAAGCGCCACCTGCTCAACCTCGGCATTGCCGAATACAAGCTGCCAGACCGCATACGATTCATTGATGCATTGCCGCTGACACCTGTCGGGAAGACCGACAAAAAGAAGCTGCGCATGCTGCTTTCTCAACAGAACGAACACATAAAAACTATCTGAGGTACACCCCATGGCTATTCCCAAAATCGCCGATTATTCCATGCCGCAGCCAGAGACCTTTCCGGCCAACAAAACCTCTTGGCAGCCGGATGCAAAGCGCTCTGTGCTGCTGATCCACGACATGCAGCGCTATTTCCTGCGCTTCTACGGTGAAGACAGCGCCCTGATGAAGACGCTTGTCGATAATTTGGTGCGCTTGCGCAAATGGGCGAATGAAAATGACGTGCCAGTGGTCTATACCGCCCAGCCGCATGATCAGCCGGCTGGCGACCGTGCGCTCCTGAACGATATGTGGGGTCCAGGGCTGACCCAGGCCGACCCCGCGCTCCAAGGCATTGTGGATGAACTTCTTCCTTCAGAGGCGGACATTGTCCTGACGAAGTGGCGCTATAGCGCTTTCAAACGCTCCGATCTCCTCGAGCGCATGCAGAAATGGGGCCGGGATCAGATTATCATTGGCGGCGTTTACGCCCATATCGGCTGCATGGTCACGGCCGTGGAAGCGTTCATGAGCGACATCCAGCCTTTCGTCGTTGGCGATGCTCTGGCGGACTTCTCCCAAGGGGAGCATGAAATGGCTCTCAAATATGTGGCAACACGATGCGGCTCCGTTGTTTCAGCGGCCAGCCTGACGGGAAATGAAAGTGCAAATGCCGAGACAAGCCGCACCTGGCTTGAGGCGCGTGTTCTAAAGCTTGTCGAAGACGAGCCCGAACTCGATCCTGATGAGAACCTCATTCTCTATGGACTCGATTCACTGCAGGTGATGGTCCTGGCATCGGAATTGAAGGAACGGGGAATCACAGTCAGCTTCGAAGAGCTGGCGAAAACACCGACGCTGAATGGCTGGTGGTCGCTCATCGAATCCAAGCGCATGGCAGCCTGAGCCATGACGCAGCGGAGATTTGAAAACAAGCGGGTACTGGTCACCGGTGCAGCGGCCGGTATAGGCCGGCGCATAGCCGAACAGTTTCATGCCGAAGGCGCGGACGTTACCGGGTTGGATAGCAACATTGATGTCCCCGCCCCGCAGTACCGTCTGCTGAAGGCAGATGTGTCCAGTCCGGACAGTATCTCAGCCGTCACCGCGCAGTTGAAAGGCGAAGCGGTCCAGCTTGATGTCTTAGTAAACGCGGCAGGCGTCCTCCGGCTTGGATCTGCCGAGGAACTGAGCGTGGACGATTGGAAAGCCTGCATGGATGTGAACGCATTCGGGACGTTCAATGTATTGCGGCACTGGATACCCACCTTCAAGGCCCAGCGTCACGGCGCCATCGTCAACATCGCCTCCAACGCGGCACACGTGCCGCGCACCGGCATGACCGCCTATTGCGCCTCGAAGGCGGCGGTGGCAAGCCTCAGCCATTGCGTGGGCCTGGAGCTTGCTCCCTTCGGCGTTCGCTGCAACGTGGTTTCGCCCGGCTCGACGGATACCCCCATGCTGGCTGGAATGCTTGAGGATGAGAAAGCACGCCAACGGCTGATTTCCGGTCTCCCGGAACAATTCAAGCTCGGCATTCCGCTGGGGAAGATCGCAACACCTGAGGAGATCGCCAACACGGTCCTGTTTCTCGCTTGCGACCAGGCAAGCCATATCACCCTGCAGGACATTGTCGTCGATGGCGGGGCAACACTGGCCGCCTGATGAAGGGTGCTTGCGCATTATCGACGTGGCCTTGCCGGACCACCCCGTTTCATGGCTTGAAATGCAAACAGCATGACGGCCTCGTTGAACTTGTTGGTATTGCTGAGGACTGCGCCTGTTTTGCGCAGCAATTTTGCTGGTGTGCGCATTGCAGCCAACGTCTCCAACCCCTTCCAGGTGTCGCTCCATCGACAATCGGACGCATGCGCGCACGCCGACGCGCCGAATTTGTCGCAGGCCGGCTCTGCGCAATTCAATCTCTCAAATCCTTGAATTCACCGGCGACCGCGCCCGCAGAAGGGCCGGACCGTGCGCCCGTGTGGCCCGACAACATCATCGGCTCCATCACGCATTCCGGCCATTGGGCGTTATCCATTGCCGCTGGTCGTCAGCATTATTCAGGCATAGGCGTTGATCTGGAGGAACAATTGAGTGCACAGAGCGCGGCGGAAATTCGCGCGCAAGTGTTCTCCGAATGGGAACGTCAGCGGTTTGGAATTGATGTTGATGCATCGCTCACAGGCTTGGCTTTTTCGGCAAAAGAAAGTCTCTTCAAGGCGCTCTATCCGATCACGCGCCAGCATTTTGGTTTTCACGCAGCACACATTGTGGACAAGCCACGGAATGGATTTATGCAGTTGCGGCTTGATGTTGACCTGGATCCACAGTTTCGCAAAGGCCGCCAGTTCGACGTCCAATATGACTATTTTGGAGATCGTCTTCTGACGTGGATTTTGGTTGGGAAAACCCGGACAAACACCTCACATACCAATGACCGATGATAAGAAACCGTATGACCGGAGCGCTTGAGCGGTCGCCAAAAGCCGCAAAGTGCCGTCAGCGACACCACCGGAAAGAAGGTGCTCACCACGCCCAACAGGCATAGGGCACCACCGGCGGCGCGGCGTATGTGAAGGGCTCCCGAAAAAGAGCTTTTCATGACGACCAGAATTCAGCTGCCGGCGGCGACGCAGAGACGTCAGGCACGGTAGCAAGGTCGAAGCCGGCCATGAAAGCCGCCCCGGGTGAGGAAGCCGTCCACCCATCCGGTCTATCCCGATCAAATTGTGCAACGCTATCGGGCAAAAATTCCGCGACCAGCGTGCTGATATCCCATTATTTGGTTGAACAAACAACTAATTATGTTATTTAGAACCGAAAGCGTTTGCGGATACAGGGAGTTGGCAATGAAGATTATCGGACCAGATCAGGTCTATTTTGGCGTTGACGATCTGAATGCCTGTCGTACATTTTTGACCGATTACGGGCTTCGTGAAAACGCTCCGGGCTATTTTGAAGCGCTCGACGGCACGGGCTGTCAAATTCTCAAACGCGACGATCCAAGTCTTCCCGAAGCGCTGCCGACAGCGACCTTGTTGCGCAAGACGGTATATGGCTGTGTCGACCAGAACACGGTTGAGGAAATCGCAGCCGAGCTTGAGAAGGACCGCGAAGTCAAACGTCTGGAAGATGGCTCCATTGAGGCCAAGGACGACGCCGGCTTTGTATTGGGCTTTCAGGTGACAATCCGGCGCGATATCAAGCTTGTGGCAGAGCGGGTGAATTCCCCCGGCGCTGAACCCGCGCGGTTGGAAAACGATGTCGCGGCAGATCCGAATGGAGAAGCTCTACCGCGCACCCTTAGCCACGTTGTCTATTTCGTACCCGACGTCGAAAAGGCAGAAGCCTTCTATGTCAACAGATTGAAGTTTGTGGAAACGGATCGCTTCATCCAGGCCGGTCCCTTCCTTCGTCCGGGGGCCTGCCGCGACCATCACACACTCTTCCTCATCCACACGCCACCACATATGCAGGGCCTCGAACATATCGCGTTTCACATGCAGGGGCCGACGGACCTGATGCTTGCGGGAAGCCGCATGGTGCAAAAGGGATACGAGAGTTTTTGGGGACCTGGCCGCCACCAGCTCGGTTCGAACTGGTTCTGGTACTTCAACTCACCGCTGGCAACGCATTTCGAATTCGATGCGGACATGGACCTGCATGATGACAACTGGGTCTCGCGTCACGTCGACCTCAACGCAGCGAATTCGCAGCTTTTCCTGTTCGAAAATCGCGAAAAATGGTCTCCTGGGCCACCTCCCGAAGGTTGATCGCTACCTTGCCGCGGGTCAGTAAAAGGATAATAAAATGTCTGAACGCTTGAAGGGAAAGCGCGCCATAGTGACTGGAGCCGGTCGCGGAATTGGCCGCAAGATAGCGTTAATGTATGCTTCCGAGGGTTGTGAAGTTCTTGCCTGCGACATTGATGGTGCAGCGCTTCGCAAGCTGGCCGACCATGATCCCATGATCGCCGTCCAGAAGGCGGACCTGACGACAGAAGATGGCGCGGCAACGCTTGCGGTGTCTGCGGCAGGGCGTTTTGCCGGTGTTGTCGACATTCTGGTCAATGCCGCGGCAATCGTTCGCTTCGCGCCGATCAAGGAAATGACCTATGGCGATTGGAAAACAACGACCAGTGGCGAAATCGATTCCGTATTTCTGGTGACCCGAGCCATGTGGCCCCTGCTCGAAAGAAGTGGAAGGGCTTCCATCATCAATTTCAGCTCGGCCAACGCCCATGTGGCGTTAAAGGGTCTACCGGCCATTGCTCACACCGCAGGCAAAGGTGCGGTCATGGCCATGACCCGCCAGATGGCGATGGAAGGCGGCCCATCAGGGATTCGCGCCAACTCGATTGCGCCTGGCTTCACCGTTACGGAAGAAACGGAACAACATCTTGATACGCCATTGATGGTGAATGTTCGCGAGAAGCTGATGGTCGATCGCCTCGGCACGTCAGAAGATATCGGCTACCTGGCTATTTACCTCGGGTCAGACGAAAGCGGCTACGTGACCGGCGCTGATATTTGCATCGATGGCGGAGCAACGGCCTGGTAGGCTGCGCCCATCAACTGCCATCATGAATTAACGTACCTCCATCAACCACTATCGTCTGACCTGTAACGAAAGCACCCCCAGGACTTGCAAGCCAGAGTGCGGTGGCGGCAATTTCGGCGGCTTCGCCCACGCGCCGGAGCGGCGTAGCTTGAAGCCGGCGCTCCATGAATTCCTGATTCGCCATCAAGCCTTCAGCGAAGGGCGTTCTGATCAAGCCAGGCGCAATCGCGTTCGCGCGTATGTTTTTCGGGCCATGGGCGACAGCAATATTGCGCGCCAGTTGAGCCAGCGCCGCCTTTGACATGGAATAGGTCGCTATCGACTTGTTGCCTCGCAAAGCGCTAAGGCTCGCCATGAAGATGAGCGACCCCCCTCCTAGCACTTCCATTCCCGGAAGGAGCGCACTCGAAATCCAGGTTGCCGCATGCAGATTAACGTCGAAGACACGCAGATAGTCTACTTCATTCAGTTCTGAAATCCCGGATAAAGGCCCCTCTATCCCGGCGTTGGAAACGAGAATATCCACCTTGCCCAAGGCATCTTCTGCCGTACTGGCAAGTGTAACTGCCGCCTGGCGCGTGGAGATATCGGCAGGAAGGCCGACGGCACCGATACTGCTCGCGACGCTTTCGACTTCTTCAGACCTGTTTCCGGCGATCGCCACCTTCGCCCCAGCGTCAATAAAGGCCTTTGCAATGGCAAGGCCGATCCCGCTTGATCCCCCGGTTATGAGCGCGCATTTTCCGCTCAGGTCGAACATTTCAGTTGCTTTCATCATTTGCCCCCTTGGCTTCGCAAGCAAGCTTGCTTGCCAGGTCCATTCGTAATAGGTTGAACGTACGACCTACTAGTGTGTCGATAGAATTACAACGCGCAGAGGCACCTGCCAAGACAAATTGTTTTGCTGCAGGAAGATTGAACACCCAACGGGAGGAAATAGGATGTCGGGCAGGTTGGCAAATGACCTGAATAAAGTGCTCATCGTGGGCGGCGGCATTGCCGGCATGGCGGCGGCAATCCGGCTGAGAGAAGCCGGTGTCGAGCAAATCGAAATGATCGATGTTGATCCACAATGGCGGGTCTACGGAACCGGCATCACGCTTTCAACACTGACAATGCGTGCGCTGTGCGATCTCGGTTTCCGCGATGAAATTCTTGCGCATGGCTTTGCCCACAATCGCGTCTCGATGCGAACGTCTGCCGGCAAGATTTTGAACGTGGTGGAAAGCCCCTCCGTATTCGCCGACGGCACGCCGTCTGAGGGCGGTATTCTACGCCCGGTCCTTCATAAGATGATGTCCGAAAGGGTGCTGGGGTACGATATCAAGGTTCGCCTGGGGCTGACGGTGGAAAAGGCCGAGCAGGACGAAGACGGTGTTTCCGTCACCTTTACCGATGGAAGCACTGGACGCTATGATTTTGTGATCGGGGCCGATGGTCTGTTTTCGAAAATGCGTGAACTCGTTTTTCCGGATACCCCCAAGCCCACCTTTACCGGCCAGGCCTGTTGGCGTGTGCTTTTTGACCGACCGGACGATTTCGACCACTGCCACATGTATATGGGGAAGATGGTGAAAGCTGGCTTTAATCCGTGTGCGCCCGACAAGATGTATATGTTCGTGTTGGAACACGTTCCTGGAAATCCGAGGCGCTCACAAGATGAGCTTGTATCAATCCTGCAGGAGTTGACTGCCGATTTCGAAGGCGAAGCAGGAGAATTGATCCGTTCTGTCAAATCGGGCTCGCAAATTGTCTACCGGCCGTTGGAATCGATCTTAATTGACGGTGACTGGTATTGCGGGCGCATTCTTCTCATTGGCGATGCGGTTCACGCCACCACACCGCATCTGGGCAGTGGTGCCGGCATGGCGGTGGAAGATGCGATCGTTCTCGTTGACGAATTGAAAAAGACCAGCGTCCTCGAAGTGGCATTACAAAACTTCATGGATCGACGCCTGCCACGCGGCAAAGCCGTGGTGGGAAACTCGCTCAGAATCGGGGATTTGGAAATGGCGGGCGCGCCAATGTCTGAAATCGGCCCGCTCTTCGGGCAATCGTTACAGATGATCGCTCAGCCATATTGACGCAAAAAATGCGGGGCGGCCAATGACCGCCCCGCTTCAATTAGTTCTTCACCACTTTCTGGTCGATCTTGCCGAAAACAGATTGCCCATCGCTACCGATGCACTCCATCTGGACTGTATCGCCAAAAGACATGAAGGGCGTCTTCGCTTCGCCTTCGTCCAGGATCTCAATGCCCCGGCGCTCGGCAATGCACGATGAACCGACCTCGCGATAGGTCTCATTGGAAACAGTTCCCGAACCGATAACTGTCCCCGGCACAAGATCACGTGAATATGCCGCATGCGCGACCAGTTCGTGAAATCCCGACGACATGGCATACCCGCTGGCGGCACCAAAGCGCTTCTCGTTCCAGTCCACGCACAACGGCAGATCAACACGGGCGTCGCGCCAATTGGCACCGAGCTCGTCGGGAGTGACAGCGACCGGTGCCATGGAGCAGGCTGGCTTTGCCCTGATCCAGCCAAATCCCGTCTTCATCTCAAGCGGGGCAAGTTTTCGCAGCGACCAGTCGTTAATCTGCACAATCAGGCGAATATGATTTTGCGCACGCTCTTTATCCGTACCCATGGGTACGAAGTCGGTAATGATGCCGAACTCGCCTTCAAAATCTATGAAATCCTCCTCCGATGGCATGCGCACATCATCCGTAGCCCCGTAAAACTTGTCGGAGGTTCCCTGATACATATAGGGGAAGCCGGGCTTTTCCTTCTTTTCAAAGCCGAAAACGGCGTCCATCAGATTGCCATGGCTGTCGAAGGCCGAACCATCCAGCCATTGCCAGGCGCGCGGCAATGGCGCCATGGCATCGGCTTGATTGAATGCAGTTCCGCCGCCGTCATTGACAGCCGCGAACTCCCGTTTAAGCGCCGGTTCGATCTCGGACCAGGCCTCAAGAGCTTCTTGTAAGGTGATAGCCGCCTGTGCCGGCGTGCACCGTGTCAGATCGCGGCTGACAACGTGAAGCCGGCCATCTTTGGAGCCGTTTTTCAGTGTTGCAAGTTTCATGGTGAGCTCTCCTCCTCTCTAACTTGGCATGGAGTTTTGAATCAGTTCGTCCGCATTTGCATCGCGCTTGAAGCCAAGCCGATCGGCAGTTTCCGTCACCAGTCCGGGGTAGGAACCGAAAAGCGAAACGATTTCAGAATCCGGATCAAACGTTACCCGGCTTTTGCTTTCAGGGAAGCGCCGACGAAGCGCCTCCGCAAGTTCGCCGAAGGTCAAGGACAATGCCGGTAATGTAAGGGCTTTCTGCGGACCCACCTCCGGAAGAAACGCGCCGTGAACGAAATTGTGAGCAACTGTTTCAACCGAAGTCAGCCAGGTGCGGCTGTCCGGACGAACCGGCAAACTGATATCTTCGCCACGACGCACGGCCCAGAAAAGCCGTGACATGAATGCCGTCTTCAATCCGGCATCAACACCATCTCGGGCCATCACACCGGAGGGCCTCAAGCTAATTCCGTCAAGCCAGCCTTTGGCGGAGAAATTGGATAACGCGACTTCCATCATCAATTTCTGCGCGCCATAAACCATCGTCGGGCCAAATGGCGCAGCATCTGTCACCGGGTCGGGCATGGGCTTACTGTAAACGGCGATTGTCGAGGCGAAGACAACCCGCGCGCCACTGTTGAGCTGTTTGATTTCTTCGAAAAGGTCGAGCGTGGCGTCGACATTCACCTTGCGCGCAAGCGCATAATTGGCCTCTGCCGCGCCGCCGAGAATTGCGGCGAGCACGATAACCTTGTCCGCCCCATCCAGAAAACGCCTGCGCATCCGGCTGTCGGCCAAATCGCCAATATGTTTCTCGATACGTTGATCATCCGGCGCAGAAAAATCGACTGCATCAACCAGCGTTATTTTCTTTGGTTGACCCATGCCCGCGAGCTGCTTGGAGACTGTTTGGCCAATAAATCCACCGGCACCGACTACGACAACTTTCAATCTGATAATTCCCGTGCTATTAATTGGTTAATCGTTCAAGCAATATACACTAAAGCCTTGGTTGGCAAGGAATTCAAGCAACTGGCCCGTACTGTTTTTCAGGAGCTCTAAGCAAAAACAGCGCGCGACCTGCCCTCCAGGAGGGCAAGTCACAACTTAAACACAGCCCGTTTGGCTGTGAAAAACCGGAGGAATGAAGAAGTTGGTTAAGTACCTTAAGGAAGGCGTCAATGCGTCGGAAGTGAAGGCAGCCGACGAAAAGGTGCGTGCAATCGTGGAAGGCACGCTTTCGGACATTGAAAAGCGGGGCAACGCTGCCGTTCGCGAGTTGAGCAAGAAGTTCGACAACTGGGATCGCGACGATTACCGCCTGACCCAGGCGGAAATCAACAGGTGCCTCTCAGACCTCACGCGCCAACAGATTGCCGACATTGAATTTGCCCAGGAACAAGTGCGGAATTTTGCGCAGATCCAGAAGGCTGCACTCCGCGATGTCGAGGTGGAGACCATTCCCGGCGTTATCCTCGGACACAAGAACATCGCCATACAGAATGCAGGCTGCTATGTGCCGGGTGGGAAATATCCCATGCTCGCCTCAGCCCATATGTCTGTGTTGACCGCGAGTGTTGCCGGGGTCCCGCGTATCATCACCTGCGCACCGCCACACCAGGGCAAGCCGTCCTCAGTCATTGTCGCGGCACAACATATGGCCGGTGCTGACGAAATCTATGCGCTCGGCGGCATACAAGCCGTTGGCGCGATGGCGCTCGGCACCGAAACAATTCAGCCGGTCGACATTCTCGTCGGCCCCGGCAACGCCTTCGTGGCCGAAGCAAAGCGCCAGCTCTACGGCCGGGTCGGTATCGATCTTTTTGCAGGCCCGACAGAAACGATGGTCATCGCCGATGAAACTGTCGATGCTGAAATTTGCGCAACCGACCTCTTGGGTCAGGCAGAACATGGTCCTGATAGCCCTGCCGTTCTTCTGACAACGTCTGAAAAGCTCGCCCGCGAGACAATGGAGGAAATTGAGCGCTTGCTGCAGATTCTTCCAACGGCCGGCCATGCCCGCAAGGCCTGGGACGTATATGGTCAGGTGATCGTCGCCGATGATCACGACGAGATGTTGAAGATTGCGAACGACATTGCCTCCGAACATGTTCAAGTCATGACGGATCGCGATGATTGGTATCTGGAGAACATGGTCAACTATGGTGCCTTGTTCCTCGGCCCACGAACCAATGTGGCCTATGGTGACAAAACAATCGGCACCAACCACACCTTGCCGACGAAAAAGGCCGGACGCTATACCGGCGGCCTTTGGGTTGGAAAGTTCATCAAGACACACACCTATCAAAAGGTTCTCACCGACGAAGCGTCTGCCAAGGTCGGTCGATACTGCTCGCGCCTGTGCATGCTGGAAGGCTTTCAGGGTCATGCCGAGCAGGCCAACATTCGAGTGCGTCGCTACGGTGGCCAAAATGTTCCCTATGCCGAAGGCGCAACGCCGCTCGCCGGAGCAGATCTGGTCGAGGGCTGAAAGTGGCAGATTTACCTGAATTTCCGGGGTTTTCCCTGAGTGGGCGGCGCGCCTTGGTGACCGGCGCTGGCCGCGGAATCGGTCTGGGATGCGCAACCGCTCTTGCCAATGCAGGTGCTAACGTCATCCTTGCCGCCCGCAGTGAGGACGAAATCCGTTCAGCCGCCAGTGCTATAGCGGCAGCCGGCGGCAAGGCCGGCCATCTGCGGCTTGACGTGACCAACATCGAAGCGACCGCAGCGGCCATCGCCGATGCCGGTCCTTTCGATATTCTGGTCAACAATGCCGGAACCAACCGGCCCAAGCCCCTCTGGGATGTGACACTTGAGGATTACGATGCTGTTCTGGATCTCAACCTGAAATCGGCCTTTTTCGTCGCCAAGGCAGTCGCCGAGGGCCTGATGAAAGCCGGAAAGCCCGGCTCACTTATCCATATGTCAAGCCAGATGGGTCAGGTCGGTGGCGCTAAACGCTCGCTCTATTGCGCATCCAAATGGGCAATCGAAGGCATGTCGAAAGCCATGGCGCTTGATCTTGCTCCTTACGGAATCCGATCAAATACGGTCGCTCCGACTTTCGTCGAAACGCCGATGACCAAGCCCTTCTTCGAGGATGAGGCTTTCAAGTCGGCAACGCTTAAAAAGATCAAGCTTGGACGCCTCGGTACGGTGTCCGATCTGATGGGCGCGGTGCTTCTTCTGGCATCTCCCGCAGGCGAAATGATGACAGGCACAACAATTACGGTTGATGGCGGCTGGACCGCCGACTGAATGTATTGGAGGGAATACGTATGTGGGAACCATTCCCGGGCAATTATGTCTGGAACCTGAGCTCAAACCTGGCTCTGATGTGTGGTGGAAATATCGGCGAAATCGAAGCCGCCTGCCAACCCATCAGGGACGCCGCAAAAAACGGCGAAGACGCAGGGACGGCGCTGTTCTTTGATAGTTGGATAGCGGTTGCAAACAACGTGCTGGCAAACGCCGACGCTGACCTTGCAAAAGGCAGACGCCTGAGCGCCGGCATCAAATATCAGCGTGCAGCCGGTTATCTGCTGACAGCAGAGCGCATGCAAAGCCGTGATTATGCCCCGCGCTGGCAGGCTTATGCCGACGGATTGGCCAATTTCCGGAAAGGTGTCGAGCTGCAAGGACTGGACGTGGAGTTTGTTCAAATCCCCTATGAGGGAAAGTTCTTCACCGGGCTTTTCGTCCCGGCCAAAAATGTCGACGGCCCGGCCCCGTGCGTGGTGTCCTGCAATGGTCTCGATTCCATGAAAGAACAGATTTTTGGTGCCGGAAATCCTGAGGCCAATAGAATTCGCGGAATGCACACGCTGGTCATCGATCAGCCGGGAACCGGAGAAGCGCTTCGTATCCTTGGCTTAAACGGCCGTCATGATGCCGAAGCCTGGGGCAGCGCAGCATTCGATTATCTGCTGACACGCGATGATGTTGATCACAAGCGTATCGGCATGTTCGGACTGTCGCTCGGCGGCTACTTCGCACCGCGCATTGCATCAATGGATCATCGTTTTGCCCTTTGCTGCGTTATGGGCGCAAACCACAATTGGGGCGAAATGCAAACCCGACGCCTCAAACGCGAAGGTGACAATCCGGTTCCCCACTACTGGGATCATGTGATGTGGGTGTTCGGCAAGAAATCACTGGAAGAGTTCATGGACTGGGCACCGAACATGGATCTCACTCCCGTAATTGGCAATATGAAGTGCCCTTTCTTTATCATGCATGGTGGTGGAGACCGGCAAATTCCCGTCGAATATGCACAACAGTCGCGTGATCAGGCGACCGCCGCTGCAAAGGTCGACTATTTCATAACCGGAAGCTCGGAATATGAGGTCGAGCATTGCGGTGCCGACAACGGCACATTCATGCGGGACATGCTCGCTGACTGGATGGCCGAAACATTTGCGGAGGTGGCTCGATGAGCAACAATCCGCTGATCGGTTGGGAAGTCGACCCCGCAAACATCCGTTATATCGGCCATGACCTGCAACGACCCGAGTGCATTCTTGCAGAAAGAGATGGCAGCCTCTGGGTAGCCGACGGGCGCGGTGGCGTGATGCATATCGCACATGATGGCGAGCAGACCCTGATCCTTCAACAAGGACAGGAGGAAAACACAGCCACGTCCTTCGAAGATCGCCTGGTCAACACAAAAGGAAGCCTGCCGAACGGTCTGGCCTTTGCCGAAAACGGCGATTTCCTGATTGCCAATTTCGGCACAGACCGGGTCGAAGTGATGAAACGCTCCGGGGAAACGTCTGTTCTGGTCGACAATATCGACGGCAAACCCATCGGTAAGGCGAATTTCGTCACGCGCGACCGAAAAGGCAGGCTCTGGCTGACCGTAACCACCACAATGATACCATGGACCGAGCACGTGAAGTGCAATTCCCGAGACGGCTATATTGCCCTGCTCGACGAGAAGGGTATCCGGATCGTTGCCGACAATCTTTGTGGGACCAACGAGCTTCGTTTCGACAGAAATGAAGAATGGCTTTATGTTGCAGAAACGACCAGCAGAAACATCACCCGTTTCCGCGTTCGCGGAGACGAACTGGTCGACCGTGAAATCTTCGGTCCTTCCAATGTCGGCGGTTTTTGCGATGGTATCGCCTTCGATGCATATGGCAATCTGTGGTCAACGCTCATCATGGCTGATCGCCTGATCGCGATAACGCCCGATGGCGAGCTTCTCACCCTTCTGGATCTGGGAGGCGAAAGCGACGCACTGGCCGCGCTGGACACCGCCTGGGAGCAGGGACAGGTGACACCGGAGCTCATGGCGGCATGCGGCAGCACTGAATGCCGGTGGATGGCATCCCTCACCTTTGGTGGAGCAGATTTGAAGACAGTCTACCTGGGATCGCTGCAAGGCCAGAGAATTCCGTATTTCAAATCTCCGGTTGCCGGATTACCGTTGATATACTGGTAGTCGAAGCGCTTGTTGCTAGCCATTGCAACACGAATATGATTATTCAGTGAGAAGACTTGATTGACGGACTTTAAGAGACGCGGACGGGAACGGGTGAAGATGGTTCAAGACAAGGCGGGAGGTGCGAAGAAGCGGCTAACCGCGACACGGTCGAACGGTGACGAAACGCGCGCGCGCATCATCAATGCGGCTGAAGCACTTTTTGGCGCACGCGGCTTTGCTTCCGTGTCCTTGCGTGACATCACCACCAAGGCGGATGTCACACTCGCGCTCGCGTCCTACCATTTCGGCACCAAGGACAATCTCTTTGAAGCCGTGGTCGAAAGACGCGCGCACGTCTTGGGTCTTGAACGGCGGCGGCGGCTAGGCGAACTCAGCCAGCCTGATGCGCGGGCCATACTTGATGCATTTATGGCTCCGCTTTTTGAGTTCGCTCTTTCGGGTGAACCAGGCTGGCCGGATTATTTCCGATTGCTGGCCAGATTGGGAGAAGACAATCAATGGATTGATCTCCTGAGCAAGCACTTTGACGAGACCGCGCAGCAATTCATCGACGCTCTCTGCAAGGCGCTTCCCAATGCTACGCGCCACGACGTTATACGTACTTTTACAATGGTTTTGCACGCCATGCTTTCAACGGTTTCCCAGCACAGCCGGGTCGACAAGCTGGCAGAAGGCAAACTTCGAGGCGCGGATCTGAAGGGCGCATATCCTGTCCTGCTCCAATTCGCGACCACAGGAATGGAAAGTTTCAATCGCGGAAAGTAGCGCGGGCCGCCAAGATCTGATCCATCCGATCTTCTATCCAGCCAATGATATGATCGAGTTCGGCGCTCAGTTCGTAACCCAACGGCGTCAATGAGTAGACCACTGTCGGCACATTGGAATGGTACTCCTTACGGGCGACGAAACCGTCTCGCTCCAGCGCCCGCAGTCGCAATGTCAGCATTCGCTGAGAGATTTTCTTCTCGGAAGACAAGTCTGAAATGACGCGCTTCAGCGTGCTATGTCTGAATGTACCCGTTGCCAGGACCTTGATGATCAGAGCCGACCAGTTGTCGCCCAACCTAGCCAAGACCTCACGCTGCGGGGCGTCGCGTGCCGGTGGCGGATCGCCCATGGTTTTGGCAAGTCTTACCAGACCCGTCAATCGCGGGTCGTCGGCTTCGATTTTGGACGCTTCTCCTACGCTCAGGAGTGAAATCCACCGGTCTGTGTCGAGTTTTGTCGCCATACCGGCAATCTAGCCATAAGCTTGGATTTGCACCAGATGCCATCGCAATGCCCATCTGGTGCAAATCATTTTGTTCGCTCAGCCTGCCGGACAGGGATTGCTGTTTGCGAACGGCTAACCGGATTTTTTCTTTGCCGGTCTTGCGCTCCGCAACAGCATCGTCAGAATAAACCACACGGTTTTCAGATCGAGCAATTTCAATGCCGCGCGTGCTTCTTCGGGACTGAGGCGCGCCGTCATCGGCATGGCACCGAATATCTTGCCGCGAATGACCAGATAGTTGCGATCATCAGCCTCGATCTTGGAAACCGTCATCAGTTCCTTACCGGTATTGTCCAGGATTTTCATTAGGCAATCACCTTCTCGAAATCGATTCCAAGATCGTCAAACATGCGGATGGCCGTGCCACGGCCGGCACCGAATACGCCGCCGCCCGGATGCATGAAGGGACCGACAAGATAGAAGTCGTCTAGCCCGGGGACGGTGTATTGGCCCAGATCCGACGTAGGCCGATGGCCTCCGGTCTGGTACAAAAATGGCGCGCAGCCGTGCATGTCGCCCAAAACGAAGGAGTTGGGACTCGAACGCTCCATATCCAGTGGCGAATAATGGCTCGACGCGATGATGTTGTCAGCGCCCAGGTTCGAGATAAAGGGATCATACTGGCGCAGGGTTTCTGCGGCGTATTCATCCTTGATCTCGTCCCAGTATTGAGCGCCTTTGCCCTTGATGTTGTACGGCGCCATTGTAATGGAGTGAAATATCCCTGCCCCCTCGGGTGCACGGGTCGGATCACCATGCGTTTCATCACCGCCACCAAGCAAGCGGCGCGGGCTGATCCGGCCGCGGCGCAGGTAGTCGAAATCGTCAAGCAGGCTTTCCAGATCCCTGTAAGGGAAATATTCCAGCATGGTCGCCGTCGTGATTTCCTCGCCCGCACGGTATTTTGTGCGCTCCTTCAAATCATAGTGGGACACGAATAGCGACTGCGTGGATGGGTTCACCTTGTTGGCTTTAGCCTGAACACTTTCGCTCACACCGTCAATAAACTTGGTCAGCACGCGCGGATGGATGGCACCGATCACCGCCCGCTTGCCGCGAATTTCTTCGCCCGTTGACAATCGGACACCGACAGCCCTGCCGCATTCAACAAGGATCTTGTCTACCTCGCTGTCGCAGCGCACCTCGCCGCCATTATCTTCCAGGCAACGCACGAGCGCATCCGTTAGACCACCAGACCCGCCAACAGGCTGACTGACGCCAAAGGTATGGATAATTCCCGGCATCAGAAAGATACCCATTCCCGTACCCAGTTCATCGGGCAGCTGCAGGTTTTCAGTAACGAGTTTGAGGAGATGAATCTTGACGCGATCGTCTTCGAAAAGATGATCGATAATGTCGAGGGATGAACGGTTCATCGCGTCGAGAATTTCGCGGCCCTCGTCGGAACTGTCCAGCATGGCAAAGAAGGGGCCAAGCGGAATCGGTGGTGAGTAGAGCCCCGAGATGAACATCGGCATCATCTGCACCGAGCGCTCCGCGAAACGCCGATATGTCTCGGCATCCTTGCGGGAGAACTTGGAGATTTCTTCGCAGGATTTATCGAGATCCTTGTAGGTAATCAGCGTCTCGTTGTCGGGAAAGATTGATGCGTATGGAACGTCGGAATAGCGATAGTTCAAACCGTATTTCGCCTTCAGCTCGAGCTCGTCTTCCGTCAGCATCGGATTACCCTGAATCATGATGTGGCAGGAAGAATGAAGATCGTGCCGGTAGCCGGGTGTATGTAACTCCAATGTTACCACCCCACCGCCTGGATAGGGTTTACGCTCCAGAACGAGAACCTTGAGGCCGGCGCGCGCGAGATAACATGAGGCGGTCAGTCCATTATGGCCAGCGCCCATAACGACGATATCGTATTCACTCATTTGTTCCTCCAACTTAATTGTTTGTACGTTCATACAGGAAGCATCTGCTGCAAGGAAAGTAGGCACAGAAATGTGCCTAATTTTCTTGTCGTCCAGATCGTCCTAAACACTATGAAAACGGAGGAAATTCATGGCTTATACTGTTGATGGAAAAGTGGTTATCGTAACTGGCGGTGCCGGCGGAATTGGCTCGGAAGCCTGCCGGCTTTTTGCGGAAAACGGTGCCCGCGTCGTGGTGGCGGATATTGCCGCCGAGCGGGCCGCTGATCTGGCTGCTGAGTTGAGATCGGGTGGAGCGGAAGCCGTTCATGTCGGCGTGAATTTGGCCGACGAAACAAGCATCAAACATCTGTTTGAAACAACAATGGCAGAATACGGCACGCTCGATATCATTGACAACAATGCTGCCCTTCTGAGCGCCGAAATGGCGAAGCGCGACGGCAATATTGAACATATGGCGACAGAAGATTGGGATGCGACATTTGCGGTCAACACGCGGGGCACAATGATTGCCTGCCGTGAAGCTTTAAAGATAATGGCGCCGAAGAAGTCGGGCGTCATTATCAATACGGCCTCCAACCTGGCGCTTCAGGGCAATGTTATTCAGGCTGCCTACTCAGCCTCCAAGGCCGCAGTCATTCAGATGACGCGCTCCATTGCAACGAGCCATGGCAAGCTTGGTATTCGCTGCAATGCAGTGCTGCCGGGTCTTACGGGAACACCCGCTGCCCTTGAACATCTGCCTCAGGAGCTGCGTGAAACTGTCGAGGAAGAAACGTTGACACCCTATCTTGGTGCGCCTGTCGACATTGCACACCTGGTTATTTTTCTGGCCTCTGAGGAAGCCCGCTACATCAGCGGCCAGGCGTTTGCCGCAGATGGCGGAACATCTGTTCACATACCGGGATTTGCAAGATTGCGCCGTTTCTTCAATGGCTAGCGGTTCAGCTTTTAGCTGAAGCGCTCAAGGCCACAAGCGTGGCCCGGTGCTCATGCGCCGCCTCCGTGGAGCATTGCGCAAAGCGCAATTGGCGTGAGCGAAAAAATGTAGACTGTTTCAGTCAAAAACTGAAACAGTCTAAGAGACGTTCTTTTCAGAGCATCGACGGACTGGAACAGAAATGGGGGCCTTGTGGCCCCCAAAATCATTTTCCCGCCAGTTTTTTCTCTCACTGACGCGGAGCGCCGCTCCAGAGATACTCGTCGGCGCTTGGCGCGCGAGCGATGAAACCGTATTTGAAGAGCGAAGCATTCTCCACATCCCAGGCCTGGGAATTAAAGCCTGCCTGAAAGGGTGAGATGACCCGGGATTTGAGATATTCCGGCGGCAGCTTCGTCTGGGCCATGTCGATAGCGCGGACGGCATCGGGATTGGCGTTGGCATAGTCATATGCTTCCTCCATCGCCGCGATGAATTTGCCGAGCGTCTCGGCGTTGGCCTCAGCCCACTCCCTGTTGGACGCAAAAATGACAGACGGGAAACCAAGTGTTGCATTATTGGCAACCTCCTTCAATTCCCGGTTTCCGGACTGAATTGCAGTGTCATAGAAAAGTCCGATCGGCATACCTGCATCAACCGAGCCGCTTTCGATGGCGGATAAAACACCTGGAAACGGCAGGTTGACGAGCTCCACGTCATCCCGTGTCATTCCCTCTGCTTCGAGCGTGCGCAGCAGTGCTGCCCCTTGCGGGCTGGCAATACCGGGGAGCCCGATTTTCTTGCCCTTCAGATCCGCAATCGTCTTGATATCACTGGCCTGCGGGACGATAAGCCCAAAGGTTGGAATTTCGTTCTGATCTTGGGCGTTCAGCACGGCAACAACCGGCAATCCGTTGGCAACAGCCGCAGTCAGCGGAACAGCGCCAGTCATCGCAACGTCCTTCTGACCGGACATCAACTGAGCCAGCGCGCCATCCGGCGATGCACCGACTTCAATTTCTACCTTAACGCCGTGTTTGGCAAAAAGCCCCTGTTCCTCTGCAATGAACAGGCCTTCGAACTGACCGACGGGTGAACGTTCAACCCGAACGACAGGCAAATCATCTGCGCTGGCTCCTCCTGCAAGCGAAAGTGTTGCAACGCCTGCCATGACCATCGCCTGGACGATGCCTCTAACTCCTGAAAATCTCATTGTTCTCCTCCAACAATTCAGGCCAACTGACCGTTTCGAGATTGGTTGTTAATCCCGGACCCGCATGATCTCGCTCAAAACGCGGTTTCGGTATTCTACAAAACGAGGATCGGATTTCGTCTTGATCTGATCCCGGTTCATTCCAAGGTCGACATCAACATTGTCAACAACACTGGCTGGCTTGCCGGCAAGCACGACGACGCGGTCGGCGAGGTACACGGCTTCATCGATATCATGCGTGACGACAATGACGCTGATTTTCAAACGGGAACGGAGATCCAGAACAAGGTCTTCGAGGCCGAGCCTGGTCTGTGCATCGAGCGAGCCGAAAGGCTCGTCCATGAGAAGGATATGGGCGTCGTAGGCGAGCGCTCGAGCTATCGCCACACGCTGCTGCATGCCACCTGAAAGCTCCCAAGGGTATTTTTGCCCCGCGTCGCTGAGACCGACGGTGTCAAGGCATTCCTGTGCGCGTTGCTCGCGTTCGGCTTTGCCTATGCCACGTCCTTGCAACGGAAAGGCCACATTTTCAAGTGTGCGCATCCAGGGCATCAGCGAGCCGCGATAGTCCTGAAAGACAATGCCGATCTCTTCGAGCGGTTGGGTGATGACCTTGCCGCCCACTGAAACGCTACCACTCGTCGGCGGCATCAAGCCTGAGAGAGATCGAAGAAGCGTGGTCTTGCCGACGCCGGACGGCCCAACGATGCAAATGATCTCACCCGGGTCGACATGCATGTTGAGGCCGGAAATTACCTCAATTGATCCATAGGACTTGGACAGGTCCCGGACCACCATTGGCGGCGCCTTCGACGCCACTCCATCGCCGTTTTCATGCGTTTTGACAGTTTGAAGCTTTGGTCTAATCATTTGCATTCTCGCTTTGGAAATACCAGGACAGCGCAAAGGCCTCGATCTTCACAAAGATGGCGCTCAAGAGGTAACCGAGGAATCCGATCAGGACGGTGCCTGCCCAGGTTTCCGTCATTGCGAAACGCTGCTTGTTTTCATTGATGTAAAAGCCGAGACCTTCCGAGGCTCCAAAAAACTCGCCAATGACCATGAGCACCAGCGCCACGGCCACGGCAATGCGGATCCCCGCCATGATCTGCGGCAGGGCCGCCATCAGCAAAACCCTTCGGAAATAGAGACTATAGGGGATCTTGAAGGCTGATGCCGTGTCGCGCAATTGCGGGGTCATGCCTCTGACGCCATCGATTGTATTCAAAAGGATGGGCCAGAAGCATGTCAGCGCTATTATGAAAATCTTCGGCGCGGCGTCTGTCCCCAGGGCGACGATAACCAGCGGCACAATGGCGGCTGGCGGCACCGAGCGAAGAAAGTTGAGCATCGGCATCAGCGCATCGCGGAGCTGACCGAACTCGCCGATCAGGAGGCCAAATGCGACACCAAGCACGATGGAGATCACAAGGCCGGCAGCCATGTTGGCGAGACTGATCCACATGTACGAAAGCAGTGGGCCTTCGGTAAGATCGCGCCAAAGCACGGCAAGAATGGTTTCAAGACTTGGAAAATAGAAAGACTTTGAACCGGCAGACAGAAACCACCAGGCAAGGATGCAGATGATCGGGAGCCACCAGGCCTGAATCAGGGACAAGCCCGGACTTGCACGCCAAAGTCTCTTCCTGTTGCTATCGGCAGTCATCAACGCGTCCTCCTGGCCCATGGAAGCATTCGCTCTTCCGCAATCTCCCAAAGCGTCGTCAGGATCACCCCGAGAAAACCGGCATAAATGACATAGGCAAACGCCAGCGCGACTTCATCGTTGATGCTCGCCACGCTTATCTGCCGCCCCACGCCGGGAACCGGCATGATGACTTCTGTGCCCACGGCAACAAGAATGGAGACAGTTGCGGCAATGCGAATTCCTGTGGCGATGTATGGCAATGCAGAAGGCAGCAGCACACGGAAGAAGCGCAGGTGATGTGGTATGCGGAAACTGCGCACCGTATCAACGATCACCGGCTCCTGCCGCCGCACGCCATAGATGGTCTGCAACAGGATCGGAAAAAAGCAGGCGATGGCAATCGTTACAATTTTCATGGCGGAGTTTGCGCCAATCAACAGAACAAAGATTGGCAACAGAGCGACGACGGGAAAAGCGCGCCCAAAATCAAGCAAGGTTCGCGTGGCAATCTCCACCGCACGCAGCGAGCCGATGAGCAGACCAAGAGGAACGGCCAGCACGGCTGCAAAGAAGATGCCCATCAACGCATCGGACAGCGTACTCCAGATGGCCGGCAGAAATTCAGGGCGAGCCCAGGCCGCAATAAATTGGTAGGCGACATCCGTCATGGGTGGAATGACGTCGCGATTGAAGACGTTGAAGTGGTTTCCGGCAAACCAACCGAGCAACACGATCACGACAACAAAGACCTGCCAAAGCAGCTTGCTCACCGCGCTTTCCCTCCCTTATTATTTATTGGTCAACCAACCAATTAATGTAACTTAACCGCGTCTTGCCGGTGAAAGTCAAATGATTTTTACATGTTCATGCCAGTTTCAATGCGTTTTTAGCGCCGTGGCAATAACGCCCCAGGCTTTCTCACCGCTCTGCCGCTGAAATCGCTCCGCTTCCGGCGGCACGTATGCTGCGATCGCTGTTCGGTAACTTGGTCGAGCTTTCATCCGGTCGAGCCACTGACCGACTCTTGGCCATTTGGCCCAAAGGCCTTCAAAAGCGAGGCGATGAAGGCGATCGATATAAGCGGTCAAGGCTGTGTCGGCCATGCCATACGCTGGTCCGTTCAGATAGGGTCCATGAGACAGTTCCCTATCCATGTCCTCAAAGACGCGGCTGAATGTGCGAATTGCACCGCCGACAAAAACGGACTCCGGACCGCGCGCCATCAACTCCCGTCTCTTGGCTTCAATCTGGGGGTTGGGTGTGGAGGCAAGCCACCGTTCGATTTCATCGGCACTGCGCCGGGCCAGTTCGCCATCACGTATGTAACTCGCAAAGCTCAGGGAATTGACCGCTTCGTGTATTTTGATGCAACGCACAAGCCAAATTCGCGCTTTGGCAGCGGCCTTGGAATCATCCGGCATCAACTTGGGCTTGTCGGACAGTCCATCGAGATACTCGATGATGACGCTGGATTCGCGCAGCACAAAATCGTCATGTACCAACGTGGGAACCTCGCCCTCGGGATTGAGCACGAGGTATTCAGGTGCGAACTGCTCGGCCTTTTTCAGGTCGACAATATTGCTTTTCCAATCCAGTCCCTTCTCCGCCAGCGCGAGACGGACCTTCTGGCTGCAAACCGAATTGTCTCCGTGGTAAAGCGTCAGCACCGCATTTTGCCCTTAGTAGCCGATGGTGAAACGTTCGTTGACATGTTTGGGCGTCTCCACCTCGTCGGCCACAACGATGGCAAAATCCTCAAAGGAAATCGAGGTCGGCTGGCCGTCAACCATCAGCATGTCATCCTTGCCGTAGCGGAACTTGCCGGTGCGCTCGCCGGGAACGAACATGCGCGGTGGGCAAATGAACGTCCAGCTGATGCCCTTTGATGCTTTCAACAGTTCGAGCATGTAAACGCCGCGCTCGGAGTTCGGCTTGGCCGGCGCGGGAAAGCCTGGCTGATCAACCTCGGCAACGCCATCGGGATGCTTCAGGCCACCCGCTCCGCCGACAACGACATAGCGGCCAACGCCCGATTTCAGAACAGCCGAAACAAGGATATCAGGATCCAGATCAACGAACCGAACGGAGGAAACAACAGCATCATGACCGGCCACAGCCTCTGTTATGTCTTCACCGTTCCCGGAAAGGGCCCGCGGCTTGACCTGATCACTCTCCGAAAGGCTTGAAACATCGCGCGCCATTGCCGTTACCACATGTCCCCGACTGACAAGCTCGCTCAGGATGCGCGAACCGGCTTTGCCGGTTGCGCCAATCAATGCAACTTTCATATTCCCTCCTCTATCGATCAGTTTACGGAGTAGCGCATTACATGTTGTCGGTTCGCCGCCTGCCCATGTCCGCGAAAAGCTTGACGCTCAACCGGCACACTTCCGACGCTGCTGCATCTCCCGCTCTGTTGCTTTGTTAATTATACGACCAACCAATAAATTTGCAAGCGGCCATTGCTGCGGCGACATGCACGCTGTATGCACTCAGCTTGAAAAATCCGAGCGGCGGACAATTTCGACCAGCGTGTCAGACACATCAAGGAAGAAGAATGCGGCGGCAGGAGGCTTGTCAGGTGTCAGCCGCGGGTCGTCTTCGGCAGCCATCGGCCTGCCGTGACCGCGCATGATGCCGACAATACGCACGCCGCGGGCATGCAATTGCTCCAGGGCGGCTTGCACATCATCGACAGCAAAGCAGATATGCTTCGTCCCTTGTGTTTCAAGGTCTGTATTCGGTTTCAAGCGGCTGGTTGGAGCCGGGCTGGATCCCTCTATTTCGAAGAACTCGATCCGAAATCCATCGCGCTTGATAAAGGCGATTTTTGCCTTGATCGGCGCAATCTCTATCCGGAAATCCACTTCGAAGCCGAAGATATCACACCAGAAATCAATGGCTTCTTCGAGGTTGCGAACACTGATGCCTACGTGATGAACCGTCATGTCACTCAAAGCCTGGCTCATGAATTCCTCCCAGTCCCAACGTCCAGGTACAGCGACCCGATCGCCAAATCCCATAGACTGAATCGTCTTCATTGACAATATTGATTGGTTGCCCAATTAATAAAGGGAGAATCATACATGCTTGTCGTCGGGAGGACGAGGAATGGAAGCATCACGTGCAAAGCTGATTGAGACCCTGAAGGCGTTGAGCTGGGTTAACGACCCATTTTCTGGTCTCATCACGCCCAAGGATTTTGAAGACAGTTTCCTTTGGCCGGGCGAAAAATGGGATAGCATTGAGGAAAGCGCACAAGCATCTGCCGACGGCAGGCAGGTGGCGGAATACCGCTTCATGGGGCCAAAAGGTCCGAAACCCTTCCTGCCGGTTGCTTTTGTCGTTGATCCGGCGGCATCGAACGGCCCCACCGCCTATGTTTATTCCGACCATCACCTTGTGGACGACAGAGGGCCAATTCTCACGCCGGTCGAAGGCATAAAGCCGTGGCGCTCTGAGGACGATGTCCTCTATCGCTATTTCCAGGCGCTCAATGGCAATCGGCTCGAAGAGGTACTCTCGATCTTCGATGAAGATGGATATTTCCAGCATTCCAATGCCGAAACCTTCCGGGGGCGCGATGAGCTGCGCACAGACTTCGTCAAGATGATGGGCGAAACGGGTATTCGTATCCAATATTGCCGCTTCACAGATGACGGCAAGACGTGCGTCGTTGAATGTTACATGCCTTCCGGTCGACCGGCGATTGCCGTTTATGAACGAGGCAACACCGGCGGCCTGCATGCCGTACGTATTTACTTGTGAGGACGTATGGCCAATCTCGTTTTTATCGCAGGTGTACCCCATGATCCCACACTGGCCATTGCCGCGCGCATGGCGGCCGTTGGCAAAGCCGACCCAGGTGCAATACCTGCACTGAAGCACTTCGACGCGTTAAGGGAAAAACTGGAGGCTGCAAGGCCCGATATTGTCGTGATGGTCGGTAGCGATCATCTCAATCAATGGTTCTACGACAATCTGGCGCCTTTCATGATTGGCATAGCAGAACGCATGGCAGGGCCATTCCCGTCCGAGATCAAGTCGTGGGGGCTTGACCCGTGCGATCTGCCGGTCGATCAGCGATTGGCCCGACACATCCTCAAGTCGGGATATGAAAACGGTGTCGACTTCGCCTTTTCGAACGAATTCGTTGCCGACCATTCCTTCACCATTCCCATGCAGTTTCTTCGACCGGCTGACGATCTGCCGGTCGTGCCGGTCTTTATCAATCTTCTTGCGCCACCCGTCCCGCCCGGACGTCGCTATGCCACCGTCGGCAGTGCTCTGCGTTCTGGTATCGAGTCCGACGGCACGCACCAGCGGGTCGCATTGATCGTCACCGGACATATGTCGAACAGTGTGGGCGGACCGAATATGCTGTCGATTCAGAAGGAGCCGGCAAGCGCATGGGACATCGAGACCTGGGCATTGATTGAAGAGAACAGGGTAGATGACATATTGCAGCGCGCGACTTGGGATCAGCTCTACGCTCAAGGAAACGGCACGCCCGGATTTCTCGCCTATTGTGTCGCCCTCGGTGCCGCGCGTGGAGCAGCACCCGGATTTGCAGAGATGGTAGCAACCGGCGCACAGCCGCCATGTGCATTCCTGGGCTGGACTGAAAGCGACCTGAAGGGAGGCGCACAATGAGCCGTTACATGGTCAACAAGGTGCTTTGGCGCTATTCGCGGGAGGACGATTTTCGCGCGGCTTTCGACGCAAACCCGGAAGCCGCGTTGAAAGGGTTTTCGCTGAGTGCTGACGAGCATGCAGCTCTTTCGGCACGCGATCAGCGCGCAATTTTCCTGCTCGGAGCGCATCCTTTCCTCATTTACGCATTCATGATTGCAGTTGAAGGTGGCTGGAGCTTCGAGTTCATGCAGCGTTACGTTGATAAACTCCAGGGCGTCGAACTGCAGAACATCGAAACCTGACCCTAAGCTTTGGCAGTGAGTGCGAGGGCCCAATCGGGCTGGCCGTTCCAAAGTCGCCACTTGATCCGCTCGACATGTGTCAAGAATGAGTGACCATCTCGATTCCGTTCGCATCACCGCAGATAGCAACTGCCAAGCTAACGCTCTGTTGACCAACGACTTTGAGGAACAACCGTTCGAAGTTTAAATCGACAGTCAGGCGTTACGCTCTCCTCGTTGCAAGCAGATGAGAGCTCTGAATGATCGTTCATTCAGTTGTCATGCATAGCCTATATCAGTGCTCTGGACGCTAACGTCCCGGTGAGGGGCGAAAAGAGACATCGCATTTTCAAGAGAATCGATCCTGACCGCTTCGTGGGCGGTCGGGGGTGGGTCGTTGCGTCGCTGAAAACAAAGCTGGAGCGCATCATGCCGAAAACCACAACCTTTATTCATCTGACAGATCTCCATATCAGCAATCCCGCAGTTGACGATGACCACCTGCATTCGGACACCTCCGCCACACTCGCGGCGATCCTTGCCGATATTGCGACGCTGGACCCGCAGCCAGAATTTATCGTTGCGACCGGAGACCTCACCAACCGCGGGGATGTCGATAGCTACGGGCATCTCAAGTCGATCCTTAAGGCTTCGGGCATCGATCTGCCAATTGTCTGGCTGATAGGCAACCACGACACACGCGACGGCTTCTACAAGGGCATGCTCGGTCGCGACACTAATACCGATGCACCATATTTTCATGACACGGTACTGGCTGGCATTCATGTGATTGCTCTTGACACGAGCGTGCCTGGCCAGGTTGGCGGCAACATTGAACCTGAACAATTCGACTGGTTGGAGGCAGTTCTGAAAACGCACCCCGATCTGCCGAAGCTGATCACGCTGCACCATGGCCCCGCACTCGACGAAGATCAGCCGGATATGGAATGGGAGTCCCTGACGATTGCCGACAGCCTTAAGTTGCGCGACACGCTTAAGGGTCACAACATTCTGGGCATCCTCTCCGGCCACGTTCACTACGACAGACTGAGCAATTGGTACGGCATGCCGCTGATTGTCGGCATGGGTCAACATGCTGCGCTCGATCCAAGGGCCTTTCCAAACGCACTTAGAATGGTCGACGGCACCAGCTATTCCATCGGTATTGTCCGCCCGTCTGGTCTGACGATGGCGCTCGTGCCGCAGCCGCAAACGCGCGTAGAAAAGCACACCGTGCCCATGGAAACACTCAAGGAATATGTCGCGAAAGCACAACGGCAACTTCATGCCGGCCCACAAGCCGCAGAATAAGGGAGACTTGAAACATGTCTGCAATTGGAAAGAAACTTGCCCGCATTCTCGTCGGGACATTCGCCTCGGTTGCCGTAGCGGCACCGGGTTTTGCCCAAACCATTCCGGCAACCGTCGACAAACCGGTTACCATCACTTTCTACAATTACAACCTTGCCTCGGCCGGGATCGGCGCGGATGGCACCAAAAAGCTGATAGCCGAGTTTATGGCGGCCAATCCGATGATCAAGGTCGATGGCGTGGGTGTGCCTTCTACAGAAATGAACAGCCGCATTCTGGCCGACGTGGCGGCAGGCCGAGGTCCGGACCTGGCTCAAGTCGTTTTTGACGGTCTCGACTTTGTTGCCAACAACATGGGTGCGAGCGCTCTGGAAGATATCGTCCCCGCTGACGAACTCGCTGAACATTTCAACGGTATGTCGAAAAACGGCCTGGAGCTTGGTGTTCTCGATGGCAAGACATATGCACTTGCCTACACCTTTTCGACTCCGGTCCTGTTTTACAATGCCGACCTTTTCCGCAAAGCTGGTCTCGACCCGGATTCTCCCCCGAAAAACTGGGCGGAGATCAAGGAGACCGCCCTTACTATTCAGGACAAAACAGACGCGAAGGGCTTTTCAACCGGCGTCGTAGGCGCTGCGGCCTCCGGCTTTGACTGGCTGCTGCAGAGCGTTCTGCTGTCCAATGGCGGACGGGTGATGTCAGAGGATCGCAAGACCCTTACATTTGCCGAGCCAGCGGCGGCTGGTGCCGTCAAAATGCTTCGCGAACTGCATGATGCCGGTGTACTGGAAAACAGCAGTTCCGGAAGCAACCTGGAATCGATGAATGCTGGGGGGACGGCGATGTTCCTCAACACATCGGCCTACCAGCGCGCACTGATTGCCGGCGCGGAGGGCAAATACGAGTTACGCGCCGCGCCCATGCCAGGTTTTGGGGACACACTGGCCACACCGACCAATTCCGGTTCCGGCCTTGTGATCCTCAGCCACGACCCCCTGAAACAGCGGGCCGCCTGGGAGTTCATGAAATTCCTCACCTCCAAGCGCGGTTACACAATCATCACCTCCGAAATCGGCTACTTGCCGCTGCGCACCGATATCGTCAATGATCCCGCCTATCTCAAGGACTGGGTTGCCGAACACCCGCTTATTCAGCCGAACCTCGCTCAGCTTGAGCGCCTTCAGCCCTGGACGCCGTTTCCCGGATCGAACTACCGCCAGATTCTCAAGACGATGATGGATGCGATGGAACAAGCAGTATTCGGGGGCGGCGATGTCGACGCAACGCTGAAAGCCGCACAGGATCAAGCTCAGGCCCTGATGCCCAACAACACCTGATGCACAAGTAACCAGGGCCGCTGGTCTCAGCTGGCGGCCCCAACCTCACTTGAAGGAAGTGTCATGAGCACCGCAGCCCTACAGCCTGTATTGGCGCGCCCCATCCGCCGGTCTGTACGCCGAATTGGTCTTTCCGCCGAATTACTGCCATGGCTCTACATTCTGCCCGCTGTTCTGGCTTTCGGCGTGTGGATTTATGAACCCCTGATCCGAGCCTTCATGCTGAGTTTCTACGAATGGAACATGTTGCCTTTCTCACCGCAAAAATGGGTGGGAACACAGAATTACTCGAACATATTTGCACTTCAAAAACTTTGGCAGGCACTGGGAAACACGGCCATCTACGTCGTCGGGCTTTTGCCGATGTCTGTCGCAATTCCCCTTGCAGTCGCCATTTTCACCCACGACCTCAAGGGTCGATGGCGGAATTTTTACCGCGCGCTCATTTTTGTTCCCATGATCATCGCGCCAGTCGTGGCGGCAGCCGTTTGGCGATGGTTGCTGGACCCCCAGCACGGTATACTCAATCTCGCTCTGCAAGGCCTTGGAATCGCGCCAATAGACTTCCTTGGCGATCCGAATTTCGCCATATGGACAATCATCCTGATCACCGGGTGGAAACTGATCGGTTTTGCCACACTGATCCTCTCGGCAGCCAACGCCAATATCAACCCCTCCCTCATCGAGGCTGCCCGCATGGACGGAGCGAGCTCCTGGGAGATCGTGCGAGACATTCGACTGCCGCTCCTGTCTTCCACGGCGCTCTTTTTGGTCATGATGACTATTTTGCTCGGCGCACAATGGAGCTTCACCTATATCAATGTGCTGACGGCGGGCGGGCCTCTCGGATCAACCACCAATATCTACTATCTGCTTTGGGATTTCGGCTTTTCCTCCATGTCGGTGGGTTGGAGTTCGGCCGCCGCCGTTGTCCTGTTCGTCGGATTCTCTGTCATCGCGTTCGGTCTCTTTCGTATGATTGAGAGGTATTCCTTCTATGACAACTGAAACGCTGTCGTTACCTATGTCTACTTCCGGTTTGCAAAGCAGGAAGAAGCGTCGCCAAGCCAATCTGGCGATTGCCGGTCATGCTTTGATGATCGTGATGTCGCTGTTTGCCGTTTTTCCGGTCTACTGGATGTTGGTGTCCTCGCTACGCGCCGAGAACCACATCTTCGATACAGCACTTTGGCCAGACGCCGCTTCGCTGGACAACTACGCCTACGCGCTTTCGGCCATACCGATCTGGCGGATGCTCTGGAACACGCTCGTGGTTTCCGCCGCAGTGACATTCATCCAGCTTCTCACCGGCATTGCTGCCGCCTATGGCTTTGCCCGCTGGCGCTTCCGGTTTGACAAGTTCGTCTATGCACTCATCGGACTCACGTGGCTTGTGCCTATTCAAGTCGTTATGATCCCCAATTATCTCCTCGTGGCGCGCATGGGCCTGCTCGATAGTCTGCCGGCACTCATTTTGCCACACTTCGCATCGGCCTTCGCCATCATGCTCCTGACGCAGTCAATGCGCGCCTTCCCCAAGGAAGTGCTGGAGGCGGCGCGGATGGATGGTGCTGGAAGCTGGCGCACATTGTGGGAGGTCATCGTACCCAACTTGCGCGGGATCATAGCCTCCCTTGCCATCCTGATATTCATATCAACGTGGAACGAATATTTCTGGCCCCTGCTTCTGTCTCGCTCTGCGGAGAACACAGTCATTCAAATCGGTATCCAGATGTTCATTACGCAGGAAGGCACCTCCTGGGGGCCGCTGATGGCCGCCTCGTCGTTGGCCAGCCTGCCGATCCTGCTCATTTACGTGGTGCTCCAACGCCAGGTGATCCAATCCTTCATGAAATCAGGAATTCGCTGACATGGACATTAAGATGGAAAGACATATTCGCATTCCTGGAACCTACAACATCCGCGATCTTGGCGGTTACGGGATTGTGGGTGGAGGTCAAACGCAGTGGCGGCGCATTCTACGCGCCGATTCCCTGCACCGGATTGATACCGATGGCGTCGCCGCTTTGATTGCTGAGGGCGTGCGCACCGTCATCGACCTTCGGCACGACCGGGAATTGGCCGAAGCTCCCGGACTGTTTTGCAACCATCCCGAGATTTCCTACCACAGCATATCGCTCTTTGAAGACCTCGCGCCGGAACCACAAATGGCGTCTCAAAATGGGGGAAACATGCTGCTCGGCCTTTACATTGCTGCCCTCGATAAACGTGGTGAAGCCTTCCGGGCGATCTTGGAAACCATTGCCGACGCACCGCCGGGCGCTGTTCTGTTCCATTGCACGGCCGGCAAGGACCGGACGGGGCTTGTAGCGGCATTGGTCCTGGCGGCGACAGGCGTTTGCGATAACGAGATCGTTGCAGACTACGCCATGACGGGCCCGCTGATTGCGCCGATGCTCGAAGAACTGGTCGCCGCCGCGTCGGCGCGCGGCACCGATGTCGAGAGCTTCCGCCCTCTTCTGACGTCCGATCCACAGACCATGTCGGCGGCAATTTCTCATATAAGCGACGCATTCGGCGGCATTGAGGCCTTTTTTGACCGGATCGCGCTTTCACAAGATCGCAGGCAGGCCCTCGCCCAGAGGCTGGCCAACACCGAAACCAGATGGAAAGAGGTCGTGTAATGGCAAATCTGCAAATCGCAAATGCCCGCAAGAGTTACGACAACAAGCAGGTGCTGCATGGTATCGATCTGCATATCGAGGATGGCACGTTTCTTGTGATCGTCGGACCTTCGGGGTGCGGGAAATCAACCCTTCTGCGTATGATTGCCGGTCTTGAGGATATTACCGATGGTACAATCTCCATCGACGATGAGGTGGTCAACGACTTGGAACCTTCCGCTCGCGGTTGCGCCATGGTGTTTCAGAACTACGCGCTCTATCCGCATATGAGCGTGGAGCAAAATATCGGGTACCCTTTGAAGATCGCGGGGGTATCCAAACCGGAGCGCGCACGTAAGGTCGCAGAAGCTGCAGCGCTTCTTGAACTAGGCGACTATCTCGACCGCCGCCCGGCGCAACTTTCCGGTGGCCAGCGTCAGCGCGTGGCAATGGGTCGCGCAATTGTCCGCGAGCCGCGGCTGTTCCTGTTCGATGAACCGCTCTCCAACCTCGATGCAAAGCTGCGCGTGCAGATGCGCATCGAGATCAAGCGGCTGCACCGTCGACTGTCTGCAACCAGCGTCTTTGTCACCCACGACCAGGTGGAGGCCATGACATTGGCGGACAAGCTGGTTGTGATGAACGCGGGCAAGGTTGAGCAGGTTGGAACGCCCGGTGAGATCTACCGCGCCCCCGCCTCCGCCTTCGTAGCCGGCTTCCTTGGCGCCCCGGCTATGAATTTTTTACCGGGAAAGGTTCTGCAACAGGGAAATCTGCACATCTTGCCAAATACAGAGATTGCGGTCCATTCACAGGAACTCCATCAATGGACGGGACGAGAGATCACGATCGGAATAAGACCGGAAAGCCTCCTGCTCGGAAAACCGTCCGCCGAGGGTATCCCGGCCCATGTCGATCTGATTGAGGAACTTGGGGGAAGCCGTGTCGCATACTGCCGGACGGATGGACCTGAAATTGCGGTGGTTATGCATGGCGACTTGACTGTCCGCGAAGGCGACAGAGTGTCGATAGGTCTGCTGCCGGAACATCTCCATTTTTTCGAGAAAACGAACGGTCAGCGGCTCGGTGGCGGGCAAGCCAGCCAGCAGGCTCAAGCTTCTCGGGCCATGCACGTGGCGTTTAATTGATTGCGCAAGACATAGCAAACACGCGCTAATTGTTCTTTTGCAAACCGCTTTCGCGCCGCTAGAATAGAGGTATGCCATGTAGTGCAGAAATGAGTCGAAATGGACGCAATCGCCGACAAGCGTAGTCGTATTCTCGCCGCAGCCACCGAATTGATTGTGGAGAGCGGCCTGCAATTTCCTATGTCCACGATCTCGGCAAAGGCCAACGTCGCAACAGGATCCATCTACAACTACTTTGCATCAAAGGAAGAACTGACTTTCGCGGTTTATGGAGAGCTCGCGGCGTATATCAACAACGCCTTGGTGCATGAGATCGATCTGAGAGAGGAGCCGCGCGCCCGCGTTATCCGATATATCTACGAGTATATCGACTGTTTCTGGTCAGATGCCCGCCGCGCCGTCTTGTTTGAGTATCTCTCGAATGTGCCGCTCATACCTGCCGTCCAGTTTGACACGCTATTTCATCCGGTGAATACTTACGTTATCCGCATTGTCGAATTGGCGCAGGACGCCGGACTGTTGAGAAAAGCGCCTGCCACCTTGCTGGCGCCCTACATCGGCGGCGGCATCCGGAACACCCTCAAGTGGCATCGCATGCGTCATTCTCAACTGACAAATGAACAAAGGGAGCAAATCGCCCTGACAAGTTGGTACGCTATCGCAGAGCCCGGCACCTGAATAAATGAAAGCCCGACGCCCACCGTCGTTCAATCTCCGCGGATGCAGGTTGTATATCGAAGATGAGGGAGTGACACTTTGACCTTGGACCCGAGCTTCCTCCATTTATTGGCAGAATCCGAGGGTTGATTTATGGCCTCATGCGGCCAGCTTTTCCAAAGCCATTTTCATGGCGAATTCGTTGGGCGTGATATTGCTACGAAGCCGATTGAAAGCAATCGGCAGCAGTCTGCAGATCGGCTCGATCCCGAGCCGCGAGCAGTGTTCGTCGATGAAAGAGATCAGCGCTTAAGTGGGCGGTCGAGCTCTGCCATCGCAAAATAAGCTGATGCCTTGCACAAAATCTCATTTGCTTGAAGAAGCTCGCGGTTCTCACGCTCCAGGGCTTTCATCTTCTCCGCAACGTCACTAGGCAAACCCGCACGCTTACCGCTATCGACCTCGGCCTCCTTCACCCATTCATGGAGGGTATGCGCCGAGCAACCGATCTTGGCCGCGATAGATGAAACGGCCGCCCATGGCGACGGATGTTTCAACTCATGTTCGGCCAACATTCGAACGGCGCGGGCGCACTTCAGGAGAAAATTTGTTCGTCGTTTTGCTTGCCATAGACCCTACTTCTCACGCGTTGGGTCTCCGGCAAACGCGGCGCGGCTCAACCCCCAGATGCGGCGCTTCGCAGCAAGGTCCATATTCTCCCAACGCACCGCCATCAACGCACCGTCAAATATTGCCCCCTAATTATGGCTTGCAATGAAGCTCCGGGCGCGCTCGGTATCGGGTGATGTGAAAAATTTCTCCGGAGAGCCTTCTTCCACGATTTTGCCTGCATCCATGTAAACGATGCGATTTGCGCACTTGCGCGCGAAATTGGTTTCATGCGTCACGATGATTGATGTCAGCCCTTCCGATGTCAGGTCCTGGATGATGGCGAGGACCTCTCCCACCGTTTCCGGATCGAGCGCCGAGGTCGGCTCGTCGAACAGCATGACTTCGGGACTCATCATCATCGATCGTACGATTGCGACTCTTTGCTGCTGGCCGCCCGACAACTGGCTTGGGAAGGAGCGCTCCTTGCCGCGAAGCTTGACCCGTTCGAGAAGTGCCAATGCACGCTCCTCGGCCGCCGCCTTTTTCATCAAGCCCTCCCGAACGGGTGCGAAAGTCAGGTTGTTCAGAACAGTCATATGTGGGAAGAGCGCAAAATCCTGGAAAACCATACCAATCCGGCGGCGCAGTGGCCGCCAATCCCTTTCGGCGAGCGCCTCGATATCTCGTCCGTGAAACTGGATGTGTCCGCCTTGGGTGCTTTCCAGGCCGTTGAGGCAGCGAATAAACGTACTCTTCCCGGATCCAGAAGATCCCATGATGACGACCCGTTCACCCTCTGTAATGGAAAAATCCACGCCGAACAGAACTTGATGGATCCCATAATATTTTTCCAGACCAATGGTGCGGATAACGGCCGTGTCCAGGTTTTGTGTCATTTTGAAACCCTCTGTTTTGTTTTTGGACTACCTTTTGGAGGAGCGCCCCAAGTGACGCTCGAGCCCACGGATTCCCGCATTCATCAACAGGCCGGCAATAAAATAGACGACAAGGATGAACCCATAGACGGTAAGGCCCGGGGAACCGCCCTGGTAATAGGACGCTCGGTCGATGACGATCTGTCCGCTTTTCAGCAGCTCGACAACGCCCACCAATGCCCCGAGGGAGGTCGAATGCATCAGGATATTACACAGGCCCGCATAGGCGGGAATAACGGGTCGAAGCGCTTGCGGAAGTATAATCGCCACAAATATCGAGAAGGATCCGAGCCCCAGTGAACGGGCGCTCTCGAACTGGTGTCGAGGCACTGCATTGATTCCGCCCCGAACGATTTCCGCCCCGTTCGCCCCGCCCCAAAGGGACAAACAGAGAATGGTGGCCTGAAGCGGTCCCAGTTGAAGCCCGAATGCCGGAGCGCCAAAGAAGATAAAGAACAAAAGAACAACCTGCGGGATATCGCGAAAGACCTCTATGACAATGCGGACAGGCATGCGGATCAGCTTTAGACGCACGGTCGCCAGAGAGCCGAATGCAAGAGAGAGAGCCATAGCAGCCATGGTGCTGGCCACGAAAATCACCACTGCGTAGCCGGCAGCGCGCAGAAAGAAGTCCCGGTTTTCCAGGATGAGGTCGAAATTCATCGGCGATATCCTCTGCCCAGATGCCTTTCCAGCAGCGTGACGATTGCGGAAAGCCCCATGACTATCGTGAGGTAACAGATCAGCAGCGCCAGGAAATTCTCCATGGAACGATAGCTCTCCGCAATGTTATCCATCGCGACATAGGTCAGTTCCATCACGCCGATCGAGCTTAACAACGCCGAGTTCTTGGTCGCCGATATGATCGTATTCATCATGGCTGGAACCACTGTCCGCGTCGCAACAGGCGCGATGACAAAAACGAAAAGGCCGCCAGGGCGCAGGCCGAGCGAACGTCCGGCCTCCGTCAGTCGCGGCGGAAGACCTTCTATCGCACCACGGATATTTTCGGTTTGATACGCTGTGGCCCATACCGTCAGCACGATTATGCCTGAGATGAGCGGCGATGCCGCCACGCCGATTTCCGGCAGACCGAAATAGAAGAAGAAAAGCTGCACCAGCATCGGTGTGTTGCGGATCAAACTGACATAAGCTCTGATAAGCTGGCAAAGGACAGGCGTGCGGAAATACAGGATGGTCGCCAGGACATAGGCGACAGCAATGGAGATCCCGTTACAGACCAGACACAAAACCAGCGTCAGTTCCAGCCCCCTCAGAAACAGGGGCGCAACTGACCAAAAATAGTTCCAGTCGATGGCGATACCTGTCATGACGCGTCGGCCAGAAATTTTGAAGGAGTTTTCGACAACATCGCTGCTCTCTCAAAGTGGACAGCCCAGGCAAGGGCCGTCCATAGGATAGGGAAGGACCGGGACGAGATCCTACGGTGAGGGAAGAACCGTGTTCTGGTCGGTGCTGCCATCCGGCGGGGACTGTGTGTAGCTGGCGATCCGTTCGTCGAGTTCAATCGCCTGCGCGTATTTCTTCACCGCAGCAACGTAGGTTCCATCAGTCTTCGCCTTTTCCACCATGGCGCTTATGAATTGGCGCATGGGGGTATCGCCGCGGCGCACCGCGGGCGCTGACCAGCCGATCTGGAACTGGACATCGGCCACCTGAAGTCTCGGGTCCTTGCTGGCCGCGACGACGAGACTGTGATGATCCTGGGCGACGCCGTCACCGCGTCCCTGACGCAACGACTGAATGGCATCCGTCACATTGTCGTACTTCACCAGCTTGATATCCGGATATTCCTTTTCGAGGTACGTCGATTGCCAGCTTCCCTTGTTCGTCAGAAGGGTCTTGCCCTTCAGCTCATCAAGGTTCGTGACATTTTCGCCCTGCCTGACAAGGATGCCGGACGAGCCCCAGTTCGTGGATGTTGCGAAGTCGACCGTCTCTTTGCGCTCTTCGGTGACACCCATCGTCGCAAAAAGCACGTCGACCTTGCCGGAAACGAGCATCTGTACGCGGGTTGCGGCGGTAACGCAGGTGAAGACGGCCTTGTTTGCGTCCGAAAACACGTAGTTTGCCATATAGCGCCCGACATCCACATCAATGCCGGTGACATCCCCGCTCTGATCCAGAAAGCCAGACGGAGGGCTGTCGCACTTGACGCCGATCCTCAGCTCACCTTTTTCCTTCAGTTCCTTTGGAACGGTCACGTCCTGTCCGTGCGCCGCCGCGGCAAGCACAAGCACGGAAAAGGCGGTGATCAACCTGAATGTCGTTCTCTGTTTCATTGTCTATGTTCCCCTTGTTGGAAATGACGCTTTGAAATTCACCTTGTTCTCGATTGGGGGCATTTCCCCAAATCCGTGCTTCCTCCCAGCGCCTGCGGGTTCTTCCGACCCATCAAGCCGACTCAGGACAAGCCTAAGTTTCGCTCCTCATGAAGCCCGGCAGTACACGGACGGGTCCTTTGATCTCTGCCGGGCTTTGTTGCTTTTTCCGAGGAGCGCCCGGAGCTTATTTTCCGGAGATTTTATTGACCACCGCCGTGAGCATTTCACTGGCCTTGGCAAGCTGTCCGCGGCGATCGGACAACCATTTGAGATCTGCCTCGAGTTCGATTTTCGCTTCGTCGATTGCGGCTTTGACGGATTCTGGAGCGGGCATCCCCTTGCCGGCACGGCGGGCGACATTCTTGACAGGATCCAATGCATCAATGATATCTTGCGGGCTCACATCAATCGGCGCGCCAGTCTGAGCGACGGCCGCTTCCTGAACGAGATCGATTTCAATCAAATTGGCTTTGATGCCCCGCTCTATAGCCGTGATGACGACGCGGGCAACGATTTCATGGGCTTCGCGATAATCTATACCGACACGGCGCACCAACATGTCGGTGAGATCGGTCATCGTGGCATAGTTTTCCGCTGCATATTTCAGCATCTGCGCCTTGTTTGGATGCAGGGTACGCACGACGCCGGTCATTGCATGGGTGGCGGCAATCATTGCATCGATAGAGCGCGGCTCCAGTTCGACGCGGGCGGCACTATATTGATATTCGATCGCATTCAGCGAAGTCAGAATCGCAACAAGCGGCCCCATCGCGGCAAACGCTGCTTTACGGCTGCGTTCGAGAGAGTCCGGGTTCTTCTTCTGCGGCATGATGCTGCTGGTGCCGGCAAAGGACGCATCCAGCTCAGCCGTCTGATATTCATCCGAACTCCAAAGCTGGATTTCCGATGCCAGCCGGCTCACGCCGCTGAGAAAGATCGCATTGTCGGAAGCAAATTCGGCAACGTGATCCCAACCTGCCACGCCTTCAATACTATTGACGACAAGACCGTCAAAACCCAAGAGAGCGGCTGTCCGATCGCGGTCGAGCGGCCATCCAGTGCCAGCCGTGGCGGCAGCGCCAAGCGGGCATTGATTAATCCGCGGGTATAATTCGCGGTACCGATCGAGGTTCTTTCCAAGATTTTCGCAGATCGCCATAAGATAGTGGCCAAGCGTGATCGGCTGGGCTTCCTTACGCTGGGTGTAGACGACCATGACTGTGTCAAGATGATCGGCGGCCTTATCGATAACGGCCTCGCGAAGTCCGATCACCGCTTCGATGGTGCGTAACAGCTGATCACGCAGAAACATTCGTTTCCCGGCATTGGCGAGGTCGTTTCGGCTGCGCCCGATATGCATCTTGCCGGCAACCGGCCCGATCTCACGCTTTAGCGCGGCTTCATAGGGCAGATAGGTGCGCAGCGAAGGATCGTCCTGTGCCGAAAGATCGACAGCAGCCAGCCCTTGCAGAATCGCAGCCGCTTCCTCGGGCTTTAGAATGTTCTGCTCCGCCAGCATGCTGACATGTGCTCTGTGAATCTGGCTATCATAGGGAAATACAGCGCTGGTCAGCGTGAGAGCTGCGGCATCGAAGTCGTAGAGCTCCTGAAACTCCGGGGCCTTTGCTCCGCTGGCACGCCCGATACGGGTCGCGTCGGGTTGAGACGGGGTGGTGCTCATATTCTGCTCCTTATTCACTGGAGGTTTTGAAATTGTTGTGGGATTCATCGCAGCGCCGTTCCAGCGTCGAAGCGTAGGGAACAAAACCCATCCTGCTCCAGAATGCCTGACCGCCCGGATTGCTTTGCATAACCTCCAGGACGACCCGGATATTTGCGGGGAAACGGTCTGATACGAGTGTGTCGAAGGCCTTACGCCCGACTCCTCCTCCGCGCATATCCCGGCTGATGTAGAATTGCCGTAAATAGACGCTTTCACCGCTCTTTTCGGTTATATCGTGCTGCTCGCGCCAAGTCGCAAATCCCGCAGTTCGACCGTCAATGTCCAGCAGATCAATGTGCCACTCTCCACTCTCCATGAAGCCGCGCGCACGTTCTTCCAGCTGCGACAAGGTCATCGGATTGCGGTGCCCTTCGTCAATGATCAGTTCCCGGTTCATTGCCGCGATCTCTGGTAAGTCGGCAACGGTGGCAGGACGAATGTCCAGCTTGTGAAAGGTATCGGTCATGCAGTTTTCCCCAGTGCGATCCAGGTTGTCTTCAGGTCGGAATATTTGTCGAAAGCGTGCAGGGACAAATCCCGCCCGTTGCCGGACTGCTTGACCCCTCCGAAAGGTGTGCGGACATCGACGTGGTCGACCGCATTGACGCTTATGCTGCCCGCATGCAGCGCCCGTGACATCCGGATCGCGCGGTCCAGATCCTGGGTCCAGACTGACGCACCCAACCCATAAATTGAAGCATTGGCGATGGATACGACTTCGGCTTCGCTCTCGAAGGGAATGACGCAGAGTACCGGCCCGAAGATTTCCTCGCTTGCAATCACTGAGTCTGGAGCAGCCCCCAGGAAAATGGTTGGAGTGATGAAGCAGCCGCCGGTGTCGAGCAAAATGCGGTTTCCGCCCGCCACGAGTTCCGCTTCTTGGCGGCCCTTTGCTATGTAGGACAGCACGCGCTCTGTGTGTTCTTCGCTGATCATTGCACCCATGCCGGAATCGCTATGCATCGGGTCGCCGGGTTCGTAAGCCTGCGTGGCCTGAAGCAACAGGGGCAGGAAATCCTTCAGAATGTTCTTGTGAACAAACAACCGGGACGTTGCCGAACAAACCTCGCCCTGATTGAAGAAGACGCCAGCTGCTGCAGCCTTGGCCGCCGCCTCAAGGTCGCGAACATCCGGAAAGACGATGCAGGCGCTTTTCCCCCCGCACTCCAGCCAAATCCGCTTCATGTTCGATTGCGAGGCATACCCTAGAAACCGCTTTCCGATTTCAGTCGAGCCGGTGAAGCCAACACAATCAATCCCCGAATGTAAGCCAATTGGCCCACCCACATCAGGTCCGAAGCCGGGAAGCACGTTGAACACACCCTCCGGCATACCCGCCTCGGCCGCAAGAGAAGCAAGGCGCAGGGCGGTTAGCGGCGACTGCTCAGCCGGTTTCAAAATCACGCTATTGCCTGCAGCAAGAGCCGGAGCACACTTCCATGAAGCCATTTTCAAAGGGAAGTTCCAGGGCACAACCGCGCCGACCACGCCAACCGGCTCCCGCGTGATTGTAGCAAGCGCTCCAGGCCCGACAGGAACCGTCTCATCGACAAGCTTGTCACAAGCCTCGCCGAAGAAGCGAAAAACCGAAGCCGCTCCGGGAATATCGAGCGTTGATGAATCGCGGATAAGCTTACCTGTATCCATAGTCTCGAGAACGGCCAGTTCATCGGAAGCCTGTTCAATAAGATCTGCCAACCGCACCAGAACACGCCGCCGGAACTCCGGATCGCAACGAGACCAGTGCCCGGCGTCAAAAGCACGACGGGAAGCCCTGACCGCGAGGTCCACATCATCCGCATCGCAGGACGCGACCTTGGCAATGATCTTGCCGGTCGCCGGGTTGATGCAGTCAAAGCGCCCGTCATTGACCGGCGCGACAAACCTACCATCGATAAACGCACGGCATTCTATATTGCCGATCGTTTCGGCGCCCGGTTGGGGCTGGCTTTCGCTTCGGATAAGGTCAGTCATATCCTCTTTATCCTTTTCGATCCTGTTGAGGTCATAACCCGGCTCGTTTGCGATCAAGCCAATCGGCAAAGCTGAAATATCCGGCTGCAAACGGCACATACCAAGGTGTGCCGCCGATATTGGGCAAGACGCCGAAAGAGATGCGTTCGAACACGCTTGGTTGCGTGAGATTCCCGAGCATCCGTTCTATCGTCAGTCGCCCAAGCCAGGGCATGATAGCGATGCCACTGCCGTTGCATCCAACCGCAAACCAGACACCCTCACGCTGCCCGATATGCTGGATATGACGGCGTGTCATGGCGATCGTTCCCGTCCATGCGTGGCTGATACGGACGTTTTCGAGTGCGGGAAAAACACGCGACAGGAAGCGATGCAGATATCCTGCAGCCATTTCGGGCGTGTTCGGGAAAAGACCGGGGCGAGCACCGAATAGAATTCGCTTGTTGTCCGGCGAGGGCCGGAAAAACCAGAGATTGCGCTTGGTGTCTGAATACATGCGCACTTTGGGCATGAGAGCGGCAACGCGATCATTTCCCAGTTCCTCCGTTGCAATCATGTAAGAACCAACAGGGGCGATCCGCCGTCTGAGGCTTGTCAGCGCCGCATCAGTGTAGCCGTTTGTCGCGAAGAGCACGTGGCGAGCCTTGATGCTTCCCTTGCTGGTCTTCACCACGTGGTCTGCGCCGCTTCTCGCTATGCCTTCCACCCTTACATGCGAGCGCAGAATACCACCGCGACCTTCAACATCCCGCGCGAGGGATTGGACAAGCATGGCCGGGTTCAATCCGCCAAATTCTTCGACCAGAAGTCCACCGTGATAGAGGTCACTGTCGATTTCGCACCGCAACTCCTCGCGGGAGACAGTCCGGGCCGTCACGCCGGCGGCGTCGCTCAAAATGCGCGCATGACTTGCGAACTGCTCAAGATCCCGCGGCAAGGCTGCGAGGAAAAGTCGCCCCGTTTCGCGAAAAGAAGCGCTGATTCCGCCCGTTGTCGTCAATGTGCGAACATATTCAAACGCGTCAGCATGGGCTTGCGAAAGTTCGGTGACCGCATCTGAGCCCAAGGCGCGCGCCGCACCGCTTATCAAGAGCTTCTGCCCGCTGGAAACCATGGCACCGCTGCGTGAACTGGCCCCGCCACCGATTGCGCCGGCATCCAGAACCAAAGGACACGCGCCCAATTCGATAGCCCGGCGCGCGGCACTCAGGCCGCAGATGCCAGCCCCTACGATCACCAGATCTGCCTCATGAGGTAGATCCTCATCGGTCGAAAATGGTCGAGCATTCTCCCACCAGTAGGGCTCGCTCTTGAAGTCATTTGTAAAAATATCGCCGGACATTCGAACCCTCAACGGAAGCATGCCACCAACCATGAGAGGCCAAATAAAAATTGTCAACAAAAAAATTATTGTCAACAAAGTGAACTTGCGATTACCGATCCGGTGATATACTGATCTCTCAGTCAGGGAAAAATCATGAGTGCAGATTCCTCAATCAGTTCGTCGCGAGCCAAACGCCGTCCGCTAGCCGAAATAGTGGTCGAACAGATTTCCAGCATCATTTTGAATGGAGAATTGCGCCCTGGCGACAAGCTCAATGAAGCGGAAATAGCGGAACGTCTGAAGGTCAGTCGCGGCCCTGTTCGCGAAGCCACGCGCCAGCTCAAGGAAGCTGGCTTGCTTGAGACTCATGCCTATCGCGGGGCGTTCGTGCGGAAACTGGACCAGCGCGAGATCTCCGACATATATGCTTTACGGGAAATTTTGGAATGCACTGCCGCTCTGGCTGCGGTTCGCCTTGCTTCGCCAGACGATTTCGGAGCAATTGAGAACGCATTGCGCGATACTGAAACGGCTGCCCTCTCGAATGCGCGCGCCAGAATGATCGAGGCGGACGTGGCATTTCACACAGCGCTGTGCCACGCCGGCCATAATGGCCGCATCACCGAGACATTCAGCAAGCTGGCGACGGAGTTGCGGCTTGTTCATCTGATGATGAGTCCAAATCCCGACCAGCTTAAAGCCGCTGCCCTCGATCATCGCACGATCATGGAAGCATTGCGAAACAGAACGCCCGACAGGCTGATCGCCGCCCTGCGCAGCCACATAACCGGGGAGCGTGATTTGGTTCTCCAATATCTGGGACCTCACGGTGATACAGCAAACACCGCCTCCCCTGCTGCATCAATCTCGCAGGAAATGCCCCTGGCATCGCGTTTCATTGGCAAAGTGAGCGTTCGCAAACACACCTCTGAAGATTTCCCGCTTCTCGCCCGCATGAATCGCGAACTGGCAGACGACGAAGGTCATCGCAATCCGATGAATGTCTCGGAAATGGAAGAACGTTTCCGCAAGTTTGTGGGTCACGAGGGATGGAGCGTCGACCTCTTCCTGCTCGACGACGAAATTGTAGGATATGCCACGCATAAACGGGAGACGGACCCGTCCAACCCACGAAGGCAGCGTATCTTTTTGCGGCAGTTTTTTATCGTCCGTCATTATCGTCGCGACGGCATGGGCCAGGCCGCGTTTAATGCGCTGGCTTCTGCCCGTTTCAAAGCCGGAGACCATCTCATGCTCGAGGCAATCGAAAACAATCCGGGCGGTCGCGTATTCTGGCAGCGTCTCGGCTTTACGCCTTATAGCGCCATCCTTGAATATACCATTCCCTGAGGAGGCGCAGGACCACGCCCGAATGCCCGGTTCTCTTTTGCGCTCCCCTTCAAGTCAACACACCAGCGCGATCCAAAGTGTCGCGCCAGCCATCGCCAGCTACGTCAACACCGATGAAGGATCCGCGCACCAACGCCGACCGGATGCAGAATATGCAGACCCTTCGGCCGCTCGGGGCGGCTAAATGGATCAAGGCCCATTGGCGCTACGACTACAAGCGTGGTGCTTGGGACTGGGTTCCGGACATTGGAACAAATCGATGGGCCGCTTGGCTCCAGACATGGGCGACAACCTTGCTGTTACCATCGATCAGCAGATCGATGCTGAAGTCTTTTCCGATGACCCGAACCAAGGTCTCACGACCGACCGGCTCGCTCGACGCAGAGGTCACCGCATCCACCCTGAGCATCCATTCCCGCCAGCGCAGTGCCGGCGGCAGGTCTTCCAGCTCCCGATCAAACAGACGTTCGTCTGCTGCGTTCGCTTTCCGGCGGGCTTTGGCTGTGCTTGATCCCGTCATCGTCACAACCCGCAGATCCGCAAGGAGGGGCAGCCCGACAGTTCGCGCACGGCACCAAAGCCTTCCAACCGTTCAAACAGTTTCGTCGCGGCCCAAAGGGAGAGATAGCTGCCGGGCACCGTCGCCGGCAATGCATCCTCTTCCAACAGCCTGCGTATAACGGCGTCGGCACGCTTTGATCGAACCTTCGGCGTTACGGCCAGAAGCGTGTCCGCGCGCCGGGCAATTTCATTCGCCGAGCGTAAGGTCATTCCCGCGCCTTCCACCAGCGCCAGATAGACCGTGCGCGGAAAGCCGGCCTCGCCGGGACGCACGCGCCCCTTGGCCCCGAGTGTGCGGAAGGCAGGACCGGAACGCTTGGCCATCGGCAGCACAGGCCCGGTCCCATTTCAGCAGGACCGCGATCAGCATGTCGGAGAGCGCCCTGGCGAGTGGTTCGGCATTCGGACGGACGACAAGGATCGCAGTCACAAGGTCCGCCACTGCGAAGGGTGCCGCCCGTCCGGACTGGACGACAGATTCGACCAGATCGGGGATGGAGGCAAGGCCAACGTCCCAGGCCAATCCCAAAAGATCGACCAACGCAGCGACCGCCTTCGAGGAGAAACCCGGTTTCCGATCCGTGATCCTTTTGGAGGCCAGAAACACGATTCCCCGCCGGCCCCGGATCGTCGCCGGAGGCCGTGAACGAAAGCGCATCACGCGACGCGTGTTTGTCCTCATTGCGGCCCATCAACCGCACGACCGCCGCGGCGCATTTCAGCGCCTGACGCTGCCGCCAGCAGCCCGCCCATCCGGGTTCGGGATGCACAAGATCATCCAGTGATTTCAGAGCGATATCCGCATCACATTCCGCATCCGTCTCTGCCAGATGACGCCCGCGCGGAATGGACCAAGCCGGTAACAGCGCCGGTGGCCTGTATCCCGGGAAGATGGTGGGAGAAGGCGAATCATGCCCGCGAGACTACATGATACGAGCAGTTTTGACAGTCTACTCGCATCTAACCGCACAGACCGTAGTAATGGCATAATGCCCGATAAGATTGCATTATCGTTCATATTGTACATTATAAAGAAAACCCACGCTCAGAGGCCGCAAATCCCCGAAAATGACATCGATCTGCACGCTGCGCCGTCTCTCAGCGCGGTGCGATGAGCATTCAGAGCTTTCGGCGTGCCCACACATGAAGGTAAGCCACATCTGGAATGGGTTCTGATACGCCAAGCCGGCCACAGCGGCCTTTAGCCGGTTTATCAAAACATTCCCGCTTTAAGAGACGGTAAACGGCGCTTGAAAATTGCGCATACGTCCGGCCGCTTTTGCGCGTCCATTGTCGCCGGCACCACTGCAAACGGAACCTGCCGGTCGGTCTTCGGCCAACCTGTCCTCCTGTCGCATTATTGCTCTTGACAGCATGTCGGAAATGCTTCGACTATGTGAACAGGTCTGAACAGGTATATCAGACACGATTGATCAAGGACCTTATGTCGATGAAAGCCAAGCTGGACCCCGGAGCACCAAAACCGCAACAGATCGCAAGTGTTCTGGAGCAGGAAATCCGCTCGGGCGTTCTCGGTTTCGGGGACAGGTTGCAAAGCGAGAGCGAGCTTGTGCGCCGCTTTTCGGTGAGCCGGAATACGCTGCGCAAAGGCCTTGAGGAGCTCAACAGCCGCGGACTGATCACCACCAAGGTGGGTATCGGCTCCTTCGTCACCTTCAATGGCAAGACGATTGAGGATGTCTCCGGCTGGTCGAAGGCGCTGGCTGAAGTCGGGGCGAAAACGCAAACCACCATCCTGCGGATCGAGGTTCTGCAGGACGCAGATCTTGCCGAACAGCTGAAAATCGACAATCCCTTTTTCATTGCCGTCGATCGCCTTCGCAGCCTCACGCCGGATCAGACGCCGATTTCGTTGGAGCGCAGCCGCCTGCCCCTTCTGCCCGAGCTGGAAAGCGTGCCATTGCGCGGCCTCAAGGCGGGCTCCTTGCACGAAACGCTGCGCGAGGCGGGTCTCATTACAACACATGGCGAGGAATGGGCCGGCGTGGAGATGCTGAGCGCGGAAGACGCCGACCTTTTGAAGCGCGCGCCGGGGCTGGCGTTTTTGAGAACAAGCCGACTGGCGCGCTGCGCCGATGGTCGGCCCATTGAATATGTCGTCAGCCTTCTCGACCCATCGCATTTTGCATTGCATCTGGAGTTTTAAGCTTGGAAACGTCCAAAGACACCATCATCGATCATGCTCTGGCCGCTTTGGCCGGTGGCGCGCTGGGCGATGCCCTTGGAATGCCCACGCAGCTTCTCTCGCCGAAACAGATTGCGGAAAGCTACGGCAATGTTGATGATTTTGTCGCCCCTACTGAAGACCATCCGGTGTCCAAGGGCCTGCCGCCCGGTGCCATTACCGATGACACCGAGCAGACCCTGTTGTTGGGTTCCGTGCTCCTCGACTCCTCGGGTGGCTTTGACCACGCCCTGTGGATCAAGGCGCTGGTGGATTGGGAAGAAGACATCCGTGCGCGTGGCGGTTACGACCTTCTCGGCCCTTCCACCAAACGCGCCATAGACGCCATCAATCGCGGCGTCGCGCCAGGCGAGGCCGGGCGATACGGCGACACCAATGGCGCAGCCATGCGCGTTGCACCGGTCGGCATCATGTTGCCACCAACGCAGGAACTGATCGCAATGGTCGCTGAAACCTGCCGCTCAACCCACAATACGACGATAGCCATTTCGGCGGCAGTTGCGGTTGCCACAATGGTCAGTTGCGGTGTTGCCGGCATGAAATGGCGTGATGCCATCCCGGTTGCGCTCGACGCCTGCCGAACGGCGGAAAGCGAAGGAAGCTGGGTTGCCGGCGGGCGCGTTTCCGCCCGCATCGCCTGGGCCCTGTCGCTTGCCGAAAAGGCCACCAGCAGCGCAGAACGCCGCGCGCTTTTTGATCTGGTCGGAACCAGCGTCGCCTCGCAAGAGTCCGTTCCAGCCGCCTTTGCCGTTCTCGCGCTCGCTGATGGCAATTGCTGGCAGGCCGCAGTCATCGCGGCCAATCTCGGCGGTGATACCGATACGATCGGGGCGATTGCCTGCTCCATGGCCGGCGCTTGTGGCGGATATGAAAGCTTGCCTGCAGACAAGATTGGCAAACTGGTTGGTTTTGATCTCAACAAGGCAAAAAATCTGGCGACAGCGCTGGCCGATCGGCGCCTGTCCCACATGAGGGCGCATGAGGTTCGCGATGGCTGAGCCGCGGCTTTTCCATATCGGCAGCGCCGTGATCGACTATATTTACCAGTTGGAGCGCCTGCCCAATCCCGGTGACGATCTGCTCGCTTCCGATTTCGCGGTATCGCCAGGCGGCGGCTTCAATATGTTGCTCGCGGCAAAGCGCAGCGGAATGGAAAGTTGCTACGCTGGCAAGATCGGCAATGGCCCGGCTGGCGCTTTGCTGGAAGCCGCCTTGCGGGCCGAAGGCATCAAGAGCCTGAATAACAAGGCGGCTGATATCGACACGGGAACATGCATCGTTCTGATCACCAGCGATGGTGAACGCACCTTTATCTCCCGCCAGGGTGCCGAAGCGCAGATGACGATGGCAGAGCTGAATGCCGTTCCCGCAGCTGCGGGTGATTGGGTCTTTACCTCCGGTTATACGCTCGCCTATCCCGAATGCCGCCAGGCCCTGGCGCGTTTCATCGAAAGCTTGCCCAAGGACCGCTCTTTTGTGCTCGATCCGACGGGTGCTGTCGCCGCGATTCCCGCCGACATTCTGGCTCGTGTGCTCAAACGCGCCGACTGGCTGACCTGCAATGAAGCCGAAGGCCAACAGATAGCGGGCGAGATGGAGGGGCAGGCGCTCAGCCAAGCGCTTCTGGAGCGCTTCTGTCCCAATGCAAAGGGTGTGGTCGTGCGCTGCGGCGGCAAAGGGGCCTTTCTGGCGCTGCGCGGCCAGGCTCCCCTCTTCCTGCCTGCCTTCAAGGTCGAAACAATCGACACCAATGGGGCGGGCGATGTCCATGCAGGGGCCTTTATCGCCGCGCTTGCCCGCGGCGAAAGCCCTCAGAACGCTTTAAGGCGGGCCAATGCGGCCGCAGCCATGTCGACCACGCGCAAAGGCGGAGCCAGCGCGCCAACACGTCAAGAAGTCGAGGCATTCCTGAACCGTGCCCAGGAAGCCGAAATCGACCGTCGAGACAAGGGAACAGGCACTGAAAACTGAGAGGACACGACAATGAAAACCTATTCGCTTCTGGTGGCCGCGGCCTCCGTGACGCTTTTGATGCAGAGTTCGGCACTGGCCGGTGATGTTCATGTGTTGAACTGGAAAGGTTATGGCACCGATGAAAGCTGGGCCGTTGAAGCCTTCGAAAAGGCCACCGGCCACAAGGTCATCAACGACTATTTCAATTCCGAACAGGAAATGCTCACCAAACTTCGGACCAATCCGGGCCTCTATGATGTCGTGATGATCAATGCGGCCTTCAACGATCAGGCAACCGCCGAAGGTCTCATTCAGCCCATCGACGTCTCGAAGATCCCCAATGCCGCCGATATCGGGGAAGAAAAAGCCGCCTCCCCCATGCTCAACCACGATGGCAAAGTTTATGGCGTGCCGTGGGTCTGGGGCCTGACATCGATCGCTGTGAACGATAAATCCTTTGACGAGACCCCGACCTCCATTCAGGTCATGTGGGATGAAGCCCACAAAGGCCGTGTCACGCTGCGCGATGACGCCTTGGAAGCCATCCAGTTCGGCGCCATCGCGTCCGGCCAGAACATCAACGACATCAAGGATATGGACGCGGTCAAGGCAAAACTGACCTCGCTCATCCCGCAGATCAAGACCTTCTGGGGTTCGGAAAACGACTGGAACCAGATGGTGGCAGCAAATCAGATCGATGTCGGCACCTATTGGAGCGGTTCGGCGTCGCGCGCGAAGAAAAACTTCAATCTGCCGGTCACGTTCGTGGTGCCGGAAGAGGGTGCCGTCGGCTGGCTGGATGCGCTGTCCATCCCCAAGGATTCAAAGAATGTTGAGGGGGCTGAAGCCTTTATAAACTACATGATCGATCCGGCTTTTTATACCGAATGGGACGAAAAGGTTGGTGCGCCGGTCTCTGCAAACCTCAAGGCGGTCGCAGCGCTTCCCGAAGACGCCTTCAACCGCAAGGTCATGGGCGATCCGAAGGTTGCAGAACGTATCCAGTTCCAGGCACCCGTTTCCGATGCCGATCGCGAAGCCTACCTGAAAATCTGGCAGGAACTGAAGGTCAACGTTCAGTAAATCGGCCTCTGAGGGAGGAGCATGGATATGAGTGGACAATCCGTCAGCATGGGCCGCCGTTCCCCGGCGAAAGCCGCGGCCCCCTTGCTCCTTCCCGCCTATCTCTGGCTGATCGTGGCAATATTCCTGCCACTGTCAGCCATGGTTTTCTTCTCCTTTGCCAGCGATATGCCCTTTAGTGGCAAGCCCTGGTCGCTGACGCTTTCCAATTACGCGGAATTCTTTTCCTCCAGCGTCTATGCAACCCTGCTTTTATCCTCCTTTCGCCTCGCGCTGGAGGTCACGCTTTGGTGCGTTCTGCTCGGCTTTCCAGCGGCCTATGTTCTGGCCAAGGTCTTCAAGGGCAGAACCCGCGAGGCCGTTTTTCTGCTCGTCATCCTGCCCTTCTGGAGCAACGGTCTGGTGCGGATCTTCTCCTGGGCCATGGTGTTGCGCAGCGGCGGCATCCTGGATACCGCGCTCAATGCCGTCCTGCCTTTCAAGATCAATATCGACCTCATGTACTCCTATCCGGCGGTGATTATCGGCCTGGTTCACTCCTATGTGCCCTATATCGTGCTCACCTGCTATCTCAGCCTGCAGGCCATTGATGACAGCATCATCGAAGCGGCCCGTTCGCTTGGCGCTTCACGGCTGACCATCCTGAAACGGCTGATCATTCCGTTGGCCCTGCCCGGCATTCTGGCGGGCTCCGTGCTGGTTTTCGTGCCGGTCATCGGTTCGTTCATGGAGCCGCGCATTCTGGGCGGCCGCACCGGCACATTCTACGGAACCGTGATCGAGGATCAGTTTGTCGCTGTCTTCAACTGGCCGCTCGGCGCTGCACTATCATTCATTCTACTGGCCGTGGTGCTTATCATTCTGGCCGCAGCATCCCCGATCATGAGGAGAGCCACATGAGCAAGACAACGCGTTTCCTCAGCGCGCTCGGGCGCGGCTATGTCGTGCTGCTGCTCGCGTTTCTCTATCTGCCCATTTTCATCATGGGGCTGATGTCGTTCAACGCGTCGCCGTTTTACCAATTGCCCATGAAGTGGTCGACAACCTGGTATGAAGCCCTGTCTCAGGATGACAGGCTGGTGGGTGCAGCCCTCAACAGCCTGCAGATTGCAATCATCACCACAGTGATTGCCTCCATCCTTGGCACTGCCGCTTCGCTGGCGTTTTTCCGCTACAATTTCAAAGGCAAGAAGGTCCTTCAGACGCTTCTGTTGCCGCCCATCGCCATTCCTTGGCTGATCACGGGAACGGCCATGCTGGTTTTCTTCTATGGCGTCGGCATAGGCCGCGGCCTGCATGCCATTCTGCTGGGCCATGTGGCGCTTGCCCTGCCCTACGTCATCATCGTGGTCAATGCGCGCCTTCAGACATTTGCGCCCGAACTTGAGGAGGCGGCCCGCTCGCTCGGTGCCTCGCAGTGGCAGATCACCCGCAGGATCACCCTGCCCTACATCGCACCCGGTGTGATTGCCGGCGGGCTATTCGCCTTTGCCGTGTCGTTTGACCAGTTCGTGGTGTCCTACTTCCTGGCAACGCCCGGACAAACCACCCTTCCCGTCGAAATCTATGCCGCGATCCGCAAGGGTTTCACGCCGGAAATCAACGCCGTTTCGACCATCATCATCGTCATTTCAATGGCGCTCATGCTGTTTACGGCGCGCTTTTACAAATTCGGAGGAAATGGCTGATGGCCAGTGTTGAGGTCAAGAACATTTCACGCAGCTTCGGCAGCTTCAAAGCCCTGGACAACGTTTCCATGTATTTCGAGGATGGCGGCTTTTATGCCCTTCTCGGTCCATCGGGCAGCGGCAAAACAACCCTGTTGCGGATGATTGCCGGTTTTGACTATCCCGACACCGGCCATATCGAGATGAATGGCGAAAGCGTGGAGCGCGTACCGCTCGAAAAGCGCAATATCGGCATGGTGTTCCAGAATTATGCCCTGTTTCCCAATCTTTCGGTTTTCGAAAACGTCGCTTTTGGTTTGGATGTCCGCGGCGTTGCACGTGAGGAAACCCGAAACCGGGTCCGTAAAGCCCTCGAACTCGTTCAACTCGGCAAACTCGAAGACCGCAAGCCGCATCAGCTGTCCGGTGGCCAGCGCCAGCGTGTCGCCTTGGCCCGCGCGATCGTCATCAACCCCCGCGTTCTCCTTCTCGACGAACCGCTTGGCGCGCTGGACAAGGCATTGCGGCTCGATATGCAGGTGGAGTTGAAGCGCATTCAGCGCGAAACCGGCATCACCACGGTTTTTGTGACCCACGATCAGGAAGAAGCGCTGACCATGGCTGACCGCATCGGCCTCCTGAAAGATGGAAAGCTGGTCGAAGAAGGACGGCCGGAGGAAATCTACAACCGGCCGAAGTCGCTCTTTGCCGCGACCTTCCTTGGAGACGCCAATATCTTCGAAGGCATGTCGAACGAGCGGGGGATTACGCTTGCTTCCGGCGAGACAATCGCCGTTGCCGGGGAAAAGCCCGCATCCGGCCAGACGGGCTGCTGCGCGGTCAGGCCAGAGCGCATCCGCATCGTTTCAGGCGCGCAGCAAGAACTGGAAAACGTAGTCGAAGGTCGGGTCGAACGCCGCCTCTTTGCGGGGAACAGCACAACGCTCTTCGTGAACCACAAAGAACGCCAGATCCGCGTCGGCGTTCCCAATATCGGTTCTCTTGTCCCCGCAGATGGAGAGACAGTGACACTCACCTGGGCAGCAGAGAGCACCGTGCCTTTGGCGCGGGACTGAACACCGCTCATCAAGTCTTTGAAGCCGCTGCAGCTGCTATACAGCCGCCGTCTCGCTGGGGTTTGGTCATCATTGTCATGAATCGCTCAGGCAAAACCGATTCCAAACATTCATTGGACGTTGCTCATAGGGGTTTGAGACAATGGCCGCATGGACATCTGCGACGACCCCGTCTATCTCATCCGCATCGACGCGGCGGCCAACATGGCGCGCTTCTACCAGCTTCGCATAGAGCCGACGCTTTTCGGCGGTATTGCGCTTACCCGCAATTGGGGTCGCATCGGGCATTTCGGGCAAACCAGAACGGTGTTTCACGCCTCCTTTCAGGACGCTCTGCAGGAAAAACAGTTCCATCTTGAACGGAAGTTGAAACGCGGGTACCGCTACCCCTGAGACGGCCCACAGGATCGTATCAATCCATCAATATAACCTTGCAAATATGGAATTATACTCCATAATTGCAAGGATGATAAAACGCTCCACGAAATCCGATCTGATTGAACTGCTGGACACTTATCCTGCCGTTGCCCTTCTGGGTCCGCGCCAGGTCGGTAAAACGACGCTCTCTCTGGAAATTGCCGACGAACGGCCATCGATCTATCTTGATCTGGAATCGGATGCCGACCGCGCAAAGCTTGAAGAACCTGAACTTTATCTCAAAGACCACGCTGACAAGCTGGTGATCCTTGATGAAGTGCATCGCATGCCGGGTCTCTTTCAGAATCTGCGTGGCTTGATCGACCGCAACCGGCGCAAGGGCCGCAAAACTGGCCAATATCTGCTTCTGGGCTCCGCCTCGATCGATCTTCTGAAACAGTCTGGTGAAACACTTGCCGGCCGCATTGCCTATCTCGAAATGCCGCCCATCAGCGCTGTGGAAATTCCTGAAGACGATTTCAACAGGCTTTGGCTGCGTGGCGGCTTTCCCGACAGCTTTCTCGCCTCAAGCGATAAGGCCAGCATGGGCTGGCGGCAGAACTTCATTCGCACCTATCTGGAACGCGATATTCCCCAGCTTGGGCCGCGTATCCCTGCTGAAACGCTGCGCCGCTTCTGGACCATGCTGGCGCATCACCAGTCCGGCCTTTTGAACGCTGCAGATCTCGCCCGTTCTCTTGGCGTGGACGGAAAAACCGTTGCGGCCTATCTCGATCTGCTCGTCGATCTCCTCCTGGTGCGCCGGCTTGAGCCCTGGCACAGCAATACGGGCAAACGCCTCGTCAAATCGCCGCGCATCTACGTCCGTGACAGCGGTCTCACCCACACTCTGCTCGGTATACCGACCTATGAAGACCTTCTCTCCCATCCCACCGCGGGTGCCAGTTGGGAAAGCTTCGTGGTTGAAAATCTGATTGCCGCCGCACCCGACGCTACCACCAGCCATTTTTATCGCAGTGGCGCCGGGGCCGAAATCGATCTTCTGCTGACCCTGCCCGGACAATCCCCCTGGGCGATTGAGATCAAACGCAGCCTGTCGCCGAAACCCGAAAAAGGCTTCTATTTTGCCTGCGAAGACATTCAGCCGGCACGCAAATTCGTCGTCTATCCCGGTTCGGAACGCTTCCCCATCAAGGCCGATATCGAGGCCATTTCCCTCGTGGCACTGATGGGCGAGCTTTCGAAAGCAGCCGGCTGAGGAAAAGTCATTCATCTCCCCTACCCCGCTTTGCGCTCACTTCCGCCATTCGCCCTGATTTGCGCCATCAGCATCGGACCAAGCGAAAATTCCTGCCGTTCTGCACGCCGTGTCAGATCCCGCAAATAGCCTCCGGCCGAGTTGATCTGCCCGGTTCGCTCCAGAATACAGGCCATCACGGTGGCCGCATTTTCAGGGCCCAGAACCTCGCATGCCTCCTGATAGGCAGACGGAGACACCCCGAGCATGGAGCGCACCACCACGGCCGCCGCCATCAGGTCCCGCCAACTGGAAATGGCCCCATTTGGCCCATAATCCGACATTTGCGGGCAGGCCGATAACACCATGCCCAGCGGGAAAGGCTTCAGCCCGATTTCGAAGTCCAACGATTTCGTCTGCGGGGCCATGCGACCACCACCGGCTTCGTCAGGACTGCGTCCATCACCGTTTTCATGCCCATCGAGCAAGTCTTCAATTTCATCAGTCTCCGCCAGATTCTCGTCCTGCAGCTTTTCAAAGCGCGGTTCAGATTCATCGTAAGATTCGGAATTTGAATTCTGTATATGCCGCTCATTTTGATGGTCATTGCCGCCTTGTTTTTGTGTTTTCAGCAACATTTCCAATTGGTTGAGCACGTTTTCACGCAAGAAGCGCATCGCTTCGAGTGCGTGTGTCACCAGATTGACCGGGGCGTTGCGCGGTAGATCGCTCAAAATCGTCCTATATTCGCTCTCTGCTGCATCCCAGTTGCCTGGTGCGCCCTCTTCCAGAGCTGTCGCGATCAGCTTGGCAACGTCACGCCGGCAGATCGTCAGTTGCTCACGCATGTGATGCAGATGGATACGCTCTGCCTCAACCTCGGCTGCAACCTGCTCGATCTCTTCAGCACGCGCCAGAAGCGGTGCCAGTGAAAAGCCAAATGCTTCGTCAATGCTGCCTTCCCTGCCCCGCCTGGCAAAACGCTTGCCGTTGGCGCTGTCCTTGCGGATCAACAGGCCAGCATCGACGAGAACAGCCACATGCCGGCGGATCGTTTGCTCGGCCATACCGTGAGCCCGCAGCGAGAGCTGGGCATTCGACGGGAAAACAATCAGACTGTCGTCGGCATCAAGCGTGTTTTTGGGATAGAAGCTCAAAAGCGCGTTGAGGACGGCTAGGGCCCGATCGTTTACACCAAGCCTGGTTCGCGCCTCACACAGCGCACGGTAGATTTTCCACTTGTCGACGGAGGCTCCGTCTTCGATTTCACCCGCGTCCATTTGGGTTTTCAAATGGCCAAGCGAGACCGTTCGCCGCCCAAAGGGCGTCGTCACATTTCCAACCTGCATTTTCTTCACCTTTCAAAAAGGCAAAAGAAACCTACCCGCCAAAAAAGACGGCCAAAGACTCTTGACTGTGATTCGGGGAAATGCGATTCTCAAGCTGCTAGACACGAGAAGGGCTTCCACGACGGCAACGTTTGGGGGCCTTTTTCTTTTGCTATTCTCTCTTATCCACTCCTTCTGGCATCGTTCGCCGTATCTTTGAGATACGCGTCATGGATCTCTTCGATCTGCTCGACCAGATAGCGCACGAAATCATCCGGCACCGACTTCGAAAAATTCAGCTTCGCGCCGGATTTCGAATAGCGCACATCGGCCAGTTTCATGCCCTTGGAAAGGATCGGCAAAGCCTCCTCCCCTTTGGGTTTGAGCAGCACATTCTTTTCAAAGAGCGAAGACAGAACCGCCGCAAAGCGCTCCTCGCTGGAAATGTTCGGGCCAAGGGCTTCCACCATTTCCAGGGAATGCGGATGTGCTGCCGGGAACTTGTTCCAACGCTCCACCAGCTCCAGCCAGCGCCGACGCCCGATCTCGGGCGCAGGGCCGATGCCGCGGCGCAGCTTTTCAGGCAGCACACTGGCCACACGGATCATCTCTGAAATATGCGATTTGCCGGTCGACAGCGACGCCGAGATGGTGGCGCGCGAAAAGCCGGCCTGCTCCTGCGAATAGGCAAACGAGCATTTTTCGATAAAGCTGAGATCGTTGCGAGCGGTGTTTTCCTCGCCCTGGAAGATAACCGCCTCTTCATCGCTCAAATCGCGGATAACGGTCTTGAACTTCTGGCCAAGCAATTTGACCGCAGCAAGCCTGCGGCGGCCATAGACGATCTGGTAACGCCCGGGTTCGCCCTGCAGAGGACGCACGAGCCCAGGGACAATCTGCCCCCGCTCGGCCATCGATTCCTTCAATTCGGCGATGGCCGCCTCGTCATAGGCACCTTCGAAGCGATCTGGAATGGCCGAGGGGGAAATGAGCGACGGATCAAGCTCGACCACATGCGCGCCGTCCTTGAGAAGACGATCGGCCAATTCACCGCGCTGCTGGATCTCCTTCACCCCTGCCGCCACCTTGGCAAGATGGGGCGATGCGCCGGCAGACTTCTTTTCAGGTGCTGCCTGGTTCACAGGCTCATTGAGCTGGTTCAGCACATTGGCGAACAGGCCCTTGGAATCCTTGCGGCTCATTCACGCCCCCATGACTGCCAGAGCAGTTGTTCGATTTCAGCATTTGCAGCGTTGACGGATTCAATGGCCCGGTCATAGGTCTTCGGCGCGGAGAAGCGCGTGCGCTGAACCTCGTAGAGGCTCTGCTTCCATGTCAGTACATCGGCAACAGCCGTCGATTTGATGACCATGTTCAACAGCAGGTCGTCACCGAACACCTGTCGCATCAAGGCCATCATATTGGCTTGCGGGTGATCGTTCGGTTCGAACTTGGTGATCAGGAATTTTGCAAAATCCCACTGCGCTGTCGTCCCGATATTGCTGAGGATTTCCATATAGGACGCGGCAAGTTCCAGGAACTTCGCCGTCGAATCCACATCCAGCATATGGGCGGGAACGGGTATCAGAACGCCTGTCGCTGCGGTCAATGATGATAGCGTCAAGAAGTTCAGCGACGGCGCTGAATCCATGAGGATGATATCGTAGTCGTCGGCAATCTGCTCGATGGCTTCAGCAACACGGAGCAGGAATCCCGTTCCGCCCGTATTGCGCATTTCAAGCGCAACGGCAGTCTCAAACTCGGTCAGTTCAAGACCAGCGCAGATCACATCAAAACCGGCAATATGCGTTTTGTGGATCAAGTTCCCCGCGGGGACAGGATCATCAAACCGGATGGCAGAATAGAAGGTTTCCCCTTCCCGTGGGTCGAAACCCGGCAACGTTCCGTGCAGCGCCGTCAACGATGCCTGCGGATCAAGATCAATTGCCAGCACGCGATAACCGCGCAGCGCCAGGTAATGGCCGAGATGAATGGTGGTCGAGGTTTTGGAAGACCCGCCCTTGAAGTTTGTGACCGCCAGCACCTGGCAGGCCTCGCCTTCCACACGGCGGGGATTGATCCATTTCTTGCGGCCGTTTTCCGCGAGCAGCATTCTCAGTTCAAGAATTTGCTCCAGCGTATATAGCCGCCGCCCATTTGCGGAGACGTCCGGCTCCGGGCCTTTTCCCTTCAGCGAGATCTGGCGGATATAGGCCTCGGTGACATCCAGAAGCTGGGCCACTTCAGATGAGGCAAATGTGCGCATGGTGCGCATCGCGTCCGGCGGATATTGGGCGAGCGAAAGATTCTTCAACGCAGCATCGAGCTTCGTTGAAAAGGTCTGCATGAAATCCAGGCTACTCAAATGTCGAGTCACGGTGTTGGTCCTTTCAAAATTCACTTCGACTATTGTGCCTGACATGGTTAACGATAATTTAAATGCGACGGGGCTACGCAAAAAAACGCAAATTTCGTAATTTCGCGTAGCTTTTCATACTCCGATTCGCCTGAGAAGGACAATTCCTGCAAAATGGATGTTCCCCGCGGGGAACCATCGGGTCAGGCTTATGCACAAGTGATGCAAAAAGCGCCGTACCTTGAGAGCGACGTTCTCGGGAATGCCTGAGCCACCCTTCAGCGCTTCGGAAAGTGACGACCAACAGAGCGAAAGGTTCCCCGCGGGGAACTCGACGTTCAAACGACTATTCTTCTACACTCCCGTGGAAGTTCATGAACTCTCCACGCGCCTCCTCCACCGCGCTGACGATGAAGCGTATCGCCGTGCGGACACGCGCCGACTCGCGAACATCCTCATGGACAGTGAGCCAGAACGTGCGCTTCAACTCAATCTCTTCCGGTAGCACACGCACCAGGTCCGAGTTTCCACTTGTCATGAAGTCCGGGAGGATACAAAGGCCCGTACCGGCCATTGTGGCGCGCAGTTGCGCAAAGAGATTTGTGCTGGAAAGTCGCGGTGACAGTTTTTCACCAATATGAGTTATATAGTCGAGCTCTGGCGCAAAGATCAGTTCGGAAATGTAGCCGATCAGAAGATGGTCAGAAAAATCATCCCGGCCGGTAATAGCTGGATGCCGCTCGAGATAATGGCGAGATGCGTAGACGTGCAGCGAGTAGTCGGTGAGCTTTCGAGACACAAGCCGTCCCCGCTCAGGACGTGAGAGACTGATGGCGATGTCGGCTTCCCGTTTCGACAGACTGAAGATGCGTGGCATGGCGACGATCTGCAAATCGAGTTCGGGATTGCGTCTTGCCAATTCCCCAATTCTCGGCGCCAGGAAAAACGCACCGAAGCCGTCCGGGGCACCGATGCGAACCGCGCCGCTCAAAGACAGACGCTCGCCGGCAATGTCATTCTGGATCTTTGCAGATGTGCTTTCCATTTCCTCGGCATAACGGAGCAGACGTTCGTCCATGTCGGTGAGCGTGTAACCGCGTGGCGAGCGGGTGAACAACGCCGCCCCCAGTCGCTCCTCGAGCGCGCGGACACGCCGGGACACTGTCGCATGATCCGTTCCCATGCGCGGGGCCGCTGCCGTGAGCCGACCGGCACGCGCAACAGAAAGGAAATAGCGAAGGTCGTCCCAGTCAAAACTCATTATATGATGATATTCGCACAACGGATGGGCAATCAAGCACATGGACCTGCGAAAATAACGCCATAAGATTGAAACCAAGACATTTGCACCCGAACGCGTTTGAGGAGACGCCGAAGGTTTGCGGCAATCTGCAATGCGCAGACACGCGCCCCGGCTGATGCCATGCAGATGCGACACAAGGGGGAGAAATGAGCAGGATTGCTTTTATCGGTCTCGGCAATATGGGCCTGCCCATGGCGACCAATCTCGCCAAGGCCGGGCACAATGTGACTGTGTTCGATACCGTTGCCGCGGCAATGGATAAGGCTGCGAGCGACGGCATGAAAACGGCACAGAGCGCATCTGCAGCTGTTTCCGAGGCCAACATCATCATGACCATGCTTCCCAACGGACCCATTATTCTGAAGGTTCTGGAAGAGGTCATTCCTGCCGCCAAAGCCGGCGCAGTGATCATCGATTCCTCGACGATCGATGTTGCAAGCGCGCGCAAAGCACACGAGATGGCCAAATCGGCAGATCTCCAATTGCTTGATGCTCCGGTCTCCGGCGGCATTGGCGGCGCAGCCGCGGGAACACTGACATTCATGGTGGGCGGCTCAACGGATGCATTTGAGCGGGCGCAACCGGTGCTGGAGATCATGGGCGGCAAGATCGTCCATTGCGGCGAAGGCGGAGCAGGGCAGGCGGCAAAGATTTGCAACAATATGCTGCTCGGCATTTCCATGATTGGTGCTTGCGAAGCGTTTGCGCTTGCCGAGAAGCTCGGTCTTTCGGCTGAAGCCGCCTTCGATGTGATTTCCACCTCGTCCGGTTCCTGCTGGTCAGTCAATACCTATTGCCCGGTTCCGGGGGTTGGGCCGAAGACGCCGGCGGATAATGATTACAAGCCGGGCTTTGCCGCAGACCTGATGCACAAGGATCTCGGTCTGGCACAGCAGGCCGCATCGGAAAGCGGGCAGGCGACACCCATGGGCGCGCATGCGCTTGCACTCTACGACACGTTCTTGAAAGAGGGCGGTTCAGGCCGGGACTTCTCGGCCATGATTGAATATCTCAAGACGGCTGCGCGCTGAGGAGAGCGCCAACCGCCACCGAGTGTTCATTTCACGCCCTGCCAGTCTGGCAGGGTTCTGGAAAACTGGGAGGAATGACGAATGAAATCTTTGTTCTATGGAAGTGTTTGCGCTGCGGCTTTGAGCCTTGGTGCGGGAGCCGCTTTTGCTGACGGTATTTCCGACGATGTGGTCAAGATCGGCGTTCTCGGCGACATGTCGGGTGTCTATTCAACCGGCTTTTCCGGCGAAGGTGCTGTGGCAGCCGTGAAAATGGCGGTCGAAGATTTTGGCGGTACCGTGCTGGGTAAGAAGATCGAGGTTATTTCGGCAGACCACCAGAACAAGGCAGACGTTGCTTCGGCAACCGCGCGTCAGTGGATCGACGAAGATCATGTCGACATGATCACGGACCTGACCAACTCCGCCGTCGCGTTGGCCGTGCAGCAATTGGCCTCAGAAAAGAAGGTCATTAGCATTGCGACCGGTGCAGCCACCTCGGACCTCACAGGCAAGGCCTGCACCAAATATGGCATCCACTATGGCTATGACACACATGCGCTGCCGGTCGGGACGGCCACCGCCATTGTGAAAGAAGGGGGCGACAGCTGGTATTTCATCACCGCTGATTACGCCTTCGGCCATGCCCTGCAGGACAATACATCCGAAGTGGTGGAAAAACTCGGCGGCACTGTGGTTGGCAGTTCGGATGTGCCGCTCGCCTCCACCGATTTTTCATCTTACCTTCTTCAGGCCCAGTCATCCGGTGCCAAGGTGATTGCGCTTGCCAATGCCGGTCAGGACACGGTCAACTCGATCAAACAGGCCAATGAATTCGGTATCGTGGCGGGCGGTCAGCAATTGGCCGGCATGCTGGTGCTGATTTCCGACGTTAAAAGTCTGGGAACCGATGTCGCCAACGGATTGAGTTTCACGTCTGCCTGGTATTGGAACCACGACGAGGAGTCCCGGGCCTGGAAGGAAAAGTACATGGCCTATTCCAACAATGCCGCGCCGACCTTCCCGCATGCTGCAGACTATTCGCTGACCATGGCTTATCTGAAGGCCATCGAAGCTGCTGGAACGGACGATGCCGATGCCGTTCGCGAACAGCTTGGCAAGATGAAGATCGACGACTTCTTTGCCAAGGGCGGCACGATCCGCAAGGATGGCCTGCTGCTGCATGACATGTATCTGCTGCAGGTTGAGCCGGGCAAGGAAGACCCGTGGGATGTGGCGAAGGTGGTTCGCACCATTCCGGGCGACGAGGCCTATTTCTCGCTCGCCGATGGCGGTTGTGCGCTGACACAGGAATAAAGCTTCACGCTTTGAAACCAGGGGCGGCCGCTCAAAACGGCCGTCCCGCTCGTGCGAACCGGGATTGCGACAACCCCACGAAAGCAGCAGGCACTACATGGGCGACTTCATTCTGGAGACCAAGGGGCTGACCAAACGCTTTGGCGGGTTCACCGCCGTCAACAAGGTCAACCTCCAAATCGAGCGCGGCACCATTCATGCCCTCATCGGGCCGAACGGTGCGGGAAAAACCACCTTCTTCAACCTTCTCACCAAATTCATAACACCGAGTTCCGGGCAAATTCTCTATAACGGCGAAGACATCACCCGCTGGGAACCGGCAGAAATTGCCGAACATGGCATTATCCGATCATTCCAGATATCTGCCGTTTTTCCCCATCTGACGGCGCTTGAAAATGTAAGACTATCCTTACAAAAACGTTTGAATGTGAGCTACCAGTTCTGGCGCTCGGCGCGGGTTCTTGCATCCTTGAACGACGAGGCCATGCAGCGGCTCGACCAGGTGGGTTTGAAACGCTATGCGGATCTGCATGCCGTGGAATTGCCGTATGGCCGCAAGCGGGCGCTGGAAATTGCCACAACGCTCGGCCTGGAGCCGGAGCTGATGCTGCTCGACGAACCAACGCAGGGCATGGGGGCGGAAGATGTGGGACAGGTCTCGGACCTGATCAAATCCGTTTCCGTCGGGCGGACCATTATCATGGTGGAGCACAATCTCGGCGTTGTCGCAAAACTTGCCGATCGTATTACCGTTCTTAACCGCGGCGAGGTTTTGGCCGAAGGCGGCTATGAGGAGGTTTCCAAAAATCCCGAGGTCATGGAAGCCTATATGGGCGTAACGGCGGAAGAGGCGAGCGCATGAATATTGCATCAAGCCAGCAAGCGCCGCTTCTGAAAATCAGCGATCTCAATGCCTGGTATGGCGAATCGCATGTGTTGCATGGGATAGATCTGGAGCTCGGGGAGGGGCAGTTGATAACCCTGCTCGGTCGCAATGGCGCAGGACGCACCACCACCCTGCGCGCCATCATGGGCATGGTGGACCGCAGAACAGGCTCCATCCTCATCCACGGCGACGAGTTCATTGACAAGCCCGCCCATCGCATCGCCCATCTGGGGCGCATTGGCTATTGCCCGGAAGAGCGCGGCATCTTCGCAACCCTCAATGTTGAAGAAAACCTGATGCTTCCGCCAACGGTGGGGGAGGGGGGAATGAGCGTTGCGGAAATCTACGACATGTTTCCCAACCTGAAGGAAGTGCGCAAGCGCATGGGCACCCGGCTTTCGGGCGGTGAGCAGCAGATGCTGGCGATTGCGCGCATTCTGCGCACCGGCGCGCGGCTTCTGCTGTTGGATGAAATTACCGAAGGGCTTGCGCCGGTGATCGTGAAAGCACTCAGCGAAGCCATTCTCGACCTGAAACAGCGTGGCTATACAATCATGCTGGTGGAGCAGAATTTCCGCTTTGCCGCACCGCTTGCCGACCGCCACTACGTGATTGAAAACGGCAAGGTGATAGACCGGATCGAAGCCGGCGAGGTGGAGGCCAAGATGGACAGGCTCAACCACTATCTGAGCGTTTGAGGAGGAGGCGCCGATGATGCTGAAACTGATACTCGCACAGGGCATGCTGGGGCTGAACAATGGTGTCTTCTATGCCATGCTGAGCCTTGGCCTGGCGGTGATCTTCGGCCTGCTGAATGTGGTGAATTTCGCCCATGGGGCGCTCTACATGAGCGGGGCATTTCTGGCCCTCATTCTTTATTCCTACCTCGGGGTGTGGATTGGTCTTGATGATTTCCATGTGAATTTCTGGTTCGCCCTCATCCTGGTGCCGTCGATGGTGGGCGGGCTTGGAATGATCATAGAACGCACGCTATTGAAATGGCTTTACCGCTTCGACCCGATATATAGTTTGCTATTGACGTTCGGGATCACGCTGATCTTGCAGGGTCTGTTCATCAACTTCTTTTCAGCCTCCGGCACGCCTTATCCGGGCCAACCCGAGAGCCTGAAAGGGGTGGTCAATCTGGGCTTCATGGTGTTTCCGAAATACCGGCTGTTTGCCATTGTCTTCTCGATCGCCGTCTGCCTGGCCGTGTGGTTTGTAATCGAACGGACACGCATTGGCGCATTGTTGCGTGCGGGCACGGAAAACCCGGATCTCGTCAAGGCGTTCGGCATCAATGTGCCGCTCATGGTGACGCTGACATTCGGTTTTGGAACGGCGCTCGCCGGGCTGGCGGGGGTTCTCGCCGCCCCGATCTATTCCGTCAGCCCGCTCATGGGTGCTGACCTGATCATTATCATTTTCGCCGTGGTGGTGATCGGCGGAATGGGATCAATCATGGGTTCGGTGGTGTCCGGCTTTGCGCTGGGGCTGATCGAGGGCGTAACCAAGGTTTTCTATGCACCTGCGGCCAATACCGTGATCTTTTTCCTGATGGTGGTGGTTCTGCTGGTACGCCCGGCCGGACTCTTCGGTCGACAGACTTGAGTGAGGATTTGATGAACCAGACTGCGAACGAAATGGGCGAGATGGGCGAGAGGGTTTCAATGGAAACCGGCAAGCGCAGCCAGATAGCACAGGGGATTCTCTGGGCGATCCTGATTGTATCGGTGCTGATTGCGCCAATGTTTCTCTATCCAATCTTCGTGATGCAGCTTCTGTGCTTTGCGCTCTTTGCGCTCGCCTTCAACCTGCTGATCGGCTTTACAGGGCTTTTGTCCTTCGGCCACGCCGCATTCTTCGGCAGTGCGGCCTATATCGCCGGTCACGTGATCAAGATGTGGGGTTTTCCACCGCTCCTCGGCATATTGGCGGGTGCTCTTGTCTCCGGCGCGCTCGGCCTCGTCATCGGCAGCCTCGCCATTCGCCGACAGGGCATCTATTTCGCCATGATCACGCTGGCGCTGGCGCAGATCGTCTTCTTTCTGGCTCTGCAACTTCCCTTTACCGGCGGAGAAAACGGGCTTCAGGGCATTCCGCGCGGCTATCTGTTCGGCCTTATCGATCTGAACCAGCCGCTTGCCATGTACTATTTTGTGGCGGCGATTTTCATAGCGGGTTTTCTGATGATCTTCCGGGTCATTCACTCACCCTTCGGACAGGTGTTGCAGGCCATACGCGAGAACGAACCGCGAGCGCTTTCGCTCGGCTACAATGTCAACCGCTTCAAGCTGATCGCCTTCGTCATTTCCGCCACCCTGGCGGGGCTTGCCGGTGCAACCAAGGCCGTGGTGTTTCAGTTCGCCTCGCTGACGGACGCCCATTGGCAGATGTCAGGCGAAGTGATCCTCATGACCCTGCTCGGCGGCATGGGAACGATCTTCGGGCCGATTGTCGGGGCCGTGGTGATCGTCACCCTGCAACATGAATTGAGCAGCATCGGTTCCTGGGTTCAGGTGGTGATTGGCGCAACATTTGTGGTTGCCGTCCTTCTCTTCCGCCGCGGCATCATTGGCGAACTGGCGCGCGCGCTCAAACTTTCTTCAGTCTAGTTCAGGCTTCCAACCGACTGATCGTGTCACGCCTGCCGGACGAGGGAGGCGGTGATCGGTTACGCCTGCTGCCCACCGCCCGCAGCCTTTGCGCCACCATAGCGTTGAACAGTTCACCACCGTCATATGCTGGAAAGCAAGGCTTCCAGGCAACCATGCATTCATCTGCCCATCAAGCAACTGCAGTCTAGCAAACAGTTGTTGACATATGCATCTGTTGTATGTGAGTTCAGACTGAAGCTCATTTGAAAGTTGGAACCATGAAGACTGAACTTAGCGCGCAGGAAGCGGCCGTTCTCGAAATCATCCGCGCGAACCCCTTTGCCGGTCAGCAGGAGATTGCAGGCGAAATGGGTCTGGCGCGCTCGACGATTGCGGCACATATCGTGCAGTTGATTCAAAAGGGCTATCTGCTCGGTCGGGGTTATCTGTTGCCGGACGCGCAACGGGCCGTATGCGTTGGTGGCGCTGTTCTGGACCGCAAATACCATGCGCACAGGCCGTTGATTGAAGGAACGTCCAATCCGGTGAACGGCTCACGCAGTTTTGGCGGCGTCGCGCGCAATGTCGCTGAAAATCTGGCGCTGCTCGGCACGCCAACCAGCTTTGTCTCGATCGTTGGCGACGATGAAACCGGACGACAGCTTCTGCGCCATCTGCGTGATCGGGGTGTCGATGTCAGCCAGGTCATAACTTCAAGCGAAAAGCCAACGGCCGAATATGCCGCCGTACTGGACCCGGCCGGTGATCTTGCCTACGGCATTGCCGACATGGGCATATTCGATCTTTTTGCCCCGGCTCATCTTGACCGCATATGGCCGCATCTGGCGTCTGCCTCCTGGGTGTTTGCCGATTGCAATCTGCCGGGAGAAACCCTTCAGGGGCTGATTTCGCGCAAGCATGCCGTCGGCTTCAAGCTGGCTGTGGATGCCGTTTCAACCCCGAAAGTGGCCAAGCTGCCGCAAAGCCTGAACGGCATTGACCTTATCTTCATGAACCTCGACGAAGCGCGTGCCTACCTGAAGACCGATTTCGGCTCGGGGCCAGAAGCAGCGAAAAAGGCCGCGCAGGGCCTTTTGGCTGCCGGGGCAGGGGAGTCTGTCGTCTCCATCGGCAGCAACGGGATTGCAGTGGCCAACGGCCAGCGCGCCGCGGCCTTTCCGGCCGTCACGGCCAATGTTGTCGACATCACCGGGGCAGGGGACGCCATGATTGCCGGTACGCTGCACAATCTGTTGAGCGGCGAAAATATATTCACCGCCGCCCGCATTGGTGCGCTGATCGGCACACTCACCACCGAAAGCGACGCGAGCGTCTGCAGCGAGCTTTCCGAAAATTTCGTACGGGCCAACATGCACCGCATGCCGGCCTGAAGCAGTCTTGTCCTGAGGAGTATCTTCATTGAAACCCAATGTTCACCTGAGCCCTGATGTGGCTGCCGCGCTTGCCGCAGGCAATCCGGTTGTCGCTCTGGAATCCACCATCATCACCCACGGCATGCCTTTTCCGGCCAATTATGAGACTGCCGTCGACGTGGAAGACGTCGTTCGCGCCAACGGCGCCGTGCCGGCGACGATCGCTGTCATTGACGGGCAACTGCGTGCAGGTCTTTCCGACGCGGAACTGAAAGCGCTGGCCGCCAGCGACGGCGCGGTGAAAGCGTCGGGCCGCGACCTTGCTGTGGCCATGGTGAAGAAGGCAACCGCCGGCACCACCGTTTCCGCCACCATGCGCATTGCCGCCATGGCGGGTATCGAGATTTTCGCAACCGGCGGTGTGGGCGGCGTGCATCGCGGTGCTGAAGATACATTCGATATTTCCGCCGACCTGACCGAGCTTGGCCGCACGGCGACGACGGTGGTTTGTGCCGGTGTGAAATCGATCCTCGATATTGCCAAGACGCTGGAATATCTCGAGACCCAGCGGGTTCCCGTGATTGCCTATGGCACAGATGATTTTCCGGCATTTTTCACCCGCACCAGCGGCTTCAAGGCCGATCACCGCCTGGACAGCGCCGAAGAGATTGCCGACGCCATGCGGCTTCATCACGCCCTTGAAACCGGCACCGGCCTGATGATTGCCAATCCCATTCCCGAAGAAGCGGCCCTGGAGCCGGCCTTTATCGACGGCACCATTGCCGATGCCGTGCGCGAAGCCGAAGAGCGCAAGATCGCCCGCAAGGACGTGACGCCGTTTCTGCTGGCGCGCATCAATGAGCTTTCCAAGGGACGCAGTCTCAAGGCCAATATCGCCCTGGTGAAAAACAATGCCGCTCTCGCCGCACGCATCGCCGCAGCTTATGCGCGGGCAGGGAAGGGGTAGCCCTTCCCGGCGGAATTTCCGCTTGGTCGCACTGTCTATCTTACGCTCACTCGCGCCGGCATGGCGTCAAGTTGGCACCGCCTGCTCATCGGCAAGACGTGAGGCAAAGACCTCCTTTGCTGTAAACAAGCCATTCAGCGCGGCGGGAAAGCCGGCATAGACTGCCATCTGCATCATGATCTCGATGATTTCATCCTTCGTCACTCCCACATTCAGACCGGCTTCCACATGCACTTTCAATTGGGGCGTTGCCGTTCCCATTGCTGTCAACGCCGCAATGGTCGCGATTTCGCGGGCGCGCAAATCAAGACCGGGGCGTGAATAGATGTCGCCAAAGGGGAACTCGAACAGGTAATTGGCGAAATCCGGCGCGATATCGGCCAAGGCAGCCACAACATTTTCACCTGCAGCGCCGTCAATTTCGGCAAGCGCGCGCTTGCCGCGTTCCAGCCGGGTTTCACCGGCGTTTAGTTTGTCTTGCATCATGAATTTTTATCCTCTCTTCGACGCCGGCATATCCGGCAATCTTGGTGTCGAGGACAAGAAGGCAGTCTTGCAGTTCGGCGACATGTGCGCGGACACGCTCGCGGTGCTCTTCCAGCAGTGCTTTGCGCTCAGCCTCCGTCTCCGTGCCGCGCGCCCGCAAAGCGGCATAAAGCAGCATGTCCCGTATAGGCATACCGGTGGTCTTCAGACGGTTCAGAAATTCTATCCAGGTCAGGATGGATACATCGTAGTCACGCTGGCCGGACCGGTCCCTGTCAGCTGGCGGCAAAAGCCCGATCCGCTCATAATAACGGATCGTATGGGCCGACAATCCCGATCGTTTCACCAGTTCGCCAATCTTCATGAATGCCTTCTTTCCTCACGACGCATGGGAAGCTACGGGTTAGAGTGCACTCTAAGTCAAGGCATAAAATGGAGACGCGTTCGGCAAGCTCACTTAAGGTCTGTTGATCGTGTTGCTGAAGCCGGCCCGAAATCCGCTCACATTAATAGGTCCTGACCCTTTGCCCATTCACCGCGCGGCAAAGCGCTTTTTGGCAGCCTCCGTCTCAGGCACGTAAAACGACACGGCTTCCGCCACTTTCGATGCGAGCGGATTCAGTCTGCAAACATTTGGGACCCGCCCATTGGGCTCAGACCTGGCGCGCTGCGACGCCGCTGGCAACGGTGGCGGGCAGAAGAGTTGTCTGCACTGAAAAGTCGCGCGTCTGAATAGAACCCACCCCATAGAACCCACCCCCTCCGTCGCACAAAGTTGCGAAAGACAGGTTATGGAACAAGGCGGAAGTTCGGGGCGAGACACAGCGACTATTCCACTATTTGTCAAACCTATATTTTAATTACCTATGGATTTCCGCGCCCGAACGTGGCATTGCTGTTGGGGTGTCAGGAAGGTTGCCAATCCATGGTTTTGAATTACGACACCGTTGTCAGGACCGGCATCGCCAAGCAGATTGCCGACAACATACGTCAGGCGATCTTGAATGGCGATCTCAAGGTCGATGAACGGCTGCCGACGGAAGAAGAGCTTGCCAAGCGGTTTGGCATTTCGCGACCGACTGTGCGCGAGGCATTGAAACGGCTTGCCGCGCAAAACCTGATCCGCTCCCGACGCGGCCCGACCGGCGGCAATTTCGTCAGCCGACCGGACCCCGAAGGCCTTTCCAAGACAATTACCGGAGCGGCAACCTTGCTTGTGGGCGTGGGCGCATTCGACATCGACGAGATCATCGCCGCGCGTATGGAAACCGAAGCCGTTTGCTGCCGGCTGGCATGCCAGAACCGGGAAGACGAACATCTCGACATCATGACGGCGGAAATTGCCGTGCAGCGCGACCGCGCCACGACGGACGAAGATTTCTGCGCCTCGGATGTGCGGTTTCACCGCGCACTGGTGGATGCCAGTGCCAACGGACCCTTGCGGCTGATGATGTACACGGTGATCGAGGCCTTCATTCCGATTACCAACATGATCACCTTCAAGGTGCGCGAGCGCCAACGGGTTGTGGAGCTTCACGAGGCCCTGATCGATGCCCTGCGCCGGCGCGATGACATAAAGGCGGTAGAACAGCTTTCCGTTCTGCTCGACTATCTCAAGGAAAATTACACCAAGGCGGTCGAGGCGCGCAGCCCCGCGGCTGAAGACAAGAACGCGAAGTGAGGAGCACGGATATGGAAAACACCTTTACCGCAATGATGATTGAAGATGTGGATGGCAAGCCGAAGGCGGGTTTTCGCACAATTTCCCTCTCTGACCTGCCCGATCACAGTGTTCTCGTCGAAGTCGCCTATTCGACCTTGAACTACAAGGACGGGCTGGCAATCACCGGCAAGGGGCGGATTGCCCGGCGCATGCCCATGGTCGCGGGAATTGACCTTGCAGGCACCGTGATCGAATCCGGTTCGGACGACTGGAAGCCGGGCGACAAGGTGATCGTCAACGGCTGGGGGCTTTCTGAAACGGAATGGGGTGCCTATTCGCGCTACCAGCGCGTCAAGCCGGAATGGCTGATCCGTCAACCCGAGGGCTTGAGCCAGAAGGATGCCATGGCGATCGGCACAGCCGGATATACGGCGGCTCTATGTGTCGAGGCTCTGGAACGATGGGGGTCGATCAAGCCTGGCGAAGGCGATGTTCTGGTGACTGGTGCTGCCGGCGGGGTCGGGTCCGTGGCCATCAGCCTGCTGGCGAACAAGGGCTACCGGGTGACCGCCGCCACGGGACGGCCCGAAACGCATGATTACCTGAAGTCACTCGGCGCGACTGCCTTTGTCGACCGGGCGGAACTGGCTGAAAAAGGAAAGCCGCTGCAAAAGGAAATCTGGAGCGGCGCGGTGGATGCCGTCGGCTCGACAACGCTTGCCAATGTGCTCGCCCAGACGGTCTATGGTGGCGCTGTCGCAGCGTGCGGCCTTGCCGGCGGTGCCGACCTGCCCGCAACGGTGATGCCGCACATTCTGCGCAGCGTGGCGCTGATCGGCGTCGATTCCGTGATGGCACCGCGCGAGAAGCGACAATCCGCGTGGACGCTTCTCGAAAAGCATCTCGACAAGGTGCATATCGACACGCTGACCATGGCGGTGGAACCGATGTCGAAACTGCCGGAACTGGCCGAGGCCATTATTGCCGGCAAAATCCGCGGCCGTGTCGTGATCGACATGTCGGCCTGACAGCGTCAGGCCTGACCGGCTGACATAGACGTGCCTTAGCCGCGCCGGGCAGCCTCGATGGCTGCGATATCGATCTTGTTCATGTCCATCATGGCTTCAAAGACACGCCTGGTTTCCTCACCGCCGGCTGCCAAAGCGACCGTCAGCACCCGCGGCATGATCTGCCAGGAAAGCCCCCATTTATCCTTGCACCAGCCACGAGTGCCCTCCTGTCCGCCATTGTCAACGATGGCATTCCAGTAGCGGTCGGTTTCCTCCTGGCTGTCGGTCGTAACCCGAAACGAGAAGGCTTCACTTTGCGGGAAAACCGGGCCACCATTCAAGCCCATGCAGTGCGTACCCAAAACGGTGAAATGCACCACCAGCAGATCGCCCTGCTTGCCACCGGGATAGTTACTCGGCGCATGAAATATGGAATCAACCGAACTGTTGGGAAACGTATCGGCATAAAATTGAGCAGCAGCCTCGGCGTCTTTGCTGAACCAGAGGCAAATGCAGTTCTTCGGAACGTCCATCTTCGTTCCTTCCTTCTGTTGTTTGCATTTGACCTCAAGAAGAGGAATATCCTCAAAAGCCGCCTCTCCACAACTGCCGATTTCGCATTGAGGCCAAGGCATAAGGCCGCAGCCTCCTCAACGTCCTGCCGCATAGGTGTTTCTGAAGCCATGCGCTGGGTGCACATCTCCAATGCACCTATTGAACGTTTTGCCAAAGCGGCATAGTTCAGACGTACCGTTTGCCGCCAGACAGCGCGATAAGCGACCTTGAAATGCTTAATAACCGGCAGGGGACGAAATGCCCATCGCAACGCTTGAAACGGCACGCATAGCCATCATCGGCCTCGGCTATGTCGGACTTCCCCTCGCCGTGGAATTCGGCAAGACCTTTTCCGTTGTCGGTTTCGATGTCAAAGACGAGCGCATTGCGCAACTGCGCGCGGGCGCAGACAGCACGCTGGAAGTGTCTGCCGAAGAGCTGCATGCGGCTGCGCATCTCACATTTTCTTCAAACCCTGACGATCTGAAGTCGTGCAACACGTTCATTGTGACCGTGCCGACACCCATCGATGCCTACAAGCGGCCTGACCTGACCCCTTTGCTGAAAGCCAGCCGCACCATTGGCGGCGTGCTGAAAGCAGGCGATATCGTGATTTATGAATCGACGGTCTATCCCGGCGCGACTGAAGAAGACTGTGCGCCGGTGCTGGAAGAGGTCTCAGGGCTCAAGCGCAATGTGGACTTCTACCTCGGCTACAGTCCCGAGCGGATCAACCCCGGCGACAAGGAACACCGGCTGCCGACGATTCCGAAAGTGACCGCGGGCTCAACGCCGCAGGCCGCCGACTTCGTGGATGCGCTCTACGCTTCCATCGTGAAGGCCGGAACCCACAGGGCACCCAGCATCAAGGTTGCCGAGGCTGCGAAGGTGATCGAAAACACCCAGCGCGATCTCAATATCGCACTCATCAATGAGCTGGCGATTATCTTCAACAGACTGGATATCGACACGGAAGCGGTTTTGAAGGCGGCGGGAACCAAATGGAATTTCCTGCCCTTCCGCCCCGGCCTGGTGGGCGGCCACTGCATCGGCGTCGATCCCTACTACCTGACGCACAAGGCGCAGGCGATCGGTTATCACCCCGAAATTATTCTGGCCGGCCGGCGTCTGAATGACGGCATGGGCTCCTATGTCGTCTCGCAGCTGGTAAAGACCATGGCGCGCAAGAACATCCCGGTCAGCGGCGCACGTGTTCTGGTCATGGGCCTGACATTCAAGGAAAACTGCCCGGATTTGCGCAATTCCCGCGTGATCGACATTATTGCAGAGCTGAAAGACTACAGCAGTGCGATCGATGTCTTCGATCCCTGGGTTGATCCCGAAGAAGCGCTTGGGGAATATGGCGTAAGTCCAATTGTTGAACCGGAAACCGGTGCTTATGACGCGATTATTCTGGCCGTGGGACACAAGGCCTTTCAGGATATGGGCGCCGACCGCATCCGCAGCTTCGGCAAGGGCGCACACATCCTTTATGACCTGAAATACCTGTTCAACGAGGATGAAACCGACTTGAGACTGTAAACCCGGTGACACGTGCAAAGCGTGTTTTCCAACGCGCTGTTTGGCGAAGAACCGTCTGCGAGACTGCGCCAAAAGGTAACAGGACTTTTCGACGTTCAAAAAAACGTGACAAACTTCGGTGTAATGTAACCTGGAACTTTAATTCTTCGCTATGAAAGCTCAAAAAAGGCGTTTATTGGAAGCTACAGGCTTTTGTCGCGACGTTGATGAATTTGACGACAGAAAGATATTTGATGCGAGTTCTTTTATACAGCCATGACACATTCGGTCTTGGCCACCTACGTCGATCCAGAACAATTGCGCACGCATTGACTGCACGCTTTCCGACCGCCGAGATTGCGATCGTCACCGGTTCGCCGTTTGCGGGGACGTTCAATTTTCACGATCACATCATCTATCTGCAGATACCGCCGGTCACGAAGCGATCCGACGGGACCTATACGTCTATGGAAGCCGGTGTTGCGCTTGACTACACCGTTGGCCTGCGCACGCAAGCCATTGTCGATTTCATGACCGACTGGAAGCCGGACCTCTTCATCGTCGACAAGGAGCCGCTCGGCTTCCGCCACGAACTCGTGACCGCGCTTGAAATTGCGAAAGAGCGCCGCATCAAGGTTGTCCTTGGCCTGCGCGATGTTCTCGATTCGCCCAACATCCTGCAGGAAGAATGGGAGCGGAAGGGGATTTTCGGCAAGCTCGAACATTTCTACGATGAGATCTGGATCTATGGCCCAGCCTCCTTTTATGACCCGCTGCAGAAGCTCCCGCTTGGCAAAGACGTGCACGACAAGATGGTCTATACCGGCTTTCTGGACCGCAAGCACGATCCCTTTCCCGATGACGATGGCGCGCCCAAGAAGCATGTCTTTGACGACTATATTCTGGTGACCGTTGGCGGCGGTGGCGATGGTTATCTGCTGATGAAATCGGTCATCAACATGGTGAAGACCCACCCCTCAGACAAGAACAATTATCTGATGGTGCTCGGCCCCTTTATGGGGCGGACAGAGGGTGAAGAGTTGCGCGGCGATGCGGCCGGCATTTCCAATATCGAGATCATAGACTTCGATCCGGAGCTTGAAGACTACGTTGAACGAGCCCGGGCCATCATCGGCATGTGCGGCTACAACACGTTCTGCGAGGTTCTGACCTTTGACAAGCCGGCCATGTATGTGCCGCGCTCGGTGCCACGGCTGGAACAGCAGATCCGCAGCTACCGGGCAGCCTCCATGGGCTGGTCGTCGGTTCTGGAAGCCAGCGAGGCACAGAACCCGGAAGTGCTCTACAATGCCGTGGAGACGCTTTTGACCCGCAAGCCACCGTCTGCCGCCCATTACCAACCGGACATGGCAGGCCTCGACACGATCTGCGAACGGGTTGAGGCATTGGTACCCGATATCCGCCGGAACAATGTTATTCGAATGAGCTGACATAATGGACGACAAACTGATCGTCCTTGTGCTCAAGGGATATCCGCGCCTGTCTGAAACATTCATCGCGCAGGAAATTCATTCCCTTGAGCAGAAGGGCTTCCGCATTCACATCGTGTCGCTTCGCCGGCCCAATCACCGCAAGCGTCATCCGGTTCACGAGATGATCAAGGCTCCGGTCACCTATCTGCCTGAATATCTCTATCAGGAGCCGATGCGGGTGTTTCGTGGCTGGCTTTCAGCGCGCAGGCTACCCGGTTATCGCAAGGCACTGAAAAGTTTCCTCAAGGATGCCTGGCGCGAACGAACGCCCAACCGGTTTCGCCGTTTCGGGCAGGCGCTGGTGCTGGCCGCCGAGTTTCCGGAAGGCGGCAAGCTGCTCTACAGCCATTTCATCCACACACCATCATCCGTGACGCGCTATGCAGCCGAGATGCTGGGCATTCACTGGACAGCGTCTGCGCATGCCAAGGACATCTGGACGATCCCTGACTGGGAGCTGAAGGAGAAGCTCGACAGTCTCGACTGGATCGTGACCTGTACAAGTTCCGGACGCGATCATCTGGCCGAACTGGCCAGCGACAGAAGCAAAGTCAATCTTGCCTATCACGGGCTCGACCTCGAGCGCTTCTCCTCATCCGCGCGTGTTGAAAGTATACGTGACGGGATAACCGGCGGCCCGGTGCAGATCCTGACCGTTGCGCGCGCGGTGGAAAAGAAGGGGCTCGACACGTTGATTGACGCGCTTGCCCTTCTGCCACCCGACCTGCAATGGCAGTGGCGCCATGTGGGCGTTGGCGAAGACTGGGAAAAGATCAAGCACTATGCCGCTGAACGCGGGATTGCCGAGAAGGTGGCGTTTCTGGGCGAGATGGCGCAGGCGGAAGTGATTGGCGAATATATGAATGCCGACCTCTTCGCCCTGCCCTGTCGCGTGGCAAGCTCGGGCGACCGAGACGGATTGCCCAATGTGCTGGTGGAGGCGCAAAACACCGGCCTGATGTGCGTTTCGACAACGGTTTCCGGCGTGCCGGAACTGATTGAGGACGGGCGAAACGGCCTGCTGGTGCCTCAGAACGATGCCATAAGCCTTGCGGCCGCACTCGAAAAAGCCATTCGCAATCCGAAGATGCGCGCCGAGATGGGCCGCATCGGCAGCGAGATTGTGGCGCGCGATTTTGAGCATGAAGCCTCGATCAAGCCGCTGGTGAAGCTGTTGCAGACCTCCCTCGACAAGGCTTGAAGCGCCAAATGACAGCCGATCATGAATAAGGATCGGCTGCATCACGCAATCCATCGCCCATGAAGTTGAAGGCGAGGATGACGAGTACGACCGGGATGACCGGAATGATCAGCCACGGATAGATCACCACGACGTTAATATTCTGCGCCTCGTTGAGCAGCACGCCCCAGCTTGTGACCGGCGGGCGCAGACCGAGGCCGAGGAAGCTGAGCGCCGTTTCGCCCAGGATCATGTTGGGAATGGTCAGCGTTGCCGAGGCAATAAGGTGGCTCATGAAACCCGGTATGAGGTGACGCCCGATGATGCGCTGCGGGCTTGCGCCCTGTAGCTCTGCGGCAAGAACATAGTCTTCCTCGCGCAAAGACAGGAGCTTGGAGCGCACCGCGCGCGCCAGTCCCGTCCAGTCGAGAAGGGCAAGCACGATGGAAATGGCGAAATAAACGAGAACCGGGCTCCAGTTGACCGGAATGATGGCCGCAATGGCAAGCCAGAGCGGAATGCTTGGAATGCTCTGCAGAACCTCGATGATGCGCTGAACGACGAGATCGACCCAGCCACCGTAATAACCGGCAAGCCCGCCGATCACCAATCCCAACACAAAGCTGATCGCAACGCCGATGAGACCGATGGTCAGCGATATGCGCGTGCCATAGATGATGCGCGAAAGCATATCGCGGCCAAGCCGGTCGGTTCCCAGAAGAAACACCGTTCCCGGTTTATCGACACAGAAGAGATGCCGGTTGGCTTCAAACAGTCCCCAGAACTGATAGCTGTCGCCCTCACAGAAGAACTTGAGCTTGTAAATATGTGACCTGTCCTCGGGATATTCGCGTTTCAGCGTTTCCATATCGAGACCATATGTCGTGTCATAGACAAACGGACCGATGAACTCTCCCTCGTGGAAAAGGTGCACCGATTGCGGCGGCTGGTAGATATGCCGGATGTGGCGATTGTTGAGATTATAGGGTGCCAGAAACTCGCTGAAGAGCACCGAAACATACATGATGCCCAAAAAGATCGCGCAACCGACAGCAACCTTGTGCAGCTTGAATTTCCACCACATCAACCGCTTTTGTGAGGCGAGATAGTAGTCTTTCTGCTCGGTATTCAGCGTTTCGATCGACAAGGGATCGAAAGGTGCGGCAGACACAAAATGGCCGATCTTCTCGCCATCGGCAGGCAACGGGCTTTTCATCGGGTACGCCCTCCGCTCAAGCGAATTCTCGGATCAAGAAGCGTGAGCGCGATATCGGAAATCAAAACGCCGATCACGGTCAAAACCGCAAGGATCATCAGGAAGGAACCGGCCAGATACATATCCTGGCTTTTCAGCGCGCGAATGAGCAGCGGGCCAGTCGTTTCCAAAGAGAGGACGATGGCCACGACTTCTGCCCCGGAAATGACCGAGGGCAGAATGCTGCCAATATCGGCGATGAAGAAATTGAGCGACATGCGCAACGGATATTTGACCAGCGCGCGGAAGGGCGGCACGCCCTTGGCGCGGGCAGTGATGACATATTGCTTTTGCAGTTCATCCAGAAGGTTGGCCCGCAAGCGGCGGATCATGGCCGCCGTTCCCGCCGTTCCAATCACGATCACGGGAATGATGAGGTGCTGGAGAATGGAGACGAATTTATCCCAGCTCATCGGCTCGCCCAGATATTGCTGATCCATGAGATGGCCGATGGAAATGCCGAACCATCGGTTGGCGAGATACATGAGGATGAGCGCCAGAAGAAAGTTCGGCGTTGCAAGACCCAGCAGGCCAACAAATGTCAGGCCGTAATCGCCCCAGGAATATTTATGCGTGGCCGAATAAACGCCGATCGGAAAAGCAACCAGCCAGGTGAAGACAATGGTGACGAAGGAGACCAGCATGGTGAGATAGACGCGGCTTCCAATCACCTCCGTGACCGGCAATTCATATTCGAAAGAATAGCCGAAATCGCCATGGAGCATGCCTACAACCCAGTCGAAATAGCGCTCGACAACGGGCTTGTCGAAACCATAGGTCTCTTTCATGAACTCGATTTTGGCTGGATCAACCGTTTCGCCAAGGGCTTCCTGTTCAGCGAGATAAGTCTCGAAATAATTGCCCGGCGGCAGCTCGATAATCGTGAAAATGAGCATGCTGATGAGGATCAGCGTGGGGACGGCGGTGGCAAGGCGGAAGAGCACATATCTGAACATGGAACTCACTCCTGACCGAAATAAAAGCTGTCCATCAGCGCAACACCGAAATAGGCAGTGGGCGAGAAGGTGAAGATGCCGCCGTCCGGCACGTTCTTCAGGCTTCGGCGCCGCACGATGGGCTGCAGGGCCTGATTGACGGTTCCGATGGTGAACACCTGATCGGAATAGATATTGAGCATACGATGCCAGATTTCCCGGCGTTGTTCCGTATCGGCTGACGTCGACCATTCTTTGAGAAGGTTCAACAGGGTGCGCGCCTCAGGCAGATCAGGGGCGCTGCCGCTTTTGCCGGCGCTATCGTAATAATTGCCCCATTGCGGCCAGTTCATCTGTGCCTGCGAGGTGGGCGCCAATTCATCCGGCGGCAAATCTGCCGTTGCCAGCCCGAAATCGAACCCCTGCCCCATGGCCATAACCGTGTTTCCGGCGAGCGCACGACGGCGAAGATTGTCGCGCGGCATGTCCCGCCCGAAGATGCGAATGCCGATATCCTCGAAATAGTATTTCAGGAGTTCAATAACGTCAGCTTCTTCGCTGCCGCCCGAACGCTCGATCACCAGTTCCGCCAGACGCCCATCGGGCAGCAGCCTGATCCCGTCATCGCCACGTTTGAGGCCCATTTCATCAAGAAGCGCATTGGCTTGTGCGGGATCATAGGCGCTCCACGCCTTTGCATAATCCTCACGGAAAAGCGGTGATTGCGGCATGACGGTATTGGCGCTTTCATGCGCCAGCCCGAAATAGAATTGCTGGTTGATTTCCTCACGGTTAATCGCCAGCGACAATGCCCGGCGAAAGCGCACATCGCGCATGACGCTGCGCCACGTATCATCATTGGTGTTCAAGTTGGGATAGAGTGCAATCTGCGAGGTTTTACCCTCCATCCAGAGGCTCGTTTCAATATCGTGCGTCTTGCTGGCAGACTTCAGGAAGGTGTAGTCGGAAAAACGCAAGTACCGCCCCTGCAAATCGACTTCTCCGCTGCCCGTTTTCGCCGGAATGATCTCCTCAGATGAGATACCGACAACGATGCGGTCGATGTAAGGTAACTGATTGCCCTTCTCGTCGGTGCGATGAAAATAGGGATTGCGCACGAAGATGAACTGCTCGGCCGGTGGTGCTGTCGTGTTGATCCAGGGGTCGAGACGCGGCAGATCGGGATTCTCAGGCCGGTAATAGCGGCTTTTGTCCACATGCAGCGCTACCCAATTGCGCGCGCCTTCTGCCTCGACCTCCTCTTTCAGCTTTTCCGGGTCTGCATATTTTTCGTGGAACTGACGCATGTAATGCGCTGGCATGTAAATCTGGTTCGGCACGGCGGCAGCCAGCGATGGCAGGAACAGCGGATTGGGCTTTTTCCACGTATAGCGAACCGTCAGATCATCGATCACCTCGAATGTCGGCAGTTCGCCGTTGACCGTCATCTCGGTCATCACGATGCTGCGGGAAAGCTCTTCGTTGAGCGCCACATCTTCCCAATAATAGCGGAAATCTTCTGACGTGAAGGGATGACCATCGGACCATTTATGGCCCGGACGGATGTGCAGCGTGAAAATCCGCCCCTCTTCCACATCGAAACTTTGGAGAATGTCGGGGACGATATTGAGGTTCTCATCAAAGACCACGAGCCGCGAATAGGAATAGACAACCAGCATGCGGATGTCTTTGGAACTGCCCATCAGCGTGTGCAGATCGCCGCCATAGGTGCCGATTGTCTTGCCCATCGCCTCAAGGTTCATGACCCGTGGCACCTGTGGCAGACGGTTCTTCATGGGTGGGAGTTTGCCGGCCTCCACATCGGCAGCAAGCAGCGGCGGCTCCTCGGCCAGGGCGAGACGTGGCTGGGTCAGCGCGAACGAACAGACGAGGCTGACAAGCAGGCACAGGAAGACCACGCCGGACAAAGGACTGCGTTGAAAAGACTGGCATTCACGCATTCGAAAGCACCCAATGACGATCGGAAACCTCGCGCAGACGCGTGTCCGGCGAGGGCATGGACCAGCAGCGATATTTCTCCTCCCAGAGCATTTCCACGTCCTGGATTTCCATATCGGGAACGGAGAAATCGAGCGGACTATCCGGGTCCGTGTTGGGGACTGCGTTCAGGAGCGCCTGCGTATAAGGATGAATGGGATTTGCAAAGAGCGAATCCCGGTCTGCAATCTCCACGATCCTGCCTTTGCGCATGACGGCGATGCGGTCGGCAATGTAGCGGACTACGGCGAGGTTGTGAGAGATAAACAACATGGTCAAACCGATTTCACGGCGCAGCGCATTCAACAGGTTGAGGATCTGGGCCTGGACGGAAACATCAAGTGCCGAGACTGGCTCATCGCAAATGAGCAGTTCCGGCGCCAGCGCCAGCGAACGGGCAATGGAGATACGCTGCCTCTGGCCACCGGAAAAACTGTGCGGATAACGGTTCAGCACGGTTTCATCCAGCCCGACCATGCGCACCAGATCGCCGGCCATCTTGCGGCGGCTCTGCGCTGTGCCAATCCCGTGGATTTCCAGCGGCTCCATCAAGAGGTTCAGGATTGTCGCGCGTGGCGTCAGCGAACCGAACGGGTCCTGGAAGACGAATTGTGCGCAGCGGCGATAGGTTTTGAGCGCCTCGCCCTTGGCGGTCATGACATCGATATCGCCCTTGGCGCCGTGAAAGGTGATGTCGCCATTGTCCGCGGTGAGCGCACGCATGATGAGCTTGCTCAGGGTTGATTTGCCGCAGCCGCTTTCGCCAACGATGCCAAGACATTCGCCGCGCCTGACCTTGAGGCTGACATCATCCAGCGCCAGGAAGGGTTTCGACGAACTCGACAGCCAGCTGCTTTCACGCACCTTGTAGGTCTTGGAAACATGCGACACGCTTAAAAGCGGGCCATCACCTTTTGGTCTTTCGCGGGCATAGAGCATGTCCGGCACAACATGGTCGACCTCGCGAAGGGCCTTGAGCCGTTCGTCGCAAGGCGTTGCAAGGTCGGGAACGGCTGCCATAAGCGCACGCGTATAGGGATGGCCCGGTTCCTTGAAGATGGTGCGCACATCCCCGCTTTCGAGGATATTCCCGTGATAGATGACGACCACCTCATCGGCCATGTTTGCGACGACACCCAGATCGTGGGTAATCAGAAGCATCGACATGTTCAGGAACTGCTGGGCGCGCTTCAAAAGGCCCAGAACCTGGGCCTGGACAGTCACATCAAGTGCGGTCGTCGGCTCGTCGGCAATCAAAAGGGCAGGCCTGCAGATGAGTGCCATGGCAATCATGGCGCGCTGGCGAAGACCACCGCTCAATTCCATGGAGTACATGTCATAGGCACGGGCCGGATCGGGAAAACCGACACGCCCCAGCATTTCGATGGTGGTCTGGCGGGCTTCCTTGCGGCTCACCTTGTGATGCAGGGTCAAGGCTTCCTCGATCTGATCGCCCACCTTGTGAATGGGCGAGAGTGAGGTCATTGGCTCCTGAAAGATCATGGAAATGCGGCTGCCGCGCATGGATTGCATATAAATGCCATCCGGACGTTCTGCCGCATGGTCGAATTCGAGCTGGTCCATTGCCGGATCCCGGAACAGAATGGAGCCGCTGGTAATTCTGGCAGCGCCCGGCAAGATGCCCATGATCGCCTGCGCGATGATCGACTTTCCGGACCCGGATTCGCCAACCAGCGCAACAGTTTTGCCGGCTGGAACGCGAAAGCTCGCGTTTTTGACGACATTCAACTCAAATTTATGCGTTTTAATTGCAATGCTGAGATTTTCCACGCGCAGAAGATCCCGCCCCGCAACAGGAACATGCTCACGCTGGAGAATTGGCTCCGACGCCAAATCCGTTGTCATTCCAGTGTATCTAACCTCTTCCCAACCCCTATGGCGGGACGTTATCACCGGCAAAAAGTGATTCAAAGTGAATTGTTAGGCCGTCGGTGAAAGGATATTATCACCGATCATTGTGATATATTGCGGCGTTTCATATATGTCCCTCTGATATCACACAGCAGGAATCGCTGTTTCATGACAGACTTTAGACGTCCATCCATTTCCCTTTTGGCAGTTTTTCTTGGCGTGCTTTGCCTCGCCTTCGCGCAATTTGGCACACCGGCCGCAGCCCAGAGCATTCCGGGTGTAAGCAGTTCAAGCCAGGATTCGACCTCCGAGGCACTTTCCCAGGTCATTGAAGATGCCAAGTCGAACGGCGCGCGCATTATCGTCATTGAACCCCAAAGCCAAACGGCAGCGCCAGCCGAGCAAATGTCGATGATGACGGTTTTTTCGTCCACCTCGCTTTTGAAGGCCCGTTGGCTGTTTGTCGATATGGTCGATGACGCGATCAAGTTCTATCAGGAGCTGCCGCGCCGCATGGCGGCCATGGGGCCGGATGGAACCTCCGCGTGGCTTCTGCGCGCAATCGCGACAGCAACAGCGGGCTTTCTGCTCGGAGCCTTCGTTTTCAGAATGGTGACACGCTGGGGCCGCAAACGTTTTGCCGAGGAATCGCTGGCCGCCAGCAGAAGCAAGCGTCTCTCCAACAAACTCGGGGCAACGCTCTTTCGCGTGGGCTGGATGGTTTTCAGCCTGATCATCGCCTTTGTCACGGCCATGTTCGTCGCTGTGATCTTCGATAGTGATCACCAGCCCACACGGGAGTTCATCTGGGATATCCTGACCACGTATACGGCCTACCGTTTCATCCGGACGGTGGTGTTCTGGAATTTCTTTGCCCCCGACATATCCGACTTCCGGCTCATAAACCTATCCGACCAAAGGGCACAACGGCTCTTTCGCGATTGGGTCATCGTCTTGTCGGTGGCGGCTTTGCTGGTGTGTTTCTGCCGTCTGATCGGTCAGGTGAAGGGTGATACGCTGGAAGCCTCCTATGAAGTCTCCGCAGCGGTTCGCATGACCATCATCGCTTGCGAGGTGATTGTCACGCTCATGCTTTTGGCGCTGACCATTTCGCACAGAGCAGACACCGAGATGATGGTACTCGGTGAAGGCGACCCCAGGTCCAAGCCGACATGGCGCAGGATCATGGCCGTTCTCGCCACGCCGCTGATGATCATTTACATCCTGTTTGCGTTTGCGACCAGTTCGCTGCGCATCATCCTTCAGGCCGAAAACGGGCTTTTGCCGCTTGCCGCACCGTTCATGGTCTTCATGGCTGCCATTTTCGTTTATGGCGTCGCCCTGTTTCTGCTGGAGAAAATATACGAGCGGGCGGAGCTCAATTATTACCGCCGCCGCAAAGACAAGGCTGTTACCGAAGCGAAAATGCGCCGGCGCGAACTGCAGGCCATGCGCATGGCGCAGGGGATGGACGACGAAGATGCGCGTCTGGCAAGCGGCGAAGAGATGGAAGTTCACCTGAGCGAAGACACGCCCATCCGCACGGTGAAATATTTCCCCGCCTTCAAGCCCTTCTTCGAGACTGCAATACAGGCAACCGTGCTGATGATTTCGATTGGCGAACTCTTCCGGCTATGGGGTTACGGCCACACGATGGAAGCGGGACATCCGATCTCCGCCGCATTGAATACGCTGCTGGTGGTCATCATCGCCTGGGGTGCTTATCGCGCGCTCAACAAATTTATCGATTTCAAAATCATCACCGAAGGCGGGACACTCGACAGCGATCCCATACAACCCGGTGAAAGCGATGGCGAAGGTGGCAAGGGACAATCGCGACTGGTGACGCTTCTGCCGATTTTCCGAAACGTTCTTGTTTCGCTTATTGCGGCCGTCGTTATCGTTGTCGTGCTTTCCAATATGGGTGTGGATGTGGCCCCACTCTTCGCCGGTGCCGGTGTTGTCGGTATCGCGGTGGGCTTTGGCGCACAGACCCTAATCCGCGACATTTTCTCCGGCGCATTTTTCCTGATCGACGACGCATTCAGAAAGGGTGAATATATCGAGATCGACACCACCCGCGGCATTGTCGAGAAAATCTCCATGCGCTCCTTCCAGCTGCGCCACCATCTTGGTGCGGTTCACACCATTCCGTTTGGCGAGATCAAGCGCATCACCAACTATTCGCGCGATTGGGTGATGATGAAGCTGCCGCTGCGGCTCACATACGACACTGATGTGGAGCGGGTGCGCAAACTCATCAAGAAGCTCGGCGAGCAATTGGCCAACGACCCGGAAACCGGCCAATACTTCCTGCAGCCACTAAAATCGCAGGGCGTCTATGCCATGGAAGATTCAGCCATGATCATCCGGGTGAAATTCATGACCCGTCCGGGCGATCAGTTCATCATGCGCAAGGCGGTCTATGCCGCCATCCGGGACCTGTTTCAACGTGAAGGCATCAAATTTGCCCATCGTGAGGTCACGGTGCGGATTGCCGATACCGGCCATCACCATGAACTGACGCCTGAGGAGGAAAAAGCCGTGACGGGTGCAGTGCGCACCATTCTCGACGAGGATGATGAAAAGGCGGCTGGCGGCAAAAGAAAGGCCGCGTCTTACGAGGATATGTAGGACACCTGAAAAGGCAGTTCACTTTTCAAGGGCAGCAAGCTCGAGCACCGATGCGGTTTGAAGGACTGTGTTTTCACAGATGAACTGCATCAGTGCCTCGCAGGTCTCCCATGCGGTTTCGTCGTGAACGAGGTGATGGGAGAGAATGCCGATGTGGTCGCGCCCGGTTTCGCGCGCAAAGCGCAGCTGCGCCTCCAGTTCCACGAGAATGGCCGCCAGCGCCTTACCCTTTTTGACGGGACGCCATTCCATCAGATCCAGATGGCAATCCATCTGCGCAACCGCAGGATTGAACCGCCGCTCGGCAAAGCCTGAAACGACCTTGAAGCCGGCCTGTGGAAGTGCCGCGGCAACCGCATCTGACATGCGGTTCCACGGCGGCACAAGCAGATCGGCAGCGGCATCTCCAAACAGCTGCCGCATACGTTGACGGGCGGTTTCGAGTTCGGTGAGGACCGTCTCCACGCTGCGGGACGGCAGGTTTTCGGTCAGCTCCGTCTTCTTCTGCTCTTTCGCTGAATGGTCGGTGTGCATATAGCCGTGGGTTGCCACACACACGCCTTGCGTTGCATCGAGACACACGCCTAACTCAGGCGTTACAAGACCGGGAATGACAGCAACACAGATCGGGAACCGAAACCGCTGCGCCAGACCCAGGAGCCGGTCAAGCGCCGCACTCGGCTCAATCGCATCGTCATCGCGCCACCATATGACCGGCTTGCGACCGGCTCTCGTCCAGGCGGCAAGCTCGTCTTCCAGCACAGAAAGCCATGTTTCAGTCATTTGAAGCCGGCTCCTTCAGGCAGGACGCAATTGTCTCGGCAAGGACTTGCGCGGCCGCCTCGAGGCTGTTGAGCCTGGCAACACGGGCCGGCCCCGCGGCACCGAGACGTTCACGAAGCTGCGGATCGGTTATCAGCTTTTCAAGAATGGCGGCATATCCGGCAATATCATCCTCGGCTGCCAAAAGACCCGTTTCATGATTGCCGACCACCTGGGAAACACCGAGCGAATCGAGTGCTGCGACCGGTAATCCGGTTGCCTGTGCCTCCAGATAAACCATGCCGATCGGCTCACGGTAACCCGGCCAGGCAAACAGGTCACTTGCGCGCATCAAGCCACGCACCTCCTTTGGCGTCACCGTTCCGCAAAACCGGATACGATCAGGCGCAACGAAGGAAAACCAGCTTTCGATATTTTCCCGTTCCGGCCCATCGCCGACCAGAAGCAAATTCCATTTGTCGCTTGAAACGCGATCAAGCGCATCGGCCAGGATGCGATAACATTCCGCCTTTTTTCCAGGCCGCATCATACCGACGGCAAGGATGACAGGATCGTCGTTTGCGAAAGGCTTTTCAGCAGCCAGACCGCGCTCTGCCTCAAACGGGCTCGTATCGATAAACGGCTTCAGCGGGACAATTGAGCCCGTGTCTTTCAAGACCGTTTCCAGATAATCGCGATCCGAGGATTTCAGGCAAAAGTTTGCCGCAGCCTGATGCATGCCCGCCTCGACAATCGCACGCCCTGCGGCCCAATCCTGCGGTTCGTTCTGACCGGTCCTGCAGGCCTCCGCCGTGAAATAGGGAATGCCGAGCGCCTTACTCACACGCGGGCCGATGGAATCGGGCGCTTTCCAATAGGTATGATAGGTGAACCATGCATCCGGCCTCTGATGCGGCTCGGCGCTCTTGTAATGCGCAATCAGCCTCTCGGCTTCGTCAATGGCCCCTGCCCGCCGTGCTTCGAACAGTTCAGCACCGGGACGCTTCTGATAACAGATATAGCGGGATGCAAGCTCGACCTCAAAACCACCGAGAGACAGCGCCTTGATGATGAGCCGCGCAATCTCGCGGTCGCCCGAGGGGATTGGATGATCCGGCGGCTTCAACGGGGCATAAAAGGCGATCCGGGTCATGGCAAGCGGTCGATAATAGCTTGGGCTGAATTGCCGGCACCGTTCAAATCGAAGCCGGATCTGTCGGGAACCGGTTTTGCCATCGCCGCATCAATGGCTGCGGCCAGCGTTTGCGGTGAGAGATCATCGGGGTGAATGACCTCGGCAAAACCAAGTTTTCGTAAAGCCTCACCACGATTGAGCTGCTCGGTTTCGACACCATCCGAAATCGGCACAACGACGGCGCGGGTGCCGGACTCAAACAGGTCGGAAATCGTGTTATAGCCGCAGCGCGAAATCGAAAGCTTCGTCTGCCGCATCACGCCCCTGAGATTATCGACAAAGGGAACGAGCGTCACATTGGGGCCGACCTCGCTTTTGAGCCTGCCGACAGTATCATCATCCATGTTGATGCCGTAGGCGATCAGCCATCTGGCGTCTTTCATGGAAGAAAGCGCCATCGCATCGATCACTGCCAGCAGCAATTCGTGCCCCAGCACACCGCCACCAACGGACACGACCACATCGGCATTGACCTCCGGAACCGGCTTGGTGTCCGGCTCCGGTGCAACGATGCCGGTGTAAATCAGCTTTTCGGCAAAGCGTGTTGCCGGAGGGAATGTTTCTTCAAGCCGATTGAGCGCACTGTCGCCGTGGACCAGGATGTGATCGAAATATTGCTCGACATAACCCACCGCTTCCTCATAGCGCTCCGGCTTCCAGTTTTCCTGCAGAATGTCGCGCACGGACGAAAAGATGCGGATATCGCGCCCGCTTCGGCGGGCCGCATCCAGCAGGGGCAGAAGCTCAAAGCGCATCTGGCGGCGACCGAGCGGGAAGGTTTCCGTGACAATCGCATCCGGCTCACTCTGGCGGAAAATATCGAGCAGCATATCGGTGCGGCGCTGCTTATAGGCGTCGTCGGCGACCGTGCCGTCCGGCGCTTCCATCTCCCGAAACACCTTGCGCCCGCCCCGCAAGGCAGGGAGATAGTGGATATTGGCACCATCGACGGAGAAATTCGGAACCGGCTCACCGCCGAAGACAAAATCCACCTGCTGGCCGGCCTTGACCAGAGCACGTGCAATCCGCATCGAACGGAACACATGGCCGACACCCATAAGGTGTTGCATATAATAAAGAATCTTCCCCACGGGAACCTTTCTCAAAGACTTTTGATTGCGTCGGCAAGCATTGCTGTGTAACTCAATAAGTCAACATCAATCACAGATGAAAACGAGAAATTTATGGGCAAGCCACCGGATTGGGTTCGCGTTGTCATGCACCGCGAAACAGAAGAATGGGTTCGCGAACTTGGACCCGAGAATATGGACGCTTTCGAGATTTCGGGGCACAAATGGCAGCGCTTCCCATTTCGCAGTTTTTCCAATTCCAGCTTTCCCGAACTGGATATTTGTGAACAGAAACCGGAAGGCGAATATGACATCGTGTTTGCCGAGCAGGTTTGGGAACATCTGAAATATCCCTATCGCGCGGCAAAAAACGTTCTGTCCGTGCTGCGCCCCGGCGGCTGGTTTCTGGTCACCGTGCCGATCCTGATCCGCTACCACCCTCACCCGATTGACTGCAGCCGCTGGACGGCAACGGGCCTACGTTACTTTCTGGAAGAATGCGGGTTTGACCCTGCACAAATCCGCACCAACCAGTGGGGCAACCGCGACGCTCTCATCGCCAATCTCGATCGCTGGGTCCGCTTTGAAGAGGGCAATCACCGGCTGGACAATGAAGAGAATTTCCCGGTCTCTGCCTGGGCGCTTGCCCGCAAACCGCTTGGCTGACAATAGCCAAACTGGAGCTTGAAAAATGCGCACTGCCCTTGTCACCGGCTCGTCCGGCTTTATCGGCTTTTTTCTCAGCCGGCGTTTGCTGGAAGACGGTTTCCGCGTGATCGGTATCGACAATCTGTCCGACTATTATGATGTCGGGCTGAAACAGCGCCGCCAGGCGATGCTGCAGCAAAATGCCCATTTCCAGGTGATTAACGAAAGCATCGAGACACCCGGCCTCCTGATGAAGCTGTTTGAGGCCGAAAGGCCCGATGTGGTTGTTCATCTGGCCGCACAGGCAGGCGTTCGCTACTCCATAGAAAATCCACGCACCTATCTGGAAAGCAATATCGTCGGCACATTCGAATTGCTGGAGGCCGCGCGCGCCTTTCCGCCGCAGCATACGCTGATGGCGTCCACCTCGTCGGCCTATGGTGCCAATACGGAAATGCCGTATCGCGAGACGGTCAAGGCCGATCATCAGATGTCGTTTTACGCGGCGACGAAAAAAGCAAATGAGTCCATGGCGCATTCCTATGCGCATCTCTTCGGCTTGCCGGTTACCATGTTCCGCTTCTTCACGGTCTATGGACCCTGGGGCCGCCCTGACATGGCGCTCTTCAAATTCACCAAGGCCATTTTGAACGGAGAATCCATCGACGTTTATAACCATGGCGACATGAAGCGCGACTTCACCTATGTCGAAGACTTGGTACACGCCATCCGCCTGCTGATTGATGCCGTGCCGGTGCGGCCCGAAGACGGCGTGGTGCCGGATGGCGACAGCCTCTCACCGGTTGCGCCCTGGCGGGTGGTCAATATCGGCAATTCCAACTCGGTGCAGTTGACCGAATACATCAGCGCCATCGAAGCGGCGACGGGCCGCAAAGCGGAGCGCAACCTGATGCCGATGCAGGCGGGTGATGTGCCGGCCACCTGGGCCGATGCCTCGCTCTTGAAGTCGCTGACGGGCTATGCGCCGCAAACCAGTATCGAACAGGGCGTGAAGGCCTTTGTCGATTGGTATCGCGATTATTACAAAACCTGACACAGGCGCTCACGCTGTGGAAGCCACTTGCAGGAATTGCGCCTGAACCTCCATTTGTTCAGCCCCCATGTCATCGCCGCTGATGATCGTCTTGCCCATGTGGCGGGCGGCGGCGACAAATCTGGTATCGGTCGGGCTGGTCACTGCATCACAGCAAAGCAAGGCACGTTCGATCACCATCTCTGAAAACGGCAGCGGATCGGTGTCTTTCTTGCCAAGGGTGGTCGCGTTGATCAGAATATCACTTTGGGCGGCGGAAGCTGTGATTTCGACATTTGGCCAATAGATATCAAGCAGACGCATGAGGTTTTCCCGTCGATCCGGATCAAGCTCCTCGATTTCCAGCCTTGTAATGCCCTTTTCACAAAGGCAATCGACAATGGCCAACCCGGCACCACCGCCAGCACCCACCACATGTGCGGTGCGCCCTTCGGGAGCAAACCCTGCCTTTTCCATGGCGTGGACCATTGCAAGGCCATCTGTCGCTTCGCCCCACAAGCGGCCGTCATTTTCCCGTCTGATCGTATTCAGCGCCCCGAGCCGCCGGGCTCTGTCGGTCATGCCGTCCACGGCGAGAAACGCAGCCTGCTTGTGCGGATAGGTGACGGAACAGCCGAGCATATTGCTGCTCGCACGCATCATCTGCCAAAATGCATCAAGCCCCGCAGGCGCGATGTCGAGGCCGAACATGACCGCATCAATCCCGCCTTCCTGAAAATAGCGGTTGAATGCGGGCGGGGAAAAAACGCCGGCCACCGGATGGCCGATAATGGGAAAAAGCCACGTCGCACCCGTAATTTGCATTTCCTCGCCCTCCATGTCCGATGCTTGACAGCTTTATTGGGAATTTCTAAAAATCTCCAACATTTTTCGAAATAGGGAACAGCATGTTCTTCGGCAGATCACAGGAAGATGACGATACAGTCGTGGCGATGCTGGCCTCTGCGCTCAGGCGTGACATTTCGTTCGGCGTCTTGCAACCCGACCAGAAATTGAAGATCGATGTTCTTCGCCAGCGTTATGGCGGCTCGAACCATTCCATGCGCGAAACGCTGCGGCTGCTCTCGGCAGAAGGTCTTGTGGAGGCCACAAGCCAGCGCGGCTTTCGGGTGACGTCGGCGACCGAAAGCGACCGTCGCGATATTCTCATGATCCGTCTGGAAGTCGAAAGACTCGGTCTTTCCCGGTCGCTTGCAACGGCCGGTGTGGAATGGGAAACGCGCATTGTGGCTGCCTTTCACGCGGCAGACCGCGCCGATCTGAAGGTTCAGCAAGAGCCGGACGACCTGACAGCGCTGGAGTGGGACGAGGCGTCGCGATCCATGTCTGCGGCGATCATGAGCGCCTGCGGTTCGCCGCGCCTTGCTGATCTTGCCGAGAAGTTTTTCAACCAGTCACGCCGTTTCCGCCTTGCCCTGTTGCGGGAAGGACGGATCGATTTTACGGCCCGCAAGGCGCGACGCGACGCCTTGCAGCAAGCAATCCTGACCCGGCAAAACGACCGGGCGCTGTCGCTTCTTGAAGAGGAGATCACCGCCGATATCGGCGGACAGGAAAACTAAAACCAATAACCAGGGAGGAAATCATGGTTTTATTCAACAGACGTCAGACACTCGGGCTTATGGGTGCTGCGGCGGCAAGCCTCGCAACGCCGGCGATTGCACAGAACAAGAAAATTGTGGTGGGTGCGCTCAACCTTGCCAGCCATTCGGGCAGCTTTATTGCTCTGGAGCGCGGCTACTTTGCAGATGCGGGCCTTGATGTTGAACTGAAGTTCTTCCAGGCTGCCCAGCCCATGGCCGTTGCGATTGCCAGCGGCGACGTCGATTTTGGTGTAACGGCCATCACCGGTGGCCTGATTTCACTGGCCGATAAAGGCGCAGTCAAGGTCTTCGGCGGTGCTCTGACGGAAGAACCCGGCATCGAAGGACAGAAGATCCTGGCCTCGAATGCAGCATTTGATGCAGGCGTGAAAACGCCGAAAGACATGGACGGCAAGCGCTTTGGCGTGACCACTGCCGGCTCATCTTTCCATTACATGGGCTCCAAGGTCGCAGAGAAGGAAGGCGTAAAGCTGGAATTTGTGCCACTGCAAAAGGTAGGCGCAGTGATTGGGGCGCTGAAGTCGGGTCAAATCGATGCGTGGTCCATCGTGCCGAATATTGCAGGCGGTCTCACCGGCGCTGACGCGGCCCATGAAATCGGCATTATTGCAGACTACCTGCCGAACTATCAGGTCACAACGCTGTTCACCTCTGCCAAAAACGCCAGTGACCGGCGCGAAGAGACGAAAGCGTTTCTCACGGGCTACAATCGCGGCGCAGCCGACTACAACGCAGCTATGGTGGACAAGACGGCTGATGACGCCGATGCACTCGTCGAAATCATCCACAAATATGTCTATTCCGACCAACCGATTGAAACGGCGAGCGCATCGATCAAGGCCGGCTCCATGCGGCTTAGCAAGAATGCTGCGCTGAACCTGGCCTCAGTGCGTGATCAGCTGAGCTGGTTCCAGTCCGAGGACCTTGTCGACAAATCGATTTCCATCGAAACGCTGGTCGATACGTCCTACGTCGACATTATTGAAAATTAAGGTCGGGAAGCGCCGGCGGCAATTATCTGTCGCCGGCCTGTGCCTGCAAGGAACGCCTTGAAATGGATATCAGACTGGATGCCATAAATCACTTTTATGGCAAGACCGAAATATTGAAGGACATAACGATCGATATTCCGTCGGGAAAGATCGTGTGCCTCGTCGGGCCATCCGGCTGCGGCAAATCCACTTTGCTGCGTTTTGCAGGCGGTCTGGAGAAACCGACTTCGGGACGTGTTCTGCAGCTTGGCGAGCCGCCGGAAGGCTGTCTCAACACCCTGACCTATGTGTTTCAGGATTTCGCGCTGCTGCCCTGGCGCAGCGTTCGCGGCAATATTTCCCTCGTGCTGGAAGACCACGGCATACGCGGCACCAAGGCTGATGCGATCATCACCGATGTGCTGGCCCGCACGCGCCTGACAGATTTCGACAAGGCGCTTCCCAAGCAGCTGTCCGGCGGCATGAAACAACGTGTCGCGATTGCCCGGGCGCTTGCCGTCAATCCGGCAGTGCTGCTGATGGATGAGCCCCTGTCTGCGCTCGATAGCCAGACGCGCGAACTCTTGATGGACGATCTCGTAACGCTTTGGACACGCACGCCTTTTACAGCACTTTACGTGACCCATAATCTGGCCGAAGCGGTGCGTCTTGGCCACCGGGTGGTCGTGCTTTCACGCCGACCCGGTCGCATCCGCGAAATCGTGGAAATCGACAAGCCGCTCGCCGAGCGCGGCTATGCCGATGCCGATCTGGAAATCATCCAGAAGCACCTGTGGGACTTGATGCGCGACGAAGCCCGCGCAGCCGAGGAGGAGTTGATCGATGTCTGATACAGCCTTCGCCAATACGCCCCTGGCAGAAGAGACCCGGCAAAGCGAAGTCCGTTTTCGCGGTGGCGGTTTTGCGCCGCGCAATCGTCGCTGGGTCGGTTTTGTCGTCTTTGCGGTGCTGATCGGCTTGGCGGAGATTGGAACGCGCACCGGCTTCATCTCCAATCTTACCCTGCCTCGCCCGTCGGATGTGCTCGAAACCATCGTGCAGCTCTATCAGTCCGGCCTTCTGTTCAAACATCTTGTCCCCTCGCTCACCCGTCTGGTGGTTGGCGCGGCCCTGGGTGCCAGCATCGGCATTTCGGTCGGCGTCATGGTTGGGCTCTTCTCCTATGTGCGGGCCGGTCTGGTGCCCCTTCTCGCCGCCCTGTTCCCTATCCCCAAGATCGCGCTTCTGCCGCTTTTCGTTATCTGGTTCGGGATCGATGAAGGGTCCAAATATGCGCTCATTGCCTTTGGAACATTCACGCCGACGGCGGTTGCAACCTATAGCGCAGTGGACAATGTGGACCGTTCACTGATCCGCATGGGACAGAGCTTCGGACTTTCCTGGTTTTCCATCGTGCGCAAGATCGTGCTGCCCGGCGCCATGCCCGGCATTCTCTCCGGGCTGCGCATCAGTCTCGCCATCGCGATCATTCTGCTGGTGGCCGCCGAAATGCTTGGCGCGCAATATGGTATCGGTGCCTATATTCTCGAGGCCGGTTCGCTCTATGACCTCGAGCGGCTTTTTGCCGGCGTGGTGATCCTCTCGCTGCTGGGCGTTCTCGTCAGCACCGTCATTGGCATTATCGAGCGCAGGCTTCTGGGGTGGCGCACATGATCCGCCAGCCTGAGACAGATTATGACGTGATCGTTGCCGGAGGTGGTGCCGGAGGCGTGGGTGCAGCGCTCGGTGCCGCGCGCGAAGGCGCGAAAGTTCTGCTGATCGAAAAATATGGCTTTCTCGGCGGTGCTGCCACGACATCCAACGTGCTCGCCTATTGCGGCTTCTTCCAGCAGGGACCTGAACCCGTCAAGGCCGTTGGCGGGGTTGCCGATCTCGTTCTCGACGAGATGCGCGCGCTCGGTGTTTCCGCCGATCCTTTCCGCTCGCCGACAACGCATAACTGGATCATTCTGCTGGAGCCGGAAACGGTGAAGCTGGCGCTCGATAATGTTCTGCGCAAAAATGGCGTCGATGTGCTGCTGCATACTCGTGTGGCAGCCGTGACGCGCACCGCAGACAGGCTTCATGCGCTGACCCTCGCCGGCATGGAAGGACGATGGCGTGTCGAGGCGGAAAACTATGTGGACGCCACGGGTGACGCAAACCTGGCGCTGATTGCCGGCATTCCAAGCCGCATCGGCAATGAAGACGGCAGGCTGCAAGCCGCCTCCGGACCGATCCGTGTCGGCGGACGCAACCCCAATGTGCCGATTGACCGCAAGGCCATTATTGCGGCTTTTGAGGACTATAACAAAACCGGAGATTGGCCGACGGCGCGCACCGATGGCGGCATTTATACCGAGATCCCCATGACCGGCGAGATGTGGTGGATGATCTTCGATCATCCCATGGCCGATCTCAGTTCAGCAAGTTTCACCCGCGCAGAACAGGCCTCTCGGGCCGCTGCCCACGACTATATCAACGTCTTGCGAAAATCCGTTCCGGGGTTTGAGAACGCCTATCTGGTGCAGACCGGACCGCAAATCGGCATCCGCGAAAGCCGGCACCCGCAGGCACGATATGAGCTCACCGGCGAAGACCTGCTGACCGGTCGTCGCAGAGCCGATGGCGTTGCCTATGCCGCATGGCCGATCGAGGATCATTCGGTGGCCGGCAAGCCGGTTTACAGATCGGTGGGCGGCGATGGTATTGCCGACATTCCACTCGACAGTTTACGGGCCAAGGGCGTTGATAATCTCTGCTATGCGGGCCGTGTGATCGGGGCCGACAGCGCGGCATACGCTTCAATCAGGGTTATGGGCACCGCCTTTGCCACCGGTGAAGCGGCTGGTCGTTTCAGTGCTTCCGGCGCGAACGGACTGAAAAATCTCTGGAAATAGAGAGACGCTGCACGGCCTGTATTGCTCGACATGACAGCGCAAACAGGCTTGACCGTGCGCTATGGGCAAAGGTTAATAGAGGCCACGCCGCTTTCTGGCGCTGGCCAGGTCAAAAGCGATTGTCGCGCAAACGGTCGGCCCCGATAGCGTAACCAATGGGGCCTCGCTTGACTGATTTTCTGCTTCTTGCCTTCATCTTCCTTGTTGCCGGCGTGATTTCCGTGCCGATTGCATCGCGGCTCGGACTGGGTTCCGTGCTCGGCTACCTGCTGGCCGGCATTATCATATCGCCCATACTGGCGGGCCTGCATGTCGATATCCACTCGATTCAACAGTTTGCGGAGTTCGGCGTGGTGATGATGCTGTTCCTGGTCGGACTGGAACTGGAGCCGCAGCGGCTATGGGAGATGCGCGGCAGGCTTCTGGGTCTTGGAGGCCTGCAGGTTTGCGGCACGGCGCTCGCAATCACGCTTGCGGCCATGGCCCTCGGCCAGCCCTGGCAGACGGCGCTGGCGATCGGCCTCGTGCTTTCCCTTTCCTCCACTGCAATCGTCCTGCAGACGCTGGGCGAAAAGGGCCTTCTGAAATCGGATGGCGGCCAGTCCAGTTTTTCGGTGCTGCTCTTTCAGGACGTGGCAGCCATTCCCATGCTCGCACTCATACCGCTGCTTTCGCTGCCGGCACTGATGCTGACAATGGGTGGCCACGGTGAGGTTGCGGATGCCCATGGCGGCGGCATCAGCCTGGTGGCTGATCTGGAAGGCTGGCAGGTGGGTCTCGTCAACATTGCGGCCATCGCCGCTGTCATTCTGGGTGGCAACTATCTTACGCGGCCGATCTTTCGCTTCATTTCCAATGCGCGCCTTCGCGAACTCTTCACCGGCACCGCGCTGATGATTGTCATCGGCATTGCACTTCTCATGTCGCTGGTGAACCTGTCCCCTGCCCTTGGCACATTTCTGGCCGGTGTGGTTCTGGCCAATTCGGAATATCGCCACGAGCTTGAATCCGACATCAATCCATTCAAGGGGCTGCTTCTCGGACTGTTCTTCATCACCGTTGGTGCGAGCGTCAATTTTGACCTCCTATCCGGCAATTTCCTCGTCATTCTGGCGCTGACGGCGGCGCTGATTGCCATAAAGACCGCGATACTCTGGCTTCTCGGTGTGATGTTCAAGCTGCAGGGTGCTGACCGCTGGCTGTTTGCGCTGGGGCTTGCGCAAACCGGCGAGTTTGCATTCGTTCTCTTGTCCTTCTCTGTCGCCAATGCGGTGATACCGCAGCAGATTGCCGACCTTCTTCTTCTGGCCGTAGCGATTTCGATGATGCTGACGCCGGTGATGTTCATCATCTACAATCGTGTCGTCATCCCGCGATTTGCGGCGGAGGAAGCGCGCGAAAACGACGAGATCACCGAACAAAGCGATATTATCATTGCCGGCCACGGCAGAGTTGGCGGCATTGTCAACCGCATGCTGCGCTCGGCAGGTTACAAGACCACCGTGATCGACTTCAGCGCTGCGCAGCTGGATATGCTCAGAAAGTTCGGGTTTCACGTCTATTATGGCGATGCCACCCGGCCCGACCTTCTGCACGCTGCCGGCATCGCCCGCGCCCGTCTGCTGGTCATCGCCATCGACGACAGGGATCAGACAACAGAGCTTGTGCGCTATGTCGTCAAGCACTATCCGCATCTCCATGTGATCGCCCGCGCGACCGACAGGTATCACGTCTACCATCTGTGGCATGCCGGCTGCCGCGATATCATCCGCGAGACCTATGACAGTTCCATCCGCATGGGCCGTTCGGCTTACGAGGCCTTGGGCGCGCCGCATGAGGCGGCCGTTGAAATGGCCGCCGCGTTCGAGGAGGTCGACCGCTCCTCCATGGTCGAACTTGCCGATCTCTTCGACCCCGACAAGCCCGGCAGCGAAAACGATGCCTATATCAAGCGCACGCTTGAGCTGCGCGATGAATGGGATAAACAATTGCTCGGCAAAGCGCAGGACCTGATGAAGAAATACGCACCCGAAAAGGAGTAGATTCCTTCAGGTGAGTGCCTGCGCCCATGAAAAAAGCGGCGGTCGCTGAATGCGCCGCCGCCTATTGTTTTCATCTTGCAACCCGCCGATGGGAGGATTCGTCAGGTTGCAAATTCCGTTTCCTAAAGGGCCTGTTCAAGCCGAGCCGTTGATGCTTTTTCGATTGCAGAACGCGGATCGCCGATTTCGCTTGCATTGGCGGCTTCAAAGCCGAAGAAACCGGTCAACAGCAGCAAAAATATAACAAAAACAGCGGCATTGAGGATGATGACAACCCCCAGAAAAAAAGAATTATTCTCCATTTTTTTATCCTATTATTGTATCGCGGCCATACGGAACCGCATCCGCTGCCGAATTGCAGCGGCCTTCAAATCGGTCTCAATCACTTGAAATCTGTTCGGGCGAGCCGATTACGCCTGCACGCACCGGCTGTCAATCAGCCTGTTATAAAAATGTCATAAAAGCTTAAAATTCGGGCATTGCCGGCCACGGCGGTTTCGGTTGCTCCTCGTTTTGATGTCGTGCTGGTGGGCAATCTGACCGTTCGAATCAAGTCAGTGTCACCGGCTCCTGAACCAGATGGACCCCGAAACGCTCAGCGACCCGTCGCCGGGCCTCATCTGCCAGCGCCTTGACGTCGCTGAAATCTGCGCCACCGTGGTTGACGAGAACGAGTGCGTGCTTTTCGGAGAAACCAGCACCGCCGAGACGATAGCCCTTCAGCCCGCAGGCCTCCAACAGCCAGCCGGCCGACAGTTTCAAACCATCGTCCACAATATGAAAAGGTACGCCTTCCAAGCTTGTTCTTCGCTCCTGCGGCACGACCGGATTATGGAAGAACGATCCCGCATTGCCGGTTTTTCGCCAATCGGGCAGCTTTGAAGCCCGCAGCTGCAGCACCGCTGCACTTACCTGCTGCGGTGTGCAGCCTACACCCAGTTCACCCAGGCCGGCATAGGAAAGATGCGCTTGCCAGGCACGCGGCAGGGCCAGCACAACTTCCGTGATGAGATAGCGACCCGGCTCATCCTTGAAGCGACTGTTGCGATAGCGAAACGCGCACTCATTCCCGCGAAATGTGCGCATGCAATGGTCGCGGGTGTCATGGGCAATCACACGTTCCACGAATTGGCTGATTTCCCGGCCATAGGCACCAATGTTCTGCACCGGGGCAGCTCCGACTGTGCCTGGGATACCGGAGAGATTTTCAAGCCCGCCGATACCCTGGGCAACCGTCCACTCGACGAGATCCGGCCATGACTCGCCGGCCTTTGCCGTGATTTTAACGCTGTCGGGATCGCTGCTTTCGATGCTGCGACCGCGCATCGCCATCACGCCAATAACGGCTTCGATCTCCTGTCCCAAAACGCAATTGCTGCCGCCACCCAGAAGATGAAAAGGAAGGCCTTTCGACTGCGCCGCTGCGAGCCCGGCTGCCAGGTCTTCGAGAGTGTGGATCAAACCACCAAAGCGCGCTCGGGCCGGGAGCCCGAGCGTGTTGTGATGCCTCAGATCGAAATGCTCAATCAGGTGCATCGCGCGCACCGGGCATCGCTGGCCTTCATTGCACCTCGCGGATCAGATAGGTGCAACGCTGCCCACCCTCGACGATATGCGTGAGCCTTTCGATTTCCGTGTCAGGACCAAGCGCTTGTTCGAAAAGCGCAAGCTCGGCCCGGCAAAACCCCTGACAGAGAGTCGCTGCCGCACAAATCGGACAGTGGTTTTCTATGAGCAGCATACCGCCCCCCTCGGCAGCTTTTGCCTGGGCCATATAGCCTTCTGCACTGCGCAGCTCCGCAAGCCTGGAGACACGTTCTTCAAACGATCTGCACTTTGCAAGTTCGCGCTTGTAGAACGGGCCAGCACTGCGCTCGCGCCGCGTAATGACCTTGTCGAGTGCGCTCGGCCCCAAGACCTCACGTATACCTTCAAGAATCTCGATGGTCAGAGCCGCATGCGTATCGGGAAATCGCGCCTGCCCCTTCTCGGTCAGGTCAAAATAGCTCGACGGTCTGCCGCGTCCCTCGCCACGGCGCTCCTCAGACACGAAGCCTGATTCCACCAGTTTTTGAAGCTGTTGACGGGCAGCCTCCCCCGTAATGTCAAGCTTCCCCCCAATTTCCGACGCAGTCAGGGCACCATACATCTTCATCATCAACAGGACGCGTTCGGAAGGATTCCTCGGCGACCACTCATAATTTTCCAAGTTGCTGCTTGACATATTCCTCCAGATATTTTCAAAGCATATACTTGTTTTAATAACGCATCGCGGCAAAAGCGGCAAGCTCTGCCCCGGATGGAGAGACAACATGGCATTCGAACTTCCCCACCTCAACTACGCTTCTTCGGCGCTTGCCGACCGCGGCATGAGCCAGGAAACCCTCGAACTCCACCACGGCAAGCATCACCAAGCCTATGTTACGGCTTTGAACGGGTTCGTCGAGTCCAAAGGCGAGCTGACAGGCAAATCTCTTGAGGAGATTATCAAGCTTTCTTTCGAAAAGCCTGAAATGGCACCGATTTTCAACAATGCCGGCCAACACTGGAACCATATTCACTTCTGGCAGGCGCTCTCTCCCTCGGGAGGACAGATACCCGGGAAGTTGGAATCAAAACTCATTGAAGCCTTCTGCTCCGTTGATCAGTTCAAGGACGCCTTCAAGGCGGCAGCCGTCGGACAGTTTGGCTCTGGCTGGGCATGGCTCATTCAACGCGCCGACGGCACGCTGGCCGTCACCAAGACGGCGAACGGGTCCAATCCCATCGCCACGGGTGAAGGCACACCGCTTCTGGGCCTCGATGTCTGGGAACACAGTTATTACGTCGATTTCCGCAATCGGCGTCCCGATTACGCGGTAAATTTTCTCGACAAGCTCGCCAATTACGAGTTCGCCGAAGCAAATCTCGCGTAATAGCAGTCGCCCCCGTTTCCCTCCAGTCGCGGGGGCGACACTACAGTCTGGCGAATGCCGAAGGCCACCTTTGTTGACGGTGGTCAGCCACCTTTCAGCGGTTGCAGAAGAAAGACCTCGCTCCCCTCCTCCAGCGGAGCGAAGCGATTGTTGGTGATCTCACCATTGACCGAGACGGACACACCTGCATCAAGCGCAGGTGCGAGATCCGGGTAAGCCTTCTTCAACGCATTGATCATGCCGGCGACCGTTTCGGCTTCCACGGACACAATCTCTTCGCCGCCAGCAAAGCGGCGAAGGCTGGACCAGAGATTGACGTCGATAACCGGCATATCACAAAACCCTCACTCAGCCGCCTGCAGTGTCGGCCCCGAAGGAGCGGCGGACTTGATTGCCTTCAGCAATTTCGGCGGCGAAATCGGCAGGTGGCGGATACGCTGACCCGTCGCATGCTCGATTGCATTTGCAATCGCAGGCAATGGCGGCGTGATACCCGTTTCACCCACACCGCGAACGCCGTATGGATGGCCAGGGTTTGGCACTTCCACAATCACAGTGTCGATCATCGGAAGGTCGGAGGCAACGGGCACCCGGTAGTCGAGGAATATCGGGTTCTGCAAACGGCCATCTTCGCCGTAGATATAAGCCTCGTTCAAAGCCCAGCCGATGCCTTGCACCGCACCGCCCTGATACTGACCTTCTACGTAAGCAGGGTGGATCGCCCGACCGGCATCCTGCACCACGAGATAACGAAGGATCGTCGTGCGGCCCGTTTCGGGATCGACTTCCACATCCACCACATGCGTGCCGAAGCTTGCGCCGACGCCTGAAGGCAGGCCTTCGTAATGGCCGGAAATCGGACCACCTGTCGAGCCCATCTTGGCAGCGATTTCCTTGATTGTCATCGGCGCGAATTTGCCGGCGTTGGAGCTGGTCGGTTGAGCAGCACCATTCACCCATTCAACGGCCTCCGGATCAATGCCCCATTCCGCGGCAGCGCGGCGACACATTTCCTTGATGGCCTGATTGGTGGATTCCACTGCAGCCTTGCCGCTGGCAAAAGTTGCACGGCTGCCATGGGTCGGTTCGTTCACACCGAGCGCGCCGGTTTCGACAACGTTCACGCGTACATCGTCGTAATCGATGCCAAGCGTTTCAGCAACCATAAGGGCGATTGACGCACGGCCACCGCCGATATCCGGCGTACCGACAGAAACTGTCGCGGTGCCGTCTTCGCCGATTGCCATGGAAACAGAGGTCTCTCCGCCGTGGTTGAACCAATATCCGCAGGCCACGCCGCGGCCCTGGTTGGGACCAAGCGGTGCCTTGAGGTTCGGGTGGGCCTTGGCAGCTTCCAGTGTTTCGACAAGACCGATGGAACCGAATGTCGGACCATAGCTTGCCTTGTCGCCTTCGCGCACAGCATTTTTCAGGCGAACATCCAGCGGATCAAGACCAAGCTTGCGGGCCATCTCGTCTACAAGGCTTTCAACCGCAAACGCACCCATGGGCGAGCCCGGTGCGCGGTAGGCCGCACATTTCGGGCGGTTGGCCAGCACGTCATAACCAACATGTTTGACATTGGCGAGCTTGTAACCGGCAAAGGCGCAATAGAGTGCCATGTCGACCGGAGCGCCTGGGAAAGCACCGCCCTGCATGCGAAAATTCGCATAGCCTGCGGTGATCGTGCCGTCCTTTTTCATGCCGATCTTCACATCCATGGAGGCGGAGGCCGTCGGACCCGTTGCACGCAGCACTTCAGAACGGCTCATGACGATCTTGACCGGCTTACCGCCAGCCTTGCGGCTCAGCGCCAGTGACAGCGGCTCCATGAAGATCGTCGTCTTGCCGCCAAAGCCGCCACCGATTTCAGATGGCGTGACGCGAAGCTGCGCAGCCTCGATGCCGAGGACGGCTGCGCACATGCGCCGGATATACCACTGGCCCTGGGTGCAAACCCACATCTCGCCCTTGCCGTCAGCGCCAAGCTGACCAACACAGGCATGCGGCTCGATGTAGCCCTGGTGGGTGGCCTCCGTCTTGTAGGTGTTTTCCATCACCAGATCGGCCTCAGCAAAACCGGCTTCGATATCGCCGTGGCCGAATTCCAGATAGCGCACGACATTCGGCGGGCTGCCCTCGGGCACGGAATGATCGGCGGCACCTGGACGAATGGCCGGGGCATCCGGCTTGATCGCATCATCGACATCGATGACATGCGGCAGAACCTCGTATTCGACCTCGATCAGGCGGGCCGCTTCCTGCGCAAGAAGAGGCGACGTGGCGGCAACGGCGGCAACGGCATGCCCGTCGTAAAGCGCCTTTTCGCCCGCCATCGTGTTTTCCTGCAGGTCCCAGTCTTCACCGGTCAGGCCGGTGGGGAAATCTGCGCGCGTGACAACACCCTTCACGCCCGGCAGTGCCTCGGCCTTGGATGTGTCAATTTTGACGATCCGCGCATGCGCATGCGGCGAGCGCACGACAGCACCATGAAGCATGCCCGGCATGGAGGCATCGGCACCGTAGCGTGCACGACCGGTCACCTTATCCAGTCCGTCCGGACGATTGGGGCGGGTACCGACAAGTCTGAATTCGCTTGATCCGTTCTTCGTCATCACGCTGCTCCTCGCATTTCCGCCGCCGCATCCATCACGGCGCGTACAATCTTGTCATAGCCTGTGCAGCGACAGAGATTGCCGGCCAGCCAATAGCGAACCTCCGTTTCCGTCGGGTCGGGGTTCTTTTCCAACAGAGCCTTTGAGGCTACCAGAAAGCCCGGCGTGCAGAAACCGCATTGCAAAGCGGCATGTTCGATGAACTTGCGCTGCAGCGGATGCAGCTCGCCATCCTTGCCTGCCATGCCTTCAATGGTCTCGATTTTCTTGCCCTCGGCCTCAACGCCGAGCATCAGACAGGAACTGACCAGGGTTCCATCAACCGTGACCGAGCATGCACCGCAATCGCCTGTGCCGCAGCCTTCCTTGGAACCCGTCAGGTCCAGATGGTCGCGAAGACAGTCAAGTAGCGTTTCGCGCGGGTCGGTCAGAAACTCCACCTCATCACCATTAACGGTGGTCGTCACGTGGATCTTGCTCATTTCGAAACTCCTTTCGCACGGTCGTAGGCGATGCGTGCGGCGCGCCTGGCAAGCACACCAGCCACATCGACGCGGAATTCGACCGTTCCGCGTTTATCATCAATCGGCTTGCAGGCGGCACGCGCCGCAGTCGCAAGCGCTTCCAGTGCAGCATCATCGAGCGTGCTGCCGATCAGCGCATCGGCGGCGTCCGAAACGAGGAGAACCGTTGGGGCGACTGCGCCGAGTGCCACGCGCGCTTCCACGATCTTGTGGCCATCAACGCGCAGGCTCACCGCGCAGCCGACAACGGCGATGTCCATTTCGGTGCGCGGGATGAAACGCAGGTAGGCGTCGCCCGCATTTTCGCCGCGTGGCGGCAGATTGATCGCTGAAATCACCTCACCCTGCGCAAGCGAGGTTTTACCAGGGCGGGATGGAATATCCTGAACCGCGACTTCGCGAGTACCATTTGCACCGGTAACAGTCACAGTCGCACCGGCGGCCACCAGGCCCGGAACGCTGTCTGCAGCAGGCGATCCATTGCAGAGATTGCCCGTCAAGGTCGCGCGGCCCTGAACCTGGGTCGAGCCAACCAGCTCCATACCTTCAACGACCCCTGGCCAGTCACGACAGAGTTCTTCATGGGCACCAAGCTCGGCACCGGAAACGGCGACACCGATCTTCCAGCCGCCATCCGGCGTCCTGGTGATGTCGCGAACGCCAGGAATTTTCTTCACGTCAATCAAATCGTCGGGCAGTACGGCGCCCGCTCGCATCTGAACCAGCACATCCGTGCCGCCCGCCAGAAACCTCGTCACGCCTTGCGCTTTCGCTGCAATGCCGACCGCTTCGTCAAATGATGTAGGGCTATGATAGCGCATTTTTTCTCCAACTCATTTAAGCAGGCTTTGGTAAGCCGCCGTCTGCATATGCTTTCGCAGACTGCCATCTCCAACACATCCAAAAACCGGTTGTTGGCGATCCTTCTTCAACAGCGAAGACAGATCTGTCTTCGCCAGCAATACCAACCGCGCCGCAGCAAATCTGCGCCCGCCTGTTACTTCGAGCATGCCCGGCTCGATACCGTCAAGCCGTTTCAGCACGTCTTTCAGCCTCTCTGTAAAGGATTGCGAAATTGTGGTCGCATGCCGAAACAAGAACCTGAAAGATCAGCCGGCGGTTACGAAAATGTAAATCTTGCGGGTGCGCTCATGCAGCGTCCACTCTCCAGTCCAGCCGAGCGGAAGGGAGAACATTTCACCAGGCCCAATGTCCTGGCTCGTGCCGTCGCTGTTATGAATCGTCACACGTCCGGAAAGAATGTGGCACATCTCCGAGGCCTTGGTGCGGTCAGCAGTGAAGCGCCCAGGCGTACATTCCCACACACCCGTTTCCATCTTGCCGTCGGCGCTCTCCCACAGAGCAAGTGCGGCTTCCTCCTGGCCGGGTGTCAAAGTGGTTGGCTTCGGCTTGAATGTGCCGAGATCGATTTTCATCAGATCGCCGAAGTTTTCAAATGCTATCATGGTCGTCCTGTTTTCTTGCAATTATGTGCAGCCAACAAATTCAATGTCCGGTGATCCTGTTGGCAAGGGTCGCGAAGCGGGAGGTCTTCTCAAGTCCGCCCTTTTCGCGCTGGTCAGCCAGTTTGAAAAGCTGATACATGGAATGCACGCCCAGCCAGCGCAGCGGCTCAGGCTCCCAATTGCGCACCTTTCGGTTCACCCACGGCAAGGACACAAGCTCGCTATCCCGCTTGAGAATGAGGTCGGCGAGTGTGCGGCCTGCAAGATTGGAACTGGAAACACCGAGCCCCACATAACCGCCCGCCCAACCCATGCCGGTTTTTTCGTCAAAGCCGGCTGTTGTGCACCAGTCGCGCGGCACACCCAGAACGCCGCACCATGCGTGATCGATCTTCACACCTTTGGTCTGCGGCAGCAGGCGCGTGAGAATGTCATGCAATTGATCGATGGTTGCCTGCTGGGTCTGGCCGTTGACATCCGTCCTGGACCCATAGCGGTAAGGCACGCCACGACCGCCCATGGCTATGCGGCCCTCTCGGGTGCGCTGCGCATAACAATAGGCATGCGCCGTTTCGCTCAAAAGCTCATGCCCCTTCCAGCCGATTTCCGCCCACATCGCCTCCGACAGCGGTTCAGTGGCAATGAGCGCGCTGTTGAGCGGCAGCCAAAGTCGCTCATGGCCGGGGAGACCGGCAGTGAAACCTTCGGTGGCGCGAATGATGACGGGCGCACGCACTGTGCCTCTGTCCGTTTCAACGATGCCCTTGCTGATCCGGCCAACCGTCGTGCCCTCGTAAATCGTGACCCCAAGTCGCTCCACCGCCGCCGCCAGGCCGCGCACGAGCTTCGCAGGCTGCACACGCGCCACATTGCGCAACAGGAGGCCGCCTTCGAGATTGGCGATGTTGATGCGCTCCGCGGCTTGTGCAGCAGAAAGGATGGCGAGGCTTTCCTTCGGCGTCTCCCAATCCAGCTGGAACTGATAGTCTTCTTCAAGACGCACCATCTGTGCCTTGTTGGTGGCAGCAAGCAGCTTGTCCACCCGGATCAGGTCGGCATCTATGCCTTCTTCGCGGGTGACACGCTCGACCTCGTCCACCGTCCCCGCCATCGCCCGCTGCATCGCGATAACCTTCGCCCGCGTGGCGTTTTTCAGATATTTTTCGCGCGACCACTCAAAACCGCCGGAAAGCCAGCCGCCATTGCGCCCGGATGCGCCGAAACCGGCAAACTCGCGCTCGACAATGACAATGGAGAGCGCAGGGTTGGCCTTTTTCAAATAATAGGCAGTCCAAAGGCCCGTATAGCCGGCACCGACAATACAGACATCGGCCTGCTGATCACCTGGCAATGGCGCGCGTTTTGCCGGCACGCCGCCGATATCCGCATACCAGAATGAAACGTCGCCATTCGTCTTGACCAACATCGTCTTAGGCTTTCTCTTCGACTCCCGGAACCGGGAATCGGCAATTGAACAACGAAAAAGCGGGCGGCCTGTTCGGCACCCGCGATTGCCTCAGCCTAAGGGTCGCCCGTCGCCTGTCAAACAGTTTTTGTCAGCCGTTGCGCAAAAGACGGCATATCGCCTCGACGACATCATCGGGTGTTTGAGAGCCATCGACTTTTGTCCAATCAAGCACACCGGCACCCCGGGCAAGCTGCTTTTCCAAAACACCGAGATCAGCATCAGACTGTCCGCCGTGGCGCGCACTCACCCGCGCGCGCAACACGGCTTCGGGTGTTTCGAGCCAGACTCCGATAAAGGCTGCACCGGCCTGCACCGCACTCTCGCGGATATCCTGGCGACGGTCTTCACGATCAAAGACAGCATTGGCAACAACGCTGCTGCCACATGAAAGAATATCAGAACTGCGGCAGGCGATTTCGGCATAAACACGCTCGGAAACAATTGGCTGATAGGCCTCGTCGCCGAGCCGGGTATCGACCGGCACACCATGAAGCGCCTTGCGGATGCGGTCGCTTTCGAGAACGCGCGCACCAGGTGCCGCACCCACCGTTTGCGCAAGCCGGTCGGCAATGGTGGTTTTACCAGACCCGCTGAAGCCGCCAATGGCGATCAGCCGGGCCGGACGCTCTTGCAACAATGTGAGCGCCAGATCGTAGTAGGTGCGAGCCGAGGCGGCGAGCGCTTCATCACCACCGGCCTCCTCAGCCTGTGTTGCCGTGACATGGGCACGCACGGCCGCGCGCAGCGCCATGAAAAAGGAAAGCAAGGCAAACCCAGCGTCGTCTTCCATCGCATCGATATAGCGGTTCGCGATCAGGTTGGCATAGGCTCGAAAGCCGATATGCCATAGATCCATCAGGAGAAAGGCAAGGTCGTAGAGCACATCGACCGTCGCAATCCTGTCGTTGAACTCGATGCAATCGAAGAGCCGCGGATGACCGTCGATCAGGCAGATGTTGCGCAGATGAAGATCGCCATGGCAAAGGCGGACCTTGCCCTCCTCTGCCCGCTGGTTGAGCAGACTGGAGTGCCGCTTCAATGCGCTTCGAAATTGGGCATCCATGGTCTTCTGCTCGGCTTTGGAAAAAACGCTGCTGGTGAGAAATCCAGCCTGGTTGATATCCAGAACGGCGGAAACATTGGCGGTGCCGCTTTCGCCAAAGACCGGCTCGGCAGCCTTGTGGAAGGCAACGATCATTTCCGTCAGATCAGACATCAAGGTCGCTGATAGCTGACCGTTCAGCGCCATCCGGTCGAAAAGACTATCCTGGTCGAAGCGCAACATTTCCACGACGGCATCAACCAGTTCACCGCCGGGATCAAACGTCAAAGTGCCATCTGTGCGACGATAGATACGGCGAACCCCGAGATAAAGCTCGGGTGTTGCGCGGGCATTCAGACGGACCTCCTTCAGGCAGGATTCCAACCTTAATTCCGGTGTGGAGAAATCGGCATAGGGAAGTTTGACCGCGCGTTTGAGCTTGAACGCCTTGTCGGCGACCAGAAATATGCGGGAGATATGCGTTTCCATTGTCTCCACGGGCCCCGAAAGCCCGTAAGACACAGCATCGCTCAAAAACGCCGTCGTGACATTCTGGTCTTGCGTGATCATGCGCTCACCTCACCACCATGTCGTGCTGCAGCAATGTCTGTCCGCTTGAGACATAGACTGCCTCAGTATGGGGCGCCTGACCTTGAGATATGTCAAGCGGCGAAGGCATTGTGCGCCGCTTGACGTCATATGCCTCTAGAGCCGCACGGCAATAAGATCATGGGGACCGAGAGGATTTTGCCCAATCAGAACCTCACGGCCTTCCAGCACATCGCCAACATCCACGGTTTCCGGGCCGTAGTTGAAGATGAAACGGACCTTGCCGTTGTCACGGATGCGCACATCGCGGTGGAGGCGTTTGCCTTCGATACCGGTTTTTGCGAGCAGTTCGCCAATAACAGAGGCTGCCAGTTCAGGATCGGGCCTGCCGCCGAGGTAAGAGACGCGTCCTTGCGACAGCTGTGCGGCATGACCGTCCTGCGAGGTGCGTACCGTTTCGACACCCTCACCCGGCACCAGGAATTCGCGCCAACCCTGGAACGCACCGCCCTCTGAGAGGGGAACATCGACAAAGGGTGGAATGCTCTCGACCCGGCGGATTTTCATGTCGATCAGCTTGCGGAATTTGCCGGGCGGCAAACCCTCGGCGATCTGGAAATCCGCCGATTTCGAGCCTGTGCGTGGCCCGAGGAGAATGGTTGCATCACCATCAACAAGCGCGTCCACCAGCGTTTCATTGTCGGCGAAGAGGCCCGGTACGACGACCAGCTTCCTGTCGGCCACCGCTTCCGCCGTTGGGGGAACGACATCGACCGAAACACCGTGTTGGCGAAGTGCTCGATAAAAGCGCAGGACAAGATCGAAGTAATCGAAATCACGCCCCTGGGGCTGCGTGTGCCAGGCCCAGGCGCTTTCGTAATCGAAAACCAGTGCGACATCGCTGCGCTGAGGCGCGGAAACGGCCCCGATTGCGGAGAGTTCGCCGGATATCTGCTTGCAGACGCCATAAGCCTCATTGGGTTCGGCATTGGGCAGCAACAGCGCCTCATGCATCTGTTCCTGCGCGAAAGACGGCTGGCGCCAGCGGAAATAGCTCACCACTTCAGCGCCCGCCGCAAAGGCTTCATAGGCCCACAGCCGGATCGCTCCCGGCACCGGCGCCGGGTTCCACGGTGCCCAGTTGACCGGCCCCGGCTGCTGTTCCATCACCCACCAGCGGCCTTCGGCCTCGCCGTTTCTGACCGCGCCGCAAGCTCGGTAAAGATCGTGATGCAGTGCCTGATTGTCGGGATCGCCAATGCCGAGATACCGCTTTTTGGTTTCAACATCATTGGCATCGCGGTCGAGAAAACCGATCGGATAGGTATCCCAGGAAGCAATATCGAGATCGGCGCTGACGGCGAAATGATCGAACTCCACAAACCGGCCCATGAAATTATGCGCAATCGGTATATTCGGAGAGTGGGCGCGGATGATATCGGTTTGCACCTTGTTGAAGGCAACGACCTGATCGGACGAATAGCGCCGGAAATCCAGAACATGCGACGGGTTGGGCTCGGTGACGGTCAGATTGGGAAGCTCGACCTCGTCAAAGGAGCGATATTCCATCGACCAGAACACATTGCCCCAGGCGCGGTTGAGCGCGTCCGGCGACTGATATTTCTGCGAAAGCCAGTCACGAAACCCTTTGCGCGCCGCATGGGAATAGCTCAAGACCGTATTGTGGCAGCCATATTCATTGTCGGTCTGCCAGGCAATCAGCGCGGGATGTTTGCCATAGCGTTTGGCAAGTGCAGTGACGATGCGCGCGCTTTCATCCCGATAGCCCTGATGGCTGAAACAATAGTGGCGGCGCGAGCCAAAGCCCCTCGGCCGGCCGTCCTTGTCGATCGCCAGCATGTCGGGCATCTTGTCCACCAGCCATTTCGGCGGTGTGGCGGTGGGTGTGCCGAGCACGACCTTCAGGCCGTGGGCGTGCAGGGTCTCGAAGGCGCGGTCGAGCCAGTCGAATTCCATTTGCCCCGGTTCCGGCTCCATGCGGCTCCAGGCAAATTCACCGATGCGGACATGGCTGATACCGGCCTCAGCCATCATGCGCGCATCGGTCTCCCAGCGCTCTTCCGGCCAATGTTCGGGATAGTAGCAAACGCCGAGCGTCTGTTTGCGTTCAACGGTCATGGTCGGACCAATCCTTCTAATCGCTTTGTGTCTTGCGAAACCCCTGTGCCCAGCATGTTTTACCCTGCGAACACGCGATCCCATTCGGTGACTGTGCGCTGGGCACGTTTGGCAATGTCAGATACCTCCATGCCGGGCTGGAAGATTGAGGAGCCCAGACCGAAAATGCGGATACCTGCCTTGCCATAGGCTTCGAAATCGGTTTCCGAGACACCGCCGACAGCCCCAATGGGTGTTCCTTTCGGCAGGACTGCGGAAATCGCCTTGATGCCCGAGGGGCCGAGCACGCTGGCGGGGAAGAACTTCAGTCCCGATGCACCGGCAGCCAAAGCCGCAAGCGCTTCCGTGGGCGAGAAAACACCGGGCATGGTGACCATTGAATGCGCATTGGCACGCGCCAGCACGGCTGTGTCGATGTTGGGAGATACGAGCAGCCGCCCGCCCGCATCATTCAACCGGTCAACATTTTCCGCAGTCAGAACCGTCCCGGCCCCGACAAGCACCGTATTGCCGAATTCACGGGCCACCATTTCAATGGACACGAACGGGTCCGGTGAGTTCAGCGGAATTTCAATGGCCTCAAAGCCGGCTTCCACAAGGGCGCTGGCGGTTTGAAGCGCATTTCTTGGCTCAAGGCCGCGCAAAATCGCGATCAGTTCGCGTTTTAATGTCGGCCATTTGGATGTCTTTTCCATCATCATTCGCCTTCAGTGTTTTCAAAAATTCCAGATCATGGCGGCGGCTTTTTTCGCGCCCTCAAGTACAAGTGTGTCGCCATCGTGGACCCGGCTGTCTATGGACGCGACCTGAAGTGCTGCGCTGTAAAGCGCGCCCAGAACACCGCCGCCGACGAGTTCCACCGATTGCCCAACAGCAAGGCGTGCTTTTGCGCCCGCAATCTCCTGACCGATGAGATAGCCGGACAGTCGGGCACTGGCAGCCTCGGGTGACAGGCCCTGCAGGAGACCGGCTGGCCTGATCGAGAAGAGGCGCGCCAGAATGTCGGATGGCGAGGCAAGGCTGGCTTCAACCCCCTGCAGAAAATCAGCCGAGTGCGCGTCAAATGTCGCGGTGCCGACCGAATGGCTGAGGACGGAATGGCCCGAGAGCGCAGCGAACATGTCGCCGGTCATGAAGCTCACGCAATCTCCCACTGTGCCATCCGACATCGACACCCATTTCGAATGCGTACCCGGCATGCAGACAGTCGTCTTTGCGCCTTTGTGTTCACCAATGGCTGCGAAAAGGCCAAGCAGCTGCGTCTCCTCACCGCGCATGACGTCCGGCGCGACCGGATCATTCTTGCTAAGCCCGGGCAAAATGCGGATATCGCGTTTGGAATGCGGCACCCGTACGGCGTTTGCACCGAGTTGGTCCAGTCCCGTGGGAATGGGAATATAGCCCGCTTCCGCCCAGCCCTGCCGCGATCCAACCATGCCGCACATGATGACCGGAACGTTCTCAGCAATCGCGAGAGCATCAAGATGGCTTTCAAGAACGCCTTCGAAACGATCGCGAGCGGTGGATGACATGCCTTCATTGGATTTGCGTTCGGCGAGCACCGCGCCACTGGAGCCGACAGCCCAAATTCTCAAGTGTGACGTTCCCCAGTCCACGACAGCGAGCACACTCTTTTCCTCTATCGCCATCATGGTGCCTCCAGTGGGAACCGAAAGCATGCGCTACTCCAGTTTTGTTGAATTCTCCGGCCCATGTTCAGCTACGCACCTTTCGGCCTTCGACGACAAAAATTGATGCTGGCACCGCATTCGGCAAGCGCAACCCGCCATTCATCAAGGCAGATCCCGAAAGGCGGATTGTCTCGCCCTTCATCAAACCGGTCGCTTCATAGCGATTGAGCAGACGCGTCACGTCTTCGGGGTTGATCAGCGTGATGTCATAGAGGGCATCGGGCGAGAGCCCGGCCAGGCGCATTCTTCGTGCCGCGATCGGTCCAGATGTCCCAGCCTGCCCCTTGAACAGGATGAAACGATCCCTCGCCTCATCGACATGCAACTCGGCAAAGACCGCCTCGTCATTGGAATCGAGCAGATATTGCCGCGCCGAAAACAGGAAATCACGATTTTCGCGCCACCAGGCGGTCACGCGTTTGAGCGTTTCGGCCTCGTCCTGCGTCAGTTCGCGCGGGTCCATTTCAAAACCCATATGACGCTGGGCGGCGACCCAAGCGCGAAATTCCATTGGCAGAACCCGGCCGGACGTGTGGCAGACGCGCGGGCCGACATGACTGCCGGCAATTTCCGGCGGCAGCCAGCGGGCTGCCTCATGCTGCATGCGCAGCCGCTCCAGGGCGTCGTTGGAATCGGAAAGCCAGACTCTCGTCGTGTAATTCAAAATGCCATAGTCGATGCGGCCACCGCCCGATGAGCAGCTTTCGAAATCGACCTTCGGGAAGGCCTTGTTCAGGCGCTCGAACAGGGCGTAGAGCGCGACCGTCTGCTGCGGCTTTGCGCCGGTGAGGACGCGATTGTGATCCCATTTCACGTAATCGACCGCGTAAGCCTGCAGGATCGCCGCGATATTCTCGTAAAGATAGTCGGTCACGCCCGGTTTGGTGAGATCGAGCACATGCTGGTTGCGACCCTCCGGCTGATGATCCGGTCCCAGAACCCAATCGGGATGTGCACGGTAGAGATCGCTGTTCTTGTTGACCATTTCCGGCTCGAACCAGATGCCAAAGCGCATGCCGAGCCCGGTGATGTGGTCGACAAGCGGGCCGAGGCCATCGGGATACTTGGCTTGATCGACGGTCCAATCGCCAAGGCTCGTCGTGTCATCATTGCGGTTCTTGAACCAGCCGTCATCCAGCACGAAACGCTCGGCCCCGAGATCGGCGGCGATGGTCGCGATTTCCTTCAATTCCTCCACATCGTGGCGGAAATAGACGGCTTCCCAGCAATTATAGTGGACTGGACGGGCAGCATGTCTGACGATATGGGTGCGCACATGCTGCTGCCATTGCTGCAGCAGGCCGTTAAAACCATCTTCGGAAACAGCCACCAGCATTTCGCGCTTATAGCCCGTGGTTGCGGCATCGTAACCGCACTGAACCTGGCGGCGACCGTCGGGCAGCTCTTCGGCCACGATCTTGTGTCCGCCCGACCAGGCCAGCGACACGCCCATGCAGGCACCGCTGTTTTCGTCGCAGGCATCTGCGGCAAAGGTCATGCCGGGAAAATGAGCATGGCCGGTGCGGCCTTCGAAACTCTCGCGGACATATTGACCAAGCGTGAAGCGGTGCTCCTGCCGCTGGAATTCGCCGGTCCAGCGTCCGCCATGATCGACAATACGCGGCATGTGATCGGGAACCGGGACGGCAGGTGCCAGCCATTGCAGGTCTGCTTCATCGCTGCCCTGGCAATCGATTTGAACGGAAAGAACCCCAGTATTACACAGCTCAACACGGATCGTCAGGGTTATCGCGACATCGACGCCGGACCCTTCCATGATCCATTGAATCGCATGCGGGCCGTTCTCATTCACGTCCGCAATCTGCCAGTCCGGCAGAAGGGGATTGCCGCCTTCTGCCCGGAAAACAACGCCAGGGTGACCCTGCCAGCCGTCGGTGCTCGTTGGGCAGAGCGTCAGGGGAACGAGCGGGTCGAGCTGACCTGCGGAAACATTCGGGACCGTGGCGCGGGCCACGCTCTCGAGGTTTTCCTGCCTTGGCAATCGGGGGCCGAAGGCGATGAGTGCTGGAATGCCGTTTGAAAAGCTTGCAAACGCAGCCGTTCTCTCGCCACAGTCCAGTCGCCAGCATTTGACCGGCTCTAGTCCGGAAGTCTTGGATGTCATTGTCATTACTAACCTTTGGTCGCCCCAAGCGTCAGCCCGGCGATGAAATGGCGCTGCATCAGGAAGAACATCAGCACCGGCGGAAGCGCTGCCACGATGGAGCCCGCCGAAACGAGATGCCACTGGGCAATCCACTGTCCGTTGAGCGAAAAGAGGCCAGCGGTCACCGGCTGTACTTCGGCACCTTGCGTCAACACCGTTGCCCAGAAATATTCATTCCAGATGAAGGTGAAAACGAGCACCGACAGTGCAGCAATGGCGGGGCGCATCAGCGGTAGCACGATATAGCGGAAAATCCGCCATTCGCTGACACCTTCAACACGCGCAGACTCGATGAGTTCAAAGGGCAGTGCCTTGATGAAATTGCGCATGAAGAGCGTGCAGAAGCCGGTTTGAAACGCCACATGAAAGAGAATGAGGCCGGTATAGGTGTTATAGAGCCCGGTGCTGACGGTCAGATCGCGCACCGGCACCATCAGGATCTGAAACGGCACGAAATTGCCCGCCACGAACATGAAGAACACCAGGAGATTGGACCGGAACCTGTAAACGCCCAGCGCAAAGCCTGCCAGACAGGACAGCGTGACGGCGCCGATCACCGTCGGGATCGTGACGAAGAACGAATTGCGGATGTAATTCGCCATGGGTGTTTGTGTGAAGATTTCGAGATAGTTGCCGAAGGCAAGCGTTGACGGCATGCCGAAATAGTTGCCCTGCGCCAGGTCGCTCGCCGGGCGCACCGAGGTGACTGCAACGCCCAGAAGCGGCAGGAGCCACAGCACCAGCGCGAGCGGCAGCGCCAGCGCATATAGCCACTGCATGGCGGGCGATGCTTTTTGAATGGGTTTGGGAAACATGGATCAGCCCTCCCGCTCGTCTTTGACCATCTTCCAGATGAAGCCGCTGATGAACACCATCATGATCAGGAAGAGGATGACCGCAATCGCCGCGCCATAGCCCATGCGATAACCATATTCGGAAAGCGCCTGCTCATACATGTAGAAGGAGAGGACGCGCGAGGACCCGAACGGCCCGCCGTCGGTCATGATCGAGACAATATCGAAAGACCGAAGCGCGCCGATGACCGTAACCACGATGGCGATGAAGGTGGCCGGACGCAGCTGCGGAATGACGACATACCAAAGCATGCGCCAGCCTTTGGCACCATCAAGGCGGGCAGCCTCGATCTGGTCCGGGGAGATATTGTTCAGGCCCGTCAAATAGAGGATCATGCAATAGGCGATCTGCGGCCAGAGGCCGGCGACGACCAGGGCATATGTGACATAGTTCGGCTCAGCCAGAAAGGCGATGCCTGTTCCCGTTGCCCATTCCACCAGCTTGTAGAGCAAGCCGAAATTCGGCGCATAAAACCAGGAGAAGATGAGGCCGACCACGACCTGCGAAATCACGAAGGGAAAGAAGAACAGGGACTTGTAGATCCTAATTCCGGTGACGGTCTGATTGAGAAAGATTGCAATAAACAGCCCGATTGGCACTGCGAGCATGAACAGGACAAGCCAGATGACGTTGTTTTTCAGCGAGATGTAAAAATTCTCGTCGTCGAGAAGCTCCGCATAATTGGCCAGACCCAGCCAGGTTTTCTGTCCGAGACCGTCCCAGTCGTAAAATGAAAGCCAGATGGAATTGGCAATCGGCCAGATGACATAAATCAGAAACATGATGACGCCGGGCGCGAGAAAGAGCCATGGCGCAAGGCGGCGCTGATTGCGCCTCCAATAGCTGCGTTTCGGTGCAGATGCCACCGGCATGGCGGCGGTAGATGAACCGGTCATGCGTGTTTCCTCCGGGCAACCATCTGCCGCGAGACGGAGATTGCCATAGGTTCCAAACGAAAAGGCCGGGCGACCGACGGGGCCGCCCGGCAAGCGATTTTGTTATTTGTAAATGCGCTGACGTGCTTTCTCGAGACGCTCGAGGATGTTGTCGAGCTGATCCGGCTGGACCATGAATTGCTGGAAGCCTTCCATGCCGACCTTGGCCATTTCAGCCGGCGCATCGCGGTCGAAGAATTGCGCGATACCGCCGTCAGCCGTTGACAGCATCTTGAAGCCTGCCTGCAGAAAAGGATCGTCGCCCACTTGCGCATTCTTGTTGGTCGGCAACTGGTTGACCGCAGCGTTATACTTGGTCTGCGCCTCCGGCGAGGTCACGAAAGCAAGGAATTTCTTGGCGTCCTCGACATTCTTGGCACCGGCGGGAATGTGAATCGTGTCGGTCGGTGCTTCTTCAGCGCGCGGAATACCGGGCGTGATTTCAGGGAATACCATGAAGCCGAGATTTTCATCGGTCATGCCGCCTTCCTTGAAGTTGCCAACCGCGAAATTGCCCATGATGTAATGGGCGGCCTTGCCCTGAACCATCAGTGCTGCAGCGTCCTGCCAGTCGATCGCCGCATGATTCTTGGTAATGTAGGGCTGGATCTTGGCCCACTCCGCAAACACGGCCTTCACGCGGTCATCCGTCCACGGAATCTTGCCGGAGGTCAGCTCCATGTGAAAATCATAGCCGTTGGTGCGCAGATCAAGATAGTCGAAAATGCCTGCAGCCGGCCAGAGCGCCTTGGTGCCGGTGGTGATGCAATCGATACCCGCTTCTGAGAACTTCTTGCAGTTTTCGACAAACTGGTCCCAGGTCACGCCATCGTCGCCCGGAAGCTCCACCCCGGCAGCCTTGTAGGCGTCGCGGTTATAATAAATGCCCCACTGGTAGTAGGTGTAGGGAACGCCCCACTTTTTGCCGTCCATGGTCATCGAGGGGGCGGATGAGGCCAATGCCTCATTCAGGCCGTTTTCGTCCCAAACGTCGGTGACATCGGTGAACTGACCGGCATTGACGAAGGGCGCCATACGGTTACCCGCATACCAATTGGCCAGATCAGGCGCATCGGCAGACAGGAAGTTGCGGATCGCGGTCTTGTAACCCTCGTGGTCGAAATTGGTGAGCTGGATGTCGATATCCGGATTGGCCGCTTCGAAGTCAGCGATGATGGCCTCCATGCCCGCAAGCGGAATGGGATCATAGTCGGCGTTGTACTTCACCACGCGCTGCTGGGCGAATGCCACCGACGCCAGAAGCGACGCAGTCGCAAAGCCCAATACGGCTGTCCTTGCATAATGTTTCATAAAATCAATCCTCCCGATTTCGCGACGGTCGCCTGACCGCGCTGAAAGTAAAAACCGCTCCGCCCGAACCGATCTCCCATCCGTTCGAAGCCTCCAAACGAGAAAGCGAAGCCCAGTCAAATAATTCCACTATTTGGAATAGTGTTTGACTATTCAGAATTATCGCCTATATTGGCAGAATGTCAAGAGCGGTGTGGAGACCGCTTGAGGGAGGAATATGGCAAAGCAATCATCTGACACCGGCACGCTCGGAAAGGCTATCGCCGTGCTGGAAGCCGTTGCGTCTTCGCCGCGTCCGCTGCGCTTTACCGATCTTCTGGCGCTGGTTGATCAGCCGCGCGGCACGCTGCATCGGCAGATTTCCAATCTTGTTGACGAAGGCCTGCTGCATACGAACCCGGATCACTCCTACGAACTGGGGCTGAAACTGCTGCAATTTGCATCTAACGCCTGGGCAGGGAACAAATTCCGCAATATTGCCGAACCGCATCTTGCCGCCCTGCACGACAAGGTGGGCGAGACGATCCACCTTGGCGTGCTGCAAGGGGTGGATGTGGTTTATCTCGACAAGGTGGAATCCCGTCAGGCAGTGCGCATGCACAGCCAGATCGGCAATGTTTCGCCCTGCTTTTGTACGGGTGTCGGCAAAGCAGCCTTTTCGCTTCTACCTGCCGATGAGGCCGAACAGCGCATCAAGAATATTCAATTTCGGACCTTTACGCCGACGACGATTACCGATGCGGAAGCCTTTCGCAGTGAAATCGAAGACATTCGCGGCAAAGGCTACGGGTTCGACCGCGAGGAGCATGAAACGGGTATTCACTGTGTTGCAGCGCCCATCATCTCCGAAACTGCAAAATCGATTTATGCAGGCATTTCCATCACCGCGCCGGTCTATCGCGTGCCCATGTCGCAGCTTGAAAACTGGTCTGGGCTCGTGCGTGAAACGGCTGCACAAATTGCTGAAGACATGAGTGTGAAACTAGGCCCGCGTGGCTGAAACAAATTTTTGGGAGGAACCAGAATGGCAGATGTTGAACTGAAGAAACTGAAGAAATCCTTCGGATCGGTGGATGTGATCCACGGCGTGGATCTGTCCATCAAATCCGGCGAATTCTGTGTTTTTGTCGGCCCATCCGGCTGCGGAAAATCGACGCTGCTGCGCCTGATTGCCGGCCTGGAAGATTCCAGCGCCGGCCAGATTTTTATCGGCGAAAACAATGTCACCGGCATTGAGCCGGCTGATCGTGGCGTTGCGATGGTGTTTCAGTCATATGCGCTCTATCCGCATATGTCGGTGAAAGAGAACATGGGCTTTGGACTGCGCATGACCGGAACCGACGCCCGTGTGGTGAGCGAACGCGTTGAAAAGGCAGCCCAGATTCTGCATCTCGAACAGCTGCTTGAGCGTAAACCCAAACAGCTTTCGGGTGGCCAGCGCCAGCGTGTGGCCATTGGCCGGGCCATTGTGCGCGAGCCGAAAGTTTTCCTCTTCGACGAACCCCTCTCCAATCTGGATGCGGAGCTGCGCGTGCGCATGCGGCTGGAAATCGCCAAGCTGCACAGCGATCTCAAGGCCACGATGATCTATGTGACGCACGACCAGGTGGAGGCCATGACGCTCGCCGACAAGATCGTGGTGCTGCGTGCCGGACGCATCGAACAGGTGGGCGCGCCGCTCGAACTTTACGGCAATCCCGACAATATGTTCGTGGCGGGCTTCATCGGCTCACCCAAAATGAACCTCATGAACGCCAAGGTCGTATCGCACGAAAACGGCGCTGCGACGGTGCAGTTGACCGGCTTTGAGAGCGCCCCTTTTGCCGTAACAGACATTACTGCAGCAACCGCCGGCCAGGAGGTCGTGGTCGGCATCAGACCGGAACATTTCAGCGCGGACGGCAGCGCCCACATCAATGCCCATATCGATGTGATCGAATATCTTGGCGGGGTTTCCTACGCCTATGCAGGCGCATCCACCGACGATCCGCTGATTGTGGGACTTCATGAAGGCGATAATGCACGGCCAGGTCAGGCTTACACGGCACATTTTGATCCGCAGCGCGCATTCCTCTTCGATCCCAAGACGGGTTTGCGCATCCGCTGAGAATGTTCAAAGCGTGAAGGCGTTGCGGAAGGCTTCAAGTGCGGCTTCCGCTTCGCCTGACGCGTAGGCTTCCATGCTGACCGGACCGCGATAGCCCATCTCCTGGAGCGCGAGAGCAACGCCCTTGTAATTGACTTCGCCTGTACCCGGCTCAAACCGGCCCGGATTATCCGCAACCTGCACCTCACCAATCCACGGCAGGCAATTTTCGCACCAGCGGATCAGATCGCCTTCACCGATCTGCGTATGATAGAGGTCGAGATTGATCCTGAGCTGCGGCCGGTTGACCGACGAAACCAGCGCCAGAACATCCTCGGTCGAACCGAAGGGACAGCCTGGATGATCGAGCGGGTTCAGGTTTTCCAGAACAAAGGAAACATCTTCGGCCTCGGCCAAATCACAGATGCGGTGCAAGGTGTCGCGTGCCTTCAACCACATTTGTCCAGTGACAACCTCATGCTGCCAGATCGGGATTCCGCCCTCCCCGAGCCCCGTGCCATGCAGATTCAACCGGTCAACACCAAGGCGCTTGCCAACTTTGATCGTTTCCGCCGCCGATTTCAAAAGCATATCGGCCCCTTCATCATCAGCAAGCCGACCTTCGAGATAACCGTTCATGATGGTGAAATGCGCGCCGGACTTTTCCAGCGCATCGAGATCGTGGCCAGGCCAGTTCCAGAGACCGACGCCGAAGCCCATCTCCTTCAGCCGCGCGGCACGCCATTCGATGGGCCTGTCAGGCCATAACATTTCCGCACAGACAGCAAGCTGAAAAGGCTGGCTCATGTCACTCTCTCCCTCAGTCCCTTGCTCACGCGTCGCGCTTCATGATCCATTCAACTTCGGGAGCGGCCACAAAACGCCACTTGCGCATCGGCCCCGCCATGACGTTGAGATAATACATTTCGAAACCGTAAGGCGCGCCGCACGGATGATGCCCGCGGGGAACCAGGACCACATCGCCATCAGCGACAGCCATGGTTTCGTTCAATTGCAGATCGTCAGTATAGACACGCTGTATGCCGAAACCGTCTGCTGGATTGAGCCGATGGTAATAGGTCTCCTCCAGATAGGTGATCCGCGGGAAATCGTCTTCGTCATGCCGGTGGCTTGGATAGGAGGACCAATGGCCAGCCGGGGTGAAAACTTCCGTCACCAGAAGGCTGTCGGCATAGTCTTCGTTTTCCATGGCGATGTTATTGATGTAGCGCGTGTTCGTTCCCTTGCCGCGTTCGGTGAGCGTAATGCCATCCGGACCAATGCGGCGGGCTTCGTGACCGCCATTGCCCGGCGCTGAACACACGGCGATGACGCAATCTGTTTCAGCTTTCGCCGTCCAGTCCTTGCCATTCGGCACATAAAGGCAGTGGGGCGGCGACTTTTCAAAAACACTCATGCGCTCGCCAAGCACGCCCCAATCCTTGCCCGCCGCATGAAACGACGCCTTGCCCTCAATCATCACCAGAATAACCTCGCGGTCGCCGGTGGCTTCGGAGGCGCTTTCACCTGCCCGCAGATGATAAAGGCCGAAACCGACAAAGCGCCAGCCAGCTGATTGCGGCGTGATGTCGTGCACCTTGCCGTGTTTGCCAAAGGGTTTGCGCTGGAGATTGCTCATCATCATTTCCTTTCCGAAGCCTCAGATCAGGCCGGTCTCGGACGCCGCTGTCTTCAAGGTCTTCAATCCGAGCGACTGATATTCGAACGGATTGCGCTGGTCCGGATCCTGTTCGGCCTCAATCACAATCCAGCCGGAATAGCCGACATCTTTGAGGATTTTGAGAAGCGGCGGGAATTGAACGCCACCCTCCTCGTCACCCGGAACCGTAAACACGCCTGCGCGCACGCCGTCCATGAAGGACATGCCGGTTTCACGGACCTGTTTCATCACCGCAGGGCGAACATTCTTGGCGTGAAAATGGCTGACACGATCAGCATATTTTTCCAGAACCGGCGTAGGGTCTGCCCCATTGGACCCGAAATAGCAGTGTCCGGCATCAAACAGCAGGCGCGTCGCCGGGCCGGTTGCCGCCATGAACGCATCGATTTCGGCGAGGTTTTCCACCACCGTTCCCATGTGGTGGTGATACACGAGCTTGATGCCCTGCGCGGCGGTGAAGGCCGCCAGTTCCTCAACCTTCGCGCCAAAGGCTTTCATCTCGTCGGCTGAGAAAACAGGCTTTTCCGAAAGCGGCTTTTGCAGGCCCTGAATGGAGTTCGATGTTTCGCAGACAATGCAGACATCGCAGCCATTGTGCTTCAACTTGTCGAGATGTTTCTGGATGGCCTTTTTCTCGTCTTCCACCGATTGGGTCAGCAGGTTGAGCGAGTACCAGCCGGAAATGAAGGTGAGGCCATAGGAACCGAGAAGCTGTTTCAGCGCCTCTGGGTCATCCGGCCAGCGGTGGCCGTTTTCAATCCCGTCAAAACCGATTTCAGAGGCCTCGCGGAGAATTTGGTCAGTTGGAATATGTGCGCCCAGCGTCTGGTCGTCGTCATTGGCCCAGGCAATGGGGTTGGTGCCGAAGCGGATCATGGAATGTCCTTTAATTTACAAGATTTTGCCGGGCCGCCGCTGCAAGATAGCGGGCGTAGGCCTGTTTCAGTTTTTCGGTGGAGCCAACTTCGGGAACGGCAACATCCCACCAGTGGCCCGCCTCGCCAAAGCCCGGCCCCTCGGTCGGGTCGGTCTCAATGACGATGACAGTCGGGATATCGCGGCTGTGCGCTTCGGCGACCTTCGCTTCGAGGTCGGCAATGTCTGCCGCCTTGACCGCATGTGCGCCCATGGAAGCCGCATGGGCCACGAAGTCGATTTCCGGCTGCTGTTCGACATTGCAATTCTGGTAAAGGTTGTTGAACGGTTCGCCGCCGCTTGCCTGCTGCAGGCGGTTGATACAGCCGTAACCGCGGTTGTCGGTCAGCACCACGGTGAACGGCACCTTACGCATGACGGCGGTGGCGAGTTCGGAATTGGCCATCATGTAGGAGCCATCACCGACAAAGCAGATGACCTCGCGCTCCGGCCGCGCAAGCTTGAGACCCATCGCACCGGCAATTTCGTAGCCCATGCAGGAATAGCCATATTCCATATGATAGCCGCCCTGGCTTGGCTGCCAGAGAAGTTTCAGTGCGCCGGGCATTGTGCCTGCCGCGCACATGGCGATGGCATCCTCGCCGGTGGCACGCTGCACTGCGCCAATCACCTGCGCATCGGTTGGTAGACCCGCTACTTCCGGCGCGGCACAATGGGCATCAACGGCTGCCAGCCATTCTGCCCGCAACGCTGCGTCAGGGGCTGCCGCACGATAATCGCCCAAAGCCGTGTTCAACATTTCAAGCGCCACTTTGGCATCGGCCACAAGACCCATGGCACCATGTTTATCTGCATCATAACCGTGGGCATTGATGGACACGAGCTTGCGGCCAGCTGCTTCAAACAACGACCACGAGCCGGTGGTGAAGTCCTGAAAACGCGTACCAACACCGATCACCAGATCGGCCTTGCGCGCCAGCGCATTGGCTGCCGCCGATCCATCAACACCCGCCGCACCGAAATTCATCGGGTGCGACTGCGCAAGCGCGGACTTGCCAGCCTGTGTTTCGATCACCGGAATGTTGTGCGCCGTGGCGAAATCCGCCAACGTCTGTTCAGCATCGGAATAGATTACGCCGCCACCGGCGACGATCACCGGCCTCTTTGCCGCCTTGATCGCGGCAACCACGTCTTCAACATCACGCACATCAGGTGCGGGACGGCGAATGCGCCAGGTGCGGGCTTCGAAGAACTCCGCTGGCCAGTCATAGGCTTCTGTTTGAACATCCTGGCAGAAGGATAGCGTTACCGGGCCGCAATTGGCCGGATCGGTCATCACGCGCAGTGCACGCGGAAGTGCTGTCAAAAGCTGTTCCGGGCGCATAATCCTGTCGAAATAGCGGCTGACGGGCTTGAAGCAGTCATTGGCAGAGATCGTGCCATCCTCGAAGTCTTCCACCTGTTGCAAAACGGGGTCGGGCCGACGATTGGCAAAGACATCGCCGGGGATGAGAAGAACCGGCAGGCGGTTGACATGGGCCAATGCAGCCGCTGTCACCATATTGGTTGCGCCAGGCCCGATGGATGAGGTCACGGCTTGAATGCGCCGGCGCTTTTTCGCCTTGGCATAGGCAATCGCCGCATGCGCCATGGTCTGTTCATTCTGGCCGCGCCAGGTGGGCATGGCATTGCCGGCCTTTTGCAAGGCCTCGCCCAGACCCGCAACATTGCCGTGGCCAAAGATTGCCCAGACACCGTCAATAAAGCGCTCGCCATCTTCTGTCATCTGCGCTGCCAGCCATTTCACCATGGCCTGCGCCGCTGTCAGTCTGATTGTGTTCATGCCGCCATTACTCCTGCTTTTGCGCGCGCAGTATCCCAGATTTCGCAAAGCCGCCGGTATCGTCCGGCCATCTGCGAGACCGCCTCGTCGTCGCTCATGTCGCCTTTCAGCCAGCTGCGCGCTGCATCGCCAAAAATCGTGCGGCCAACGGCAAAGCCCTTCACCAATGGGAAACCGGCTGCAACCTCGAAGCTGGCAGCGAGTTCTTTCTCTGGTGCATCGAGCCCGAGCACCACAATGCCGCGCGTGTGCTTGTCGTGCTTTTCAATGGCCTCGATTGTATATTCCCAGGCCGCCCTGGTTTTCATCGGCTCCAGCTTCCACCAGTCGGGATAGATACCGACTTCATAGAACTGGTGGATCAGCCGGGCTGCGGTGTCCTCGCGCACACCACCCACCTTGGAGGGAATGATCTCGAGAAGAAATTCCAGATTGTTGCGACGGGATGCTTCAAACAGACGCTTGACCGTACTCTCTTGGTGACGCCGGGTGGCGGCATCATCATCCGGGTGGCAGAAGCAGAGAACCTTCACCACATTCTCGCGCGCCCACTGGTTAAGCCCGCCGTAGTCTGCGCCAAGTTCGGGCTCGAGCGTTAGCGGGCGCGAACCTGGCCATTCTGTCGGGCGGCCAATCCACAGGCCGGAACCAGAGGCAGCATGCAGCGCAGAGCGGCCTATGCGGTTGTCGCAGAGAATGCCATAACCATCGCGTCCTGCCTGAACATCCCTGGCGGCCTTGAGGCAAAGTTCCTTGAAGGCCGAACCCTTTTGCTGGCTGTAGCCGTCCATCTCTTCGAGCTGTTTTCGATGGTCGAAGGCGAAGACGCGCATTGAAGACCAATCGCCATTGACGCGGGTGTGGCGTGTGGTCGACCAATGAATCTGCTCCAGAGCCAGATCGTTGCGCAAATCCGGACGGACCACGCCGCGTTGCAGGAAGAATTGCAATTCCTCCCAGCTTGGATACGCTGGTGTGCAACCATGACGGCTGACCGCAAATGCACCACAGGCATTGGCAAATTTCAGCGTTGTCGGCCAGTCCTGATCGGTTATCCAGCCACGCAGAAGACCGGAGAAGAAGCCGTCGCCTGCACCCAGGACATTGAACACCTCGATGGGGAAACCCTGCCCCACCTGCCCCTTGTCCAGACTGTCCGGTATATCACCTTCAAAGGCGGATGCGCCGAGCGGGCCGCGCTTGCAGACAAGCGTTGCCGCGCTGACAGCGCGCACGGCTTTCAGCGCTTCCAACGTATCCGTCGAACCGCCTGCGATGTGAAACTCTTCTTCGGTGCCGACAATCAGGTCGAAATAATGCAGCGTCGTTTGCAGCTTGGCGGTGACTTTTGCGCTTTCCACAAAGCGGCTCTCGCCGTCACCATGGCCTGCAACACCCCAAAGATTGGGGCGGTAATCGATATCAAGCGCTGTGCGCAGGCCATGCTTGCGGGCAAGCTTCAATGCCTTGATAACCGCCGCCTCTGTGCGGGGATTGCTCAAATGCGTGCCGGTGACGACAACGCAACGCGCTGAAGCAATGAAGTCCTCATCGATATCGGCTTCCGTCAGCCCCATATCAGCGCAGTTCTCGCGGTAAAAGATCAGCGGGAATTGGTCTTCGTCACGAATGCCGAGGATGACGAGCGCCGTCAGTCGCTCCTTGTCGATCTTCACGCCTTGCGTGGAAACGCCTTCGCGCTTCAACTGCTCCAGGATGAAGCGGCCCATATGCTCATCGCCGACACCGGTAATGAGCCCGGTTTTCAGACCGAGACGCGCACTGCCGCAGGCAATATTGGTGGGCGAGCCACCGATATATTTCTCAAACGAGCCCATATCTTCCAGACGCCCGCCAATCTGGGCGCCATAAAGGTCGATGCTCGAACGGCCGATGGTGATGACATCAAGCGGCTTTTTCACTCTCTTGCCTTTCAATGCGAATAACCTGGCCGTTGGATCCGGCCATAGCGTGAATGATTTTTTCGATCTCCAACCCCTGCGCAAAATCCGGGCCGCAAGGCGGGCCACCGGCAATGGCGCTCAAGAGATCGCGCGCCTCGATGACCTTCTGCTCATTAAAGCCGAAATTATGGCCGGGAGCCGGACAAAATGCCGAAAAATCCGGTTGCGCGGGACCTGTGAGATGGCGGGTGAAGCCCGCCTCACCTGCCCTGTGGAGCCAAAGCTCGTTCATGTTTTCCTGATCGAACACAATCGTGCCTTCAGACCCATGCACCTCCCACTGAAGGCGGCATTTGCGCCCGCGCGCCACACGCGATGTGGCAAAAGAGCCCTGCGCGCCGGAGGCAAACTTGATGAGCGCCATGGCGCTATCTTCATTTTCCACCACCTTTGGTCCATCAGGCGAAGGCCGCAAGGGAACGGCAATCTGCGTTTGGGCGACAATCTCGCTGACCGGCCCCATCAAGGCAATCATCTGGCTCACGAGGTGACAGCCGAGGTCGCCAAGGGCACCCAGACCGCCAGCCTCGTGAGTCATCCGCCATGACCAAGGGAGGTTGGGATCGGCGGAATAGTCTTCATCATAAACGCCACGGAAAGCGAGCGGCACCCCGATGACGCCCTGCTCCACCATCTGACGGGCGGCCTGAAAGGCCGGGTTGCGCAGATAGTTGTAACCAAGGATCGTCATCTGGCCGGGATGGGACGCGGCCATATTCGCCATGGCATCAGCATCGTCCAGGGTCAGCGCCATGGGCTTTTCCAGCCAGACATGCTTTCCGGCCTGAAGTGCGGCTTCCGCCATCGGGCGATGCATGCCGTTTGGCGAGGTGATGGAAACAATATCGACATTGGGATCGCTGACCGCTTCTTGCCAGCTCGCTGTGGCGCGAGCAAAGCCGAACTGGGCAGCGTGGGCATCAGCACTTTCCGGTGTCAAATCGGCCAGCACTTCCAGCCGCGGATGCGCGCCACCAAAAACGGCGGCCACATTGCGCCAGGCCAGCGCATGGCATTTGCCCATGAAGCCGGTGCCGATCAGGGCCACGCCCAGCGCGTTCTTTGGCATTGGATGTGACATGTTTTCCTCCAAAGGGAATGAAACAGGCGGGCAGAGCTTGTCCGCCCGCGCCTTTTGATCAAACCGTTCCGCCGAGCGAACCTTCAAGATCGGCAAGCTCCTGCCCGCCTGCCATCAGGTCCTGCAGTTCGGATGCTGTGATTTCGCCGCGTTTGGCCGTGCCGAGCGTCTGACCGCGGTTCAGCACGGTGAAGCGATCACCCACAGCGAGTGCATGGCGCACATTGTGCGAGATGAAGACCACGCCGACACCCTGTTTGCGCACCCGGTCAATCGTTGCCAGAACATTGGAGGTCTGGCGCACACCGAGTGCAGAAGTCGGCTCGTCGAGGATCAGCACTTTCGCCCCGAAATAAACCGCGCGCGCAATGGCAACCGTCTGCCGCTCGCCGCCTGAAAGCGTGCCGACCGCCTGGTCGGGACCGCGAAGGTTGATGCCCATCTTGCGCATTTCCTCCATGGTCACTTCATTGGCCATCTCAATGTCGAACCGCCGAAACGGTCCCCAGCCCTTGGTCGGTTCCCGGCCCATGAAGAAATTGCGTGTCACGCTCATCAGCGGGATCATCGCGAGGTCCTGGAACACGGTGGCAATACCGGCTTCCATAGCATCACGGGTGGAGGCAAAATGCATTTCCTTGCCATCAAGGGTAACGGTACCCTTGGTGGGCTTGTGCACGCCCGACATGGTTTTGATGAAGGTGGATTTGCCCGCACCATTGTCACCCAGAAGGCAATGGCATTCGCCGGGACGGACATCGAAGCTGACACCGGCCAGCGCAATGATATTGCCGAAATGCTTTTCGATATCCTTCATTTCGATAATCGGCGCACTCTCGGGCTTTTGGCTCTTGATCTGCTCGTTCATCTCAACGCTCCCCGGTTACGCGCTTGCGGATTGCATTGTTGAAAAAGACCGCCATCAGCAGCATGCCGCCGAGGAAGACCTGGAACCAGTCCTGATCGAAATCGGTGTAGGTCAGGCCGATCACCACCATGCCGAAGATGATTGCGCCGAAGAATGCGCCGATGGCCGAACCATAGCCGCCGGTGAGAAGCGAGCCGCCGATGACGGCTGCGATGATGGCTTCGAATTCCTTCTGGAAGCCGCGGCGTGCATCCGTGGAACCTGCATCGATAACCGTGATGATGGCGACCAGCGCAGCACAGCAGGCTGTGACCATGAAGAGCGAAATCTTGACCCGGTCGACCGGAACGCCGGAATTGGCGGCAGCATTGCGATCACCGCCGGAGGCAAAAATCCAGTTGCCCACGGGGGTTCGCAGCAGAATGTAGGTTGCGAAAAGCGCAATCAGCACGAACCAGATGATTTCCACCGGAACACCCGGCACTTTGGGTGCGCCGTTTTTGAATGTGTCGATGACACCCATTTGTGCAAGCTTGTGGAACAGGCCGGTGAACGCATCACCGGAAAAGAACGGCGCAAGCCAATCGCCCTCGATGGCATCGCGAACACCGCGCAGCTGCGTGGAGCCGCCGGTTGCGAGTTTCAGACCAACCAGCGAAAGGCCGCGCAGGATGAACAGAAAGGCAAGCGTGACGATGAACGACGGCAGGCCGGTGCGGATCACGATATTGCCGTTGATGGCACCGACTGCAGCGGCGACCGCAAATGTGGCCGGGATGCAGACAATGAGCGGCAGCCCCCACGTGACGGCGCAGGTTGCGAAGAACAAGCCGGAAAAGGCGACCATGGAACCGATGGAAAGGTCGAATTCGCCGCCAATCATCAGCATGGCAGCGCCAATGGCCAGAATGCCGAGCTGGGCCGCGGGTGTCATGAAATTAATGGTTCCAGCCAGCGTGAACATGGCGGGATCGGCGGTCACCAGAAAGAAGATGACGACCAACACCAGACCTGCAATTGCGCCCAGTTCCGGCCGCTTCATGAACCTGGCGACAAACGATTCCGTCTTGACCCGTTCATCGGCTATTTGTGTGGATGCATCGCTCACAAGCGCCTCCTGAGACTTCTTTTTCAGGAGCGCCACCGAAAGGCAGCGCTCCGTTCTTTACTGACAAATGGCCGCCTGCGATTAGCGGATGCCCTTCGCGGAAAGATCGATCACCTGGGCGGCCTTGTCGGCAGTGATCAGGTTCGGACCGGAAGGAACATTGCCGCCCGGCATCAGGCCGTATTCGGCGTTCAGCGCCAGGAAGACCACCGGCAGGTAACCCTGCAGGAACTGCTGCTGGTCAATGGCAAATGCTGCATCGCCATCAACAACCGACTGCAGGAAGCTTGCTGACAGATCGAAGGAAGCGACATTGACCTTGCGGCCAGACGCCTTGGCAGCAGCCACAGAAGGTTCACCCGCGGTTGCCGCACCAAGCGCCATCACGGTGTCGATGGCCTCGTCGGATGCAAGTGCAGCGGAAACCTTGGACTCGATTTCAGACGGATCGTTGGTGGTCGGAAGGACGGAGACATCACCACCGAAACCTTCAGAGAAGCCAGCGCAACGCTGATCGAGGGAGACGTTACCGACTTCCTGGTTGACGCAGATGGCTTTCTTGCCGCCCATTTCAGCGAGCTTCTCACCGGCTGCCTTGCCGGCATCGAACTCGTCCTGACCAACGTGCAGAAGCGCGCCGAGCTTCTTGGATACATCGGAACCGGAGTTCATGGAAATCACCGGAATGCCAGCAGCAACGGCGCGTTCGATTGCCGGGCCGAGCGCGTCAGCGTCCGGAATGGAGACCACAAGGCCATCGGGCTCCTGGTTGACGGCGGCATCAATCAGCTGGGACATGGCGACCATGTCGAAGGTTTCCGGCGAACGGAAGTCGACATTGGCACCGGTATCTTCACCAGCCTTGGCAACGCCATTCTTGACTACAGACCAGAACGGGTCGTTGGCCTGACCATGTGCCACCACGACGATATCAGTGGCGAGCGCCGGGCCTGCGATGGCAATCGCAGCAGCAGTTGCAACAGATGCAAGAAACTTCTTCATACTTTCCTCCCATTTGAGTTTTGTTGGACAATTCAGCTTCGAATGCCCGATCCATCCGGCCATAGGGCCGGTCAGCGACCCGGAAATGCTTTCCCTCAGCATCCCCGGATATTCCGTTCAGGAGCAGAGCTCCCGTCTGTCACCCGCGCCTTACAGCGAGACCTCCACCGTCTCACCGGTTTTTGCGGATTGGGTTGCAGCTTCCGCCAGAGCCAGAGCAGCAACGCCGTCTGCCAGCGTGACAGGAATGTTTGCGCCATCAAGGACAGCAGCCACAAAGGCATCCCATTCGGCCACATAGGCGCGCATGTAACGCTCCAGGAAAAAGAATTCCGGCTTGGCACTGACAACACCAGCATTGGTGGATTTGGAAACCGTGTTCATCATCACGTTATTGGCGGACAACAAGCCTTCAGAACCCAGAAGCTCGAGACGCTGATCGTAACCATAGGCCGCGCGGCGGCTGTTCTTGATGACCGCAATGCGCCCGTCGGCATAGCGCAGCGTCACGACAGCGGTATCCACATCGCCTGCGGCACCGATTTCCGGGTTGACGATGGACGAACCGACGGCGTGAACGCTGGTTGGCAGATCGCCCATGATGAAATTCGCCATGTCAAAATCATGGATCATCATGTCGCGGAACAGGCCGCCCGACACCTTCACGTAGCTTACCGGCGGCGGTGCGGGGTCGAAAGAGGTGATGGAAAGAAGCTCAGCCTTACCGATTTCACCAGCTAGCGAAGCTGCTTTGACTGCCGCGAAATTCGGATCAAAACGACGATTGAACCCGATCATGACAGGCTGACCGTTGCCGGAGGTGCGCTCAAGGCAGAGCTTCGCGCGCTCAAGCGAGAGGTCAACAGGTTTCTCACACAATACGGCCTTGCCGGCCGCAGTCGCCTTCTCGATCAGGTCAGAATGCGTGTCTGTGGATGTTGCAACCAGCACGGCATTGATCGTGTCATCGGCCAGAATGTCATCCAGCGAACCCGCCTTCGCCCCGTAAAGTCCGGCCAGCTCTTCAGCCGCAGACGCATTGATATCGGCAACAGCAGCTAGCTCGCTTCTTGCGTGACCGGCAATATTGATAGCGTGAACACGGCCAATACGACCGGCGCCGAGCAACCCAACTTTGAGCACTCTCATCCTCCCTGAAATGCGATCTTATGACCGTCTTGAGCGTCATAAAACACAATCTTGCACGCGCGTGCAAGAGTAAAATGCACGCGCGTGCAAAAAAGAGTTTTGCGTCTTGCGCACAAAAGGGTCTATCAGTCGTGTTCAAGCGAAGCGGAAACCAGGAGGAAAGCTGCGTGGCGCGCGAAAAGAGGCCAGCCAACGGCGGAAACGTGACTGCGGACGATGTGGCTGCCGCAGCCGGCGTGTCGCGCTGGACAGTGGGGCGCGCCTTCAGGAAAGACGCCTCCATCTCGTCAAAGGCGCGTCAGAAGGTCATGATGGCCGCCGAAAGTCTTGGTTATGTGCCGGACCTTCGCGCAGCCAGCCTCGCCTCGGATCGCTCAAATCTGGTGGCCCTTCTGATCGACGATTTCGCCAATCCGCACAAACTGGTGATGATGGAGCGTCTGACGCGGATCCTGCGGCGCACCGGCTGGGATATCCTGCTGGTCAACACACTCGACAAGGACGATGCAGGGCACGCCTTCCTCAATGCAAACCAGAGGCGCGTGGATGCGGTCATTCTCATCGGCATCCAGTTTGATGATGATGTGGTTGATGCGGCCCTGCATGCGCGCCGCTTCCACAAACTGATCATCTTTGCGCGCGACTCCAAGAACCCCAATACGATTTCAATCGCCGTGGACGATATCCACGCCATGAAGGAAATCGCCAATTATGTGCATGAGCGGGGCTATCGCAAGCCGATGTTTCTGGCCGGTCCCCGCACGCATTCCGCCCACCTTCTGCGCAAGGAGACCTTCGTGGATTATTGGCAGCAGCATTTCGGCGCAGAGCCGGAAACAGAGGCTGTGGTCGCCTATGACCCCGCGCTAGCCGCCGAAATTGTCACCAAGGCGCTGGTTGGACGCCCACGCGACCAGATGCCGGATATTATTGTCTGTGAAAACGATGCGCTGGCCATGGGCGCAATTGACGTCATTCGCCACAAGCTTGGTCTGCGCATACCCGATGACATCGCCGTCACAGGCTTTGATGATGTGCCGGGGGCAGCCAGCCCCAACTATCGCCTGACGACCTATCGCCAGCCTTTGACCGCGATGGCCGAATATCTGGTCGAAGTTCTCGAAAGCGACGAGGATAACAATCTCGACCGCAAGTTCCTGGGAACACTCATTCCGCGCGAAAGCGCCTGACAACGGCTCTCCGGTATCGATCTGAATACAAGAAAACCGGGGCGAACTTCTCGCCCCGGCTCCGTGATCTTCAGGTCTGGAGAATTACTTCTGCCAGCTCTTGATCAGTTCATCATAGGAAACGGTTTCGCCCTGCGGCTTCTCGTTTTCGATCTTGGCCTTTGGCGAACCGGGTTTGGAGAGCCATTCCTGCGGGTCAACCTGCGGGTTCAGCTTCGGACCGATATCGCCCTGTACGCCAGCACGCTCGAGACGCTCCATCACCTTTTCCTGATCGGCGCAAAGTGCATCAAGCGCCTCCTGCGGTGTTTTCGCACCCGACATGGCATCACCGATATTCTGCCACCACAGCTGAGCCAGCTTCGGATAGTCAGGAACGTTGGTGCCGGTTGGCGACCACTGCAGACGGGCCGGCGAGCGATAGAACTCGACCAGACCGCCAAGCTTGGGCGCGCGATCAGTGAAGTGCTGGCTGTTGATCGTGGATTCACGAATGAAGGTCAGACCGACATCGGACTTCTTCACATCAACCGTCTTCGACGTCACGAACTGCGCGTAGAGCCATGCGGCCTTGGCGCGGTCGACCGGTGTCGACTTCATGAGCGTCCATGAACCCGCATCCTGGTAGCCGATCTTGGTGCCTTGCGTCCAATACACACCATGCGGGCTCGGTGCCATGCGCCACTTCGGCGTGCCGTCTTCGTTCATCACCGGCAGACCATCTTTTACCATATCGGCGGTGAAGGCCGTGTACCAGAACATCTGCTGGGCCACTTCACCCTGCGCAGGCACCGGACCGGCTTCGGAGAAGGTCATGCCTGCTGCTGCGGGCGGTGAGTACTTCTGAAGCCACTCGATCGCCTTTGACACGGCGTAGACAGCCGCTGGCGAGTTGGTTGCGCCGCCACGGTCCACGCAGGAACCGACAGGCTGGGACTGGTCGTTAACGCGGATACCCCATTCATCGACGGGAAGGCCGTTCGGCTCACCTTCATCGCCCATGCCGGCCATCGACATCCAGGCATCGGTGTAGCGCCAGCCGAGTGACGGGTCCTTCTTGCCGTAGTCCATATTGCCGTAAACGCTCTTTGGTCCGCCAGCGTACGACATGTCGCGACCAGTGAAGAATTCGGCGATATCCTCATAGGCCGACCAGTTGACCGGAACGCCGAGATCGTAACCGTATTTCGCCTTGAAATCGGCTTTGGTCTTCTCGTCGTTAAACCAATCGTAGCGGAACCAGTAAAGGTTGGCGAACTGCTGGTCGGGCAGCTGGTAAAGCTTGCCATCCGGTGCGGTGGTGAAGGATGTGCCGATGAAGTCGGCAATGTCGAGCGTCGGACTGGTCACGTCCTTGCCATCGCCGTCCATCCAGTCGGTGAGGTTGCGGGCCTGCTGATAGCGCCAATGCGTGCCGATCAGGTCGGAGTCGTTGATGTAGGCATCGTAGATGTTTTCGCCCGACTGCATCTGCGTCTGCAGCTTTTCCACCACGTCGCCTTCGCCGATCAGATCGTGGGTGATCTTGATGCCGGTGATGGCAGAAAAGGCCGGAGCCAGAACCTTCGATTCATATTCATGCGTGGTGATGGTTTCGGAAACAACCTTGATTTCCATACCTTCAAAAGGCTTGGCCGCATCAATGAACCATTGCATTTCCTTTTCCTGATCCGCGCGCGACAGCGTGGACATGTCACCGATCTCGGTGTCCAGGAATTGCTTGGCCTCATCCATTCCCGCAAATGCGGTTCCGGTGAAAGCCAGCAGCATGACTGCTGTTGACGTTAAAAGATGCCTTCGCATGATTGTGTCCTCCCGTTCATAGCGATTGCAGTTTTATGATCGGGCAGTTGCCTGTCCGATATTTCAAGCCTCAGACAAAGCGGAATACGCCAATTGCGTAGACCACAGACAAGGCAAGAGCCCACCAAAGGTTGGGCCCGACAAGACCCAGCCAAGCGAGATTGATGAACGCTGACCCGAGCAGCGATATGAAGAGACGATCGCCTCTGGTCGTCTCAAATCTCAAAATGCCCACGCGCGGATTGCCGCCAGGCGAGAAATATTCCCAAATTCCCATACTGGCGACGAGCGCGAAAATGACGATGAAGAAGATCGCGGTCGGCAGCGTCCATGCCATCCATGAAAAATCCATAGTCGGGTCCCCCTCACACGCGACCCAGGGCAAAGCCCTTGGCGATATAATTGCGAACAAAGTAGATAACGAGCGCACCGGGGATGATGGTCAGCACACCGGCTGCAGCCAGAACACCCCAATCCATGCCAGACGCCGACACCGTGCGCGTCATCGTGGCAGCAATAGGCTTGGCCTCCGTTGTCGTCAGCGTGCGGGCAATCAGGAGTTCCACCCAGGAAAACATGAAGCAGAAGAACGCCGCCACACCGATGCCGCTTGCCGTCAGCGGCATGAAGATCTTCACGAAAAAGCGCGGGAAGGAATAGCCGTCGATATAGGCGGTTTCGTCAATTTCCTTCGGCACCCCGGACATGAACCCTTCGAGGATCCAGACCGCCAGCGGAACGTTGAACAGGCAATGCGCCAGAGCGACCGCGATATGCGTATCGATCAGGCCAAACGCTGAGTAGAGCTGGAAAAACGGCAGCGCGAACACGGCAGGTGGCGCCATGCGGTTGGTCAGCAGCCAGAAGAACAGATGCTTGTCGCCCAGGAACGTGTAGCGCGAGAACGCGTAGGCTGCCGGCAGTGCCACCGACACGGAAATGACGGTATTCAAGACCACGTAGATAATCGAGTTGATATAGCCGGAATACCAGGAGGGATCGGTGAAGATCACAGCGTAATTCGCCAATGTCGGATTTTGCGGATAGAGCGAGAAGGAACCGAGAATTTCGGTGTTCTCCTTGAAGCTCATATTCACCAGCCAATAAATCGGCAGCAGCAGGAAGAGAATGTAGAGCGTTGGCACCAGCCAGCCGAACTTCGCTTTTTCAGAATGGTCGTTCATCGTGTTCAACCTTTCGCGTCGGAGCTGGTCATGACGGTGTAGAACACCCATGACAGCAAAAGGATGATGAGGAAGTAGATCAGGGACATGGCAGCAGCCGGACCGAGGTCGAACTGACCAATCGCCATTTTCACCAGATCGATGGAAAGGAACGTCGTGGAATTTCCAGGCCCGCCGCCGGTCACCACGAAGGGTTCCGTGTAGATCATGAAGCTGTCCATGAAGCGCAAGAGCACGGCAATCAGCAGAACCCGCTTCATCTTCGGCAACTGGATATAGCGGAAGACGGAAAAGCGGGATGCACCATCAATCTGCGCGGCCTGATAATAGGCATCGGGAATGGAGACCAGGCCAGCATAACACAGCAGTACCACAAGGCTTGTCCAGTGCCAGACATCCATGACGATGACCGTCACCCAGGCATCCATTGGATATTGGACGTAATTATAATCGATACCCATGGCTTCCAACGTGTGGCCCAGCAGGCCGATATCGACGCGACCGAAAACCTGCCAGATCGTACCCACCACATTCCACGGAATGAGAAGCGGCAGCGCCATCAGGACGAGGCAAACCGGCACGCCAAAACCCTTCTTCGGCATGTTGAGCGCAATCAGAATGCCCAATGGCACTTCTATGGCCAGAATGAAGAAGGAGAAAATGAGGTTTCGAACCAGTGCATCCCAGAAGCGGTCTGAGTGCAGCATATCGGAAAACCAGTCAGTCCCTGCCCAGAAAAACTGGTTGTTGCCGAATGTATCCTGCACCGAGTAGTTCACCACGGTCATCAGCGGAATGGCCGCCGAGAAAATGACGAGAACCAGAACCGGCATAACGAGGAACCAGGCTTTTTGATTGACTGTTTTTTCCATCGCTCAAGCCTCCCCGTTCACGCGCCAGGAATCGCGGTAAAGATTGACCCCGCCCGGCTTGAAGCTGATCTTTGCGTCTGTCGGAAGCGCCTCGTCTTCATCCATGACGACGGCAATCGGCAGACCTTCAAATTCGGCGCGCACGATTTTCTGCCGCCCCGTGTCTTCCACCTTTTTGATGGTGACTGGCAGACCTTCGCCGCCGAGCGTGATGAATTCAGGGCGAATGCCAAGCTCCATTTTAGCCTTCGCATCGGCAGGTGGGGCAAAGCCAAGATCGATTGTCTGCGAACCAACCTGCGCGGAGGCATTTTGAATTTTAGCGGGCAGCAGGTTCATACCCGGTGAGCCGATAAAATAACCGACAAATGTGTGGGCCGGGCGATTGAAAAGTTCATCGGGCGTGCCGATCTGCACGATCTCGCCCTCATACATGACCACCACCTTGTCAGCGAAGGTCAACGCCTCGGTCTGGTCATGCGTCACATAAACCATGGTATGGCCGAACTGGCGATGCAGCTTTTTCAGCTCGGTGCGCAGCATCCATTTCATATGCGGATCGATGACCGTCAGCGGTTCATCAAAGAGAATGGCGTTCACATCCGAGCGAACGAGGCCGCGTCCAAGCGAGATCTTCTGCTTCTGGTCCGCCGTCAAACCCGTTGCACGGCGATTGGCCCAATCGGTCAGGTCGATAATTTCCAGCGTTTCACGCACCTTGCGGTCCACTTCGGCTTCCGGCACGCGCCGGTTTCTGAGCGGAAAGGCCAGATTATCGTAAACGGTCATCGTGTCGTAGATCACCGGAAACTGAAACACCTGCGCGATATTGCGTTCGGGGGTTGAGAGGTTTGTCACATCCTTGCCGTCGAAGAGAATTTTGCCTTCTGACGGATGCAGGAGACCGGAGATGATGTTGAGAAGCGTGGTCTTGCCGCAACCCGATGGGCCGAGCAGCGCATAGGCGCCGCCGTCGACCCATTCGTGATGCACTTCCTTGAGCGCATAGTCATCGTCCGATTTCGGTTTTGCGCCATAAGCATGGCGGATATGATCGAGATTGATGCGTGCCATGGTCTTTGTCCTCCTCAGCCCGCATGCCCATCGGGCGCATAGGCGGCAATTGCCCGGCCGGATGTGTCGAATGCCATGAGATGCCGCGTGTCCACGAACATGGTCACGGCTGCATCGGTTTTGAGATCATGAATTCCGCGCACGAGCATCACCCAATCCGCGCCTGCAAATGTCAGGTGAATGAAACTCTCCGACCCGGTGATCTCGCAAATGCGCACGGTCGCGTCGAGTTTTTCAGCTTGCGCATGTTGCGGCGCCAGCGCCAATTGGTGGGGATGGAATGCGACGGTGAGCGGGCCATCCGGAATGCTTGCAAAATGTGGCGGCGCTGACAGCAGATGTTCCCCATCCTTGACCAGCGACATGCCCTTTTTCTCCACCTGCATCACATTGAGTGGCGGATCGGCAAAAGTCTGCGCCGTCACCAGATCGGCTGGATTGCGGTAGACGTCTACGGTGCTTCCAAACTGCGAAATGCGACCCTGGTGCAGCGCTGCTGTATTGCCGCCAAGCAGCAAGGCTTCCGAAGGCTCGGTGGTTGCATAAACAAAGATTGCACCAGATTCTGCGAAGATTTTCGGCAGTTCCTCGCGCAGCTCCTCACGCAGCTTATAGTCGAGGTTTGCCAGTGGTTCATCAAGCAGCACGAGGCTTGCGCCTTTCACGATTGCCCGCGCCAGCGCCGTGCGCTGCTGCTGACCACCGGAAAGGTTGAGCGGCGTGCGATCAAGATAGGGCGTAAGCTTGAGAAGGTCGGCTGTCTTTTTGACCGCGCGATCAATTTCTGAGGCGCTCTTGCCGGCAAGCCGCATGGGAGAAGCGATATTCTCATAAACGGTCATTGCCGGATAGTTGATGAATTGCTGATAGACCATCGCAACATTGCGCGACTGCACCTTCACGCCGGTTACATCAACACCGTCAAACCAGATGCTGCCTTCCGTCGGCTTGTCTAGGCCGGCCATCAGGCGCATCAGGCTTGTCTTGCCCGAGAGCGTCGGACCCAACAGCACGTTCAGCGTGCCGCGTTCAAGCGTCAGGCTGCTGGGGTAAATATGATATTCCCCACGCACCTTCTTCGCGGCATTGCGCAATTCCAGCATGAAATTTCCCGGCCTCCTCCTGCCGTTATTTCCTCCGTCAGGCCGCTTTCAGCACGCCTGACATATAGTCCTCCAAAGCAGCAATCTTATCCTGAGAGAGCCGCAAACCTTCCTTCGTGCGCCGCCACACAACATCCTCCGCCGTGCGCGCCCATTCCTCACCCATGAGCCACTTGACCTCAGCCTCGTAGAGGTTTCCGCCAAAATGCCGTCCAAGTTCCTCATATCCGGCAGCCTTGCCAAGAATATCCCATGCACGGGTTCCGTAAAGGCGTACATAGCGGGCGGCGTGTTCGTTCTTCAAAAAGCCAAACGCCTTCTTCAACCGGGCAACCTCATCTTGGTAACCGGTTGGAGGAAAATCGCCGCCAGGGAGCGTGGCTTTGGCCGTCCAGGCCTTGCCCTTTTCGCCGATTGTTTCACCGATCTTCTCAAGCGCATGTTCGGCAAGCCGGCGATAGGTGGTGAGCTTGCCGCCAAAGACGTTCAGCAACGGTGCCCCGCCCGCCGACTGCTCCACCTTCAGCACGTAATCGCGGGTGGCTTCCTGCGCCTGTGAAGCGCCATCGTCGAAAAGCGGACGCACGGCGGAATAGGTCCACACGATATCGTCACGGGTCACGGGCTCGGCAAAATATTCGCTGGCTGCACCGCAGAGATAGTCGATCTCGCTGTCACTGATCTTCACAGAATTTGGGTTGCCCTCAAAATCGCGGTCTGTTGTGCCGATCAAGGTGAAGTCGTTTTCGTAAGGGATCGCAAAGATGATGCGGTTGTCGGGGTTCTGGAAGAAATAGGCGCGCGGATCATCAAACTTTTTGCGGATGACGATGTGGCTGCCCTGCACGAGGCGCACATTATGCGCGTCGTTCTTGCCCATCACACCCTGGATCACCTTATCGACCCACGGGCCACCGGCATTGACCAGCATCCGGGTTTTCACCTGCTTGGTTCCGCCGCTCGCCCGATCGCGCAGCGTCACTGACCAGATACCGTTTTCCGAAATGGCGGAAGTGACTTCGGTCCGCACGAAAATAGACGCACCATGATTGGCTGCATCCTTGGCGTTCAGCACGACAAAGCGCGCATCATCAACCCAGCCGTCAGAATATTCAAACGCCTTGTTGAAGAGCGGCTTCAATGGCTTGGCCGCAGAATCCGTGCGCATATCAAGCGTGCGCGTCGGCGGCAGAAGCTTGCGTCCGCCCAGGTGATCATAAAGGAAAAGTCCAAGACGCACGAGCCAGGCGGGGCGGATACCGCCCTTATGAAAGGGCAGAACGAAACGCAGAGGCCATATGATATGCGGCGCAGAAGCCCAGAGAATCTCCCGCTCCATCAGCGCTTCCCGGACCAGACGGAACTCATAATATTCGAGGTAGCGCAAACCACCATGAATGAGCTTGGTTGCGCCCGAAGATGTGCCCGAAGCAAAGTCGTTCATTTCAGCCAGCCCGACGGAATATCCACGTCCGGCAGCATCCCGTGCGATACCCGAACCGTTGATACCGCCTCCAATGACAAAAATGTCGAAATCAACCTCTGTGGCCACTTCGCTCTCAGTCCTTGCTTCTTTCGCATTGCAGCAATATTTCGGAAATCCGAAATTTTCTATATCTTTTTCGAAAGCAAAACGAATGTCAAACGAAATTTCGAGTTTCGCTTTCTTTTACGACCGGATGCAGAAATTTCTCAGCCATTTTGCGTAGATAGGCGTGGGACAAGGCTTGCTCGAGCCGCAGTGCCATTTGACGAGCAGTGGCCTGCCCCTTCAATTTTGCCGAATTCGAAACCGGATTGACCCGGTGCGCCGCACAATCCGCGGGCCCTTGGATGCTGTCACGCGGGCGAAAAGCCATGCCGGGCGTAGAAGCGGTCAAGCTCGCGCTGCTCGGGAGCCTTGCCGGTATAAATCGCAATATATTCCGGAATGCGCTTCATCCGTAGCGCAATATCCTCGCGGGATTGCATGGAAATATAGCCGATCTGCACGAGATAAACCGCTCTGGCGCGCACATCTGCTGTCTCCTCGTCAAAACCGAACCGCGTGAACATGCGCGATATGGCGTCGATCCGGGCCTGATCGGCATCACGAACCTCCGCCAGAATGTCGGAAGATTGCAGCGCCCAGCTACGTACGGCGAACTCGAATTGGGAATCGAACAGGTCGGCATTCAGCCAGCAATCGAAAACGTTGAGCATCGCCTCGGCCAGCGATTCCGCGTAAGCCTGCGATTGCGCAACGAGATTGCCGGTGTTTTTTGACCGCCAGCGGGCGATCAATGCCGACAACAGTTCGTCCCGGTCCTTGAAGAACCAGTAAAAGCTGGTTCGCGACAGGTTCAACCGCTTGGCCAGCGGCATGATTTTCACCGAATCGACGCCGGACTCCAACAGGCTGGCATAGGCGGCATCAAGCCATCCCTCATAAGATCCGCGCCAACCACTGTCATTTGAAGCCTGTTCCATAATTGTTTTCTAACATGCTCCATCCCAACGGGACAAGAAGAATGTACACATATGATTGCTTACTTAACGCATGCGTTTATCCTTCTTGACACTTGTGAACATTTTACACTAGCGTAGCCATCATCTCTCTCGACCCGGAGTTCGACGCATGTCTGGCGATCCCCTTTTACAGCCCTTCCAACTCAAGCATCTGACCCTGAAAAACCGCATCATGGTCACTTCGCACGAGCCCGCCTACCCTGAAGACGGCATGCCCAAAGGTCGGTACAGGGCCTATACGGTGGAGCGCGCCCGCGGCGGCGTGGCCCTGACGATGACGGCCGGTTCAGCGACAGTTTCGAAGGACAGCCCGCCGGTCTTCAACAATCTCCTGGCCTATAAGGATGAGATCGTACCGTGGGTGCGGGAAATGACCGACGCGGTTCATGAACATGGCACCGCCATCATGATCCAGCTCACCCATCTCGGCCGGCGCACGCGGTGGGACAAGGGCGACTGGCTGCCAGCGCTGGCACCATCGCATCACCGTGAACCGGCACACCGCGCCTTCCCCAAGAAAATCGAAGACTGGGATATCGAGCGCATCATCAAGGATTTTGCCGATGCGGCCGAGCGCATGAAAGCAGGCGGGATGGACGGGATCGAACTGGAGGCCTACGGCCATCTCATCGATCAGTTTGCCTCGCCGCTGACCAATGAACTCGATAGCCCCTATGGCGGTTCGCTCGATAACCGGCTCCGTTTCTGTTTCGACGTCTTCAAAGCCATCCGCGAGCGGGTTGGTGAAGACTTCATTCTCGGTGTGCGATACACGGCGGACGAATGTCTCCCCGGCGGCAATGGGCGCGCCGAGGGGATCGAAATATCAAAACGGCTGCGCGACAGCGGGCTGATCGACTACCTGAACGTGATCCGCGGCCATATCGACACAGACCCCGGCCTGACCGATGTGATCCCCATTCAGGGCATGGCGAATTCGCCGCATCTGGATTTTGCCGGTGAAATCCGCGCCGCCACCAGTTTTCCGACCTTCCACGCGGCCAAGATTCCGGATGTCGCGACCGCCCGTCACGCTATCGCCTCCGGCAAGGTCGATATGGTGGGCATGACACGCGCGCACATGACCGACCCGCATATCGTGCGCAAGGTGATGGAAAAGCGCGAAGAGGACATTCGTCCCTGCGTGGGAGCCAATTACTGTCTCGATCGCATCTACCAGGGCGGCGAAGCCTACTGCATCCACAATCCGGCCACCGGACGTGAAGAAAAAATGCCGCATAGAATTGAAAAGGCGGCAGAGCGTAAGAAGGTCGTGATCGTCGGTGCTGGACCGGCGGGCCTTGAGGCCGCGCGCGTCTGCGGCGAACGTGGTCACGCGGTGATTGTGTTCGAAGCGGCCAACAATCCCGGCGGACAAATTCGCCTCACCGCGCAAAGTGAACGCCGCCGGGAGATGATCAGCATTATCGACTGGCGCATGAGCCAGTGCGAAAATCTGGGCGTCAACTTTCATTTCAACACCTGGGCTGACGCCAATGTGATCCAGGCGCAGGTGCCGGATATCGTCATTATCGCCACCGGCGGACTGCCGCATACCGAGGTTCTCTCGCAGGGCAATGAACTTGTTTGCTCGTCATGGGACATTATTTCGGGCGATGTGAAGCCTGGCTCCAACGTGCTTGTCTATGACGATGCCGGCGACCATCCCGGCTTGCAAGCTGCGGAAATCATCGCCAAGGCCGGTGGCAAGGTGGAGATCATGACGCCGGACCGGGCCTTTGCCCCCGAGGTGATGGCAATGAACCTCGTGCCCTATATGCGCTCACTGCAGAAGCTGGACGCCACCTTCACCGTCACCTACCGGCTGGAATCCGTGGAGAAAAGCGGCAATCAATTGGTCGCGCAGATCGGCAGCGATTATGGCGGGGTCTCCAAACAGAAGGCCTATGACCAGATCGTCGTCAATCACGGCACCATACCGCTTGATGATCTCTATTTCGAATTGAAACCGCTGTCGTCCAACCTGGGCGAAGTGTCCTACGAGCAACTCCTGGCCGGTGAAAAACAGTCTGTTCTTCGCAATCCTCACGGGGCATTTCAGCTGTTCCGCATTGGCGACGCGGTGGCGGCACGCAATACGCATGCGGCGATCTACGATGCATTGAGATTGGCCAAGGACCTTTAAGGCTCGCCCGGCCCCGACGGTTGCCCGCCGACACTCTGAAGAGGCCGGCGGGCAAATTGATAACGCCTTCTGGCTTGTCAGCAGGAGAATGCTATCTCCTGCTCAGACACGTTCAAGCGCGATTGCAATGCCCTGACCGACGCCGATACACATGGTCGCCAAAGCAAGCTTTTCACCTTTTTCATGCAGTTCCAGCGCAGCGGAGCCGGTAATCCGCGCGCCCGACATGCCGAGCGGATGGCCGAGTGCAATTGCTCCGCCGTTTGCATTCACAAAGTCGGCATCATCGGCAAGGCCGAGATCGCGCAACACGGCCAAGCCCTGGGATGCGAAAGCCTCGTTCAACTCAACGACTCCGAAATCGCTTGGATTGAGGCCCAGGCGCGCGCAGAGTTTGCGGGTCGCTGGTGCAGGTCCAAAACCCATGATCCGCGGCGGCACGCCGGCTGTGGCTCCGCCCATGATCCGGGCAATTGGTGTCAGGCCATATTTCCTGGCCGCGGCCTCGCTGGCGATGATGAGTGCGGCTGCACCGTCATTGACGCCGGAGGCATTGCCCGCTGTGACCGTACCGCCCTCGCGGAAGGGTGCGCGCAGTTTTGCGAGTGCTTCCAGCGTGGTGTCCGGGCGCAGATGCTCGTCTGCATCGACGACCGTATCACCCTTGCGGCCCTTGATCGTGACAGGCATGATTTCCTTCGCCAACCGACCGCTTGCTTGCGCCGCTGCGGCTTTCTGTTGCGAACGGAGCGTAAAAGTATCCTGGTCTTCCCGGGAAATTGAAAAGTCTTCGGCCACGTTTTCAGCCGTCTCCGGCATGGAATCCACACCGTATTGTGCCTTCATCAGCTTGTTGACGAAGCGCCAGCCAATGGTCGTGTCATGTATTTCGGCAGAGCGGGAAAATGCGCTCTCGGCCTTGGGCATGACAAAAGGTGCGCGCGACATGCTTTCCACGCCGCCGGCAATGATAAGCTCTGCCTCGCCCGCCTTGATGGCGCGGGCAGCGGAAATGACCGCGTCCATGCCAGAGCCACAAAGCCGGTTGATCGTATTGCCGGAAACGGAAGCGGGAAGACCGGCGAGAAGCAGCGCCATGCGCGCGACATTGCGGTTGTCTTCGCCGGCCTGGTTGGCGCAACCATACTGCACATCGTCGACGGCTTCCCAGTCAACGCTGCCGTTGCGCTCCATCAGCGCCTTGAGCGGCACGGCTGCAAGATCGTCAGCGCGAACGGAGGAAAGCGCGCCGCCGAAGCGGCCGATTGGTGTGCGTATGTAATCGCAAATAAATGCGTCAGGCATTCTCAGGGCTCCTTATAGAGAGGGAACGACAAGGTCGCCGACATTGGAGCCGGCAAGGATTTCGGCTTCGGTAACAGCCTGCAATTCGTCAAGCGAAATACTGGCGAGCTTTTCGCGCAAAACGAAACGCTTATCGATGATATCGAAGACCGCCAGAGAGGTATAAACCGTCGTGATACATTGCAGGCCGGTCAAAGGCATCGTGCATTGCCGCATCAGTTTCGGCGCGCCGTCCTTTGTGACATGGTCGGTCACCACCGCCACGCGCTTAGCACCATGGACAAGATCCATCGCCCCGCCAACAGCAGGAATGGCGCCCTTGCCTGTCGACCAATTGGCAAGATCGCCGTTTTCGGCAACCTGGAATGCACCCAGAACGGCAAGATCCAGATGTCCGCCGCGGATCATGGCGAAACTGTCAGCGTGATGGAAGAAGGCTGCACCGGGTTTAAGCTTAATCGCTTTTTTGCCGGCGTTAATAAGGTCCCAGTCCTCTTCACCAGCGGCAGGCACCCCACCAAAGCCGAGTATGCCGTTTTCCGTCTGATAAACGACCTCGCGCCCCTCTGGCTTGAATTTCGCCAGCATCTCCGGAAAGCCGATGCCCAGGTTGACATAGGCACCGTCTTCAATGTCCTGCGCGGCGCGCCAGGCAATCTGCGCGTTGGAAAGTTTGATCTTATCAAGCTGACTATTCATGGATAAACCGCCCCCTGGCGAATGAGAACCTCTTCCTGCTTCGGCTGCGTCACTTCCACGACTTTGTCGACGAAAATGCCTGGCGTGATGACGTGTTCCGGATCAATCGCACCAGCCTCCACAATGCGAGAGACCTGCACAATCGTGGTGGTCGAGGCCATGGCCATCAGTGGATTGAAATTGCGGCCTGCCAATCGGTAGGTGAGGTTGCCCATGGGGTCTGCAAATTCAGCTTTGATAAGACAGGCGTCGGCCTTCAGCCAGCGCTCCTGAACATAGTGGCGACCGTCAAATTCGGCGATGGGCTTACCTTCGGCAAGCTCGGTCCCGTAGCTGGCGGGTGTGTAGAAAGCAGGAATGCCAGCGCCGCCTGCGCGGATACGTTCGGCCAGGGTTCCCTGGGGCACAAGCTCCAGCTCAATGCCGCCAGCGCGATAGAGATTGTTGAAGACAGTTGAATCTGAAGAACGCGGGAACGAGCAGATGAGCTTGGCAACTTGCCCCTGCTCAATAAGTGCGGCAAGGCCCACATGCCCATTGCCGGCATTGTTGTTGACGACGGTCAGATTCTTTGGGCCAGCATCGACCAGCGCATGGATCAATTCCACCGGTGAGCCGGAGCCGCCGAAACCGCCAATCATGACGGTTGCGCCATCCTTGATCGAGGCCACGGCCTCACTCAGGGACCCTGTAATCTTGTTCATTCCTGTTTCTCCTCCCCTGGAGATGTCTGCGCCTTTTTCATCGGTGCAAATATCGCCAATGGCAAGCGCGGTTTGGCGCATGTTGACATTTGTTCAAAATGTGAAAAATTCCGTGCGCATGTTGAACAAAACAGACTTTGTCGCCTCTCTGGCGAAGGGGCTTCGCGTCCTCGAATGTTTCGCCGCCGAGCGCTCCCGACTTGCGATCGCCGATGTCGCAGACGCAACGGGGCTCGACAGGGCCACGGCAAGGCGTTGTCTGTTGACGCTCCACGAGCTTGGTTATGCAGACTATGACGGCAAGTTTTTCAGCCTCACCCCTCGTGTGCTCAGGCTTGGGGTCGGGGCCCTCGCGGCATTGCCCTTGCCACAGATCGTGCAGCCCTGGCTCGACCAGCTCTCCGAACAAATCGGCCAGTCCTGCTCCGTATCGATCCTCGACGACAAGGAGATTGTCTACATTGCGCGCGCGGCGCAGAAACGGGTCATGTCAGTCGGCCTGATGCCGGGATCACGCCTGCCTGCACATTGCACCTCAATGGGCCGCGTTTTGCTGGCCGCACTGCCGGAGGGGGAAGCCCGCGCTATCATCGAGGCCTCCGATCTGACCCCGCGCACGCCCCGCTCTCTGGCTTCGGTGGACGACATCATGCGCGTCGTCGCGGAGGTTCGTGTGAACGGGTATTCGCTGGTGGACCAGGAGGTGGAGCTCGGATTGCGATCGCTTGCCGTTCCCCTCGTCAACACGCGCGGAAAGGTTATTGCCGCGCTCAATACAGGCATGGCGGCGATCCACGGGGACTTGGAACAAGTCTTGAGAGACTATCTGCCGGCCCTCTTGCGGCTGCAGCAAAGCCTGCGCCGTCTGCTGAATTGAACGGAACCGTAAGCGTTGTCTTTCAAGCGCCCAAGGGCGGTGTGCGCGGAGGGCTGGAGCGGCGCGCGCCTGTCGCCTCGAAGGCTGCGGCCAATGACAACAGTTTGTTATCGTCATAGGCGCGACCGGCAAAGGTCAGGCCAACCGGCATGTGTGTGTCGGCCATCGTCCCCATGGGAACGGTAACTGTGGGGATACCAAGATGGCGGATGGTGAGATTGCCGTTTGCGACCCAGACGCCATTGCGCCAGCCGAGGTCTGCGTGGTGCGGGTCGATATCCATATCGGCGTGACCGATGTCTGCGACAGCCGGAAACAGGACGGCGTCAAGACCGAGATCATCCATCCAGGTTTCAAGGTCCTGTTTGCGGGTCTCTTCAAGCCCCTTCAGTCCGCTCTCCAGTTCCGGAATATCCTCGAAGGATCGGTAAGGATGGCTGCGCACCTGTTCCGGATAGGTAGCAATGTCATCAGAAAAGCCGGTATAGCGATCGGGCAGCGCGCCCGGCGGACGCGGGAAGATCTGCGCGCCATCTACATTCGCCAACGTGTTGAAATTGGGATCGTCGTTTGCCTTGAGAAAATCCTCCCAGGCCCAGGCCGACAAATCGACGATTTCATACTTCAGGAATTCAGGCCTGATGAGGCCGCGCGTCACGATCGAAGGTGCGCCCGGCCGATCAGCTTCGTAATTCGTCACAACCGGAAAATCGACCAGCACGACCTCCGCCCCGGCAGCTTCAAGGTCGCGTCGGGCCTTTTCCCAGAGGTCGATAATGGAAGCGCGCGTCTCAATCGGCTTTCCCGTCGATCCGCCGATGCCGCCGTTCGGATTGGTTCCCGCAACTGGATCAGCATTGATATACATGCGCGGCACGCCAAAGCGTCTTCCAGCAAGTGTATTCCGCGCACGGTCTTTGCCGTTCGGTGCGAGCGTCTTGTAACTTTGCGGTCGCACCGCCGATGCACTTGGCAATTTGATCCAGGGTTGCGCGCGCCAGAAGTCACCCCGCGTCTCCGGGTCATCGGCAACGATGATATCCAGCAGTTCCAGCATATCGGCCATCGTGCGCGTATGCGGCACCACCACATCCATTGTCGGCACGAGCGGCCAGTTGCCGCGCACGGAGATGACACCACGTGAAGGCGTGTAGGCACAAAGTGCATTATTGGAGGCTGGTGCCCGGCCACTCGACCATGTCTCTTCACCGAGACCGAAGGCTGCAAACGAGGCGGCGGTTGCTGTGCCGGACCCATTGGATGAGCCCGACCCGAAGGCGCTGGTCAGCCACTCGGCATTATAGGGGCTTTCCGCGCGTCCATAGACGCCGCGCTGCATACCGCCATTGGCCATAGGCGGCATATTGGTGAGGCCGAGACATATGGCGCCGGCATTGCGCAGCCTTTCGATGGTGAAGGCGTCGCGTTGCGCAACAAGGCTCTCAAAGGCGGGGCTGCCGGATGCAGCCGTCAAGCCACGCACGAGATAGCTGTCTTTGGCCGTGTATGGTATGCCGTCGAGCGGTGACAGCGTCGCGCCCGCTTTGCGTCGTTCATCAGAGCGCCGCGCTTCAGCCAGCGCATCCGGATTTGCAACCACAATCGAATTCAGGGCTGTTTCCGTGCCGGGAGCGTCATAAGCCTGAACGCGGGCAAGATAGGCTTCCACCAGTTCGACACTGGTTACGACACCCTCTTCCAAAGCTGTCCGCAGGTCTGCAATCGACGTTTCGACGACATCAAAGCTGGCCATGCTTTCGCCCCTATTCCAATGTCGGCTGCTGCTGCGTAATGCAGTGAATGCCGCCGCCGCGGGCGAAAATGGGACGGGAATCAATCGTGACAACCTCCCGCCCGGGATAAGCGTCCGCTAACACAGCGCGCGCCGCCGCATCTGCTTTTTCGTCACCGAAGCCGCAGGCAATGACCCCGCCATTCACCACGAGATGATTGACGTAGCTGTAATCAACAAAACCATCTTCGTCTTCAATTTGCGCCGGCGCATCAAGATCGAGAATTTCCCAGCTGCGCCCTGCGGCGTCGGTCGTCTCTGCAAGAAAGGAGCGAAGTTCTTGCATGACGGCGTGATCGGGATGCTCCGCATTGGGCTGGCGGTGCAGCAGCAACACGCCTGGCGAGGCAATGGTTGCGACGATATCCACGTGACCATTCGTGCCGAATTTCTCATAATCGCGGGTCAGGCCGCGCGGCAGCCAGATTGCCTTGGTCACACCCAGCGTGCGCGCCAGTTCGGCTTCAACACGGTCGCGGGTCGCATAAGGGTTGCGGCGGGGATCGAGCTGCACCGTCTCTGTCACCAGAACAGTGCCCTCCCCGTCAACATGAATGCCGCCGCCTTCGTTCACCAGCAAGCTCGAGACGATTTCTGCGTCACAATGGCGTGCAATGAAACGGGCAATCTCGGCCGACTTTTTCCAATCGGCCCAACCGTGATCACCCCAGCCATTGAAAATCCAGTCGACGGCGCCGAGTACGCCTGGCCGGTCATCGTCCACAACGAATGTGGGGCCGAAATCACGCATCCAGAATTCATCGAGCGGCGCTTCTATCTGCTCTATATCGCTTCCAAGCATGCGCGCGGCGCGGTCGCGCTCGGACGGGTCGACGATCATGGTCACCGGCTCGAACCGGGCAATCGCATGCGCGACCTCAGTCCACGCCGCATAGCCCGTTTCCTGCCAGGCCTCACCCTCACCCAAAGTTTCCCCGGCACGCGGAAAGGCCATCCAGGTGCGGTCGTGTCGCGCCGTTTCAGAGGGCATACGCCATTTCATTCCTGCACATCCCTCTCAATTGATCGGAGCGTTGATTGACTATGCAGCAGACTTGCCGGCCTTTTCAATGCATTCCCACATATAGCATTCCGCTTGCCGAGGAAAACCGCCCGGTGCTCTAAACGCCCAGTTTGTCGCGAATTCCGTACCACCAGGCACCCAATGCTGTGAGCGGCACACGGAACATGCGACCGCCAGGGAACGGGAAATTGGGCAACGATTGCCAAACATCGTAGCGCTCGGCGTGGCCTGCCACTGCCTCACCGAGAATGCGGCCCAGCAGATGCGTGGTCGTGACGCCATGTCCGCTATCGCCGTGAGAGAAATAGACCGTGCCGGAAATCTTGCCCATATGCGGAATTCGGGTCAGGGTCAGGGCAAAATTACCGCTCCAGGCATATTCTATTTTGACGCCCTTCAGCTCCGGGAACGTCTTCAGCATGTTCGGCAAGATCACCGATGTCAGGTTTTTCGGGTCCTGCCCGCCATAACCGATGCCGCCGCCATAGAGCAGCCGATTGTCAGCCGTGCGCCGATAATAATCGAGCACATAATTGGCATCTTCAACGCAGTAATTCGCCGGAAGCAGCTTTTCAATCGTGGCATCATCCAGCCGCTCGGTTGCCATGACTTGGCTTGAAACCGGCATCATGCGCGACGAGATGGCAGGCAGCAGTTCGCCGAGATAGGCATTGCCGCAGACAAGAACATATTTTGCCTGCACCTTGCCTTTCTCAGTTGAGACGCTTGGCTTGGCACCGGTATGAACATGCGTGACACGTGAATTTTCAAAAATCTGTGCGCCCAGACCTTCTGCAGCGCGGGCTTCGCCTTCGACCAGGTTCAGTGGGTGAATATGCCCACCCTTGCGGTCGATCATCCCGCCGACATAGCGATTTGAGGAGACGTAGTGCCCAACCTCGGCTTTCGACACCATTTCGAGGCCATCATGACCGCGCTTTTCCCAATCGCGGCGGACCTTATCCATCTCGCGCACCTGCTTGTCGTTGAAGGCTGCAAAGAAGCCGCCATGACGCAGATCGCAGTCAATGCCATATTTGGCGACGCGCTCGCGGATAATATCGCCACCTTCCAGAGACATTCGGCCAAGGGCAGCGGCCTTGTCCTCACCATACCATTTGCGGATGGTTTCAAGATCGCGGCTATAACCGTTGACAATCTGCCCACCATTGCGCCCCGAAGCGCCAAAACCAACGCGATTTGCTTCCAGGACGACAACCTTGAAACCACGTTCGGCCAGCTCAAGTGCGGCTGATATGCCCGTGAACCCCCCGCCGATAATGCAGACGTCGGTTTCCAGCGCACCTTCGAAAGCAGGCCGCGGGGACTGCGCAACCGCGGTTGCGGCATAGTAGGATTTGACGTGACCAGGATTGTCAAATTTGGCAAATGCGTTCATCTCACACCGTCCTTATATATGCGTCGTATTCGACGTCGGTCACCCGGAATGAAAATTCCAGGAGTTCCTGTTGCTTGCAGGCTGCGTAAAGCTTGCGGTATTCGGCTCCGAAGGCGCTCAGCGCAAAACCGGAATTGGCAAAGCGCTGCAATGCCACATCCCAGTTGGTCGGCAGCGGCTCATGCACCATTGAATGCTCGTCACCGCTGATTGCCGCACCCGGATGCAGTTTTTCGCTGATACCCGCAAGTGCTGCCTTCAAGATCATGGCCAGCACCAGATGCGGATTGGTGTCGGCGCCCGCAACACGGTGTTCGATCCGGGTTGCCTTTTGTCCGGCCTTGATCACCCGCACCGCCGCCGAGCGATTGTCGATCCCCCAGGAGGCATAGGTTGGCGCATGTTCGGAAGGCTTCAGCCGACGATAAGAATTTGCATGTGGCGCAAACACCGCCATACTGTCGGACATGTAAGTCAAGAGGCCGCCGACGGCGTGCATGAGGGTTTGCGACACGTCGTTTCCATCGGCGAAAACATTCTTGCCCTCTTTGTCCAGAACCGAGAAATGCACATGCATTCCGCTTCCGGCCTGAAGCCCATAGGGTTTGGCCATGAAGGTCGCGTCAAGATCGTGTTTGCGGGCAACCGCCTTCACAATGCGTTTGAGGAGGACTGCGGCATCCGCGGCCCGCATGGCATCCGGAACATGGTTCAGGTTGAGCTCATATTGCCCTGGTCCATTTTCGCGCACCACCGTGTCTGCCGGAATATCCTGCGCCCGGCAGGCTTCCGCAATATCTGTAAAAACCTCTTCATAATCCTGTAATTCCGAGATCGAAAGAACTTGCGTCTGGCCCGTATGCCAGCGGCCATCGCGTGAATTTGGCGGACGGACAGGATCAAGCGCGGAGCGGACAGGATCGATCAGGTAGAATTCCATCTCGGTTGCCGCCACCGGCGTCAGACCAAGTTTGGCATATTGGGACAGAACATTTGCCAGCACCGCGCGCGGATTGGCATGGAAATGCCCGCCCTCGCCATCAAACATGTTAAGCAGCACCTGCGCCGTCGGTCGCTTCAACCAGGTGACGCGCGAAAGGGTTCCGGGAACCGGCAGGCAAAGACCATCCGGATCACCGGTGCCTTCTGCCAGACCAGCCGCATTGACATCGCGGCCCCAAACATCAAGCGCGAAGACCGAACGAGGCATGGCAAGGCCATTGTTCAACACGTCGGCAGCGCGATCGCGCGGTATCCATTTGCCACGCGGCACTCCGTTGACGTCGATGACAAATGCCTCCAGCACCTCGATGTCTGGATTTGCGTCAAGAAACAATTCAGCGGCGGTGCGGGCATCCAGTGACGTACCGCTGGACAGCCCGGCTGATGCGCGCAGATTTTCAGGCTCTTTGTACAACATCACGCTCCCCACCCGACAAGACCTTTGACAAAATCTGTCTGTGCGCAATCGGCCGAGTCAACGCATGGGCCATCGATGTGGAATTGACGCTCTTGATGCATTGGGGGCTCCAGAATTTGCCTGATATGGATCAGTTGTTGTCTCGCATAACATTATTATGATCATAATTCTATAGAATTTGATCAAATTATTCGTGGCCGACAAATGAGCCTGCCGCGGAGCGCGTTTTTGAGACTGAAGAATGCAAGACGTTCAGATGGTCATACTCATGAAGCGCTTGCGGCCGAGGTAACCGGCACCATCCTGGATGTCCGAGGTGATGGCAGAACGCAAAGCCTCGCGATCCCTGGAGCGGATTGCCTGCATGGCTTCGGCGTGGCGATCCAACCGATAGCTCTCTTGCAGATTTTCCGTGGCCTCGCGCATGAACGGCCCGAGGCGTATCCAGACGGATTCAATCAGTGGCAAGAGGACTGCCGCTGAACGTGTTTCATACAGACAGCGGTGAAAATCAAAATTGCGCTCGATACCGGCCTCGATATCGCCGCGCTCGTAAGCTGCGTCGATCTCTGCATCGATCTTTTCCATTTTGGCGAGACGCAAATAATCGACGAAGGGCATGGCTCTGTCTGCCGCCAGCGTTTCAAGCGCGATACGGGCAGCCAGCGTTTCATCGAACTTGTCAGGCGTCATCTCCGGAACACGCACGCGGCGATTGTCCAGATGTTCCAGAGCGCCATCGGCAACCAGAAGATGGAGCGCTTCGCGCACCGGCATGGTGGAAACGCCCAGGGCTTCGGCGATCCCGGTAATCGTTACCGCCTGTCCAGGCGGCAAACGACCGGTCATCACCGCGTGCCGCAAGCTGCGATGCGTCAAAGCCTTCACGCTTTCATGGGGTTGTTTGTCCAATAGCTTGAGCACATCGTCTCCCGGTTTATACCCGCTTCGATGATCTATAAGCAACTTGGAGCTTGCTCGCCAGTTGCCAAGTTCATCGTCTGATCCGTCATGAACGTCTGGAAAGAACCCTGCGGATACTGGCCATCGCACCCGCCTGATCGCTATCGGCATTCATGCCGTCCAACCGTATTCACAGGCCCTCAAGCTTGAGAAACACCTTCTCCAAAAGACCGTTGAGCCGGGTAAGTTCCTCAGGCGTGATATTGACGAAGGAAGAGGTGAAAACCTGGTCGGCTTCCTGGCGGGCAAGGCGACGCAGCCGGTCTCCCTCAGGTGTCAGGCAGACGTCTGTAACACGCCCGTCATTGGGGCGGACACGGGTGACCACAAGGCCATCGGCGATCATGCGCTGGACGATCTTGGTGGCTGTGTTGAGCTTGATGACCGCATAGTCGGCAATCTCGGAAACGCTCAGATGCTCGTCTTCATAAAGCGACATCAGGACACGCCAGCGGGCCATATCCAGATTGAGCGGCTTGAGGCGCTTTTCCAGCACATTCACATAGCGCGCATTGACACGCGAGACCCAATAAAAGGGCCAGTCCTTTTTCATGCGCTTTTCAGCAGTGACGGCCTCGTGGCCGTAAGCTTCCGGTATCTGATCTGTAGACATCTGGGTCTCGGATTTTCGGAGCCAACCTCTTTTTGCGGAACATTCCGTTAGAGCATAAAAGACATATCCGCAACAGCTGGCGAGCATTTGCTTGCCATGACCAACAGACCTCACTTCCCGCCGTGTTCGTCACTCTCAGCAACAGCAGCGTCAGCAGACGACATTTGCACCGAAGGCTCTGCAGCGCTTAAGACCTGAACGAGGCGTTCGCGCATCTCGCTCATGGGTATCTCCTCACTTTCGACAGCAGGCGTCATGCCCACGGTAAAATCGTGTTCCAGAAAGCGTGCGAGGAGACTTTTGTCACGGCTGATGATGTGGATCGGTACAGCACGCGATGCATCCGGACCCGTCACAATTGGTGCAGGCTGGTGGTCGCCGAGGATAATGAAAACCGCATCATCCCCGTAATGCGCGATATAATCTCCCAGGGTCTGAAGGGAATAATCGATCGTCTGTATGTAGTGTTCGCGGATGCTGTCGCCATCCGACCAGACTTCCCTCGGGGAGAGGCCGCTTTCAGCTTGCGCGTTGAAGACGGCCCCGTCACCGACATCATTCCAATCGATCAGCTTTGCGACCGGTGTCCAGGGCGCGTGGCTGGAAATCAGTGCAATCTCCGCCATCACGGGCTGGCCTTGTGCCTGCGCGGGCTTGCGCGCCAGACGTTCGAATGCGCTCAGCGTATATTGGTCAGGCATGGTGACCCAGTTGAAGGGCTTGCCCTTGTAGTCGAGATCTTTGGCCGCCAAAACCTGATCGTAACCGAAATACGCAGCCTCCGGCCAATCCATGGTAATGGCGGGCATGACGGCCGTTGTGCGCCAGCCGGCTTTTTTGAAGAGACGGTTGAGGCTCTCTCTTCTGCTGATCATCAGGCGATCAAAACGCGCCTGGCTATCGGTCCACAGGCCGGACAGGAATGTGCCATGCGCAAGCCAGCTCAAGCCGCCCATTGTGGGTGAAAGTGACCAAGCGCTGACAGCGCCAAAGCCCGCGGCCTGCAACTGATCCTCAACACTCTGCAGACGCGGCTTCATAATGGGACTGTATCGTGGATCTTCGACAGCGCTTCTTCCGTAAGATTCCACAAACACAAGGATGACGTCTCGCCCTTTGATACCGGCGAACAGGTTTGTGGTTTGCGCCACCGGATCCGTGTTTTGCAAATCACGTTCAAACTGCCGCATATCGGCGACGGATTTTTGAACAAGCGCCAGCCTGTCGGCGAGATAGGGCAATCCGCGCAACTCTGCTCTCACTGGCAATGCCGGCGCTGCGACCCACAACACGGCTCCTGCAGCAAGCAAGACAAAAGCTGCCATCAGCGAACCCCACCACACAGTTCCGCGGAAAGAGGCAATCTTTCGCTGCGCGGCAAAAAAAAGAACGCCCAGCGCCAGAAATGCAGCCGCTCCAAGTGCGATCGCGAGCCCGGCGCTCCATTGGCCGATTGCACCGGAAAGCAGGTTCCAGGCGTCAGCCAGCATCTTCATGTCGAGATAGGGATTAAAGCGCCGCTGGAACGCTGATTGAACCCCGATATCGGCCCCTTTCAGAAAGAGCAAGGTGAACAACGCCAGTGTTGAAAGGATCGCAAAGGCAGCGGCCAAACGCCGTGGCAACAGCAACAGAACCAGGAGAATGACCGGAATTTCGACCGGAAAACGAAAGAAGGCACGAACGGAAAATGCATTCGGATGGTCGGGAAGCGTAAGCGACGCAAAGCTGATCAGAGTTACGAAGATAACCGCCAGTATCGCCAGCCAGGCAGGCGATGCTGACCCCTTCCCGATATTCGCATTTTTGGCCATCAGGTATTTTCCTTGGCAAAAATGTTCATGAGACCGCTGGGGGACGTATGTTTGCCAAGGCTTTCCAGAGACATCAACACTCCAGCCGTGCATAAATGTCGCCCGAACCGCTTTCAGGTCCCAGCGCTGCAAGGTCCCGGCGCAAGTGGGTACCATCCTGCCAATCGGTCCAGTGAAACTGGTGGCTTTCGCCGATCACCCGGTTGAAGCGGTAGTTGCCCAGTGCCATCAACACATCAATGGCCTTTTCCGCGACCGAAGGCATTGCCGGAATATATTCGAACGCGACAAGCTTCAGCGGTCTCGACAGTCCGCTTAGAATATCTGCCTCAGCCCCTTCGCAGTCTATTTTGCAAAAATCGGGAATGCCGTAACGTTCAATCAGCAGGTCCAACGTTGTCATGGGGACCACCACCTCGCTGTCCCACCGCACCTGCCGGAATCCATCCGTGCGACCAACCTTCTCGACAAAATCAGGCGAGGTCGTCGTGACCGTCGGGTGCCGGCGTGAAATCCGCAAAGAAACCTCGCCTGGCCGAGCGCCGACCGCAACACGTTCGAACCCCGCCAACTGTCCCGCAAAATGTTTTTCGATCAGATCGGCAAAGGCCGGCTGCGGCTCGACGGCGACCACCTTCGCGCCGAGCGAAAGCAGCGTTTTGCTGCGGCTGCCGGCATGTGCCCCAATATCAAAGACGAGATCGTCTGGACTGATCAGCGCTTGATAGAAGCGCCGCAAAGCGCGCCGACGCCAGGGTTGGCCATAGTAGACCACCATGGACCGGGCCATTCCGGCAGCTGTTTCCAGATGCGCGCGCAATGCCATGTCACCGTTTTTCCCGTGTCAGAAGATCATGTGTGTCCACCGCAAAGGAATAGGTGAGAAGCAGGAGAGCAACAAAGCAAAGGACGGAGGAAAATGCAGGCGAAACCACCGGCACGAGAATGAAACACAAGACGCCGCCCTGGATCACGCAAATCAGCTTCCTGCGAAAGGACGGCGGCAGCTGGCCGCCCAATTCCGGCAAAAAGGTCTGAGCAAAAACAAAGCCATAACGCATCAGGCCAATGGCCAGTATCCACCATCCCACCTTGCCCATCATCACCGCTCCGAGGCAAAGGACGAGAATGAGGAGTGCATCGACCTCCATATCGAAACGGGCTCCAAAGGGTGACACCCTTTCGGCGGCACGTGCAATGTAGCCGTCCACGCCATCAAGCAAAAGCGCAATCGACACCAGACCAATGAGCGTCCAGATTGCCGTGGCGTTGGTGGCGAGACCGTGGTTGAACAGGATGGCCGCAGTGACCAGGCACGTGATGGACGCCCGCACTGCCGTGATGAGATTTGCCAGGCCGAAGACCGGGTGGTGGTGGTGCGGCAAACCACGAAAAGCAATCACGAACAGGCTCGCCAACATGCAGAGCGCAAAAGCAATTGCGCCGCCGCGCAAGGCCAGATGCGGCGCGAAAACCCGGTAGACCAAAAACGAGCAAGCGAAAACGAGGCCGAGAATCAAGAGTGCATTGCTGCGCAGACGAGCAGGCTCACTCAAGCTCTGGCTATTGGTGTTCTCTGCGGCAGCTGGTCCCATGAAAGTACAGAGCCTGTTTCCTGATTCAACGACGCTGATCCTCAGGATATATCAGCCGGCAGCCGAGGCAATGCATGCGCGATGACACATTTTTGTGATGGCTGCGGCGGCACGAAGCTCCATCAAGGAAAAGCCCGGCGGATCGATTGAACCGCCGGGCTTCCTCTTTCGCTTATCTGGCTGGCTATTCTTCCTGAATACGCGGCACCAGCGCGCGCATAATTTCGGGCATTTCCAGCGTACCGACAGGTTTTCCGTCGCGCATAACGCGATAACGCTTGTCCAGCGAGCCTTCCGCTGCGCCAATGACACTCTCAAGATTGTCGTCATGATCAATGTCGCCGGAAAAATTGCCGGATGGTTCACCCTTGGTCATAACCGACCGCACCCGCAACACGCGGGCACGATTGATGTCAGCTACGAAATCCTCGATGTAAGGATCGTTCGGGTGCAACAGAATGTATTGAGGCTCGCCCTGCTGAACCACGCGACCATCTTTCAGGATCACCAGATGATCGGCCAGTTTCAGCGCCTCGTCGAGATCGTGGGTGATGAAGACAACGGTCTTGTGCAGCTCGTTCTGCAACTCGAGCAACAGGTTCTGCATATCCGTGCGGATCAGTGGGTCGAGAGCCGAGAAGGCCTCATCCATCAGCATGATTTCGGAATTGGAGGCAAGCGCCCGGGCAATGCCCACGCGCTGCTGCATACCACCCGAAAGCTGGTGCGGATATTGTTCGCCATAGCCGCCAAGCCCGACCCGGTCGAGCCACTTGTTGGCTTCGGCTTCGTACTGCTTGCGCGCAATGCCCCGTGTGTCCAAAGCCATAGCCGCGTTTTCCAGAACCGTGCGGTGCGGCAGCAACGCAAATTTCTGGAACACCATCGACATATGTTTGCGGCGAAGATCACGCAGCTTTGCCTCGTTCCAGCCGAGGATATCTTCACCATCGAATAGCACTTCTCCGGCAGTCGGTTCGATCAGCCGGTTCAGGTGACGGATAAGCGTCGACTTACCCGAACCTGAAAGCCCCATGATGACGGTGATCTTGCCGCTTCGGATATCGACATTGATATCGTTGAGGCCGAGAACGTGGCCCTTGGTTTCAAGGAGCTCGGACTTGCCCATGCCGGCCTTCACATCATCCATCATGGCTTGCGGATTTTCGCCAAAGATCTTGTAAAGATGGCGGATCGAAACCTTGATCTCGCCGGACGGGTCTGCAGTCTTGTTATTGTTTTCCATGTCGTCCTCCTCAGCGCGATGCCTGGCTGGCGTCAATGCGGGCGAGCGAAGCCTTGGTCACGCGATCAAGGGCGATGGCCAGGACAACGATGCCGAAACCGGCAATCAGGCCGACCCCAAGTTCGAGATTGCGGATACCGCGCAGCACCAGAACGCCAAGACCGGGCGCGGAAACGAGCGAGGCAATGACAACCATGGCCAGGCTCATCATGATCGTCTGGTTCACACCGGCCATGATGTTGGGCAATGCCAGCGGGATCTGAACACCAAAGAGCTTCTGACGGCTGGTCATGCCGAATGCGTCAGCGGCCTCGATCACATCCCGGTCTACAAGGCGGATGCCCAGATCCGTCAGCCGCACCACCGGAACGATCGCATAGAGAATGATGGCAATCCCGTAAAGCTTCGGCTCGGTCACCGAGAACAGGAAGATGAGCGGGATGAGATAGACGAAGGGCGGCAGGGTCTGCAGCATATCGAGGATCGGAATGACCGTTCGTTGCAGCCTGTCGCTGCGCGACATGGCAATGCCGATGGGCACCCCGATGATGACGCAGACAAAGGCGCAGACAAAGATGATCGCCAGCGTCTCCATGGCCGCATTGTAGTGATCGACAAAGGCCAGAAGTGCGAGGATGACCGCCACCAGTCCGATGATCCGCCATGAGCGCGTTACAAACCAGGTGATGACCAGCAGTGCCGGCATGATGATCCACCAGGGTGTCTGCGTCATCACCCACAGCATGTCGTTCAGCGCCCAGCTGAGTGGCTGGGTCAGCGGATCGATGACCACCCTGAGCGCATCGCGGATGTCGAGAAAGCCAGCTTCCAGGCCGCGTGTGAGTGCGCGTGATTGCGGGATCGCCTGACAGGCGTTGTGAAGAGCATCAAGCGAGGGAAAGGGCGTGTCCCAAAGCGATGAACCAGCATCGCTGCCGCCCTTTGCCTTAGCCAGAAGATCAGCCATCGACATGGGGGCGTTGTCGGCACCCTTGTCGCACCAGGCTCTCAAGCCCAGCGTATCGAAAAGACCGTCATATGTTGCCATGTTTGCTTCGGGCCCGCCGGGCCCGCCTTACCTTTTTGAATTGTTGTAACCAAAGAAAGGACGGGGCCAATCTGGGCCCCGTCCATAAAGCGCCGAAAAGCGCAACCGCAGGCCTTACTGGCTGGTCAGGTTGCTCAGCTTTTCCTTGGCCTCATCGTTGATCCAACCCGTCCAGACGTCCGGATTTTCAGTCAGGAAGTGCACGGCAACTTCTTCTGCCGAGGCGTTGTTCTCATCCTGCCATGCCAGCAGCGAACTCATGGTAGATGTCTTGAACGTCATCTTCTTGAAGAAGTCGGTGACTTCCGGATGCGACTCGGTGAATTCCTTGGTCGCCGACGTCAGGATCGGTGCCGCCGGAAAATCGGAAACCTTCGGGTCAGGCGTGTCTTTGTTCTGCAGTTCGGCAAAGGCTTCTTCATTGTAGTCGCCGAGCTTCACGCGGGTCATGTCGTATTTGCCCATCGGCACGGTCGGACCCCAATAGTAGCCGAACCACGGCTTTTCGTCGGTCACGGCAGAGCCCATGGACGAGGCGAGCGTTTCGCCGGAACCATGGTTGAAGACCTTGATGCCGGAGGATTCCAGATCGAGCGCGCGCACGAGGTTGTCTGAAACGACGCGGCAACCCCAACCATCAGGGCAATTGTTGAACTGGTTGCCAACCCATTCCGGGTGCTCCATCACGCCTTCGATGGTGGTCAGTTCCGGGTGCTCTTCGGCCAGATAGGTCGGAATCCACCAGCCTTCGACGCCACCGGGATCAAGCACATTGGCCAGACGAACCATCGTGCCGCCCTTTTCGAGCTTCTTGTAAGCATCACCGGCGGAATTGAGCCAGAGATTGGTCACAACATCCGGTTCGCCGTTTTCGGCGACGGAGGTGATGGCCGGAACAGTATCGGACTTTACCAGGCTGACATTGCAGCCATAACCCTGTTCCAGCAGGAACTTGGCAATATTGGTGGTGACCTCAGCGGCCGCCCAATTCATCTGTGCAATCGAAACATCGCCGCATTCTCCGCCTTCTGTTTCGGCTGCATTTGCTGTGAGCGGCGCGAGGAATAGAGCCGCCAGCGCGGTCGATGCGAGGCATAACTTGCGCATGGGTGTTCTCCTTTTTCAGGTTTTATTTGTAAGGTTCAGCTTGCCCGAGCGGATGCGTTTAGCGTCAAAAATATCACGACGCCGCAAGCGCACGGTCCACGTATGTGTGTCCGAATTTTTAGTATATGTTTCAGGCATGCGTGGATCGGTTAACATATGCGGCAAAATTATGCAAATCTATGAATTTCATGAATGATTAGTCTAAATACAAATTGAATTATATATTTCCGTGTAACATCATGTATATTGAAAAAGCTTAGTTCTGATTTCTATTTAATATATAAAAATTCTATTTATGTAACAAAATTTTTCAACCATATATGTTCTTATACGGTGGTCGAAGGAGGCCATACCGGACACCCACACGTGGAGTTTGAGCGCAGGAACAGCCCTCTGGGCGCGCATGTGCCGCTGCGTATGGCTTCAACTTGCACAGCGGCACACGCAAAAGGCGAACCTTCATCGCAAAGGGCTGACGGCATCTGATGAGACGGCCGGAGCAGCATTTCCGAATGAATTGCGCACATAGGTCGCGACAGCAGCAACCTGCTCATCATTCAGCTTCCAGGCGAATGCAGGCATTGCCTGGGGCGTCGGATACTTGTCTGTCGGGACGGCTCTTGCACCGTCCATGATCAGCCGCAAGAGGCTCGTGTCATTTTCACTCTTGACGATGCCCGATCTTGTGAGATCGCCGAACATGCCTGAAATACCATCCCCGTCCGGCGCATGGCAGGCGCTGCATTGAGCTTCGTAGATCACCTTGCCCACACGCATACGCTCGTCGTCCGAGGAAAGGGGCTGCCGTTGCTCGTCTTTAGACGAATGATCCTCATCCTCATCTTGCGGAAGGTCCAGAATATACGTCGACAACGCAGCCACGTCGTCATCGGTCAGGTGCTGTGTCGATTTGCTGATCACTTCAGACATTGGCCCGAATGCCGCCGTGTGACCATTGCGACCGTATTTCAGGAATTCCACCAGCTCTTCTTTCGACCAGTCGTCGAGGCCCGCATTCAAGTCCTTGCGCAGCGCCGGGGCGAACCAGCCTTCCGCCATGCCACCCGTATAGGCTTCAGATCCCGTTTTTTCCGCACCGATCAGGTTTTTGGGACTATGGCACATCGCACAATGACCGAGACCCTCTGCGATGTAGCGTCCGCGGTTCCATTCAGCGCTTTTGTCTGCGTTCGGAACGAATTCGCGATCTTCAAAATTGATCATGTTCCATCCCATCATCGCCAGACGGATATTGAGCGGGAACGGGAAATCAGGTGGATCGACCTCCTGATGCACCGGTTCGAGCGTCTTCAGATAGGCAAAGATTGCGTCGGAATCCTCCCGCGTCACGATCGTGAAATGCGTATAGGGAAAGGCTGGGTAAAGGCGCGTGCCGTCCGGGCGCTTGCCTTCATCCATCGCCCGATAGAAATCATCATCCGTCCAAGACCCGATGCCGGTTTGATCATCCGGTGTGAGATTGGCGCTATAGATCGTTCCAAAGGGCGTGGGCAGAGGATAATCCCCCGCCATGGGCTTGGCCTCGTCATTGGTGTGACAGGCGCCGCAATCTCCCATTCTGGTAAGATAATAGCCTCTCTGGATGGTCGACCACGTGTTCTTGTCCTGCGCGACGGCGGGACAGAGCGGAAGGACAATTGCGACGGAAAATGCCAGAGCGGCCGTGATGTTGCTTTGAAGGTTGCTTTTCATGACGCCCTCCCTCACGCCTGAACCAGCGGACCGGGCGACCGCAGATACTGCGTGCGAATGGCGTTTGCCGTGTGATAGGCAAGCGCACCAACCGTGCCTGTCGGGTTATAGCCCGCATTTTGCGGGAAGGCTCCGGCGCCAGTGAGGAACAGGTTCGGCAAATCCCAGCTTTGCTGATATTTGTTGATGACACTGTCACGTGGATTGTCACCCATGATGGTGCCTCCCGTGTTATGGGTGGACTGGTAAGGGACGATGGAATAGGGCCGTGTTCGTCGTGCGACCCGGATTTCGCGGCCATTCATGGCACGGGCGATTTCAACGGCACGATCCGTCAGAAAATTGCTCATCTTCATTTCGTTGTCGCCGAAATCAAACGTCATACGCATGAGCGGCCTGCCATACGCATCCTTGTACGTCGGATCGAGGTCGAGATAATTGCCGCGATAACTCATCACTGCGCCATGCGTGCCGATGCCGAGCGAATGATTGTAGTTGTCGCGCACCGCCTGCTTCCATCCAGCGCCAAATTTCGGCGTGCCTTCAGGAACGCGGTGCGTTTCCATGGGCCGGCCATTGGTCTGCCATGTCGCGATATAGCCGCCGCCAATAAAGCCGAGACCGGTGTGGTCGAAATTATCGCCGTTGAATTCGTCGATCACCATGCCGAGCGCGCCCGCACCCACGTAAGGGTTGATATGAACATCCTTGTCGAAGAAAACGCTGACGCCGGATGTGACCTGATAGGCGTAGTTCTTGCCGACAACGCCCTCGCCCGATCTTGGGTCGTAGGGCTCACCAATATCGGACACGAGCATCAGATGCACATTGTGTGTGATATAGGCTGCGAGGATAACGATATCGGCAGGCTGGTGATAGACCTCACCCTCCGGCGTGATATATTCCACCCCGTCGGCCATGCGCCCATCACCTGTCTTTAAAACCCGCAACACCATGGCCTGCGTGCGAAGCTCGAAATTGTCGCGGCGCATGAGCACCGGCAGGATCGTGGTGGCCGCCGTTGCCTTGGAATAGTTGCCACAGGCATATTTTTCGCAAAAGCCGCAATAGGTACACGGACCGAGCTGGACACCCAAGGGGTTGGTATAGGGTTGGCTCATGTTGGCTGACGGCCCGGGAAAGGGGTTGTGGCCAAGCTCGCTCGCCGCCTTTGCAAAAAGCTTGGGTGCCAAGACCATTTCCATCGGCGGATTGGGATATTCGCTCGAACGCCGGCCCTCGAATGGATTGCCGCCTTCCTGAATCTCGCCGTTCAGGTTTCCAGCTTTGCCGGCGATGCCGCAAATGTCTTCAAATTGGGTATAGTAGGGCTCCAGCTCATCATAGGTGATGCCCCAGTCCTGCACCGTCATATCCTCGGGCAGCGGGCCATAACGCTCTTCATTATGCGTGCGGGCCTGAAAATCCGATGGCAAGAAGCGCCAGGTCTGACCGTTCCAGTGCACCCCGGAACCGCCAACATTCGTTCCCGGCAGAAACGAACCCAGCATGCGCATGGGAAGCGCGTCCTGCGAAGTGTTGTTCCTGAAGGTCAGGCTTTCTCGCGAAAGCACTTCAAAAAGCTCGTCACGGTAGCGATAGCGAACCTCGTCCTGCGCGTTGGTTACGGCATAGTCGGTGGAGGTATCGCGCCAAACGCCACGCTCAAGCGCAACGACATCGAGCCCTTCTGCGGTCAGCTGTTCGGCCATAATGGCACCGGTCCAGCCAAATCCGACGATCACCACATCGCGGCGTGGAAGTTTCTTGCTCATGATTTGCCCCCTTGTGAAATTGCACCCGCAACGGAGATGGGTTCGAAATTCAGCTCTCTTCCATTGTGATCAATGTAGGGCCGGTAGTCGTATCTGGCGCCCGGGAACCCAACCATGCGCCAACTCACCATATCGCGATTGCCGCCATGCACCGGGTCACCGAAGAAGCCCAGCTGCGTGTCCTGCCAGAACGTGTCGAAAAACGTCTTCGCGTCGACATGCTCCAGCTCCACATCGCCGTTGGAGAGATCGAGGAGAAACTGATCCTGCTCCTCTTCGGAAAGCTCTTGGAAAGTCTTGTTTTTGTCGGCCTGCAGCCTGGCGGCGATATCAGCAATCGCCTGCCGGTACAGTATCGCCGGTGCCCGCTCCTGATAGCCTTGCGATGGCTCACCGCGCGAAAACGGCGCGTGCATGTAGTAGATGTCGCCGCGCCCATAGGCCCCGGATAGCTGATTTTCGAGAAAGGTCACGACGCCGGCCTGTGATGCAGAGGCAAACTCATCTTCCGGGATGAGACGGTCTACGGCTGCGGTCACGAAATCTCGCTCGCCAGATGTGAAGAAGCGGGCGGATGGATCAAAGACCTGTGGTGGATTAGCAGCTTCGGGCTCCCATGGGACGCCACCGATATAGGTTCGGGCCAAAGCAGTTGATGAAAGCGCGATGAGAGATGCCCCGGTGAGCAAGGCACGGCGTGTCAAATGCATAGCAAAACCCCTCCAAGAAATTTGCATTCTTCATGTTCAACCGAGAACCTTCCGCAATGTTCCGAATTTTTAAGAATTTTCTAAAGGCCGGCTTTTTTGAGCCGAAAGCGTATGCTGCAAGCAAGAACGACAGCGTCCAAAGCGAATTCGGCACCAGTGCAAATAAAAAATGGTCAAACGACTAATTTTGAGGCAACATGTTTGCAGTTATCAATCCGACGACGGGGAAGAACACACCGTAAAAAAGTTCAAACTATTGGTATTGAAGAGCTTTCAGCCGCGCAGGGTGACAGAGAAAAGAAGTCCCAGACAGCTGGCACGCTTATTGCTTTTTAATTGAACCAAGAGAAAGAGAACGCATAGAATATCATTCTTTCATCAAGAAAAACGGCCAATAACAAACAACGACCGGGGAACAATCTTGAGTGCAGAGCAGCGACAACGCGCAATCGAAATCCGTGGCGTCAGCCGTATTTATGGCGAAGGTGAACATAGGGTAACCGCACTCAGCGGGGTGAATCTGGCAATCGCAGAAAACGAGTTTTTCACACTTCTCGGCCCATCCGGATGCGGAAAAACCACGCTTTTGAGACTGATTGCCGGCTTTGATTTTCCCACTGACGGCGAAATCCTTCTGCACGGCGAGGACATTGCGCCTCTGCCCCCTTTCAAACGGCACGTCAACACGGTTTTCCAATCCTACGCGCTTTTCCCGCATATGACCGTTGCCGAGAACATTTCCTTCGGGCTGCAGATGCTCGGCCGCCCGAAAGATGAGATCAAGACCCGCCTCGATGAGATGCTGGAACTGGTGCACATGACCGCCATGCGCAACCGTCAGGTGAACCAGATCTCGGGCGGTCAGCAGCAGCGCGTGGCGCTTGCTCGCGCCCTTGCGCCCAAACCGCAGGTGCTGCTGCTTGACGAACCGCTTTCAGCGCTCGATTACAAACTGCGCAAGGAAATGCAGGTCGAGCTGAAGCGCGTCCAGGCGGAGACCGGCATCACATTCATCTTCGTGACGCACGACCAGGAAGAAGCGCTCACCATGTCGGATCGCATTGCGGTCATGTCCAACGGTGAGGTTCGCCAAGTGGGCACCGCGCGCGAAATCTATGATCAGCCCTCCGACCGCTTTGTGGCCGACTTTATCGGTGAATCCAACTTCCTCGAAGGCGAAGTGACCACAGTCTCGGAGACAAGCGCCCGTGTTAAACTGAGTTCCGGCGTGGAAATCGACGCCAGCCTGCCGGCGGGCAAAACGCCCAGCGGCAAGGTGACCGTCGTTATACGCCCCGAGCATGCGAGCGTCGGTGAGCCGGGGCCGGATCATCTCAACGGCACATTGGAAGAGGCCGCCTATTTCGGCACTGATACACATTTCCATATCCGTCTCGACAGCGGCGACCTGTTTACGGTGCGGGAGCAGAATGTGCGCTCGGTCCGCGATCAACATCGCAAGGGCGAACGCATCGCTGCCCATCTCGGACCGTCTGCGGCGCAAATTCTGAAGGATCGGTCATGAGCGGTGCCCAGAAAGCCGCCAGAGCGGCAGAAAGCAGAGATATTCGCAACCGCTGGCTTCTCAGCGCCCCTGCCCTTCTGATTGTCATTGTGGCAGCGGTGGGCCCCCTTTTCGTCATGCTGCTCTACTCCTTCATGGTGAAGGGTGATTATGGCGATGTGAAATTTGGGCAATTCTCGCTTGATGGCTGGAGCTCTGTCCTGTTTCAGCGCGACATATTCGATGACACGCTCGGCCTTGCAGATGCGCATCTGGCAATCATTTGGCGCTCGATCAAGCTGTCTTTTCTAACCACCCTGTTTACCGCCATTCTGGGCTTTCCCACAGCCTATTTCATTGCCACCCGCCCGGCCAAGACCCGCGAGATCTGGGTATTCCTGGTTACGATCCCTTTCTGGACGAACCTTCTGATCCGCACCTTCGCCATGCAGCAGGTGATCCGCAATGAAGGTCTGCTGAACAACGCTTTGGTCTGGCTAGGGATCATCGATAGCCCGTTGCAGATCATGTACACCGATACGGCAAACCTGTTGGGCATGACCTATGTTTACCTGCCGCTGATGGTTCTGCCGCTTTATGCGTCGATCGAAAAACTGGACTTTCGTCTGGTCGAGGCCGGCTACGACCTCTATGCAAATCGCCTTCAGGTATTGCGGCGCATCGTGCTGCCCCTGGTGAGCCCTGGGATCGTCGCAGGTTCGATCCTTGTCTTCATTCCCTCACTCGGTGCCTATGTTATTCCCCGCGTCCTTGGCGGCGGCAAGAACATGATGCTTGGAAACCTGATCGAATTGCAATTCGGTGCGGGTCGCAATTGGCCGCTTGGGGCCGCTATCTCGATCACCTTGATGGCACTCGTCATGATCGCCTTGCTCATTTATGTGCGCAACGCCGCACGCTCGGGAGCAGGCCATGCGTAAAAATCATTTTGACCTACGTGCACAACCCGGCTTCGGCCTCATCACGCTTTTTACCTTCTTTGCGCTTTATCTGCCCATCGCGGCCCTTGTGGTCTACGCCTTCAACGCCTCTGAATCTTTGTCCGTCTGGGGTGGTTTTTCCACACGCTGGTTTGTTTCTGCCTGGAACAATGACGCGGTTCAGGATGCGTCCATCCGGTCAATCGTCATCGCCCTTTGGGCATCCACTCTGGCGACACTGACGGCAACGATGGCAGCGCTTGCCACCACGCGCACCAGACCCTATCGCGGTCTGACCTTCAAATATGCGCTCATCAACCAGCCCCTTATGGTGCCGGAAATCGTCACGGCCGTGGCACTTCTGATCGTTTTCTCGCGCATCAAGGTGTGGACCGGCTATTCCGGTCTCGGCTACCTCGTGCTTGCCCACACGGCTTTCTGCATACCCTTTGCCTATCTGCCGATCCGGGCGCGTCTGGAGGGCATGGACCTGACCTTGGAGCGCGCCGCAGCCGATCTTTACGCCACGCCCTGGCAGACATTTCGCCGCGTGACGCTGCCGCTTCTGCGGCCGGGCATCATCGCGGGCTTCATGCTGTCCTTTGTGATCTCGCTCGACGACGTGGTGATTACCGAGTTCGTCAAATCGGGCGGTCAGGATACGCTGCCCACCTATATGCTCGGGCAGCTTCGGCGTGAAACCACGCCCGAAATCAATGCGATCGCAACCGTCTTTCTGGCGCTTTCGGTCGTCTTGGTGATGATATTCTTCTTCATCAATCGAAAGCGAGAATAACGACAGCCAACCCAAAACAGAGAGGAACGGAGAATGAAAATGAAATGGATGACAACCACCGCCTCGGCGGCAATTGCGACACTCGCGCTCGCAGGCAACGCATCGGCGGCCGGCGAACTCAATATCTACAACTGGGGTGATTACACCAGCCCTCAACTGATCGCCAAGTTCGAGAAGGAATTCGACGTCAAGGTGACGGTGACGGACTACGATTCCAACGATACCGCACTTGCAAAGATCCGCGCTGGTGGCCATGGCTTTGACATCGTGGTGCCGTCCGCCAACTATGTACCTATCTGGGTCAAACAGGGTCTGCTTTTGGAAGCCCGTCCTGACCAGATGGAGAACTTCAAGAATGTTGACGAACGTTGGGTTGACGTTCCCTGGGATCCGGGTCGTCATTACACCGTGCCGTGGCAGTGGGGTGTCAGCGGCATCGGTGTCAATACCGCCGTTTACAAGGGCGACATCAACACGTCTGCAATCTTCCTCGATCCGCCGGAAGAACTCGTTGGCAAGATCAACGTGGAGCCGGAAATGAACGACGTGCTCTTCGCGACCATCAAGTATTTCGGTGGCGACTGGTGCACGACCGACAAGGAGGTGCTTCGTCAGGTGCGCGACAAGCTGGTGGAAGCCAAGACCAAGTGGCTTGCCATGGACTATAGCGTGACCGAAAAGCTGCCGACTGGCGAATACGACGCTGTGTACTATTGGAACGGGGCCATCATGCGCTCGCGCCTGAAAAACGCGGACGTCAAGTTTGGCTATCCGAAAGAAGGCTTTCCAATGTTCATGGATAGCGTTGCAATCGTGAAGGACGCCAAGAACGTTGAAAACGCCAAGCTGTTCATGAATTTCATCATGGAGCCTGAAAACGCCGCCATGATCTCCGCTTACGCGAAATATGCCAACGGTATCAAAGGTTCCGAAGCGTTCATGCCGGAAGATATGAAGACGGCACCCGAGCTGGTGATCCCGGCGGAATTCCAGGATGCCGGCGCCTTCCTCGAAACCTGCGAGCCGGACGTGCAGCAGCTTTACACCAAGATCTGGACTGAACTGCAGAAATAAGTTCAACCAGAATGATCGCAAAGCGGGATGGCTCCAGGGCCATCCCGCGCATCCTTTTGAACACTATTTCAAAACGGTTGTCCGACCCTGCCCGCTGAAAGCGGCACGTCGGCGGCCAGAGTAATGAGCGCCGACAGGAACAGGCATATGGAACAGCAAGCAGATATCATCATCGTCAATGGCAAGGTTCTGACCATGGACGCGGCGAATCCGAGAGCCGAAGCGGTCGCCCTTCGCGCAAATATGATCGCAGCCGTAGGTACAGATGATGAGATCAGGAAGCTGGCAGGTGCGAAAACCCGCATTGTCGATGCAGGTGGCGCAACCGTGCTTCCCGGCATCAACGAAGCCCATATGCACATCTTTCCCGGATCCGTGTCGCTGACGCAATTGAACCTGCACCACGTCCACGGCCTCGAAAACCTCAAGACTGCGATTCTCGATTATGCGGCGGCCAACCCCGATGAGCCTCTGCTGATGGGCTTTTCTGCCGGTTATACGATCCTGGGCGGCGGTGAAAATGTCACCCGCCATCACCTCGACGCTATTCTGCCCGATCGTCCATTCATGATGTTTGCCCCCGACCATCATACGGCATGGGCCAATACGGCGGCCCTCAAGGCAGCCGGCATTTTCGAAGGCCGCGATGTGGGTGTCGGCAACGAAATCGTCATGGGGGACGATGGTTTTGCCAATGGCGAATTGCGCGAAGGAAACGCCTTTGGCCCGGTCGCCAGGCTCGCCTCGACGGGTGGCCGCGAGGAGCTCGGCATGCTGACGGGGCGCGATCCTGAAAACGTCACCCAGGAGCAATATGCCCTCGACCGCGCAATCCTGAAACGCGGCCTCGAATATTGTGCCACTGAGGGCATCACCTCGATCCAGAATTTCGATGGCAATCATTACCAGTTGAAGATCATGCATGATCTGGAACAGGCCGGTGAATTGCCGGTGCGCATCCGCATCCCCTTCCACATGAAGAATTTCATGGAACTCGATGAGCTCGAGACCGCCGCAGCGTGGAAGAAGACCTATGCCAGTGACATGGTGCGTGGCGACTTCGTGAAGGTTTTCATGGATGGTGTACTCGACAGCGGGACGGCGTTCATGCTCGGCGGCTACGGCGACCAGCCCGGCTATACCTGCGAGCCGCTTTTCACCGCCGAAGCCTTTGATGCCATCGCAACGAAGGCCGATGCGCTCGGTCTGCAAATTGCCGTTCATGCGATCGGCGATGCGGCGGTGCGCCAGACGCTGGACGGATACGAGGCCGCGATAAAGGCCAATGGCCAACGTGACAGCCGCCACCGGGTCGAACATATCGAAGTAATCGACCCCGCCGATATTCCGCGTTTCAAAACGCTGGGCGTGGTTGCCTCCATGCAGCCGGTGCACTACCCCGGCGGCTCATGCTTTCCGATCGGAGAGACGACGTCCCGAATTGGGGAGGATCGCTGGCCTTATGCCTATGCCTGGCGCACGTTGAAGGATGCTGGTGCCCGGATGGTGTTTGCGTCCGATTGGCCGGTCTCGCCCATCAACCCCTTTGAGTGCATGCAGGACGCGCTCACGCGCAAACCCTGGAGGGAAGGCCTTCCCGACGAACGTATGACGCTTCACGAAGCCATTTACGCCTATACGGCGGAAGGCGCGTGGGTGGAGTTCATGGAAGACCGCAAAGGGCTGGTAAAAGAGGGGTATCTGGCCGACCTCGTCGTTCTTTCCGGGGATATTGAAGAAGCAGCACCCAACAAGGTTGCGTCGCTAAAGCCTGTCATGACGATATGCGACGGGCGCGTAACCTATGAAGCGGCATGAAACCTGCAGGTGAACATTTACCGGCGGCGCGCGAGACAACGCCTGCCGTCGGCAATACGAAAAAGGGGCTCGAAACACGCGCGCGCGTGATCCGCGGCGCACGAGAGGCTCTCGAAAACGAGGGCATTGAGGCGCTGACAACGCGCAAGATCGCCGCCAGCGCCAATGTGCGGCTGGCCACACTTCACTATTATTTCGACAGCAAGGAAGCCATTCTCCTAGCCGTGCTGGAGGATATGATCGCCGACATGGCGATCAGTTATGAAAACGCCCCATTGGCATCCGACCCGGATGAACGCATTGCCGAGCTTTTCCAACTTATCTGGCACTATATCGGCAAGACCCGCAATCGGCAGATTGCCCAGTTTGAGCTGACACTCTATGCGCTCAGAACCCGTGGTTCGGAATGGCTCGCAGAACGCCAGTATGGCGAATATATCAGTTTCTACAGTCAGTTCGTCATCGACGACCCAGGCTTGAGCGAGCCGGAAAGAACGCGAATAACAACTGCGCTCGCCCGCTTCATCCTCATCGGGATCGACGGACTGATCCTGCAAACCTTTTCCCTCAATGACGACGAAATCGCCGAAGAGAGCGTCGAAGCCCTGATCATGGCAACACAGGCCTATCTGAAAAGGCTGAAAGGCGCACAGGTCGGCTAGTGCATCGGGCGACAATATTAAGCCATTCTGCGCCAAGGAAAGCTGGAACATTCGCCCAGAGCAGACGTTGGAAACGTAAGGACAACGAAGGGAGATTGTCATGTCAAAGACAAATGCTGAAGAAATCGCTGAAAACATCAAAAGCGTTGCGAAAAATTCAAGCGCTGGCGGACAGGTCGGCGGATCGCATTTTGGTCAGGAAAAAGACGCGACCAACGACTCCAGTAAGAAGAACAATTGAGCTGTCCCGGCGTTTGCTCAGATAAAGCAAAGCTTTAAAGAAAAGGCCCCAGGCGGAGCGTTAAAACTCTGTCCGGGGCTTTTCTAATTAATCTGTCGTTTCGGCGAGCGCTCCGGCAACAAGATATCGAAAAAGACGGTCTTTTGGACAACCGACCTTGTCGAGCCGCATGCGCTCCAGCGCAGCTCGGTCCTGCGCGCTAGAGGCCATTCCCCGCCATACGAGACCAGCCAATTTCCGATAAGATGATTGCGCCTGTTTCAGGTGCGAAAGCGCGGGCAGGAGGCGCTGCTCAACTGGTGTAAAATCGGTCCCGAACGGATAGGCCGGCAGTGTGTGATTGCGGCGGGCAGGCTCAAGCCAGCTTTTCAGTGTTTCCGGCAGATTGCTTCGATATTGCACCGGAATTTCATAATCCCTGCTCAGCTTGCCCGCCTTGACTGCCTGACGCCTCAACCCCTCCTGAAACCGGCTATCGGCGACGGACAGCATGGCCATGATACAGGCTTCATCTGTCTTGCCTTTCAAATCGGCCACACCGTATTCCGTGACAACGATGTCCCTATAGGGGCGCGGAACCGAGAGATATTCATAGTTCCATTTGATATTGGAAACCGTCTTGCCGCCGCTTTCGCGTGTTGCATTGATGGTGATGATCGCCCGCCCGTCCTTCAACGCAAAGGCTTGTTCAACGAAATTGAACTGGCCGCCAATACCGCTCACCACCTGCCCGTCAGGTACCATATCGGAGGCAACGGCACCGAGGCAGGTCACGATCATGGCATTGTTGATGAAACGGGCATTCTTGCGCGCCGCTCGCTTTTGCGGCTCATCGCCATAGAGCGCGTTGGTGAATGAAACCGGCATCATGGCAATCTTGTCGCGCTTTTCAGCCGGCATGGAGGAAAGTTGCTCGTAGAAATCGCGGCAATCAAGAAAGAACCCTGCATGGATCGCCGCCCCATCCACCTCACGGCGGATAATACCGGACTTGAACAATTCCAGAATACCGCCAACCAACATTTCAGTGACGCAATAAAGCCCTTCGTCGAACGGCATTTCATGGCTTTCCGGCGGCGCTGTGCCAAAGGGACAATCGGCAACAAGCGCCCGATAGGTGTCATTTTTCTGCTCTCGCAGGAGCAGCGACTGCGCAATCGCGTCGCCAATCGAGCCTATGCCAATTTGCAGCGTTCCACCGTCCGGAACGAGACGGGAGGCGTGCAGACCAATTGCAAGGTGTTCCAGAGCAACCGGCCGGCGCACGAGCGAAAACAGTTCGAAATGGTCGCCCGGCGGCTCTAAGGTAAAGTCCAGATCATCCGCATCAACAATGGCAGAGCGACCCATGAACGGCAGATTGCTGTTGATTTCCGCCGCAAAGATGAAATCCGTTTCACCCTCCCTGCGGGCTTTCAGAAGATCGACCGTGATATCCGTATTGCCGCTGAGACTGACCTGCCCTCTTTCATCCAACGCAACCAGCTGGGCGACAACATTGGGCCTGAAATTCAAAAGCGTATCAAAGGCATAGGTGTAGTTGGCCGCCACGTAATGCCGCTGGGCATATTCATTACCGAGCCAATTGCCGGTCTGCAGAAAAAACTCTGATACCTCGATATTTTCAGGCAGCTCTCCCTGCTTTATCAACTCGGCATAGAGCAGCGGCTGATACGCGCCGAAAAGCCGGTCTGCGGCAGGATCAAGCAGGCGCTTTTCCAGCTCTGAACCGGGTTTTGGGCGCTGCAGTGTCAGCGCGGTCAGAATGCTCAAGCGTATGTTCGGATTGTCGCAGGCAGCGCGTGTCAGCGCATTGGCAATTGTATTTGCCTTGCCAAGACCCAAGGGCAACGCAAGGCGGATGTTTCCGCCCGTGCGCTCTATCAGCGTTTCGGCAAGCTTTCCGACGTCCGAAAAGCACGCATCATCCGTGTTATTTGCCAAGCTCTTTCCAACCTTCATCAGGCTTGAAACGCGGTCCGTAAACGTCCTCGAGGGTCGTCAATGTCTCGATAACATAGTCGGTGCCACGCGTCTTGGCATAATGAATCGGCCCGCCCAGGAAGGGTGCAAAACCGCTTGCGAAAATCATTGCCGCATCCAGCGTGTCGCTGTCGCTCACGACCTTCTCGCGCAGGCATTCAACAGCCGCATTCAACATGGGCAGGATCAGCCGGTCTTCCATATATTCGGGCGCTTCTCCGCCGACACCCGACTTTTCAGGCTTGCCGTCCTTCCATTTGTAGATGCCGCGCCCGGTCTTTTCGCCCAGATGGCCGGCATCCACCTTTTCTTTCAGCTTTGCCGGTATGTCAGCCACTGGCGTATCGAGGTTGTCGCGCAGGCTCTTCGCCACATGAAGGCAGATGTCGAGACCCACGCGGTCGGCCACCTCCAGCGGCCCCATCGCCATGCCGAACTCTTGCGCCACGCGATCGATCAGCTCCGGCTCGTGACCTTCTTCCAGCAAAATGGCAGCTTCCAGCAGATAGGGCGTGAGGATGCGGTTGACCAGAAATCCGGGGTAGGATTTCACCGGGACAGCGAGATGATCAATCGCACCGACAAAGGCATTCAGATCGGCAAGTGTCTTCGCCGATGATCCTGGATGTGAAACTACCTCCACCAGCTCGAGCTTCGAGACCGGATTGAAGAAATGCAAACCGGCAAAGCGCTCAGGTGCGCGCAGCGCGGAAACAAGTTCCGGCAGTTCGAGGCTGGAGGTATTGGTGGCGATGATCGCATGCCCGGGTGCGCGCGCTTCAATCGAAGCCAGAAGCTCCTTTTTCAGCTCGACCTTTTCCGGTGCAGCCTCGATGACGAGATCGGCACGGGCGAGACCATATTGCTTCGGATCCGGCATCAGCCGATCCAGAACGTCGCGAACCTGAATTCCCGACAGGTGGGCATCGCTTGCGATTTTGCCTGCTTTCTTCACCGCCCGGCCCAACGCCTGATGATCGGGATCGCTCAAGGAGACCGTCAAGCCCTTCATCGCGCAGACGGCAGCAATTTCTGCACCCATCGTGCCGGCGCCAACCACATGCACATGCGCAACACTGCTTTTGCCACCACTGTTGGCCTTCAGCTTTTCACGCAGGAAAAACACACGGATCAGGTTTTGTGCCGTATCGCTCAAGAGCAGTCTGGCGAAGGAATTAATCTCCGCTTCCTGCATCTTCTTGCGGTTATGACCATGCTCCACCCAGATATCGATCAATTCGTGCGGGGCTGGATAATGCTCGCGCGGTGCTTTCTCCTCCACCTTGGCTGACATCTGGCGGGCGGCAAGCTGGCGCGCTGTTTCCAGATTGAAGGCCATCGCTTTCAAGCCGCGACTCCGCCCGCCCGGCCGCTTCTTTACGAGTGCGGCGATGGCGGCTCTGACATGCCGTTCTTCGGTGATCACCTCGACAATGCCGAGCGACTTGGCTTTCTGCGTATGCGCCGTTTTTCCGGTCAGCATCATGGTCATAGCTTCAATCGGATCGATCAGTTCCGTCAGCCGGAACGTACCACCCAGACCAGGATGAAGCCCAAGGCGGACCTCCGGAAAACCAAAGCTTGCGCCGGTGACCGCCACCCGGTGATCACAAGCCAAGGCGAGTTCAAAACCGCCACCCAGGGCATAGCCGTGAACAACCGCAATCGTTGGGCAGGACAAAGCCTCCAGACGATCGAGGATCGCATGGCCTTTTCTGAGACGTTCTTCCACCTGCGCCGGGTCGGTGACCTGTCTGAATTCGCCAATGTCAGCACCCGCGATAAAGCCGCCGCTTTTTGCCGAGCGGATCATCAGTGCTTTCGGGAGGCTTGTCTCCAACGCGTCCAGCACCTTCTCCAGATCGGCGAGCACATCCTGGGACAGCGTATTGGCGCGCGCATTCTTCTTGTCCACAATAGCCCAGGCGACATTATCGTCGTCGCGCCCCAGCCACCAATTGCCGAAATTCTGCTTCTCAGCAGGGCCTAGCTCAAGTTTCGTTTTTCCGATGATGTCGAGTACAGGTTTATTCATTGCACCATCTCCACCAGCATTGCGCCGCCAAGACCGCCACCGATACATTCCGTTGCGATACCGCGGTTTCTGCCCAGCCGGGCCATGGCGTTGACCAGATGCAGCACGATGCGATTACCGCTTGTGCCCACAGGGTGACCCAGCGAAATGGCCCCGCCATCCACATTCAGGCGTTCGTGGTCAATGCGACCGAAGGGTTTTTCCAGGCCGAGGATTTCCCGGCAAAATTCCTCGTCCTCCCAGGCCGAGAGGCAGGCCAGAACCTGGGCGGCAAAGGCCTCGTTCAGCTCCCAGAGATCGATATCCTCGCGCTGCAGACCATGGCGGGCCATCATGCGCGTCGAACACAAGACCGGCCCGAGCCCCATGACGGAAGGATCGAGTGCAGACCATTCGCTGTCGCGGATCACGGCTTTCGGCGTCAGTCCGTGTCTTTGCACCGCTTCTTCCGAAGCCAGAATGACCCACGAGGCTCCATCGGTAATCTGTGAGGAATTGCCCGGCGTCACCTTGCCATAGGGTTTTTCAAAAGCCGGTTTCAACTTTGCAAGCGAAGCCATGTCGTTCTTTGGCCGAACACCATCATCGGCCTCATAAACATTGCCCTCCCGGTCAAATGCGCTCTCTACCTCACCGTCAAGCCATCCCTCCTCCTGCGCATGGGCAAGGCGATGATGGCTGGCGACGGCATAGGCGTCTGCGTCTTCGCGGGTAATGTTGAAACGGTGCGCCAGGATTTCAGCCGTCTGTCCCATGTTCAATTCGGTGATCGGGTCGGTAAGCCCGCGCTCCAGCCCGATGACGGGCTTGAAGTAATCCGCCCGCAGCCTGGACATCTGACCGGCAATCGAAAACGGGCTTTTCGCCTTTGCAAGCTCTGCATACCATTCGACCGCGCCCTGGCGCAGCACGAGCGGAGAATGGCTGAGCGCTTCCGCACCACCGGCCAGGATCAGATCGGCAGAGCCTTCGCGAATATAGCGATAGGCCGTGTCGATCGACTGCATGCCGGACCCGCAATTGATCTGCACCGTAAAGGCAACCATCTGCTCGCCCATGCCCAAGCGAAGCGCGGCGACACGCGCAGGGTTCATTTCATCGGCAATGACATTGACGCAGCCAAGAATAACCTGATCGTAAGCATCGGGCTTGACCGGCTGACGGGCCAACAGGGGACGACCGCATTGCACGGCAAGGTCAACGGGTGTGAAAGGACCCGGACCTGATCTGGCCTTGATAAAGGGCGTGCGCGATCCATCGACAATGTAAACGGGGCGCTCTGTCATTCAGCGGCATCCTTGTATTCGCTTTGCGAGCGGCCCGTAATCTCCTCAGGATCGAAATCGTCAACGGCAACCACCTTGCCGACCAGCTCCCGCAGCTTGTGCAGTTTCTGCAGGTCTTCGTGGGGAAGCGAGTCTTCCGCCGTGACCTCATCAAGCGATTTGCCCATGTCCTTCAAGGTCTTCTGCAGAGGCGCAGTCGCGACCATGAGCTCGAACGCGTCCTCCAGCGTCTTGAGCGCACTGTCCTTGCCGACGGCATGAACGCCTTGCGTGATCCGATCGCGCGTCTGGGATGGCGCCAGAAGAAGCTCTGCGCATTCGCGCGTGAGGTCGTCCGACGGGCCGCGATGCGATCCACCCGGCAGCGTGGCCGCGCGCAGCAACGCTGCAAAGCCCCTGCTCGGCAGATTGGCAATGATCTGGTCCAGGCTTCTGCCCATCTTCGCGCAGCTGTTTTCGACCGACCACCTGACCAGTGGAAAGTCTTCCACCTTCTGACCCTCATCCTGCCAGCGCTTCAGCACAGCCGACATCAGATAAAGCTCGGACAGCACATCACCCAAGCGCGCCGAGAGCATTTCCTTGCGCTTCAGGTTGCCGCCGAGGCTCAGCAAAGCGATATCAGCGATCAGCGCAAAGGCTGCGGCATAGCGCGAGAGCTGGCGATAGAGACCTGTTGCCTTGCCGACGTCTTTCGGGGCGGGCGCGAAAGCGCCACCTGTCCAGGCGCGCCCGACAGTGCGGAAGACGTTTTTGATGGAATGACCAACATGGCCCCAGAAGGCCTTGTCAAAGTCATCCAGCGCTTTCTCACTGTCGCTCTCATCCAGCGCCAGCGTTTCTTTCAACAGATAGGGATGGCAGCGGATCGCACCCTGACCGAAAATGATCATGTTGCGCGTCAGGATATTTGCGCCTTCCACCGTGATACCGACGGGGACAGCCTTGTGGAAATTGTTGAGATAGTTGCTCGGGCCGTCAATCACCGTCTTGCCGGCATGAACATCCATCGCATCATCCACAGCTTCCCGCATGCGATAGGTGGCATTCGACTTCATGATGCCGGAAATCACCGCAAGCTTGCGACCCTCATCCAGTCCGGCACAGGTGAGCCGGCGGGCGGCATCCAGCGTATATGCCGTTGTTGCCAATCGACCCAGACTTTCCTGCACGCCTTCGAACTTGCCGATCGGAATACCGAACTGTTGACGCACCCGGGCATAGGCACCCGTTGTGTGGGCGGACATGGATGCAGCTGCAGAGGACAGCGAGGGAAGCGAGATACCCCTGCCCGCGGCCAGAGCGCTCATCAACATCATCCAGCCTTTGCCGGCATAATCCGGACCGCCGATAATGTGATCGAGCGGAATGAAAACATCCTTGCCGGAATTGGGGCCGTTTTGAAATTTCTGCCCGCACGGAATATGGCGGCGTCCAATGGACACACCTTCGAGGTCGGTCGGCACGAGTGCGCAGGTAATACCGAGGTCTTTGTCTTTGCCCAAAAGACCATCGGGGTCCGACAATTTGAATGCGAGGCCGAGCAGTGTCGCGACGGGTCCCAATGTAATGTAACGCTTCGACCAGTTCAGCCGAATGCCGGTGACCTCCTCGCCATTCCACATGCCTTTGCAGACGACACCGCTGTCTTGCATGGCCGATGCATCAGAGCCCGCGTCTTCGCTGGTCAGCGCGAAGGCCGGCACATCCTCGCCAGCAGTCAGGCGCGGCAGCCAGAAGTCGCGCTGTTCGTCGGTTCCAAATTGCAGAAGGAGTTCGCCGGGGCCAAGGGAGTTCGGCACCATCACAGTAACGCCGGCAGTGACCGAGCAGGTGGAAATGCGGCGGACAATCTCTGAATGGGCGAAGTTGGAAAAGCCCAGGCCGCCATATTTCGCAGGGATGATCATGCCGAAAAAGCGGTTTTCCTTGATAAATGACCACACCTCAGGCGGGAGGTCGCCGTCGCGGGTAATCTGCCAATCGTGGAGCATTCCGCAAAGCTCTTCGCATGGTCCCGCCAGAAAATCGCGTTCTTTCTCGCTTAGCCGTGCCGGGGGTGTATCGAGCAGCTTTTGCCAATCGGGATTGCCAGTAAACAGATCGGCATCCCACCACACTTCGCCGGCATCAATCGCGTCGCGTTCCGTTTCGGAAAGTGTGGGCAGCTGACCCTTTGCCCATCTGAAAATTGGTTTTGTCAGCGTATCACGTCGAAATTCTCTGATACTCATCGCCATTCCCTCTTCCCTCTTGCCACACACGCAAAACTGCGTGCTCGGCTTTCACCGCATAGGAATGCAACGTCGCAAATCCAACATTGTTCCTCAGCAGGCACGGGCTAGAGTATTACAGGGGTGCAGATTTATTCATCCGCCAGGGTGATCTCGGGTTTGCCATCGATGACGCGTTTTATGCGCCCGCGCTCCAACTGCTGCAATCTCATGGGAATAGCGACTGTCTGTCGACACGACAGTCCGAAAATCCCTGCGTGGCGCATGGCTTCAATGAAACCAAAACAGGCTTCTCTTCGTTAATAGAGCTTGGATCATTTTTTCGCCGGCTACGGTGAGTGCTATCATCGCTTATGTTTTGAAACGTGCAGGGACGTCGAATGCAGCCTTCCGATCTGTTGAAGCCGATGCCTGAAGGGCTTTATTGCCCACCGGGCGATTTTTTCATTGATCCTGCCGTTCCCGTCCATTCTGCCTTGATCACACACGGGCATTCCGATCACGCCCGATCCGGCCACCATTCGGTGCTTGCGACCGCCGAGACGCTGGACATCATGGCCTTGCGCTATGGTGACGGTTTTGCCGCACGCCGCCAGGCCGCCAAGCTTGGAAGCCCAATCGATATCAACGGGGTCAAGGTCACTTTTCTGCCAGCCGGTCACGTTCTCGGGTCAGCTCAGATCGTTGTTGAAAAGAACGGCATGCGCATCGTCGCGTCTGGCGATTACAAGAGGATGGCGGATGCGACATGCCTGCCGTTCGAGCCCGTGCGGTGCGATGTCTTTATCACCGAAGCAACCTTCGGTCTGCCAGTCTTTCGCCATCCCGACGACCATGAAGAAATCCGGCGTCTGATGCACTCTCTACGCCAGTTTCCTGATCGCACCCATCTGGTTGGCGCCTATGCCTTGGGCAAGGCGCAGCGCGTGATAAGCCTGTTGCGGCAAAACGGATACGACAGGACGATCTATATCCATGGCGCGCTGGAAAAGCTCTCCTCCTATTATCAAGCCCATGGCATTGCGCTGGGAACGCTTTTCCCTGCAACCCTTGAAACCGGCAACAAGGACGATTTCGCCGGTGAAATCATCGTCTGCCCACCATCGGCTTTTTCAGATCGCTGGGCGCGGCGCTTTTCGGAGCCGATGGCCTGTTTTGCCTCCGGCTGGATGCAGATCCGCCAACGGGCCAAACAGCGTGGCGTGGAATTGCCGCTTATCCTGTCTGATCATTCGGACTGGGACGCGCTCACGCAAACAATCCTGGAGACAGAAGCAAGTGAGGTTTGGGTGACGCACGGTCGTGAGGAGGCGCTTGTGCGATGGTGCGAACTGAACCAGATTGCAGCGCAACCGCTTCACCTTGTCGGGTTCGAGGAGGAGGCGGAATAAATGAAGGCGTTTTCCGAACTGATCGACCGTCTGGTTTTGACACCCGCGCGCAATGGAAAGCTCGCGCTCTTGACCGACTACTTCGCACAAACGCCTGATCCTGACCGCGGCTATGCACTTGCCGCATTGACCGAGGGACTGGATATCCCCGCTGTCAAGCCGGCGCTTTTGCGCGCACTGGCGCTCGAACGCATTGACGAGGTTCTCTTCGCCTATAGCTATGACTATGTCGGTGATCTGGCTGAAACCATTTCTCTGATCTGGCCCGATACCGGAAGAACAGAGGAGGACGGATCGCTATCCCTTTCCGCCTTTGTTGAAACGCTCTCAGCCACGTCCAAACTGGATGCTCCAAAAGTCTTCGCATCGCTGCTGGACCAGCTCGATCCATCCGAACGGTATGCCGCGATCAAGCTGGTGACCGGCGGCCTGAGGATTGGCGTTTCCGCGCGGTTGACGCGGCAGGCGCTGGCAAACCTTGGCGGCAAGGATATCATTGAGCTCGAAGAGCTCTGGCATGGGCTTGAAATGCCCTACCGGGACCTGTTCGCCTGGCTGGAGAACAAAGCCGATAAACCGCAAAATAATGCTTTGGCGCTCTTTCGGCCGGTCATGCTTGCCAACGCTGTGCAAACTGGCGACCTCGACGGCCTGGACCCGGATGACTATCGGCTCGAATGGAAGTGGGATGGAATTCGCGTTCAGGTCAGCTCTGAAGGCGGTGTGAGGAAGCTTTATTCGCGCAGCGGCGACGATATTTCCGGCGCGTTTCTCGACCTCCTCGATGCGGTTGATTTTGAGGCCGTGATAGACGGGGAGCTGTTGGTGGGGCGTCCAGGCGAATATGTCGGAACCTTCAATGAGTTGCAGCAGCGTCTCAACCGGAAAACTGTTTCGCAAAAGCTGCAGAAGCAATATCCGGCCTTTGTTCGCTGCTATGATCTGCTCATGCTGGATGGAACTGACACGCGCAGCCTGCCCTTGACGGAGCGGCGCAAACGCCTCGAAACACTGATCCAAACATTGGATACTGAACGCTTCGACCTGTCACCCCAACTTGACTTTGACGACTGGGCGCAGGTCGATGACATGCGAAAGCAGCCCGAACATCCCGTTATCGAAGGGGTGATGTTGAAGCACAAGGATTCGCCTTATATTCCGGGGCGGAAAAAGGGACCGTGGTTCAAGTGGAAGCGCGACCCGCATACGATCGACGCCGTATTGATGTATGCGCAGCGAGGCCATGGAAAGCGGTCAAGCTATTATTCGGACTACACGTTCGGGGTATGGCAAGACAGCGAAGGTCGTCGCGAACTGGTGCCGGTCGGAAAAGCCTATTTCGGCTTCAGTGATGCCGAACTGAAATTGATCGACAAATATGTGCGTGAAAACACGGTCGACCGATTTGGCCCCGTGCGCGCCGTCACCGCCACAACTGAAAAGGGCCTTGTATTCGAGGTGGCCTTTGAGGGTATCGCGCGTTCCAAGCGGCATAAATCGGGCGTCGCAATGCGCTTTCCGCGGATTTCGAGACTCAGATGGGACAAGCCGGCCAACGAGGCCGACACGCTGGAAACGCTCGAAAGCATGATTGAAACCGCGCCTGTCGACTGAACCGAAAACGAGCCAAAACAGTGCGCGTGATCCAAGATGGATCGGGCCAGCTAGCACTGTGAACTGTGAGAGCGGCGCCCAATTATTTCGCCGCCCGCGGAACCTTTAGCCAGCGCAGCGCTTTTACTTCGGCAACATTGCGAGATGAGCGGGACACCAATCGGAAATCCACCCCTTCCATGACCGCTCGACTTTCCATCAAGGACAATTCCATATGAGCTATTCATTTTCTAATCTGGATTTTGTTAAGCCTGAACTCGGTGCCAGCTTTGTGGGAACAGGAACTCACTTCGCTGTGTTTTCCGCCCATGCAGAGCAGATCGAACTGTGCCTGTTTTCAGAGGATGGGAAGCAAGAGCTTCAGCGTCTGGCTCTGCCGCATCGCGAGGGCGATATCTGGTCCGGCTACCTGGAGGGCGTCAAACCCGGTACCGTTTATGGCTATCGCGCCCATGGGGCCTACCGTCCAGAGGAAGGTTTGCGTTTTAACCCCAACAAGCTTCTCCTCGACCCCTATGCGATGCAGCTGCAGGGCGCATTGACCTGGGACGACGCTCTTCACGGCTATACGATTGGTGCTGAAAACGGCGACCTTTCCTTTGACGAACGCGACAGCGCGCCCTTCATGCTGAAAGGTGTCGTTCAAGACCCGGATTTTGATTGGGATGGCGACGAGGCCATACGCCGGCCCTGGACCGACACGATTATCTATGAAGCGCATGTGCGCGGCCTGACAATGCTGAATCCGCATGTGCCGGATGCCTTGCGCGGCACGTTCCTTGGCATGTGCAGCGACCCTATCCTGGATCACCTGCAAAGGCTCGGCATCACGGCCATAGAGCTCCTGCCTGTTCAAAGCTTCATCGATGATCGATATCTGGTGGACAAAGGACTGCGCAACTACTGGGGTTATCAGCCGCTCGGTTTCTTCGCCCCTCAGCCGCGTTTTATGTCGTCTGAGCGCATAACGGAGTTCAAGACCATGGTTCGCCGCTTCCATGAAGCCGGCATCGAAGTGATCATGGACGTTGTTTACAATCACACTGCAGAAGGTTCCGAACTCGGCCCGACGCTTTCTTTCCGCGGTCTGGACAATCTTTCCTATTACCGCCCCTCACCGGAAAGCCCGCGCTATACCTTCGACACGACGGGGACCGGCAATACCTTGAACGTCGCGCATCCCATGGTTCTGCGGATGGTGCTCGACAGTCTGCGATATTGGGTTGGAACAATGCACATTGACGGCTTTCGTTTCGATCTTGCCAGCACGCTCGGCCGCGAAAATCCCGATTTCGATCGTGAGGGGACCTTCTTCAACGCCATCAAACAAGACCCGATGCTCTCCGGCGTCAAGCTGATCGCCGAGCCATGGGACATCGGCCACGGTGGATATCAGGTGGGTGGCTTTCCGACCCCCTTCCGGGAATGGAACGACAAGTACCGCGATACGGTGCGTTGTTTCTGGAAAAAAGACGAAGGCCAAACCGCTGACCTGGCGGCACGGCTTGCCGGCTCGTCGCAGCAATTCAATCACTCCGGTCGCACGGCTTCATCCTCAATCAACCTTTTGAGCGCCCATGACGGTTTCACGCTTGCCGATATCGTTTCCTACAATGAAAAGCACAATGAAGCGAATGGGGAAGACAATCAAGACGGACACTCGAACAACCATTCTCACAATCTCGGCGCTGAAGGGCCGACAGATGATGCAGACATCAATGCCGCTCGTGTTCAGCGCCGCCGAAACATGATCGCGACCCTCATGCTGAGCCAGGGCGTGCCGATGCTTCTGGGCGGCGATGAGCTTGGCAATACCCAGTATGGCAACAACAATGCCTATTGCCAGGATAACGAGATCGGCTGGACGCACTGGGATGCGGCTGATGATGCCTTTATCGACTTCTGCCACAGCATTGTGGAGGTTCGCCGCAATCACCCGGCTTTGCGCCAGGACACATTCGATACGGGCGAACCCAACGACGATGGACTTCATGACATCGCGTGGTTTCGGGAGGACGGTCAGCGCATGGAGGACGATGACTGGAAACAGAACGGACGTCGCTTTCTCAGCGTCTACAAATCGAACATCCGCGATGTGGAGAATTTCGACACATCCTTTGATCAGGTTCTCATCGTTATCAATGGTGGTGCAGAAACATCTTTTACCCTGCCAACCATCGACGGCGTGTCGGAATGGAGCTGTATTTTTGACAGCAATCTCTCCGATCGCAAGAACGATGGAAACCACGATAAGACCATCCCGATTGCTGCAGATAGTCTGGCTGTATTCGTGCCCTGGACGGGCTCGTGAAAAGTTGGCCAGACGGTCAATGTCATCGGCGGCAAGCCATGTCGTTTTAAAGGAAACAACGTGTCATCTGTGAACCCCAATGTTGAAGCACAAAAACGCATCAAGACAGATGCAAACGCAGACAATGGGCCAGACAAAGATCCCCTCAGCAATGACGAGAAGGATGAGGTCAAAGAACGGTCGCCGCTGCGTCCCGTTGCTGTTTACGAAGTCGTTCGCCAACAGGGAGACGACGAGCTGGAGCGGCCCACGAGCAGCCTTTTATGGTCCGGGCTGGCAGCCGGCCTCTCCATCGGGTTTTCTGTTTATACGCAGGCTACGCTCCGGCATTTCCTTCCTGAAGCCAGCTGGACGCCTCTGCTGGAGTCCCTCGGTTATTCGGTAGGGTTCTTGATCGTGATCCTTGGACGCCAGCAGCTTTTTACCGAAATAACGCTGAGTGCCGTCCTCCCCTTCCTGGCGCAGCCAAGCTTTGCCGGCGGCTTGAAGATTGCGCGCCTGTGGACACTTGTCCTTGCTGCAAACATCGTCGGCACACTGGTTTTTGGCGCCGGCATTGCACTTGATGTTCTTAATCTGCCCGAAATTCGAATGGCAGCGATTGAAATATCTCAAAAAGCGATAGAGCCCTCCCCGCCATACATGTTCTTGCGCGCGATTGCTGCAGGATGGATCATTGCAACCGTCGTCTGGCTGCTGCCATCTGCGGAAGGTTCTCGTTTCCACATTATCGTTCTTTTGACATATTTGATTTCGCTTTTTCATTTGGCCCATATCATTGCTGGGTCAGTGGAGATGGCCACGCTGCTGTTTTCCGGGCAACTTTCGGTGCTAAGGGCGCTGACCCATTTCTATATCCCGACACTTGTCGGTAACATCATCGGCGGCAGCGCACTCTTTGCGCTGATCAGCTACGCGCAGATCGCCGGAGAGCTCAGGAGTGGCAAGAAACCAAAAGGGCGTGAGTGACAAAAAGCAGGGGGTGATGTTCTACCCTCCGGTGGGTTGGAAAAGCATCGCGACCGCTATGGCTAGACCAATCTCCGTATTGCCCGGCACCTGGTGGTTGTGGCGTTTACTGCGAATTTCAACGCAAGGAGAAACAAACGCCGCCCACGCACTGGACCTCGGCCGCGCAATAACAGATGATCAAAGCCCGAACATGAGACGTATACGACCGAAATGATCTACCTTCTGCGGCAAATTCTTCCCACCCTCCTTCTCTTCTGCACAGTGGGCTTTCTATTTGGAGGCAACCCTGCGCTGGCGCAAAGTGGTGGTACGGAACCTGCCATTTCGGCTCGGTCGAGCGCTGTTGACGATGCAGCAATTGCCAGGCGGCTGGGCTCAATCTACCGTGAAATCAATGGCCTCAACACAATCAACGTTCAGGTCAAAGCGGGCGTTGTCACGCTGACGGGCAAAGTGGCAAACAATCAGTTGATCGCCCAGGCGGAGGCTCTGGCAAATCGCGTCGAAGGCGTGGTTGCAGTCACCAATAATCTCGAGGAAGAAACCTCCGTTGACGAGCGGTTGACCCCCGTGTTCGAGCGTGTCGCAATCAGGCTGAATGAGGCGATACGCTACTTGCCGCTGATTGCCGTCGCTCTCTTGCTTTGGCTCCTGTTCATTCTGGTCGGGTGGTTCATGACCTCGCGCGACTGGCCCTGGTCGCGCATAGCACCCAACATTTTCATTGCCGACCTGCTGAAGCAATTTGTCTGGATTGTTTTCATCCTGGCGGGTGCCTTGCTGGCGCTGGATATCATTGGAGCAGGCACCATTATCGGTACGGTTCTTGGTGCTGCAGGTATTGTCGGTTTGGCCGTGGGATTTGCCGTGCGTGATACGGTTGAAAATTATCTCGCCAGTATCCTCCTCAGCCTGCGCCAACCCTTTCGGCCCAAGGATTTTGTGGACATTGAAGGCCAGGAAGGGTTCGTGACCCGGCTGACCTCGCGTGCAACCATCCTGCTTGATGCTTCCGGCAATCATGTGCGCATTCCCAACGCCGTCGTCTTCAAAGCCACCATCATCAATTATACGCGAAACCCGGAGCGCCGTTTTGAATTTGATCTCGGCGTGGATTCCGAAAGCGCACTCGACGTCGCACTCGAAACGGGCATCAGCCGCCTGAACGATCTCGAGTTCGCACTCGATAATCCACCGGCAAACGGCTGGATTGAGGCGATCGGCGATTCAAACATTGTCCTGCGGTTTTGTGCGTGGATCGACCAGAACCAAACAGACTTCGTCAAGGCGCGCTCAGAAGCAATGCGCTTGACAAAGAAGGCGCTCGAGAGCGCCGGTTTCGCATTACCTGAGCCTATCTACCGATTGAAGATTGACTCCATGCCTACAGGGGCCGCCCTTCTGCCTTCAGTAGAGCAAACGCCTCAGGAAAACAGGAAGCCTGAACCAAAGGCTCCGGCAATTGAAGACAAAGCGCATTTGAATGTGGAGGCGGACTCGACGATCAGCCGTCAGATTGACGAGGAAAGGGACAATTCGAAACGGAACGATCTTCTCACCGAGCAAGCACCCAGCGAACTCGATTAGTTCAACACTCATACTGAAAGATGTCGTTGAAAAAACCGAAATGCCCCGCAATCGCTTCCAACTGCGGGAGCATATTGTCGGGCTAAAGCTTACTTTGCCGCCTTCTTGACTGCGCTTTTTGCTTCACCCTTGGCCTGCTGAAGGTCGCCCTTCACTTCCTGGGCCTTGCCTTTGGCCTGCATGGATTTGCTGTCAGCCGCCTTGCCGGCAGCCTGCCGCGTTTTGCCCGCAACTTCGTTTGCTTTACCTTTTATTTTATCTGCTGTGGAACCCATCTCGAGAACTCCTCTAGCGACATGATTATCGCAGCATTGTAACGGGATGCCGGTCCGATACGTTCCACTTGATCCGGAAAATATTCTGAAGCCCTTAGTCGGTGACGATCAAGCCGTCCACCCGGCGACCGGTCCCATCATCAATATCGCAGGTGCGTGGAACCCGATCCAATCCATAAGACGGAACCGGTCAACTTTCTCCCACCCTACGAGAACAGCGCTGCACCATTAAAGCTGTAAAGCCTCGCGCAGAGACAGTGTTTCGGCTGAGCGCAGATCGAGGTCAGCTTCGATGTGGGCAATGTGATGCATCATAAGCGCGTTGGCTTTTTCCACATCGCGGGCTTCCAGCGCGTTGATGATATCTGCATGTTCGTCGCGACCGCAGCTGGAAATGCCTGTGCGGCCGTAGAGCGCGATGACGAGAGACGAACGGGCGATCAATTCGTTCATGAATTTCCGCAGGATTGCATTGCCGGCCATGTCGGCGAGCATCAGATGGAAATCGCCCGATGCCTTGATCTCCTCGCGCCGTGCCCTGGTGCCGCGATCGTTGCGCAGCCGCTCTTCTTCTTTCAGGTGCTGGCGAAGCGACGCGAAATCGTCCGCGGTCATGCGTTCGGCAGCCGCTGCAATCACGCCACGTTCAATCAACCGCCGGGAATCGAAGATCTGCCGGGCTTCCTCCGGCGATGGATTGGCGACAAAAGCGCCCTTGTTTCGTTCACTGTGGATTAGCCCCTCAAAGGCCAGCATTTGCAGAGCGCCACGGACAACGGTGCGGCTGACATCAAAGAGCGTTCCGACTTCAGCCTCTGAGAGCTTTGTGCCGGGCGCCAGACGGCGATCGACAATCGCATCACGCAACTCATCACGCACGGCTCTCGCGCGATCTTCCTGATGAGCGTCGAGACCGGTCTGTTTCTCAAATGCGATGTTCATGGAATGCAGTCATCTCCGCGAGCCAGTTATGCGGATCAACATCTAGCGCGAATTGCTGCTGTTGGAAACATGAAGCTTGATGTTTCCCGTTTCAATATTGTACGCAATCTAGCCACTATTCTGCATACGATGTTTAAATTTTGTGCATGCACAATATGCGTTCGAATGCAATCTCGATCCCCCACTTTCAAAAGAACTTTGAATTCATGCAGATAGCCATCGCTCAGCCGAATTGGCACGCTCCGTGCATTGCTATTGCCGGTTATCAAGGGGCACGGCATGGCGAAAACTGCAGAAATCGAACTCGCGTCAGTTTCCAAAATCTACGGCACGACAACGGCAGTTCATGCGATCAGTCTGAAAATCCCTGCCGGAAGCTATTGCTGCTTTCTGGGGCCGTCCGGCTGCGGCAAAACCTCGACGCTGCGTATGATTGCCGGCCACGAATCCGTTTCTGAAGGCGACGTGGTGCTCGGAAACAAGGTCGTCAACGACCTTGCGCCCGCCAAGCGCGGTACGGCGATGATGTTTCAGTCCTATGCGCTTTTTCCGCATCTCGATCTTGTCGACAATGTCGCGTTCAGCCTGAAGATGAAGGGCGTCGGCAAGGAAGAGCGTCGCCGTGAGGCGATCGAAATGCTCAAGCTCATGCAGCTGGAGCCCTATGTAAATCGCCGCCCGGCGCAGCTTTCCGGTGGGCAGCAACAGCGCGTGGCATTGGCCCGCGCCCTCATCACCAAACCACAAGCATTGTTGCTGGACGAGCCACTCTCGGCACTTGATCCCTTCTTGAAAATTCAGATGCGCGCCGAATTGAAAAAGCTGCAGGCATCGCTTGGCATGACCTTCGTCCACGTCACGCATAGCCAGGAAGAGGCCATGGCGCTGGCCGATCTCGTTGTCATCATGAATGACGGCCGCATTGAGCAGGCAGCACCGCCGCGCGAAATCTTCGAGCGACCAGCCACCCCGTTCGTCGCAGGCTTCATGGGCAGCCACAACGTGATTTCGGGCCGCCCTGTTGCGAACGCGGAGGGGAAGGCAACAATCGAAGTGCCAGGCGGCGGACAGTTCAGCGCATTCGGCCGAGCGCCGGAGGGCCAGGAAATCGGCAGTATCGCCGTTCGCACAGACCGTGTGCTTCTGGAAGAAGCGACGGAGCCTGGGTTTGGTTTTGCCGGTGTCATCTCGAACGTCGAGGATCTCGGAGCAACGGTAAAGCTTTCCATACAGGGTGCCGGTCTGGAGGATTTCACCGCCATCCTCGGCGATACCGCATATTTCGCAAAACCGGTGAAACCCGGCGATGCGGTTCACGTGTCCTGGGCGCCGGCTGAGGCCATCGTCCTCGGCCATATCTGAAGTCAAATCAGCCCTTAACAGGAGAAATCTCGCATGACTGAGAAGACAAAGACATCGACTGGCATCACACGCCGCTCCCTGCTCAAAACCGGTGCCGCAGCTGCAGGTGTGGCCGCAGGGTCCGGTGCCATCACCGGCTTCCCGACCATCTGGGCCCAGACCCCGATCACGCTGCGCCAGTTCGGCACCGGGGTTTCCAACATCAACGCGATTGCCGAAAAATGCAAGGCGGACCTCGGCATCACCCTGGAGATGACAGCAACGGATTCCGACGCGGCCGCACAGCGCGCCGTCACCCAGCCGGATTCCTACGACATCGCCGACATCGAATACTGGATCTTGAAGAAAGTGTTCCCGACCGGTGTGATCCAGCCGATGGACACCAAGAAGCTGAAATATTACGACAAGGTCGTGCCGCTCTTCAAAACAGGCAAACTGACGCCCGACAGCGTGATTGCGCAGGGCACAGCGCCACACACAGTGGGCTATGTGGAGAGCATCGACGCGAAGGAATTTGCTTCGGGTGAAACCGAATGGTTCACCATGATGCCAACCATCTACAACGCCGATACGCTGGGTATTCGCCCCGATCTCGTTGGCCGCGAAATCACCACCTGGGCCGACATCATGGACCCGGCCTTCAAGGGCAAGACCTCGATCCTGAACATTCCGTCCATCGGCATCATGGATGCCGCGATGATCATGGAAGCCATGGGCAATATCAAATATGCCGACAAGGGCAACATGACCAAGGAAGAAATCGACGCCACGATCGACTTCCTGATCAAGGCCAAGCAGGATGGCCAGTTCCGCGCGTTCTGGAAGTCGTTCGACGAGTCGGTCAACCTGATGGCTTCGGGCGAAGTCGTCATTCAGTCCATGTGGTCGCCAGCCGTTGCCGCCGTCCGCTCCAAGGGGATCGCCTGCAAATACCAGCCGCTCAAGGAAGGCTACCGTTCGTGGGGCGGCGGTCTCGGTCTTGCTTCGCACCTTTCCGGCGCTCAGCTCGACGCCGCTTACGAATATATCAACTGGTACACGTCCGGCTGGGTTGGCGGCTATCTCAACCGCCAGGGCTATTATTCCGCCTGCATGGATACTGCCAAGGACTATATGTCGGCCGACGAGTGGGGTTACTGGATCGAAGGCAAGCCGGCTCAAGGTGACATCCTGTCGCCGGAAGGCAAGGTCATGGAAAAAGCCGGCGCGGTGCGCGATGGCGGCTCGTTTGAAGAACGCATGGGCCACGTCGCCTGCTGGAACTCCGTGATGGACGAAGACCGCTACATGGTCCGCCGTTGGAACGAGTTCATCGCATCGTAAATGAAGTTGCCCGCATGTGGGCCAGTCAAGACCACGTGCGGGCATACATGACGCAGAATGTGAACAAGAAATGAGCGCAGCGCAAATGTCAGGTTCAAGAACGAACGATACCGGCCGGCAATTTCATTTGCCAGCCTGGCTGCCTGCCTATCTGCAGGCGGCTCCGCTTACGATTATCCTTGGCGGCTTTCTGCTGCTGCCGCTTCTGATGATCGCGATCGTGAGTTTCTGGGATTACGACTTTGCCAGGATGTATCCGGACTTTGTCACATTCAACTACTCAGAAACGCTCGGCTCCTGGATTACCTGGAAGACCTATCTCAACACGCTGAAATTTGCCGCGATCGTCTGGGCGATCACGCTGTTCATCGGCTTCTGGGTGGCTTACTTCCTTGCGTTTCATGTGCGCTCGACCGCAATGCAGATGGTTCTGTTTCTGGTCTGCACCGTGCCATTTCTTACTTCCAATATCATTCGCATGATTTCATGGATCCCCGTCTTGGGGCGCAACGGTCTCATCAATACAGCCCTCGTAAACACTGGCATCACGACCGAGCCGGTCGAGTGGCTTCTTTATTCCGATTTTGCCGTCGTGCTGGCCATGGTGCATCTCTACACGCTTTTCATGGTGGTGCCGATTTTCAATACGCTGATGCGTATCGACAAGACCCTTGTCGAGGCCGCGCATGATGCCGGCGCAACAACCTGGCAGGTTCTGACCAACGTGATCGTGCCGCTCGCCAAGCCCGGCATGGCGATCGGTACAATTTTCGTGGTGACACTTGTAATGGCCGATTTTTCGACCGTGCAGGTGATGTCCGGCGGACAGAGCGCTTCTGTGGCGCTGATGATGAAAAACCAGATGTCGCTGCTGCAATACCCGGCAGCTGCCGCCAACGCGATGGTTTTGCTGGTGCTGGTTCTCTTGCTGGTCGCCGCCATCCTGCGCGTCGTCGATATTCGCAAGGAACTTTAGGAGAGATCCGATGCATCAGGAAAAGCGCTCGCGGGAATTCTACGTACTGGCCATATTCTTCACACTCTTCGTGTTGTTTCTCTATGGACCGCTATCGGCCATTCTCATTCTTTCTTTTCAGGGGCCGAATGGTGGACTGACCTTTCCCTTGAACGGTGTCTCGCTCCACTGGTTCGCCAACCTGTTTGAAACGCAGGCCGTGGGCAATTTTGGCGGTTCCTTCCGGCGTTCCTTTGTGCTCGGCATCATGGTGATGATCGTGACGGTGGTTGTTTCGCTCTTGGCGGGGCTGGCTTTCAGGCGCAAGTTTGTCGGCGCGACACCGCTCTTCTATCTTTCGGTTGCAAGCCTCGTCGTGCCGTCCATCATCATTTCGCTCGGCATCGGTGTCCTCTTTCAACAGGTCGGCATTCGTCCCGCCTGGTACTCTTCCGCGTTCGGTGCACATCTGACATGGACATTGCCTTTCGGCGTGCTCATCATGCTGGCGATCTTCAACCGTTTTTCTCCGGCCTATGAAGAGGCGGCGCGCGACCTTGGAGCCACCTCCTGGCAAACCTTCAGATACGTGGTTTTGCCGATTATCCTGCCCAGCCTGATTGGGATCGGATTGTTGGGCTTCTCGCTTTCGTATGACGAATTTGCCCGCACGCTGCTGACATCCGGCACCTACAACACCTTGCCGCTGGAAATCTACGGCATGACCACCAATGTCACGACGCCGGTGCTTTACGCACTGGGCACAGTCACCACGCTGTTTTCCTTCCTGGTGATTGCAACCATGCTGGGGCTGATCGTCCGTTTCAACAAACGGCGCACAAAGGGATAGTTCACTCCGTGAAGATTGCAGTCATAAATCCAAATACCACTCAAAGCATGACAGACAAGATCGCAGATGCTGCGATGGGCGTTCGTGGACAGGGCACCGAAATTATTGCCGCAACCTCCGGCATGGGGCCGGTTTCTATCGAGGGCTATTATGATGAGGCCATGGCGGTTCCCGGCCTTCTGATCGAAATCGCGAAGGCTGAGCGGGAAGGCGCTGACGCGGCCATCATAGCCTGTTTCGATGACACCGGGCTGGATGCTGCTCGGGCGCTTGCCCATATACCGGTGATCGGCATATGCGAATCCGCGCTCGCCACCGCCGCACTGATTGCCAAGCGTTACACCATCGTCACGACCATGGAGCGGTCCCGCCTGCCCGTTTCGGAACTGGTGCATCGCTACGGCCACGCGCAACGGTGCAATGTGCGCGCTGCCGATATCCCGGTGCTCGCCCTGGAAGACCCGAATTCCAATGCGCGCGACAGATTGCGCAGTGAAATCGCCACAGCATTGCTGGAGGACAAGACCGAGGCCATCGTGCTGGGTTGCGCAGGCATGGCCGACCTGGTGATGAACCTGCGGGCCGAATTTTCCATGCCGGTGATCGACGGCGTGACGGCGGCTGTCAAGCAAGCCGAAGCACTGTTTGCGCTTGGCCTCAGAACCTCCAAGCGCGGCGCATATGCAAGCCCGCCAAAGAAATCTTATGTCGGCGCAATGGAATCCTTTTCCCCGGCATTTATCAAACGCCGCTGAGATAAGTCAGCTGAAACGGTCCCCTTTGCTCCCACCTTGCCCATGACAAGATCACTCGCCGATCCCTTTGAGGAAAACGCGGATAGCCAGATCAAGCCGGCGATGAAAGGCTTCGATCTGTTCGTGGGCGGGAAGAGGGGTGAGCAAATGTTCCAGAACACCGTCATAAGCCATGTCGGCCATCAGCCGGGCCGCAGCCTCGGTGTCGGATATACGAATTTCGCCCTGTGCGACGGCGCGGTCAAGCTCGGTACGGATCATGGCGTGAACCTTGTAAATTCCCTCCCGCAAGAATTCGGCTGCCAGACTGGGCTGTCTTTCGGCCTCCGTCACCATAGCCCGCAGGAGCATGGTCGGCAGCGGATCATAAAATTTGCTGCTGCGTGGGGTTAGCAGCAGGCGCAGGCGCGCTTCCAGGGAAAGTTTGGCTTCCTCCTGGCTCAAGGGGTGCGTGACTGCATCCCGCAAACGTCGAACAATCGCAGCAAACAGCGCTGAACGACTATCGAACAATTCATAGAGGGTGCGTTTCGACATGCCAGCCTCGCGTGCAATCGCCTCCATGGAAGCGGCCGCGAGCCCCTTTTCAACGACAATACGTTCGGCCGCAGCCAGAATGATGTCTGCGCGTTGCTCGAGTTCGAACTGGCGCGGGCGGCCTGGCCTACGACCACCGGCACTGCATTTTTGCAACACCATCGTTTTCCTTCCCTGCCATGCAAAAACACGGCTTGCGCAGCGCAACAAAACAATAATAAAACTCGTTGGTTTCCATATTAGCTGCAACGTGCATTTCCGCCAAGCGGCACCGATTTATTTTGCGGAGAAAAATCGATGAGCTTTGCAAAGAGCGCTTTTCTTTCCATCCTCATTGCCGCTGCCACGCTGCCGGCTGGCGCAGTTGCTCAGGAGGCCGCCAAGGCCCCGCCACAGCCTGTGACAGTTGTCACGATGAAGGCGCAATCCGTGACGATCACGTCGAGCCTGCCCGGCCGCGTGGTGGCTTCCGGTGTGGCGGAGGTCCGCCCGCAGGTAAACGGCATCATTACCAAACGTCTGTTCGAGGAAGGATCGAGGGTCAAGGCAGGCGATGTTCTCTACCAGATCGATCCGGCGACCTACGAAGCGCAGGTGGTGGCCGCCAAGGCCGCCGTTCTGGAGGCTCAGGTTAATCTCGATTCGGCCAACCGCGAGCTTGATCGTGTTCAATCGCTTCTCAAGAGCAATGTCGCCAGCCAGCAGACGGTCGATAACGCGGTTGCCAAGCGCGATTCGGCCAATGCGGCACTGGAGGTGGCCAAGGCGCAGCTTCTCACTGCCAATATCGACCTTGAGCGCACGACGATCCGCGCACAGATCTCCGGTGCCATCGGGCGTTCGCTCACCACGCAGGGCGCACTGGTTATCTCCGGCCAAACCTCGCCTCTCGCCGTCATCCGCAAACTGGATCCGGTTTATGTCGATGCCGCCCAATCGGCAGCCGATCTCATTCGCTGGAAGCGCAAAGGAATAGAAGGCCTGGTCGCCACAAAGGACGATACCAAGGTCAAGCTGACGCTGGCCGACCGCACGGTCTACGAACAAACCGGGGAACTGACCGCGGCCGAACCCAATGTGGACGAGCAGACCGGCATCATCACGCTTCGCCTGGAATTCCCCAATCCGAAGGAACTGTTGCTGCCGGGCATGTATGTGCAGGTGGAAATGCCCCAAGGCGTTATCGACGATGCCATACTCGTTCCACAAGAAGGCGTTTCACGCGACCGTCGCGGCAACCCCACCGCTTTGATTGCCAATGCCGACAATGTCGTGGAAGAGCGGACACTGACCGTGCTTGGCGACCGCGGGTCGGACTGGATCGTTACCGACGGATTGGAGACCGGCGACCGAGTCATCGTCGAGGGACTTCAAAAAATCGCCGTTGGCGCGACTGTCGCACCGGAAGAGCGCGCCGCTCAACCGGTAAAGAACTGATTTCGCGGAGACCGACATGGCACGTTTTTTCATAGACAGGCCGATTTTTGCCTGGGTGATCTCCATCGTCATCATGGGCGCTGGCCTCTTGTCGATCATGACACTGCCGATATCGCAATATCCGCAGATCGCACCGCCGACCATTTCTGTGCGCGCCGCCTATCCGGGCGCCTCGGCAGAAACGGTTGCCAATACGGTGACAAAAGTGATCGAGCAGCGCATGACCGGGCTCGACGGATTGCGTTATTTTTCCTCCAGCTCCACCTCCGCCGGCACCGCGTCGCTGAGCCTGACGTTCGAGACGGGGACCGATCCCGACATTGCTCAGGTGCAGGTGCAAAACAAGCTGTCACAGGCTTTGTCGCTTTTGCCGGAAGTGGTGCAGCGTCAGGGCGTTACGGTTCAGAAGTCGTCTGCCTCCTTCCTGATGGTTATCGGCCTGATATCGGAGGACGGCGCGCTGGATGAAGCGGATCTTTCCGATTATCTCAACACAAACCTTGTCGACGAGTTCAGCCGGATCGAAGGTGTTGGCGAGGTCCAGGTTTTCGGCTCGAAATATGCCATGCGTATCTGGCTCGATCCAGTCAAGCTCGCCGCTTATGGTCTTGCACCCAATGATGTCGTCAGTGCCGTATCTCAGGAAAACGCGCAGATTTCGGCGGGCGCTTTCGGCACGCTGCCAACCGTCGAGGGCCAGCAGCTCAACGCCACAATCACGGCGCAATCGCTGTTGCGCACCCCGCAGGATTTCGAGCAGATCGTGCTGCGCGCAGCAACCGATGGCGGCCTCGTGCTTCTCAAGGATGTCGCACGCGTCGAGGTCGGCGCACAGGATTATTCGACAATCGCGCGCTACAACGGCAAGCCCTCTTCAGGCATGGCCATTCGCCTTGCATCGGGTGCCAATGCGCTGGAGACCGCCGAGCTGGTCAAGCAGAAGATTGAGGAATATTCCGCCTTCTTCCCCGAGAACGTCTCTTATGTCATCCCCTATGACACGACGCCTTTCGTGCAGCTTTCGATCGAGGAAGTGGTCAAGACGCTGATCGAGGCGATCGTGCTCGTCTTCCTCGTCATGCTGCTGTTCCTGCAAAATATCCGTGCGACGCTGATCCCCACACTGGCGGTTCCGGTTGTCTTGCTCGGCACGTTCGGCATTCTGGCGCTTGCCGGCTTCTCCATCAATACGTTGACCATGCTGGCGATGGTTCTCGCCATTGGTCTCCTCGTGGACGACGCGATCGTCGTCGTGGAAAATGTCGAGCGCATTATCGAGGAAGAACAGCTCAGTCCGCTTGAAGCCACGCGCAAGTCGATGAGCCAGATCACCGGTGCGCTCATCGGTATCGCACTCGTGCTTTCGGCCGTGTTCGTGCCGATGGCGTTCTTCGGTGGTTCGACAGGCGTCATCTATCAGCAGTTCTCCATCACCATCGTTTCGGCAATGGGGCTTTCCGTGCTTGTGGCGCTATCGCTGACGCCGGCGCTTTGCGCCACCATTCTGCGCTCCAAGGATGCGCATCATGCCAAGCGTGGTCCGGCCGGCTGGTTCAATCGCGGCTTTGATTCCGTGAGCCATGGTTATGGCAGCACTGTTGGTTGGATCATACGCAGGCCGCTACGCATCGGCCTCATCTATCTTCTGATCGTTGGAGGCATGGCGTGGACATTCACCAGGACGCCCACCGGCTTCCTGCCGGATGAAGACCAGGGCATTCTGCTCGCCCTTGTGCAGGCACCCACCGGTGCCACAGCCGAGCGCACGCAGAAGGTCATCAAGCAGGTCGAGAACCATTTCCTCGAGACGGAAAAGCAGAATGTCGATTCCATGTTCGGCGTTGTGGGCTTCTCCTTCGCGGGTCAGGGGCAGAATATGGGCCTTGCCTTTATCCGCCTGAAGGATTGGTCGGAACGTATGGCGCCCAGTCAAAGCGCACAGGCAATCGCGGGTCGCGCCTTTCCCGCGCTGATGTCGATCAAGGACGCCATGGTGTTCCCGATCGTGCCGCCAGCCGTGCCTGAGCTTGGCATTGTCAGTGGCTTCGACTTCTACCTCCAGGCCCGCAACGGGCAGTCGCATGAAGAGCTTCTGGCCGCGCGCAATCAGTTGCTGGGTATGGGAAGCCAAAGCCCGCTGATTGGGTCGATCCGCCCCTCGGGCATCGAAGATGCCGCCCAGTATCACCTCGACATCGACTGGCGGGCTGCCGGTGCCATGGGGGTCTCTGCCAGCGACGTCGCCAATCTACTGCAGGTCGCCTGGGCCGGCTCCTACGTCAACGACTACATCGACCGGGACCAGATCAAACGCGTCTATATCCAGGGCGAGCCATCATCCCGCGCCACGCCTTCGAATATCAGCCAGTGGAGAGTGCGCAATTCTAACGGCGGTCTGGTGCCGTTCTCCAACTTTGCAGAAGGAAGCTGGACATTCGGGCCGCAGGGGCTCGACCGCTATAATGGCGTCTCCGCCATGCATATCCAGGGCACGCCCGCCGCAGGCGTAACCACAGGCGAAGCCATGGCGGAGATGGAACGTCTCGTCGCCAATCTTCCTGGCTACGAACTGGCCTGGACGGGCCTATCGCTGGAAGAGCGTCAATCCGGCAATCAGGCGCCCATGCTCTATGCGATCTCGCTTGCCGTGGTCTTCCTTTGCCTGGCTGCCCTCTATGAAAGCTGGTCCATTCCCTTCGCCGTGATGCTGGCGATGCCCATCGGTGTGGTTGGCGCGCTCTTGTGGACCTGGCTTGGCGGCTTCCAGAACGGCGTGTTCTTCCAGGTCGGCCTGTTGACCGTTATCGGTCTGACCGGCAAGAACGCCATCCTGATTGTGGAATTCGCCCGAGAACGCTTCGAGGCCGGTGAGCCGCTGTTCGAGGCGGTCCGTGACGCCGCCCGGCAGCGCTTCCGCCCGATCATCATGACGTCCATGGCGTTTTCGCTCGGTGTATTGCCGCTGGTGATCAGCACCGGTGCCGGCTCCGGCGGTCGGCAGGCCATCGGAACGAGCGTGCTTGGCGGTACGCTTTCAGCCACTCTCCTCGGCATTCTTTTCGTTCCGCTGTTCTTTGTGCTGGTCAATCGACGGCGCGAGAAAACAGCCGAATGAAGCCGAAATCTCCAACCGGAACGTGGTGCACAGCCACGTTTCCACATGCTGGACGCAAACCTCTCGCCCAAGCTATCGGCCACTTTATCAGGCTGAAACTGCCCGGTTCATAGCGCGTCCATCAGCTTTCGGTATGCCTCTTCAGTCCTGCCGTAAGCATCGTGTGCATATGCCTCAAGTTGGCTTCGGTTTACGATCGTAATGCGACCGCGATCACCTCGAATGAAACCCTTGCCTTCCAGTATGTGCAAGGCATCGGTTACGCTCGCTCGCCTGACGGCAAGCATGAGGGAGAGGTATTCATGGGTGATGGAAATCTCATGGCCTGGAATACGATCATCACACATGAGCAGCCAACGTGCCAAACGCTCGTTCACCGAATGAATGGCATTCGAAACCGCCGTATATGAAACCTGGATCAGGAAGGCTTCGATGGCAGCCATAATAATCTTCGGGAAGGCTGTGTCGCTGTTCATCCAGTTGCGGAAGTTTGAAAATGACATCCGATAGGCGTCAGCTTCGATCTGTATCTCCACATCCGCAGGGCTGCGGCTGTTGTTCGACATGGCGGAGGTGGGCACATAACCGTCCGCGCCGAACAGACCGGCTTCCACGGAATGGCCAAGCGGCGTTCTCATGATAACCGATCCGACGCCCCAATTGAGGAAATAAATGTGCTCGATAGGTGCACCCGCGCGTGCGATTTTAACCCCGCGGGGCAAGCGCTCGAAGGTCAGGTCAGGAGCAATCCGGGCGAAATCTTCACTCGGCAGCCTGTTCAAAAGCTTGTTTTTGACCTCTGACTGCCTGAGCGGCACGGCTTGCGCTTCATAGCTGATGTCCATTCGTGTCCAATCCTTCGCAATTGCTGCTATTGATGGCCGGACGCTCACGCGGCAATAGGAGACAGAATTTATCTGGTCTTGGGCCCCGGTTCGGGAAGACTCAAGTTTATGTCACGTGTTCTTCCTCGCGCGTGCCGGTCGTCGCGCTTGAATGAACTGCCCACCTGGCAAAGTGCGCAGCGCTTGCGCTCTGTATCGACCAACTCGATTTCGGGTGATTTGTTCCAACTGTGCGCTTACCCCAGATGGCGCTGTGTCCAATCAGGCATAACTGGCTCTCTCCAGATACTCCTGCGACGCCATGAACATTGCGGTCGGAAGACCGACATTTTAGATAACATGTTATCTATAAACACATGAACATAGATGATGAACTTCGATTTCTGGTCACCTCGTCGGTGCCCCGCGCTGAGCGTCAATGGCCTGTGGTGGCGTGGCTTTCATCCGTACAGATGACACGCCGTGATCGGCAAAGTCGCGACAGGTTCACGGTGAATTTTACGAAAGCCTTAGGGCTATCGTTCCAGTTTATCAGGAGCGGTATCGTGCTGAGTTCATTTACCTAATGTCGGATCGAGCTTGTCGCGCAGCCAGTCGCCGATCAGAGAAATGCACAGCGTTGTCAAAACGATAATAGCGGCGGGTGCGAGCATGATCCACGGCGCGGATTGAATATAGTCGCGTCCATAACCCACCATTGCCCCAAGGCTGGTTTCCGGCGGCTGAACACCCAGGCCCAGGAACGAAAGGCTTGTTTCGAGCAGGATGACCTCCGGAAAGTTGAGGGTCATCGAAATGAGCAGGGTCGAAGCAATATTGGGTAGTATGTGCCGCCCATAGACCCGCAAAGGAGAAGCGCCGAGATCGCGCACGGCGGCTGCATATCCCTGTTCCTGCGCGGCAATTGCCAGGCCCCGGGCGATGCGCGCAATCCGCTCCCATCCATAAAAGCCAAGCAGGATCGTAAATAACGGCAGCGAGTTCCCAAGAAATGCCAGCACGGCCAGCGCAATGATCATGAAGGGCATGGCGGCCTGGGCATCGATAAGCATCAAAATGGCTTGCTCCACACGACCGCGGGCAAAAGCCGCGAAAAAGCCGAGAAGGACACCGAAACACGCCGAAACAAGTGTTGCCAGAAAGGCGATCGTCAAGCTGATGCGAATTGAAGCGATCAACCGGGAAAGCACGTCGCGACCCAGTTCATCCGTTCCCAACACATGGGAAAATGTGCCGCCCATGAAAACCGGTTCGCTCAGCCGCGCCTGCAGATCCATTGCCGTGTAGCTCTGTGGCGCGAAAAAATTGCCGAATGCGATCAGCACCAGCATGGCGACGATCCAGAAAATGGCGAGAAGAATGACGGGCGGCCACGCCTCGAAGAAAGCAGATGCCCGAGATTTTGCGGTGAAAACAGAGGCTGTTCCAGATGGTGACCGTGTTTCGTCAGCGATTGCCATGTCGAATTCCTTCTATTTAGCGGGCGTGGAATGACGCAGCCGCGGATCGATGACTCCGTAGGCCAGATCAACAATCAGATTGGCGAGAACCATCGTAAAACCGATGAGGATCAAGATCACCTGCACCACGGCGAGATCGCGGTTGGCCACGGCACCGACGAGCAGGCGACCGACACCGGGCCAGGAAAAAATACTTTCAACCACCACCGCACCCGCCACCAGCGAGCCGATCATGAAACCAATTATCGTCAGTGTTGGTATGGCGGCGTTGGGAAGCGCGTGTTGGATCACCACATCCGTCCAGTTCAACCCCTTTGCCGATGCAGTGCGAATATAGGGCTGACCAAGAACTTCCAGCATGGCAGAGCGGGTGAACCGTGCGATAATCGCAGCCCCAATCAGGCCCATGGTGACACTCGGCAGGATTGTATGCTGCCAGGTTTCGGATCCGCCGGAAGGGAGCACCTTCAGTTTCACGGCGAAGATCAGCGCCAGCACCAGACCCATAACGAAACTTGGCACCGTAAACCCGGTGACTGAAGCTGTCATGATAGCGCGGTCGATCCATGAATTTCGGTTGAGCGCGGCGAAAATGCCCGCCGTGATGCCGATGACGAGATTGAACAACAAGGCCGGCACGGTGAGCAGCAAGGTTAGCGGGACGCGTTCCATCACGACATCAAGGGCAGCACGCCCGTCACGCATGGACTGTCCCAGATCACCTTTGAGGATAGCAGCGAAATAGCTGAGATATTGAATGAACAAAGGTTGGTCGAGCCCCCAATTGCGGCGGAATGCCTCGTAGGCTTCGGGCGGGGCGTCGGGCCCAAGAATGATGGTGGCAGGATCGCCGGTCATGCGCAAAATGACAAAGGCAAGCGTTATGATCAGCGCAACCGTTATCAGGGCGCGGGCAATGCGGGATAGGACGTAAAGAAACATCAAACCGCCTCGAGAGCTTTGGATTTAGGGTGTGGAGCAGGCGAAAAGCCGCCTCCACCGGCACTTCCGGCAAGATGACAGGAGACCGCCCGGTCGCCTTCCCGCGACAATGACGGCACATCCGTACGGCAGCGGACGACCGCGACCGGACACCGGGGATGAAAAGGGCAGCCGCCCGGCACATTGACCGGATTGGGCGGGTCACCGGAAAGCACGATGCGGTTGCGCCCCCGATTTCCATGTATACTCGGGGCAGCTGAAACCAGAGCCTGCGTATAAGGATGCAAAGGCGCGTGAAAGACGTCCTCCGGCGGCCCCTCCTCCACGATGCGCCCGAGATACATGACCGCGACCCTGTCGGCCATTTGACGCACAACCTTCAAATCGTGGCTGATGAACAAAGCCGAAAAGCCGGTCTTCCGTCTGAGGTCATCCAGGAGATTGAGCACCTGCGCCTGGATGGAAACGTCAAGAGCCGAAACCGGTTCGTCACAGACCAGAAGGCGAGGTTCAAGGGCAAGCGCGCGGGCAATCACCACACGCTGACGCTGTCCGCCCGATAATTCATGGGGATAACTGGATGCTTGATCCGGACGCAAGCCAACCTGCAACATGAGCGCCTGCGCCTTTTCCCTGCGCTCGGCACGTGACCCGCCGATACCGTGAATAGTGTAGGGCTCTGCAATCTGTTCGATGATTGGCAAACGACGGTCGAGCGCGCCGAGTGGATCCTGATAAATCATCTGCATGTGCCGGCGCAGGTTTCGCCACTGCTGAGTTCGACTGGACGGAACCGTCTTGCCCTCAAAAATCACCTCGCCCGCGCTTGGAGGGAGCTGGCCGAGCGTCAGTCGTGCAGTGGTGGATTTTCCACATCCCGATTCACCGACCAATCCCAAAACCTCGCCGCGCGCAAGGTCAAAGGAAACACCATCGACCGCCTTCAAAGTCGCTTTGGTGACCATCAACCCTCCGGGCACCCTTATGGAATAATGACGCGCGACATTCCTGACGGAAAGCAATGGAGAATGGCTCATGCCTCGACCCCTTCCTGGAGACCGGCTCTCTGATGTACCAATTTGGAAGGTTGGGATGCTAGGTTCAATTCCTGATCCTCGATAGCATCAAGGCGGACGCAGGCTGCGCTATGATCGTCTTCTCCGCCCACCAAGCCGAGGATCGGCGGCCCTTTGTGACAGATAGTCTCGACATGGGAGCAACGATCCGAAAAGGCGCAACCGGGTGGCAAGGCACTGGGTGCCGGCACCGCACCAGGAATAGCCTCCAGCCTGTGCCGAGGACCGTCGATATCGGGAAGCGCCCCGATCAGTCCCCGTGTGTAAGGATGAGCTGGCCTTTCAAAAAGTGCTTCTGCCGAAGCTTCCTCTATCACCCGTCCGGCATACATGACAGAGACGCGATCTGCCATATCGGCGATCACGCCCAGATCGTGTGAAATCAGCGCCATGGCCATGTGAGTTTCGGCCTGCAGATCACGGAGCAGATCGAGAATTTGCGCTTGAATGGTTGCATCCAGTGCAGTGGTGGGCTCGTCGGCAATCAAGAGATCCGGCTCACCGGCCAATGCCATGGCAATCATGACACGCTGGTTCATGCCCCCGGAAAGTTCGTGCGGATACTCATTGAGGCGCTGCGCGGCGTTGGAGATGCCCACCCTGTCGAGCAGCCTTCGTGCCTCTTCTTTGGCTGCTTTTCCAGTGAGACCGCGATGCAAGCGCAAGGCTTCAGCGATCTGCCGCCCGATACGATGCACGGGATTCAGCGCGCTTGCAGGATCCTGGAAAATAAGCGCTATGCGTCCGCCCCTGAAAGCAGTCAGCTGGCGCGGCGTAAGACCTACCAATTCCTGGCCGTCAAATCGGGCTGAACCCGATACTTTGGCACCGCCCCCGAGAAGCCCCAGAACAGCAAGCCAGGTGATCGATTTACCGCAGCCCGATTCACCGACGACACCCAGTGTTTCTCCACGACGGATCGAAAGATCGACGCCGTGAAGCGCACGCACATAGTGATTGCCAATGTCGAAATCGACGGTCAGACCGCGGACGTCAATCAAAAAATCCTGCTGCTTTGGCTTGAATATGGTTTGCTTCCCTGAGTGGGTCATGAAAATCTCCGGAAAAAGAACGGTTCGGGACGCCGTCTCAACAGCGTCCCGATTTGCGCTTGATACCAGTTCAGTTGGCGGGGTTTATGCTGAAATTCTCAGCACGAAAGTCCATGGACTGAAGGGGCGACCAAGCCCATTTGATATCCTTGCGCTTGCCGTAGAAGATCGCATTCTGATGAAGAACGGTATAAGCGGGGTCCTCACGTTCGGCGATTTCCAGCATGCGCTTGAAGGCAGCTTTTCGTTCGTCGTGGTTCATCGAGGTTTCGAGCACCGTGCAGAGCGTGTTGAACTCTTCATTGGACCATTCACCCGATTGTTGCTGTCCGCCGTTGGGGCAATGCTGGTTGACAATCGAGGAGACAGGGTCCGGGTAAGGTGCGGAATTCGACCAGTCGCGGATCGCACGGTTGCCTTCCTTGTCCATGATCTGAGCCCAGTTTTCCTTCATCTGAAAGTCGATGTTGAGGCCAATCTGACGGAAACTTTCGGCATTGATCTGGGCGGTTGAAACCTGATTGGTATAGTAGTTGTTGAGCACCCGCATGACGATCGGCTCACCGTTGTAGCCGGCTTCCGCAAGAAGCTTCTTGGCGAGTTCAGGATCGTATTTGGGAACTTCCCAGCCGTCGATGAACATGTCGCCGTAATAATCCCACTGCAGACCTGCCGGGATTACCGTGCGACCACCCCAGAGAGCATCAACAATGGCCTGGCGGTCAATCGCGTGGGTGAGGGCCTGACGGATCAGCGGGTTCTGCATGACGCCGTTGTGCTTGTCGAACACCATGAGACGGTGATTGCCAATGGGACCGCCGGTGACTTCAAAGGCCTTTTCTTTCTCGATCAAGGAAATCTGGTCGGGCGGGACATCCGTGATGAAATCATATTCGCCGGAAAGAAGGCCGTTGACGCGGCTTGCCACTTCGGGGACGACGACAAAACGCAGTTTCTTGATCGGCGGCTTGCCACCCCAATAGTCGTCGAAGGCTTCAAGTTCGAGAATGTTGTCATCCTGAAAACGAACGACTTTGTAAGGTCCTGTGCCGATCGGCTTTTGCGCGTGCGCCATCCAGCTTTCGGCGTCGCGATATCCTTTTTCGGAATAGATTTCAGACCCATAGCGGGCGATACGGCCCATGAAAGTCGGGTCCGGTTGTTTCGCAATAAAACGGACCGTCATGTCGTCGACTTTTTCCACATGGTCCAGCAGCGGCCAGGAACGCTCATAAACCTTGGCAACCTCCGGGGGCGGAACCTTGCCCTCAACACCGGTTTCCTTGTTTATGAATGTTTCCTTGCCGGCAGCAGCGGCTTCGATTTGCTCCGGCAGAAGACCAAATCGTTCCGGCGAAAAGGTAAAGACCACGTCATCGGCGGTCATCGTTTCGCCGTTGTGAAATTTGACACCCTCGCGAAGTTTCAGTTCGATCGTCTTGTCGTCGATCTGCTTCCATTCGGTAGCAAGCATAGCCTTACGCGGCAAAGTGGGATCCTGACGGTCATAGTCCACAAGCGTTTCAAAGATCGAGAAAAAGACCCGCGCTCCGACATTTGACTGTTCACGCATTACGTCCAGTGCGCCGGACGTTACAATATCTTGCACGGCAACATTGATCGTTGGGCGATTGTCTTCCTGGGCGAGCGCTGGTGTTGCAATGATAGCAGCAACAGCGGCGGTGCGGATCATCCACCGGCGGATGTTCGGTATATTCATCATGAATCCCCTATTTGGATAGGACGTAAATTTGCAGGCCACACGAGTCCCCCCGGTGCAGCGTCGGGACCTTCATCATGTGGCGCTGAAATGTCTGTTACGTGACCGGGACGTAACGAAGCCGTGAAGTTTCGTTGAAGGAAATGTGAAACTTGCCGACTGCCCTTTCACGGTCATGTGTCTGTCATCAGCCGTTTCTATTCGTGCCGTCAGAACAGTTCTTCTGAGCACAAAAAGGATATTTGAAATGACTGATGATTGCCCTGTAATCGGCGCTTGCCTGCCTGTCGACGCGATTGCGCAATACCGCGACTGGCTTTTTGAATCTGACCGCGACATCGAATTGCAGAGCTTTCATCTTGCCGAAGTGCTCGACGGTGACTGGAAATCAATTGCCGATGAAGCCAATCGTTTGCTGGACGGTCACAAAGGTCGTATCGGCATCCACGGTCCTTTCTGGGGTTTCTCGGTCCATTCGCTGGATCCCGAAATTCGCCGTATCGTTGAAAAGCGCATGATGCAGGGCCTGGATGTTTGCGAAGCCGTCAACAGCGATCAGATGGTGATCCATTCGCCCTACTCGACCTGGGACTACAACAATATGGAAAACGTCGCCGGTACGCGGCAGAAGATCCTGGACCTGACTCACGACACGCTGGATGCCGTGGTGCGCCGGGCTGAGGAGCAGGGTGTTACACTTGTGATCGAAAACATCCAGGACATCAATCCCGCTGACCGACGTATCCTCGCCGAAAGCTTCAACTCCAGTCGTGTGAAGCTTTCAGTCGATACGGGTCATGCCCATTATGCCCATGGCTCGACGGGTGCTCCGCCGGTCGACTATTTCATCCAGGATGCAGGGGCCATGTTGGAACATGTCCACCTCCAGGACGCAGACGGTTATGCAGACCGTCATTGGTCGATTGGAGAGGGCAATATTCTATGGCACTCGGTTTTCCGCGCGGTTTCGAAGCTCGAACAAAAGCCAAGGCTTGTTCTGGAGTTGCGCGACAAGAACAAGGTCCCGGATTCGATGAAGTTCATTTCCGATCAGGGTCTTGGTCGGTAAGAAACGCGCCTCCCAAGACAACGATCCAGGCTCAGGATTCGTTGAATCAAAGCCAGAAAGTGGTGGTTGCTGCGACGCATATTTTCGAGAAGATGGTGTGCGCGCAGCAATCATCAAAAATCCCTATACAGTCTCCTGCTGAAGCATGAGCCACTGTGATGACGCCATGGATGGTTCGACCAGCACAGCGTAGCACTGCTCCTCAAGATCATCGCTCCGATCAAAAGGGGCGAGAAGCGCGATGCACCGCGGCAGGGCGTCATCTTGCCTGACGAGTACTGCTTCTGGCCTTCAGCAGCATCGGGCCATAGACGATGGCGAAGCCGAAAAACGCGGCGCACCAGAGCATTCCCGCGACATCAAAGAGAACATGGCCGGGCCAGAAACCTGCGATGAAGCGGGCCAATGTCGATCCCAGAATTGCGGCATAGATCAAAACAGTCTGCCCGCCGGCATGCAATGTGTGCCCGGTATGGCCGAGTGTGGCGCGAGTCATGACGGCGAGTGTCATGGTGCCAATTGCACCAGCCATCCACAGATGCTGGGCCGCGGCAACGGGGAGAAGGTCGGGCCCCAAGATGGCTGCACCAAGCGCAAGTGCACCGAAAGGCACAAAGAGATAACCGAGATGCAGTATGGCAACGAGCGCCTCTGCTCCTGTTTTCATACCTTTCCAGCGGGCCAGACGGACCAGGTGCCCGACCCCCATGACGAGCAGTGCGAGCCCTGTGAGCCAAATGTCGGGGAACAGGACCCATAGAAGGAGAGCGGCGGCAGAGAAGATCAGGACCGCCTTGTCCAGCCGCTGCATGGGCGGCACCGGCAAGGACGTGCTTTTTCTCTGCGCGAGCCAGTTGCGTGTGAAAGAGGGAATAATTCTGCCGCCGATCACGCCGATCATCATAATGACCGCCGCGAGACTGAGGCGCAGGCCCACACCTTGAGCAGGATAATCGCCCAAAGCCGCTTCCATGTGAAAGATCAGATTGGCGAGGGTGAAAAAGGCAAGCAGCACCAGCACAATGAGGTTTCGCCAATTGCTGCCTGCAATGATCTCCCGAAGGATAACAGCACTGAGCGCAACGGGAAAAAGCAGATCAAGTGCCGCGGCAACCCAGGCCGGCATGTAGATCGAGAAAGAGACGGCAATACGCCCCATGAACCAGAGCGCTGCAAGAGCTGCCAGGCGCCAGCCAACCACTGGCAAACGCCCTGTCCAGTTTGGAACTGCCGTCAGCAGAAAGCCCGCGATGACCGCGCCGAGATAACCGAAAATGAAGGCATGCGCATGCCAGGAAATCGGGTCAAAGCGGCTGGGCGGCGCATAGGCGCCGGTCAATGCCAAAATCCACATCACCATTGCCAGCCCGGCCCAGATGGAGCCGAACAGGAAGAACGGGCGAAAACCGAAAGTGAAGATGGCCGGGCCATTCCAGTGCCGCATTTGTTCTGCTGAAGACTTTGCCATGTTGCTCTCCGTGTTTGGCTTATCCAGCCTGATTGTTGGTTGCATCAGCCTCGTCCATCAGATGGCGAATATGGCGGGCAAAGAAATAGGTTGCTGGCACCGCCACCACCGCCCCGGCGATGATGGAAACACCCGTGGAAAGCACGGGCAACCCGAGCCAGCTGCCAATCAGCGAGGCGAAGAAGACATTCACCGCCATGGCACCTGCTCCGAAGGGATAAAGAACCAAGGCGATGCGGTATGCGGGCCAGCCGTTTTTCATCGCCGTGCCACCATCCAGTGAACCGCATAAAGGGCAAGGCATAGGGCGATGGTGGCCAGAGCGAACCAGAATTCGGCAGTGGTGGACTGGGCTTGCGGCGTGGGTCGCACAAAAGCCTCCGCCAAAGCGGGTGATGCGGTGAGAAGCAAAATAGGTTTGAGAAAGCGCATGTCAGTTCTCCTGGGTGAGTGTGCGGTAAATTTCCGGAAGCGCGCGCGTCAGGCGTTCCGGGTGCGGCAGAAGCGTGAAGCCGCCACGCCCGAAAATGCGGGCGAACCAGTCCTGCCCGTCTTCATCGATGATGACGCCATGAAGGCTCAGTCCTGAGCGACGGGCCTCGCGCACGGCCATGTGGCTATCTTCGATGCCATGCTGGCCTTCATAATGATCGAGATCGTTGGGTTTGCCGTCGGTGAGCACGATCAGCAGTTTGCGCGAGGCCGTTTCCTTTGAAAGCTGGGTGCTGACATGACGGATGGCAGCGCCCAGCCGTGTATAAAAACCGGGCTTGAGCGAACCGATATTGGCGGTGACGGAGGCCCCCATCGCGGCATCGAAGGCTTTGACTTTCGTTAAGAACACGCGATCGCGGCGCAGCGACGAGAAACCCCAGATACCGAGCCGGTCGCCTGCAGCGTCAATGCCGAAGGCAAGAGCGGTCATGGCTTCGCGCGCCACGTCAATGATCGAGGTGTCACCAATGGCAGCTTCGGTGGAGCGGGAAGTGTCGATGAGAAAGGCGACGGCAAGATCGCGCTCGCTTTGGCGCACATCCTGCCAGATGCGATCGCTGCCGCGACCTGTCGCCTGTAAATCGGCTTGCGCGCTGATCAGGGCATCCAGATCAAGCTCTGCCCCATCGATTTGACGGGGCCGCAGCATGCGACGGGGCCGCAGGGTTTCAAACTGCCGGCGCACGGCACGGATTTGACGCGCATTGGGCCTGAATTCGTCATTTGCATCCGGCACGGCAGGTGCATCCAGTACGCGGCAATGGTTATCCAGATAGGACTTCGTGCGATGGTCCCACTCGGGGTAAACATGTTCACCTGCAAGCTTCTCATGATCCGCATCGGCTGGCGAAAGATCGAGATGCAGGCGCAGCCGTGTGGCGGCCTTCTTGTGGTGTTTGGAAAGGGTAATCTTCTCCTGATCGTCCGCCGCCTTCTTGGCATTATCCTCCTCGTCATCATCGACGCTGCGGTTGAGGTTCATCGACTCGACCCAGGACAGGATTGCTTCGAACCGGTGCATGATGAAACTGTCGCGTCGACGGGCCTGATCCTGATCCTTGCGTTCGCCCATCTTGCGGGTGGTGAAAATGCCGCCCGAAGGGGCGTTGGCGCTGTCGGGCTGCTCTTCTGTTGCCGCGCCGCCATTCCTCCTTTGTTCGAAACGCAGCCAGATCGGCACAGGCGCAAAGGGCTTGTAGCCGAAAACAGCGGTGTTGGGCGCAACGATGGAATTGGCGGTCGGATCGAGCTGTCCACGGATGGCATTTTCAATATCCGCTTCTGCAGCGGAACGCTCAACATCGGGCCGCTGTTTGAGGCTATCTCTCACCATGGTTTCATAGGTGGGACGCAGGCCGGGGCATTCGCGATAGACACAGTCGCCGGCATGCGCATTGGCCGCTATCTGCAATCGATCGAAGGCGATCGCGTCATCGCTTTCGGGAAATTGCAATTCTTCCGGTTTGGACAGCGCCGCCGTGGCTGCAAGCCAGAAATAGGCGGCGCGGTTCGATGCCTCCTCTTCAAATGCAGCGATGAGAGGAGGCAAGCGCAGGCGCTCACCATCAAAGGTGGGCACCCATTCCTTGTCTTGTTCACCACTCAGCCTTCTGGTGAGGGAACGGCGGTGCCGGGCAATGGTTGCCGGAGCCTCGCTGATTTCCACACTGCCGCTGCCTCCCAGTGCATGAAACAGCAGAACGAGGCTCTGACGAAGCTCGTCCATGCGCACCGCTGCATCGGGATATGTAACCGCCCTGCCCATGTCCCTGGCAATGCCATGCCAGAGATGGCCGACGGTTTCTTCCGGTTCCATCAGGTCGAGAAGATGCATAGCCTCACCCGTAAATGGTCGAGATCAGATCGCGCAGCGATTGCTTCACGTCCGGCTCGTCTGTCAAAGGTTCGATAATGGCAACCTGGATTGCCTGATCCACGTTCATGCCGCGGGCCATCAGCTTGGCGGTATAGACCAGAAGACGGGTGGAAACACCCTCTTCCAGATCCATTCCGGAAAGGGCGCGGATATGCCCGGCAAGACGCACGAGAGGTGCAACGCGACCCTTTTCGAGACCGCTTTCGCGGGCAACAACGGCGATTTCCGCTTCCGCTTCGGGAAAGCCGAATGTCATGGACAGGAAACGCTGGCGGGTGGAAGGCTTCAGCCGCTTCAACACATTCTGATAGCCCGGATTGTAAGAGGCAACCAGCATGAAGCCGGGAGGCGCCTGCAGCTCTTCGCCGGTGCGGTCGATCATCAGCGTGCGCCGGTCATCGGTCAACGGGTGCAGAACGACGGTCACGTCCTTGCGCGCTTCCACCACCTCGTCGAGATAGCAGATCGCACCTTCGCGCACGGCACGGGTCAGAGGCCCGTCCACCCATTCTGTCTCCCCGCCCTTGAGCAGATAACGCCCTATGAGGTCCGCCGCGGAGAGGTCGTCGTGGCATGCGACAGTATAGAGCTGCTTACCCAGTTTTGCCGCCATATGTTCGACAAAACGGGTTTTGCCGCATCCGGTCGGCCCCTTCAGAAGAAGGGGCAAACCGTTTTCAAAAGCCATTTCAAAGAGCTCGCATTCACGTCCGGCTGGCTCGTAAAAGGGCAGAGTGGAAGAGATGTGCATGTTCATTGCTTACTCTCCTGGTGCCGGGTTGGCTTCACCAGGCGCAATGACCTCGCGCCTATGAACGACAGCCATCGAATAGATGAAGAGAAGCGCGCCGATGACCACCGCCGCACCTGCGCCAAAGCGCATGATGTAGAAGATGGAAAGCGTGTCTTGCACATCCATGTAATAATCGCCGACCACACGCTGCATATGAGTCTGGATGGTTCCGGCAAATGTCAGGACAAAGGTCATGAAGGCCATGCCGCCGGTCATCAGCCAGAAACTTGCCATATTGAGCACCTGATTATAGGGCTCGCGGCCGCGCAGCATCGGCATGGCATAGGTGAACATTGCAAGATTGAGCGCAACATAAGCGCCAAAGAAAGCAAGGTGACCATGTGCTGCGGTGATCTGCGTGCCGTGGCTGTAGAAGTTCACGCCGTGCAGCGTATGCAGGAAACCCCAGACACCAGCGCCGAAGAAGGCAACGGTGGACGAGCCGAGCGACCAGAGAAGTGCTGCCTTGTTGGGGTGGTTGCGGCGGCCCTTCCAGACCATGATGAAAGCAAACGACATCATGAGGAAGAAGGGAACGACTTCGAAGGTTGAGAAGATCGAGCCGATCCATTGCCAGTAGCCTGGCGTGCCGATCCAGTAGAAATGGTGGCCAGTGCCGAGAATACCGGAGAAGAGTGCTGTGGCGACGATGACATAGAGCCACTTTTCGACAACCTCGCGGTCAACCCCGGTGAGTTTCAAGAGCAGGAAGGCAAGGATTGCGGCCATGACCAGTTCCCAGGTCGCTTCCACCCACAGGTGAACGACGAACCACCAGTACATCTTGTCGAGGCCCAGATTGTCTGGATTGATGAGTGCAAAGATCCACAGCAGAGACAGAAGCCACAGCCCCATGAGCAGCACATTGGTGATCGCAGTCTTGCGGCCTGCAAGGGCGGTCAGCGAAATATTCACGAGGAATATGACGGCAGCAACCAAAATGCCGAGTTTCACCCACATGGGCTGTTCCAGAAATTCTCGCCCGCCATGGATACCCACGAGATAGGAAACCACGGCACCGAGCGTGCCGACGACCAGCAGAGCGAGCTGCAGATAGGCGAGTTTGACGGAGAAGATTTCCCGTTCGGATTCTTCCGGCACAAGAAAGTAAGCCGCGCCAAAGAAGCCGAGCAGAAGCCAAACGATCAACGCGTTCGTGTGGATCATGCGAATGACATTGAACGGCAGAAGCTCTGACAGAAAATTGGGCGAGACATAAACCCAGCCGGCCAAAAGCCCGCCGAGAACCTGGATTGCAAACAGGGCAAGCGCACAGGCAAAATAGGCAAGTGCTACCTTTTGTGATTGGTATTTCATCGGTTTTCCTCCTTAACCCGCATCGTTGGGCGGCCAGCCCTGGGTGTCCATGTGATCGGCCCAGCGGAGGAATTCCGAAAGACCGCGGATTTCTTCATCGGTGAGATGGAATTGCGGCATTTGCCTGCGCCCCTCGATGCCGGAGGGCTGTGCTTCCATCCACCCTTTCAAGGTTTCAAAGGCAGCCTCCGGATCGTCGGCAACTCCCCAGCGGGTCATCACATTGCCGACCTCAGGTGCGAAATAGGCACCCTCCCCGTGCAGCGTATGGCAGTTGATGCAGGAATTTCGCTCCCACACCTCCTTGCCGTGAACGACCTCGTCATTCAAAGGCAAGGCGGACGTGGATGCGTCGGTAATGTAAATGTGGCTATGCACGGTGAGCGCCACAAAAACGGCCACGAAGAACAATGAGCCCCCGTAGAACACGTTTCGCGCCCTCGATTTCGTTAGAATTTCAGCCATGAATCGGCCCCCCTTGGTTCAAGATGGAGCCGAGGGGTAGCGGCTTTCACGACAGGGAAGTTTGTGCTGGAACAACGTTTGAAGCGAATTCTTGGCTATCATCAAATTCGAAAGGATGTTGCTATGCCGCACGCACGCATTACCGATCCCGATATCACCTTGAACGACCTGATGGAGAAATGGCCACAGACCATACCGGTTTTCATGCGGCATCGAATGCTGTGTGTGGGCTGCCTGATCAACCCGTTTCACACGGTCTCTGATGCCTGTGCCGAATATGACTTGTCTGAGGATGCGTTTGTCAGCGAACTTGTCGATGCGGTCAATGCGGCTGGCTGAGAAGGACCAGCCGGTGCGGGTCGCTGACGACGATGCGCTTGCGCCTGCTTTTCACGATACCGTCCTTTTCCCATGCGCTTAAGAGACGGCTGACCGTGTGCAGGGTGGAGGCGGTCATTTCCGACAGATCCTGCCGGGTGATCGGGAAATCGACCTCAATACCATCTTCCACCTTGCGACCGGTCTGATTGACGAGACGCAGAAGTGCGTTGGCAATGCGTTGCTCGACCTGCTGCGTGGCCAATTCCACTATGCGGGTGTTCATCTCGCCGATGCGCTTACCGACAGTCTTGTAGGTTTCTGTCGTGAAGCCATCATAAGAGGCGAAATGATCCCACAGCCGGGTCGGCCAACTCAATATGATTGCTTCGGATGCGGTGACGGCTGTCGCCGGGTATGTGTCACGGCCAAGTGCGCGGGCAATGCCAAACAACTGACCGCTCGGAATATGCAGTGCTATCACCTGCTCACCGGTATCGGTGATGCGCATCACCCGGATGTATCCATCCAGCAGCATGAAGAAGCGCTCGGCTTCCTCGCCTTCGCCAAATACCGTGACGCCCTCATTATAACGCTTCGATGTAGCCTGATCGAGAATGTCGCGAATCTGCCTGTTGTCCAGCCGCGAAAAAGGCGGCAGGTGCGTCAACAGGCTTTCATCCAGGCGCGCCATGGGCTTTTGCTGTGCTTCGTCTCGCATGCCATCCAATAAACATACGATCAGCAGCAACGCCACAGTTTCTTTTCTCGGCCTCCGGCGAAAACGATCACGAAGTTTGCGCCAGCACAACGTTCGCGAGGGCGAAAGACCTATTGTTCTTGTCAACGAACACAAGATTGAAAGGACAAGACCATGTTCCGCGTTATCGCTACTTCACTGCTTGCTGCGTCGCTCTTCAGCGGCGTTGCATTTGCCGAAACCATCGAAGTCAAAATGCTCAACAAATCTGGTGAAGAGAAAATGGTATTCGAGCCCGACGCCGTTCGCGTCGCACCCGGCGATACGGTTAAATTCGTGGCGACCGACAAGGGCCACAATGCCATGACCGTAAAGGGTATGGCACCGGATGGTACCGAGGACTTCAAGGGCAAGATCAGCAAGGAAATCGAGGTCACCTTCGACAAGGAAGGTTACTACGGCGTCGAATGCCAGCCGCACTTTGCCATGGGGATGGTGATGACCGTTGCAGTGGGCAATGGAGCCGCACCTGACGATTTCCTCGCTGGCCGCATTCCGCCGAAGGCTAAGGAACGTTTCGAAGCGCAACTCCAGAAGCTGGCCGAGACCGCACCTGCAACAAACTGATTTCTCAAACCTCCGGAGCCAGATGGACTGACCCCGGTAATCGTGAACCATTGGAGGTTACAATGCGTAAGTTACTCAATACCGAAAACCTGAAGGTCAATCGCCGCAACCTGCTGAGGGGCGGGTTGCTGGCGGGCGCGGCAGCAGCAGCCGTTGGTTCTGCTGCAAAGGCGCAGCCCGTCATGCCAAAACTCAACCTGGTAAGACCACGCCAACTGCCCGTTCACCGGATTGCCGCTGAAGTCAGCGAAGGCAGCAAGGCGAAACCTGCGGACCTGACGGGCTACACCCGCGTAAAGCAGGAGCTCGTTCAACCGCCTTTTGCACCGGAGCATGAGCAGATTGCCACCGGTGGCCCGAAGATCATCGAGGTCACCATGGATATCGAAGAAAAGCTGATGGTGGTGGACGAAGACACCGGCGCCAGCATCTGGGCTCTGACCTATAATGGTTCGGTTCCCGGACCACTCATCATTGCCCACGAGGGCGACTATGTCGAACTCACGCTGCGCAATCCCGCGACCAATCTGATGGAGCACAATATCGACTTCCATGCGTCGACCGGTGCACTTGGCGGCGGTGGTCTCACTCACGTCTTCCCCGGCGAAGAAACGGTTCTGCGCTGGAAAGCCACCAAACCCGGCGTCTTCACCTATCACTGTGCACCCGGCGGGGCGATGATCCCCTACCACGTTGCCCATGGCATGAACGGCACAATGATGGTGCTGCCGCGCGACGGGCTGAAAGATGCCAAGGGCAATCCGCTGCACTATGACAGCATCGCCTATATCGGTGAGCAGGACTACTATCTGCCGCGCGACGAGAACGGGGACTTCAAGACCTATGATGCTGCCGGCGACGACTACAGCGACAGCGTGGATGCGATGCGGACGCTCGTTCCCACCCACGAGGTCTTCAATGGTGCCGTTGGCGCTTTGACCGGGGATCATGCGCTGAAGGCAAAAGTCGGACAAACAGTGCTGATGGTCCACAACCAGGCCAACCGCGACACCCGCCCGCACCTGATTGGTGGTCACGGCGATTTCGTGTGGGAAACCGGTTCATTCGGTGATGCACCGCAGACCGGTCTTGAAACCTGGCTCATTCGCGGTGGCAGTTCGGGCGCAGCGCTCTACACATTCAAACAGCCCGGTGTTTACGCCTATGTGAACCATAACCTCATTGAAGCCGCGCTTCTGGGAGCTACAGCCCATTTCGTGGTGGAAGGCGAATGGGACAACAACCTGATGGAACAGGTGGTTGCACCGCATCACATCGGCAGCTGAATGAGGAGATGACATCATGAATCCCGCCGCCGCCCGACTGGCTGATCACCGCGCAACCCGCCTTGGGCTTGCAGGTTTGCTGGCGGCGGCACTTGCCATCGGGGCCGCGTATGCCATGCGCGGCCCCGATATGCGTTATGTTCCGCAGATGGCTGAGCAACCGGTTGCCATGCCGGATGGCCGTCTGATCTACGTTCAGAAATATGAAGTAACGATTGCGGAATGGAATGCCTGTTTCGAGGATGGCGCATGCTCTGAAGCGTTGCGTCCCAAGCCCGGAAAAGAGCCTGAAGACACACCTGCAACCGGACTTAACTATCTGGATATCTTACAATACGTGCTCTGGATTGGTCAGAGGGCTCACCATCCCTTCCGGCTGCCTTCCATGGAGGAATGGGAATTCATGGCCAAGGATGTGCTGCCGAAGGAGCCGGACCCGATTTTCACATCCCCCGATCTCAGATGGGCCTCCACCTATATGACAGCCGGTCTTGCGCCGCGCACACTTAAAACCAAGGGAAGCTTCTCCATCAGCAAGGAAGGTGTCGCCGATCTTGACGGCAGCGTCTGGGAATGGACGGATGACTGCTACAGCGGCGAAGGCGAACAGCCGGTACCCCGCGAACGATGTCCCGCATTCTTCGCTGGCGGCGAACATATCGCAGCCATTCCCTACATCGAACGCGATCCCGCCCGCGGAGGCTGCGCGGTGGGCGCACCACCCGCGCATCTGGGTTTCAGATTGGTGACAGACGAGCCGGTTTTGCCAGTCACGCAGAAATAGCCCTTGCACGGCCTGGCAGCGCTTTTCTCAATGTCTTGAGTGCCAGCGCCACTCACAAAAGCAACAATTGCGCGGCTCTTGACATCACCCCGGTGCGGCTAACCTTTCTACATTGAATGCAGGTTGCTCTGCCGTTTGTTTGTTCGAATAAGGCAGATCGTAATAGGTCGCGTCGGGTGTCCAGCCATAGTCGCCACCGTAAAACGGATATGCACGCAACCCTTCTCCTCCCTGTGCCTGAAAAGGATCGATGAGCACTGCTGCTATCTTGTCGTTCTTGAAGACCAGGTCCGAGACGTAGCCGTAAGAATGATGCGGGCCTTGTGTCACGCGTGGCGCAGCCGAGTAGTTCTCTTTTGCCGACTTATCATCAGCGCCGTCCTCGGCGGGAACGTTGCTCATCACATAGGTACGGGCCATATCGCCAATGAACCTACCGGTCCGCCAGACATTGGGGCCGATTTCACTTTTTGTGATGTTCGTCTCCACATTGTCGGATACCGCCTCGCGCGAAAGAACCTGATTTGTATTATAATCGTCCACATTGTCTTCCGTGACGGGAATGACAACGCTGCGGTCCTGGCGAAATTGCACCTCGTCCCACGGCACGCTGACATGCGTATCACCGATATCCCAGAAGCCGCCGACCTCGGCCACCAGTGCCTCGATGCGTCCGTCACTGGCAATCAGCAGGGTCTCAACGGAGCCGATCTCCTGCCGGTCGCGACCGAACACGGGTTTGTCCAAAATCGCATCAAGGTTCCACCCGTCCTGATAAAGACTGTCGGGATCCCATTTGGACAATTCGATGATCGGCTGTTCGGCCTCCAGGGCGGAATAGTCGTTGTTTTGCGGTGCTGCCTGATCGGCGATCTGCTCAAATGGGCTCATGCCCATTCGTTCCACCGCGTCGAATATGTCGTTGTTGAACTGGTCATAGGACATTTGTCCGTCATTCATGCCCATCCAGCTATTGGCGAAATGCGCGTTGCGAATGGCTACCAGCAACTCGTCCTTTGAAAGGCGTCCGTTGCCGTTTTTGTCCGCAGCCGCGAAGTCCGGCGCCGGTGTGTCGAGCCATGCCTGCCAGTGCGCGTCGAGCACCTCCTTGTCCAGGCTTTTGCTGGGCCCTGTCCATGCCTGATGCAGACCGGCGGAGAACTCACCCAGGCCGATCAGATCGTCCCCATCTGCGTCCCAGCGTTCAAAAACGGCTTTGGTCAGGCGGCTAACCTCTGATGGATCAGGCTGAATCGGCTCGCCTTCACGGCGAATGACCTGGGCGTGGAGCGGCACCGCAGACAGTGCCAGTGTGATGGTGGTCAGGGTTTTCAGCATGAGTGCCTCCCTCCTTCCTATCTATCGATTGTTTCTGCAGTGACCTCGGCCCTCACGGCAATGTCGACGATGATCTCCGCGGTCTCGCGGGTCCCACCGGCGACGGTCGTGGTAGAAATCTCGGCCGCGATAATGACGATCCCAATAAGGGCCAATTGAGAATGTGGCGTTGGGGATACCAAGCGGGCGATAGACGCGCGGCCTGACCGGCACACGGCGGTTCTGGTAGGGGACCTGCAGATAATTCTGCGAGGTCCAACCACGTGTGCCGCGATAGGCGACATCACACCAGCTGCGCTGGCGCATACAGCCAAAAATCTGCACGCGTGCATTGTCTGGAATGACATCGAGAACCGGATAGTTCGTGCCCGGACCCGCCCGCATGTTCACGTCTGTTGTTGCATACGCACTGGCAGCCTCTGCAACTGCCGGCAGCAGCAGGCCTAGACCCAAGCCGAGCGTAAAGATGGTTTTCCTGTCCATTTTTGGAACCTCCTTCCGGCCATGGTCCCGAGTAAGTCTCGGAACCGTTGGATTGAAAGCACCCCAACAAAGCCCCTCCAGACTTGTTCCCGAAAGAGGTCTTTTGGCGACCAGCAAAGTTCAGAAATGGCTGCCAACGAGCGCAATCGCTGACTTACGGCCTTCCCCGTTGGCGTGCAGGTGGAGCGCGAAATGCGTGGCGGACTCCGCCAGAAGTGGACTTTGCGAGGCGCGACCATCAAGCCACTGATCGAGAAAACGGCGAATGTCGCTACGCATCGGCTCGGTACCGCACCCGCCGCAGGTTGCCTGCAACAGGTTTATGCTGCGCCAATCGCCTCGCCCCTCGGGCAAAGCGGCGTAGATATCCCTGCCATCGTTGAGCGAGCTGCCGTTTTCCTGAAGGTTCAAAGCCGCTTGCGCGAGATGATCGCTCGGCTGAAGGGGAGAAAGCCCCGCCTCCCGGCGTTTCTCATTGAGTACGGAAAGTGCAAAGTCGCTTTGTTCATCGCGGGAAAGGCTCTTCTCTCGTACTTGTTCTTCGCCGCCAGCGGAGGTGCCAGCGCCTGCGAATGTCTGCACAGCGTAAATCGTGCCGTCTGCGCCGGCGATGCCAAAGCCGAAACCGGACAGTCCTTCCTGCAAGATGTTGCGGCGGTGGCCGGGGCTTTGCATCCACCCTTCATGAAACTCTCGCACACGCCCGGCGTCGGACGGAACTGAGCAACCGCGGCATGTCGCGATATTCTCGGCCACCAGTTTCCATCGGCTGCCGCCCTGGTCCATAAACCGGTCTCGCACATCGTCGCCCTCGGGTGACGTGTGGCTGTAGTAGTTGCGTTGCAGCATGTCCTCGGCGTGGGATTGGGCGGCCGCATTGAGCGGCTCTGAGAGATGAAGCTCCGAACGATCCCTTGTGGTTCGGGCTTGATTGACCAGGGAAAGCGCTTGCTTGCGCAAGGCGCGCAGGTCCGTCTCATCCCGTGATTGGCCGTCTGCGTTCTCGGTGGTCAGCAGGACCGCCGCGCCGATCAAAGCCGATGCGATGAAAGCGCCGATGATAATGCGTCCGTTGATCCGTATCATTCCAACTCCGCTGACCCTGTATCAGGGTGATGGCATATGCACATAAAATGTCACCGCCCCGGTCGGATCGCGTGTCACGGCCCGCACGTCGTCGATGCTCACGCCTCTCTCGAGAAGCTTTTTTTCCCAGGCTTCATTTCGCACGATCGCCGAGCGAACTTCCGCAAAATTGTCTTCTGCATTTCCCAGCGTGTCCTGAAGGTCCTGCAGGCGGGCTCCTTCGAAATCCGCGAGTGTCACCACGCGCACGCTTGTTATCGCATCCTCCTGCAGAATTTCTTCCGCGCTCATGCTGTTTTGGGCAATGTCGGTAACAACCTGCCCGGCAGGCAATCTAATGGGCTCGTCGGCATGCGCGGGTTGATAAGAGGCGGCAGCCGCAACGAGGGTGATTGCGGCCAAGGTTTGTCGATTTTTGTGAACTGAGTTTTGCATAGGGGGCCAACCAGCAGGCGTTCGGTTTGTTCCAGGCCTCCTGTGGGGACCGGGCAGTTGGTGAAACGACCGCTCCCGCTCGCGGGGTTGAAGGGGAGGAGGCTTCGGGGAAGACGGGGCGGTCGTTTCGGGTGGCAGCGTTTATTCCGGCAGATCCCTGGCCATCTGGAGATGATCACGAAGTGTCGGAAGCGTTTCTGCCGCCCATTGCCTGAGCGCCTCGTCGTCGCCCCGGTTGCCGTATTGATCAAACAGTTCAACAGCCTTTTCATGCACGTTGACCTGCTGGTTGCGATACTGGGTTGCGAAAGCATCAGCGTCCAGCGATCGCAACTCATCGAGCATGTCCTGCTGCTTCTGAGACATGGCGGTGGGCAATTCCGCATCGATCGACCCGGATGTAACCAGGTCCTTCAGCTGCTTGGTTGTCTTTTGATGATCGTTCACCATCTGCTCGGCAAAGTCCTTTGTCGCGCCATCCGTGCGTCCGGCGGCCAGTTGACTGGACTGGATTTCGAACATGTCGCTGCGTGCAGCTTTTTCCACGAATTCTGCGGTGGCTGGTGCCATCTCGGTATCATTTGCTGCGTCTGACGATGACGATGCTGCCGTGGCTGCGCCGGACGGTGCGGTCTCCATTGTGGAGTTTGTGTCGCTCGACTGTGCGAATGCCGGCGCGGCAAGCATCAAGAGCACGGATGTCAAAGTGGTAAGTTTCATAACTGTCTCCTGTTTTGGAAGCCGTCCTAACCCGACTTTGCCGATAGTGTTCCCCAGGAAATTCGTCGTTTGCGCGAAAAGCGCCGATGCGTGGAACTATGACTTTGAGCCTTTGTGCGTGCGCTGCAGGCGCCGTGAATGAATGTTCACTGCTGCGGGAACATTGACCGCACAACACTGTTCGACGCGCATTCAGCCAACCCGAGAGAGAGGAGATGCATGATGGCGAATGCCGACAAAAAACACTTCAAACAGGGAAGCCAGGGCAAAGGCGATGGAAGCGGCGCGATGACGGAACTCGATGACGACATCCTGGATAAGGACAAGGTTCTTTCCAATCGCGACAAGGCCAGCCACTCCGAAGAACGCGGCCTCGACAGCAAGAACGTGCAGACCGAGGAATACAAGGACCACGCCGCAAACAGGCGATCAGATCGGTAATTCCCGGACATTTGCGAACCGATAAAGGACGCTGCGCCGTTCGCGCTGCAGCGTGGAAGGGAACAGACATATGAATGTGGGCTTCAATTCAGCAATCCTGATTGCTGGCGGAGTGGTTTTGGCGCTAAGTCTGGTCGCTGGCTACTTCAAGAACAAGCTCTGGATTGGCGAAAGCCTCATTTGCATCCTGCTCGGCACGTTTCTCGGGCCGCATGTGAGCGGACTTGTCGATCCCGACAAGCTGCCGGTAGACAAGTATTTCGCCCTTGAAGAGCTTGCCCGGCTGACACTTTGTATCGCGGTTATGGCAGCAGCACTGCGCATGCCGCGGCATTATTTGTCTAACGCCTACCTCTCCGTTGCCATGGCAATCGGCCCGTTGATGCTATGCACCTGGGCGGCCAGTGCGGCAGCCGCCTATTTCGTTCTTCAGCTGCCGCTTCTTCTTTCCCTGCTCATTGGCGCAGCACTCGCCCCCACCGATCCTGTGGTGGCGGGTGCTATCGTCAACGGCAAGGTTGCCAAAGAAAACGTGCCCGCCCGCATGCGCAACCTGCTGACGGCGGAAAGCGGCGCCAATGACGGGCTTGCCCTGCTTTTCGTCATGCTGCCCATTCTGTTGATTGGAGAAACGGCACGCGCCGCCTGGACTGAATGGCTGGTGCGCGTGCTGATCTGGGAAATCCTGGGCGGCGCAGCACTGGGGGTCCTTTTCGGCTGGGGTGCCGGGCGGCTCTTTAAATGGGCCAGACGGCAACCGGTTTCCGAACCGCAATCGATCATGACAATCGCGCTCGCCCTCTCCATCGTCGTTTTGGCAGCCACACGGCTGATGGGCAGCGACGGTATTCTGGCAACCTTTGCCGCGGGCGTGGCTTTCAGCCAGGTGGCGGGTCCTGAACTGCAAAAACAGGAGCACCTTCAGGAGGCGGTGGAACGCTTCTTTGATCTTCCGGTTTTTGTGCTGATCGGCATCATGCTGCCATGGGACGCATGGGTGTCCTTCGGCTGGCAAGGGCCAGCATTCTCCATAGCCGTTCTGCTGCTGAGAAGGCCACTGTTCTGGATTATCGCCCGGCGCGCGATCCCGAAAGTGGCTTCATTGAATGAAGCCGCCTTCCTCGGATGGTTCGGCCCCGTGGGGGTTTCGACGATCTATTACCTCACCTTCTCGAAGGAAGACGCAGGTACATCCATCCTGTGGGAAGCCGGTTCCATGGTCGCTTTCGTGTCTGTACTGATTTATGGCGTTTCGGCCACACCGCTGGCACGTTCATTTCGCGCTGGCAGAAAGGACTTCCATCAAGAGCGTTTGGATTGACGCCGATGTTTGGCAAGCAGGGCAGCTGTCTGGCCAAGCCTTGCCGGATCAACCATTCCCCGGGCATAAAGCCTGACCACGGTTTCTTCGAGCACCCCGTCATCCTGGAAGGGTTGTCCTTCCTGTTCGCTGCGGGCAATGCGGATCGCTTCACGCATGATCGCGATATCCTGCGGCGTAAACGTTCCATATATATTTAAAATCTGGTCTTTCACCGCCCGTCCTTCCCTTGTCTCGGATGGAAGGCTTTGGCGCGACCAAACACTGACGTTTTTTGTCAGCAAAGAGGCTTTCATTAGATTTTCTATCATTGAAAATTGACGGAAATCTGAATTAATTTGAGGATAACAATAACACAACGCTTGGTTGGCGTCTACGAACGCATGCCGCCATTCCTCGTATGTACAGTTTCGTACCTTCGTCGCGGGCTAATACAGATTTAAAGGTAGAACTGGCCAACCGGAGGTTCCGGCTGGCCAGATTTGCTTGTTGCGCATCTCTTGTTTTTCGCGTGATCTTACCGGTCAGCTTTCGTCGTTTAGCCGGTCCTGATTGAGGGGCTCCACGGTTGCGGCCTCGTCGCCCGTGTAAGGCAGGTCATAATACTGGCTGCCCGGCGTCCAACCATATTCATAACCGTAATATGGGTAAGCGAAGCGGCCTCGCACACCATAACCCGGTGCAACCTCGACAACGGCTGCAGCGATCTTGCCCTCATCAAAAAGCAGGTCCTGAACATAGCCGAAGTCCCGGTAATTTGCAGATTGGCTGTTCATTGTCGTGTCGCTTCCGGCAGAGGTTTGATCACCAACCTGGTCTGTGCCTGCGTGAACACGCGCACGGTCGCCAATCAGTTCGGATGCACGCCATGCGCGAAGACCGATGTCGCGATCATCGAGATTGGACACGATCCCACCGGATAGCTGCTGTTTCGAAGGCGTGTTGATGATGCTGAAGTCATCCGCGTTCTCTTCGGTCACCGGAACCGTCAGCGAACCGTCATCGCGGAAGCTGACTTGATTCCACGGGATGCTGACATGGGTATCGCCGATATCCCAGAAGCCGCCGACTTCGGCGACCAGAGCCAGTAGTGTACCATCGGACCCCACGATCAGGTCCTCGACGTCGCCGATCTCTTCGCCGCCGGGGCTATAGACATTGCGATCGAACAGGGCTTCCGCGCTCCAGGTCGAACCGTAGAGGCTGTCGGTATCCCAGTCACGTAAGGAAATGACGTTTCCAACACGCACCTCGCTGGGGTCTGCCTGGCTGTTTTGAGATGCAGTTTGCGTGTCGGCCGGAACGATCACTTCGACGATTGTGAGAAGCCCTTCGGTCTCCTGCTGATCCAGGGTGCCATCGCGGTTGCGGTCATTGACAGACTGCATGCCTGCTCTGAACTCTTCCGGCGTGAGATAGCTGTCTTCTGCTCCCTGCCAATTGTCCTGCAGGTTGGCTTCGTTGACGGCAGTGTTGAGCTCGTCCTGCGACAACTGGCCATCGTCGTTTTCGTCGATCTCGGAAAAATCAGGCTTTTCGGCGGTGAACCAGTTGTTCCAGTTCTCGTCGAAAGCGGCCTGGTCGATCTGATCATTGTCGCCGCTCCATGCGTCATGAAGTCCGCTGACAAACTCCTGATTTTCGAGGCGCTGATCGTTGTTTGTATCCCAACGGGAGAATACGGCATTCTCAGCACGGTCGACCTCCTGCTGGTTATTGGATTTTGCCGTATTGTCAGCAGTGTTTTGCTGCGCGGCAACGGCTGGCGAGGCCATCAAAATGACAGCAAGCGCTGTTTCTAGCTTTCGCATAGCGTTCTCCTTCTTTTGGGATGCACGAAATCTGGACATGTGGATACGCACATCCTCATGAGTGGATGGGTTTGCGCCGTGGCGGCAAATGTTCGTGTCAGCCGCACCGAAAGGCGCTGTCCGAATGCCCTTTATCCGGCGCATGTAAGCGCCAGCTGAGAGACATCTGCCCGCCTAACGATAAAACCGCGGCGACGTTCCAGGATCACGTCGAAAAACCGGCATTTGTGCAGCGACACCATGGCCACGGCGTGTGTTCAGGCGCAGTTATTCTTTTTTTGCCGGCATCTGTGGCGAACCAGCATATTGGTCGGTTGCACCGGCCATCTCCAGCATGAGACCTTCCATGGAAATGGAATTGTCTCCATAAGGGTAGAAGTCCGACATATCGCCCTCTTCCCATTTCTTGCGCAGTTCGGGCCTTGTAATATCCCAATCCTGATAGGTCTTTTGTGCGAGATCGCGAAGATCGGCGTGCAGCTCGGCCATTGATGGGCGACCCCAATAGTAATAACCGTTATAGACCTTGTGGATTTCGAGGTCGCGCCCGAGAACGATGGTGTGCGGGATCATCACGTCGTGAGAGGTATCGGTATATTCCTTGATATCCAGATCCTTCTGGACCATGCGCTCTTCATCATAAAGAAACGGCCATTGCGCATCCGTTTGCTGACGATAATTGTTGGTCACGTGCCAGTCATCTGTGGTGATGGTGACAAGCTGGGTATAGCCGACCACGCATTGCTGATGAAACCGCACAAGTTCCAGCATATGCGCCCGGTCCTTCGGGCAGAAGAAACCGCGTGTGAGTACGACGATCATCAATTGGTCGCCTTGCAACCAGGAAAGTCGACGGGCCGTTTTGGTATGGTCTGGGAGTACGTAGTCCGGAAACTTCGCACCCGGTTTTATGTCCGGTTTCATGGGATCGCTCCGTTGTTTGTGCTGGGATCTTTTCGCCCGACCTAACCGGGGATCGCACGCCATGTTCCAATTGCCCACAAACCGTAAGCTTCCCGCCGTTCAAACCGTCCGAAAAAGATAATCCGGTGCAACCAGGAGAAAGAAGATAAAGAGCCAGAGGATGGCAACGACAGCGGACAGTCGCACAAGGCCTTTCTCGCCCCTCAAGTCCATAAAGTACCAGAAGACAAGGCCCGCCTTGATGGATGCGATGGACAGCCCGGCGGCAAGAGAGGGAATTCCGGTTAAGAAAAAGCTCGCAACCACGGTTGCAACAAGAAGCGCAGAAAGCGCGACCCAAACTGAAAAGAGAACGCCTGTTTTCATGTCGGCCTCACCGCGCCAGATAGAGAAGGGGATAGAGAAAAATCCAGATGATATCGACGAGATGCCAATAGGCTGCTGTCGTTTCCACCACCACGGAGCGTTGCGGAAGCGCTGAACGGCGCGTGTAGATCCGGCCCGCAACCACCAGAAGGGCAATGACGCCAATTGTCAGATGGACGGCGTGCAGCGATGTTGAAACCAGATAGAGATTGAGAAAAAGCCTGCCCGGCGCACTGTTGATTTTCTCCATCCCTCCCGCAACGGGCAGCCTGCCCTCCTGAAATTCGCTCCAATACTCAAAGCCCTTCAGACCCAGGAACAGAAGACCGAGAAAGGCAGCCGAAACGAGCAGCGCAAGAACGGCCTTGCGACGCGCATGGCGCGACATGTGCACGGCTGCAGCGACCAGGAAACTCGAGGTCAGGAGGAGCATCGTGTTGATGGCACCCAGGTAATAGTGCAGCTCCTTTGAATACTCGACCACCTCCTGCGAATGCGCTTGGCGAATGACGGCGATCGCCATGAAAATCCCGCCAAAAAGCATGATCTCGCTTGCCAGAAAGATATGCATTCCCATGATCCCGGCCTCATGCTGCTGGGCGCGATCAACATAGGGGGTCTGAACTTTCGGCAGTTCACGCATGCTTGGCCTCCTTCCTGACAGGGTAGTTGTAAGGCGGCCCGTCTACGGTCGGAATCTCATCGAAATTGTGCTTTGGCGGGGGCGACGGAATGGTCCATTCAAGCCCCGTGACGTTCCACGGATTGTTTCCCGCCGGCTGGCCATATCGAAGCGAGTAGTAGAGATAGACGGCGGGCATCAGGTAGGCGATGCCGAGAATGCTGGCGCCGATGGACGACATGTCGTGCAGCACCTGAAACTGCTCGGGATAGACATGATAGCGTCTCGGCATGCCCTCGTATCCCAGGATGAACTGCGGGAAGAAGGTGAAGTTGAAACCGATGAAAATAAACATCGCGCTCAACCGGCCCCAGACGACCGAATAGAGCCGGCCGACAATCTTCGGCCACCAGAAATGCAGCGCGCCGAAATAGGCCGATACCGTTCCGCCCACCATGATGTAATGAAAATGCGCGACGACAAAATAGGTGTCGTGCAAGTGGACGTCGATGGCCAGCATGGCAACGGCCAGTCCGGTCAGTCCGCCGACGACAAAAAGTCCGATAAAGCCCATGGCAAACAGAAAGGGCGGATCGAGCGATATATCGCCTTTGTAAAGTGTTGCGGTCCAATTGTAGATTTTGATGCCCGATGGCACGGCGACCACGAGGCTGAGAAACGAAAACACCGCACTCGCATAGATCGACTGGCCGGAAACGAACATGTGGTGTCCCCAGACCAGAAAGCCGATAACGGCAATGGCGATGGAGGACCCGGCCACGAACTTGTAGCCGAAGACGGGCTTGCGGGCCGCGGCAGCCACCAGCTCTGACACAACGCCGAGCGCCGGCAGCACCATGATATAGACAGCAGGATGGCTGTAGAACCAGAAGAGATGCTGGAACAGGAGCGGATCGCCGCCGAGCTCCGGATTGAAAATGCCAAGTCCGAAAAGCCGCTCGGCAGCAATGAGCGCAAGCGTGACGGAAAGCACCGGCGTTGCCAGAACAAGAATGACTGACGTGGCATAGTGCGACCAAATAAAGAGCGGCAACCGGCCCCAGGTCATACCCGGCGCGCGAAGCTTGTGGATCGTCACGATGAAATTCAGTCCGGTCAGGATGGATGAAAACCCGACAATGAAAACAGCGGTCGCGACCAGAACGACATTGCCATTGGCATACATGGATGAAAGCGGCGTGTAGAAGGTCCAGCCGGTATCGACGCCGCCCAGAATGAGCACGAAAAGCGTGAATATCCCTCCCAGAATGAAGATGTACCAGCTGAGAAGGTTCAGTCTCGGAAAGGCGAGATCACGCGCGCCGATCATCAACGGGATGAGGAAATTGCCGAATGTATTCGGGATTGAAGGAATGAGGAAGAACCACACCATGATGACCCCGTGAAGGGTAAAGGCGCGGTTATAGCCTTCGTTGGTCATAAGATCGGCTGAGGGTGTCAGAAGATCAGCACGCACAAAAGCCGCCGCGATGCCTCCAATGAAAAAGAAGAACGTGATCGACATCATGTAGAGCAGCGCGACGCGCTTGTGATCGGTCGTGAAGAGCCAGGATCTGAGCGTATGCCCGGCGCGAAGATAACTGACGCGCTCGGTCTTCGTTTCGGAAAGGCCGGGATCGTCGAGATTGTCCGGATTGGGCCGCTCGTCGTGATTGGTGACGCTGCTCATGGCAAATTCTCCTCACTGGCCTTTGCCAGGGATTTCACATAGGCGACGAGTTTCAACACATCCTCCTCGCTCAAGATGTTCTCGAAGGTGGGCATGATGTGTGGATAACCGGCTGCGATCTGCGATTGCGGCAGGAGGATACTGTCGCGGATATATTGATCGTCAGCCGTGACAACGTCGCCGTTTTCCAGCGGCACAGGCCGACCGTACAAGCCCGCAAGGCTCGGCGCGTGAACCTTGGCATCCGGCGAATGACAGCCGCTGCAACCGCTCGACACAAAGAGCTTCTCGCCTTCGGCTGCCAGCGACCCGTCACTGCCGTTTTCGGCAAGCCAGCGGGAATAGTCTGCAGGGCGCAAGGCGATGAACTTGCCTGTCATTGCCGAATGGTCCGTGCCGCAGAATTCGGCGCATGCCAGCCAGTAGGTGCCAGGCTTTTCTGCGTTGAACCAAAGCTCGGTATAACGGCCCGGCACCGCATCCTGTTTGATCCTGAGGGCTGGAATGTAAAGACTGTGAATGACATCCTGGGATGCCAGGACGACCTTTACGTCCTTGCCCACAGGCACATGCAGTTCATTGATTTCGCGCTGGCCGCCCGCGTGCTGGAACTTCCACATCCACTGCTTGCCAACGGCCTTGATTTCCAGCGCATCCGAAGGCGGACTGGCGTGGACGATGAAAAGGGATGTAGCCCAGCCGTAGAAAAACAGGATGAGCAGAAACGGAACCACGGCCCATGACACTTCGACCCACATATTGCGGTTGATCGGCTCTGTCCGGTCGGCATTCTTTCCGCGGCGATATTTGGTGGCGAATACCACCATCAAAATAAAAACGGGTGCCGACAGGATGACAACCAACGCCATGAAAAACAGCGCCAGCAAATCGACATTCGATGCATAGGCGGAGGCCGCATCGGGCCAGGCGGAGGCAAAATCGTTCATGCCTTGCTCCCCTTTGTTTTCCTGCGCTCCCGCATCAGCGCGAAGCCAATGAGGCTGCCGGCACCCACGACGAAAAGACCGCCGCTGACCTTGAGCGCAATCTGGACGATTGAGCCGTATTGGCCGGTGACCGGATCATAATGGTAACAAAGCAGGAGAAGCTGGTCCGTCCAGTTGCCGATTTCTCCTCGCCCGGCTTCCGTCAGCGCAAGCTTCAGGTCGTTGGGTTGCGGCGATAATCCGTAAAGCCAGCGCGAAAGCGTGCCGTCGGATGTCAGCACTGCCGTGGCGGCAACATGGGCATATTGTTCGATCGTCTCATCATAGCCATAGCGATAACCGAGTGCATCCATCGCCTCGAAAACGGGCTTCTGATCGCCGGTCAGGGCATGAATGCCCTCGAATGACATGTCCGGGAAGCGCTTGCGCAATGCGTCGAGGTCGTCTCTTGCCGCTGCCGGCCCCTCGTCCGGGTCGATGCCGAAGGCGACCAGCACAAAGTCTTCGCCCGGCTTGAACGCCTGCGCTTCGATCGCGCTCATCAGACCACCGAGCGTGACACCGCAGATGTTGAGGCAATGGTGGAGGACGGGAACGAGAACGATGGGCTTGCCGCCGCCAAGCTGGCCAAGGGTTACCGGCTCTCCGCCCGCATCTGTGAAGACGCGGTCCATGGGAACGTGCGCATTCTCCTTCTGGTCGATCCCGGCCTTGTCGAAAGGATTGAAATTTGCCACCGCCGGTGTGGCGGCAAGAAACAGGCAGATCAGGATGTGGCTGATACGCATCATGTCCCTCCTTCTTCCTTTGCCTGGCGCGGCCACCCCTCCCGAGCGATCAGCTCCATGGCCCGCTCAATGGGAATATGAACCCGCCCGGCGGCTTCGTCGGCCCAACCAAGGCCCTCAAGCCTTGCCGCATTCCTTCTGCGCAAGGCAGCCCCCTCTTTGCCTGGTCTGACCTGCAGATGCGGAAACGCGGCTGACTGCCATGAAGGCGCGTCAAGCATTGCCGGCGTGGGTTTCCACCCGCCCAACAAAGCAACAATTCCAGCGACGACGCCGAACGAAACGAGGATCCCGGCAATGAGCCCTGCTCCAACCAGAAGGACAGAACGCGTGCTTGCGTCACGGGCTTCATAATCGGGTCCTGATGTTTCTTTTCCTGCTTCAGGCACCATGACTCGCTCCCGAGGTGTTCGAAGCAAAACCACCATTTTGCAAGCGAGCCCTTGCTGCAAAAGCCACTATTAGGCTCAGGCCGCCGAGCCCGACAAAGCTCAAGGTCGCCACCAGCACAGAGGACCCGTTTTCATGTCCGGGCAGCACGATCCAGAGCGTCTCCAGCCACTTTCCAATGAGGACACTGACGGCGAAACCGGCGAGCCAATAACGCCCGCGACGAAGCGGCGCAAAAAGCAGGAGAAAGGCCGGAATGAAGTGAAGCATAGCAATCACCCAGATCAGGATGTTCCACACGCCCTCCGCACGAATGAGGTACCAGGCAACCTCGTTGGGAAGATCGGTGGACCAGATGATGAAAAACTGCATGAAAGCGAAATAGATCCACAACAACAGCGCGCAGAGCAAAAGCCCGCCATGCAGGCCATAGGCCGTGTCGGACAGAGGCCGGAACATGCGCAGTAAAATGAGCCCGCAAAGCGCGATCGTCGCCTGAATTGACAGGACATAAAGGCCGAAGCCGGAGGAGTGAAAATCGTGCGTCAGCGACATCAGCCAGTCGGAATAGACCACCATGCCGCCCACCGAGAGCAGTATCAGCCCCAGTACGGCAACGGGCGTTGACCAGTGTGGCCGCCACAACAACGCAATCGAAATGAGTGTTGCCGCAGCAAAGAAGCAAACCGTGCGCAGAACGAAAAAGGAGGTGGAGAAATAAATCCTTGCGCTTCGCCCACTCCCCTCCTGCGCCCACGGATAGATATCCACGGTCGAAAGAACCACCGGCAGGAACAAGATCAACGCCAGGGGAAAGAGAAACAGAAGCGGCTCGATTCCATCGGCATATTCATGGGTCCATCGCCCCGGAATGAGTTGCATCATCAGAATGAGGAGCAAGCCACCAATGGGAAAACTGCTCCAGAAAAAGATGGCAGTAAGCCAGCCGTAAAGGCCGCCGGGCATCATGAAGGCTGCAAGGAGCGCAAGCAGGGTCAGCACGACGGCTGCAATGACAATACCGAGGTGACGGCGTCTCATGATCCCCCCTTTGCTAGTTTTTGCCGTTCTGCGGCTGTAAGCGCATCGAGGGTTGCGCTTTGGCTGCGCTGAAGGGCCAGAATATAGGCGGCAATCGCCCAGCGGTCGGCAGGCGCAACGCGATCCGCATAGGAGTACATCACCCCATGGCCGTCGGTGATGACGGAGACAAAGTAGGCCGGACCTGCAAGGCGAAGCCGGGCGCTGTGAAAACTAGGCGGCTTTGGAAAGCCGCGCGCCGGCACTGTTCCATTGCCGTAGCCGGAAGCGTCGTGGCATGGCCTGCAGTAAATCTCGAAACGCTCCCTGCCCCGTTCGAGCAGGGCAGACGTCATCGGCGGGCGGTTCAGCAACGCTTCCGCATCAGCCCGCGCGTTTCTGGAGACGGTGCCGGGCGGAGCCGATTGCAGTGATTTTCCGTCTCTGAAGAGCGGGCTCTCTTCATAGGAATCGTAGCGTGGCTGTTGGTTCATTTCATCACAGGCCGACAATGCCAGTAGCGCGAAAAGCATGGTGAGGTAGCGGCGCATCATTCCGGCTCCTCCGCGTGCTGCACGGCTTCAGCCCGCAAGGGCTGCAAACTTTCCAGAAATTGGAGCGTCTGTTCCGGGTGAAACTTCTCATCATTTGCAAAGATGATCAGGAAGAACTTTTCCGAACTGGCAAGCTGGAAATCCTCCACATCGAAAACCGGATGGTGAAGCCGCGGGAGATGATTGAGCACCAGCATGCCGATGATTGAAAAGAGGACGGCGAAAAGCACCAACAGTTCGAACGTGATCAACATGAAAGCCGGGAACGCAATCAGCGGTCGCCCGCCAATATTGAGCGGATAATCGAGATTGGTGTAAATCTGCAGCCCCAAGCCGATAGCCGCGCCAAAGATTCCACCAAAGAGGGTGAGCCAGGGTACACGCATGTCACTATGGCCGAGGGCTTCAGCCAAACCGCTGATCGGGAAGGGCGAATAGGCGTCCATGGACACATAGCCCTCCTTGCGGGTGGTTTCAGCCGCCTCGACAAGCCGGGATGGCCGGTCAAACTCGGCTATGAAGCCGAACATGGCCTCCTTGTTAGGTGCCGGTTCGCGTTCGCGAGAAGCTTCAGCCACGTGCAGCCTCCTTTTCCTTCGACAGAACCTCATTGACCTCGAATGCGGAGATCATTGGCAGGAAGCGGACGAAGAGCAGAAAAGGCACCAGGAAAACGCCGATCATGCCGGCATAGAGCGACCATTCCCAGAAGCTGGCGTGATATTCACCCCAGGAGGAAACGAGATAGTCGCGGTAAAGGGAGCTTACGAGCAGCATGTAACGCTCGAACCACATGCCGACGACGACCGACAGGCTGATGAGAAAAAGAAGAATGGGATTGCGGCGAATGGCGGCGAACCAAAGCAGTTGGAGCGGCACAAAATTGGCAATCACCGCACCCCAGTAGCTCCAGGCATAGGCACCCGAAAACCGGTCCATCATGGTTGCCATTTCCTGCTGCTCGCCGGAGTAAAAGACGTCATAGACCTCTGCAACATAGCCATATGCCGTCATGAAGCCGGTCGCCAGCAGGAATTTGGCCAGCAGGTCCAGATGGCGTTCCGTGACCAAATCCTTGAGACCGAAAGCATGCCGCAAAGGCACGGCAAGCATTGCAACCACCGCAAAGCCTGAAAAAGCGGCCCCCAGCACAAAATAGGGTGGAAAAACCGTGGAGGCCCAACCCGGAATGGGTCCGGCGGCAAAGAGAAGCGAGATTTCCGAATGAACGGAAACGACGAGTGGCACGGCAATTGCAGCTACCAGCCGGTAACTCTGACGCCAACGCGCCCAATGGTGCGCAGACCCGCGCCAACCCAGGGCAAAAAGCCCGTAAAAGACCTGATACCGACGCTTTTTTGCCCGGTCGCGGACGGCGGCCAGATCCGGCACAATGCCGATGTACCAAAAGAGCACTGAGACGGTCAGATAGGTCAAAACGGCAAAGAAGTCCCATGTGAGCGGGCTCTTGAATTGCGGCCATATCGCCATTGAATTCGGATAGGGGGCCATCCAGTAAAAGAGCCACGGCCTGCCCAGATGCAGGATGGGATAAAGGCCGGCGCAGATGACGGCAAACAGCGTCATCGCTTCGGCAAAGCGGTTCAGCGAATTGCGCCAATGTGCATTCACGAGAAGCAGGAGCGCCGATATCAGAGTACCGGCATGGCCGATGCCCAAGAACCAGACATAGTTGGAAATCGCCAGCCCCCAATTGACGGGGATATTATTACCCCAGACCCCGACGCCGTAGCGGAAGAGAACACCTGCCGAGATGAAAAAGAGCAGGAGAAGGCAAAGGGAAAAACCAAAGCAGATCCACCAGGCCCGCACATTCGGAAACGCGACCGGAATGCCGGTGATTTCGCCCGAAATGCCGCTATACGTTCGATCGGTGCTTGGGGTGGCTTCACTCATCCCTGCACCTCCTCCGTCTCGTCGCCTTGACCCTGGCGAGATAGGTGGTGCGGGGACGCGTATTGACCTCTTTCAGAAGCGTGTAATGTCTGGGTTCCGCCTTGTGTTTGCTCACCTCGGTATCGGGATCGACGACATCGCCGAAGGCAATGGCCTGTGTCGGACAGGCCTGCTGACATGCGGTGCGAACCTCTCCGTCGCGGATGTCCCTGCCTTCCTTCTTGGCCTCGATCCGGGCTTCACTGATGCGCTGAACGCAATAGCTGCATTTTTCCATGACGCCCCGGTCACGCACCGTAACCTCGGGGTTTCGCATCGCCTGAATCTCTTCGGCATCACTGCCCGTATAATCGAACCAGTTGAACCGGCGCACTTTGTAAGGGCAGAATGACGAGCAGGTGCGCGTGCCGATGCAGCGGTTATAAACCTGCATATTGAGCCCATCGGACGTGTGCACGGTGGCATTGACCGGACAACCCATTTCACAGGGCGCGTCTTCACAATGCATGCAGGGTACGGGCTGAAAATGCGATTGCGGATCAAGATCGTCACCGGCAAAATAATGATCAACGCGCAGCCAGTGCATTTCACGACCTTCGGCAACGAGCTCCTTGCCAACCACAGGTACGTTGTTCTCGGCCATACAGGCGACGACGCAGGCATTGCAGCCGATGCAGGCGTCAAGATCGATGGACATGCCCCAGGACGGACTGTCCCATTGCTGCCTCGGATAAAAGCTCGGCAGCTCTTCGGCAGGCTCCTCCTCCAATGGTGGATTGCCACGCTCGAAGGTGCGAACGAACGCGTACTCGCCCATGTCCTGATTGGGCTGGGTTGTTGCGAGTTCTTCATGCTCGCTGGTCGCCGACAGGTTGACGTGTCTTGGCGCGCCTGACCCCTTCGGTGAAAGCATGGAATAAGCATCATAGCCCAGCCCATCGGCAAGACGTTCACCGCCTGAACGGCCATATCCAAGGGTCAGGCCGATCGTATTGTCGGCTTGTCCCGGCATGATCCAGGCTGGACCCGCGATACCACCGTCTTCCCCCTCTACCCAAACGACGTCGCCGTTCGAAATCTGGCGCTCCAGGGCGAAGGCGGGGCTGATCGTCACCACATTGCCCCAGGTGATTTTGGTGATCGGCTTGGGCAGTTCCTGCAGCCAGCCGATGTCGGAAAAGCGCCCGTCCCAGATGGCGGGATCGGGCCTGATGGAAAGACGCAGTTTGTCTTCATCTGAGCTTTCACCCGCGTTCCAAACCTCTCGTTCGAAGAGCTTCGGGCGAATGGGATCTGCGGCACTTGCCTCCATATAGCCGGCGATGAGCGTATCTTTCCACCGCTGCTCAAAGTCCCCGCCCCATTGATTGCGCCAGGTTTCTTCCACAATCTGCCGGCCATCCATGGGCGAACCCGCAATCGTGGAGAGCACGGCATGAAGCGAGCGAACGTCATAATAGGGCTGAACGAGCGGCTGGATGATCGAAACCGTACCGTCGGTGGCACGGGCATCGCTCCAGGTCTCAAGCTCATGTTGAAGCGGGGTGTGCCAGGTTGAGAGTTGCGCGGTCTCATCGAAATGCAGTCCGCCATGGAGAATGAAGTCGACATTTTTCACCGCCTCGGTAAATTCCCGCGCGTTGGGGGACGCATAAGCTGGATTGCAGTTGAAGATCAGCAGGTGGGACACGCGGTCCTGTTCCATGTCCTCCAGCAGTTCGCCAAACGAACCAGTCGAGGGATCGCGTTCAGACAAACCGATCGGCTCGGAATAATGCAGAACCGTGCCGGAAGAACCCAGCCTCTCATTTGCCAGCATCGCCAGGGCTTGGACTTCGGCAGAGTGGTGACTGCCTGCCGTGATGAGTGTGCGCAACGGGTTCGTCCGCGCTGAAGCAATCGCAAGGTCCAGCCATTGCGCTTCCTGCTGCGTCAGCGCCGCCTGTGTTTCGGCGACGTTAATCCCCAGCGCTTTTGTAAATCTAGCCAGAAGAAGCCCAATGCGGCTTTCCGAAACCAGGAGGCGGTTTTGCGCGCGTGAGCCGGTGAGTGTCGGGATGGGTTCTGCAACAAACAGTGTGCTCGCACCCTCGCCTGCGCGAAACCCGCGGCGACGCTCAGCCCATTTGCGCGCGTTGGCCGCCTGGTGCGGGCCGGGACCAAGCAGATCATCATTGAAACTGATAATGGTTTCCGCCGCATCAAGGTGAAGATGCTGATCGAGTTCCCGGTCGAAGGCCATCGAAGCCGCGCCCCTGCGGCTTTCGCCATCGGCCACTTCGAGGCGGTGGACGCGCATGCGGGGCCATCGCTTTTTGAGAAGCGCCAGCTGCCTCAGAGCGGTCGGCGAAGTGATATGGCCGGTGAGAAGGCGCAAGCCTTCACCACTTGCATCGTCCAGTTCTGCGAGCCGGCTGACCCAGGCCCTCTCGAAATTCCCCCAGCTTGTTTCACGGTTGTTCTGTTTCGGGGTTTGCGAGCGCGCAGGATCATAAAGCCCATAAAGCGCGGCCTGCATGAACGGGTCCGTTGCACCCGCAGTCAAGGGATGATCGGGATTGCCTTCGAGCTTTACCGGTCTGCCGGCATATGTTTTCCCGACGACCGGCTGAGCGTAACCGGCAAATGTCACCGCAGTCGAATAATAGGCTGCTTCATAAGGGCCTTCTGAATCCGGTGATTTGACATAAGGCAGCGCCTTTTCATCGGGGTTGGAGGAGCATCCGGCAGCGCCCGAGACGGCAACCGAGGCCGCAAATGCCTTCAGGAAAGAACGGCGGCTGATATCGAGCGCGCCCGGCCTGCCGGTGTTTTCTTCCCGGCTGAAGAGGCGGGAAAGCTCTGGAAGTGATGCAAGTTCATCGAGCTTCACCCAGAAGTCACGGCCGCTTTGTCCGGACATCCGGCTTCTGATCAGCTCCATTGCCTTTTCCATGGTGCTTCCTCTCCGTTAGCGGTGGCAAATGCTGCAGTCATCCAGCTTCGAAGGCTGAATGCCGTAGGCCTTGACCATCAACCTGCCGTAGTCTTCGTGCTCGCTTGAATTCTGTTTCCAGCTGCTCCAGTCCATGCGTGTCACTTGATCCGGCGGGCGCAAATTGGGTGCGGGATCGCGATGGCAATCGAGACAGAACTGCATCTGAAAGGCCTTGGCCCGTTTCATCAGTGGCATCTTGTCCACCCGCCCGTGACATTCCACGCAGGCAACACCCCGCTGGATATGGATAGAGTGGTTGAAATAGACATAGTCCGGCACCCGTGCGACCCGCTGCCATTCCAACGGGTTGCCTTCGGCGAGACTCTGGCGCACCGGTGCCAGCATTGGCGCGCTTGTCCATAGTTGCGAGTGGCAGGTCATGCAGATATGCGTCGGCGGCAGACCGGCGCTTGCGTCTTCCTCCACTGACGTATGGCAGTAGCGGCAATCGATACCCAGCCCGCCGACATGGTGTTCATGGCTGAAAGGCACCGGCTGATGGCGCACCCAATCCCTGAGCGTGGCATAGGCGGAATCCTGATATTTGAGGAAGGCCAGCGCAGCGATCAGCATGAGCGCCAGAAGGGCAAGAACCGCACGAAGACGCGTGTCTGCCGAGGCCGTAAATATCTGAGGCACATCCCTCCCCTTTGCCCGAAAGTGCTCTTTCTCGTGTGGGTGTGAACTAAAACGCACACGCGCAAAGGCACCCCCTGCGCACACCCGAAATTCGGCTTCCAACAAGCGTGCTTCAGAATTGTTCCAGCATTTTTGTGAAAGCCGCACCTGCGCGGGTTGGAACATTGGGAGGGAAACAGGGTTCGTCAGAAAACAGGACAACAAACGGAGAATGGAAATTGCCTGATTGGCTTCACGCGCTCGCCCTTCTTTCGCTGGTGGTTGCAGCTATCTGCGCCCTCGTCGTCATCATGGATGAATTCAGACATCCGCAGCATATGTGGATCATGAATGTGGTCTGGCCGCTGGTTACGCTCTTTGGCTCGCTCTACGCACTTTGGGCCTATTTCCGTTATGGCAAGCTGGCCACCAAAGAGGCGTTCATGCAGGCCAAAGAGGCTAACCAAACACCCCCCAGCAAAGCGCAAACGCCCTTTGCGGTCATGGTAGGGAAGGGAGCGGCCCATTGCGGCAGCGGATGTGCGCTCGGCGATCTGATTGCAGAGTGGCTGGCTTTTCTTGTTCCGGCGATTGCCGTCTACCTCGGTTGGAAATCTATCTTTGCCGAGAAAATGTTCGCCGTTTGGATCCTCGACTATATTTTCGCTTTCGGCTTCGGTGTGATCTTTCAATATTTCACGATCAAACCCATGCGGTCCTTGTCCGTAGGCCAGGGCATTATTCAGGCCGTCAAGGCCGATTTCCTTTCACTCACCTCCTGGCAAATCGGCATGTACGGCTTCATGGCCTTCGCGCAGTTTTATCTTTTCCGCACGCTGATGGGCATCAAGCTGGAAGTCGCCACGGCAGAATTCTGGTTCATGATGCAGATTGCCATGTGGGCCGGCTTTCTGACTGCCTACCCTGTCAACTGGTGGCTGATATCGAAGGGAATCAAGGAAAAGATGTGAACCGGCAGGCGCGCGAACCGCATCCAGGCGGGAACCAAACAGGCACTTTGCCGTTCGACATGATAATATGACGAATATCGGCGACTTCATTCTCAGCGAATTGCGCGGCCTGCCAGACTGGATCGTCACGCTCATTCTCTTCGTTGGCGCACTGCTCGTGAGCCTTGGGCTTTTCAAGCTGCTTTATCGTTTTCTTGAAAAGATGACGTCCTCGCGACAGACCGTTGCCGCGCGGATTGTCAGACGCGGCCGGCGACCGCTCCGTCTGGCGGTTATCGCCATTTCGCTGACATTGGCCTCTGCGATTGCACCACTGACCAATGCCCAGGCCGCCATCGTCCGGCATATCCTGATTATTGTGACGATAGCCATCATCGGATGGATTTGCCATATCGCGCTGGAATTGTGGATGTATGTCTATCTCCGCAACTACAAGCTGGATGCGGAAGATAATCTCTATGCCCGCAAGCACGTTACCCAGACGCGTATTCTTCAGCGGGTCGCCAACTTCCTCATTATCATGATTTCGATTGCGTGGGCGCTCATGACCTTCGAGCCCGTTCGCTAATATGGCGTGAGCCTCTTGGCTTCGGCAGGTGCAGCGGGTCTGGTCGCCGGCCTTGCACTTCAGCCGGTCTTGAAGAACCTGTTTGCCGGCGTGCAGCTTGCCATAACCCAGCCAATACGCATCGATGATGCTCTGCTGGTTGAGGGAGAATGGGGTCGCGTGGAAGAGATCACCTCGACCTATGTCGTCATCAAGATATGGGACTGGAGGCGGCTTATTCTGCCGCTCAGCTATTTCATTGAAAACCCGTTCCAGAACTGGACGCGCGAAACGGCTTCGCTGATCGGTTCGGTTTACATCTACACGGATTTCACCGTGCCGGTTCAGGTCGTGCGCGAAAAGGCCGAAGACATTGCGGCAGCCTCCCCGCTCTGGGACCGCGACGTAATCAACGTGGCTGTCACCGATTTCCGGGAACGGGTCATGGAAATCCGCGTTCTCGTTTCCGCGCGCAATTCCGGCGACGCCTTCACATTGCGCTGTGACATACGCGAACACCTTATCCACTTCCTGCAGGAAAACTACCCTCAGGCGCTGCCGCGCACCCGCGCAGAACTTGATGGATCCCTGGAAACCGCAAAGGACGATATGCCTCCCAACACCGCATTCGAAACCCCGAAGGGCAACCACCGGTGAGTGGCATCACCTCAGGTGCTTCAGCAGAAACTGCTCCACCTCACGCTGCCGGGCACCGGAGCGGATCTGGCTTGCGGAATATTGCCGCGAGGAAATCTCGTTTGCACGTGCGTCCACAAGAAACCGCCGCTCCGCACCGATGAGACGGTCCTCGGCGGTATAGGTAGCAACGGGCGTTATGAGGATCGACTTGATATCCTCGATACCATTTTCCAGGTCCTGCGCCTGTGGGCTGCCCAATCCCCGTTCAATCACCGAGCGGAAAGACCCGATATCCAGCATCTCTCCACTTGCCAGCGGTCCTTGATAGCGGGTGCGCTGACGCCCATGCCGGTCGCGGACGATATCGCTGAGAACGTGCCTGAATATGGATTCACCGAAGTCCAGTTCCACGAGTATGGATTCAAGATAAATCGTCTCGGCGCTCATATTGGTGATAATGCAATGCGATTCCACGGCACTGCTTGATCTGTTGACCAGTATCTTCGGTCGGAACCGATAGCGGTAGTTGGTCAGGATCAACTGGAAATAAAGCGCCCAGACCAGAAGCATGAGCCAATTGCCCATAGCACTGAGCGCACCACTGTTTTCGTTCATCCAGCGCCAGATGTCGCCGAAAATTTCCATCACATAGTCTTTCTGTTTTTGCGGGTTTTGGAGGCTGCGCGCCGCGACTGAGCCAAACCTGAATGATGACCGCAAGAACCACGCTTATTCGCGAATGTTCCGTCCGGAATCGTACAGGCTAAAATTGCGGCTTCGGGGAACATAAGGGTTCCAAAATGGTTATTCGGATAAACCCCTTGGAGCTAAGATATGCCCAGTCCACACGAACCTGACCTGCCGCAGAACGAGCCGCCGCCTCCGCCTGTTCCGGGGCCTGTTCCGCCGCCATACAAGGAGCCGCCTCCTGACCGTCTTCCGGACGAGGATCCCCTCCCCAATCCGGACGAAACCAACAATCCGCCGATCCAAACATGAACGGCGAACATCAAGGTTTCGATTGGCCCCGCGTCAATAAGCGCGGCCGGCAGAGGTACACGGTCGTCCTGCGATCCGGACAAAAGCCGGGAACGGCAAATATTGACAACCAACAGGGAGCACAGGGCGTCAAGACGATGAAGATCCTTTCAGTGACGTCCGAAATGTTTCCGCTCGTTAAAACCGGAGGGTTGGCAGATGTGACCGGATCTCTGCCCAAGGCGCTTTCTTCCCTCGGGGTTGAGATGGTGACACTGCTGCCGGGTTATCCCGGTGTCATCGACACCATCGAAACAGCGATACCTCTTATCGAATTTGACGATCTGATGGGAGAAACGGGACGTGTTCTGCGGGCAGTACAAGATGGTCTGGTGATCCTGATCCTGGATATCCCAACGCTCTATCAGCGCGATGGCGGCATCTATCTTGATGACCTCGGTGTCGACCATGCAGACAATTGGAAGCGGTTTGCTGCACTCAGCCTCGCGGGCGCACGCATCGGCGCAGGCGCCATTCCTGACTGGGTTCCTGATCTGGTGCATGTCCACGACTGGCAGACGGCGCTAACGCCGGTCTATATGCGCCGTGTTCTTGGCGAAACAAAACCGGTTGTGCTGACCATTCACAATCTCGCTTTTCAGGGGCAGTTTTCCGCCGAAACCATAGATGGTATCGGCCTTCCGTCCGATATTTATGAGATTGACGGGCTGGAATACTACAGTGATATCAGTTTTCTCAAAGGCGGCCTCCAGTTTGCCGACGCGATCACTGCGGTGAGCCCCACTTACGCGCGCGAGATACTGACCCCCGAATTCGGAATGGGCATGGAAGGGGTTCTCACCTCCCGCCGCCAGGCACTGACAGGGATCGTGAACGGCATCGACGCCGCGATCTGGAATCCCGCGACGGATATTTATCTCAAGCAGACATATTCCGTGCGTTCCATTGAGCGGCGGCGTTTGAACCGGGCCGACCTTCTCCACCGCTTCGGGCTCGACCACAACAGTGGTTGTGTTTGCGCTGCCGTGAGCCGGCTGACCTGGCAGAAGGGAATGGATATTCTGGCCGAGTCGGTTGATGAAATGGTTGCCAATGGGGATAGCCTCATCATTGTCGGCAAGGGCGACAGGGCCATAGAAAATGCCTTTCGCGACGCTGCAAGCCGCCACCCCGGCAAAGTTGCTGTTCACATTGGCTATGAGGAAGAACTTGCCCATCTCGTACTAGGAGGCGCAGATGTGCTCATACAGCCCTCGCGTTTCGAGCCATGCGGCCTCACACAGCTCTATGCCCTGCGCTATGGGTGCATTCCCGTCGTTGCGCGAACTGGTGGTCTCTCCGAAACCATTGTCGATGCAAATGATGCGGGACTTGCAGCCGGTGCTGCAACCGGCATCCAGTTTCATCCACCCAGCCGACAAAACGTTTTGCTTGCCCTGCAACATGCACGTGACCTCTACAAAAAGCCGTTGGTTTGGCGGAAACTGCAACGGGAAGGGATGAAGTCCGATTTCTCGTGGATGCGCAGTGCACAGCAATATGCAGAGCTTTATGAAAGCTTGCTGAATGGTCCGGACATAGCCGCAAAGAATGTTCCAGACCCTGAACCGGCACCCAGGCTGCAATTGCTTTCCTGAAAGGTTCTTCTGGAACTTCGAACCTCCCATGCAGTTAGGGCGGCAAACAGGAGCAGCAATGAACACATCTTCGACGGCAATCCAGAACTCATCTTCACCCCTTCTCCAAAGCGCGAAGGCGGATGTGACGATGCGCGCCGGCGTTTTGGAAGCGCCGCGAACGTTCAAGATCAAGGAAGTTTCCGTGCCTGAGCCGGAACCTGGCCAGGTCCTGCTTCGTCTGGAGGGCTGCGGCGTGTGCGCCTCGAACCTTCTTCCGTGGAAGGGGCCAGAATGGATGAATTTTCCAACCGAGCCCGGCGGGCTTGGACACGAAGGCTGGGGACGCGTTGTCGCGGTCGGCAAAGGTGCGAGCACCTCTCTGATGGGCCGTCGCGTGGCGGCCCTCTCCCGAAACAGCTATGCTGAATATGACGTTGCTGACGCGCAATCGGTCATCCCTTTGCCCGATGCGCTGGACGACCAAGCCTTTCCGGGCGAGCCGTTGGGATGTGCGATGAACATCTACCGGCGGGCCAATATCCGCAAAGGTGAAACCGTGGCGATTGTGGGCATCGGGTTCCTGGGTGCCATTCTCACACAGCTTGCCGTGTCGGAAGGTGCAAACGTGATCGCGATCTCGCGTCGCCTATTCACCCTGACACTTGCCAAGCAATTTGGCGCTGCCGCCGTGTTGCCAATGGACGATAAGGACGCGATTGTTGAAAAGGTGCGCGATCTCACCGGCGGCAAGCTTTGTGACTGCGTTCTGGAGATGACGGGGCATCAAGAGCCGCTTGACCTCGCAGCCGAGCTGACCGCTGAACGTGGCAGGCTCGTTATTGGTGGTTACCATCAGGACGCGCCGCGTCAGGTCGATATGCAGCTTTGGAACTGGCGCGGTCTTGATGTGATCAACGCCCACGAGCGCGATCCGAAGATTTATGTGCGCGGTGTCAACGAAGCTATATCTGCCGTTCTTTCCGGCCAAATAAACCCGGCACCGCTCTTTACGCACACCTATCCCATCAATGAACTGAACAAGGCCTTTCAGGATGCCGTCGACAAGCCTCCAAATTTCATGAAGGCGCTGATCACCTATGGCTAGACAACGCTGTCATTCAGCGAAAACCACTTGGTCGTGGAACCAAACAGGGGTCGGTGAAGTTTTGCTTCGCCTTGTGGAATTTCCCCTCCCCTGCTGCAAGGCCCCTCTAGGGTTATAGCCGGCCATTTCGATATCACGTTATGGTCGGCCCTTTTTCGTTTTGGGAAGACGCCGGAGGAACTATGTCGAAGCAGATCATGCAGCCTGGCCGAAACGTTTGGAAAGAGGCGCATGCCGAACGTGTTCAGTTTCTGGTGGACGGAGACAGCTATTATCCCCGGCTGAAGACCGTTCTCGAAAAGGCGAGACGATCGGTCTGGATTATCGGCTGGGATTTCAATCCGTATATCAAGCTCGATCCCATAAACGAACCGGAACTGACGCTGGGTGATTTTCTGCGCAGTCTCGTGGAACGCAATGAAGAACTCGATATCCGCGTGCTGATTTGGGATGAGGGACCGATCTATTCCGGACGCTCCCTGCAGCTTTTCATGAACCTTGGCTGGGAGAAGCATCCCCGCATCCATCTGCACTTCGATACGAAGCATCCGCTGCGCGCCTCCCACCACCAGAAGCTGGTCTGCGTGGACGAGACCTTCGCCTTTGTCGGCGGCATGGACCTGACGGCCAAACGCTGGGATGATCGCCAACACACAGCCGACAACCCGTTGCGGGTAACACCGGACGGTGACCCTTACGAACCTACACACGACGTACAGGCTCTTGTGCAGGGAAAGGCAGCGGCGGTGCTGACTGAGGTGGCCCGCACGCGGTGGCGTTGGGCCACGAAAGAAATATTGCGGCCCCATGGTCCCGTCCACCATGACTGGCCGGAGGGTGACCTGCCGGACATTTCCGGCTGCTATGTCGGCGTCGCACTGACCCAGCCCGGCATCAACGGCCACAGACGTCGCACGGAAGCGGCCAAACTGACTTGTGATGCAATTTCCGAAGCCGCGAAATGCATCTACATCGAAGCGCAATATCTCGTTTCCAATCGAGTTGTTGCCCAATTGGCGCGCAAGTTGAAAGAGGTCGACGGCCCCGAAGTGGTCATCCTGGTGCCCAAGACCACGCGCGGCATCGTTGAGCAAATGACGATGGGCAACGGTTTGGCGCGCTACATTCGCAAGCTTAGAAAAGCCGACAGCCATAACCGCCTGCTCATCGCATACGCTGCCGTTCCCGGCGAGAACGAGAAGGAAGTGGAAGTCCTCATTCATTCCAAGGTCGTCATTGTTGACGAAAAATTCCTGCGGATCGGTTCGTCCAATCTCAACAAGAGATCAGAAGGGTTCGATACCGAATGCGACATCGCAATCGAAGCTGAAGACGATCAATGCCGCACGGCAATCGTCGGTCTTCGCAACGATCTGCTGGCCGAACATCTGTCTGCCAAAAAGGAGGACGTAGACCGAATATCCCGCTCGCAAGGTTCGGTTCTGGCCGCCATCAGTGCCTTGAATGTTCAGCCGCGGGGACTGCGGATCATGCAGGCCGAAACCGGCAATGGCACAAGCAGATTCACCAACATCGCACTGCCCATCTTCGATCCCAAGAAACCATTCTGGCCTCTTCAACGCCTGAAGCTACGGTTCGTTGCGCTCATGAGGCGGCTGAGACATTCATTGGTTTCTCTCTTCTGAGCGATCTGACCTTTACACTGGTGAGAGCCACAAGACGCGTTCAACCGGACCTGTACGTGCCTGGGCGGACCGAAGCACGCCCGGCACGCAGGTTCTTGAGTTCGGTTGCCAAGAACAGGATGACACCGAAAGCCAGCGGGATGAAGAAATAGACGATGCGAAACGCAATCAATGCGCCAAATGGAACCGCGCCCGGCAGAACATAAAGCAATCCGGCTTCCAGTACGCCGAGGCCGCCCGGCACGTGGCTCAGTATCGCCAGCATGTTGGCGATGGAATAGCCGAGTGCAACATCAATGAACTGGATATCGACCAGTGATTTCAGAAGAAAATAAAGGCAAGCCGCGACGCACAGGAAATTCACGGTTCCCACCAGAATCTGAACAAGGGCAAGACGCCAGCTCGGAACCTTCATGTGCCATTTGTAAATGCGGATGTGCCGGGGCAAAAAACGGGCTGCCAGCAGGTAGCATAGAGGGAACGCCAGGAGCGCCAGAGCCAGCCCGGTCATGGCGGCGGGCGGCAGGAAGCTTGCAGCTTGTGGACGCCCGAGCGACAGGAGCATTGACGACCCACTCAAGGTCACGATTCCCAAAGCGACTGTAAAGCCGCAAAATACGATGAGCTGTCCCACTTCAGCCACGGTCAACCCCCACCGGGCGTAATATCGATAGCGGATCGCACCGCTGCTGAGCATGGAAACGCCCACATTGTGACCAATCGAAAGACTGACAAATGAAACGAGTAAAACTCTTGGCGGCGGGAGCCTACGACCGAGATAAGCAAGCGAGGTACCGTCGAAGCCTGCCAGACACACATAGGATGCAGCCGTGAACACAAGAGATAACGCCGCGTTTTCGAAGGGTATCGCGTAGATCGAGCGAAGCAGTTCTTCAGCGCTGTAGCGGCTTATGTTTCTGTAAAGAAGCACACAACCGATTACGATGGCCGCCAAGGTCAGCGTCCGGGTGAGAAACAAGCGGAGCTTCATGGAGAAATTTCCCCCTGCGTAACATCATTCTGGAACGTCGGGACGGGTTGGAAAGTTGAAACCCATAGACATCGGGAAATGGGAAAAGACGAATGGCACGAAAAATCAGAATCCTCACCTACAACGTCCACAGCTGCATCGGTACCGACCGGAAAATCGATCCGGCGCGTGTTGCAGATGTGATCGCCGCATACGAACCCGACATTGTCGGCCTTCAGGAACTCGATATGAACCGCCAGCGAAGCGGCTCGGTCGACCAGGCCGACATTATCGCGGCGCTGTTGAAGATGAAGACCTTCTCTCACCCCACGATCCACACCGCGGCGGAAAAATTCGGCGACGCCATTTTGACTGCCCTGCCGATGGAGGTGAAAAAGGTGGGAATTCTTCGTTCGATCCGCGAGCCACGGGGCGTTGCCTGGGTCGAAGTCGATGTCGATGGGCAACCGTTGCAGGTCATCAACACCCATCTTGGTGTCTTGCGGCGGGAACGGATGCCGCAAATTACGACCTTGCTCGGCAATGCCTGGCTCGACCATCCCGATTGCAGAGGAAAGCCTACCGTGCTGATGGGCGACTTCAACGCCATACCTGCTTCGCCCGGCTATCGCCAGATTGCAAGACAAATGCGGGACATTTGGCAGGATGTCAGCGGTAAGCCCGCTCCGACCTTTCATTCCCGCTATCGCGTCTTCAGGCTTGATCATATTTTCCTTTCCGGGGGCGTGCGCGGCGTGAGTGCACAAATTCCCTCAACTCCATTGACCCGCACCGCTTCGGATCACCTGCCGCTCGTTGGTGAAATCGAACTTCCGGAAAGAGCCTGAAACAGACTGACACGAACGCCAGCAAAGGCCTTTTTCATCCGGGCATGCCTTTCAGACGGTTGAGATGAACCGTGCTTTAGAACCTTTGGCAAAAGGCATTGTTCCATGCCGCCTCAGTCACTCAAGGAGCCCACTGTCTTACGGGGTGGCAACGGGAACATTTCAATGGCCATCGGGTTTCAATCTCATCTCATGGAACGAGGAGCACTCGATGACCTCACTTACGCTGAGGCTTAGCGGATATCTGAAACAATTGACGGCGGAAATCGTCGGAAACCAGGCGCTGCAGGACGAAGGCCGGCGCGAGGTCCTGACCGCTCAGCAACCAGAGGACAGCGGTTTAGTCCCTCAAGCAGACGACGCTGCCGTGGCAGTGGATGGCCAGCTGCGCAAGCGCCTTCCAGTCGCCACCTACAGGCTTCAGCTCCGCAACGGCATGGATTTTGACAAAGCCGGCGGCCTGATCCCCTACTTTCGACAACTGGGTGTCAGCCATCTTTATCTTTCTCCGGTTTTCAAGGCGGTTGCCGGCTCAGAGCACGGCTACGACGTTGTCGATATGAATATGATCGAGCCCGCCATCGGCGGACATGACGCCTTCGACCGCTTCGTAAAGCAGGCTCATGAGGCCGGCTTATCCGTCATCCTCGACATTGTGCCGAACCATATGGCAGCCTCGCCCCAGAATGACTGGTGGTTCAGCGTGCTGGAATGGGGTCAGGCCAGCCCCTATGCTACCCATTTCGACATCACCTGGACCGACAAGCTTTCTCTCCCTTTTCTCGCAAAGCCTGTCTTGGATCTTGTCGAAAATGGCGAGCTCCGGCTGATCTATGATCGCCAACGTTCTGCCCTCTGCCTCGGCTGGCCCGGCATGGCCTTACCGCTTGCACCGGCAAGCTATAAGCTGGTGCTTGAAAGCCTGGACAGACCTGTTGCGCGCGAAATCTTGGCATTGGCCGTGCAAATGCCGGCGGCCAGCGCCCAGATGCTTCATTCTGAGATTGCGCGCCTTCTTTCACAAGACGATGCCGCCGATTGGCTGGAACAGCAACTTGACGCGCTTTCTGCGAATCCACGTCTCATCGAGACCATTTATGAAAAGCAGCACTGGCGGCTTACAGAAAATGGCGACCGAAATTATCGCCGGTTTTTCGACGTTTCCGGGCTGGTCGGCCTTCGGGTTGAAGACCCGCGTGTTTTCGAAGACAGCCACCGACTGGTTCTTGATCTCGTCCGGCAGGGCAAGATTGATGGGGTAAGAGTCGATCATGTCGATGGCCTGGCCGAACCTGAGAATTATCTGGAACGCCTGCGCACACAAGCCGGCCGCGACGCCTACATCATCGTTGAAAAAATCCTGATGAACACCGAAAGCCTGCCGGAAACATGGGCCATTGATGGAGACACGGGATATGGCTTCATTTCCACCTTGGGCAATGCCTTTACCGATCCGGACGGGCTTTCGATCCTCACGAACAAGCATCAGGAACTGCTCGATTACGCCACCGGCCCGACTGCTCAGTTGCATGATGCCAAGCGACAGGTCATTGTCGAGTTTTTTACAAACGAGCTCACAGACCTGACCAATCTTGCACATCAGATCAGCGAGATGGACAACCCGGAGCATGCAATTCCCAAGGCCGAACTCGCCGAAGCCATTGAAGCGCTTTTGATTGCGATGCCGGTTTACCGCACCTATTCGGGCGAGAAACATGCCTCGGCATTGGTCGGAACCCGCAAAGCGCTTTCCGCCGTCAGTGAGGACAAAACACATTCCGTTCGTGTCCTCGACTTTCTCCAAAACGCACTTGCAAGCGATGCCGAAGAGGATTCCGATGGCTTGCGTGCTTTGCTGCGAACGCGTTTCGAACAGTGCTCCTCCGCAGTGATGGCAAAATCGATGGAGGACACGCTCTTTTACCGCTACACCGCCTTTCCGGCGTTAAACGAGGTGGGCGATAATCCGGCATGGCAAGAACGCTCGCTTGCAGCATTCCATCAGCGCATGGAAGAGGCGGCAAACGGCAAGCGACATGGTCTCGCAGCGACATCCACGCACGACACCAAGTTCAGCGAAGATGCGCGCGCCCGGCTTTTCACGATCAGCGAGGCACCGGAAGAATGGCACAAAGCCGTTGCCGGATGGTCCGCTCAGAACGCACGTTTTGCGAAGACTGTCGATGGCAAAACAGTTCCCGGCCCGCGTGAAACGTGGCTTGTCTATGTTTCGCTTGCCGCCCTGTGGCCGGCTGATCGCAGACCCCCCGCAGACATTGCCGAAGCCCTCAAGCCCCGGCTTTCGCGACATCTCATGAAGGCCCTGAGAGAGGCAAAGCTCGACACGAGCTGGATCGACATCAACACCGAATACGAAGCCGCCATCCAGGATTACGTCCAGCATGTTCTGGCTCGGAAAAACGACGCATTTCTCGGCACTTTCGCAGAAGATCTGGCACCCTTTATCGAAGCAGGCCTACTCAACAGCCTGACGCAACTTGTCATCAAGATGACGTCTCCTGCCGTGCCCGACATATATCAGGGTTGCGAAAGTCTCGCGTTCAGCCTGGTCGATCCCGACAATCGACATGCCGTTGATTTCGACAGGCTTGCGGCAAACCTCAATACTCTACCCGACCGCATGACCGACAGGGAAGCACTCTTCGACGGCCGTTTGAAGATGTTCCTGACGGCAAAATGCCTGCACTTGCGCCGAGAGAACAAGGTGCTCTTCGAAAGCGGAGGCTATTCGGCACTCGAGATCAACGGGCCATGCAGCCGAAACGTTATCGCGTTCGAACGCCGGCTGGCAAACGGGCAGGCCATGCTGGTGATTGCACCGCGCCTGTCGTTTGGCCGAACGCGCGAAACCTTCCCCCCTATTCCCGCCGAGAGCTGGCAGGAAACAAGCGTTCGACTGACGAGACCCGGCCTAGTGTATCGGGACATGATTTCCGGCGAGACCCACACTTTAACGGGAGAGGTGCCGCTGAACAGGATTCTGTCGGCCTACCCGGTTTCAATCCTGATGGAGACTTAGCGACTGCCCATTTTGGCTATCTGATGCCCGGATCCGGCAGTCCCCAAAAACAATGGAAGGACAATGACAATGAGCTTGGAAAAAACAATCCTGACGACATTGCGCGAGGAGCAAGGCCCTTTCGTAAGAATAACCTCCGCTGATGGTGATATCGTCTATGTGAAGGTCAACGCGGACCACTCTGAAAAAGACGGTTGGGAGATTGAATGGCTGCAACGGGCACCCGCGATATTGAAAAAGCTCGCTTCCATGGTCCCTGATGACGACCACCCGGAACAGGAAAGCGCCCGGTACCGTCAGGATGCGGAAGAGCTGGAAGAGCAACTGGAAGAAGGTCTGGAAGACAGCTTTCCGGCGAGCGATCCGGTCTCAAGCACCATCACCTCCGTGATCCCGAAAACGCAAAAGAAATAGATGCGATCGCAGGCCGTGGCGCACCATTTTGCGGGAACCTTTCAGTTCGAATTTGGTTCGACGAGCGCAAACAAAAACACGGAGAATTTCCATGGCCAACAAGACACTCGACGATCTCTTCTACGATACTCTGCGTGACATTTACTACGCAGAACGCCGCATCGTGAAAGCGCTGCCGAAGATGGCGCGCGGCGCTCAGGACGAGAAGTTGAAAAAAGCATTCGAAAAGCACAAGGAGCAGACTGAAGAGCATATCGAACGTCTGCAGGAAGTCTTTGAGCTTCTCGACAAACGGCCGCGCGGCAAGACCTGCCAGGCAATCGACGGTATTCTGGACGAAGGTGAAGAGGTTCTGGAAACCTACAAGGGAACCCCGGCTCAGGACGCCGGCATTCTGGCGGCCGCACAGGCAGTCGAGCACTATGAAATCAGCCGCTACGGCACGCTGAAGACCTGGGCCGAGCGCCTCGGCCACGACAAGATCGTCAAGATTCTGGATAAGACCCTCAAGGAGGAATCGCAAACGGACGAGGCCCTGACCAAGCTTGCCACCAGCCAGGTGAATGCAAACGCCCAGGACGCAGCCTGAGCAAATTCGACAAAGCCCGCTCTTGCGGCGGGCTTTGTTCTCAAGTGAGGGTGGCTGGCCGTTCCAATCAGTTGATGCGATGCAACTCCTGCATATGCCCGCCCAGGTTCTTCTGCCGCATCACCACCTCCACCTTGCGGTTTTCCTTCCGCAGGGCTCTGGTAGCAGCCAGCGCGGCCTCGTATGCCAGCTCGAAGGTTGGGAAGCGCGCACCGTGCATTCTGTCCATCAGGAAGGTCCAGCCGTCAGGGTGAGGTACAATATCGCAGTAGCAATTTCTCATTGATCGTTCTCCTTTCGCGCAGAACTGGAATTCGCGTGAAAGGTTCCGGCGACAGTGTGAAATTTCTGCCTGGCGTTATGGCTTCTTTGGGCCGGGCTTGCGGGGCGGTTCGCCGGTGTCAAAGGTCGCGTCCCAATCCTCCGGTGGGTCTTCTTTTCCCGGATACCATTTGTGGATCGTCGCATCGTCCGAATGCGTGATCACGCGTGGCTTGGCGCTGTCGACGCCATTGTTTTCCCGGCCATGCTGGCTCTGGACAAACTGGGGACCGGCGTCACGCTCGACTTCTTTTTCGGTTTTCTTGTCATCTTTGGTCATCGTCTGACCTTTCATCAGGGTTGACGGGGGCATGGCTTTTGCCCCCGTTTTTCCGATATCAGCTCCGGCTTTCGGCCTGCGGGCGGACACGGATATTGTTCTGCACATGGGTCACCCCGCTGACGGAATCCGCGCAATCTTCTGCGCGACGCTTGTCGGCACGCTCGTTCACCAATCCGTCGAGCGTGACTTCGCTGTCCTTGACAGTCACCGTGATGTCGCTCGCATCAAGGCGGGGATGATCGGACAGCCGGTCATGAACATCTTCGTTGATGCGATCGTCAGAACGGCGATAGCCCTTGGGCCCTTTGCCGCGGTGTTCGTCCATATCGCGGCGGCGCGCGGCATCGTCATCACCAAACCAGGAGGCCACTTCGTCTCCGGCCTTATCCCAGAAGTCGCGATCGCCTGAGCCTCGTCTGCGCTCCTCGTAGGGATAGCGTTCGCGATAATCGGGCTCGAATGGAGGAACGGTCTGATAAGTTGCGTAGCGACCGCCGATAAATGGATATCCCACAAAGCCGTAATCCATCGGATAGCGCGAGCCACGAGGCGCATATCCCAGATCGTCCGTCTGCCAGTTCTCGCGGTCGGGCCACCGTCCGTAACGGGCTTCACCGCCGCGGCGCGCACCATAGCCTGCAGGTCTTGAATAGTCATTATCTGCCATTTCAGGTCCTCCTTTGGTTTCAGGATGTCCCAGAACCGAAACGGAGACAAAACGTTCCAAGCAAAGCCCGGAAAATGAGCGGGAAATTCCGATTGTATAAACGATTGATTTTAAAGGTTAAAAATAATAATATGCGCGTCTGCGGCTTATGCGCAAACGCGCTTACACAATGCATGTCAAAAAACTGCTGCCTCGGCTAAAAGCCTCTTTTCAAAGGCCACCGTCAAGCTGATCGACCAGCAACTGCCTTGCCCGGTTGAGCCTGCTTTTCACCGTGCCGATGGGGCAACCGGTTATTCTGGCCGTCTCGATGTAACTTTCGCCTTCGATGATAATGAGGACGAAAACTTGTCGATAGTGGTAAGGTACGCGCTCCAGGGCAGAAAGCAATTCCCCGCCCCTGACGGTCCATTCCTGCGTTGCTTCCTTGCCCACAGTGTCGACAATGACATTTCCACCGAGCGTCCGTTCACGTGCGCTCTTCTTTGCCTGGGTGCAAAAGGCGTTGTGCATGATGGTGAACATCCAGGACTTCAGTTTCGTGCCTGGCTTGAATTTGTCGATATTGGCAAGAGCTTTTGTGAGGGTCGTCTGTACGAGATCTTCGGCATCGCTGGGGTTTCGGCAAAAGGTGCGGGAGAAAGCTTTGAGGGCTGGCATCAACTCGATGATTTCGCGCTTTATCTCTTCGTAGCTTTCTGATTTCTCAGCGCGTTCAGGTCGATATTCTGAATTCAATTGATGGAACATAACTCATCCTCTCCCATTAGGTTCTATCAGCCCGCTTTTCGCACCCAACGACAATCAAACCGAAAGTTACAAGACGCTCAGGTGAACATCCTAGTGTGTCTTAAAATTGTTCTGGCTCCGAACTTTCGTCTTTTGATTGTTTTTCTGACGGCCCGATGTTGGGTTTCGGAGTACAGATCAGGCAAGCTCCCGAAATCTCCACAAATCGCCGCAACCACCGACGCGTTCGTCTCAAGCCGTCAACGCATGCAGGGAAGGTTTGTTCCCCTGCCGCGATCACAAGATCAGTTAATTCTGCTTGGGAACATTTGCAGGCAGGGAAGGTTAGTTGCTGCCAAACGGCTATCCATTTGCCGTTCATACATCAACCGGCCGCATCACCCTTGAATTCGAGAAGATCATCAAGCGGTTCGGACTTTTTCAGGAGAAGTACTGATGCCACGCAAAACGCAATACCAAACCCCGACCGTTCTCGTCGCTGGCGGTGCAGGTTTTTTGGGTTCTCACCTCTGCGAGACCCTGCTTGAACGTGGATGCAAGATCATATGCGTGGACAGTCTGCTCTCAGGCTCACTCGACAATATCGCGGCCATGCGGAACCATCCGGCATTCACCTTCATTGAAGCCGACATTTGCGACGACCTCGAAATAAAAGGCTCGATCGACCAGATATTCAATATGGCATGCCCTGCGTCTCCGCCCCGCTATCAGGCCAATCCCGTTCACACGGTCATGACCAGTGTGGTGGGAACCAACAAGCTGCTCTCGCTTGCCGCCCGACACGGCGCCAGGATGGTGCAGGCATCGACCAGCGAAATATATGGCGATCCGGACGAACACCCGCAGCGCGAAACCTATTGGGGAAATGTCAATTGCACAGGACCGCGCGCCTGTTACGACGAGGGCAAGCGGACTGCTGAAACACTTTGCTTCGACTGGATGCGCACCGAAGGCCTGGATGTTCGCGTGGCGCGTATATTCAACACCTACGGACCCAGGATGCGGGCAGATGATGGACGGATCGTCTCGAACTTCATCGTCCAGGCCCTCGACGGGGAAGCATTGAGCATCTTTGGAAGCGGCGAACAGACCCGTTCATTCTGCTATGTATCCGATCTGATTGATGGGCTTATCAAACTGATGACGGTTGATCCCAATCCAGGCGTTCCAATAAACCTTGGCAATCCGACGGAACTGACCGTCATCGAGCTCGCAAAACTCGTTCTGGAGGTCACCGGCACACCCGCCTTGCTGAGCCTTGAACCCCTTCCCGTGGACGATCCACGACGCCGTCGACCGGATATTTCTCAAGCCGCCGAGCTTCTGGGCTGGAAACCTGCTGTCGATGTCCGCGACGGCATTCGCCAGACAGCCGACTGGTTCAGCCGGACACGCTGCGAACCGCAGGCTTTCCCCGCAGGAGAGACGGTTGCATCGCTACACATCGTATATGATTGATTAGGAGGAGCCGGCTATCGGCCCGCTTCTCTCTGAGGCAAAGCTTTGCTCATGGAAAGGGCGGCGCACGCGGTCTCAGCAATGACGGCGTTTCGCCGGTTTGCCAGGTGGGTAGCGTGCGCGCCCTCTCCCGTTGTCAGTTCTTGCGCTCTTCGCTGCCGGTTGTCGTGCGGTTTTGTCCGCCAACCTCATCCGCCTGGGTCTCGGTCGTGTAAGGTGATGGCGACCCCGAACCTATATCACCGGCGTCGGCAACGCGCTCGCCGCCGCCTGATCGACCGCCGCTATATTGTCGCGACGGGGTTGTTTCGGAATCTTTCCATACTTCCTTCGGGTTGCTGACATCACCGGCATCCGGACGGCCCTTCTGCCGCTCATGCGCCGTTTCAGCCGGTCCGTTTTCCGTAATATTCTTTTCGTCTGTTCGCTCTGTCATGAGACGTTCCTTTCTTATCGTTGGAAGCCGGTAGAACTTATGAGGAACTGAGCACAGCACAGGCCACGCGATCACCGGAATCGCCAGACGGCTGGGTTTCATAATCATCCGCCCCCGAATGGATAATGAGTGCTGCACCGTCATCATCAATCAAAGACATGTCACCGCCTTCTCCGAGCGTTAAGCCGTCCACGAAATAGGAGACATGGATAGAACCATCTGCCGGGACATGCAGATTGGGCAAATCGCCCGGATGCGGACCGCCTTCGCTTTTGACACCGTGTTTCATGTCACCGGCGACATGACCGCCCGCGGTCTTGAACTGTTCGGAAGCATCACATTTTCCGGTCTCGTGAATGTGAATTCCATGTTCGCCTTCGCTCAGTCCTTGCACCATCACGTCAGCGAGGATCAGGCCGGAGGCCGTTTCCGTCATTTCAACGGTTCCGCTGATGCCGTCTCCCTGGATTTCTCCGCGCACCTGGTCGCCCTCAGCGGCCATTGCTGTGCTTGCTGCCAGTGTTCCAGCGATTGCAATGAGTCTAAACATGTCTCGTCCTCTCTTTCTGGTTGGTCCGAGTTTTCCTCCCCGAAACGCCTCAGGGGTTCATTTGTTCGCGCCTGCACAAGTCATCTTGGAATGAAACTTCCGGGTTTCGGGCGGGAACAATTGGAAATTCGCTCGGTTTGACGGCGAACCAGCCTCGATATGGCTGGCGTGAAGAGGCCAGCAGCAAGCCCGCCAAAGGCACGGGACCCACGTTCCGATTTGCTCCGGCTTCACCCAATCTAGCCAATACAGGAGATAAACCGATGCAAATCTCGCAAGTGATGACAAGCGATGTCGAGCTCGCAAGTCCCGATGATACGATCCGTGACGTCGCCCGACGCATGCAGGAACACGATATCGGCTTTCTGCCCGTGGGAGAAAACGATGAGCTCGTCGGCATGATTACCGACCGCGATATCGTGACCCGTGGCGTGGCCAGTGGCCTTGATGGCGACAGCAAGGTGCGAGACGTCATGACCACCGATGTGAAATATTGCTTCGAGACGGACGAGGTCGATGACGTGGCCGTCAATATGGGCGACATCCAGGTTCGCCGGCTGGCCGTCGTTGACGACGACAAACGCCTTTGCGGCATTGTTTCGCTCGCCGATACCGTTCATGCCGACAAGCTTTCGACAGGCACCGGCTTCAGCGGTGTCGTTCGCCCCGGAGGCTCTCACACACAAGCCAGAGCCTGAGCGGGCGCGCGCCCATAAATGCCGTCCAAAACCTCGGCAACCCGTACGACCTTTTCCGCTGCGGGGTTGAAATGTCTGGAGCGGGCGAGGTCACGCACCCAGTTGACGGCGGCTCGCCCGCCCCATTCCTCTTCACCGGCATGCAGCAGTTCGGTACCGGTTCCGTGCAATCTGCGGGTGACGAAGTCGAAGAAGGAACCTTCGACATTGCGCCAGGCGTAGCTGCTGTTCCGACCCCAGAAATGCGCGGATATTTCTGCATCTTTGCCCGCATGCGCGTTCCAGGAACAGCTCAACCTGATCACCGTACCGCCCTTAAGCCTGATATCGGCCACGGCAAAATCTTCGATTTCATTCAAGGATGTGAGAGCTTGACCCACGCGGAACAGTTGGCCTTTCACCGAGGCAATTTCGGGGAAGTCGAGGCACCACAGCACGGCATCAACGAGATGCACCCCCAGATCTGCCACACACCCGCCGCCTGACAGCGCCTTATCCCGGTACCAGGCTTTGTCCGGGCCATAGGCATTGTGAAAGGCAAGGTCCACGGCAAATACATCCCCCACCTCGCCCGCTGCTATGGCTCTTTTGATTGCCTGCAGTCCCGACGTCTGACGATAAGAGAAATCCACGTCCAGCAGGCGGTCAGACTGGCGTGCAATGTCGACGACCCGGCGTGTCTGTTGCGCATCGCGGGCAAGCGGCTTCTGGCAAAAAACCGCAACACCGTTTTTGAGAAACCGCTCTGCCTGCGCGGCATGCAATCCGGTCGGCGTTGCGATCACCACGCCGTCGAGCCCGCATGCCAGCAAAGTGTCCTCATCAAGACAGGGGCGGAAATCCGGCACCACTTTGCCCAATGCGTCGAGTGCATCGCTATTCGTGTCCGCAATGGCCGCGATTTCAGCAAGCCCGCTTTTCGCAATCGCCTCAAGGCGGTTCCTCCCGATCCAGCCGGCACCGAGAAAGCCGATCCTTGGACGGCGATCAAGACCAGCACGCTCCTCGACATTCGATGTGCGGACAATTTCCAGATTTTCGGCCACGCCGGCATCTCCCTTCATGTCTGTTTCGGCGCACCAAACAGAAAGCGCGGGGCTTTGTTCCTGAAGAGGCTGCCTAAGTCGCGGCAGAGGCAAGAAGGTCACCGCAGACAAGAAGCTCTGGAACCTTTTTAGAAGGCTGCGGTTCGATGGGCGAATCCACAACCATTAAAACAGGTGATATCGTGCAAAGAGTTCTTGTTACCGGCGGGTCCGGTTTTATCGGACGTCATGTTTCCCGCGAGCTGGCAGAAAACGGATACAAGGTCCGCATCATCGACTCTCTCGTGGATCAGGTCCACGGCGGTGAACCGATCAACATCGTTCCCGGCACCGAATTGATCCACGCAGACATCCGCGACAGCAAAAGCGTGCAAAAAGCGCTGGACGGGGTCGATGCCGTTATTCATCTGGCCGCCGAGGTGGGGGTCGGACAGTCAATGTATGAAATCGCCCGCTATGTCGGTGCGAACGACCTTGGCACTGCCGTCCTCCTTGAAGCCCTCATCGAAAATCCCGTCAAAAGGGTTGTCGTCGCCTCCTCCATGAGCGTTTACGGCGAAGGCCTTTACGAAGACGACGAGGGCCGTCGCTATGGTCAAGCCCGGCGCAATCCGAAAACGCTCGAGGCCGGCAACTGGGACATCCGCGCACCCAACGGAGAACCGCTCAAACCGCTGCCCACCGACGAGGAAAAGCAGGTTGAGCTTGCCTCCATCTATGCGTTGACGAAATATATGCAGGAAAAGCAGGTTCTGATTTTCGGCGAAGCCTATGGCGTGGAAACCGTTGCACTGCGACTGTTTAACGTCTTTGGGGCCGGTCAGGCGCTTTCCAATCCCTATACGGGCGTGCTGGTGAATTTCGCATCGCGCCTTGCGACCGGCGAAACGCCGATGATCTTCGAAGACGGGCATCAAAAGCGCGACTTTGTCCATGTCAAAGACGTGGCGATGGCGTTTCGTCTGGCTCTGGAGCGCCCCGACGTTTCCGGCGAGGTGTTCAACATCGGCAGCGGCCAAGCCTATGCCATCGCCGATGTGGCCAGACTGCTTGCCCAGGAAATGGGGATGCCGGAGAGAGCGCCCGAAATCCTGAACAAGGCGCGCAAGGGCGATATCCGCCATTGCTTCGCTGATATTTCAAAGGCGCAATCCCTGCTCGGTTTCCGGCCCCGGCACCTGCTTGAAAATTCGCTTAAGGACTTCACGACCTGGGTCAAGACCTCAGCGGTCGTCGACAAGGCCCCCCAGATGCGCCAGGAACTGGAAGCGAGGGGGCTGGTTTCATGATCGACGCACCCGTAAATGGCCAGACCAGACTTTCCGAATTGGGCCAGCCGGCATCACCGGCAATCCGCAAAGGCGTCAAACCGATTGTGATCACCGGCGGCAGTGGGTTTATCGGTTCCAATCTCGCCGACAGCTTCCTCGCAGACGGCGAGGATGTGATCATCCTGGACAATTTGAGTCGAGCGGGCGTGCAGGAAAATCTCGACTGGCTGGTGAAACGGCACGGCAAGAAAGTTCATCCCTATGTTGCCGACATCCGCAACCTGCCGGTCATAAAGCCCGCCTTCAATGAGGCCAAGGCCGTTTTTCACCTCGCCGCTCAGACCGCGGTGACAACCAGCCTGGCCGATCCGGTCGAGGATTTCAGTATTAACGCAAACGGCACGCTGAATGTGCTGGAGGCGATCCGTACCACGGGAAACAGGATCCCCATCATTTTCGCGAGCACCAACAAGGTCTACGGTCAGCTTCAGGATGTGAAGGTGAGCGCAATCGGCGAAGAGTATCGGCCGCAAAACGAGACGATCCGAGCCCACGGCATATCAGAAGACAGGCCGCTTGATTTCCACACGCCTTATGGCTGCTCCAAAGGTGCTGCCGATCAATATGTGCTGGACTACGCACGATCTTATGGCTTACCGGCCTGCGTGCTGCGCATGAGTTGCATTTATGGCGCCAGACAGTTCGGCACCGAGGACCAGGGCTGGGTCGCCCATTTTCTCCTGCAGCTTCTGCGTGGCGAACCCATTACCATCTATGGCGACGGCAAACAGGTACGCGATATTCTCGAAGTCAACGACGCCGTGGGGGCCTACAAGCGCACCTTGGGCTCGATCGACACCTTGAGCGGCTGTGCCTTCAATCTCGGCGGAGGTCCGCAAAATGCGGTCAGCCTCAACCTCCTCCTGGCCGAACTTGAAAACCTGACCGGACTTCAGGCCGACATTTCCTATGGCGACTGGCGCGACGGCGATCAGCTCTATTTTGTTGCCGACACGAGCCGGCTTCAGCAGCTGATTGGCTGGGCACCGGAAACCTCATGGAAAGACGGCATTCGCGGGCTGGCCGACTGGCTCTCTGAAAACCGCTCGGGCTTCGTTTCGCATGACACCGGGAGAGCCACGGGATGACGAGCCACAACCGCGATTTCAGCGCGCTGACCGCTCCACCTGATCGCTTTGCCTCTCCCCCATCCCAAGACACCGCGAAGCTTCTCATGACGCTGGATTGTGTCGGCGGGGTCTGGCGCTACTCCATGGATCTGGCCCGCAGCCTTCGCAGCAGAGGCTACGAAATAATCTTCGCATCCCTTGGCCCCCGCCCCTCGCAGGGACAGGCTTCGGAGGCAGAAAGCATCGGCAGCCTGCATATGATCGATGAACCGCTGGACTGGATGGCAAATTGCGAAGATGATCTGCGCAATGTGCCACATTGCATTGCACAACTGGCGACAGAGTGCCACGCCGACATTCTGCACCTCAACAGCCCGTCCCAGGCCTGCGACATTGATGTGGCGATCCCGATTGTTGCAGCATCACACTCCTGCCTGCCAACCTGGTTTGACGCCATGCGCGACGGCAATCTGCCCCCGGAGATGGCCTGGCAGAAGCGTCTGCAACGAAAGGGCTTTGATTGCGCCAACGGCGTGATCTCACCAAGCGCCAGCCATGCAGCCATGTTGCTGGATTGTTATGGTGATATCGCCAATCTTCGCATCATTCACAATTCTGCGCCGCCTCTTCTGGCGTCAACGGAAAAGGAAAACTTTGTTTTCGCAGCGGCAAGATGGTGGGACGAAGCAAAGAATGGTGAAACTCTGGATGCCGCAGCAAGCGCCATCCAGTGGCCGCTCGTTGCCGCCGGTGCGACGGAGGGACCGGGCGGTGAAACGACCACCTTCAAGAATGCGCGCTCCAAGGGCGCGATCCCCCATCGTGAAGCGCTCAAACTGATGCAGCAGGCGGCCATTGTGGTCTCGCCATCGCTCTATGAGCCTTTCGGGCTGGTCGCGCTGGAAGCGGCCCGCTGCGGCGCAGCCCTCGTCTTGGCCGATATACCGACCTATCGGGAGCTATGGGATGGAGCGGCCTGCTTTGCCAATCCGCAGGACCCGGACGCCTTTTCCTCCGTTATCAATCTGCTGGTAGCCGATGCCGGACTGCGCAACAAGCTTGGCCAAGGCGCCATCGAACGAAGCCGCCTTTTCAGTCCGGATGCGCAAGCCGATGCGACGTCCGATCTCTACCGGCAATTGCTGACCGATACCCGACAAGACCGGAGGCTTTCCTGACAATGCAATTTGTATTCTACACACACTCCCTGGTTTCCGACTGGAACCACGGCAATGCACACTTCTTGCGCGGTGTGATGCGCGAGCTGGAAACGGCAGGCCACAGTGCCGTCGCCCTGGAGGCACATGAGAACTGGAGCCGCGACAATCTGATTGCGCAGCATGGCCCCCAGGCAGCCGCGGACTTCCACCGGAATTTCCCCGACCTGAAATCCGGCATTTATGGAGAAGACGCCGATCACCATGCGTTGCTGGAAGAGGCGGACGTGGTGATTGTTCACGAATGGAATGATCCGGCCCTTGTCAAAATGCTTGGCGAGTACCGCAAGAGCGGTGCCGATTTCACGCTGCTTTTCCACGACACGCACCACCGTGCCATTTCTGCGGGAAGCGAGATCGCCGAACTGGATCTATCCCACTATGACGGCATATTGGCTTTTGGGGAAACGCTTCGCCAGCGCTATCGCGCGATGGGATGGGAGAAGCCGGTGTTCACCTGGCACGAGGCGGCCGACACCGCGCTTTTCAAGCCGCAGCCCGACATTTCCAAAGACAAGGATCTGGTCTGGATCGGCAATTGGGGCGATGATGAGCGCAGCGCGGAGCTGAATACCTTTCTGATTTCGCCCGCCCGCGAACTTGGTCTCAGCGGCACCGTCCACGGTGTGCGCTATCCCGATGCTGCGCGGGCGGAGATCATGAAGGCCGGTCTCGATTTCGAAGGCTGGCTTGCCAATTACAATGTCCCGGCCGTTTTCGCCCAGCACAGGGCAACCGTGCACATTCCGCGCCGTCCCTATGTCAGGGCGCTGCCCGGTATCCCCACGATCCGCGTTTTCGAGGCATTGGCCTGCGGCATTCCGCTGGTATGCGCTCCCTGGAACGACGCGGAAGGTCTTTTCAGATCAGGCCGCGATTATCTTCACGCCGAAAACGGCAGCGAAATGAAGGCGCAGTTGGACCGCATTCTTCATGAGCCCGATTTGGCCGAAGACCTCGCTTCAGCCGGCCTCGAAACCATCCGCGACAGGCACACCTGCACGCACCGGGTCGGCGAGCTTCTCGATATCGTCGATCAGATGAGGACTGGATCATCAGCACAGCCCAAATTACGCAAGGAGGCAGCGCAATGAAAATTGCTTTTTACGGATCAAGCCTGTTGTCGGCCTATTGGAACGGTGCGGCGACTTATTATCGCGGCATGCTGAAAGCGCTCAGCGCAAGAGGCTATGAGATTACCTTTTATGAGCCCGATGCATTTGACCGTCAGTCGCATCGCGATATCGACCCGCCTGAATGGTGCCGCGTCATGATATATGAGGCGAGCATCGAAGGTCTCAAAAAGGCCGCGGCTCTTGCCGCCTCCGCCGATATCGTTATCAAGGCAAGTGGCGTGGGCTATGAAGATGACATTCTCCTGCAGTCCGTCTTGGATAGTACCCATGCCGATGCGCTCACGATATTCTGGGATGTCGATGCGCCGGCCACGCTCTCCGAACTGCAGCAGACGCCCGATCATCCTCTGCGCCATGCTCTGGCCGATATCGACCTCGTGCTGACCTATGGCGGCGGCGATCCCGTGGTCCGGCAGTACGAGGCGCTCGGCGCAAAATCCTGCCGTCCGATCTATAACGCGCTTGATCCCGACACCCATCATCCGGTTCCCAAACAGCGTCGCTTCAAGGCTGACATGGCCTTTCTTGGTAACCGGCTGCCGGACCGCGAAGCGCGGGTCGAGAGCTTTTTCCTCGAGCCTGCAGCCGCCTTGCCCATGCACGATTTTCTACTTGGAGGGTCAGGTTGGGAGGACAAGCCGATGCGTGCCAATGTCCGCTACATCGGCCATGTTCCGACATCGGATCACAACGCTTTCAACACCTCGGCAAAAGCGGTCTTGAATATCTCCCGTTCCAGCATGGCGACCAACGGCTTCTCGCCTGCCACCCGTGTCTTTGAAGCCGCCGGTGCCGGGGCCTGCCTGATTACGGACTATTGGGAAGGCATTGAACAGTTTCTGGAACCTGGCAAGGAGGTGCTTGTCGCGCGCGACGGTCAGGAGGTTGCCGAGATCATGCGCGGCCTGACCGGCGAAGAGGCGGAAAGGATCGGCCAGGCAGCACTCGCCCGGGTCTTGCGCGATCACACCTATGCCGAGCGCGCCGCCATCGTTGATGATCTTCTTCGCTCGCAGATACATGCCCTCAGGGGGGCTGCATAATGGAACGCCGCAAATATATTTTTCTCGGATTGTCCCTGTCTTCTGCCTGGGGAAATGGTCATGCCACAACTTTTCGGGCTCTCATCAAGGGGCTCAATGCGCTGGGACACGAGTGTATTTTCCTGGAAAGAAACCAGCCCTGGTTTGTGCAAAACAGGGATATGCCGAATCCGGATTTCTGCAAGCTGATCACCTATGACGAGGTCGAAGAGCTCATTCGCAGCCATGCACGGCTGCTTCGCAGCGCAGATGCCGTGATTATCGGTTCCTATGTGCCGGATGGTGTGGCAGTCATAGCCGCAGTTGCCGCCTTGCGGCCCAATGTCTTGTGCTTCTACGACATTGACACGCCGGTGACGCTCGGCAGACTCGACAAGGGGGACAGTGAGTATATCACAGCCGGGCAGCTCCAGGTGTTCGACATATACTTTACCTTTTCAGGCGGCAAAAATCTGACGCGGTTGAAAGAACTCGGCGCGCGAAAAGCCGTACCGCTTTATTGCTCGGTCGACCCTGAACTTTACTGCAACACAAATGAGCCGTTGCGCTGGGATCTCGGCTATCTCGGCACCTACAGCGACGACAGACAGCCGATGCTTGAAAAACTTCTGGTCGAGCCTGCCCGGCAATTGCCTGAGATGCGTTTCGTGATTGCCGGCGCGCAGTATCCCGACGGTCTGGACCTGCCCGCCAATATCGAGCGCATCGAGCATGTACCGCCAAACGAACATGCATCTTTCTATAGCCGCCAGCGCTTTACGTTGAACATAACACGCCGTGATATGGTGCGCGCCGGCTTCTCGCCCAGCGTGCGCCTGTTTGAGGCGGCGGCCTGCAAGACACCGATTATCAGCGATGACTGGGAGGGTCTGAACGACTTCCTGCCTGAGGATCGAGCCATCGTTATCGCCGAGGATTCACAACAGGTGATCAACGCGCTGACGGCGATGAACGATGAGGAAAGGAAGGCTCTTTCAACCGCGGCCCACCGCATTGTGATGGGTGGCCACACCGGCGCTGCGCGCGCTGAACACTTCGTCCATGCAATTGAAGATGAACTGAACACAGAAGAGGAAGGAGCAAATTCATGGCTGCTTCGCAAGCTTCCAGGCTGACGACGACGCAAGATCAGGTTTCCGAAATGTCGAGCAAAGACTTGAAAGAACAAATCAATGCGCTCGGCCCCTGGTTTCACAATATGACAATTCAGGGCGTGGAGACAGCGCCAGACCATTTCCTGGGCGACTACCCGCGCAACAAATGGCAGGCTTTTGAAGATGTCATTCCACGAGATCTCGAAGGCTGCAGCGTTCTCGACATCGGCTGCAATGCCGGCTTTTACGCTCTGGAAATGAAACGGCGCAATGCCGGACGCGTGGTTGGTATCGATACCGATGCCCGCTATCTGGCTCAGGCCCGTTTTGCCGCAGAACAGTGCGGTGCCGATATCGAATTCCGGCAAATGTCCACATACGACCTGCGCCAGTTCGACGAAAAGTTCGATCTCGTCATCTTCATGGGCGTCTTGTACCACCTGCGCCATCCGCTTCTGGCACTCGATCTGCTTTATGAAACGGTGGTCGGAAAACACCTGCTTTTCCAATCCATGCAACGCGGCAGCGCCGATGTCGGTGGGATTGAAGAAAATGATCCGTTTTCGGAAGAAAATGTCTTCCACCGTCCGGATTATCCCAAGCTGCATTTTGTTGAACACCGCTACGCGGACGACCCCACCAACTGGTTCATACCGAACAAGGCGGCTGTCGAAGCCATGTTGCGCAGCGCCGGTTTCAAGATCGAAGCCAATCCCGAAGAGGAAGTCTATCTCTGCAGCAGAGGCGAACGCCACTTTGCCGCAGAGCCGCCGCCGCTTTGCACCTGACACGCGGCTAAGAATTTCTGGCCCTCGCTTGCCAACAGAGGTCATCCGCCGCTTTGATGCGGCGGACGATAAAACATGTGGAACGGACTTAACCGCCCACGACCGGCAATACCTCACCAGTGATATAGCTCGAGCAATGCGGCGACGCCAGGAAGACATAGGCGGGCGCAATCTCCTCCGGCTGGGCCGGACGCTTCATGGGAACAGACCCGCCGAATTGCGCGATCTCGTCGGCGTCGCGATCGGAAGGATTAAGCGGCGTCCAGACAGGTCCGGGCGCAACGGCGTTCACGCGGATACCACGCGAAATCAGGTTGGCGGCCAGCGACTTGGTAAAGGCGTGAATGCCACCCTTGGTAATGCCGTAGTCCAGAAGGCCGGGGCTGCCGCGCAGCCCAACGACCGAACCCGTGTTGATGATGGATGAACCCTGCTCCATATGCGGCACCGCAGCCTTGGTCAGGTTGAAGAGACCATAAAGGTTGGTCTTGATCGTTTCGTCGAAATGCTCGAACGACAGGTCTTCGATCGTCTTGCTGTGCACCTGGAAGCCGGCATTGTTGACGAGAATGTCGAGATGGCCAAAATTCGCCACCGTCTTTGAAACAAGCGCTTTGCAATAGTCAGGGTCCTGAATATTGCCGCGGCTCAGCATGCATCGCCTGCCCTCACGCTCGACCATGCGCAGGGTCTCCTTCGCATCCTCATCTTCGGCGAGATAGGAGACGACCACATCCGCACCTTCGCGGGCAAAAAGAATGGCCACAGACCGACCAATTCCGGAATCACCGCCAGTGACGATTGCTACCTTGTCCTTGAGCTTTTCCGAGCCTTTGTAAAAAGGCGCATCATACATGGGTTCGGGATCAAGATCGGCCTCCGAACCCGGCTTCTTCTGGTGCTGTTTGGGTAACGGTGGGATCGGGTAGAGGCGTGCACCGGCCTGCATGGCCCCACCCTTGCCACCAGAATGCTGATGATCCCTTTCTCCAATCTCCTGCTGAATATCGCGTTGGCGTTCGACCGTGTCTTCGGTCTGCCGTTTCCGATTGTGCTCGGCCATGGTGTTTCTCCCATTTTGTGATTATGCGGATGCGCGCCATTCCGGCGGGCATTGAACCAACGATCAAACCGCGGCTGCGGAGAAAGGTTCCCGCTTCCGGCAACGCCCGTCTTGCGCCCGCTCACCGATTATCAAAGGCGATGCTCATCGCTTTCGTCGTTGTACATCGCCTCGACGGCATGCCGCCGCGAACGGCGCTCCGATGGGGTCAGTCTGCGCGAACGCATCATTCCGTAAAAAATCGCCAGGCCCAGCAGGACCGGGCCGATACCGGCCACGAAAAGCCACATCAAAATCGACATCATGAGTTCATCCTTCCTTTCTTTGTGCAGCTTAACAATTCAAACCCGCTCCTGTTCCGCCGGCAAAGTGGTGACCCTACGGGAACATCTGACGCCCAGTCTGGTTTTGCCCGTGCTTACATTCCAACCCCACCCGCACACCGGCCAACCGTGGCCCGTGCGGTTCTGAGAGGCGAAGAAACAATTGATATGTCTGCAGAGTTGATGAAATATCGCGAGGATCTGGCAACGCCGGATTCCGTCATCATCCGGATCGTCACGGAAGATGGCCTCACCCGAGCCTTCGTGCGCTTCAAAAGCGAAGGTGAAGACAGCACACCCCATTATCCGACCGAAGAGATTCCCGTGCCCGAGGCCATCAGGCTTGCTTCAAATAGAAGGGAAGCCGGCCAGCCCATTCTTGTTCAGCTGGAAGAAGGCGCTGAATGGGATGACGATTGGGGTGATCTGCGCGACGACGCCGAATAGGCAAAACGAATTTTCAAATTCAAGGAGAAGGTAATGGCCGAAAAGCCTGTTGCACTTGTCACCGGTGCCGGATCCGGCATTGGCAAAGCCTCTGCTTTAGTCCTTGCTGGCGATGGCTATGTGGTCGGTGTTCTCGGCCACACGGAAGAAGAAAACCGGCAGACGGCCGAGGCAATTCGTGCAAGCGGTGGCCAGGCCGAAGAGCTGCTGGCTGACGTCACACACGAAGATGAGATGAAGCGCGCCGTCGCCAAGATGGTAGACACCTATGGGCGCTTGGATGTGGTGGTGGCAAATGCCGGCATCAATGGAAAGTGGGCACCGATTGACGAGCTGACCCCAGCGGATTGGGACAAGACGATCGCGGTCAATCTCAAGGGAACATATCTCACCATCCACACGGTGACGCCCCACATGAAATCGGCAAAGAAGGGTTCGATCATCGTTATCGCATCCATCAACGGCACGCGCACCTTCACCTCGCCCGGGGCAACCGCCTATGTCGCAACGAAAGCTGCTGAGGTGGCCATGGTCAAACAACTGGCGCTCGAACTTGGAAAACATGGGATACGGATCAACGCCGTCTGCCCAGGCAAGATCGAGACCAAAATCGACGATAATACCGAGGTTATAAACCCGCAGGAAACGGCAATACCGGTCGAGTGGCCGGAGGGAGAGATACCACTGACCGGCGACAAGCCAGGCAAAGCCGAGGACGTGGCAAATACCGTAGCATTTCTGGCTTCCTCCAAGGCCGCACACATTACCGGGTCGCCCATCTGGGTCGACGGCGGGCAAAGCCTGCTGCGGTGAAATCTGCAGATCGTGAAAGGGAATACCATCATGACACATTCCAAAATGACAACCGATCATGAAACCATAAAAGAATGGGTGGAGGCGCGTGAAGGCCGCCCCTCCATCGTACGCACGGAGGGACCGGGTGGCATATTGCGCATCGATTTCGGCACGCCGGACGACGATCTGGAAGAGATCAACTGGACGGAATTCTTTGAGGTTTTTGAGGACAACAACTTGAAATTCCTCTATCAGGAGCATCTGGAAGATGGACGCTTGAGCCGCTTCAACAAGTTCATTGATCGCGAACACGACCCGGCAGATTGAGTACCCCGCCGATGCATATCGCTTCCCTTCCTGCCGTCAGGTCTCGTTGATGTCCGGCAGGAAGTGGATGACCTCTTTTTTGTCCTCGTCGTTCAGCACCTCGATATGCGCATCCCAGAAGCGTTTTGCTTCCGGGGAATCCTTTTCCCAATTGCGCGAGGTCACGACGTTGTCGTCGATCTTGGAAAGACGACCGCCGCCCAGGCGGACATATTCCTCGGCGAGCATCTGAAATCTTTCTTCGTTGGCCATGATGAACTCCTGTTTGTCTGCTCTGAACGCAGGTCGGCTACTGTCAACCCGAGACGGTCGATCAGAAAGGTTTCCATACCGATCTGCATCAGCACTCTCTCGGATTTGGCAATCCTGTCAAAGAAGCTCCAGCACGATTTTCCCGCGGCTGTGTTCGTGCTCCAGCACGCGTTGAGCCTCTGCAGCTTCCGACAGCGGAAAGATGCGATTGAGGACGATCTTGACCTTCTCGTCTTCCACCAGTTTGACGATGTCCGCGAGCTGCCTGCCGTTCGGTTCGGCCTTGAACCAGGCGACGCGAACGCCGTTCAGATTTGCAAGGGCTTCGCTCGGCTCCTGGACCGTCGAAACCAGAATGCCGCCGCTCTTCACAACGGCGAAGGACTGCTCTTGTGTCTCGCCTCCGATGAGATCGAGAACCATGTCCACCGGCTCGAGCGCCTCTTCGATACTCTCTTCATGGTAATTGATCGCCTGATCTGCGCCGAGCATTTCTGCCAGCTCGATGTCCGAGCCGGATACGGTCGTGGCAACCCACGCACCCTTGGCCTTGGCCAGCTGGATGGCGATATGCCCCACACCACCCGAACCGCCCTGGATCAGCACACGCTGACCTGCCTGCAAGTTGCCGTGATCAAATAATCCCTGCCATGCCGTAATGCCGGCCAGGGGAAGTGCGGCCGCCTCATTGGTCGTTGCAAAGCGGGGCATATGGGCGAACTCGTTTGCCTCGACGAGCGCGTATTCCTCGTAGGCACCGCGTCCTTCACCGATAAAGGCGATAATCCTTTCCCCTTCAGAACAATTTTCCACATCGGACCCAACAGCGGCAACCCTGCCACACACGTCGCGGCCCAGCGTGATCGGAAGATCGGCTTCGTCCACACTCGGATAACCGCCCTTGCGCATTTTCCAATCGACAGGATTGACCCCGGCGGCAAGAACCTTGACCAGAATCTGATTGCGGCCGGGTTCAGGCACACTAACATCTTCATAGTTGAGAGCGCCCTCGTCGCCGAAATGATGAATACGGACAGCCTTCATGCTAGCCATGTCTTATCTCCATTGGTTGTTTTTATCTGGGCAACTTGCCCTTGCGCTGGCAAAGACAACCTCGGTCACGTCACCTCAAAGGTTCCCGTCAGTGTGGCCTCAGCCAAAGCGTGCTTTTGCGCCTCATCCGTAAGCGTCTTGACGCCGGCTGCACCGGGAAGAGGAATGCTCGGCACATCAAGCGCCTGCAGACGGAAACGGTAACGGTGTTGGCCATGCCCTTTTGGCGGCTCCGGTCCGTCGTAGCGCGTGTTGCCGAAATCGTTTTCGGAGAAGCGCAATCCGGATTCCGGCTGCGTGTCGGCGCTCTCGGCGAGTTTTCGACAATCGCCCGACAGGTTAAACACACCGCAATGATGAAATGTGCCGCTTGGCGCATCGGGATCTTCCACAGTCAAGACGAAACTGCGGGTCCTGTCAGGCGCTCCGGCCCATTTCAGCGGAGGCATGAGGTTTTCTCCCAAGCGGCTGTATTTTTCCGGAATTGGCTCACCGTCTGCAAAGGCCGGGCTCATCAACGTCATGGACATTTCCATCTCCTGTGCCGTTCCAAGGACTAGGAGACCTAACTGAATTGGTCGGGGATGGTTCCCGCGCGCGCAACCTGACGCGCACTTTCTTGATCATAGACCATTATTGCTGCCGAATTTGCCGGTTTCAGGAACATTCACCAGAAGATGGGGTTGGGCCGACGTGCAGCGACCTGCACCCATGACCCGTGCAGCGACCTGCACGCATGGCCCACGTGCCGGCCCTCGGCTCAGAATGAAAAACGGAGGACACAGCCAATGCTGAAATGGGCGATTATATTCTTGATCATCTCGCTGATCGCGGGTTTCTTTGGATTCTCAGGCGTCTCGGCAGCCACAGCGACCATTGCAAAAGTGCTATTTGCCATCGCGGTCGTTATTTTCCTTGTATTCCTCGCACTCGCAATCTTTGGTGCCGGCGTTGCCTAATAGTGCCGGCAAACGGACGTCATCGCTACCTTACACGGCATCGTCTCCGCGAAGATAAACGAGTAGCCTTTGTTCCATTCTGCTCATCCCGGTGACGGGTTTGGGCGGATGGTTCAAAATATCTTCCAGTTGCTTGGCGGCTTTGTCATCCACCGCCGTTGCGATCACCGAGGGATGAACATAGCTCGAACGGCAGATCGAAGCGGTGTTGCACAATTCTTCTGCCGCCGCCTCGCACAGACTTTTGATGGATGGGGACTCGCCGCGCCGTATCGCAGTCGCGGCTTGCTGAAAGGCGGCGAGCGTTCCACCCCAGGTGCGGAAGACCTTGGCGGAAACGCTTCCGGTGCCCTCGCAAATATCATCGAGATATTGGTTCAAGAGACCGGAGTCCACCTTGTGCAGGTTGCCGTCATTATCACGCCAACTGAAAAGCTCGCGCCCCGGCAGGTCTGCAATCCTTTCAAGTGTCTTTTGCAGCTTTGGCGCATGCAGGCTGCGTTGGAGGATACGGTTCCCTTTGCCCCGAAATCGTATCTTCAGCGAATTTCCGAAAGAGACATGGCGCTTCATCAGCGTCGTTGCACCATAGGTTCCGTTGTCGTCCAGATACTCCCAGCTCCCGGCCCTCAAATGCGCGGCATCCAGAAGAAGGACAAGTGTGCCCAACACGGCGTTTCGGATCTCGGAAATATCTTCGGCGTCCCGTCTCGCCACCCTGCGTATCCGCGGCAACATCTCGGCAAATGCAATCAGGCGGTCAAACTTCTGTTCCGAACGAAGTTTCTGCCATTCCGGGTGATATCGATATTGCTTTCGGCCGCGCGCGTCGAAACCTGTGGCCTGAAGGTGGCCCTGCGGATTCATGCAAATCCAGACGCGTTCATGGGCGGGCGGGATTCCCAGCGCCTTGATCCTGGCCTTGACCTCTTCATCACGCACAAGCGATCCATCGGGGTAGCGATAGGAAAATCCGCGGCCTCTTCGTTCTCTCAAGATGCCCGGCTCATGATCGGAGACATAGACCAGACCTGAGCGTCTGATTTCCTTTTCGATGTCCGCGTTGTTGTTTTCATCGCCCGCCCGGCGTGTGGGACCCATGTCAACGGCGGTCTGGCAGGATAACGTCTTTATAGACGGCACCGCGCAGCACCTCGCGGGGGCCATCTTGAGGAAACTCTCCACTCTCATCTACAATGACCGTGAAGAGCTTTTCGTTGCGGAAGGCAGAGGCACCTGTGGTGGAAACACCCTCACCCGGGAGTGCATCACTGCCCAGAAAATCGTGTTCCGCTTCAACAGCGACCTGTCTTGCGTCACCGGTGCTTTTAGCACGCACGGTGATTTCGCCCTGCTTGGCTGAAAGCTCCCAGTTCGGATCATCATAAGGCGCGGTCGGTACCAGGCGGTAAATCTGCATGTCAGTCGCGCTCCTTGCGGGATTTGGACGTGTCTTGGTCATCCTTCGTTTTCATCGCGTCGGAGACATTCTCTTTCCGCGGGTCCTGCAGGTTTTCGCCGACAGCGTCGCGGTCGATATCCGGATCATCTTTCGCCGGCATGTAGCCGCGCGGACGGTTTTCCTCAGGACCTTCCCAGCGTGGTGATTGTTCAGTCGTTCCGGCTTTTCCCGGTTTGGGGCTCTTGATGGCCATGGTTTCCTCCTGTTTTTCCAACAGGATTTGAACCCCCAGCCCTTTCAAATGTTCCAGACGGCCGAACGCATGTCTGGAACATCTACAGGCCCAGTCGGTTCGGCTCTGACACATCACACATTTTGAAACGCTGCCTGAAAGGGAGGCTGTCATGAAGATTAACAGCGCTGCATTCCGCGACGGTCATCAGATCCCGGACAAATTTACCAGGTTCGGAGAGAACGCGGTGCCACCGCTTCAGTGGGACGATGTGCCAGAGGGAACCCAGAGCTTTGCTCTTCAGGTGGAAGATCCCGATGCCAGCAAATCCCCGTTCGTTCATTGTGTCATTTACAACATCCCGGCCGACCGCCTTGCCATCGACGAGCCGGCCTTGTCCTCAAGCAAAGGTGTGGTCTTCGCCACCAACGATTTCGGAAACCGGGGCTATGATGGTCCAGAGCCGCCGAAGGAACACGGCCCCCATCGCTACGTCTTTCGCCTGGCCGCCCTTGATGTTCCCGAGCTCGACGTTCGCGACTGGACGAAGGCATCCGATGTCTGGCGTCAGGCCTGCATTCACAGCCTCGCGATCAGCGAGCTGACGGGGCGTTACGAGAAAACCTAGACAATTGCATGCGCTAATATCGCAACGCCGGCATCGATCCTGTCTGAACGCGATGTGGAGCCCTCTACGTCGATGACATCTGTATCACCCTCGGCCTACGTGTCGGCGTAGCACACCGGGCAAGTATGGAGACAAAGAAGCCCGCCATCGAAAGAGAAGAAACCTTCTGGAACAAATTGATAGAGCAGGTGTTCAGCCTCCATCTCTCGATAAGAATGGAGGCGTAAGTTATGGCTTTACATGACGATTATCGCGCTAACTCGGTAAGATATTACCCGCTTCGCAATTTGTTTGTTCCTTTTCCTTTTGTGGGTTTTATCCTGACACTCTTTTGCGACACGCTTTATTGGCAAACAGCAAACCTGATGTGGAAGCATTTTTCCTCCTGGCTTTTATTTGCCGGGCTTGTTTTCGGCGCATTTGGCCTGCTGGCCGGCATTGTAGATTTGCTGCGCCCGAAAGAGCATGGCGTCCAGCCAACGCTGTTTGAAATACTCGGCTATCTGGCGGTGCTGGTCCTGGCGCTGTTCAATAGCCTCGTGCATGCCGCAGACGGTTGGACCGGCGTTGTTCCCGACGGCATCATCTTATCTTTCCTCACAGTGGCCTTTGTCGTCGCCACCGTCTGTTTCTCGGCGGCCTATACGCGTCCACACGGTTGGAGGACATATCATGACTAAGCTCTATCCACTCAAGAGCACTGCAAAATACATGCTCATTGGTGTCGCGACGCTCGCCCTTTCCGGCTGCGGCGATGACCCTTCCGGCTTTGATGTCTCAAAACAGATCGGCACCGATCCCGTGTTGCCCGAAGCTGACCCGTCCTTGCTGCCCAGCATGAAAATCGCCGAAGTGATCGGCTGGAGCGGCGAACAGAAACCCACTGTGCCGGACGGGCTGACGGTCACTGCCTATGCCACGGATCTCGCCAATCCGCGCACCGTGCATACCTTGCCAAACGGAGACGTTCTGGTGGTCCAATCCAAGGGGCCTGGTCTTGAAGCTGTGTCTCGCCCGAAAGATCTTGTTCGCGGCTGGCTGATGTCCATGGCGCATGGTGGTGGCGGCAAGCAGAAAAAGAGCAATCTCATTACACTGCTGCGTGATACCGATCGCGATGGCACGGTCGATGAAAGCTACGATCTCTTGACCGACCTTAACTCGCCTTTCGGCGTCGCATGGGCCGACGACACGCTTTATGTGGCCGCAACGGATGCAATTCTCGCTTATCCCTATGAACTGGGACAGACCGAAATTGCTGCAGAGCCGGAGGTTTTGACGCCGCTGCCGGGGGGCCCCATCGACCACCACTGGACAAAGGATCTGGCGCTTAGCCCGGACGGAGAGACGCTTTACGCCTCGGTGGGTTCCAACTCCAATATCGTCGAGAATGGCCTTGAGGCGGAAAAGGGCCGTGCGGCCATCTGGCAGGTCGATCGGCGCACCGGCGCTGCCAGGGTCTATGCATCGGGTTTGCGCAATCCCAATGGCCTGTCCTTCAATCCGGAGAGCGGCGAACTCTGGACCGTGGTCAATGAACGGGATGAACTGGGGCCCAACCTGGTTCCCGATTACATGACATCCGTTCAGGACGGTGCGTTTTATGGTTGGCCGTGGAGCTACTATGGAAACCATGTGGATGAACGTGTCCATCCGCAAAGGCCGGACATGGTCGATAAAGCCATTATGCCCGACTATGCGCTTTCAAGTCATGTGGCACCCCTTGGCATGACCTTTTCCCAGGGCTCTGCCCTGCCGGAGACATATGCGAGCGGCGCGTTCGTTGGCGAGCATGGCAGTTGGAATCGCAGCGTTTTCACCGGCTACAAGGTTATCTACATTCCCTTCGTCAATGGCGAACCCGCGGGCATGCCGCAAGACGTTTTGACCGGCTTCATTGAGGGTGATCAGGCGCATGGGCGACCTGTCGGGGTGGGCATAGACGGCACCGGCGCACTTCTGGTGGCAGACGATGTCGGCAATACAGTCTGGAGAGTGGCTGCCGCCGACGGATCCGTTACATCAGAGCCGATCGGCACAGACCGGATGCCTGCGGAATACGCGACAGACAACGGTGCAAGCCCGAGTGCCCAAAACGGCAACGCTGCAACGACGGACCAAAGGTCAGAGCCATCGCCAAGCGCCGATGAAAGGATGACGGATCAGGCACCAGTTGAAGGCTCTTCGGCGGGTGGGGAAACACTCAACCCGCCCCAAACGGAAATAGCGCCGACAGTCCTGCCCAGGAGCAATGACTAATCGTTTTCGCCGGGAGGCAGGCACAAGCCTTCCGGCGTTTTGCGGATAAGGATCGTTTGGCAACTTCGGCTGCGGCACAGTGGCCCTCATGGGTTTGAAAGGTAAACATGCCTTGCCGCCCTAAGCTCTTTGGTTTAATGAAGAATATCTTCTGCGAGCCACTCGAAAAAAGTTAAATTATTGTCATCCACTTTGGATACTGATCCGTAATCCACATATACGAGTGATATTATAAATGCGCCGAACCGCTGGATGTTGATAAGGCGCGACCGAAGTGGATTTGTCTTGATCTCTAGCAAGGTGGTTATCATCAGCAGCCGAAAACTGTTGAAAACGGATATATGGGAGGCATGGGAAGCCATGGAGATCGACTTGATCGGCCCTGTGTCCCCGTCCGGCCTGGATGACGCCAACCTCTCGCTGCAGACGACATTGGGCTGCTTGATAGACCTGCAGGAAGACCCGGAAATCACCGTCGAAGTTGTTGAAAAGCTTGAGGCGGTCGCCATACCCTTTCTTTTCATCAGTATCGAAGGTGATCAAAATGGGCGCTATGCAAACTACGAGCTGAATTCGCGGGCCGACGATATTGCACTGATTTTCGAGGCGCTAGTCCACCAGAACGACAGCGGGCTGCGTCACTAGAGGCTACAGCAAAATCACAAACTCTGTGGTCGAACATTTGCCGTTGACAAGCGTTTTCTTTCCAAAGCCGACAACTCTCAGGGTTGATGCCCGGGAGGCTGGTGAAGCAGAAAGAAAGGCAACGACATGCACATCACCTATCACGTGGAGCGTCATGACGAAGTATGGGCTTACAGACTGGACGACGTCTGGTCAGAGCCTTACGCGACCCATGACGACGCGTTTGAGGCAGCCCGTTCCGCTGCTGAGCGCCAACGTCTCGAAGGCAGTGACACAACGATCAACTATCAGACAGAAGATGGTCAATGGCACTATGAGTTTTCGGCAGCCGGGGACCGCCCGCAGAGCGACGTGGAAGCCTGAACTCTATTCAAAGCGTGAAGAAAACCGGCTGACTATTGCGAATTTGCGCTTGATCTCAGCACGATAAAGTGGCTGCGAAACGTCGGATAGAATGAAACAGCATAGGCCTTCAGCGGGCCGCCTGCGCCGGTATCGGCATAGACCGAGAGTCGTTCCAGCGCAGATTGAAGAATGATCATTTCTCCCGAGCGATAAACGTCATCGAATTCGGCGGGGTCGGCGGCGCGCAGCGCTTGAAGCTTTGCGAGCTGATCCTCATTAAGCTCCGGCTGCAAGGTCATGCCTTGCGATCTTGCAGCATTTTCCAGTTCTCTCTGTGCCTTCTCATGTTCCCGGAGAAACGTCTCCGCCATATCGCGCACATTGCGTTCATGCGAAATTTCAAGCGCCATTTGCGCCGAGCGGATGAAATACAGGTTGTCGGCTGCAGCGCGGGCGGCAAAGTCTGCTGGTTTCGGCGCTTCTCTTGGTGCAGGATCACTCGGCGTTGGCTCCATGGTAACCGTGGGGGCTGGAGGTATCTCCTGAGCAGCAGACGCCATTGGTGATGCCGCTGCGGCCAGTGAAAATAAAACCGTCAATGCTTTTCTCATGGGAATCTCCGTCATTTACCAACCTCAATCTTCGCGTTTCTCAGGATCGCTCATCGATCAGGCGCGCATTTCGTTGCTTGGTGAAAAACGTCCACATCCACTGTGTGCTGACCAGGAACCGCTTTTCGAAATTGACCAGCAGCAGAACGTGAACGATTGCCCAGAGGAACCATGCAGTACGCCCGGTCAGCTTCAGCCGGCCCGCTTCGAAAATGGCCGCGTTGCGTCCAATGACCGCCGTAATGCCGCGGTTTTTGAAGCGGAAAGGCTCATCACTGCGGCTGCGGCTGTGACGTTCGGCGCGGAGCTTTTTACCGAGGTAACGTCCCTGCTGTTTGGCCACCTGCGCCAATGCAGGAAAAGGTTTGCCGTTTTCATCCAGCGCCAGCGCAGCATCGCCCACAATGTAAATATCGGACAGTCCCTTCACCGAGAGATCGCCTTCAACGGGGACACGCCCGCCACGGCCGGCCTCGAGGCCGAGCCATTCGGCCACCGGCGTGGCTTTCACCCCGGCACCCCAGATGGTGCAGCAGGTTTCGAACCTCTCGCCTCCAGCCGTCACCCCGCCGTCTTCGATTGCCTCGACAGGTGTATTCACACGCACTTCGACGCCCTTTTTCTCCAGCGTCTTCTGCGCATAATCCGACAAGGATTTGTCAAAGCCGGACAGGATACCAGGCGCTGCCTCCAGAAGAACGATCCGCAGCTCGTCAATTGATATATTTTTGAAGTCGCGCGGTATGAGAAATCTGCCGAGTTCGGCAATCGCGCCCGCCAGTTCGACACCCGTCGGTCCGCCGCCGATGATCACGCTTGTCAGGCAGGCACGGCGCTCTTCTGGATTTTCGGCCAGCTCCGCCCGTTCAAACAGTGTCAGCAGGCGCTCGCGGATAAGCCTTGCATCGCGGTTGCTCTTGAGGCCAGGGGCGAATTCGCGCCATGTATCGTTGCCGAAGTAGTTGTCTTTCGAGCCTGTGGCGATCACCAGCGTATCGTATTCGATTGGCGCACCGTCTTCGGCGATAACGGCTTTGCGCACTGTATCGATCCCTGTCACTTCGGCCATCACGACATGGATATTGTTGTGCCGGCCCAACGTTCGGCGCAGCGGTTCGGAAATGCTTGCCGGTGAAAGAATGGCGGTTGCCACCTGATAGAGAAGCGGCTGAAACAGGTTGTGATTGCGGCGGTCGACCATCGTCACGTTGACTTTCGCCCCACCGAGCGCCGATGCGCAGGCAAGGCCGCCAAAGCCGCCACCCACGATGACGATGCGGCGCGGTCGCTGCAAAAGCGCACCGGAGAGGCCGCCTTCACCAGCGCCAAAATCTTCGTTTTCGGTTTTGGATATCATCATGGATTGCGTTTTCTTGCGCCACCGACAGGACGTTTTCCGCCATGCGCGTTTTTCCTAAATTTGCTGAAAGAAGATACGAATGAGCGACAGAAACACCGAGGCCGTGATCGCCAGGCAAAACGCCCAGTTCAGGAAAAGCAGAGTAACCTTCATTCCCTTGTGATGGACGTAGTCCTCAATGATCGTCTGCATCCCGAGCCGCATGTGCAGTATGGCAAGCGCCATGAAGACAAATACCGCGGGCGCTATCCAGAGCGAGGAAAGCGCACCCACGACCTCATCGCGCGAGCGCCCGAAAAGCCAGACCCCCAGAAAAATCATGAAAGGCGTCAAGAACATCAGGAGGACTGCACGCAGCCGATCTTTAAAAAAGTCTTCAGTTCCTTCCCGTGCGGAACCAAGACCCATGACGCGTCCAAGCGGTGATTTCATCGATTTTCTCCCCTAGCCAAGTCGCCTGAACCACGGGGTGTGCGAAATGTTCCAGGACGCTGCTATTCAGCGGGTTTGGTTCAGCAGCGCTTGTTCAACCGCCCTTCTTCTCGGGATCGTGGGTGTGGTGATAATCGCGCTCGCCGCCGCCGCCGGAGACCCTGCTGTGGTCTTTTGAGTCCGGAATGGGTGGGGGTTTCGGGATTTCGAGCGGTGCCTTGGCGTTTTCTTCCGATGCGCCTGGTCCACCCTGGCGGATGCTTGCCGGCGTCTTTTTCGATGTTGACATAACACCTCCTCATCTATCCTGCTGATAGCCTTGATTGTGTGTGTTCACGTTGATGTTGCCCTGTTGACCGGTCTTGTCCGGGTCCTTTGGAGACACAGTCTTCTTGTCCGTCTCGGCGTTCGACACATGGGCAGGTTCGCCCGTTCCTTTCGGGCTGCGGTTTTCCTCAGGGACCGGCGGCGTTCTGCTGTTCATTTCTCTTCCCTTTCCAGTTCTTCACACTTCAGACGCTTAAAACACGCCCGTTTGTGACCGCGAACCACAGCGTCTGCGAAATGTTCCAGAAACCAGTCTGCGTACCGCGCGGGAGAGCAACCGGTTCCGAGATGATCGATATTTTCTGGAACCTATTGGCCAAAAGGCAGTTCAGGGCGGGATTGTAGAAGCCACGGAGGGGCCGTTTCATGTCTGGCGGACACATACGCATTGCTATTGTTGGCGTTGGCAATTGTGCATCATCGCTTGTCCAGGGTCTGACCTATTACCGCGGCATTGATGACAATGAGCCTGTGCCGGGACTAATGAATGTTGATCTCGGCGGTTACCGGATTGACGACATCGAGGTCGCTGCTGCCTTTGACGTCGCCCAATCAAAAGTGGGCCGCGATGTTGCAGAGGCGATATTCGCACCGCCGAACAATACTTTCCGCTTTGCCGAGGTGGCGCCCACCGGTGTTCATGTCAATCGCGGTCCCACACTCGACGGGCTCGGCCGCTATCTGAACGAGGATATGCAGGAATCGACAGAACCGCTTGCCGATGTCAGCACCATCCTGCGGGAGAGCGAGGCCGACATTCTGATCTCCTATCTGCCGGTTGGCTCTGAAGAGGCAACGCGCTGGTATGCCGAACAAGCACTTGAAGCTGGCTGCGCCTTTATCAATTGCATCCCGGTTTTTATCGCCTCCGATCAGGATTGGCAGCGAAAATTCGCCGAGCGTGGTCTCCCGATCATCGGCGACGACATAAAAAGCCAGGTTGGCGCAACAATCCTGCACCGCGTGCTGGTCAACCTGTTCAAAGAACGCGGTGTGCGGATCGATCGGACCTATCAGCTCAATTTCGGCGGTAACACAGATTTTCTCAATATGCTGGAGCGCGAGCGGCTTCAGTCAAAAAAGATATCAAAGACGCAGGCCGTGACCAGCCAGCTCGACCTGCCGCTCGCTCCCGATGATGTTCATGTCGGCCCAAGCGATCACGTGCCTTGGCTGCACGACCGCAAATGGGCGCACATACGCCTCGAAGGCACCACCTTTGGCGGCGTCCCGATCAGCATGGAAACAAAACTCGAGGTTTGGGACTCCCCCAATTCGGCAGGCGTTGTGATTGATGCAATCCGATGCGCAAAATTGGGGCTGGACCGCGGAATGGGTGGGCCACTCGAAGGACCATCAAGCTATTTCATGAAGTCACCACCCCAACAATATTCCGATACGCAAGCACGCGAAGAAACCCGCAAATTCATCTCGGGAGAGCACGATCATGCTTCCGAGGCTGCCGAATGACGACCACGTTTCTTCTGGTTCGCCACGCCGCGCATGATGATCTCGGCAGGCTTCTCACCGGTCGCGCAGGCGATATCGCGCTGAATGCAACCGGGCGGCAGCAGGCACAGAAGCTGGGTGTCAGATTGCAGCGTGAAAAGCTCAGCGCGATCTATTCCAGTCCCCAGAGGCGGGCGCAGGAAACTGCGGCAGAGATCGCCTCCGTCTGCGATTGCGGCCCCGTGGAAACCAGCGCCGACATTGACGAAATCGACTTCGGTTCCTGGGCCGGCGAAAGCTTCGACACGCTTGCCGGCGACCCTGACTGGCAGAAATGGAATTCACTGCGAAGCGAAACTTGCCCGCCAAACGGCGAGTCGATGCAGGATGTCCAACGGCGCGTCAAAGCTTTTCTCGAGGCCCAGATCGCCGCCAGAAAAGATCAGACCGTCGCCCTCGTCAGCCATGCCGACGTCATCAAGGCGGCGGTGATCGACGCCATGGATATTCACATTGACGACTGGTCGGCCTTCGACATTGCGCCGGCTTCCATCACGTCCCTGGTCGCCGGCGACTGGGGCGCACGCATATTCACACTCAACGAAACACTGGAATGACAGGGAGGCTGCATTGATTGAAGCGGCGATGATCTGGAATGAGCCCAACAACAAGTCGCACTGGGATCTTGAACTCGATCCCAATTGGCGTCGGTTTTCCCACATGGCAGCCCTGGCTGCCGATGCGGTCGGGTCAGCAAATCCCGACATCGTGCGTGTGCTTGGCGGCATGTCGCCGATTGATCCGGCTTTCCTGCAGCGCCTTCAAGGCTACGGGCTTTTGGAGCATTTCGACGCGGTGGCGGTTCATGGCTTTCCGCTGGACTGGAATCTCTGGCAGATCCAGGAATGGCCACGCAAAATCGCCGAGATCCGCGCAGTCACGGACCTGCCTGTCTGGGTCAGCGAAACCGGAATCTCCTCTTTCGGAGCCGAAGAGGTGCAGCGATGGGGCCTGGAACGCACGGCAGAACTTTTGAAAGGTCTGGTCGATCGTGTGCAATGGTACAGTCTTTTTGATCTGCCGAGCGCCTGGGAGGCGACGACCCGCCACCGCGAAGCCGAAGGTTCTTCCTATTACCGCCACTTCTATATGGGCCTTCTGCGCGAAGATGGGACCCCGAAGCCGGCGCTGGAAGAGTTCACCAAACACACACCCGAGTTCGGCCTCATGCAGTGGTTCCATTTCGAGGATCACCGCCTGGACGACGCGGTGGAATGGATGAAACGGCTGGGTGTCACCTATGTCCGCACTGGCCTTTCATGGTCGGATCGTCTCAAGCCCAATGCACTCGACTGGTTTGACCGGCAAATGCGGGCGCTCGAGGATTTTGACGTGACATTGACCTTCTGTTTTACGCCTGAACACCGAGGCGTGCTACCTCACCACACCAGCGCGCCCCTGATCCCGGAAGAATTTGCCGAATTCTGTGGCGAAATGATCGACCGCTACGCGCCCGCTCAAGCCAGAAATCCGTTGCGCGCAAGCGCGTGAACTCAGCAGTTGGGGCGGCAGGAACAATTGCTGCATTGCGAAGTTTTGACACTGTAATCGACTAGCCCGACGGAAGCGATCATGACCAGGAAAACAGCAGATATCCCAGCTGACAGAGCCGCAGACAAGAGCCCCGATAAACCGATCTATCCCGATCAAGGACGGCATCTGGAAAGCATAGAACCCGATGATGTGCCCAACAATGACGCGCGGCGCAAAGCCGCCCGCAAGGGCACCGACACCTTTCTGGTCGAAGCCGATCTTGAGGATATGGATCAGGACCATGCGGCCACCGCCGACCGGGATCAAGACGATTTCAATCACTAGAGCTCCATCTATCCGTTTTTGCCGCATTGTCCGACGCTGAAGTAAGCGCGCTTCGACCGGAAATGCTCGAGGGACCCGACTATGCCGCACGATATTTCCGCGCCTGCCTCTGGAAAAGAAGCACGTCTGTTTCCAAAAAGCTGGGGAGCCGAATTCATCCGCGATGGTGCCGCACGCTTTCGCCTTTGGGCGCCGGCGCTGACGGAACTGTCGCTCGAACTGGACGGACAGGCCTACCCGATGGGCAAAATAGGCGACGGCTGGTTTGAGTTCCTGGCAGAAGGCGTTGCGGCCGATACACCCTATCTTTTCGTGTTGCCGGATGGCCAGCGTGTTCCCGATCCCGCCTCGCGCGCGCAACTGTCAGGTGCCGGCGGCCCGTCCCTATTGGTCGATCCAACGTCCTACCGCTGGGAGGCACGCGGTTGGCTGGGGCTGCCGTGGGAAGAAACCATCTTCTACGAATTGCATATCGGCACCTTTACACAGGAAGGAACCTTCCGTTCGGCCATCGGCAAGCTCGACTACCTGAAAGACCTCGGCATAACCGCCATCGAAATTATGCCGGTGGGCCAGTTTCCCGGCGTGCGCGGATGGGGCTATGACGCTGTTCTTCCCTACGCCCCACATTCAAGCTACGGCACCCCCAACGACCTGAAGGCGTTGGTGGATGCCGCGCATGTGCGCGGTCTTTCGGTTTTTCTGGACGTCATCTACAATCATTTTGGACCCGCCGAAAATTTCCTGCCGACCTATGCCCCAGATTTCTTCGACAAAGATGTCGTGACCCCGTGGGGACAGGCGATCGACTATTCGAAAGATGCCGTGCGTCGCTTCATCTGTGAAAATGCGCTGTACTGGCTTGAAGAGTATAATTTCGATGGATTGCGGCTCGACGCAACCGAGCAGATCAGAGACGAGCATTCGCCGACGCATATCCTGCACGAGATCAGCCAGCGCGTGGAGGCCTACTTTGATCGCCCGAGACACCTGGTGGTGGAGGACCACCTCAATCGGGCCAGCCTGTTGGAAAAGACGTCCAGCCGCAAGTCGCGGCTGTACCAAGGTTCATGGAACGATGATTTTCACCACGCTGCCCATGTGCTCGCCAGTGGTGAGACCGGCGGCAATTACGAAGGCTTCGATTTGACGCCTGTCGACAGGATCGGCACCGCGCTCGCACAAGGCTTCGTGCGACAAGGGCAGCCTTTTCCCGCACGGAAAGAAATGCAGCATGGCGAGCCATCTGCTCATCTGCCGCCCACAGCCTTTGTGAATTTCATTCAGAATCACGACCAGATCGGCAATCGCCCCTTTGGCGATCGTCTGAACACCTATGCCCCGGAAGACAAGGTGCGGCTCTTGACTGCAATTCTTTTCCTCGCGCCTGCTGTTCCGCTCATCTTCATGGGAGATGAAATGGGATCACGCCAGCCATTCCAATTCTTCTGTGATCTGCCATCGCTCGCTGATGCCATTGTTGAAGGGCGGTTTGGGGAATGCCAGAATTTCGGCCCGCTCCCCAAGGGAGCCGAGGCTCCGGCAGATTTGCCCAATCCCAATCATGACGAAACGTTCCTTCGCTCGAAAATCGATTGGTCGGAAGCCCAAAACCCCAAAGCTGCGAGCTTCATCGGGTTCATATCGGCACTGGCAAAATTACGAGCCGAACACATTGTACCCTACCTCACTACCCTGCTGGAAAACTGTGGTGAGCTGATCGAAGGCGACGAGGGTGCGGTGGCTGTCAACTGGACGCTGAATGGGAAAAGGTTGCAGATGAGAGCCAATTTTTCCGACAAGCCTGTCAACACGAACGCTATTGTCGGTCAGCTTATTTTCAGCCTTGGCGATTTTGTTCAGGCCGATGACATGACGGTTCTAGGGAAGGATGCCATGGTGGTCGCACTTTGTGACGCCCCCACCCTGGCGTGATGTGAGGGCCGAAGCTTGGGCCCTCTTCCTCTCGCTCCCGATGAGCAGGAACGGCCTTAGAGAACACCTCCGGACAGGTTGCGGCCATTGATCGAGGCCGGCACGCGAACTTCACCGCGCCCCTTTTCCGAAAGCGGAACGGACGGATAAGGCGAATCCGGCTTGCGTGTTTTTTCCATCGTCTTGGCTCGCTGAGTTTTCTTTTCGCTGTGGCGCTTTTGCGTAACGTTGGGACGCGGTTCGATTTTCATGACATTTCCTCACATTTCCATGCAGACGAAACCGGTTTGCGCTGCAAAGGTTCCAGTAAAAGGCTCCTAGGGTCAGGACCTATTAATTTGTGGTGTTGCGTTGGATAAAATGCGTTCAGATGGCGGGAAATGGTGCAAGAGAAGGCTTATTGCCTTGTCGCAGCAGCATTTCCAACAGATGGATGCATTTTATCCAACCCGAAGGGCGAGGCAGCTTTCCCGATTGGCTGCGTCGAAGACGCTTGAAAATACGACATATTTCCTGCGCGACTTCTCCTTGCCACTCGAAAAATCTGCTCTCGCGCAACGCCATAAATTAATAGGTCCTGACCCTAACGCTTCATCGCAGCTGCCCGTTGGGACGCTGCTTCCAGAATGGAGCGCAACTCTGCAGCCGTTTGCGCCTGTTCCGCGTAGGCTTCACCCGGCACCACGCCCGGGTCTTCCTCCTGGTCAAGCACGGCGAGGTCGCCATCGGGTGCAAACATGGCCGCATCGATCTCCTTGCCCTGCTGCATCAAGGCCGCTGCCAGTTGGATGAGAATCTCCCGATGCGCATTCAATCGCGCCTCGAGCGACTTGTGGCGGTTTTCCATTGCTTTTCTCCTTCTTAAGGGGCAGCCCTTTCGTCCGGTCGGGAACAATCAGCTTCAAACTGAAGTTGTTTGGCAGACGTAGCAGCGCCTTTGCCCGCATGTAACTCGAAAGGAAGAACAATGCCGCATCAGCATGGTTCCGAAGATTCCAGCGACAGCAGAATCATATTTGCTCTGGTCATCAATCTTGCGCTGACGGCAGTCCAGATCGTTGCCGGCTTATTTGCTGGAAGTCTGGCCCTGGTCGCCGATGCCATGCACAATTTCAGCGATGCCATGTCGATCGGTATCACCTTTGCGGCACGCCGCATCGCACGACGACCCGCCGACGAGACCATGACCTTCGGCTATGGCCGCGCCGAGGTGGTTGCAGCGCTCATCAATTACACGACTCTGATCGTCATTGGTCTCTATCTCGTCTACGAAGCCGTGACTCGCTTCTTTGATCCGGGCGACGTGGGCGGCTGGACGATGGTCATTGTTGCCGCAGTTGCGGCGGTCATTGACTTGGCAACCGTGTTTCTCACCTATTCCGGCTCCCGCCACAGCATGAATATCCGCTCCACATTTCTCCACAACTTGGCCGACGTATTCGGGTCTCTCGGAGTCATTGCAGGCGGCGTATTGGTGATCGTGTTCAAATGGACTGTCGCCGATCCGCTTATCACCCTGGCGATTGCGGCCTATATTCTCTGGCAGGCCTTTCGCGAAATTATCAAGCCGATCCGGCTTCTGGTCCTGGCGGTGCCGGAGGGTATCAATGGAAGAGAGGTGGTGGAGACCATAAAATCCGTGCCAGGTGTCTCCGGCTTGCATCATCTGCATCTTTGGTCAATCAACGAACATGAGCATGCTGTTGAGGCCCATATCGAGACGGATCAGAAGCACCTGCAGCGCATCGAGCAGATCAAGTCCGATCTCAGGCAAGCGTTGAAAAAGAATTTCGGCATCGAACACACGACCTTCGAATTCGAAGATCCCGCCGACACGACGTGCGAGGCATCGAAGACGCTGATCAATCAGCGCAAACCCCTGTCGCTATGACCTAGTCGGCTGGAAGTTTGTTGACCATCTCGATGGCAGCATCGTCGGAAATATGCTCGTAGTTCCTGTAAAGCCGGCGCGCTTCGCCTGACGAGGCAACCTGGTGCAGCGATACGACATCCTGAACATTTGAGGGTACGGTGTTCAGAATCTCCTCCGAGGTCACCGGCATGGCCAGTGTAATCGTACGTGGCTTGATTCTCTCCAGCGCCATCCAAACCGCCCTGAGAAGCTCAGGGGACGTTTCGCATTCACAAACCAGAATGACATCGCGGTCAGTCAGCGTTTCAGGCGTGTGATACGGCATGTATTCACGCAGAATGCGCTCCGCATGAAGAAGAAGATTGCGTCGTTCCTCCTCGACATAGCCCGGCGGTACAAAATGTTTGACCGCTTCGTCTTCGTCCATGATGATATGCGGCTCTGCTCCGCTGACCATGAAGCCAATCTTCTTCTCCGGCTCCAACGGTGCCTTCACATCCAAAACGATCAGAAGCTCCAGCGGCAGATTCAGGTTTTTGGCCATTTCCAGCGCCATGGGAACACCAAGCGGCGGAATTGCCGCGAGAACGGGCTCCTCGGGCATTTTCTCAGACAGCGCTGTCGTTAGCTGTTGCCCGGCATCCGACTGATTTTCAAAAACATATTTAATATCGCTCATTTTCCTACCGCCATGACTGTCTCAGGCTGTGTTCGGCAGCCTTCCTTCGCCACCAACCCTGATCACAGGCCTGAAGATGTAGTCACAACCTCGTGGGTAGGATTTTTGTTCCAAAAACCATTTAGAGTCACGACGGCAACGACATTACAACTCCCCTAAGAGCCTGCGATATTCGGCCTCCGGTTTTCCATAAGTCTCACCAACCATCGCTTCGATTGCGCCACGATCGCGAATTGTAATGCGTCCGCGCTCGGCCCGGATCAACCGTTTGCCCTCCAGTATATGCAGGGCCGTTGTGATGCTGGGACGGCGGACGCCCAGGACGTGCGAGATCGCGTCATGTGTCAGTGTGATTTCGTTGCCGCCCATCCGGTCGTGGCACATCAGCAACCATCGCGCGACGCGTTCGTGCATTTGCAGGGCCACGCTGGCTAGAGCCGTGTAGGAAACCTGCGAAATGAAGGTCTGGTTATATTTGACAAGCAAATCGGCAAAGGCAGGATTTGCGGCCACAACGCGGGAAAAATCCTCCAGCCCAACCCGCCAACCTGACCCCTCAATCAGCATGAAGATTTCGTGAACGCTGATCGTTCCACCAACAGCAGCGGATGTCGGCGAAAATCCCTCGACACCAAACATGCCGGCTTCCACCCGCTGGCTTTCGCCCATGACGGTTAAGACGGAGCCGATCCCTTCGCTTAGAAAATATACATATTCGATCACTTTGTCCGGACCAGCCATGACATACCCGTGCGGCAGTTCCACATATTCCAATACCTCCCGCAGTGCATTCAGCTCCTCCTCTGGAAGCCTGTTGAGGAGATGATTGTGTATTCTAGGCTCATGTAATGCTGGCATGGAACTCGCAAAATTTGAAAGAAATCAATATTTTTGGGGTTGATCCTCCTCTGCTCAGGCGAGCAGACAAATTCCTATAGCATCCTGTTTTTATAAAACGGACGTGGGTACGCTGGCGGACAAACGAGCGGCCAAGAGGTAGTAAACGAAATGTCCGCAACCGTACGGTGCCGATTCATTCGTTGCTATGGAAAAGCATGTATGGGATGTTTGATAGAGAAAATGATCTAGCTCGAACGGAATGTCCAATGACTCATCTGAAGAGTGTCGTTCGCCCGAGCGACCTTGCGATCATGCAACACGTCTATAACAGCGTCAGCAATGAGCCATGGTTTACCCAGAACCCCGTGGAGCGAGAGAAATTTGCCCGCTATACGATGCGCTTATATGAGCGTGGGCTTGTGGTCCCTCAATTGCTCGAAATCGTTTGCCGCATTTCTGCACAAAGGCGATTTCTGGACGGCGTCGAATACCCGGCATCTCTTCACCACACCCTGGTTATGGTCGTGGAAGAAGGGGATGCGATTACAAGTGACGCCAGCGATAGCCTTGCCCATTTCGGTGCCACCGTCTTTGGTCCGGTGAAATCCGTCAAACAGGCTGTCGGTGTAATCGCCCAATCAGACAAGCAGTTCGATGCAGTGCTGATCGACATGGCTTTCGGCAAGGAAGAAGAAAACCTTTTATTCGAATGCCTCCACGAGAAGCAAATTCCATATGCCGTCTCCACAGACGGCGAACCGCACAGCATGACCTCATTTCGCAAACCAGCTTCAACCTTTTCCCAACCCGCGGATTGGGCAGCAATTGCCAGCCAATTGATGGGCGGCAAGCTTTAGGTCGCAGGTTGGATATGGCTGACGCCTAATCTCGCTTGGGTGCGTAGGAAACATTTGCCAAACGCCATGAATAGGCTGGATCGCCCGTCCAAAGATCTTCAAGCGGCGCGGGCTCATCGGGAAGATGGGGACCGGTGACCTGAGCTGCGATAAAGCGTCCGGTCTCGCGCAGCCTCACCTCGCTTCCTGGATGACGCTTTTCCAGCACGGATTTGAGGGCCTTCGCGTCCTTGTCTATCTTTGTGCCGCCAAGTTCCCGCGGCATTCCATCAGACAGTTCGGCGATAGCCACTCTGGCAGCACGCAGCCCATCATGGGCAATATCCAGGGCAATCAGCGCCGCAGCAACCGAATCCGCCCACCAGAAGCCGAAACCCACGCCGGATACGCCCAGAATACCAGCCAGACCGGTCATCCAATCCGCTTTCTGCATCAGAGCATCCGTGTGCAGTACCTTGTCTCTCAAGCGCTTGGAAACCGGCTGTTTGAGCCGTCCGATAATGACAGGTGGAATGACGGAATAGGCCAGAGCGGCCATCATCACCCATCCGATCCAGATCGTTTCGCCAAACAGCGTTATCGGTCCCAAGGTCGGGTGTTCCATGGCGATCAGCTTGGACACGGAATCGTAGAGAAGATAGGCTCCCATGAACACCAGAACACTGGCAGACGCGAGGAAGGCAAGGCTGTTGACCCGTAGAAAGCCAAAGGGAAATTTGGGTGTGGGCGGCTGGCGCTCAAAATGGACGGAAAGCAGGAATATACCGGCAGGGACCAGCCCCAGCAGGTCTTCCATCCAGGCCGACTTCATTGCCTGACTGGACCCCAATACGAAATACATCACCACCACGATGGATGTCTGCCAGGCAAGTGTCCACCATTCCAGACGGATTGCATGCTTAAGGTCGGATTGGAGGTGATCAGGAACCGGCTTCATCGGCCCTCTCCTTTTTCATCTGCGCAGACAGAAACATCAGCCACCGGTTTTCGCCCAGGGCGACTGCCGCGCGCATAACGGGTTCATCTGACGGCGGTGATTTGGCTTCGGGGGAGGCTGTGAAGGCCGCTTTTTCCTTCATCGGCGATGCCTTGGCAAACTGTCCAAATACGACGTCCAGTTCGCCCTTTTCGAGGCGGCGCAACAGCACTTCGGAACTGCCCTCTTCAAACTGCGGCCGGGCACCTGCAGCATCAGCTGCGCGCGCTGCCAGCCGACGTTCCTCAGCTTCAACACCGGGACCGGACACAATGCCGGTGCGCATGACCCCGCTGGTCTGGACCTGTTTCATGGTGCCTTCCGGGTCCGCTGGAAAATCGTCGCAGCCCGCAAGCAGCAAAAGGCAACCGCTTGCCAGCAAAACTGAATGTATTGGCTTGAGCCTTTTCATGGGTTCTTCCGTTGATTCCGTTCGGTTGCAGTATCAATCTCTGCTCCCAGAACTCCCTTCTTCTTTGAAGGTTCCAGACCTTTGCTGAATGGAGAAACGTGAAGACCTTTCTTTCCCGTGCTAAACAGCTCCTGAGCGTATGCGCTCGCCCAGCAGATCGGCTTCGACGAAGATTTTCTGTACTTCGGGATGTGCATCGCGAATACGTTTCTGCACCCGATCAACAACCTCAAAGAGCGCATCCTTTTGCACGTCAGCGGCGAACTCGATCTCCATGTTGAGGAGAACCTGTTTGGGTCCGAGATGCATTGTCAGTAGCCTTGGAACCGCGTGCACGCTGCTGTCTTCGGTGGCGATTTTACGAAGCGCCTTCAAAAGATCAGGATCGGCACTTTCGCCGACGATCAGTGCCCGCGATTCATAAACAAGGAAACAAGCAACGATAATCAGAATATGGCCGATCCCGATTGAGGCCAGACCATCAAAAAGCGGCTTCTCGAACGTCACCGACAGGAAAACGCCCGCCAGTGCAACCATAATGCCGAGCAGTGCTGCCGTGTCTTCCGCAACGACGGTGAACACCGACGGGTCCTTGCTCCTGCGGAAGGTCTTAAACACACTCTCACCCTGCTTGCGCTCCTTCAAAAGCGACCGCAACGCGATGAGCCAGGACGTGCCCTCAGCGAGAAACGCGATCGCCAACACCACATAGTTCCAGATCGGCTGGGTAACCGGCTCAGGATGCCTAAGATGGGAAACGCCTTCATAGATCGAGAGACCGCCGCCAACTGAAAATAGCAGGACCGCAACGATCAAACCCCAGAAATAGATCTCATGACCGTGACCAAAGGGATGCTGCTCATCCGGCGGGCGCCGGCCAAGCCGTATGCCGAGAAGGAGAAGCAACTCGTTGCCGGTGTCCACCACCGAGTGGAAGGCTTCCGACAGCATGGACGAACTGCCGGTAAAGAAAGCAGCGACGAACTTTGCAACCGCTATCAAGAGATTGGCTGCAATTGCACCATAGACCGCTGTAGGTCGATTTTCGGATTGATCCGCCATTCTGCGTTCTCAAACACAAGGTGCGTTCAAGGCTCCACCAATTGGAGCCGTCGAACTGATCAGCCTTGCCCCGTCTTGATATCGACGCCTTCGAAAACCACTTCGACAGGCTTTGCATAGCGCTTGCCGTTGGTTTCATCATGGCGTGCAAACGAAGGGGCGGCGATGTTGACGGTGACGTCGTACTTGCCTGCATCCGGCACTTTCACATTGGCACCATAGTGGTAGAGGCCAGGATGCCACAGAAAGGGCGTCGTTAAGGGTCCGATCTTGGCGCCATCTTCCGCAGTGAGCGTGACCTCAATCTCCAAGCCGGGGATAAAGCGATGATCGGCCGCATCGCTGACGGAGACCTCGATGTGGCAGTTCTCCTCGTCCGGCTCCTGCCATTTCAGGCCGCCCTCGCCATCGGGGCGATACATGCCTTCGGCTTCTTCCTGGGCGATAGCCACGATATAGTCTTCCACCTGTTTCTTCGCGCCGGTGTGAGCGACTTCCGTGACCATATATTCGAGCGACTTGTTGTAAGCCTTGCCTTCTTCCCTGGCCAGTTCGAGCTGACGCTTGTCTGCTTCTTCGCTCGGTACCTGTTTCTTTGCTTCAGTCATTAAGGTGTCCTCCTTCAGCGTCCGGCTACACGGAATGCGCAGCCGGGACCTTCGGGATGACTAACTTCATCTATCGGGGTTTGGTTCCAAGCGGGGGGCGCAAGTGTCTGGATTGCGGCCACGGAAAAGTCCGATGGCCTCCTTCGCGATGCATCTGGTCGAATGGCCCGAGCATGGGGCTTCCGGGGCAATAAGGTGCAAAATGCCTTGGTTTCCCGGGCCAGGATGGGAAGGAAAAGTCCTCAGCGGGCAACCCAGTCGCGGATCAGGGCGTAGTAGCGATCGAGTTGATCGGTGGCGATTGATTCATCGGGCTGGTGCCCGTCATCCATTGTGCCCGGGCCACAGACGACCGTCGGGATGCCCAGCCCGGCGAAATATCCGGCCTCGGTTCCGAACGCAACGGTCGCCGGGTGCGCATCGGGCAAGGTGGCCAAAAAACCCGCTACGACAGGATCATCTGCTGAACCCGAGAGGCCGGGATACTGCCCTGTGCAGATAATGTCTGCTCCTTCCTGCGGCACCAGACCGGAGAGGATCCTGTCCGGCGTCTCCCCTGCCAGGTGACGGATTTCAAACAGGACTTCGGCATGGTCCGGAACGATGTTCAGCGCGACCCCGCCTCGGGCCACACCGGCATGGACGGTGGAAAAGGGCGGATCGAAGGCCTCATCATGTGCACCCGTTTCTGCCAGTGCGCCCTGAAGGTTTTTCAAGGACAGAATGAAGTCTGCAGCGCCGTGCAAGGCATTTGTCAAATAGGGTGCCATCGCGGAATGGCCGGGCGTGCCCTTGAATGTGGCCCGATAGCTGGCCTTGCCCTTGTGGCCCAGCACCGGACGCATCAGGGTCGGCTCGCCGACGATACATAGATCCGGTTTGCCAAGGGTCGGTATGACCGTTCCAATCATCTCCGGAATACCGCGGCATCCAAGCTCTTCGTCCCAGCTGAGGCCAATCATCACCGGCTTGGCGGGCGGCGTTTCGCGCAATGTCTCGGCCAGCGCCAGTACACAGGCGATAAAGCCCTTCATATCGGTGGTTCCACGGCCGATATAGCGACCTGCCCTTTCGACCAGAGCGAAGGGATCGGTGGTCCAGTTCTGGCCATCGACAGGAACGACATCGGTATGGGCAGAAAAAAGCGTTCCGCCATCGCCCTCTCCGAAGCGAGCGAGCAGGCCGGCTTTTGGTCCATCGCGTGCAGGAACAATGGTCACGGCAAATCCGGCTGCGGTCAGCAGATCCTGAGCCCAGTCGATCAAGTCGAGATTGGACTGGCCGGCAATCGTTGGAAAGGCGATGAGCTTTTCGAGGAGGGGCTTTATTCTCGACAAATCCGGCATGATCCATTTTTCTCGTTTGGAGCGCGCGCTTTAGCTGGCGGCAAAATCGAACGTGTTGTGGGCCTGAATGAAGGTTTTGGCGTGCTCGATGAAGGTGGAGACCGTGCGCGTGTTTTCCGCACCCTCGCTCATAAGAAGGCCCATGTTGAGGGGACGCACCGGGCCGGACAGCGGCACAAAACGAAGCTGTTTTCCATCGGGCGAAAGCTTGGACAAGGGGCGGATATTGGCGACCGAATAGCCGAAATTATTGGCCACCAGCGAACGCATCACGGCCATATCCCGCGTCCGCTCCACGATTTCGGGACGAACGCCCAGCGAAGAGAAAATGGAAAGAAAATAATCCGCGCTCATCGGCAGATCGAGCAGTATCATCGGAAAGCCGGCCAGGTCCATCGGCGAGACATATTGCCGTTCGGCAAGCGGATGCCCCTCGCTGAAAAGCGCAAAAGGCGGCAATTCGATGAGCGGCACGAAGCTGAGATCTGCGGGAATGTTGAGATCGTAAGTGAGCGCGATATCGAGCTTTGCGGCGCGCAACCCGTTGAACAGTTCGGATTGGTCCCGTTCGAACTGGCTGAATTCAACCTCCGGGAACAGATCGACAAAGCTGCGGCGCAGGCTCGGCAGCACGATCTGCGCAAATGTCAGAAGACAACCAACACGCAGGCTGCCGCGCACCGTTCCTGCGACATCGGCAGCCAGCTGGACGAGGCCATTGGCCTTCGCCAGTGTTTCGCGGGCAGCATTCAAAAACAACTCCCCGGTCTGCGACAGCGAAAGGCCGTGGGCATGCCGGCGCACGAACAGTTTCAGCCCGAACTCCGCTTCAAGTTGGGCAATCGCCGCGGAGATGGATGGCGAAGAAACATTGATTTTCTGCGCAGCCAGGGCAATCGACCCACAATCGCAAACCGCCACAAAATATTCCAGTTGTCTGAACGTGATACGAAGCGGCACGCCGGTTCCATGTCCTTCAAAATCAAAGAGTCTGCGGTCAAAGCAGCTGATCACCTGAGAATATACGGTTCTTTCGCGACGAGACAATCACGCGCGCACGATCATTCGTCGCCTGGAACGCCATAGGACGGAGCAGCCTCAGGGTTCAGGGCGCGCGTGATATAGGCGTCCGCCTGAGGTCTGTAGACATCCCATGCGCGGGCGAGTGCTGCAATCGGGCAAGCCTCATCCAGCCAGTCGATGCGCAGCTCGGCATAGGGCCAGCTCTGCCGGTCAACGATCAGCAGACCGGCGGAATGCACCGGTCCGGCTTCACCACCTGCTGCAAGGCCGGCCTGCATGGCTGCCACCAGCCTGTCGCCGAGCGCTCCTCCTGCTGCTTCAAACGCGGACACCATGGCGGCAGGCACCTGGTCGTTGGCAAGCAGATTGCCCCCGGCAGCGCAGTCTGTCCCGAAAGCGCTCGTCCATATGCCGAGCGCCTTCGGCCCGGAATGGATCGCGCTTACCCCTTCCCTGTCGATCGCCAGAAGCTGGCGGTAATCCGCAAAGCCGTCAGCGTCCCTGGCTGTCGCAACAGCCTTTTGCGCGTCGGCACCCTTCGCCATTTCCGACAGCATGATGGGACCGAGCGCCGGGTTGGTGACATTCTGCGTCGAAACCGCGCCCACGCCTGCTTCGGCAAAGCTGCAGCGCGCAGCAACCGCAGGCGAGGACGAGGAAATGGCTACGCCGAACTGTCCGGTTTCGGGGCAGCGGGCGACGATGGAAAAGGTCATGGCAGGCCCTTCTGTGGTTTAGTGCTCGTCGGGAATGACGGCAGTGCCATCGATTTCGACGAGCCATTCGGGCCGCGCGAGACAGGACACGACCACACCTGTCGAGACCGGGTGCACGCCCTTGATATATTCACCCATCGTGCGATAAACGGCTTCCCGATGGCGCACATCGGTCAGATAGACGACCACCTTGCACAGGTGCTCCATCTTACCGCCCGCCTCCTCGATCAACTGCTTGATGTTCTGCATGACCTTGTGCGTTTGCTCGACGGGATCGTGGCTGGCAATATTTTCAGCCGTATCGAGATCCTGAGGGCATTGGCCGCGCAGAAAAATCGTCGTCCCTCTTGCGACCACGGCCTGACACAGATCGTTGTCAAGCTTTTGCTCCGGATAGGTGTCCTTGGTGTTGAATTTACGAATGCGCGTATGCGACATGGTGTGTCTTTCTGATCATCTTGCAGACGTCGGATGCGGGCTTGGGAAAAGACCTATTCGGCTACAGCCTGCAATCGTTCTGGTTTGCTTTTATATTCGAGATACTTTTGCTGGATAAGTATATGGTCGGCAACATATTTCGCGTCGTGCCACACACCCCAGATGAAGCTGGAGCCGCGGCCCGATAGCCAGGGCAAGCCCAGGAAATAGATTCCGGGTTCCCCGGAGACACCGCGCTGGTGTCTGGGCTGCCCGCGTTCATCGAATATGTCGAGCTTCAGCCAGCTGTAATCTGATCGGAAGCCCGTCGCCCAGATAACCGTTGTGATGCCGGCCTCTTTCAGGTTCAGCTCGAAAATGGGATTTTCAATGCAGTCGGGATTTGCGCCGAAAGTGCGCGCTTCGGGTTCTTCAGGCAGGTCAAGTCCATTGCGCTCCACATAGGCATCGGCTTCATCAAGCAACGAGAGATAGTTCTCGTCTCCGCGGGCGATGTTTTCGGCAAGGTCATGCGCAAAGTGCAAGGTGCCGTTGTCGTAGCTTTCGGTGCGACCCACGAGAGTCATTCCGAGGTTCGCCAAATTGCGGAAGTCGATGGTTTCGCCATTACGCGCGCCGCTGACGGCGATGGTCACATGTTCCGTACCGGGGGCCTGAGCCTGCAGGTTCCATTTACCCAGAACCCCGAGCCACCAAACGAAATCCCGACCGCGATAGGCACGGGGCGGACGATCATGCGGGCCGACGGACAGATAAACCTTGCGGCCGCTTCGCGCGATTTCGTCAGCGATCTGGACGCCGGAAGACCCCGCACCCACCACCATGATGTTACCGGCGGGCAATTTATCCGGATTGCGGTAGTCGGACGAATGCATCTGAAGCAAACCCGCGGTTTCCTCTATAATCGGCGGGATCGCGGGATGCTGAAAAGGCCCCGTCGCCACGATAACGTTGGACGCTTCGATTTCCCCTTTATCGGTCCTGACCAGGAAGCCGCGTTGATGGTCCTTGCGTTCGACCGACAACACCTCGACCCCGCAGCGGATCGGGGCATCGAACGTCTCCGCATAAGCGGCGAAATAGTCTGCAACGGCGTCTTTGTGCACGAAGCTGTCCGGATCGGCACCTTCGAATTCAAGATTTGGGAAACGATCGTGCCAGGCAGGCCCGTTTGCGACCAGAGAGTCCCAACGCGCCGTTCTCCAACGCTCGGCGATCCGGCTACGCTCGATCACAACATGCTCGGTCCCGTTCTTGCTCAGGTGTTCGCTGGCCGCGATCCCCGCTTGACCGGCGCCAACCACGACGGTGTCAACTTTTTCCAAAGCCATACGCAAATTTTCCCGTTGTCAAAGCTTCGTTGAACCGTCACCAGCTCATTTGTGCATGTACTGAAGCTTATAGGGAATGCGGCGCATACAAAAATAGAAATTCCGATATCGTGAGTTAGGAAATAGCTAAGCCTAAGCGGATTGCGGATGCAGTTGGATGATGCCGCACGCGTGTTCTTTTGGGAAAAACGCGCCGACGGTTTCGTTGCCGGCTCTGGTGAGCGCGAAGCCGCTCTCCCAGAGGTGCCCCGGCTGCGGCACCGTCTGCAAAGCTAAGAGGGCTTGAAAATGGAGCCGGCCTGGGGATTGCTACGATCTGCGATGAACCCTGCCCGCATCAGGCTCAACGTTGAACGGTCACGAGATGGTCGGTGGTGAATTCTTCGATAATCCAGTGCCCGTTGAAACGCCCAAGGCCGGAGTTCTTTTCACCGCCGAACATCACATGCGGGAAATCATGGATCGTCATATCGTTGATGTGGGTCATTCCCGCTTCGAGCCCTTGTGCGAAACGCATTCCACGCTGCTCGTCTCCGGTGATCACCGCACTGGAAAGACCGTATTCGGTATCGTTTGCAAAGGCGAGCGCTTCTCGCTCATCCGCGGCACGGATGACCGGCGCGACGGGACCAAATATCTCGCTCCTGGCCAGGCGTGAATCATTGGTGACACCGGCGAATACGTGTGGCGGTATGATCCGCCCCTCTGTTTCGCCAGACACCCGCAGATCGAAACCCTGTTGACGACCGGATTCAATCAGACCGGTTACGGATTGCACCTGCGCGTCATTGCACAAAGGACCGATCATCGTGTCGTCTGCATTCGGGTCTCCACATTTGATCTCCGACACCGCAGCGCAAAAGGCATCCAGGAAATTGTCGTAGAGCGCGCCATCGACAATGATGCGGTTGGTGCTCATGCAAATCTGTCCACAATGGTCGAAGCGCCCGACAAGAGCCGCCTTAACGGCCACGTCAATATCGGCGTCATCAAGGATAACCAATGGCGAGTTGCCGCCCAGTTCCAAACCGAGCTTTTTCAGCCGGGGCGAACCGCCCGAAATCCGCGCGATGCGCTGGCCAACCTCGGTTGAGCCGGTGAAGCTGATGATGCGGGGGATCGGATGCGCGCAGAAGGCATCGCCAATGTCCGAACCCGCACCGATGACCACGTTGAGGACACCGGGAGGCAGGCCTGCCTCTTCGTAAATCTTCGCCAGAAGAAGTCCGCCGGTCACTGGCGTGTCACTCGCAGGCTTCAAGACGACCGCATTGCCAAGCGCCAGGGCTGGTGCCACCGACCGGTTGGAAAGATGAAGCGGAACATTCCAGGGACTAATCACCGCGATCACCCCGACCGGCTTGCGGTAGACGCGTGCTTCCTTTCCAGGACGATCAACCGGCATGATGAAACCATGCATCAGATAGGGCATGCTGGCGGCTTCGATCATGCCATCACGTACGCCATTGAACTCGATCGTGGCCTTCATTCGCGTGGAGCCGGATTCACGAATGATCCAGTCGATGATCTCGTCCCGCCTTCTGTCGAGAATGCCGACCGCGTTGTGGAAGATTGCAGCCCGTTCCTTTGGCAAGGCCATCGCCCAGGATTTTTGTGCCTGTTGCGCGGCTTCATAGGCGCGGTCGAGATCATCGACCCCCGCCATGGCAATCCGGGTCAACAAATTGTCGTTATATGGGTTGAAGTCCTCAAGCTCGCGCATCGCCGAACCGGAGCACCATTGCCCGTTGATATATTGTCCCGTGAAGCCATCATAGGCTGTCAAAGTCGTATGCACGTTCATATCTCCTCCATTTGCTGCTGCGGCGCAGCTGTGACCGGCAAGGTCACGCAAACCGGTATTGCGCTTCAAAATGCATTCTTCATCCCGGCGTTTTTTCGCCCGCGGCCGCCACGGCTTCTGCCGCCACCGGCACACTGTCCCTGTTCTGCTCCGTGTGGCCTGTTGCCGTAAGGCGTTCGATGACGGGCAAGAGCAGCTCAAGCGTTGCGACAGGCTCGATGGCCGCCACGTAACGGTCACGGCGCAGCAACAGCCCATGTCCCAGACAGTCTCGGAATGGCGGCACCGAGAAAAAGCGGCTTTTGTCCTTAAGGATTGGGAAGGATGCCTGCACGGGGTTCATCCATTCTGGCGTCAGGCCAACAATTTCGGCCCCAGCTGCTGAGAACCGCGCATGCAGATCCGCACTGACGACCCGATCGGGCATCTCGTCGAATATCAAGACAACGGGCCGATCTGGCAGGCACGCGTCAAGCAGGAATTCCTCCCGGTCGGGCTGCGTCACCAGCGGCTGTGGTATCATCCGCCCCACTGCGGGCGCGCCAGCACTGTTGGCGGATCGCCGGATCATGCCTGCCATGAACTTGGGCTTGGGCTTGTATTTCATTTGGGCAACATAGTCGCGTGCCGGGCTGTAAAGCCCCAGGAGCCGGAACCCCGTGCGGATTGCCATTCCACGCACAGATGAATCCGGCATCATCACCTTGCCCATCCTCAGCGCCAGTTCGATCATCGACCAGGCATGCGGCTTGCGCTCTGTCTGGTAGCTGTCGAGCAGGTCCTCAGGATCGGCCATGGTGAGTGCTTCGGCCAGTTTCCAGGCCAGATTATGCGCGTCGCGCAGACCGCTGTTCATGCCTTGTCCGGCAAAAGGCGGAGTCAGATGCGCTGCATCGCCGGCCAGAAATACCCGCCCCTTGCGCCAGCGCGATGCGATGCGGGCATGGAACGTGTAAACCTTTTGCCGCCGGATCGGCTCGTCGCGATCCGGCCCCACTTCGCCAAGAAGACGGCGCGCGAATGTTTCGCGCTCGGCTTCTTCGATCGTCTCCCCTGCATTCAGCTTGAATTCGTAGCGTCGAATGCCGCCCGGACCGGGCAAAGAGATCGCAGAACGTTTGGGGTCGCAAAACACCTCCGTATGAAAGCAGCGGTTTCTGGTCGTTGCCAGGTCTACGATCAGCCACGGCTCTTCGAATGTGGAGCCCTCCATGACGACACCGAGGGCCTTGCGCACCGTCGAGCGGCCGCCGTCAGCAGCAACCATATAACGCACACGCAATTGATAGGCCCTGCCGTTTTCTGTCATGTCTGCAACAACGTGGTCTTCGACCTGCTCGAATCCCGTCAGCGTGACTCCGAAGCGGGCATCAACCTTGCCATGACGTCCGAGCGCACGCCGAAGAGTGGCTTCAAATTCAGGCTGCTCAAATGCATTGCGTTTATCGAAGCCGTATTCCTTCACAAAGGGTTTGACCTCGGCAAAGACCTTCCCCGATGGCCCTTTGTACAGCGACCCGTAGCCCTTGGCCGTGATCGCGGAAATTTCCGCTGACAAGCCGGCGGCCTGCAGCGCACGCATTGATTCATCATCAATCGAGACCGCACGCGGCTCCTGAACGGTGGTCTCGTTGCGTTCGACCAGGATTGTGTCAACCCCCATCGAACCCAACAGGTTGGCCAGCAAAAGCCCGGTCGGCCCCGCCCCAACGATCAGAATGTCTGCATCCAGCAAAGTGGGTCTCATGTCAGAGCCCGCTTTCGTCCGCGACCGGATTGATGAGCGTTCCCAGCTGACCAATCTCGACTTCGACCACGTCACCAGGTTTCAGGTAAAGCGGCGGATCGCGGCGATCACCGACGCCTCCGGGTGTCCCCGTGACAATCACATCGCCCGGTGAAAGCGGCGTATAGGTCGAGATATAGGCGATCAATCGTGGTACCGGAAAGATCAGGTCGGCCAGCGTTGCGTCCTGAACCACCACACCATTGAGGCGCGTGCGGATCGACAACGCTCTGTAGTCGCCAACCTCGTCGGCGCTCACCATATAGGGCCCGAAAGCCCCTGTGCCCGGAAAGGTCTTGCCGGGGCCAAACTGATGGGTGTGGCGCTGCCAGTCGCGAATGGTGCCGTCGTTGTAACAGGCATAGCCAGCCACATGAGACATGGCGTTCTCTTCGGCTATGTAGCGGCCTCCGCGACCGATAATCACGGCCATCTCGCCTTCGTAGTCAAGCCGGTCTGAAACGCCCGGGCGGATCATGGGCGCGCCATGGGCAATTTGGCTATCGGCGTAGCGGGTGAACATCGTCGGATATTTTGCATCGGGACGCTTGGTCTCGGCGCGGTGGGTTTCGTAATTGAGCCCTACACAGAGGATCTTGCCGGCATCGGGGATTACCGGCAACAAGCTGACATCACTGGACGCCAGTTCCGGCGGTTTCGTCCCCGCATAATCGACGGCAGCACCGAGCAGATCGGCGGCAATCAAAGCCTTGAGACTATCTATGTCTGAACGGATACGACCGGTGAGATCGACAATCCCACCATCAACCAGGGCGCCCACGCCCGACCTGCCGAGGCGGGTGAAGCTGATAAATTTCATCGGAGTCCTCCTGTCACGAGCGCAGAATGGCGCGTCCCCATTTGTTGAGCGTGCGCGGGTCCTGCGGCCAGTCGATGACGTCACGATCATAGATCGTTTCCAGCTCGCCGGAGATTTCGATCCAGTTGCCGTCCGGGTCTGTGTAGAAGACGAACAAGTTGTTGCCCGGTCCGTGACGGCCCGGCCCCCAGGTTAGAAGAACATCATTGGCAGCAAACCGGTCGCAAAACTTCTTGATGTTTTCAAAGCTGCCCGCTTCGTATGAATGATGATCAACGCCTGTGCGGTCGGACAGGAAACAGGCAATGGTATGGTGTTCGTGATTGGTCGTTGTAAACACCGTCGCAGGTTGGCCATTTTCATGCAGAACCCTGTCGGACAGGAAAAAGCCGAGCTTGTCGACATAGAATTCCTTGAAGCCTGCGAGATCCTGTGTGGCAAACGTCAGGTGCTGGGTTGGAGCGTGAAGCCCCTCACGCTCCGGCAAATAGGCCGTTGTGCGCTGCTTTGCGACCCCGAAGCAAATCAGATGCCCATCATTGTCGCGAACAGCGAACGCGCCATCCTCGAAATAGGGAGAGACGTTTTCAAGGATCTCGACCCCGTTGGAAACGGCCTGCGCGCGCTGGACGGCAAGCACATCTGCATTCCGGTAGGCAAGCCCCGCATAGGCAAGCTTTTTGTCTTCGCCCTTAACGGCAATGAAGCGGCGCATGGGTCCAAGGCACCGATACTCGTCGTCCGAAATCTTCTCGACAGCCATATCCATATTGGCGGCGTAGAAATTGGCCAAGCGTTCCGGATCAGAACTCTCAAAGGCGACATGGTGCAAATATGCTCCCGCCTGAACAGCATTGTGCGACATCTCTCTCTCCTGTGTCTTTCTCACTTATTTATCCATTTTTCATAAAATAACAAGCGTCAACTTATATTTTTATCGTTTTATGAGAAAATCTCATATTTTATGCTGCAAAAAGACACTTTCTCTGGAAACCTGCGGGAGGGAAACATGTGCTGAAATCTTTCGCTCAGCGGATGCCGAGAATCCTGTTATGCGGTACCTTACCCCTGTCAAATCTCGGTTTCTGTCGATAGAAGATAAAAATGATACTCAGCAGAATGCATGAAAGAGAACCACGCCAATGACGGGAATTACGCGCTACACCAGAATCCTCACCTTGTTCGATCAAGCGCACCCAACCTGGACGGTCGCGGAAATTTCGGCAGCTCTTGATACCTCTGCCAGTACGCTCTACCGGCTGATCCGGGAAATGGTTGCTGCCGACATGCTGGAAAGCACAGTTGAGTCGCGCTACAGGCTCGGTCCGCTCTTCGTGGAATATTACCGACGCCTGAAGCTGACCGATCCTCTTGTCTTGTCAGGGTCGAAATTTCTTCGCCCGCTCCTGAACCAGATCCCTTGTCCTTGCACCACGATTCTTGCCCGGCTCTACGGGAAAACTGTGATGTGCGTTGCTGAGGAGCGTTCCAGTATTGCAACTTTTGCGACGAGCTATGAACTTGGCCGGCCTATGCCGCTTTTGCGCGGCGCGACATCGAAGGCCGTGCTTTCGACCCTGCCAAAACGCCAGATAATGTCGCTCATCGAGCAAGCCTCCCCCAATGCGCAGAACGATCTCGACGCGCTCTACGCCGAATTCACCAGCATACGCAAGATCGGGATCAGCGAGACCCATGGACAGGTTGACGCCGGATTGGTGGGTATCGCCGCCCCCCTGCGAAGCGCCGAGCTTGGAATCAATGCTTCGTTATCGGCCATTGTGGAAGAACGCAAACTCAATGAGGAAATTCGTCCGCAGATCTATGCTGCCCTGTCGTCAACGGCACGAATGATCGAAGGCTTCATGGCAGAACTCGCACTTGACGAGACAAAATCCAACCCCGCAAAAAGCTCATAAAAAACAGAAACAGAAAAACTATTTTTATCGATATTTGATAAATATCACATTATTGATTGACATATAGGCTGATATTTGCGAATTCTACTGCAACAAACAGGCCGCTCCATTCTGTCTATGGAGGGGCCGTTGCGGGAGGATTGCAATGTCATTTACAATTTCACGGCGCAAGGCGCTGATCGGTGGCGCCTATGCTGCTGCCGGAACACTCGTGAACCTTTCCATTCGTCCGGCATTTGCGGACGCACGCACCCTCAAGATTGGGGTCGTTTCCCCACAGACAGGCCCCATGGCGGCCTTTGCAGAGCCCACAGGGTTTGTCATTGAACGTATTCTGGAGGGCACCGGAGGCTTTATTGAGAATAACGGCATCCGCTATCCTCTTGAAATCATTGAACGCGATACCCAATCGAATCCCAACCGCGCCGCCGAGGTGACCCAGGAGCTGATCTTGTCCGAAGGGGTCGATGTCATCCTCTGCTACGGCGGTCCGGAGAATGCGAACCCCGCCTCGGATCAGTGCGAGTTGAACGGTGTACCCTGTCTATCCTCCGACGTGCCGATCGAACCGTGGTTCTTTGGACGCAACGGGGACCCGGCCAAGGGCTTCGACTACACCTATTGTGCCTTCTTTGATGTCAAAACCTATGCGGGCGCAATGCTTGCCTTTATGGACAAGATCGCTCCAGGCGGCACGGTCGGGGGGCTCTGGCCCAATGATGCCGACGGTGTTGTCCTCTCGCAGGCGTTCACGGAAGGCTTCGGTGCCGCGGGCTATACCATCGTCGATCCGGGCCGTTTTGATTTGCCGACATCAAGCTTCTCGACCCAGATTGCCAAATTCCGCGATAGCAATGTCGATATCGTCCAAGGCATCATGCCTCCACCGGATTTCACCTTGTTCTGGACTCAATGTGCCCAGCAGGGTTTTCAACCCAAAGCCATGATCGCCGGGAAATCCTCAGAGTATCCGGCCTCGGTCGAACCGCTGGGTGAGAAGGCCGTTGGCGTTTCCGTGCCGATCTGGTGGACGCCTGATTTTCCGTATGTGTCTTCTATAGACGGGACCACCGCCTTGGAAACGGCGCGCCGCTACGAGAGCGAAACCGGCCGGCAATGGACGGCCGGAATCGGATCACGCCACGCCATGCTTGAGGTGCTGGTTGATACCCTGCGCAGGGCCGAGAATCTCGACGACCCCGAAAGCGTCAGCGCCGCACTGGGCGCAACGAAGCTCGAAACGATCTGCGGCAGCATTGATTTCTCGACCGGACCGGTGCCGAACTCGGCAAAGCTCGGGCTGGTCTCGATTCAATGGGTCAAATCAAGCGAAGGCTATGCGTTTCCCTATGATATGGCCGTGGTCGAAAACAGCTTCCACCCGGCCGTGCCGGTTGCCCGCGAGCCTTTCCCGATCCCTTACGGCTGATAGGTCTGAATCGTCTTGCCCATGCTTGAAGTTTCGCAACTCAAGAAACACTTTGGCGCGCTCAAGGTCATCGACGGGGTCAACCTGTCGGTGGCGCGCGGCGAAGCGCTAGGTATTCTCGGCCCCAACGGGGCGGGGAAAAGCACCTTGTTCAACCTGATTTCCGGCAATCTCAGCCCGACTGCGGGCACCATTCGCCTGAACGGAGAGGATATCACCAGGGCGAGCCCATGGACGCGGGTTCGGGGCGGAATTGGACGGACATTTCAAATACCGCATCCCTTCGTTCATCTGTCGGTCTTCGAAAATGTCCTGGTCAGCGCCACGCAGGCCAGTGGCCGGGGCATTGCGGTCGCGCGGCCGGAGGTAAATCGCATACTGGATCTTTGCCAATTATCACATCGTTCACGCACACTCGCCGGCGATTTGCCGCTGCTCGATCTCAAACGGCTTGAACTGGCAAAAGCGCTTGGGACATCGCCCCGTCTGTTACTGCTTGATGAGATCGCGGGTGGTTTGACGAACAGCGAATGCGTCGCGCTTCTGGCAATTCTGGAAACGATCAAGTCTGAAGGCGTTACGATCGTGTGGATCGAGCACATTGTCCATGCTCTGATCAAGGTCGCGACAAGGCTCGTCGTCCTGGCGGAAGGCAACCTGATTGCGAACGGCACCCCCGAAACCGTAATGGCCGATGCGAAAGTGCGCGATCTCTATCTCGGGGTTGAAGCATGAGTGCACTTCTGGAACTACGCGGTCTCAACGTGTTCTACGGCGCTTTTCATTCCGTCCATGGCGTGGATATTTCGTGCCGAGAAGGTGAAGTCCTGTCCCTCATAGGGGCGAATGGCGCGGGAAAAAGCTCGACACTGCGCGCCATCATAGGTCAGGTGCCGCGCGTCACTGGCGAAATACGCTTTGCCGGTGAAGACATTAGCAGGCGCACGACGCCCGAGCGAATTTCATCGGGCATTGCTCTCGTCCCAGAAGGGCGGCAACTCTTCCCCAATCTGACGATTGAGGAAAATCTGAAGATCGGCGGCTATACCGGACAAAAGGGAAGCATCGGCCTTGCTGAAGTTTATGAGATATTTCCCGCACTGTCGGAACGCCGGAAACAGCTTGCCCGACTGCTTTCGGGCGGGCAGCAGCAGATGGTCGCAATTGGCCGGGCACTGATGATGAACCCCCGGCTTCTGCTTTGTGATGAAATCAGCCTGGGGCTGTCGCCCAAGATCATCGCGGAAATCTACGAGGTGCTGCCCCGCATTCGCGACCACGGCGTGAGCATGATCCTGGTCGAGCAGGATATCGCGCGCGCACTGAGTGCATCAGACCATGTCGCCTGCATGCTAGAAGGCCGCATCTCACTGGCTGGGCCTTCGAGTGAAGTCTCCCGCGAACAGATCGCAGCCAGCTATTTCGGAGAATGACATGACCGGCCTCCTCGACCAAATCATCCAGGCCGTCCTGCTGGGTGGACTTTACGCCATATTTGCTCTCGGCCTGGCCATCTCCGTGGGTGTTTTGAAATTCATCAATGTCGCACACGGCGATCTCATCGTTGCCATGTCGTTTCTCATGCTGACGCTGACCAATAGCCTTGGTTTGCCTGTTCCCGTTGCGCTGATAGTCCTTATTCCCGTGGGGGCTGGTGTCGGCTGGCTGCTGCAGTTTGGTCTTTTCCAGCGCGCGGCAAGCCAGAACGAGTTGCAGATCATTCTGATCACGTTTGGGCTTTCCGTCATCATTCAGAACGGTCTACTCGGCCTGTATGGTGCCGACACCCGCAAGGTTACGGCTGGCGGCATTGAAATGGCCTCTATCAATCTCTTCGGGAATATTAATGCAGGCGTATTGCCGCTGATAATTTTCGTCACCGCGTGCTTGCTCATCGTTGGGCTGGAACAGATACTCTACCGCACCGGGTTGGGCATCCAAATCCGCGCCATTGCCGATGCACCCGCCGCTGCCAAATTGGTAGGGCTGAGGCTGGCCGGGCTCATGGCAGTCGCAATGGCGATGGTTGGGATCACGGAAGCCGTTTCGGGTGGCCTTATGTCGATCTGGACCAATTTCGATCCCTCTTCAGGTTCAAGCCGCCTGTTGATTGCATTCGAAGTGGTCGTGCTCGCAGGCCTTGGCAGCTTCTGGGGCGTTCTTGTTGGCGGCATCATCATTGCTCTTGCCCAGACGTTTGGGGGCATGATCGACAGCGCCTTCCAGATGCTCGCAGGACATATCGTCTTTCTCGTTCTCTTTCTCTTTCGGCCTCAGGGCCTCTTCCCGAAGACATGAGGTAACATCATGACATCCGGTTTTGTGATTTTCGGGAGGCTGGCGCTGGCAGCCGGTCTGATATGTCTGTGTATTGCGCCCTTTGCCTTTACTCCGGCAGTTTTGGTTCTGTTGACTCAGGCTTTGTCCATGCTGTCTCTGGCGATGCTTTGGAACCTCGTCGCTGGATACGGCAATGTGATGGTTATCGGCCAGCATGCCTTTGTCGGCATTGGTGCCTATGCGTTTTACGGTTTTGCAATGCTTGCCGGTTTGCATATGGCGGTGGCGCTGCCTGCGGCAATGGCGGTGACACTCGCTTTTGGCTCCATGGTCTATGCCATGCTGTATCGGCTGCGTACCGCTTATTTGGCGGTTGGGAGCTGGGTTGTTGCCGAAACGTTGATGCTGGTTGCCAGCCGTCTGCCCGGCTTTGGCGGCGGATCGGGCGCGAGCCTGCCTGCAAACCTTCTGCGGACCTTCGGCGCGCGGGTGCCCGAACGCCTTTCGACAATTTACATAATGGTGCTGGCGGTGGCCGTGCTGACCTTTGTTCTGATCTGGGCCTTGATGCGCTCGCGCATCGGCCTGGGACTTGCCGCCTTGCGCGACAATGAGGAAGGTGCCGCGGTCGCCGGGGTTAATACCCGCCTTGTGCGCGCCGCCTGCTTCATCCTTGCCGCTCCAATGGTCGGTTTGGTGGGTGTCCTTGTAACTCTGCAAGAGGGTCGAATTTCGCCTGTCGCTTCCTTTTCGATGCTCGATTGGACCATTTATGTGCTCTTCATCGTTGTCATCGGAGGCTTGGGCAGCCTGGAAGGCCCTATCATCGGGACGCTGGTGTTTTTCCTGCTGCGAGAGTTGCTCCAGGATTACGGCACATTATACCTCATTACGCTCGGCGCGATTTCGATCCTCATCGTGCTTTTTGCTCCAACGGGCCTTTGGGGCTTGGCGCGGCGCAAGCTCGGGCGTGATCTCATTCCACTGACCCACGATCCCAAGACAGGAGGTGCTTCATGAAAATTCAGGCTGCCGTTGCCCGAGAACCCGGTAAGCTCGTCTATGAGGCCCTCGATCTCGACGCGCCGCGTGACAACGAGATTCTTGTACGCATCGTCGCAACGGGGATATGTCACACCGATCTATCCGCGATCGAGCAGCTTTTGCCGGCGCGCTTACCGATGGTCCCAGGTCATGAGGGCGCGGGAATTGTCGTCGCCGTCGGGGCCGACGTGACGAAGGTCGTGCCTGGTGACCATGTGGTCATGACCTACGATTATTGCGGCGATTGCCGCGCATGCAACGACCATGATCACACCTATTGCCACCATGCCGTGGAACGCTGCTTCTTCGGAGACCGTCCCGATGGAAGCAGCACTTTGCACGATGGACAGCAGGCAGTTGTGCACGGGAGTTTCTTCGGCCAGTCCTCCCTTGCCACCCATGCGCTTTGTTACGACCGCAATGTGGTCAAGGTCAGCAAGGAAGCACCACTGGAGCTTCTTGGCCCGCTCGCCTGCGGCATCCAGACCGGTGCCGGTGCCGTCTTTAACGCACTCGCCGTCGATGAAAAGACCGACTTTGCGGTATTCGGCGCGGGGGCCGTCGGGCTGAGCGCCGTGATGGCTGCTCATGTGGCCGAAGCGCCCGTCATTATCGCAGTGGACATTTCAGACGATCGCCTCGAAACGGCGCGCGCCCTGGGTGCCACGCATGTTTTCAACAGCAAGAACGGCGATCCCGTGGCCTTCATCCGCAGTCTAACCGATGGCGGCGTATTGCGTTCGCTCGACACAAGCGGTGTCCCGACGGTGATGCAACAGGCGCTCGCCTCCACCGCGCCGCGCGGCACTTGCGGATGGCTTGCCGGGGTCGATCCATCGCTGGAAGTGCCGATAAACCCGACATTCCTTTTGGCCGGACGCAGCGTCAAGGGCATTATCGAAGGAGAAAGTCACGATGCTCAGGCCTTCATAACACGGCTCATCGACCTCTATATGGACGGCCGTTTTCCCTTTGACAGACTGTGCCGTTTCTATGAGATGGACCAACTGGCCGAAGCGCTCGCCGACAGTAAGTTTGGAAGAACCATTAAGCCCATCATCAGGTTCGCGGGCAACTGAGAGTATAGGGCTGTATTTGCATAAACTCGGATGATGTCGGAAACGAGGGACTTTCCCCGGCATCGGCACGTTCAGCTTGCGATGTCATCTTGTTCTGACGCCAATGCTACAAGCCTTTCCGGAGGCGTCCCATGGGCTACTTTGTCAGGGCGTCCAACGGCGAGATTTGGTTTAGAAAACGCTCCCAGATTTGCTTGCCGACAGCGTCGAACTCTCTCACAGCCTGGAAAAACGCGTGACGCGCGGTTTCGTCCGTCAGCGGCGCAGGCAACAATGGGTCGAAGACAACCTGACGAATTGCCTCGTCGCCGAGCGTGAAACTCTCCCTTGCTGCAATATCCAGACTGAGCGAAGGGGCCTTTTCTAACCAGTGCATCAGCTTTTCTGTGCGCTCCCAATAAACTGCGGCGGGAAATTCGCCCTCCCACAACGAAGAGGCAGCCTCACGCCAGCCTTGTCCGAGATCGCTGATGGCAAAAACGATTGCCTGTTCATCAAGACCCAGGCCCAAAAGCCGTTTTTCCACCTTCGCTACATCGTCAATCAGGTTATCTGGACGAATGAATAAGCCTTGAGCAAGTTCACGCATGCCCAGCATTGACAACGCCCGTTCACGACTTCGCAGACGCTTGCGGTCACTGCGCGGCAGTCCCCCGGTTGCCGCGGCAATCCATTGGCCGTTCCATGGCCGAAGACGTGCTTCTGCGCGGACCCAGCCCGCAACATCGCGCCCCAAACGCTTGCCTGCAGGCCCGAGGGAATAAACGCCCCGCTCAACAGCTTCAATCAGGTCACGCTGAGCCAGACGGGCCAGCGTTACACGCGCGCTGTTTTCAGTGATGCCGAAAAGCGAACAGGCCCGCAACACAGCCGCAACCGACAGAGTTGCATCACCGTTTACCGCCAGCAGGTTCAAGATCAATCTTCGTGTGTCCATTTTCACATATTACTTGTTTTGACATTTATTGCCATTAGCTGTAATCAAAAAAGCCGCCTATGCACAGGAGGAGACAAAATGCAGCCCGTCAACCGGTTCATGACCCATGAAGTCGAAAACCAGCCCTTTGCCATGGGGTATTACAATGTGTGGGCGACCGACACGGCACTGAAAGAATGCGTAGACCGCGAAGGTGGCGGTTGGGCCGATGAGCAGCTGATGGATTATGGCGAACAGGCTGGCGGTGAACTTGTCGCACTTGGTTTTGATGCCAATGAAAACCCACCGAAGTTGCGCTCTTTTGATCGTTATGGTCGCCGTATTGACGAAGTTGAGTTTCATCCCGCTTACCACGAATTGATGAAGGCCAGCATGAAGGCCGGTGTCAACGGTTTTGCATGGCGCAATGCCAATCGCGCAGGCGCCCATGTGGCGCGGGCCGCACTCATGTATGTCGGCTCCCAGGCCGAACAGGGAACCGGCTGCCCCATATCGATGACCTATGCGAGCATCCCCACTTTGCGTCATGCCAAGCCCGAGATCGCCGACAAATGGATCCCCAAGCTGCTTTCGACACAATATGATCCGCGCAGCATTCCCATGGAGCAGAAGAACGGCTGCACAATCGGGATGGGCATGACCGAAAAGCAAGGCGGATCGGATGTGCGCACCAATACGACCCGCGCGGTCTTGCAAGCTGACGGCTCCTATGAAATCACCGGGCACAAGTGGTTTTTCTCCGCACCGATGTGCGATGCACATCTGGTGCTTGCGCAAACGGATGCCGGACTGGGCTGTTTTCTCGTCCCGCGTTTTCGACCGGACGGATCGCGCAACGCTGTGGAAATTCAGCGCTTGAAGGACAAACTCGGCGATCGCGCAAATGCCTCGTCTGAAGTAGAATTTCTGGGTGCCTATGGTGAACTGATTGGTGAAGAGGGCCGCGGCGTTTCGGCCATCATCGAAATGGTGGGGCTCACCCGACTTGATTGCATGATCGGTTCGTCATCACAAATGCGACAAGCCTTGGTGCAGGCATTGAACCATACAAATCAGCGCGAAGCATTTGGCAAACGCCTCATCAATCAGCCCCTGATGCGCAATGTTCTGGCTGACCTTGCCCTGGAAAGCGAAGCCGCTGTTGCACTCACGATGAGGGTCGCGCGCGCCATCGATTCTGCTCCACGCGACGAGCAGGAAGCCGCCTTTGCCCGCATCGCAACTGCGGTGGGCAAGTTCTGGATATGCAAACGCGCACCCGCCTTTATCAATGAGGCACAGGAGTGTCTGGGTGGCATCGGTTATGTGGAGGAGAATATTCTCCCGCGTCTCTACCGGCAGGCACCGCTCAATTCCATCTGGGAAGGCAGCGGCAACATCCAGTGCCTCGACGTTTTGCGGTCGCTGTCGAAAGAGCCGAAGACCCATGCCGCCCTCTTCGCCGAGCTCCAGAGCGCCAAGGGCAGGAACGCCCGCTATGACGCCGAGCTTCAACGGCTTATGGCCGCCTTTTCTGATATGGAGCAAATCGAATACCGCAGCCGCTATATTGTCGAACGCACGGCACTTGCGCTTCAGGCTTCCCTGCTTCTTAAAACAGAGCACGACGACATTGCAGACGCTTTCTGCGCATCGCGCCTTGGCGGAGAGCACGGCCTCGTGTTCGGCACATTGGGCAAGGAAGCACCGGTCGACAAACTGATCGAACGCGCATTGGTCGTCGCCTGACTACGAATTGCCCTTCAGCCAGTGTTATTGAATCCCTCTTGGGCAGAATTTGGATAATGGAAATGCAGAAACGGCCTGTTATTCGTGTCGAGCGGCAAGATGCGGTCACGACGATCATCATGGATCGTGCCGATTGCCGGAATGCAGTTGATGGGCCGATGGCTCTGGAATTGCGAAAGGCGTTTCGCGACTTCGAAGCGGACGACAGTCAGCGGGTTGCTGTCCTTTGGGGTGAGCACGGCACCTTTTGCGCCGGCGCCGATCTGACCGCAGTGAACGATCCGGCGCGAATGCATGAGCTGGATATGGAGGGCGGCGGCGATGGTCCAATGGGCCCGTCGCGCATGGCTTTGTCAAAGCCGCTCATTGCCGCCGTTGCTGGTTACGCCGTCGCTGGAGGGCTGGAACTTGCCTTGCTTGCAGATATGCGCGTGGCCGAGGAAGGCGCGACCTTTGGCGTCTTCTGCCGCCGATGGGGCGTACCCCTCATTGACGGCGGCACCGTGCGGTTACCACGAATTGTTGGAATGGGACGCGCGCTTGATATGATCCTCACGGGTCGGCCTGTCGGCGCTGATGAGGCCTTTCAGATGGGATTGGTCAACCGTATTGTGCCAAATGGGCAATCGCGCGTTGCTGCAGAAAAGCTCGCGCGGGAAATTGCCGCCTTTCCGCAAGAATGCATGAAGGCCGACCGTCGATCAGCCTATATGCAGTGGGATCTTCCCCTTGCAGAGGCTATCCGTCAGGAGGGACAGCACGGCGCTCCCATCGTCGCGCTTGAGGGCAAGGGCGGTGCCAAGCGCTTTGAAGACGGTGCGGGACGTCACGGACGCCCGGTTGAGTAAAGGGCGTGAGCATGCCCAATGGCGGTACAGCCTCTTAGCGCTCTTGAGAAGGGCGAACCCACCTCGTCCCGCCACACAATAAGAAATTAAGCGTGGTCTCAACTTAGGTTGAGCCCATAAGGGCGCGATATTCCTGGTTTCCCGCAGGCTGCAATTTTCCATGCATTGAATGCTTTGTGGGGTATTGCAACGTTAAAGGGCTTCGCTCCAAGAAGCACGCGGTGGATCTTCGCCTGCTTCGCAAGGCAATTTTGCTGGTGTCCGCACTCTAGCCAAAAGCTTCAATCTCTTTCAGGTATAGAGCGATCGACAGCGTCCTCATCGAGTTCCACGCCCCAGCCCGGTCCGGTCGGTACGTGCGCGAAGCTTTTCTCGTAGGGGATGCTCTCTTTGAGGCCTGCTTGCTTTCTCTAGTGTCTAGCGGACGATTGCACCTTCAGGGCGTGCTCCCGCCACTGATTCCAGTGTCCAGCAATTCGACCAACCGCTCTCGGGCCACTTCACGGCCTCGGCGAAGATTTTTGGAAACCCCTGCCCGGTTTGCGGCAGAGCGGGTCTGTTCCAGCTTGCCAACACCAACCACCTGTTCGATGTGCAGGCGAAAGCCCAGAATGCGTTTCATCATTCGATCAATATCGGCCTGCGGAATACGGTCCATCTGCCAATTCCCGCCGACCCGTGCCTCTGACTGTGCAATGATGTTTTCCATCAAAATCGACATGTCATTGTGATCCTGGACCGGCTCAATTTGCCCGCGCACATGGACCGCCTGATAAATCCAGGTCGGAACGTCCTCATCTTCGACATACCAGGCAGGCGAAACATAGGCCGAGGGACCGTTGAAAACGGCGAGCCCCGGCCTGCCTGCGGAGATATCTGCGGCTTGAGGATTAATCCGGGCGATGTGGCCTATCAGCGTGCTGCAGTCTGTTTCTCCCGTCTCGAAAAAGAGCGGCGTATGTGTCGTCTCTATTATCCCTTCAAGGCCTGGCGTCACAACCAGAGCAAACGGCTCTGCAAGAATCATTTGTCGCGCCGCATGCTCATCCATGCGGTAAGAAGAGGGAACGTAGGGTCGTGTTTTTTCCTGTATCATGGGGCGATCTCCGCGTAGCCTCTGACCGCGACCCGGTGTCCGGCATCCGTTTCAACCAAGCGATACGGCTCGTCTGCACGCAGTGCGTCGAAGTAGTCGACCGTATCGCCTTCGTTGTCCGCCAATTCGGTTTCCGCCAATTGCAATCCATCTTTCCCCTGTTCCAGGCGCGGCGACGCACTGAGCAGTCGGCGGGTATATGGATGACGCGGTTCAGCGAATAGGACGGGTGTCGGTGCCTCTTCCATCAAACGCCCTTTATGTAGAACATAGAGGCGCGCGCAGAGCTGTTCGACAATATGCAGATCGTGGCTGATGAAAAGACAGGCAAAGCCATAGTCGGCCTGCAGGCGCTTGAACAAGGCAAGTATCTGCGCCTGAACCGTAACGTCGAGGGCTGACACCGGCTCGTCTGCGATGATCAGATCCGGCTTGGCGATCAACGCGCGGGCGATGGCAACGCGCTGGCGCTGCCCGCCGGAGAGTGCATGCGGAAAGCGATCCGCCATCTCTGCCGTCAGACCAACCGCCTCCAGCATTTCCTCCACTGCCCTCTGGCGCTCTGACCTCGTTGCACTGCGGTCGTGGCGCAGACCTTCGCGGATGATGCGGCCGATCCGCATACGCGGGTTCAACGAGGAGAATGGGTCCTGAAACACGACACGGATCCGACGCCGCTGGGTTTGTTCTTCGGAGCGGGATAGGCGATCAAGTTCCTGCCCGTCAAAGATCACGCGCCCGCTCACCATTGGGGCGAGGTCACATATCGCTCGTCCGATCGTACTTTTTCCGCTGCCGGATTCTCCGACAAGACCAACGAATTCACCGGGTGCGATCTTCAGCGAGACGTCACGAACCGCGTGGTGAACCTTGCGCCCGAAGAGCCCGAACATCGTCTTTTCACTGAAATCGACACTCAGATTTTCGACCTGCAGCAGCGGTTTTCCTGACGACCCTTCAATCGGGCTTGGAGCGCCGAGCTGTGCGGCGCTGAGCAATTTGCGGGTGTAGGCGTGCTGGGGCTGCGACAGCACCCCGCGAGTGGGGCCGCTTTCCACCAACACGCCCTGCTCCATCACTGCGATCCGGTCGGCATAACGCGCGACAACTGCAAGATCATGGGAAATGAGGATCACTGCGGTCTCGTTTGCCCGGGCCACATCCTGCATGATGTCAAGCACCTCCCGCTGAACAACTGCATCCAGCGCGGTGGTCGGCTCGTCGGCAATCAATAGCTTTGGTTGCAGCATCATAACCGACGCAATCATGATCCGCTGGCGCATGCCGCCCGAGAATTCATGAGGATAGCGGTTCAACAAAGCCTCCGGCCGGTCCAGCCGAACCTGCCGCAGCATATCGATCGCGCGCTCCCGGATCTGCGCCTCGGACAGATCCGTGTGCAGCCGCATTGCCTCAAACATCTGCTCGCCTATCCGCATCGTGGGGTTCAGCGAAGACAAGGGTTCCTGAAAGATCAGGCCAATGGATCGCCCGCGCAATAGACGCAATTCGTCTGGGCTCGACGGTGCGGTGATTTCATGTTCGCCGAAGCCTATCCTGCCCGCTGTCACGCGACCGGGCGCAGGCAAAAGCCCGAGGATCGACCGCCCGATCATACTCTTGCCGCTACCGGATTCCCCGACAATGGCAAGCACTTCGCCCGGCTTCACAGTGAGATTGACCCCCTTCACGACCGCCAACGGGCCAAAGGAAATCTCCAGATTCTCGATTGCCAGAAGATCGGTGGCAGACCCTGTTTCGAGTTCGCTCATGTCAGATCGTCTCCTTGGAGGGGGCGACCCCCGATTTCGGGTCCAACTCATCGCGCAACGCATCGCCAAGGAGGTTCACGCCAAGCAGTGCAAGAGAAATGCAGATCCCAGGCAGCAGACCGAGCAACGGGTATCGTATCAGGTGGGCCTTGGCCTCGGATAGAATATTGCCCCAGCTCGGCTCCGGCGGCGGCACGCCCAGGCCCAGAAAACTCAGCGCGCTCTCTGCGAGAAGAATCCAGCCAAACATCATGGTGGTGAGAACAATCAGGGGCGCAAGACAGTTCGGCAGAATATGAACGACCAATGTGTAGAGGCGCGAATTTCCCATCACTGCTGACGCCTCCACAAATTCGTTCTGGCTTATGGAAAGAACCGATCCGCGCACCACACGCGTGACCGCGGGAAGATATGCGACGGACAGCGCAATGATGACGCCATAGCGGTTCGCCCCCATGACGGCCATCAAACCCAATGCAATCAGAAGACCCGGGAACGCCATCAGCGCATCGAGCACCATGATCAACAAACGATCGAACCAGCCGCGGAAATAGCCTGCGGCCGCACCGAAAAGCGTACCAAGCGCGACAGGGAGCACCAAGGTCGACAACCCGATCGAAACTGAAACCCACGCACCGCGCATGAGGCGCGAGAGCACATCGCGACCAAACATGTCGGTGCCGAACAGGTGCGCCATACTCGGTTCAGCAAAGCGGTTGAGCAGGTCGGACTTGAGTGGATCATAGGGCGTCCAGACTGCGCCGAGACAGGCCGTGAATAACACGATTGCGAGCATCAGGGCACCGATCAGGCCGTTGGCCTTGCTGAGCAGGCGAGCGAAAAAAGTCACGTCAGTCGCACCTTCGGATCAAAGAATGTATAGGCGATATCGATCAGCAGGTTTGTCACCACATAAATCAGTGCGATGAACAGCAAAGCGCCCTGAAGCACCGGATAATCCCGGCCATAGATCGAATCGACGAGAAGCTTGCCCAGCCCGGGCAGCGTAAAGACGGTCTCTGTCACTGCTGCGCCGGCCAGGAGACCCGCCATCGCAATCCCGACCATTGTCAAAGTCGGCGCAAAGGCGTTTGGAAACACGTGCCGCCAGAGTACCTGCCGCTCGGGCAGTCCCTTGGCACGTGCATGGGTAATGTAGTCGCGGTTCATCACCTCAAGGCTCCCGGCCCGCATCATCCGGGTCATGACCGCAATTTCCGACAAGGCAAGCGAGGTCACGGGCAGGATCAGATAAGTGACACCAAGCCCGAAGTCCTGCGACAACGAAACAAACCCCACAGTGGGCAACCAACCCAAAATCGCGCCGAACAGAACCAACAGCATCAGCCCAACCCAGAAGCTTGGCATGGACAGTTTGAGTATGGTCAGCACCACAATGGCATAGTCCGTTCGACTGTTGTGGCGGTGAGCGGCCAGCAAGCCAAGCGGCACGGACACAATCAAAGCAGACGCCATCGCCAGGAGCACGACGGTGGCGGTGACGCTGAACCGATCAAGCAGAAGCGCCCCCACTGGCTGTCCAGTCAGCACCGATATGCCGAGATTGCCGGAAAAAAGCTCTCGCAACCACGCCACGAACTGAACCGGCAGCGGCTGATCCAGCCCGAGCTGCTGACGCATCATTTCCAGCGTGGCTTCGTCGTCTATGTTTCCGCCCAGCATCATGATCGCCGCATCGCCCGGTAGCGCCCGGACGAGGCAGAAGATCATGACGGCCACGATGATGAGTGTCGGGATCGACATCAGCAAGCGACGTACAACAAAAAGGTACATGGCCGTCATCTCCTAGCGTGCGTTGATCAGTTCGAAGTTCTCAACATCCAGCCGCGCAACACGCCTGCACCCCAGTCCTCAAACCCTTCAATACGGTCTGACATGCCGGTAAAGAGCATCCGGTGGCCGAGCCCGATTGCCGGAACCTGCTCGTTAAAACGACGTGACAGTTCGTCGATAATTGCCTGCAGGCGCTCCGGGTCCCGGGTTGTCAGCGATTCCTGAACCAGTGCTATTGCTTCGGGATCCTGCCATGCCTTGCGGACATCATCACCGGTGAACATTTCAAAGCTCAGTCCGGCGTGAAGCCGTGGCGAGAAACTGAACGATTGCATCGTATAGCCCTCACCAGTGCGATAGGCCTCGAGTTGTGTTCCCCACTCGACCACTTCAAGCGTTGCATTGAACCCGGCGTCCATCAGCATCGCCTGCGCCATCAGCGCCCGCTCGTAATAGGCACCATTGCGCCGGGTCGCGAGGATCTTGATCTCTTCACCGTTATAACCAGCCTCTTTCATCAAGGTTTTAGCCAGTTCGACATCATATGCCGGGTACTCGGCCTCCACTTCGGTGAAGTTCTTCGACATCGGAGGCACTGGCGAGGGTGACGCCTTGCCGAACCCTTCCGTAATGGCCGCCATGATCTGGTTGGGGTCGATTGCATGTGCCATCGCCTGACGAATGCGCACATCGGCCAGCACCGGATCATTGGGGTTCAAGAGATAGGTATCCCAGACGGCCGACTGGGTGATATCGACCTTGAACCCTGGCTGGTCTTTAAGTTCGGACGCCGCCATTGCATCAAGTGCGACAAGATCAAGGTCCCCGGCCATCAATGCGGTCTTGGCAACTGCGCCCTCGCTTACGATATCGAAATGCAGCGTGTCGACCTCGGCATGCTTGCCTCCGCCAAGGCCGTTCATCGGCTCATCCCGGCTCACATAGTCGGCAAAGCGGTTGAGCTCCACATAGCGACCGGGAAGGTGCTCACCCATCACATAGGGTCCGGTCCCGATTGGTGCATTCCAGCTACCGTCCGCATTGACGGAGTCAGGGTGCAAAACCCCCATGGAACCACAATCGAACCGCGCTATGGTCGCCAGGAACACGGCATAGGGTCGGTCGAGCTTGATTTCGAAAGTATAGTCGTCGATTGCCTTGGCCGACACAACCTTCAGGCCGTTCTCTCCATTGAAGTAATTCTTGCAGTGGCTCTCTGAGGCTTCGCCTGCCAGCCGGTTCCACGACCACTCGACTTCTTTTGCCGTCATCTCCTCGCCATTGTGAAACTTCACGCCGTGGCGAAGTTTGAACGTATAGGTCAGACCGTCTTCGGACACGTCATAGCTGTCGGCCAGCATGGGTATGACCTCGAAGTTCTTGCCGTAGGTCACCAGCCCTTCAACGAACTGGGCATGAATGATGTCTGTGTTGCCGTCTCGGGTCACGCCGGGATTGGTGCCGCGGATATCGGCATTCAATGCCATGTGAACGACGCTCTGAGCCATGACGGCCCCCGCCGGGGCGCATCCGATCACCGTGGCGGCAAACAGTGTTGCGAAAATTCGAGTGTTCTTTTTCATTTCATGTTCCCTTTTTGGTTGGTTGTTTTTCGATACTGTTCTGCAGCAGCCGCTAAGCGAGGTTGAAAACCGTTGTCTCGGTGTTGGCATAGGGCAATTGGCGAATGCGCATCTCCCTTGCGCCCGCATCCATCAGGACCATCGCGACCGTTGCCGAGAGATAGGCATTGGTTTCGCCTTCGTTGCCTTGCGGCGAACGGATGATCCCTCGCGGCGCGCCGAAGCGGTCGTCCAGCGCCTTGGCCAAGGTGTCGAGCGTATGATTGGAGCCGCCCCGTTCGATCAGCGCACGCAGACGACGATCCCTGAAGAGCGTGTCCGCACCGCGAGCGATGCCCAAATCCGTTTCGCGAACACGCGCCGCCGGGCAGGTAAAATGATTGGCATGTGTCAGGCAGCCGCCCTCCGGCGCTTGCCAGTAGATCTGAGCAGGTGTCGTTTCGAAGTTGAGGCAGTCGCCGCTCTGAGCGCAACTGACCGTCATGTTGTTCGAGACCGTACGTGGCAGACGGTGTAGTTCAGTCAGCGCCCGCGAATAACCGCCTGCCTCCAACACGCGACGTCGTATTACCGAAAGTGGAACCCCGAAGGGAGCCTTTCCATCCTGTGCGCAAACGAGGTTGTTTCCAGTAATCGCAACACCTTCAGAGTTAAATCCGGCGCGGGCGAGCCCACCAGCTTCGACAAAAGTCAGCACGTCCGGCCCGCCATTACCCCGGATCTTGAGGACCACGGTACTCTCGGCACAGTCTGGCAGCCAGTCCCAGTTCTGGACGTGCAGCAATCGTCCGTCTTGCGTCATCTCCGGCAGAACCACGGCTGCAGTGCAGCCGTCGTCCAATTTGGATGTGTCCTTTGGCCGCTGCGCATGAAGATTGATGATCTCACTGCGGCCATTGATAACGAGAACTTCCTCAAGCAACACACCCGCGCCTTCCGCGATACCGGCGAGCTCTTCCATGGCGTCAGGCACTTTGCCAACCAGGCTCTCACGCAATTCCGCAGCATAGGCAAGAACGCTGTCCCAACTCAGCCGGTGCTCTTCGAAGAGTGATCGGTAGACGCCAAGGCCATGGCGCAATTGCGTGTCCGCGGCTCGCCCATAGGCCTGCCCGCGCGCACGCGGCGTGCCTTCAAGCTCGATCAGTTTGGGGACGGCAACCATCAGCGGACGCCCGGCGTTGGAAGCTTGTCGCGCACCACGTCAGTGAAAAAGCGTTCGACATAGGGAAACACACCGCGCATGTCGTGCGGAACGCCGGGCGCGATGTCATGCCAAACATCAATACCACGCGCGACAAGTGACTCCCTCAGGCTGTGAAGCCGTTCGTTGCGGTCTTTGCCTGCACTGTTGGCACCAGGAATGAAGCGCGGCGAATCCTCGGGAAAGGTAATCTCCCAGCTCTCGAGATCCTGAGCACCAACCGACATATGGACTTTGACCTGCTTCAACGCGTCAAAGTCGATACCTCGTCCGAACACTTCGGAAAAATTGCGGATGCCGGGCCACCAGTCCATCGTTTCGTCCAGCAACGTGACCGAACCCGGCGCACCAATCGAAACAGCCTTGAGCCGCTCGGGGTGCAAATAAAGAAACCGGTGGGTAAAGTGTCCGCCGCCAGAGAAACCGAACAGCATGAACTTCTCGAAACTGCGCTTCAGCAGTTCGCCCGCCTCCTTGACCATCGCGAGCAGAACCTCGTCATACCGGATGTCGCCCTCGATCATGTACTTGTAGCCGCTGCCATCCATGTTGCCGCGCACCCCGACAGGGAAGAGCGGTGCCAGGATCACGCAGTTGTTAAAACGGCCAAACCCAGAGAACGCGTCACGGTAGAGAGATTGCAGGCGCATCGTGCCATGCACCGCGACGAGGAGATCCAATTCCCGCTCCGGCTCGTCCCAGGCGCTTTCGGGTATGTAAAGCGTGTAGCAGAAACGCGGATCCGCCTTGCAGGCGATGATTGTCGTGTCCCCGGTCAGATAAAGCGACTTTAGTCTTTCCTCAGGACTATCCCCTACTCTTGGCAACATTCCACCGATCTCCATTCATTGATTTTGGGTGACTATAGGAGCAAGAAATGTTGGCGTCAAAATGTTTTTACAAATTGGCGCCAATTTCGTATACCATATTGTAAGATGCCCTCGAGATGTGTAAATTGACGACAAAACAGCCGGATACGACCTCAATGAACGAAGCACAGCTAGAGATCAGCACTGAAAAACAATCCCCTGACGAAATCTCGCAGCGGATCGTCACCGACATCAACAAGGGTGTCCTGAGCCCAGGGGAATGGCTCAAACAGATTGATTTGGAAAAGCGTTACGGCAGCACCCGGATCAAGGTCCGCAGTGCGCTGACCAACCTGCATTCCAAGCGACTGGTCGAGCATATTCCCAATCGTGGATACCGTGTACCCCTGCCCGATCCTGTGCGGCTCCGTCAGGTTGGCGAAGTCAGGGCAATGCTTGAATGCCAAGCCGCCGCCGATGTCATCAAATATGCCACCGAGGCAGATATCGCCGAGCTGCGCGGCTATGCCGAAGCATTCAAGCGGGCTGCATACCATGGTTCTTCATTTGAACAGATCGAGGCCAATCAGGCCTTTCACTTCAAGTTCTACAGTTTTTGCCGCAACGATGTGCTGCGAGAACTGATGCTGGATCTGCGCCAGCGCGGACCGGCCGCGCCCATTGGACAATGGCAGACGATGTTTCAGCTTCAACAGGCCACACAAGGCCATTTCGACCTCGTAGACGCCATAGAGAAGCGCGATCTCGGCCTGCTGCAGGCCACAGTCACCAACCACATCAGAGGAAGCGGCAACGGATCGGAAGCAAGCGAATGACAATGCATCCTGACCTGTCCCGACTGCTGGAACGTAATCGCGCTTCCGGCGGCCCGCCTCTGCAGGACATGGACCTGGCTGATGCGCGCCAAGCGATGCGCGACATGTTCCTGGCGAATGGCTACCCCCTCCGCCATGCAGCCAGAGTCGAGCACATCTCTTCAGCCTCAACCGGCGCCCATTTCGACGCGACCATCTATCGTCCCGAACATGTCGAGGGGCCGCTGCCTGCAATCGTCTACTTCCATGGTGGTGGTTTCGTTTTGGGCGACGCTGAAACCTATGACGCCCATTCCCGTGCGCTGGCGCATCTACTGGAGGCGGCGGTTGTCTTCGTAGGCTACCGGCTAGCCCCGGAACACCCGTTCCCCGCAGCTATTGAGGACGCGCACGCTGTCATCGAGTGGCTCAGCCGTTCTGCCTGCGAACTGGGCATAGACCCGGCCCTCATCGCGTTGATGGGCGAAAGCGCTGGCGGCAATCTCGCAGTCAACGCCGCCCTCCATGCCGGGCGAACGGGTGTGCTAAAGCTGCGCGCGGCAACGTTGATCTACCCGGTCGCTGATGCCCGCCCCTTTGCCAGCGGCGGACAGACGGACCGCTATCCCTCCCTCTCGCGCTACGCCCAAGGCACCAATCTCGAGCATGCGGAAATGCAATGGTTCATGGTAAACTACCTGCCAAACAGCGCCGATGCCCAACGACCCGAGAACGTGCTGGAACTGCACCCGGATCTGGCCCTTATGCCACCCACCCGAATCATCACCGCTGAATGCGATCCGCTACGCGACATGGGTCTTCAATTCGCCAATACGTTGATGGAGGCAGGCGTAACGACACGTGCAGAATGCCTTCCCGGAATGCTGCATAGTTTCATGTGCCACGGCGGAATATCAGGCCGAGCGCTGAGGCACTTCTTTCGCATTGTGGAAATGCTGGCTGGCGATCTCAACCGCTGAACGCACCCCGCTTGTGCGGATTTCCTGAACAAAAAACCAAGAAGACAAAATCATGACCCAGGACGCTACCACCGCCGAAGAGCTCGGGCTGATGCAAGGATTTCCGCCACCGCCAGACAAGCAGGTCACACTCCAAAACGGCTTCTGGACGCCACCATATAACCGCTGGGCCTATCAGAATATGCGCCGTTTGATGCCAAGCGCGCCCATTCGATGCCCGGCCAGTCCAACGCCAATGAACGTCATGCCCGACCCGAGGATCGAGGCGTTGGAGATTCACAGACCAGACGGTTCCCTCTCCGATTTTCAGAGTTTCCTTCGCGAGACGTACACCGACAGTCTGGTTGTCGTTTCTGGCGATATGATTGTACATGAAAGCTATCTGAACGGGATGTCGGCCCAGACGCCGCACCAGATGATGTCATGCACCAAGTCACTTGCAGGCCTCTTTGCACTCATCGCCATCGAAGAGGGGCAGATGAGCCCAACAGATACGATAGGCTCACTTCTGCCGGACGTCACTTTCAGACCCGGTGTGGGCGAGGCCACGCTGGGGCAGCTTCTGGACATGACCAATTCGATCCGTTTCGATGAGGATTACGCAGACCCGGGGTCGCACATCCATGATTACGCGCGGATCGTTGGAATCGGGCTTGGCAATGGTGACGCGCCGAAGGCGAAGACGATACAGGAATACCTGTGCACGCTTTCGACCGAAGAAGAGGCAAAGCATGGCCAGCGATTCCACTACCAGAGTCCGAAGACTGATTTGCTGAACTGGATCACGTCGCGCGTCACCGGCAAGAGCTATACCCAACTCGCCGAGGAACTGTTGTGGCAACCATTGGGCGCTGAAGGCGAGGCGTATGTCCTGCTTGATCCCGCCGGTACCGAAATTGCTGCCGGCGGGCTGAATGCGACGCCGCATGATCTGGCCCGCTTTGCCGCGATGATTGCCTCTCGGGGCGCATGGAAGGGACGGCAGGTGATACCCGCCAATGTGATTGATCTGATCTGCAAGGGTGGATCGCCCTCGGCATTCCTGTCCGGGCCGAACGCTTCGCCACCGATGAACGACGGTCACTGGAGCTACCGCGCGCAATGGTGGGTAAGGCGCACACCCGGTCATAAGGCGATAACCGCGCAGGGCATCTTCGGCCAATGGCTTTATTGCGACACGAACCGGCAGATCGCCATCGTCAAGCAGAGCTCCCCTCCCTTTGCGACAGGTGCCGATTTTGACGTTTACACGATAAACGCCTTCGATGAGATCATCCGCGCACTCGCTCCATAGGATGGGGAGCGAGGGTGCAAATTGTGAGATGGCTTCAAAAAGAACGCCAGTGCGAACATCCATCGTCACACAATCGTTTCCGGCAAGCTTGCGAAAAGACGCTCTGGCGAACGGAATCCCGATGCAAGCGAAATAACAAAAGGAGAAAATGGAATGCTGGAGCATTGGACGAGTGTCTTGCATCGACATTGGGGGATTGATGCGACTTTGCACCGGCTAAGCCAGGAAGACGACCTGAGCTTTCTGGCAGACACGGCGGATGGTCAAAATTACATCTTGAAAGTGATGCGCCCCGGCTGTGAAATCGCGTTGGTGGATATGCAGATCCGCGCCCTGCGCCACATCGCAAAGCAGGCTCCGCAACTCTCGACTCCAGAACCCCGCGCTACGCTCGATGGTCGTGAAGTGGTTCAGGTGCCTGACGAAAACGGAAAGAGCAGGCTGGTATGGGTGCAGGCCGTCGTCTCAGGACGGTGCTTTCATAAAGCGAGCCCCAAGTCACTTGAACGCATCGAAGATCTTGGACGCGTATTGGGGGCGACAGACAAGTCGCTGTCGGGGTTTACAGATCCCAGATTGGGTGCCGATTTGAAAGGAAACCTGACACAGGCCGACTGGATTGCGGGCGAACTCGAAGCCAATACAAATCCTTCTCACAAAGCGCTGATCGGCGATATCGCGTCACAGCTTCGCGCCGTTGCTGAGAACGTGAAATCCCTTGAGTCCCAGGCAATTTACCATTGTGCAAACGACTTCAACCTTCTGACTTCGGGTTCATTGTTGCAGCCGGACAAGGTTTCGAGCCTCGTTTGCCTGGGCAATTTGGGTTTGTCGCCGCGGGTCTGCAGCCTGATTGCAGCGGCGGCCTGCATTGTTCTGGACCACCCCGCGCCCGAAGCAGCATTGGCCGCACTGGTTGCCGGTTATCACGCCGCCTACCCGCTAAAGACACAAGAATTGAACCTGGTCTGGCCTTTGCTGCAGGCGCATCTTGCGCTGAGCATCGTAACCGCCACGCCAAATTCGGCGGATAGTGACGACACCCCATCCGCAACGGCGTCAGCCTGGCATTTTTTGGAAGGCAACAATGTGCATGGAGGGCTGTTGGCCGCCCGCCTTCGCGCCATGTGCAATCTGCCTGTTGTGGAAGGCGCAGACCGGGTCATGGCGTGGCTGGAAAGGGAGCGAGGCAATTTCTCTCCCCTCATGGGTGAGGATCTGGCAGAGGCGCCGATGGGGTCGCTCTCGGTTGAACGCTCCACCTGGCCCCAGAACCCCTTCCATCTGCCGCTCGAAGAAGCTGCAAGAATTGGCGAAGAATTTGAAGACAACGGCCGCATCTGGCTTGGACATTATTACGAGCCACGGCTGATTTATGCGGAACCGGCATTTCGCAAAGGGCCGTGGAAGGCCAGCAACCGGCGCACAGTGCATTTGGCAATTGACGCCTTTGCCCCTGCCGGGACCCCTATGTTTGCGCCCCTGCGCGGCGAAGTCTTTGTCGCGGAATATCGGAGCGGACATCTGGATTACGGCGGGGTCATCATCCTGCGTCATGAAACGCCTGAGGGCGATTCATTTTATACGCTCTATGGTCATCTGAGCCCTGAGTTCCTGGATCGGCTAAAACCCGGCGATATTGTTGAAAAAGGGGAGCAATTCTGCCTGCTGGGAGATCCCTCGCAGAACGGTGGATGGGCACCCCACGTCCATTTCCAATTGGCACTGACAACTGACGGAATTGAAGCCGATTGGCCGGGCGTTGGTGATCCCGACGAGATGTATCTGTGGAGTGCCATCTGCCCGAACCCGGCTGTTCTGTTGAACCTCCCGGATGAAAAAGTGCGCTACCGACCAACCGACAAGAGCCGGGTTCTGGCCGAGCGCGAAGCCCATTTCGGCGGCAGTCTACGCTCTGCAGAGACCGATCCGGTGATGTTGGTGAGAGGCTGGAGGCACCATGTATTCGACGAGTGGGGCCGTCCCTATCTGGACGTCGGCGATAATGCACCCGTCATAGGCCACGCACATCCGCGCATCCAGGCGGCAGCGGCCGACCAATTGAAAAGGATAGACGCTACCAGCCGCTACGTGCATCCGGCGCAAACTGCCTTTGCGTCCAGGCTGCTTTCAAAACTGCCGGACAGGCTTGAGATCTGCTTTACGGTTGGTTCAGGCCCTGAGGCTCACCAACTCGCCCTGCTTCTAGCCCGGGCTCATACCGGCGCGACAGGGGTGATTACAGCGCTGCTCGATCCGGCAATCAAAACCCTGCAGGGCAAAGGTCATCGGCTCGCGAGCTTTGTTGCCGAAGCCTTCCCCTTGCCTGGAAGACACATGCCAGAGGTCTACGCGAAAGTCCGTGCCGCAGGTGGTCTTTATATCGCCGATGAAAGTCAAACCGGCCTTGGCCGTCTTGGGGATCATTATTTCGGCTTTGAGGATCAGGGCGTCATTCCAGACATCGTTCTGATGGACGACCTCTTGGGCAACGGCCACTCGATGGGTGTTGTGGTGACAACAAAAGAAATTGCCGCGAGCTTTGCCAAGGGTTCCGATTTCAGATCTTGCTTGCAGGGTTCAACGTTGGAATACCGGACCTGCACGGAACTGTTGGATATCATCGACGATGAAGGCCTGCAGGAAAATGCCAGATTGATGGGAAGCCGATTGTCACAGGGGCTCAAGCAGATTGGCACTGAGTTCAACTGTGTCGGCCATATCAGTTGCAAAGGACTGCTGGCCAAAATCGAATTGATCAAAGGCGATGGTCGTGCCGCCACGGACATTTGCAGCTACATCTTAAGCCGTCTGCGGGATTATCGCGTCTTGATGGGACGCACAGGAGCAAAAAAGAATCTCCTTGCAATCCGCCCGCCGATGACAATCGAGGCAGACGATGTGGAGATGATTTTGCACTTACTACCGCTTGTGCTGCGTGAGATTGAACCCTGAAGACGATAGGCGGTTCGCAAAAAGCTGCTCAGTCCAAACCCCTCTAGCGCCGAAACCGCGTCGAGAGGATGACGGATGACTGGGTTCTTGCGACCCCATCCAGTTCCCCGATAACGTCGATTATGCGGTCCAATTCGCTGACCGACTGGCCCGCGACCTCGACGATAAGGTCGAAGTTGCCACTGACCGAATGAACGGCCGAAACGCCCGCAATCGCCTGCAGGCCGTGGACAACCGCACCCAGGGCCTTCTCCTTCAGCACGATCATGACGTGGGCGCGCACCAAACTGTTTTGGAAATCATCAGACAGTCGGACCGAGTATCCCGCAATCACCCCTTCATCGCAGAGCCGGTCAATTCTTGTTTGAACGGTGGTGCGGGCCACACCGAGGCGTCGGGCGATCTCCGCCACCGGCATCCGCGCATCTTCGGATAAAACCATCAGAAGCTCGCGATCTTTCGCTGTAACCGTCATTTTGCTCTCTTTATACGTCGATCTGATTATTTTTTGTCTCCATTTATGAAGAAACGCCACTACGAATCAACACCTCATTTTGTGATCCTACGCCGAAATGCAAACCATCAGCAGGAGTAAGGTATGAAGAAGATTGCGGTTTTAGGTCTTGGAAAAGTTGGCACGCTCGCAGCCGAACTGCTGAACGAGAGTGGTTTTGAAGTGATCGGCCTCGACAGTGCAAAACCCTCGGGCAGCCATGCTTTCACCGTGGAACAGGTCGATGTTTCGGATCACGATGCCCTCAGCCGTGAATTGAAGACCGTGGACAGCGTGCTGTCCTGCCTGCCGTATCACCTCAATGTTGGCGTCGCGACAGTCGCCCATGCGGTCGGCATTCATTACTTCGATTTGACCGAGGATGTCCCCACAACCAAGGCTGTTATCGAGCTTTCAAAGACCTCCAAAGGGCTCATGGCACCGCAATGCGGCCTTGCCCCCGGCTTTGTCGGCATTGTCGGTGCCGACCTGATTTCACGGTTTGATGAATGCCGCTCCTGCAAAATGCGCGTTGGCGCGCTTCCCCAGCACCCTACCGGCCTGATGGGCTATTCGTTCAACTGGTCGCCGGCGGGTGTCGTCAACGAATATCTCAACGACTGCGAAGTCCTGGAAGACGGCAAGATAAAGTGGGTCTCGCCCATGGAATGGGTTGAAAAACAGGTGATCGGCGGCACCGAGCTTGAGGCATTCACCACGTCTGGCGGGCTGGGCACGATGTGCGAAACCTACAAGGACAAGGTCCCGAACATGGATTACAAAACCATGCGCTATCCGGGTCATGTCGAACTGATGAATTTCTTTTTCCATGAACTTTTGATGCGCGAGGACCGCGCAAAGGCAGAAGAGATCCTCGTCAACGCAAAGCCGCCCGTTAGCGATGATGTCGTCTATGTTCATGTCTCGGCCGAGGGTAAAATCAACGGCAAACTGGCCCGGGAAGAATTCGTACGCGCCTATTATCCGCTTGAGCTTGCAGGACGCCCACGCCCCGCCATCGCCTGGACAACAGCCAGTTCAGTTGTTGCGGTGATCGAAATGGTGCGGGATGGAAAGCTGCCCGACCGTGGATTTCTCAAGCAGGAGGACATTCCACTGGAAGCGCTTCTTTCCTCAACCACTGGCGCAGCCTTCAAGGGCGGATGCGTGTAGGACAAAACAAACGCCCGGATGACCGCCCGATCGGTCATCCGATTGCGAACATCAGCGGACGGCTGACCTGTTTTCTGAGCCAGTTCGCAAATGGCGTTGCCAGCGGCTTGGCTTGGCCTGCCGGGGTCACAATGCAATAATTGCGGACAAAAGAATCTGGTAGAACTGAAATCTGGCGCAAGGTACCAGACTGTATTTTTGGCTCGGTCTGGCCGCAGATGTGGCTATCGCTGGACGCAGTTATCCAGCGAGTGCTGCAAATCGTTGAAGGGCCGATTGGCCAACTGTTGGAAGTTGGCCTTTCCTCGAATGATCAACAGGCACACCCCGTTCACCCAACATCTGTTCAAGATCGTGGTCGCTGACGCCATAACCGCGATACGAGTGAACCGCTCATAAAATCACCTCGCTCTGAAAATGACCCCACTGAAGGCGTCAACAATATCGCTTGACTAACATGTTACATGTAACATACAAGGCCCCAACGGGATGAGGAGATTGATGAGCATGGAGAAGGCTCTTCGCATTGAGCAACAGCCGCCACTCACCACTTTGGTGACCGAGCGTTTGAAGCAAGCAATCATTGATGGTGAGTTTCAGCTCGGAGAGAACGTGTCAGAAGACCGTCTCGCGGCTCTTTTCGGTGTCAGCCGCAGTCCGGTGAAAGAAGCGCTCAAGGCGCTGGAATTTGCGGGACTTGTCGAAATCCGCCCCAAACGCGGCACTTTCATCTTCGATCCATCCATTGAGGATGTTGCCGAGCTTTGCAGCTTTCGTCTGATGATCGAAACCCAGGCTTGTCGTATGGCAATGCGCAATGCGCGAGACCCATTCCTCACGGAGCTGTCAGGCGTTGTTGACCGGATGCGCGATGCGCTGGAAGCGCGCAATGATCTCGATTACTCACGCGCCGACAATGACTATCATATCTCCTTTTTCAATCATTGTGGCAACAAGCTGGTGCAGGATGCCTATCAGCTCGCCGAAGCCCGTATTGCAACAATCAGAACAATCCTGACGGCACCCAACAAGGTTCAGCGCGAGCTGAGCTTTTCCGAACATTGCATGATGCTTGACGCTCTCAAGGTCGATGACTGGCATCGTTTCGATGCGCTGATGGATGAGCATATCGGGCGCACCATGCGCGGTGTCACCAGCATCCTTTCTTCCAATCAGAATGATAGCAACCAATGACCAAGCAAGCTGATTATCTTAGAGGGCTGCTTTCGGCAGGTCCCATTGTTGCGGCTCCCGGTGCGCCGGATCCGTTGACTGCGCGCCTTGTTGAACAGGCAGGATTTCCTGCAATCTACATGACGGGTTTCGGTGCCACCGCCACGCGGCTGGGCCAGCCCGACATCGGTCTGCTGACGCAGACGGAGATGGCCGAACATGCCCGCAACATGGTTCGGGCTACCTCCATACCGGTGATAGCCGATGCCGATACCGGTTATGGCGGTCCCTCCAACATCAAGCGTACGGTTGAAGAATATATTCAGGCTGGCGTGGCCGCATTGCATCTCGAAGATCAGGTTGCGCCAAAGCGGTGCGGGCAACTTGCCGGTATCAAGCTGATGGATGCTGCTGAATCGGCCCTGCGATTGAAAGCAGCCATTGCTGCGCGTGAAGACGATTCCCTTGTCATTATCGGACGCACCGACGCAATGCCCGCGCTTGGGGCTGATGAAGCAATTGACCGCGCAAAGCGCTATCAGGATGCAGGCGTTGATCTCGTGTTTGTCGATGGGATCAAGAAAATATCCGAAGTCGAGGCTGTGGCGCGCGAAATCGCCGGGCCGAAGGTGGTGTCGATTGTCGATGGAAATGAAACCACCGCGCTGAAAGCCTCCGACCTGGAGGAAATGGGCTTTTCGGTTGTCTTCTATGCTGTCACCACACTCTTTGCAGCCGCGCGCGCAAGTGCGGAAGCATTGAGGCATCTCAAAAAAAACGGCAGCCCTGCCGGCGGGCCGGCGGCCATGTCATATGCGGACTTTTCCGATGTCGTGGGACTAGCGCAGCATCAGGACCTGGATGAGAGTTACGGCGCATGAGCAACGCGTGTGTTCTCATTACAGGCGCTGCGCGTGGCATTGGCCTCGCCATTGCGAAAGCCGTTGTTCATACAGGCAATCGCGCCATTCTTTGGGATGTCGACGCCAGCGCACTGCAGGAAAGAGCCAGCGAACTTGGGTCGCTCTCATGCTTCGCAAATGCGGACATTTCAGACCCCGATTCTATAGACGAGGCCACACGCGCGCTCCCTTCCGGCTGGGCACCCACGCACCTCGTCAACAATGCAGGCGTGCTGGGCCAGAAGATGGCGCTGGATGCAATCGATCCCGGCGAAATCGACAGGGTGCTTTCAATCAATGTCAAAGGGCTGATGCTTTCAACGCAAGCGTTCCTGAAAACGCGCAGGGCGCATGCAAATGCTGCCATCGTCAACATGTCATCGATTGCCGGCTTCAACGGCGGTGCTCCCGGCCATGCGGTCTATGGGGCGACCAAAGGTGCGGTGTTGGCTTTGACACGGGCAATGGCGCGCGATCTTGCCCCGGAAATTCGGGTCAATGCCATCGCTCCAGGCATTATCGAGACGGATATGCAGAAAGGCGTTTTCGCTGATGACAGCGCCATGCGCCAGCTTGCTGACACAATACCGCAAAAGCGGATTGGAACGGCTGCGGATGTTGCCGAAACGGCATGCCATCTGCTGTTCGGTGCGTCTTACGTCACTGGCGAAATCATCAGAGTTGCGGGAGGACGGATTTGAAACGCGCAATTGATCTCTTTTTCCAGGGGCTGGAATGGCTTCTGGCGCTGTTGCTTGCCGGGATGACGATCATGGTCTTCGGCAATGTGGTCCTGCGTTATGGCTTTCGTTCGGGCATCGACGTTTCGGAAGAGCTGTCGCGCTTCTTTTTTGTCTGGCTGATCTTTCTCGGCGCCATCGTTGCCATGCGGCGCAACATGCATATGGGCTTTGATCTGGTGCTTCATGTTGTTGGCCCCAATACCCAGCGTATGCTGCTGACAATTGCCAATGTGCTGATTTTGGGCGTCTGCATGATCGTCCTTTCAGGTTCCCTGATGCAGTTTCACATCAATGCGACAAACCACGCACCGGTAACCGGGCTTTCCATGGGTTGGGTGTTCGGTGTTGCAATTCCAATGAGTACACTTGTCGGGATCATGGCTGCCATACGTGCGGTCGGATATGCGACAGGACGTCTTTCAGGCGTTCCGGAAAACGAAGCGGGGTTCAGCGAATGACCCTCCTCATTTTCATCGGCACGCTTGCAGCAACACTCATGACGGGCGTTCCGGTTGCCTTTGCATTGCTCATTTGTGCGGCTGCCATGGGCTATGCACTCGGTCTTTTCGACCCCCAAATTATCACGCAACGCATGATCGTTGGGGCAAACAGCTTTCCGCTCTTGGCTATTCCATTCTTTCTTCTTGCAGGGGAATTGATGAATGCAGGCGGCATGTCGCGCCGCATCATCAGGTTCGCCATGGCATTTGTTGGCCATTTGCGCGGCGGACTGGGTGTCGTCGCGATTTTCGCGGCGGTCATCCTGGCGAGCCTTTCTGGTTCGGCGGCGGCTGACACTGCTGCGTTGATCTCCATCCTTCTGCCGATGATGCGCGAGTCCGGTCATGATGAGGCGCGTGCTGTTGGTCTCATGGCGTCAGGCGGCGTTATCGCGCCCATCATCCCGCCGTCCATTGCCTACATCATCTTCGGTGTGGCAACCGACCTTTCCATTTCGCAGCTATTTATGGCTGGCATCGTTCCCGGCGTATTGATGGGTGTCGGCGCTTTGACGGCCTGGATCATTGTGGCACGACGCGAAAACGTTGCCGCCCTGCCCCGCCAAGGCTGGCGGGAGCGGGCAAAAGTCACCCGCTCGGCAATTTGGTCACTCGGCATGCCCGTCATCATCCTGGGCGGTATAAGGTTTGGTATCGTGACACCAACCGAGGCCGCAGTTATCGCCGCCGTTTACGCCATCTTTGTTGGCATGGTCATTCACCGAGAACTCTCGGTCAGGCAACTTTTTGAAGCATTCCGCAGTGCAGCCCTCACCACCGCAGTTGTCATGATGCTGGCCGCTGCAGCGCTTGCTACAGGATGGTTCATTTCCGTCGCAGATCTTTCGGGCATCGTGCTTGATCTCGTCAGACCGCTGGCTGAACACCCCACTCTGCTTCTGCTCGTCGTGATGGCAGTGGTTCTGATTATCGGCACCATGCTCGACATGGGCCCCACGATCCTGATCCTTGCCCCGGTTCTGCTTCCTGTCGTGACCAAAGCAGGCATCGATCCGATCTATTTCGGCGTGCTCTTTGTGATCAACACCGCCATCGGATTGGTCACGCCACCCGTCGGCATAGTTCTGTCGGTGTCGGCAGGAGTGTCAAACGTGCCGCTTCATAGGGTCGCCAAGGGGGCGGCGCCATTCATCTTAGCGCAGGTCATTGTCCTGCTGTTGCTCGTGCTCTTTCCGCAGCTTGTGCTTGGACCATTGCAGTGGCTGCGCTGAGAAACACCAATCCCGGAAATCCGGATAATACTAGAGGAGGTAAACAATGAAACTCAAGACTCTCGCTTTGGCGCTTGCCGCCACAGTTGCCTTTTCGGCGTCAGCAATGGCTGCTGAATACGGTTCACACACATTCAAGGTGTCCAACGGTGCTGGTCCAGACCATCCCGTGGCCGCTGGCGTTGACGGAATGTCTGCATGCCTGGAGGCTGGCTCCGATGGCGCAATGAAATTGCGCGGTTTCTATTCCGGCCAACTTGGTGATGATGCCGAAGCCACACAGTCAGTGCGTGCAGGCTCAATCGAGATGGTGGTGACAGGCGCTGCAGCCATTGGCGGTATTGAGCCTGCAATGAGCGTTTTCGGTCTACCGTTCCTGTTTGCGAACGACAAGGAAGTCGACGCAATCATGACCGGCCCATATTTCGATTACCTGGCCGCCAAGATGCCGCAACATGACTTGATCCTTCTTTCGATCTGGGAAAACGGCTTCCGCAACGCGACCAACTCGAAGCGCCCGATTGAAAAAGTCGCTGACTTCGATGGTTTGAACTTCCGCGTGATGCAGAACAACATCTTCCTGGACACGTTCCGCCGCCTGGGGGCCAACCCGGTGCCTATGGCGTTTGGCGAAGTCTTCACCGCGCTGGAAACCGGTGCTGTTGATGGCCAGGAGAATCCGCTGCCCCTGATCGAGGCATCAAAGTTCTATGAGGTGCAGAAATACCTGACACTGACGCGCCATGCCTATTCGCCGACACCGGTTCTCATGTCCAAGTCTGTCTGGGAAGGTCTGAACGCTGACGAGCAGGCGCTTGTCATGAAATGTGCATCCGAGGGCCGCGACGCTCAGGTGGCACGCAGCCGCGCAGCCACTGAGGAAGCTGCGCAGGAATTGCAGTCGGAAGGCATGCAGATCTCTGAATTGTCTGAAGATGAAATGGCCAAACTGCGCGAAATCGTTGCTCCTGTCTATGAAACCGCAATCCCGGATATCGGACAGGAAAACTTCGACAAGCTGATGGCTGAACTCAAAGCGATCCGCGGAGAGTAAGACAGACATATCGTCCCGGCACGTCATCGTGCCGGGACGTATTCCACCCAAACGGAGTTGAAATGGTCGAACTGGCCCACCATCAAATCGCCTGCATTGAAGCGCTGAAAGCGCATTTTGCCCCCGCCGCCTGCCTGACGGGTACCGAAGTGCCAAAGCGCAATGAAGCGGATACAAGCTTTTTGCCCCCCATCGTTCCGATTGCCGTTGTCCGCCCGGATACTCCTGAAGGCGTTGCTGCGGCTGTGCGTATCTGTGCCAACCATGGTGTTTCGATCGTCCCGCAGGGCGGGCTTACCGGCCTTGCCGGCGGCGCACACCCGATAGACGGTGCTGTTGCACTGTCGCTGGAAAGATTTGCGGGTATTGAAGACATTGACCCCGCATCAGCTACGATGACTGTGCGTGCCGGTACACCGCTTGAAGTGATCCAGAAGGCTGCAGCCGACGCCGGCTTCTTTATACCGCTTGATCTCGGTGCGCGCGGCAGCTGCGTCATCGGCGGCAATCTTGGAACCAATGCCGGTGGCAATCGTGTGATCCGTTATGGCATGGCACGAGAAATGGTTTTGGGGCTCGAATACGTTCTTGCCGATGGCACGCTGGTGAGCGGCCTCAACAAGATGATCAAGAACAACGCAGGTTACGATCTCAAGCAGATCTTCATAGGTTCTGAGGGCACGCTTGGCGTGATCACACGGGCAGTGCTGAAACTCCAGCCGCAGCCGGGTGTCACCGTGGCCGCCCTTTGCGGCTTGAGCAGCTACGATGCCGTCGTCTCCCTTCTAGGAGCCGCGCGCCGCGGTCTGGGGCCGCTCATGTCCGCCTTTGAAGTGATGTGGCCGGACTATTGGAAAGAGGCGACCGAAACGGTCCCAGGGATCCGCAAGCCGATTGCCGGTGCGCATCAATTTTATGTGCTTGTCGAGGTTCAAGGTTTGTCTGAGGCTGTCGACACGCCCCGCTTCATGAGCTGGATCGAAGAACAATTTGAAGCTGGTTTGGTCGAGGACGCTGCGATTTCGCAAAGCATGGCAGATGTCGCCGATTTCTGGCGAACCCGCGATGCAGCGGGCGAATTCCAGATCGTGCTTGGTCCTCACGTCGCCTTCGATATCGGCTTGCCCGTCAAAAGCATGGATGACTTCGCGCGCGAATGCCGTAAGCGGCTTTCCGATGCTGTGCCCAATGCACTGTCGGTCTATTACGGCCATATCGGCGACGGCAACATCCATATCGTGGCGCTGCAACAAGGTGCCGCGAAACAACCGTCCGAGCAGATATCGCGGATCGTCTATGAAACCGTGCGAGAGTTTGATGGAACCGTTTCAGCAGAGCACGGGATAGGGACTGTGAAGAAGCCCTATCTTGGTTTCACGCGCTCCAAGGAAGAGTTGGCTCTTATGGCGCAGCTGAAGAAGGCACTGGACCCGAACGGCATTCTCAATCCGGGCAAAGTCTTTGACTGGCCGCAATAATAAGGACAACTGAAATGAATAGTCTGAAGCAGCGCCTTCTTGCTGGTGAGTTTGTTGCCGCGGCCTGGGTAGAACTCGGCAATGCTGATATTGCCGAGGCGATGGTCAGAGCCGGATGGTCTGTTATTGTCATTGACGGTGAACACGGAACCGGCGATCTGGAACAGTGGGTGGCTGTAGCGCGGGCAGTGGAAGCTGCGGGCGGTGAGGTTGTCTTGCGTGTTCCCCACGGCCAGCCATGGATGTTGAATCGCGTGCTTGATCGCGGCTTTCACTCCATCATCGTGCCGCGCGTCAACTCCGCCCAGGAGGCTCGTGTCATTGCCGATGCCTGCCGTTACCCGCCGCATGGAAACCGCGGCTATGCCGCACCAATCGTGCGCGCCTCCGGCTTTGGTGCTGAACCGGACTATGCGCTGGAAACCGCGCATGAAGAGACCCTGATCATGGTCCAGTGCGAGCATGTGGATGCGGTCAACAATATCGACGAACTCGCTGCCGTTAAAGGGATCGACGCTGTCTTCATCGGGCCCAATGATCTCGCCGGTTCGATCAACAGGCTGGAGCGTTTGCGGTCGCCCGAGGTTCTGGAACTGATCGAAAAGGTGGAGACTGAATGCAAGCGGCAGGGCCGCATGCTGGCGACTATTACCGGTGTGGAGAGGGGCTTTGGCGAACTCAAGGCACTCGGTTATGCCTTTGCGATCGGCATCAACGATGTCTCTCTCGTCGTAAACGGCGCACGCGCTGCAGCCAAGGATCGTGATCTTGCCATGACCGGTTCAGCAGCGCCCTGATTGAAAGGTGGATGCTGGACTGGCCGCGAGGCGGAGCGATAGCACGATCATAAATCGACGATAGGGTGAGTGATGAAACTCAAGACTTCCATTGCAACGGTCTCTATCGCTGGAGATCTCCGCGACAAGCTCAACGCAATTGCGGCAGCCGGTTTCGATGGTGTGGAGATCTTCGAAAACGACTTTCTGACCTACGATGCCTCCCCATCAGAAGTCGGGAAAATGGTTCGCGATCTTGGAATGGAGATCACGCTGTTTCAGCCTTTTCGTGACTTTGAGGGGATGCCTGAACCTTTCCGATCACGCAATTTCGAGCGGGCTGAGCGCAAATTTGAGCTGATGAAAGAGATGGGAACCGATCTCATGCTCATCTGCTCGAACGTTTCCCCGGCCTCGCTTGGCGGTATAGACCGGGCGGCTGACGATTTGCGTGAGTTGGGTGAACACGCATCAAAACATGGGCTACGTGTCGGTTTTGAGGCACTTGCCTGGGGGCGTCATATCTGGGACCACCGCGACGCCTGGGAAATTGTGCGCCGTGCCAACCATCCCAATATCGGCATTATTCTCGACAGCTTTCACACACTTGCGCGCAAGATTGACGTCAACTCGATCCGGGCGATCCCCGGCGACCGGATTTTCATTGTGCAATTGGCCGATGCCCCCGTCATCGACATGGACCTGCTTTACTGGAGCCGCCACTTCCGCAACATGCCGGGCGAAGGCGATCTCCCGGTGACCGGGTTCATGCGCGCAGTTGCCGCGACCGGGTATAATGGTCCGCTTTCGCTGGAGATCTTCAACGACCAATTCCGTGGGGGGTCGGCGACTGCCATTGCACGTGACGGGCATCGATCGCTGATTTGTCTCATGGATCAAGTCAGCCGGGCCGAAAGTGATATCGCAATTGAGGTAGCCGAAATGCCTGACCGCATTGATGTGCAGGCAGTGGCGTTCTTGGAGTTTGCTGCCAGTGAAGAAGAAGAGGCCAAGCTTTCGGCACTTCTCAAGACATTCGGATTCAATTTGGCAGGCCGGCACCGCAGCAAGGAGGCTCGACTTTACAAACAGGGTGCAATCAACATTGTCATCAACACTGAAAATCAGGGTTATGTTTCATCATACCACGCGGTCCGTGGTCTTGGTGCTTATGCAGTCGGCCTGAGGGTCGACGATGCAAGTGACGCGATTTCCAGAGCGAACGCTCTTGGCGTGAAGCTGTTCGAGCAGCCAGCCGCACCTGGCGAGGTCCAATTGAAGGGTATTGAAGGTGTTGGCGGCAGTATCATCTATTTCCTGGACGAATCCGAAGCCTTCTCAAACATCTGGGAACGGGAGTTCGTGCTTGAAAGTCCATCAGCGTCTGATGACACCGCGGGTCTCACGCACGTGGATCATATCGCCGAGACAATGGCCTATGAGGAAATGCTGACCTGGCTTTTGTTTTATACATCCATATTCAACATGAACCGTGCGCCAATGGTCGACGTCGTGGACCCGGGCGGGCTTGTGCGCAGCCAGGCCGTGCAAAATGGCGAAGGCACCCTGCGCCTGACCTTGAACGGTGCCGAAAACAGGCGCACTTTTGCAGGCAGGTTCATTGCTGAAAGCTTCGGCTCCGGATTTCAGCATCTAGCATTTGCCTCCGCTGATATTTTCAAGACCGCAAAGGCACTTGAAGAGCTTGGCTTCAAGTGCCTGAACGTGCCGGAAAATTATTACGACGATCTGGAGGCCCGTTTCGGGCTGGATCCTGATTTTGCAGATCGGTTGAGACAGCATAAAATACTCTATGACCGGGACGACAAGGGCGGAGAGTTCTTTCAGATCTACAGCACGACGCTCGGTGAAGGTTTCTTCTTTGAAATCGTCGAGCGGCGCGGCGCTTACGCAGGATACGGCGCCCTCAACGCGCCCTTCCGCATAGCTGCACAGAGAAGGGCCGAGCGGGCAACCTTGTCCTTGGATGGCAATCGTCTGCTGGGGTGATTCGGGGCTCGGCGGCCTGGAAAAACAGCTTCCGATTCCAAACACCACACCCGAGGATCACGAAGCTCTCGAGCACTCCTACTACTTTCTCAACACCTCGCTGGACGAGCCAACGCCTGAGGGCCGCTGGACGGAGGGCAAATCGCTTGATGGCCGCTCCGAGTTCACGGTCATGGAAAAGCCCGATCCACTCGGACAAAAGCCCGATCTCGGAAAGGCCCGCCCCGGCACTGGTGCCCAGAAAGCACAGATTGGGTAAAGCTCGGCTGGCCGCAGCGTCGCAGCGCCATACCCGATTGTGTGGGCTGCCTGTCTCGGTTCAATCTGGCTCAACAGATGGCTAGCAAAGAGAAGAAAAAAGTGCTCGCGGAACGGATTGCCGCGGGTTCACGGGAGTTGGCTTCCGGACGACGGAGAAAGGTTGCCGGATCAGCTGCTGCAGCATTGAGATCGGTCAAATACCTGCCGATCTCTGGAAAACGGATATGTCACAATTGTACGGTGGGAATTGCCACTCGCACCGATCGGGCGCAGGCCGATCGGAACCCGCGGCTTAAACACCCGAGCCCGATGATGGGGGCGGCGTTGTTTCAATCCCGCGCGTGATCCCGCGTGCCATGGCCGCGATGAGATCGGTTCTGGTGACGATCCCGATGATCTTGCCATATTCAAGGATGGGTACTGCATCCACCTCACCGTCGCCCATCATCGGCAGCAGGACGTGGAGCGGCGTGGTTGCGATCGCTCGCGGGACCGTCACGCTCATGATATCACCAGCCATCACGGGCTTGTCGCGGTTACGGTCCACCAGCCTTTTCAACGCTGAAACAAAGCCCCGGTCGAGACGCAGGGCATCTTCCCTGGCGCGGCTGATCAGATGCATCTGGAAGATAACACCGAGAAATTTGGAGCCGTCGCCGATGACTGGCAAGGAGGTGAACCTGTGTCGCTTGAACAAGTCTGCGACCTCGCCCAATGACGTGTCAGCCTTCACCGCAATCAGGTTTCTGGACATGATGTCCGAAGCTGTCAGAGGACCGGTGCGATGTGTTGCAGCCTGAAGCTCGGCAGCGCCGATCAACCTGGCAAGGTCTTCGACGCCAAGGTTGAATGACTGACGGTAGCGTTCAAGAATGTTCGTCAGTTCCGCCTCTGAAAGCCCAAGCCGCTCCAGCGGTTCAGCGTCTTTGGTGCCATGGTGGTTCGGATCGTCGAATTGGCGCAATGGATAGTGGCGGCCCGTCAATTTTGCGTAGGCAATTGCGACAATCACAAGGGCGGCTGTTCCAACGGCAACTGGTGTCAGTGCAAACCAAAAGCCCAGATGTTGAATGGCGTCGGGGCTCATTGCAGCGGTCATCGCCACAGCGCCGGCCGGTGGATGAACGGCGCGAAGAACAATCGTTGCTGAAATCGCAAGTCCCACCGAAAGAGCAATCCGCAGAACCGGATCACTCACGAACATGCAAACGGCCACACCGACCAATGCGGCAACGGTGTTTCCGACAATGGCCGACCACGGCTGCGCAAGCGGGCTGTTGGGGACTGCAAACAGGAGAACGGAGGTGGCTCCGAACGGTGCAACGAGATAAAGGCCCAACCGCAGATCAACACTTGGAGACAGCACAAACAATCCGGTCAGACCCAGACCAACAAGAGCGCCCAAGCCAGCGCGCATAGCCTCCGACAATGATGTACGCGCAACAGCTGGACCAAACGAGCGCAAGAGATGCAAGATCTTCTCCCTTTTAAAGCTTGCGCAAAGTTCCAGCATTTTGTGAAAAGTCAAGTCAGTTGACACCCGAAGGAAAGGTTCAGAGGTGCTCTGTTTCTCCAGAGCGTTTTTGACAAACTTCAATAAAAGCAGGATGCCTGGAAATTGACCCGATAACCGCCTTTCAGCGCCAGTATCTCTCGCGCTTCGTCGGGGGAGGCGATTTCGTGGCCGAGTTCTTCGATTACCCGCCGGACTTTGACCACCTGCTGTGCGTTGCGTTCGGCCAGTCTGCCGCGGGCAATAAACAAACTGCCTTCAAGACCGACAGCCAACCTTGCTAATCAGCAAGATAAGCTCTGACCCAAGCGCGGCTAACAGCGGCATAGGGGGCCTTGGGGTCTATCATTTCGGAGAAACGAGTTTTAACCTCGTTAGTGTAAAATAAAATCTTCCTTTGGATCGCCGCATTGAAATCGATCTGGACCTGCAGATCGCGGCCAGCCATCGCGGAGACCGATTTCTTCTTCTTGGTGAGCGCTTTGTTTCGCTCGGCAATCTCCAACGAGAGTTCCGTCAGTCCAATCGAAATCTCCAGCAACAATTCCAGATCGCGCAACACACGCGTTCGGGCCTGCACCAGCCCAAGGCGATTGAGCCCATAGACCTGGATGGAAATCGCCCCTTTGGCGCTAACCTCAGCTTTATTTGCAGCATCGCGGATTGCGTCCGCCTCCCCTGCCGCATCGGCAGGCGGCAGAAAGGCCCCGCCGGCGGCGCTTTGCATCTTCGCCCCCACAAGGCTGATCTGGTGTTCGCGGCTCACCACGAAAACGAGGTGATCCTCCGGGTTGTCGCGCGTTGGGTCGAGCAGCAGCGCTTTCTCGGCAATCAGCTCTGGTTCTGTGCCCGGCGGTAAAGCGCAGCGCACGCCATCATCAGCCAGCGGAAACGCACAGGCCTTGCCAGTGGCCAGCTGCTTGGCACGGTTCAGATCACCGTCGCGTGTCAGCTTCACCAGATCTAGCCGGTCGGCTTTCGGGGTTCGCTGGTTTCGCCGCCGGTTGCAATCAATGCAGCTTGGCAGAAGGTTGGTCCACTCCATGGCAAGCCACCAATAACCCGGGTGCACATCGTCACCCTCCACCTTTCCCTTGGGACGAAAATGCTCCACATCCACCGGCTGGATGGAAGAATATGAGCTTTCGCAATAGGCGCATTTGCCATGGAAGAGTTTTTCCAGCGCCTCCTTCACCTCCGCCGATTTATAGCGGCTGAATTCGAAGGTCTTGTCCTTGTCGGGGCCGTTCATATGTTCGCTCGCCCGCTCAAGCTCCGTCTTTCCGTCGCTTTTGAAGGGCTCGGAGAGGACGGCAGGCGGCGGCACTTTTGAACGGTCGACGCGGATCATTCCAGCAACTCCTGCAGGAAGGTCTTCACCTGCGCCTTGGCTTGATCACGCAGCGTCTTGGTTCCCTCGGTGCCGGTCTTGCGCCGTGCGGCCAGATATTCAGCCACCGCCTCCTGCACCAGCCGGGTTACCTCCGTGCGGCCATAGGGCAACGCATCACCAATCTGGCGGCGGAAATCCCCCAGAATTTCACGGTCGCCCTGATCCAGATTTCCCGCATCCTCCCGCGCCAGAATTTTGGCCACACGCGCAAAGGCCAATTCCGTCTTTCGGTCGTCGGTTGAAAAGAGCTGGAACATATCGGAGGTCAGCAACTGCTCCACCGTGAGTGCACCGATATTGCCGAAATCGGCCACGCGCTCCACCACTTCCGGCAGATCGCCATCTGCCACGCCTCCCTCGTTCTGGTAGCGATTGAGCATCATCACTTCGCCGGGGAACATGCCGCGCACGCAGAGCGGATCATGGCTGGTGAAAAGAAAGGTTGCGCCAGGCAGCGCGCGGCGAAGACCGGAAACGATCTGCAATTTCCAGCGCGGATGCAGATGCGCCTCGATCTCGTCGATCAGCACGATCGCCTTGGCATTGCGTGCGGTGTGCGGGCCAACCCCCTCCACCGCCATCAGCTTTTCAAATACATCGCAGACGACGGCCAGCACCGCCTTGTAGCCGGAGGAGGCAACATCAAGCCGCTGAAACAGCGAGCGGCTGGAGCCATCGGCCAGCTGCCGCACGATCTTGATGAGGCAGATGTCCTTCTGCTCCTCCTCATCCCACCTGACTTCAATATGCTCAAACCGGCCATCGATCTGGATGATATGGCGCAGCGCCGACACCACCTCGTTCAGCGCATCAGGCCGCTCGCGGCTCAACCGGGCGAGCCAGCTTTCCGGGTTTGAAATCTGCTTATCGTCGCTGAAAAGTGTGTCGACGTGGCGAAGTTCGTCCTCGCGGTGCGCCTTGCCATAAAGCCGGTGCGCGCCATAGGCGAAGAGATAGGGCCGCGCCTCAAGGTTCCCCTCCCCGCTCGCCGACTGGCGAATGCCTTCCTGATCAATGTCCAGCGTGAAGCGCTTGCCGCCATCAAATGTTAGCTCCACATGACTCTGGCGCGGCGCGCGATCTCTCAACTTGCCGACCTCCGCACCCATATATTCCGGATTGGTCGTCAAACGCCCAGGCTTCAGCTGCAGCCCGTCGCGCAACTCCGCCGGCAGACAGGCCAGCGCGATTGCCTCCAGAATGCTGCTTTTGCCGGTCGAGTTCTCGCCCAATATCATCACCGCCGGCGCATCCGGCACCTCGGTCAACTCCTCCAGCATCGTTGCATTGCGCTGCGCATCACTCAACACAGCCGGCAGGTCGAATTCGATGCTTTCCAGCGATTTGAAATTGGCGACCTTGATATTGGTGAGGCGGGGGTGGTTGATGGCATATGGGCCGGTGGTGAAGGAGATTGGCGGCGGTGGCTCAGCGGCAAACGTGGAAACAATGGGCCGGCGACCTTCAGGCATGGGCCCATCGAAATTTTCCAGCGCCTCATTCAACGCTGTCTCGAATTTTTCTTCTTGGCACCATTTCAGAAAAGTATCGACAATGCCTTCAGGCGATTTCGAATAGCGGTCAGAGAAGTGGTCTTCCATGCGCTCAGCCAGTTGCACCATGAAGAGATAACGAGCACTCCCAAACGGCTTTCGTTCAAGCCCCACCAGATAGTCCTGAACCGTGATGCCTTTGCGGAAAAGCGAAATTTGATGCCGAATGGCCTTGGCCCGTTGGTCCACCAATTCCGGTCGGTTTAGCTTGAACTGATTGATTGTCTCTGGGGCTCTGCCGGTAAGCGCATTCAATTCACCAGCAAGATTGATGCTGAGAGCTTCGTAGGATTGAGAAAGCTCGCCGGGGTAGTATAGAACAGTCCTTTCATCCAGCTTCAGTCCAACGCCGAACGGATCGATGAAAGAGGTGCTTGAAACATCAAAGGTCGCACGGCGACCGCGCACCCGAAAGTAGGACTTGTCGGTCGGCAAGCATCCCTGGCAAATCGGAAACAGGTTCTCCCAATTGAAAGCCAGCCAGAGATAGGAATATTTGTCCTCTGGCCCCTTGGCCGGGGTTGCATGCGCGGGTGGACGAAACCGATAGGGCCGCAGATCTGTTGTCGGTGTATCGCAAAACGGACACTTGCCATAGGAAAGCACCGAAAGCGCCTCAAGCACGTCAGGTTCAAACGTGTATTTCCAAACCGGTGGTACATCGGTTTGCAAACGCTCCTTCTCCCGCAGCCTCAAGTAAGACAGCACCTCGCCCTGGATGCTCTCCAATCTTTTGTCGGACAGCGATTTCGGCCTGAGCGCCATCCGCCTTTCATGGTCAAAAAATAACATCCCCCTACCCCCTCAGTCGCTGTTGCTGCTGCTCTGCGGCACGCGGTCAGCGTCGGCGATCAGGCGGATGCGGGCATCGGCCTTTGGCACAGCCTTGCCGTTTTGAATGCCCCGTTTTTCGTTGCGCGCAGTTTCAGCTTCGCGGCCCATTTCCACCAGTTTTTCGACAAAGGGTTTCAGCTCGTTCTTTCGCCATGTCTTGGTATTCGACGCGTAGGCCGTTGGAACGTAAGCGGTGAGAATTTCCGGCAATTGCATATCAGCGAATTTCCCGCCAGGTGCTGATTTGTCGTAATTCCTCGAAAGCGCGATCAGCTCGTCTTCCATCACAGTCATGAAAGAGAGGACGCGTCGCCAGCGGTGTTCGTTGAAGTTGAAATCCTCCACCAGCTTCTCGCCCGCCTCTTTGCCAAGGTCGACCAGTCGCTGCACCGTCTTGTCGTCCATGTTGAGGTTCATGCCGCCTTCCTTGTCGTTCAGGCGAATTTCGACAATGCGCTCGGCATAGCCGGGCAGCTTGGTCTGCAGCGTATCCTGCCAGTCCTTTGCCGTGTTCACGATGGACATGAGGAAGCCCAATATGCCCTTCGGCGGGCGCACGGCGAGCGCGCGGCTGTCCGCCCTCGCCTTCTCCGGCAGATCGACGAATTTATCGCCATGTCGCTCCACGCTGTATTCGGCAAGCGTGATGCCGAGCGTCGGCCGGCCCGGCAAAAATGCATCGAAGAAGTGGATCGGGAAATTGGACGATATGCCGCCATCGGAAAAGACGCATTTGCGGATCTTGTAGGACTTGTCGATCACACCATCCTTGCCCTTGATCTCATCATCAAAGCGGTAAAGCGGCACGGCCTGAATGAGCGCCGGGAAACTGAGCGACATGCGAGCAACCAGAAGCACCGGCATCTCGTCACCCACCGGCAATTTATAGAGATCGTCCGGCAGGCCATAGCCTGAAAAGGGCCTGCGATTTTCCTCGCGCGCCAGATAATCAACCACGCGTTTGGGGAGCAGCTTTTCGAATTCGCACTTGCTGAAATAGTGAATCTCGGTCTGAAACGGCAGTTGATAGGGTCGGCCGGAAGATAGATCAGTGGTCATCGCCGCAATGGTAATGCCATGCGCTTTCAGGTCGCCGACGGTCAGCGGCCTTTCAGCCGGTTTTCCGCCGCTCGTGAGGCCGGCAATGCTGTCGATCTTCTCCGCCATCCAGTCCGTCAGCGCAGGCTTCGAAAAACCGGGTTGCTGCGTTCCGGGGCAAAGGCCGAAATTGTTCTTTTCGGGCAATTCGACGTTCAGGAGCTGGTAAAGCTTTGCGCCGATCAGCCCCGCCGCCACAAGAAGTCCGACCACGAGCCCAAGAACAGCCAGCCAGGCACTGCAAATGAGGATACCCGCGACAACGCCGACGAGCGCAACAATGCCGCCTACCAACCATGATCCGCGGAAGACACTGAAACTCGCCCTCACCAATGCGGTGAGCTTATTGCCCTTGGCCTCAAGCGCGGCGATCATCAGATCATAGATCGGCTTCAGCTCGGGAACCGGTTGAAAGAACGTACCGAGCTCGGAGGCAAGATCACCAGCGAGATCCTGGATGTCAGTGAAGCCATCCATACTCATCTTGTCGGCACTTTGCTGGCGGCGATATTCGGCAGCGGCCGCCATCACGGCTGCAATGGCGCCAGCAGAGGTGCCCCCGATATTGCGCAGCCGATAGCGCCCCGCAACCTTTGCAACGGCATGAGGGTAGACCACCCCCGATGTGATGCCGCCCTTCATCACCAGATCGCATTCTTCCATGCCGCGCCCTCCCTGATCCATCCGCTTCAGCTTCGTGAATGGGATTGTAACCGCGAAGGAATAGCTTTTGACCGGCTGGCCTGCGCGCGATCCAAAACCGTATCCGAAAACCTATTTCCGGTTTCCGGCCGAACATACAAACTGAAAGCATTCTGATATTACGCAGGATAGGCAGACTATCGAGGATTTGACAAATAAAATTTTGAGTTGCACATAAAGATTTATGCTCATCTGAGATTGACTGACAGGTCTATATATCCGCTAGACTGGATTTTATTGTTGTTTTTCGGGGATGATGAGTCAGCTGGTCAATCGCGCTGGACAAACTGTAAATCGCATTACTGTCCGATATTTAACAGCATTGATGACAGAACCGAACGGACGGCCCGATGTCACAAACGCGCTGTCGATAACAATTCAACTGGCGGCGGCTGGACGGTCAACGATCACGATGCGCTCATCGCGCGCCTTTCGGACTGCAAAAAGTTGACAAAGCATGAAAACGCAGCCTGTTACCGGATAATTGCGACGTTAAAAATCTTTGCTACACGCCCAATTTGTTACCCGAATGCCAATGTAGGAACATCAACAATCGTCGACCCGCCATCGGCAGTAAGCGTCGCTCCAGTGATCATGGACGCGTCCGATGAGCACAGGAAGGCCATCACGGCGGCAATCTCATCAGGATCGGCGGGTCGTCTAAGTGGAACATCCCGCGTAACCATTTTATAAGCCTCCTCTCGGGACGCCAAACCAAGCTTTGCTTGGAGTTCGTCCATTTCTGCATCCGCCATCTCTGTCGTGACCCAACCTGGGCACACAGCATTACAACGCACGCCCTGAGGGCCGAAATCACGCGCAATGGAACGAACCAATCCAATCTGGGCATGCTTTGTAATCGTATAGCCGAACGCGGTGGCGGGGGCTGCAAGGCTCGCGATCGACGCTGTAACGGCAATTACACCTTTTCTGCGGATCAACTCAGGCATGGCCTCGCGCAGTAGGACAATCGCAGTATCGAGATTAGCGTGACGGCAATCTTCCCAATCCTGATCCGTGGTTTCGACAATTGTCGCAAAACCATGGCCACCTGCATTGGCCACCACGATGTCCAGACCGCCAAACTGTTCTACCGCTTTTGCCACGGCGGATTTCGACTGCACTGGATCGGCAGCATCACCGATAAATATTGTGGAGCCGGTAGCCTCTGCGACCCTTTCGAGTTGTTCAGCGCGTCGACCCATAATCACGACTTTGGCAGCCTCCTGCACAAACCTTCGCGCAGTGGCTGCTCCAATGCCTGTTCCGCCGCCTGAAATCAAAGCGACTTTTCCTGCTAATCGCCCGTTCATGACGCGGTTTTTCCTGCAGGCACCAAGCCTTCGGCAACCCAGGCGTCGAATTTGTCCAACACGGCGTCGCAGAACGCAGCATCATTAATATGGCAGTCCAATACGGTCATATCCACTCGGCCCTGCATTACCCTCTCAAACTCTGATGTAAAGGCTTCAAGTCCCTCTGGGTCGTATGCCGATTCTCCAGGTCGGTCCCATTCTTCAATGCCGCCCTTCGGTAAGATGAAATGGGTGGGCCCCTTCGCCGATGCGAGACTGTCTGCGATGGCTTGGGCAAGTTGCTTACGCTCATCACCGTTGAATGCGACGTTTTTGATAAGCCGATTGTGCTGATGGAAAGGGCGATCCTTGAACCTGTCGGGAATCTCTTGCCAGCCTGCCAGATCAAGAATATCCGCCGCTCCCGGTGCGACGATTTGTGGTGTACCGCTACTCCCGGCTCCTGACAGTCGATCCGCACCCGCGCTTACCAATGAGCCATACTGGACATTGACAAATTCCTGCAACGAGAAGTCCATGACACAGGCGAACACGCCATCTGATGCAAGTCTCTCAAAAGCCATGCCACCCATGCCGGTTGTATGAAAAACGGCAACATCATATCCGCGTTTTACCAACTCGGGATGGAGGCGTTTCATATATTTCAGACATGAAGAACCAAGCGATGTCATGCCGATAACCGGACGGTCGAAAGAAGGCTTTTCTACTGCCCGTGCGGCTCCGAGTACTGCCCCCGCTGCCTGGCTCAATGATGATTTGCATAAGGGATTGAGACCATAGAGGCCTCCCGCCCAGAGAATGAACTGGACATCTGCGGCCATGCGTTCAGCGGCAATCAACGGAGAACCGGCGACAGTTGACACAAGATACTTCGGAACGCCAACCGGCAGTGCCTGCGAGCAATCAAGTCCAAGGTCTGTGCCCATCGTGCCGCCCAGCGCTATCATGCCATCGAAACGTCCTTCGTCGTAAAGTCGGCGAGTGAGCAAAGCGGCTCCAGCGCTCATCTTTTCGAAAGCCTCTCCTTCTTCTCCCAGCGCGATCAATTCGGCAATGGTTGTTCCTGCCGCCTGCGCAACATCATGCTTACTGATTGCCACAGGAATGGCGGCATTTCCGAGAATACTGACATCCATGGCAAGGACTGCGCCGCCTTGTAATTCTATCCGCTCGATCAGGTATCCGAGTTCGTCTGCTTTGGTATCGAAGGTGCCAATAACCAAAATCGTCTTTTTCATGGTTCCCCCATCTGGATTCAGCGCATATTGAAAAAAGATATGCAGAGGTTTTTTGCTTCTGAGACGAAACGTTCGTTGCGCAATTCCCCTCCTGTCTCGTGAATGCGTGGCACGATCCAACCGACATAGGTTAATGCGCGCATGGTGATGAAGACATCAAGCCCCTCGATGTTCAGGGCGCGTCGGTTGAGGTAACCCTCAATGAGCGCTGATTTAAGCTCGGAGTAATCAGGCTCTGCCATGTTTTTCGACAAAACGGTTGCGATGTCGAACAGTCGATAACCGAAACCGCCGTCATCAAAATCGATTATCTTGATAGTCTTTCCATCAAGAAGAACGTTTTCGCGAACCAGATCAGCGTGGATTAACCCATAATCCAGGCCGGACGAAAGCTCTGCTATCCGGTCTCTAGCAACACTGCGGAATTGAACGAACAACTCACGTGTATCCTTTGGTAGAGTCGGATTGTCCCAAAAGCGCCCCCATAATGGAGATTCGCCAAGCAGTCCTTCCAAATCCCAATCGCACCTATGGAATCCATCTGGCCGTTGCCATTCGTCACAGGCGGCATGCATCTTGGCCATTTCGGCCCCAAGGGCATAAAAAGTATCGCTCCGATTATGGAGCTCCAACGGATGCCGACTCTTGCCCAAAGGTTTTCCAGGCAGCCAGCTAACCATATCGACATAAAATGAATCGATGCACTCAAGGAAGCGCCCGTTGCGCGATGGCAGCGGCAATGGCACGTGAAGGCCGGACTTTTCCATAGCGTCAAGCCACTGGAGCTCAGAATTGAGTTCGCTCATCTCCCGATAGCCAGGCCGCTTGATCCGGAGCGCAAAATCACCTTGAGAAGTACGCACCCGATAAACGCGGTTCTCGCGGCCTGCGACAAACTCGCAGTCGTTGCCCGTCACGCCCCAAAGCGCCAGCGCCGCCTCTACAAGATCACTCATATTGACTTCACAGCCTCGCCGATGACCTCATCGAGAGCAGTAATCAAAAGATCCAGATGTTCTTCAGCAAACGGCATCGGTGGCCGAATCTTCAATGTATTCTTGTGCCGGCCTAATTTGGAAAGGATGAAGCCACGGTGCCGCATCTTATTGACGACACGGTCCGTGAAGGACACGGCCGGTTCCTTACTGTCATGATCAAGTACGAATTCAGCGCCGAAAACCATCCCAGACTGTCGGACATCGCCAATTACAGGATACTTTGCGGCCAGTTCCATCAAGCGATCGTATGCGAGTAACCCCATTTTGCGAGCATGATCCTGAAGCTGCTTCTCTTGTAGCTCTTCCAAAACGGCCATTGCGGCTGCACAGCTGACCGGATTTCCTCCAAAAGTGTTGAAGTAGCGGAATGATTTGCGAAACCGCGCCATAATCTCTGCGCTGGTGACCAGTCCTGCAACAGGATGGCCATTGCCCATTGGTTTGCCCATCGTGACGATATCCGGGATAACTCCCTGCTTTTGATGTGCCCAAAAGTGTGTTCCGCAACGCCCGAAACCCGACTGTACTTCGTCACAGATGACAAGGCCGCCAGCGCGACGTGCAGCCTCGGCTGCCGGCTTTAGCCAGCCTTCCTTTTGTGTCGGAAATCCCTCGTTCAGGAAGAGTGGGCAGACAATCAGAGCAGCAAATCCAATCCCGCTTTGTTCCAGATCGTCGATTGCTTCTTGCACTTTCGCTGCAAAATGCTGTCCGTCAGGATCGGAAATGCGAAGGCTGTCTGGAGCCTCAACGTGGCGCAGATATTGATCCAGGCCGAACCCGACTTCAGGAACATTGCTTTTTGAAAGGTGGCTCACCAGCGTAGTATTGCCGTGATAGGTGGCATCCGTTGCGATGATGCCGCGTTTTCCCGTCATGGCCTCAGCCATGCGAAGAGCGATGTCATTTGCTTCGGACCCTGTGCAGGTCAAAATCGCGGTTTTCAGTGGATCGTCAAAGGTCGCCGTCAGGCGTTCGACATAGTTGAGAATGCCTTCATGCAGATAGCGTGTATGCGTGTTCAGAGTGGAAGCCTGCTTGCAGATTGCTTCGACGACGCGCGGGTTGCAATGACCGACATGCGGGACGTTGTTGTAGCAATCGAGATATTTACGCCCATCAGCGTCCCAAAGCCAAACACCTTCTCCGCGTACAATATGAACCGGTTCATCGTAAAAGGTCGAGACGTTTGGGCCAAGGAGAGCGCGACGTCGAGCAACGAGGTCTTGCATCAGCTTTTTTCTCCGGTCGTTTTTCTATCTTTTATGACGGTCCAGATTTGCGCTCCGAGGGCGAGAACGATCATTGAGAAAAGGATGAAGGCAATTGGGCGGTCAATGAAGTCCCATGGCACTCGTACGCGTGCCATTGCGGTTCTCAACCGGTCCTCCATCAATTTACCAAGGACAATGCCCAAAATGATGGGTGATGTGGGAAGGTCGAGCCGTTTAAGGATGAAGCCGAAAAATCCAAATGCTGATGCTATAGCAATATCTGTCAGCGAGTTGCGCAGTGTGTATATGCCAATCAGACTGAAGGTGAAGATCATAATACCCAAAAAGCGATCGGGAATAAGCATCACTTTCATGAGTGTCTTGGTGGAAAAGAAGAGAAATGTCACCACAATGACGTTCAACAAGAACAGGCTGATATACAACGCGTAGATGAAGTCCAGATGCTGTGCAAAAAGTTGCGGACCGGGAATTACGTTATGAACGTAAAACACTGCCAACATCATGGCGGTCAGTTCCTCACCGGGAATTCCCAGTGCCAGAAGCGGAATCATGGCAGCAGCCGGAACAGAATTGTTCGCTGCTTCAGAGGCGACAATACCCTCAGGGTTCCCCTTGCCGAACAGTTCTGGCGTCTTGGAAGTACGTTGAGCATAGGCATAGGACATGAACTGCGACATGAACTCACCTACACCGGGGATCATGCCGCAGATAACACCAAGCGCAGACGCAACCGTTGCAATGCGTCTGAACACCCACAAATCACGCATTTGGGTGAAGAAGCCGATTTTTTCTACTTCAGGCAACTTTACCGGTTTGTCCTCACTCATAACCAGTACGAGCGCTTGGCTGATGGCAAAAAGCCCCAAAACAACGACAATCAGGTCAATGCCGGATTGAAGCCATGTCTGGCCGAAAGTGAAGCGTTGCGAATATGCGGAAGGTTCAATGCCGATGGTCTGCAGAAATATACCAAGGCAGGCAAGAATTGCCGCAGGTAAAACCTGCCCGCGATGGGTGACAATCACGAGGACTATACCGAGCAATGCCGCAAGGAAAATTTCGCGGGCACCGAACATTGGCGCAATCTTTGCGAGGACAGGCGCCAAAAGCAAAAGTGACACAATGGAAATGACCGCGCCGTAAAATGACGCCGAATAGGCCAGACTCAAGGCGCGCCGTGACTCTCCGCGTTTTGTCATCGGGTAACCGTCATAAGTGGTCAATGCATTCACGGGTGTGCCAGGTGTGTTGACCAGGATTGCCGGAATGGCGCCGCCAAACATGGATGAACCATAAATGCCCAGCAGCGCAGTCAGGCCAACGATTGGCTCGAGCGAAAAGGTGACCGGAAGGACGATTGCAATCGCCACGGCTGCACCAACACCTGGCATAGCGCCGACGAGAACCCCGCCAATCGAACCAATCAGAAGCGCAGCGATCACATCCCAGCGCGCCAGCATTTCTATACTTGAAAGAAGCGTGTCCATGGCGACCTCAAAAATAGCGGAGAAGGAAATAGCGGAACGTATCAGGCGCGAATTCATAAATCGCACCGCCTGGGATCTTCACGTTCATCGCCGTTTTGAAAAACAGAACCACAAACACGCCGAAGAGTCCGGCAACCATAACTGAACGTCCGCGATATCCCAGACGAAGAGCCATTCCTGTGGTGAACAACACGGTCGCAATTAAATAGCCAAGGAGTGGTATGGCTGCGACATAGAGCATGTACCACCCGACAAACTCGAGCGACCGCATCCAGACAGTTGCCTCCTGCCAACGGCCAGGTGTACGGGTAATGCGCATTCGCGATAATGCGTTCAACAATCCAAACAGAACCACTCCGCCGAGTGATAACATCGGCCAAAAGCGAGGTTGCGCCGCAAAGCCCTTGCCCGGCAACCACGTTGTTTGCCAGGGCGCCAGTGCAAGCAACGCCACGGCGACAAACATTGTAATGGTTACAAAAAGCATCTCTCCCGGCTTGCGGCTTTCTGGGAAAACATGCGGATGGTCATCTTCTTGATAGCTCATCTGGTCGGCTTCTCTCTCAAATTTGATCGCACCCGATTGCCGGCCGCGCAAAGCGCGATCGACGATCGGAATCCATGAAAAGTGCGGAGATACAGAATATCCGTGTCAGGTCCGCACGACAGCGCGGACCCCATCAATATGAGTGATTTGTTTATTGGCCGAGCAATTTGGAAACGCGTCCTATTGCCTCAACATCAGACTTGATACGTGCCGTGGCAGCATCAGCATCAGCCCAATAGACAATGGCGCCGGTCTTCTTGGCAAGCTCCAGAGCTCGTTCGGAAGACATGGTTTCCTTTGCCGAGGCGATGATTTTTTCGCGTACATCTTTCGGCGTGTCCTTGTGAACGAACAAGCCATTCCACAGCGAAATGTTCAATTCTGGCGCTATTGACTTCAGCGTTGGAGCCTCAGGAACGACGGCAATGGGCTCGTCTGTGATGGTTGCAAGAATTTTAACCTTGTCCAGGCAAGGAAGAAGCTGCTGGATCGTCGTGTTAATCACGTCAAAATCGCCGGATGCGATCGAGTTGCAATCAAGAGCCGCAGCAGACGCTTCTCCACCCCATTCAAAGCCAAGCACTTTTGCGGCCGCAAACGTCGCCTGCGTAGGAAGCAGGAAGGCTCCAAAATGACCGAGAAGCTGTGGCTGCGTTTTGGAATATTCAGCAAGTTCAGCCATGTTGGAATATGGAGACTCGATAGATGTGGCAACCACGAAGGGGTAGGTAAGGAAAATGCCGAGCGGCTCAAACGGATCCGGGTTCAGGCCTGGTACCCCGACTTCAGGTCCAACCACAGGGATATCGACGACAAAAGAGCCGATCGTGTATCCATCAGCTGGGGCCGAGGCGACTTCAGCAGCGCCAGGAAATGGACCGCCTTCTGAAGGCTTGTTTACAACGGCAGCAGCAACCCCATACTTTTTCTCGAAATCTTCTGCAATCATGCGTGTGAGAACATCTTCGAGGTCGCCAGGAGGAAACGGCACTACGAAGCTGACGGGGCGGTCCGGGTATTCCGCATGTGCCGGAGTGATGAAGCTGGCTGCGGCCAGCATGAGAAGCGCAATTTTTGATTTCAGCATTGACTTTTCCCTCTGTGGTTCATTATTATCACCATCGGTTTAAAGATAGCTCGCTGCTTACTTCTCGTCAACTAATTTCGAGGTGCGGCGCGCCTATTCTACGTCAGGATTGAAAACATACATGTCGACAACAGTTGCCAAAGCCCTGTCTCTTTTGAACTTTTTCTCGGAGGTGGAGCCGGAATTAGGATTGTCCGAACTTGCCCGCCGCTCGGGCTTAGATAAAGCCACTGTGCATCGGATGCTGGTTACGATGTGCGATCAAGGGCTTCTGGAACAGCGGGGTAATGCTCGCCTTTATAGACTGGGAGCTGGCGTTTTGCGTTTGGCGCGCATACGCGAAACGGCCTTCCCTATGACTTCGGTTTATCAGAATTCCATTGATGTTCTTTCATCAACAATTGGCGAGACCGCGCATGCATCTTTAATTTCAGGTCGGATACTCGCGACAATTGGCATTTCGGAAAGCAATAGGGGGAGCCGTGTCTCGCTTGTTGCGGGCGAGATATTGCCGATGCACAGTACGGCATCCGGGCTGGCTTTTCTGGCCTATGCCAAGCCGGATTTTGTGGAGCGTGTTTTGAGTGAGCCATTGAAGGGGAAGACCGCGCGAACGCTGACTGATCCAAATGTAATTCGTGCGCGGCTTCAGGAAATACGCCTGACTGGTTACGCCGAGGCGGACCAGACAAACGAAGACGATGTCTATGGCATTGCAGTTCCTGTTTTTGATGCGGACGGCGCTCCGGGGGGAGCTATTGCTGTTGCAACGCCCGCACATAGAATGACGAACGATTTGCGCACTAAGACCATTGCTGCCTTGTTCCGTGAAGTTGAGGCCGTAAGTAGCCAAATGGGTGGACACCCCCCGTCCGAATTTCTGCAGGCGGTTACCCGATTCACGCAATCTCGCGCCTAACCGAATAGCCGCGCTGACTCGCAATATCCAACAACGCGGATTGGGCAACGGACACGTGATAAACGCCTCCTTTGGGGGGGGGCACAGTCACTACAAACATTGAACGTGTTTGTAAGCAAATCGCTGCCTTCTCTTCTTGGCTAGACAATTTACTCTCTCAAAGGGGTGCTTGATTGAAGGCGCACATGTTGTCGCGACGATCCGCGTCGCGACCGTCAACGCTGGCCACTCATGCACGTCTGCAGTAGACGGCGCCGGCGGTGAAATCGAGCGCCCGCGCGAAGCTCAACGCAGCGGTAAGACCCTGACGCGCGGACAACCGGCACTGCGATCCATCTCCAAGGTCGTAAACTCATACCGTCAGCGCAATCTGGTGGAGCGTTTCTACCGCAAACTTAAACAATTCAGAGGCACCGCAACACGATGTGACAACGGTCCCGCAAGCTTTCTCGCTGTCGTTAAACGCGCAGCAACGAGAATTTGGATCGGGTCGCTATGAGTTTGCAGCCCAGTTGACAGAAAATCTCGCATAGAACATTATATAAACCGGTGGTGTAAATAATAAACCGTGACAGGTTGGGGATTCATGAATCAGGATCGTATCGACGCGCTTCGCGCGGTTCCGCTCGCGCCGTTTCAACATGTGATCAATGGTTGCCGCGTTTCAGCCTCGGACGCGGGCGTTCTTCCCGTTGTGTCGCCAGTTAACGGAACCACCATCACCACAATGGCGCGCGGCACCCGAAAAGACGCTATTTCCGCGATAGCGGCGGCTCGGGAAGCGTTCGACAACGGTTGCTGGTCTGAGATGGCTCCATTGGCCCGCAAGAAGGTCCTGCTAAAATGGGCGGAGCTGATCGAAGCGAACGCTTTGGAACTTGCGGTGTTGGGCGTTCGTGAGAACGGCACGGAAATTTCGATGGCCCTGAAAGCAGAGCCAATGTCTGCAGCCGCCACGATACGTTTTTATGCAGAAGCGATTGACAAGCTTTTTGGTGAAGTCGCACCGACAGATCCAGCTTTTCTTGGGCTTGTGCATCGCGAACCTGCGGGTGTCGTGGGAGCTATCGTTCCTTGGAATTTCCCTCTCATGATCGGAGCTTGGAAAATAGGGCCGGCTCTAGCTGCCGGTTGCACTATGGTGCTCAAACCCGCTGAAACGGCGTCACTCAGCCTGGTGCGGCTCGCAGAGCTGGCTCTGGATGCAGGCGTGCCGCCTGGCGTATTCAATGTTGTGACCGGTGAAGGGCATGTTGTCGGCGCACAGATTGCTGAATCCATGGATGTGGACGTGCTGGTTTTTACCGGGTCCGGAGCAACCGGGCGAAGGCTGCTTGAGGCGGCTGCACAGTCGAATATGAAACGGGTCTATCTGGAGCTCGGTGGCAAATCGCCGAATATCGTCTTTGCTGACGCACCTGATCTGGACGAGGCGGCAAAAGTCTCTGCCCATGGCATATTTCGTAATTCCGGGCAGGTCTGTATCGCCGGCTCCCGTATTCTGGTCGAGCGTCGCATTCATGAGCTTTTCGTGGAAAAGCTGACGGCCCACGCTGCATCCATCAAGGTTGGCGACCCGCTGGATGTGACGACCCAGTCCGGTGCGGTCAATTCAGAGAGGCAATTGCGGCAGAACCTGCAATTTTTGGAGGAAGCGCGCAGCTTAGGGCGCAAGGTTATCGGGGGGCAGCAAATCCTGCAGGAAAGCGGTGGATTTTATATGGCGCCTGCGATCGTCGCCGATACAGCCCGCGATGACAGGTTGTTTCAAGAAGAGGTTTTCGGTCCGGTTCTGGCAGTGACTCCGTTTGATAGCGAAGAAGAGGCCGTGAAGCTTGCCAATGATACGCGCTACGGCCTTGCTGCTGCTGTTTGGACGTCGAACTTGTCGCGGGCTCATCGTATGGTTCGCAAGATTCGAGCGGGATTGGTGCATATCAACACCTATGGTGGCTCCGACCTCACAATTCCTCTGGGCGGCGTTAAACAGTCGGGCAACGGGCATGACAAGTCCCTTCACGCCTTTGACAAATTTCTCGATCTCAAGACTGCATGGATAAAACTGTGATGCGCGCCCTCGTTCTCGATTTTGGTGGAGTGATCTCCAAGACTTTGTTTGAAACGCATGCGCTGTCTGAAGCAGCGCTTGGATTGCCATCCGGTACGCTCAAATGGCAGGGCCCTTTCAATCCCGAAGGGGATGACGCCTGGCGGGCGATGCAGGCGGGCGAGATGACAGAACGAGAATATTGGGCCTTGAGAATGCGCGAGACAGGTGCGCTTGTCGGAGAAGAATGGACCGAGTTTCCCCAGTTTGTTGGTCGCTTGCGCGGCGCGGAACCGGAGGCGGTTATACGTCCGGAAGCGCTTGATGCAATCCGGCAAGCCAAGACTTCGGGTTATAAACTTGCCATTCTGTCTAACGAGCTCGACCTTTTCTATGGCAAGGATTTTCGCAGCAGATTGCCATTTCTTGCTGATTTCGACCTGATTGTTGATGCTACTTATACCGGTATCCTCAAGCCGGACCCGCGAGCTTTCCAGTTCGTAACCGATGGACTGAAAATAGAGGCGGAAAACTGCGTATTCGTGGATGATCAAGCCAAGAATTTGGAGGGTGCCATAGCGGTCGGTATGCCTCATGTTCACTTTGACGTAACGCAACCAGGCGACAGCTATGCCAAAGCGCTCGGTATGCTCGCAGGAGTAAAATAATCAAATGAGAACGTCTAACTACCTGAAAGAAAACAATGCAAAGCGCCTTTGGCATCCAATGGCGCATCCTGCCGACAGCCTTGCCAATCCGCCGGACATCATTGTCGAGGGAGAGGGTGTGGAAATCGTGGATGTCGACGGACACCGGCTGGTCGATGCTGTAGGAGGTCTGTGGAATGTCAATCTTGGCTATTCCTGCGAGCCCGTAAAGCAAGCCATTTCTTCACAGCTCAATCGCCTGCCTTATTATTCGATTTTTCGCGGGACAACCAATGACAACGTCATTGAACTGGCTGAAATGCTGGCTACGTTCTTCGCTCCCGATGGCTTGTCGCGCGCATTCTTCACTTCAGGTGGATCAGACGGTGTAGAAATCGCCTTGCGTCTTGCTCGTCAGTACCACAAAATTCGTGGCGAAGCAGGCCGCGTCAAATTTCTCAGCCTGAAGAAGGGATATCACGGGACGCATACACTCGGCGCTTCGGTGAACGGCAACGCCAATTTCAGAACGCAGTATGAGCCCTTGATGCCGGGCTGTTTCCATACACCGGCACCATATACCTATCGAAATCCGTTCAACGAAACTGATCCTGAGCGCCTCGCGCAGCTATGCCTTGCAGCTGTTGAAGACGAAATCAAGTTTCAGGATCCCTCAACGATTGCAGCGTTTATTGTAGAGCCGGTACTTGGCGCGGGCGGTGTCATTCCTCCGCACAAAAGCTTTATGCCTGGATTGCGTGCAATTTGTTCCAAATACGGCATATTGTTGATCGCCGATGAGGTTATTACTGCATTTGGCCGCACCGGCAGCTGGACAGGTTCAAGGCATTGGGGCGTTCAGCCGGACCTGCTTTGCTCTGCAAAGGCCATAACCAATGGTTACTTCCCGTTTGGCGCGGTCATGGTGTCGGATGCTGTTGCCGAGGTGTTTGAAAATGACAAGTCGGGTAAGGCTGCAATCGGTTCAGGCTATACGTATTCCGGACATCCGGTTGGTGCAGCTGCCGCCATTGCATGCCTTAAAGAAACCGAGAGGCTGAATGTTGCCGCAAATGCGGCTGTGCGCGGTGATGAGCTGTTTGCCGGCTTGCAGGCCCTCAAAGCCAAGCACGACGTCATCGGTGATGTGCGTGGTGGTGAGGGACTTATGTGTGCATTGGAACTGGTCTCCGACCGCGTATCCAAGGCCCCGATCGACAAGAAGACAATCGGCAAAGTGCATCGTGTTACATACGAGGCTGGCGTTATGATTCGCGTTTCCGGTAACAACATCATTCTTTCGCCGCCGCTGATTATCTCTGCAGCGGATGTCGCAAAAATTCTTTCGGCGCTGGACAAGGGCTTTTCGGAGCTTTGAAGCTGTTTAAGCCACACTGTGTGTATTGAGGTTGCTCATTTGAACCGAAGGGGCCAACTCAGAGCAGCAGAACATGCCGTATTCAACAAGTCGCGGCTATCGCAGGGCAACTGAGCCAGCGATAGCCGAGCCTTCGACTTTAATGAAAATCTGCGACGGAACCCAAGAGCCACGATAGTTGCAATGTAACGGTGACCCAATCAGCTTGTAAGCGAGACGTTGGCTTCCGCGTTCTTGGGAGCGCGCCATCAACAACTACGGCAATCCGGTGGACTTTCTGCCGACAGCAAAGCGTGACCTTGGTGTCGCTAAGCGCTTCTTCCGCAAGATGTTGACGGACGAACCGTTGCCCTCACCCGGCAAGATCGGCACCGATGGCGGGGGAACGTTTCCGCCTGCAATCGGGAACCGTGTGGAGGACAGACTTCACAGGCGGCTGGACAGTCAACGGGCTTGGCAAAGAGTGCGTCCAGATATTGCTGGTCGGTCAGGTCACCGCAGCACCACTCGACCAGATCACCCGAAATGGCGCCGGACCGCAGGTCGGCGAGCACGAGCGATGATAGAGGCGTACCCAATGCCTTTGGGTTGCAGGCAAGGTGGCCGGCCAGTCCTTCGCCGAGAAAACCCTCGCCCCCCTAATGACAACCCGCATGGTTCAGGCCTTCACGACTTTCTGATCGATGGCGCCGAAAAGCGGTGTGCCATCCGGCAGCTCGGCTTCCATTTTCACGGTGTCACCAAATCGCATAAAGCCGGTTTTGGGTTCGCCCTGATCTATCATCTCGATGCCGCGCCGCTCGGCAATGCAGGAGGAACCGACCTCGCGGAAATTTTCATTTGAGACGGTGCCGGAGCCGATCACGGTGCCGGCGACGAGATCACGCGAATAGGCAGCGTGGGCGACCAGTTCGTCGAAGCCTACGCTCATTGCATAACCGTTGGCGGCTCCAAAGCGCACCTCGTTCCAATAGACCTTGAGAGGCAGATCGATGCGCGCATCGCGCCAATGGGCTCCAAGCTCGTCGGGTGTCACTGCAACGGGGGCCATGGAACTGGCCGGCTTGGCATGAATCCAGCCGAACCCGGTTTTCATTTCAATCGGTGCCAGTTTGCGGAGACTCCAGTCGTTGATCTGAACCAGAAGCCGGATATGGGCTCTTGCTTCCTCCGCCGACGTACTCATGGGCACTGCATCGACAATCACACCAAACTCGCCTTCAAAATCGATCCCGTCTTCTTCAGACGGAAGACGAACGTCTTGGCAGGGGCCATAAAAGCGGTCGGACATACCCTGGTACATCAGTGGTCGCCCGCCAGTGTCGTGGGGTGGCAGGTTGAAGACCTTCTGCATCAGTTCACCGTGGCTGTCATAGGCCGAACCATCCAGCCACTGCCATGCGCGCGGCAGTGGGGCCAGAGCATTTTGGCGGTTGAACACTTCGCCACCACCAGCATTCAAGCGCTCGTATTCGGTTTTCAATTCCGCCTCAACATCACGCCAGCGTTCAAGCGCTGCCTGCATCGTTTCGGCGGCCTTCGCAGGCATGCAGCGTGTGTGGTCACGGCTGACAATATGCAGGCGTCCGTCCGGCGTTCCATTGGGCAGTGTTGCAAATTTCATATTTCAGCTCCCGTCAGAGATGGTTGTTCCGACGTCAGTGTGACCAAGGTCACGGACCCAGTTTATTGGCGATATCCGGTGCGTATTGGCCGTCCACCAGAATGAATAACATTCGACAGGGTTTGCCGGAGCGGTTGGCCCATGCATGATTGGTGCCGCGTTGAATGACGACGCAGCCGGGTTTCAATTCCACCTCGCCTGTATCCAGAACCAGGGTCAGCTCGCCTTCCATCACAATGCCGTAGTCGATGCTTTCCGTGCGATGCATCAGCGGGTGCGGTGAATCGCCAGCAGCCGTTGAGGCTTTGGAGTCGCCGATTTCCGAGAAAGCGTCGTGCATTTTGGACGCTCCCGCTTTCAGGAAATCCTCGGTGTCCGGTGGAATGTCGACAAAGCGGATACGGGTGCCATTTGTTGGCGGCGGCAAGATGATCGGTCCTGCCGCTACGTCAGCGCCATTGTCGATGAGCGGATTTGATCCTTGCGTATTCCACACTTCGTGGAAAGTGGTGCCGGGAATAGCCTCGAGCTCTTTCACCACCGGCAGCGGGCCCATCGAGGCGACAATGGATTTCCCGTTCTCGTCATGGCCTGTCACGATCCGTTGTATTTTCGGAAATGTCATGTCACTTGCCCCAAGGATCGAAAATGGCGACGGCGCGAGTGGAGCCGGCGGAGCCGCCCCTCACCTTCTGCGGGAAACAGGCAATTGTGAAACCGGTCGGCGGCAGGGTTTCCAGATTGTGCAGCTTTTCCATGTGGCAATAGCCAATATCGCGCCCGGCCTTGTGGCCTTCCCAGATCAGCGAGCGATCGCCCGTTTCGCGAAATCTTTCAGCAGCAAATGCCGTCGGCGGATCCCAGCTCCAGGCGTCCGTGCCGGTTACGCGGATGCCGCGCTCCAATAGATACATGGTGGCTTCATAGCCCATCCCACATCCCGAATTGAGGTAGTCGTCATGCCCATAGCGTTCGCCGGCACGGGTGTTGATGACCACGATTTCCAGCGGGTTCAATTCATGGCCGATGCGTTTCAGCTCCGCTTCAACATCGGCGGCGGACACCCGATAACCATCTTCGAAATGGCGAAAGTCGAGTTTAACGCCAGGCTGGAAACACCAGTCAAGCGGCACTTCGTCGATGGTCATGGAGCGGCGGGGGCCGCCGATTTTGGCATCCATGGTAGAATGATAATGCCAGGGTGCATCAAGATGCGTGCCGTTATGTGTGGTCACTTCCAGCTTTTCGGCCGCTCCGGCCTCGCCATCGGGGAAATCCTCCGGCTTGCTGCCGGGATAGAGCAACATGAACTCGTTCAGTGTATCCCCATGTCCCTGATAGGTTATCTTTGGTGCCAGCGGCAGTGGATCGGACAAGACGTCGTTTTCGAGATAAATCGAGAGATCCACAATCCGCGGTGCAGGCGTGCCGCTATTCGACATTGTCACATTACTCCGCTGCTATGAGACTTTCTTGCTGCTTTGCCTGCGAGAACATCGCAACCGCGATCACTGCGACCACGCACGCTGCAAAGCCAATCGCCGGGTAGCCGGAAAACTTGATCAAGGTGCCGCCCAAAACGGGGCCAACGGCCGAACCGATCATGAGCATGGCAGGCGTGGAGGCCACAGCGCGCCCGCTGGGGTCAAGCCTGGAAAGCAGGCCGAAGGCAAATGTGTGGGTGAAGATCATCACCGCAACATAAACCGCACCGGCCAGCGCGTAGGGCATGAACGTGCTGCTCAGCATGATTACCAAAGCAAGCGCCGCCTGCACCACCGGGCCAGTCATAGCGACCTTTTGCGCATTCAACCGCTTTTCCAGAAACGCAGCCAACGGCGCCGGGAAAAGATTGACGAAGCCAAGCGCGACGAGAACGCCCGTGACGGCACCCAGTCCGAAACCACGATCTTCGCCCAGTTGCTGGAAGAAGGCAAAGACCATGGATTGGTTAATCGCCATCAGCGAAACACCAATAATGCCAGCCCAAACGGCCTTGCCAAATTTGGTTGTAGGTTCCAGCGTGGCCGTTTCGGCCTGAACGGAGGGCCGGGGGAAAAAAGCCAAACTCACCAAGGCGGCTATCGCCATGAGCCCGGCGAAGATGACAAAGAGGATTGACCCACCTTGTGCCTTAATCACCTGCGGCGCTGCGCCGAGAAACACAATGGCGAATACGCCAAGTGCCGTGCCAGCAATGGCAAACATTCTATGCGGGTTGAGGCTGCGGCCCATAGTTCCATGGACGAATGAGAGCGCGGAGCCAACTGAAACACCGGCCAACAGATGCGCAATCGCCAGTGGACCGAAAGCTGTTTGCGTGGAGGCAAGGCCCATCACCACTGCAGCGGCGACAAAGCCGATTGTAGCAACGGCGCGTCCACTGAAACGGTTGAACATGGGTGCCAGGATAATGGATGCGATCACTGCACCAATCAGAAATAACGTTACAAGCCCGCCCGCCTGCTGCGTGTCAAAACCGTATGTTGAAATCAGCGCGGCGATCCAGACCGGCAGGGCAACCAGATCAACCATCCCCGCCACATGGGCAACGGTCAGGGCAAACCGACCTGAAACCTTTTCTTTAGACGCCATTTCTCTCTCCTCCCCAAAGATTTGATCGCGTTTCAGACGGGCTGTGCCAATGCGATCATTGAATCCTTCATGATTTTTCCATGCTCTTCCTTATCGCCGTCGTTGATCTCGATTTGACCGAGGCGAAGCGAGTTCTCGACAACCATGCGGCAGCGTTCGAAACGCCGCTCCTGAAAGGCCGGCAACGCATCATCCAGGCTTTCGGCTTTCTCGATTTCCTCAGCCAGAACGATGGCGTCTTCGATGCCGATGCAGGCACCCGACGCAAGGTGTGGTGTGGTTGCATGAACCGCATCACCAATCAGAACCACACGGCCTTTGTGCCAGGGGCCACGAACCAGCATACTCTCAAGCGGCCTATAGACAATGGAACTGTGGTTGCCGATTTGCGCGCGCATGGCCTGGACGATCGGATCGGAGAAAGGCTCCATCAAGGCCTGCATTTTGGAAACAAGTTCACCGTCATCAAAACGCTGCCTGGCTGGCACGTCTTCCGTGATGAAGATGTAGGACTGTGTTTTTGAGGTTGGGTTAACGCCGACCTTCACATTGGGTCCGAGCCACATGATGGCTGTGTCGATACCTTCTGGCGTGTCAACCACCGCGCGCCAAACGGCCTGCCCGGTATAGGTCGGTTTGGGCGCATCAGGCATCACCGCCTCACGCATGGCGGAATAGAGACCATCAGCACCAATTACCAAGTCGTAGCGTCGTGTTTCACCGTCACTTGTTTCAACGCTCACCCCATCTTCATCCTGATTGATGGATCTGAACGTCACACCAAGGCGAACATCCGCACCTGAGGCGCGTGTCGCATCCGCCAGAATTTCAGCGAGAACAGGCCGCATGATTGCGCCGCTGCCGGGCACATCCGGACCCGCCACACGCGGCGTCGGGATTGTTGCGACTTGCACGCCATGCGGAAGCCTGATGTGCGCACCGTCTGCCGCGTTGCCGCGCTCCAGAAACGCATCAAGAATGCCGAGCGTGCGAAAAGCTCGAAGCGTTGCACCGCCGATCGTAATACCCGCGCCATAGGAGCGCCAACCGGGATCAATTTCCACGAGGTCGACATCGATATTGCGCTTGCGCAACTCGATTGCCGCCGACATGCCGGAAAACCCGCCGCCGACGATCAGAACCTTCTGAACTGCTTTATTCATGCCATCTCCTCCCGGCAATCATCAAACGCCACGTCTATGCCGCCATTCTCATTGAGGCGGACAGGAACGCGCGTCAGTGCCTGGCCAAGGCATGGACCAAGCACACATTCCCCTGTTTCAATTTCAAAAAGTGCACCATGCGAATGGCAGGCTATGTATTCGCCCTCGCCATCCAGATACCCATCCTTCTTCCAGGCCATCGGCGTGCCGCCTTCATAGTGCGGGCAGGAATCGAGGTAGCCGAATACCGCACCATTCTTGCGAACCAATACAACCTTCTGCGGCAGGCCGGGGACTGAAAATCCCCGCGCCATGCCTTCCGCCAGCTCCGAAAGCTTGCACAACTCCATCATGACTGCATCACTTGCCACCGGGACCCGGTCCGGGCGCCCATTTTTCGCGATACTGGAAATGCAGGATCTGCGAGGCTTCCGGCCCCATGGGTGCTTCGCGCGCAACCCATTCGTCGTCATGCTTGTCCATATCGGCGTCGTATTCGAAATGCGTGCCAAGCGGGCTATTGAAATACCAAAACCAGTTAGAGCCGAATTTGTGGCGACCTGGCCCCCAGAAGCTTTCATAACCGGCACGAACAAAGCGCGAGCCTGCAACCATCAACTCGGTGGGGCCGCCCATGTGGAAGGCAAGGTGTTCAAGCCCCTGCATGTAGTCGGGTGCGCGAATGAAGAAATGTGTGTGGTGGTCGTCATTGGCCTTGGGGCGCAAAAACGGCCCCGCACCTGTCAGTACATCCGTGATCACAAATCCAAGGCGCTTTGTGTAGAAGTCGATCATCTTTTCCATATCCGGCACGAACAGCACGTGGTGGCTGAGCGAGCGCGGCCGGGCGGGCATATCTTCCCAAACACCAATCTCGTTGGCCTTGCGCTGTGCCGGGGCACCAGGTGCATTGATCTTTTCAGCCGGCATCTCGAGCTTGCGGCGTTTGGTGACCTGAAACTTGAGGGCAAATCCCAGATCATCGACAGTTTCAATGGAACCATCCGCAAGGCGGTAGACCTTGCGGTCCTTGCCAAGCTCTTCGGCGATCGCGTCAATATCAGACGCCTCAACCACACCCAGCACCTGCTGGCGCAGCATGGTGGCCGTTGGCAGTGGGGGCGGTAGGTCCGGATGGTCCTTCGCACGGATAATCACGCCGGTACCGTCCAGCGCTTCAAACAGGCCGCCGGCCTCATCCACATCGACCGGCGTGAGGCCAAAAGCGGTTAGATATTCCGCAGACGCCTTCAGGTCGCTTACGCCAAACACCAGATAATCGGGTCCAATAATTTTCATGTCTTTCTCCGTATGCATCGCAGTTGCGCCTGTCGTCAGAATGCTGTTCGTCCACCCAGCATTTCGGCAACCCAGTCAGCGATGTAGGCGCCCGCATTGGCGGAATTGTCGAAACTGGAATGCTGAACGCCGCCCGTTGTCTCATCGAAAATTTTCAATTCTCGGTTCGGGCTGTTGGTTAATTGGTTATAGGTTTCGTGGGCCCATTTGAGCGGGATTTGGCTGTCTTTCTCCCCGTGGGTCACGAGGAACGGCACCTTGATGCGATCGAGCACACCGTTGAGATGCACGTACTCGGCAATCTCCATGAATTCATCCATGTCCTTGGCGCCCCAAACCCACATCACGTGGTTCCAGTAATGGGGAACCGGGAAATCGCCTTCGCGCTCAAGACGGCGTTTTTGCACGTCGCGCCAATCGTGGTTGGCACCCCACACAACACCGCAGGCAAAACGCGGCTCAAAGGCCACTGCACGCGGACAGTAGTAACCGCCGAGAGAGACGCCTTCCATGCCGATGCGCTTGGGATCAATGTCGTCGCGCGCCTCAAGCCAATCGACGACGCGTGAAGCCCAATGTTCTGAATCGTAACGTGCCTTCAGCCCCTGAAGACGAAGCGCCTCACCCGTGCCGGGCTGGTCAACGATCAACGAAGCAATGCCGCGCTTGGCCAGCCAATGGGGAAGGCCAACCCGGTATTTCATTTCCTTGGTACTATCGAGCCCATTGACCTGAACGAGGATGGGCATCGGCCCTTCCACATTTTCAGCCGGAACGAACAAAGCGGAAAGATGCGTACCTTCATAGGGAATTTCAACGCGCGTGCAGGGTTCGCCCGCGAGTTGGAGCCCCTTTTCAAAGGTCGCCAGAAAGGTCTTGTAGAGTTCGAGGCGACCCGGCGCATCATGGGCCTGCAGCCGCTCAGCCGACAGCAAATAGGTCGCGGCACGACCCAGCTTGTCACCAGCTGAAATCATGCGGCCACGGGCTTCATCCTCTTCCGCGAGTTTCAGGAGCTTCTCCGCACCTGTCTGCCAGGTTTTGCGAAAAGCGGCCACGCCCTCCTTGTCGGGCGATTTAGATGCCTCGATCAGCGGAGCGCACATTTCTTCGATTTCGCCCATGCGAGCGCCCATTTCAATGGCCAGATCGACGCCTAGGTTCCATGGATAGTTGGTGGGAAAATATTTGAACATATCGCCCTTTGCTTCATTTCAACGCGAGAAAAGAGGACGATCGAACGCGCAAGTTCCACTTACGATCCGTCACTCCTCCCATTTGTCAAAACGCTAGCGATTGATAATGCATTTGCAAAATTTCTTTTTTCAATTCTATATATTGATTTTGCAAATTCCTTGGATGTGTGAAAAGCCATGCGCTTCAAGAAACTCGACATGAACCTGCTGGTGGCGCTGGATATCCTGATCCGCACCCGCTCCGTCACGCGGTCGGCGAATGAAATCGGCATCACGCAGTCGGCCATGAGCAACGCGTTGACGCGGCTTAGAACCTTCTTTGACGATCCGCTTCTGGTGCAGGTTGGCCGCAGGATGGAGCTTTCACCTTTGGCCGAAAGTCTGGCGGATCCCGTGCGCGACATTATGGTGCGTGTGGAAAGCGCTGTGCTGGTCAACCCGACCTTTGATGCTACGCGTTCGTCGCGGGCCTTCTCCATCGTGCTCTCGGATTACTCCCTGCAAATGCTGGGCGCGCACCTTTCCGAGCTGGTGGCGCGTGAGGCGCCTAACATCCAGCTCAACTTCCGCCCACAACACATGACGCCTTACAAGCTGCTTGAAAGCGGCGATATCGACCTGCTGATTGCGCCCGAATTTGTCTGTTCGGACAGCCACCCGCGCGAGGCTGTCTTCAGCGATCCCATGCGTGTGCTGGCATGCATCAATGGTCCTTTTGCGCAAGAATTGACAGTCGATCAATTCAGGCAGGCACAGCATGTCATGATGGTTCCGCTGGAGGCACAGCAAAGCTATGCTGCGATGCAGCTTCGCCAGAAGGGCGTTGACGTAGAACTAGCAACCACAACCTACGCCTTTTCATCCATCCCGGCGATGGTCCGCAACACTCGCAGAATTGCTGTTGTTCAGGGCGAAATTGCACGGCATGCCGTTATCGCAGGCGGACTGGCGGCCCATGAACCACCCATTCCGATTCCACCACTCGTCCAAGCCATGCAATGGCACAAGATGCGTTCCCGTGACGCCGGCCTCGAATGGCTGCGGGCCGCCATTCGCAGCTGTTTCAAGACAATCGAGAGCGAGCGGAATTAACTGTGCCCGGATTTGGGTACAGCTAATTCCGCACGAATCTTGCCCTGGTTGTTGCAAAAAGCAAGTGCGTGTAGATGATCCGAAATTGGTGATACCAATTCCGTAGTGCCGCAAGATGGCCAGAACGGGCGTACTTGGCAACAACCGTCGCCGCCATCTGCGGCTCGCACAAGCCCCACCAAAACAAGAACATCCTCGAAAGCCTGATGTATTATATTTTTGGCACTGTAATTTAATCAAACAAAATCAAAACAGAAACGCTCAATTTTTAGCGGTTAATAGTTAACTCACCAATTTGTTGAACCTATTCTTTTCTTTCGTATTCTAAATCCCTGAATGACATCGTGCCTGAGGCATAAACTGGGACATCTGACAGGTTTTGGCGAGCCGGGGAATTAGGATGTCGCCCATGAATACTAATTGGGGGTGAGTTTTTAATGGCTGGTAATATGAATATGGGCAACGTTCAGTACAATACGGGTGAACGTGGTGCTGTTGTTATTTCTGATACAGATACCGAGGGTAATGGCGAGTGGAGCAATGTGGTCGCGCTCACCATCATCCCGCTTCATTCGATTGTTCTGCCGGATGGCAAGATCCTGTCCTTTGGCTCGACCGAAGAAGGCATGCAGGGCGGCGATTTCGTTTACAGTATTTTCGATCCGACAACCGGCGTTGAGAAGGTGCTGGAAAACACCACTGCGACCAATATTTTCTGCTCTAACATGGCGCTTGATCCCGAAACGGGTAATGTAATCATCTTTGGTGGCGATGGTAATCGCAACGGTGGCGGCGTCATTTCCGGCATCGATTCCGTGACGGTCTTTGATTATCGGACCCAGACGATGAGCGAAGCGGAGCCGATGGAATATGCTCGCTGGTATCCAAGCAATATCACGCTTGCCAATGGAGACATTCTGGTGCTCGGCGGTCGCGACCGTGACTATAACGGCTCAACGATTCCGGAAGTCTATGATGGTGCAACCGGCACATTCCGCCAGCTCACCGGCGCGGAAATGCCGGACCTTTTCGGTGGCGGCGGTTCACTTTATGAGAGCTGGTGGTATCCGCATGTGTGGCAGAACAGCAAGGGCGAAGTCATTGTTGTGGAAGCGCAGGGCGATGATATTTATCGTCTGAGCACCGAGGGTAACGGTTCGGTTGAAAAGATCGGCAAGACGGGGTTTGAATCCTACAAGCTCAATACAGGCAGCATGTATGACACAGACAAGATTGCCATCATTGGTGATGATGGCGGCATCTATGTAGCCGATATTTCCGATCTCTCGCATGCGCCTATCTTCGAAAAGGTGGCCACGCTTGAAAATGCACGCACCAATGCCGCGATGATTTCGCTGCCCGATGGCCGCGTTCTGATCGTGGGTGGATCGACACCTTATGGCGACAATACCGATCAGGGCAACGGCCTGACAAACGCGGTCTATACGCCCACCGTATGGGACCCCAGCGACAATTCCATCACCCAGATGGATGAGCAGGCGATGGCGCGCCTTTATCACTCATCCGGCCTGCTTTTGCCCGATGGTTCTGTATGGTCCGGCGGCGGCGGTGCGCCTGGCCCGCAGGTCAATACGAATGTTGAGTTCTTCAACCCGGACTATCTGTATGGTCCTGATGGTGCCCTCGCCGAACGCCCTGAGATCACCGGTGCGCCAAAGAATATCGAGGCGGGTGACACTTTCAGAATTACTGTTGACGACACATCCGATATCAGCATGGTGAGCGCCATTCGCTCCGGTGCAATGACCCATGCGCGCAACCTCGACAGCCGCTTTGTGAAGCTCGACTTCACCATCATTGACGGCACAACCATTGAAATCAGAACACCGCATGAAAACGTGATGGGGCCCGGCGCCTGGATGACTTATGTGGTTGACACAGCAGGCGTGCCGTCCGAAGCCTCCATCATCGGCGTCAACATGGTGGAGATTTTTGACACGCCGCCGATTGAGCAGACCACACTCACCTATTTCGATATCGATCAGGAACAGATCAACGGTGCGTTTGAACTTACCGTGGATGCCCGCTTTGATGATCTCGGCGCCGGTATCTGGCAGCGTGTTTTCGACTTCGGCAATGGTCCGGCAAGCGACAATATTTGGCTTGGCCAAGCGGGAGGCAGCAATGATATGCGCTTTGAAATTTTCGTGGGCGACACCGCCTACGCCATCACAGCCCAAAATGCCATTGAACAGGGCGTGCGCGCCGAATGGAAAGTGTCTATCGACGAAGATGGCATGATGCGCATGTGGAAGAACGGTGCACTCGTGGCCGAGGGACAAGGTGCCGTGCCGCGCGATGTGGAGCGTGTACAAAACTATATCGGTGATTCCAACTGGGTGGCCGATACGCGCCTTGTTGGCGAGGTGCGTAACCTTGAAATCGAAAACGCGCCCGAGCCACTCACCGTTTACAACATTGAGGAAGAACAGATTGACGGCGCGTTTTCCATCACCGTTGAAGCGCGCTTCGATGACCTTGGTGCCGGCAACTGGCAGCGCGTGTTCGATTTCGGCAACGGCCCACAGCAGGATAATATCTGGCTCGGTCAGGCCGGCAATAGCGATGATATGCGCTTTGAGATCTTCGTTGATGGCCAGCGTTATGAGATCACCGCAGCCGATGCCATTGTTGAGGGCGTCCGTGCCGAATGGAAAGTGGCCATTGACGATGCTGGCATGATGCGCCTTTGGAAAGATGGTGCGTTGGTCGCTGAAGGCCAAGGCGTGGTGCCTGCCGATGTGGAACGCACGCAAAACTATATCGGTGATTCCAACTGGGAGGTCGACACCACCCTTGTTGGCGAGGTGCGCAATCTTGTGATTGAGAACCACAAAGCAGAACCAGAGCCGACGCTCGTCATCGAAAATATCGAGGATGAGCAGATCGATGGGGCGTTTTCCATTACCGTTGAAGCGCGCTTCGATGACCTTGGTGCCGGCAACTGGCAGCGCGTGTTCGATTTCGGCAACGGTCCGCAGCAGGATAACATCTGGCTCGGTCAGGCCGGCAATAGCGATGATATGCGCTTTGAGATCTTCGTTGATGGCCAGCGTTATGAGATCACCGCAGCCGATGCCATTGTTGAGGGCGTCCGTGCCGAATGGAAAGTGGCCATCGACGATGCTGGCATGATGCGCCTTTGGAAAGATGGTGCGTTGGTCGCTGAAGGCCAAGGCGTGGTGCCTGCCGATGTGGAACGCACGCAAAACTATATCGGTGATTCCAACTGGGAGGTCGACACCACCCTTGTTGGCGAGGTGCGCAATCTTGTGATTGAGAACCACAAAGCAGAACCAGAGCCGACGCTCGTCATCGAAAATATCGAGGATGAGCAGATCGATGGGGCGTTTTCCATCACCGTTGAAGCGCGCTTCGACGACCTTGGTGCCGGCAACTGGCAGCGCGTGTTCGATTTCGGCAACGGTCCGCAGCAGGATAACATCTGGCTCGGTCAGGCCGGCAATAGCGATGATATGCGCTTTGAGATCTTCGTTGACGGCCAGCGTTATGAGATCACCGCAGCCGATGCCATTGTCGAGGGCGTCCGTGCCGAATGGAAAGTGGCCATCGATGACGCTGGCATGATGCGCCTTTGGAAAGATGGTGCGTTGGTCGCTGAAGGCCAAGGCGTGGTGCCTGCCGATGTGGAACGCACGCAAAACTATATCGGTGATTCCAACTGGGAGGCCGACGCCACCCTTGTTGGCGAGGTGCGCAATCTCGTCATCGACAACACCGTGCCGGATGTTGAAATCCTGCCGACGCTATCCATTGCCGCTGATGGTGATGCGAATGAAGGCGATGCCAATACGCAAGGTGCGCTGTTCTACACCCTTACACTGGATCAGGCATCTGATGCCGATGTCACGGCAGATGTGACGATTTCGGGAGGCGCAACGGGTCCATCCACAATCACCATTCCTGCCGGTCAGACCTCCGGTCAGATCGAACTTACCTTTAATGGTGACGATGATGTGGATGGTAATGAGACTGTGGTCGTTTCGCTTGTCAACCTCGTTGGCGCGACAGGCTCGAACCTCAGCGCAGCTGCGACGATTATTGATGATGATGAAGCCCCGACGGGCTTGGTAATCTATGCAGGCGATCAAGGAGGCCAGTTCTATGGCACCACGGGGGATGATGTCTTCAATGGCGGTGCCGGCCTCGATGTGTTTATCGGTGACGGCGGTAATGACTATTATGATGGCGGTGGCGGCTATTACAATCAGGTCGACTATTCCGGTGCCGCTGCAGATTATTCATTTACCCGCAACGTAGACGGCACGGTCACCGTTTCGCACCCAAGCGGAGGCATCGACACACTAAAGAACATCGACGGCCTCTGGTTTGCCGGTGAATCCAAGTGGTATGCGCTGAACGATCTCGTGCCGGTGCCCCCGGACAGCAATGGCGATGAAGAAGGCTATGTGATCGATGCCGGCGACAATGGCGGCTACTTTTACGGCACCACTGGCGATGACATTTTCAATGGCGGCGCCGGCGTTGATGTCTTCCATGGCGGTCTCGGTGATGACACCTATGACGGTGCGGGCGGCTACTACAACCAGGTCGATTTTGACGGCAACCGCGCGGATTACCAGTTCACCGAAAACGCCGACGGTACGATTACGGCCATTCACGCAACCTATGGCGAAGATGTTCTGAAGAATATCGACGGCGTTTGGTTCACGGGCGATGAGGCCTGGGTATCTGTTGATGACCTGACATCCAGCAGCTAAGCGCGCCTTGAGGACCATTCCAAAATAGTGAGGAAACGCCACGCATTGCCGTGGCGTTTCCTGTATGGCTCAATGCCCCGTCAGCATGCCATCGTGAAATTTGCCGGAAACCAGAAGCAGCTGGGCTGCCGTAATGCTCTCGCGCACGAAAAATTGCAGGGCTGTTCGTTCAGCGCTCGAAAGTGCGGTTTCCGCGCTGATCGCATCTTCCAGCGAGCCGAAGCCTTTTTCAAACCGGTTGAGCGTTGAATTCGCGCTCTTCTTGCGAGCATCCACCTCGCGCTCGGCCTCACGACGGGTGCGCAGCGTCGTTTGGTAATCGCTCCAAAGATCATCGATCTGTGTTTCAACGGCGTTCAGCGTGGCCGCTTCACGATAAAGGGCCGCATCCGTGCGCGCCTGCTGTGCGGAGCTTGCGGCGACCGAGGAGAGGTCAACCAGCGGTACATTGAGCTTAATACCAACCCGCCAGCCCTGATTGCCCGTCGAGCCCGGTGATCGGTTCATATAATGGCGAAACTCGCCCGAGAGGCTTACGGAAGGCAGGAACCGGCTCATGGAAGAGCTGGTTGAGTAAAGCTCGGTGCGATATTGTGCGGAAGCGGCGCGCAATTGCGGATTGTTCCTATGTGCGCTTTCTATGAAGGCCTGCTTGCCGCCCTTCAAATAATCCGCAAACCGGTTGAGTGTTGCCCCGCTAGCGGGCTTGCTGCCCGCCTTGCGGACGAGCTGGTTACCAAGCTTTTCAATCATGCCTTCAATCGAGACCAGCGCCTGGCGCGCCGCTGCAATATCAGCGTCAATCTGCGAAATATCAAAGACGCTGGCAAAGCCTGAATTCTGGCGGGCAACGACTGCGCGTCTTAGGCGTTGAAAGCGCTCGACAGCGCGGCGGGCAAGACGCCGGTCTTGCAGGGCGGCCACGGCTTGTGTCCAGGTTTCAATGAAATCCATCTTCGCCTGGTCGCGAACAGCCAGGGCCTCATATGTCATCATGTCACGATGGCTGCGCGCGGCTTTCACGCCATAATATCGCCCGCCGCTCGTCCAGACCGGGAGTGAGGCCACAACCGCCAGATAGCTGTCGCGGTTTTTCAAATCCAACCCGGAACTGCCCGCTGGCGAATAGGCATTTGTTTCCACACTGCCGGTAATGACCGGCGCATATTTCAAAAGCGCACTCCAGACCTCGCGGTCCGCTGCTGTCACATCGCTCAGTGCAGCATGCCAATTGGCATTGCGCTCTACGGCGGTTTCAAGCGCACCGCGCAAGCCGGGCGTCGGGCTCACAAAGCTCTGCAGGCCCGCGCGCAGTTCATAGGATTCAATTGTGCTGGGGCTGCTGACGGTCGTGCGCAGCGCCCAGCCATCTTCCGCATAGGCGTTGCCGCCCAGCGCCATTGCAGATGCCAGGCTCAAGGTCGCAATGCGCGAGAGGAAGGCCAGCCCGTGCATCTAGTGCACTTCCCTGAATGTGCGGGCCAGGCCGTCGAGCAAAGGTTGCAACATATAGGTCGCAAAGGTGCGCGTTTCGCCTTCAATGAAAAGCTCACCGCTCATTCCCGGCAGAAGCGCAACCTCTAGATTTTGAGTGGTGGTTTCATCGAGCTTCGCATGCACTTCAAAGAAGCGCTCGCCGGTTGCGTCATCTTGGCTTGCGTCTGCGGCCACATAGGTGATTGTGGCGTTGATTGGCTCGTGGACGCGCGGATTCAATGTGCTCAGTTTCAGTTCCGCGCTTTGGCCCATGCGCACGGCGGAAATCTTGTCCAGCGCCACACGGGCCTTCACCTCAAGCGGTGCATCGGCGGGCACGATTTCACCCACCACATCGCCCGGTTTCACAACACCGCCGAGTGTCTTGGCCGAAAGCCGTACCAGATAACCGCGTACAGGCGCGCGCAGTGCTGCATTGTCCATGGCGCTTTCAGCAGCCGTCAGTTCATCACTGATCTGTTCCAGTTCCGCCAGCACATCCGTCAGCGTACGTGATGTTTCCATGCCGTCGGCCATGCGCACGCGGTCCATTTCGGCTTCGGTCTCGCCAATCAGGCTCTGGGTGGAGGTCAATTGGGAATGCAGGTCGGTGAGGCTGCTTTGGGAATCGAGAAGCCGCGTTTCGATCTCCCAAACCTGATTGCGGGAAATATGGCCTGCCTTGGCGAGGGTCTGTGCGTCGCTGAGTTGGTTCTCTAGCAGCTCGGTTCGCCGTTTGGCATTTTCAATCTGCGTTGTCAGCGAGGCGAGACGCTGGCGCTGCCCTTCGGCGCGATCGGAAAGACCTCTCAGTTGCGCGCCAATTGCAAGTCGCCCTTTTTCATATTGCCGACCCTGTTCCGCATTTAGCGCTTTGGCAATCGTCGTTTCGGCAATGCTCGCAGTCGTGTTGAAGTCAAGAGCCTGGCTGCCGCGCAACGCGAACGCGGTAACATTGATCCCAGCAAGGTCCAAATCGGCTTCTGCCAATCCGCCGGCTTTTTCGGCCTCGAGCCGCGTGCGCAGCGCCTCCAAGACAGCATGACGGGCCTGCAACCGTGTCAAATTGGCCTGATCGATAGCCGGATCGAGCGTCACGACCACACTGCCCTCTGGCACCAGATCGCCTTCTTTTGCAAAAATGCCGGTCACCATGCCGCCGCGCACATGCTGCAGTTGTTGGTTGTGACCGCTTGAGGCCAGTGTTGCGGGCGCAATAACCGCTGAACCAAGCGGCACCAGAAAGGCCCAGGCCAGCATGATGGCGAGCGCAAACAGGATGAACTTTCCAGAAAGGCCGGTCACGCCACGCACCGAGGTTTCGACTGCGGCCAGCGGATCGGCTTCGTTCAGCTCCGACGCGCTCATAACGCCATCTCCGCTTTGTCTTTTGTACGTGGCTCGGTGGGGCCGGAGGTTCTGATCGCCTGCCCGCGTTTGGGAAGGTCGGCAGCTGTTACAACCCCGTCTTTTATCACCACTGCACGCGTCACAATGCGCATCATCATTTGTGACCGGGTTGCCATCACCACCGCTGCACCATCCTTCAATGCATCGGCAAGTGCATTTAGCAAAGCGCCCTCACGCCGTTGGTCGAGAAATGTGGTGGGTCGATCAAGCAGGATGACCTTCGGGCTTCCGTAGAAAGCCCGTGCCAGAGCAATCTGCTTGCGCACACTGGCAGGGATGTGATCAGCGGAGTTGGAGATCACGGTTTGATAGCCTTGTGGCAGCTCCATGATCAGCTCATGCAGGCCAAGCATCATGGAGACGCGATAGACCTCTTCGAGTTCACCTGCCGGGTCGAAACGCGAAATATTCTGCGCAATTGTTCCAGTCAGAAGGCCTGCCTCTTCACCGCAATAGCCCATGGAGCGACCCCATTGTGCCTGTGGCCAGCGTTCGCGCGGCGCGCCATCCAGCGCCACGAGGCCGTTTTCGGGCAGACGCGCGCCTGCCAGAATGGAGATAAATACGGATTTGCCCGCTCCCGGCGCACCATTGACGATCACCGCCTCACCGGGCTGCACATCAAATGACGCGCCCGCCAGCACCAGACGCCGCCCGTAGTCTCGGAAGACCAGGTTGCGCGCCTGCAAATTGCCCTTTGGCGCCGGCAGATCAGGACGTCGTTGCAGGCCCTTGTCCGCGCCGGTCAGCTCTTCAACATTGTTGAAGGACTCGATAGAGCGCACAATTGTTTCCCAGCCGCCAATAGCCTGTTCAATAGGGGCAAGCGCACGGCCGGAAATCATGGAGGCGAGAAAGATCAAGCCGCCCGACATATCGCCTTCGAGCACCAGAAACGCGCCCCATGCCATTGTGATCACCTGAATGGACTGGCGAATGCCTTTGCTCAAAGCATAAAGGGCGGACGATACCGCAGCTGCCTCTTCCGCAGCACTCAGCGCTTCCGCCATGCGCTGGCCCCAGGTCGTGAGCAAATTGGGCACCATGCCAAGCGAGCGCACCTCGCCTGCGCGCGCAAAGGCACTCTGGGCAAAGCCAACCGCTTCACCCTCGGTTTTGCGGCTGGCGTCCCTGCCAGCACCCGTGAGTTTGTAATTCATGTAACCCGCGATTGTCATAGCAGCCAAACCTGCAATGGTCAGAAGGCAGATTGTCGGGTGCACAAACAATAGCAGGAACAGGTAAAGCGGCACAAAAGGCAAATCAAACAGACCGACAAATACACGCGATGCCAGAAAATGCCGTGCGGAGGCAAAGTCACGCAGATAAGAGGCCGCACCGCTTGCCGCTGTCGGGTCGCCCAACCGGGCAAAAAGCTTGCGCGACACCGAAACGGCGTAAACGGCGGAAAGTCGCTGCGCCACCTTGCCACGTACCATTTCGCCAACCACGAAAACGCAAAGCACGAAAAGAACAATGGCCGTGATGGCAACCAGTGTGCCTTCAGAACCGGACGAGAGCACGCGGTCATAGACCTGCATCATATGAAATGAAGGGGCCAGGGCACACAGGTTCACAATCAGGGAATAGGCAAAGAGCGTTCGCGCATGTTCAAAGCCACGACGTCTCAAAAAACCCGCCATGCCCGACAGAAACCCGCCAAGCGCCAAATCGGATTTGCCGGCTTTCAACGCACCGCACCCCACACTGACTCAATACTGATCAAGTACTATACGCATCTGCATTAAATTAAGGTTAAGTCTATGTTTTAACCATTCATAGACATTGAATACGGTGGGATGAGATAGGCAAATCCGATGCGTTGCATATCTTCTGTGTTCACGCTCGAGAAATCTCTAGGGCATCGCCGATAACAGTTGTTTGTTCAACAGATGGCTGCTTTCGGGGCTCAGATTACAGACCACTAACGTCCCAAATGGTGTGGCCGAACCGATCATCGTCAGGGGCGTCGTCGTTATGGGCAAGCTTCAGCCGCGCCGTACACTGCAACGAGCGTACCACGCTCACCGGCCGTTCTATGTTCTAGAAAATCGCCACGAGAAGAACCAAAGCCTGATAATCAGCGCGCGTCCCGTTTTGAGCGACCCAGAACACGAAAACGATTTGCGCAAACTCCAGCACCATATTGGCGGAGCACGGGAGATCCTGGAGGGGAAGCTCTTCTAAAACGCAAGCCTGAGCTTTGCCGTTGCAGTGTGCTCGCGCGCGGTTGCACCGAACCGGCCGCCATAACCGATGCCAAGTGTTGCCGATGGTGAGAGCGTGAAGTCGAGCCCTGCTTCGATGACCATCGCCTCTCTGTCGAAGGGTGTGTTGGTGATGGTGAAGCTGTTGCCGCTGGCAAAGCGTGCGGTGGATTTCGTGGCCATATCCCCGAAGCCGTGCTGCCAGCCGACCATGCCGCGCGCGACCCCCGTCGCACCGCCAATGTCAAAACCCGCGGCTGCCCGCAGGCCGAGCGTGGTCAAGGTCGCATCATTGCTCTGGCCGGAGACGGTAAGCGCTGCATTGCCGCCGGTTTCCGTAAATCCGTCGGTGTGGGTGTGCACATGCGACAGATTGAGAAAAGGCTCAAACTCAATCCGACCTGCCCTCATTTTATAAGCGAGCTCACCGAACAGGGAGACGTTTCCGGCCTTATAATTTGCCTCGAGCCTTTGGCCGAGCGTGGTGACGTTGCGGACAGCGTCGATTGCAGAAAACGTGTAACCGAGGCCCGAGCGGAAGGATAGCGGGCCGAACTCGCGCCCTCCATAGAGGCCGAGATGATAGTTTTTGCTCATCGCCGATTCTGTTTCGGTGCCGACCGAGGCACCCGAATAGCCGCCGTAAAAGCCGACCACCCAGTCGCCCGCCATGCCATCAAGACCGATCAATGTGCCCGCGGAGCGGAGGTCGCTGCCGCGCATACCGCCGGAGCCGTCTATGCTGCCGCGTGAGCCAAAGCCGCTGGCCCAGAAGCCAAAGGGGCTGGGGTCGGAAGCCGCCGAATTGTCAAAATCGGAAAAGCGTTCGGATGCCACATTCTTTCGTTCCGGCGCATAGGCAGAAGCGACCCCTGCCCGACGCTGTAACGAACCACTAGCATTGCCACGCAAGCGCGCCCCAAGCGTGCCATTGATCGCCTGGGTCCCTGCGGTTAGAAGCGGCGCTGTTGAGGCATAGACCTCGCCGGAGAGTTGACGGAACGTCGTTCGGGCGTTTTCCGCATTCATCGGCAGCACGCTGTTATAAAGTGCCAGCGACGCGCCGGATTGCTGCAAACTGTCAAGAGAATGCGCTACGGCGCGCTCGTTGCCCGTCTCAGCAACCTTGGAAAAGGTGCCGCCATGAGAGTCGCGATTGACTCCAACAGTAAGCCGCACATCGTTGCCTGAGATTCCGGAGGCAACGTTGAGGAAGGCAGACTGCGAGTGCACGTTGGCAAAGTCGCCGGTAATGCCGCCAGCGGCGCTGAGCACGGTATAGGTCTGGCTTTCCTGATAGCTGGTGGCGGCATCGAGCGCCATCACCTGCATCGTCGCGCCGTTGATCGTCGCAGTGCCCGCCACATTGGTACGGTCCGCCGCCGTGGTCGAAACATCGACGGCATAGGTCGAGCCCGCGTCAAGCACCAGATTGCCGGCGATTGTCAGTGTGCCGGACGAAAAGCCCGGCGCCAGCGTGCCGCCGCTGCCGATGGTGACGGTGCGTCCCGCCGTGCCGAAGGTGCCGGTGCCGCCGAGCAGCGCGCCGCTCGTCACATTGATTGCGCCGCCGAGCAGCGCGCCGTCCGACAGCATCAGCTTACCGCCGGTCACATCCGTGGTGCCGGAAAAAGCGGAATTGTCGGCTTTGAGCGTGGTCGTGCCCGAAAGTTGGCGGATCGCGCCATTGCCTGAGATCGCGGGCCGGAAACCGTAATCGACATCGGTGTGATTGAACACCAGCGTGCCGTGGCCGGCCCCGAACACCAGCCGCGCCGCATCGAGCGTCCCCGCCGCAACCGCCGCGTCCCCCTCGGCCGCGCCGATCGACACGGTGCCGTTGGAACCGCTGCTATCCGCAACCGTCGCCGTGCCGTCATGGCTGCCATCGCCAAGCAGCGCCCCGACCGTCACCAGTCCGCCGTCGCCGATCGTCAGCGATCCACGAGCCTGGTACCCGATTTTGAGGTAGTTGCTGTTGTTCCAGCGTGAACCGTCGCCGGTGACGCTGGCAAAGCCCGTCGCCGCCGAGATCTCGCCAATCCTGCCGAAGTTGCTGCTGACCGTGCCCCCATCGGCAATGGTAAGCCTCCCGTTTTTCGAAAACCCGACGATGATGGTATAACTGTCAACCCAGGTGGATCCCTCACCGGTAACGGTGATGCTGCCGGAAGCAAGATCGGAACGGCCAATAACTGTGCCAGCACTGCTCATAAAGCCACCATTGGCGATCGTCACGATGCCTGTACCATTGGCGCCGACGTAAAGATATCCGTTGCTCTCCCAACGCGAGCCATCTCCCGTGACGGTCACCTGACCTGTACCGCCCTGCACACCGACGTACGCGGCTCGATTCACCACACGCCCGCCGTCCGAAATCGTGAGAGAGCCTGGCGTATTGTAGCCAACGTTGATCAATGTCGATGAGGTCCAACTCGTTGGAGGCAAGGGCGAGACGCTGCCAGTTGCCTCGATCGATTGTGCGGCAGCCATCGAGGGCAGAAGGGAGAGGCTGGTTGTAAGGAGGAGATATGATCGAATTTTCATCACGCGTTCAAACGGGTAGAAGGTCCAATATGCCTAATCGAGGTGTAGCGTTCGCGGCGCTCTCTACGCAGATCAGCCTTTATTGATGGAGGCGCAAAAATGCTGCTGAAATACACCCATAATGGCCGCCTTGTCGGTGGCACGTGCCGCAAGGACAGCCCAAATCGGGAATGAAATTTCATCGGTAAGTCCCTAGAAACAATCGACCAGCCTCTGCTTTCGCGGCTCTATCGAGAGATGCTGCGGCGGCGTCCTTGTCACCGAGTTTTGTTTGAAGGCTGGCGCGCTGAAGATGGAGCGGCGCCCATTCCGGGTCCTGCTCGATTGCCTCTGCCAATAGCTGGTCTGCCTCTTCCAATTGAAAAGCGAGAACAAGCAATTCGGCTTGTGAGGAGAGCACGGCACTGTCTTTGGGCGCGATTTCCAAAGCGTCCTCGACAAGGGCTGCGGCTTCCTGCAGATCGCCGCGCCGCCGCATAATGTCGGAGAGCAGAGCCATCGCTCTTGCTTTCAACATCCCCGGCTCACTCTCTATCAGTGATCGAAGAATGCGGACCGCCTCGGTCTTCTGATCATTCTTGGAAACTAGTATCTGCGCAAAATAGAGGCCGGACCAATCGTCACTGAGTTCCCAGCCGATGCGATAATGGGCGGTCGCTGCGGCTGGATCGACCGGCAGACCAAAGGCGCCATCACGATAAAAATGCCCGAGAATGCGATGGGCAAAGCCTATCCCGGCGTCAGCTGCCTTGACATAGGCTTCAACGACGGGAGCTGGATCATCTCCCTCTCTCCAGGCATGCTGAAGCGCCTCCGCCAATCCGCCTGCAGCTTTCTCATAGCCCGCGTCAATTGCCTGGCGATAGAGCTCGGCGGCACGCACAGGGTTTTCCGGCACACCGACACCGTCAAGATAAAAGCCTGCAAGGTTGAAAAGGCCGACGCCAACACCTTGTTCGGCCGCCAATTCATAGTGCCTGCGCGCCTCTTCCAGGTTCTGGCCGACGCCCAACCCTCTTTCAAACAGAATGCCGAGCCCGACTTCCGCCAGCGGATAACCATTCTTGGCAGCTTCGGAAAAATGCACCCGCGCCGCGTCATAATCTTCAAGCCTTTGTTCTGCGCGCGCAAGCTGGAAGGCAAAGCGGGGTTCGTCAGGCGCGCCCTCATAGGCCTTGCGGCAGGCGTCAAGCGCGGCAGCACCCTTGATGTCAAGCTGCTCGACGCCCTTGGAACCGAACAGCGGATCGTTTGGACTTGCCGCCAGGCGATCACAGGCGGCCCTGCTTTCATCGCTGGCAATAGACACTCCCACGAATACAAGGATGCAGCCACTCAGAATCGTAAACACTTTGAAGCTCGTCGGCGCAGTGAAGAACATAGCGGCCTCCCATTTATTTAGCGTCGGCAAAATTAGCCGCTCGCCGCCACCGCGCGTTAACGTTTGCGTTTCGCAAGATCGCGAACTTCTTGCGTTTTTGTCCCAATCAGTGGAAATGTGCGCGCGATGGGAGAATTGATGATCCGATGAACCATTTGACAAAACGCGTTCAGACATTTTCGACGGCGGTTTTCGCAGCGGAAGAACAGTTCGAGCTGTTCAGCATGCGGATTGGGTCGATGTTTGATATGGAGCGCTCCAAGGTCGTCGAGGCGTTTGACGCGTCCATTGAGAGCATCAATTTCGGCTCCATGCTGGTGAGCCGGATGCGCACCCAGCCATTTGTCTACGAGCGCGTGCGGCGCCGGATCTCCGGTGATTTGATGGATCACTTCATGATCCGCGTGGATCTGGAAAATGTCGAGGCACGAAGCGCCCGGCCATCAGCAATTGTGGTCATAGACCTTGCGCAAGTCTCCGAGCGCAACATGACCCCTTCTCACAATATTTCGGTGGTGCTGCCGCGGCGTGTATTTGGCAAGGATGCTGACGCACTTGCCCGGCTGCATCAGTTACCGCTGACGCACGCCAGTGCCCTCTTTCTGGCGGACCACCTTGTGTCTGCCATGCAGCACGGCGCGCATCTGGACGGGGAAGTTCCCCGCGCGATCGGCGCCATGTTGCCGACGCTGGTCGTCAACTGCCTTCTTGACGAGCGTCGATTCGCCGACGAGGAACTCAAGGCGGACCGCGACCTTATGTTGTTGTCGAAGGCCAAACAGATAATCAACGACCAGCTCTGTTCACAAAAGCTGAATCCCAACAATCTGGCGCGCCAGCTCGGTCTCTCCCGGTCATCGCTTTACCGTCTGTTCGAGCCTGCTGGCGGCGTGGCCAAGATCATTCGTGAATCGCGGATGCGCGCAGCCGCAAGGGCGATCGCCGAAGGCGATATCCACGTACGAATTGGCGACGTTGCCGATCGCTATTGTTTTTCAAGTGACGCCCAGTTTTCCGCCAGCTTCAAGACTTATTTCGGCTGCACACCGTCCGAGTTTCGTGCTTCCACCTTGGAGACCAACCCAGCAGGGCCAGCAAGAACCCGCCAATCAAGCAATGACCGGGTTTTCCCCGTGTGGCTCGCCAATCTTTAGCTTTTCAATCGCCACCTTTGACGTTCATCGAACCAAGCCGCGTCGTGCAAAAGACAATAGCCGGCATTGCACCGACCGAATTCGCTCGAACCAAAGAACCGCTACGTGATGCAATGCCGCATAGCCGAAATGACTCCGCATCGTAATCCGGCGCTTAGCAATCAAGTCTTCTGCCCTGCGCAGGCGTGACCTTGGCCGAAAAACGGCGGCGTCTATATTGAACGGAAGCATCTCCAGTCATGCCAATAAACTTTTGCCTGACCCGATCATCTGGTTAAGGCGACGCTTACGTTCATACTCTTGGGGGTTGGCTGCTGCAGGGTAGCTTACCCGTTGGCTAGGGCATCCTTATTGCAGTACGCCCGCTTCTCGATAATAGCGGGCCGCGCCTGGATGGAGCGTGATATCGCCGAGCTTCTGGACGGCATATTGCTTGCTTAATGCCTTTGCCCAAGGCGCTTCCGTCGTAATTTTATCGACATTCTCCCAGAAGGCCTTGGTTATGCTGTATACGGTTTCTTCGTCCAGATTGGCACGCACGCCAATGCCGACTGCTGTATCATGCGACATAACCGGTCCATCATTGACCTGGTTTTTGTACATGCCAGCAGGGACTTCCGACAGTTGTCGGTAGTTGCCGAGGAATTCCGTGACGGCATCGCCCGAGTAATCCTGCGGACCTATGAAACGAAGCTCTTCGGTTTCGGAAAACTGGATAAACTGCTGACACGGATCAAGGCAGCCGTTTGCATACATGTCGATCTTACCGTCGAGGAAAGATTGAAAACCGGTCGCCCAGTTGGATGTGATCGCCTGATAGTCTTCTCCGGCAACAAGGCCGGTTGTTGCTTCAATCCAATCCTTGGCCGTGCTGAAGGCACCGCCACCAGCAGGACCGAGGAAAACCGTGGTGCCCTCCAAATCGTCCAGTGTGCGAATGCCGCTGCCTGGCCGCACGGTGTAGTGATACTGTCCATACGGAAACCACATCAGCAACTGCACGTTTTTAGACAGTTCGGCGGCGTCGGGTTCGTTCGCATACATGCCCTTGCCCGCCTTCATGAACTGATAAACCGTGGGCGATACCATCGCCATATCCAGATTTCCACGCCCGACTTCCAGCATGTGAAGCGTGGCGGCTCCCCCTCCAGCCACCTCGATTTGGATGTTCTTGAGTGTTTCGCTAACCAGATTGGCGAACGTCGCCATAGTAATTGCCTGGCCCAGACTTGGTTCAATTGTTGCCATTTTGAGGGTTTCTGCATGAGCGGTTGTCAAGCCTAAACCCAAGGCTGCTGCCGCCGCAAAGCTACTGTATTTCATGGTCATTTTCCTCCCATTTCGAATTTTATCTGCTGTGCGTCCATCGTGCCTTGGCGCGCCATCATCCACTCGCGTGCAACCAGAGCAATTCCAACCAGCGCTGCCGGCACGGCAATGAACATCTGTGGAACAAGGCAGACAAAGCCGACAACGACTCGCAAGATGCGTTCTGTCGGCACAAGCCTTCCGCGGTCAAACCCGGCAATCCCCGATGCAATGAGCCACATTGCAAGCGCGAATGCGGCGATGATCCAGAAAAAATCACCCCAGCCAACCGTGGTGATGTCGATCATGGCGCGTGAGGTGACGGGCGCTTCACCGAACCATTCGAAAAGCACCTGCAACTTGTACAACACGGCAGGGTGGTAGACGAAGACGAAAGGTATGATGAAGCCGGCGATCGCTATTCGTGCCGCTTGAAAACCCGTCTTGATCGGGTCGGCGTTGGCGATCGGAGCCGCAGCAAAGGCCGCCAGCGCCACCGGTGGCGTCACCGTTGACATCATGGCAAAGACGACCACGAAAAGATGCAGCGTCAGGGGCGCGATGCCGACCGTATCGATGCCCGAGCTGAGCGCAATTACGATGATGAAATAGGTAGCGCCGGGTGGCAGTCCCATGCCCAGAATGATCGCGCCGAATGCAACAACAAGCAAGACAATGGGCAGCGGCCCTGCAGCGATCTGCGCCAGCAGCAGGGACAGTCTTCCGGAAAACCCGGACGTCTGGATCAGCCCGACAATGAGGCCGATGGCCGTCACGATCACCACAATGGAGGCTGACATGCGACCGGCGCTGACAAAAGCACTCCAGAGTCTTTTCGATGAGCGAAACTCGGGAAACAGCACCAGCGATGCTGCGAGCGCAGCGATCAGGCCATAAAAGCCAGCTTTTGGCACCGAAGGCTGCGCAAAGAGGAAATAAGACAGCGTGCCAAGCGGAACGATGAAAACCAGCGTCTGAAACCACTCGATACGCGTCAAATTTCCGCGCTCGCTTGCAGGCAGGGCACCAATGCCAAGGCGCCGCGCTTCGAAATAGACCGTCAAGAAGGTGCCGAGGTAGTAGAACGCCGCGGGCAAGATCGCGGCGACAACAATGTAGCGATATTCAAGACCGATCTGACCAGCCACGAAAAATGCGACAACGCCCATCACCGGCGGCATGATCTGGCCACCCGTCGAGGCCGCAGCCTCCACGGCAGCTGCAAATGCAGGTTTGAAGCCCGATTTGCGGATCACGGGAATGGTCATGACGCCGGTTGATACGACGTTGGAAATCGCCGCTCCTGACAAAGTGCCGAAAAGTGCGGAACTCGCGACAGCTGCGTGTGCCGCGCCGCCGGTCAGCCCGCCAGTCAATCTGTTGGATATCTTCATGAGCAGGTCGCCCGCGCCAGACGCCATGAGAATGGCGCCGAAGACGATGAAGATCAGCACATTCCCGGCCACAACCTGAACCGGCTGACCGAACATCCCACCGGTCTGCGCCCAGAAATTGAGGATCATGCTGCGAAAATTCTGTTCCACAGTTGCTTCCGAGCCCGCCAGAATGCCAGCCCATTCCGGCAACCAGCCGCGCACAAAGAAGTAGACAAGCCAGAAAATGCAGAAGGCCACAATGAAGCCACCAAACATCCGGAATGTGAGGTAAAGCGTTATCAGTGTCGCCAGCGGAAATGCGACATAATCGATGTCATTCGCTACCGGCAAAGCGCCTGCATCTGAGGCAAAGATTTTGACGATCCAGATGCCGAAAACAATAGCTGCAAGAATGGCAATCGACACGTTGAAAAGCGTTGTTTTCCAAGATCCAACACCTTTTGAAGGACTGAGGCTCAGCGCGGATATGGCAAAAGACAGGATGATCGGCAGGCCAATGATGAGGCCGGTCGGCAGCAGGAAGCCTTGCTCGAAGCTGCGGTAAACGCTGCCAAGCCAATGTTCGCGCAGGAGAATGCGCTGATCGCGGCGGGAAAGCTCAAAGAAGCCATCTGTGGTATTGGCAATGATCCAGTGAACAAGTTCTCCTATGGGACCCGACGCGGCATAGAGCGCGATGACCAACGCAAAGACCACCGCCAGACCATCAGAGGTGCGCCAAACGGACCTTTGCACTGGAGCCGCGTCAGACATGTTCACCACCCCCTGTTTTCAAGAAGTTCTGCCGGGCTGGCCCACGGTATTTCTCGGTCAGTTCCTCCGGCACTTCCGAACCGTCAACCAGGAAGGGCAAGATGCCCTTGCGCAGCGAAGCACCACGCATAGCGTTCAAATCAGCCTCTGAACGCGTCACCCGCTGCGCATCACGCCGGCCCCAGCTAGCCAGCATTTCATACAGCGAAGCGCACACCTCCGCATAGGCATCATCAGCACCAAGGTCGTGAAATTCGTCCGGATCGTTTTGCAGATCAAACAGCATGGGCCGGAAGCCGCCTTCTGCATGGATCATCTTATACCGACCGTCAAAGACCATGAACAGGCGGGCGTCTTTAGACGACACACCAAGCGCGGTGCGCATTGGCGTGATCGAATAGTTATATTCACTGATGACGAATTTGCGCCAATCCATCGGTTGTTCGCCTCTGATCCAAGGCAAGAGCGAACGCCCTTCTATGATGTGGCTCTGCGCCTCGCCTCCGGCTGCATCCACAAAGGTTGCCGCCAGGTCGATCGCCTCCACAAGCGCATCGCATGTCGTGCCGCGCGTTGCATCAGCCGAGGCGCGGGGGTCATAGATGATCAATGGGACCTTGACGGACGGATCGTGAAACAGGTCCTTGTCGCCCAGCCAATGGTCACCCAGATAGTCGCCGTGGTCAGACGTGATCACGATCATCGTGTCTTTCAGACGATCTTCCGCTTCGAGATAATCGAGCAATCGGCCCAGTTGATCATCGGCCTGTTTGATGAGGCCCATATAGGCCGGGATGACCTTTTCGCGCACATCGTCGCGTTGAAACGCCTGACCAAACTTGTTGCCCATGAAGGCGCTGTAGACCGGGTGCGCATCAATGCGCTCGCATTCGTCGCGGCGCACGGGCTTGATATGCTGAGGCCCGTACATATTGTGATAGGGGGCAGGCACGATATAGGGCCAGTGCGGCTTGATATAGCTGACATGGGCCAGCCAAGGGCCTTGCGTCGCCTCCATGAAGCGTATTGTTTCGCTTGTCAGCCAAGGGGTTTCGCTGTCTTCCTCGCGTATATTGGCAGGCCTGTCGGCATTCTTGAACATCCAGCCGGTGGCCATGTTGTTGTTGTCGTCAATGCCCGCATTGGCATAGTCCGCCCACGGGTTTTCACCGTCATAGCCCTTGGATTTCAGATACTCATTGTAAGGCGAGCGCCTGGTATCGTAGAAGCCATCGGGCCCCTGACCCCAGAGACCATCGTCGCGCGCCCAGGCATCAAAGCCGCATTCAGACTGGCGCGCGCCGATCACGCTGTCCGGACTCAAGCCGAGACGCGCCATGCCTTCCGCATCCACTCTCATATGCGTCTTGCCAAGCAGCCAGGCGTCCATGCCGAGCTTGCGCAGATGATCGCCCAGTGTCACTTCGCCCACCCGCAATGGGAAGCCATTCCATTGGGCACCGTGTGAGGAACTATAGCGTCCGGTATAGTAACTCATGCGGCTTGCGCCGCAGATCGGCGATTGCACATAGGCATTTGTGAAGCGCACGCCCATGGCGGCCACGCGATCGAAATTCGGGGTGTGAAGGTGCGGATGTCCCGCGCAGCTGAGATAATCAAATCGCAGCTGATCGTACATAACGAACAGAATATTCAAAATTTCCTCCCATGCGCAGACGTCCTGGCGGCCGCCTCTGCATAAGGAAGAATATCAAGTCCGTTTATAACCGAAAAGAAATTAAACTTTATAGATATAACTAGAGGATATCGGAGTATTCCTGTTGCAACGCCTTCGCCCGGTTCACAATGGCGTCGGCGAGAGCCTGTCCAGCGGGGGTCAAGGGACGGTCAGCAGCAAGCGTCAAACCGAGCTGCACCGGTTTAATCAAGTCGAGGATCGGAATTTTCCTGATTTGCCAGCGCGGCAGGATTTCGTCCAACATCAGTGATGGGAAAGAACAGACACGATCGCTGCCCTCGATCATTGCCAGAAGTGAATTGATTGAATCGGATGTCGTGATGGGTTCCGGAGGCTTCAACCCTGCGGCCTCAAAATCTTTGGCAATGCCGAAACTGCGCCTGCGCTGACCGATCATGATCCATTCGGCATCGACCAGCTCTTTGAGTTGCTGTGCACCGGCATATCGCGAGTTCATTCCGGTGATGATCGAGATCGGCGTTTTCAAGAGCGGCAGCACCGTCAGTCCCGTCCTCTCTTCCGGCCCCGGAACCGGGCCAACGAGGAGGTCGGTTTCGCCCGAGCGCAAATCCGAAAGCGCCGCCGGTGACTGGCCTGCAGACACTTGCAAATGGACCAGCGGAAACTGTCTCCGGAAGCGGTCCATGATGTTGGGAATGATCCTGACTGCCGCCATGGGGGAGACTGTTACATGCAATATGCCGGTTTCTTCGCCCTGCAACTGACGGACATCTTCATTCAGCTTGCGGAATTCCGAATGAATGGCGCGTGCACGGTCGATAATGCGCTGGCCGATCTCCGTCGGTTCGACCCCGCGGGCTGCACGCGTGAAGATTTTCGCGCCGAGTTCACTTTCGGCCTGTTTGAGCAGTTTTGTCAGCGCGGGCTGCGATTTTCCCAAGGTCTCTGCCGCAGCGCGCAGGCTTCCCATATGGGCGATAGCCACAATCGCTTCAACATGATGAAACTTCATCTCGCCGACTCCAAAATTACAGTGAGAAATAGCATAGGGGCTTGAAATACTACGTGGCAAAGTTTTTCAGGGGAAAGGCTGTGCAGCCGTCAGCGTCCTAAAGCCTCGCTCAACGGACTGGCTCAGTTCCAAATTTCAGAATACATGTTACAGCTCCTCAACAAACCAGGATGTGTTCCTATCATTTGGGACTCGGTATGAGAGCCAGTCTTCCTGCGTGAAGAGCAGCGCGTGATATTTTCTTCTGCCCCATCGGGTACCGTCTTCGCTCCAACTCTCCAGGCGCTTTTCTCTATGTTTTGGTGAAGAAGCATGCTCAAGTCGGTGCTCGCGCCGCAAGAGCAAACCATGTTGCACATTATCGCATCGGCGGTTCTCGTTAATCTCCTCAATCCAAAGTTTTTGATTTTCTTCTTCCCTCCCCGCCTCAAATTATCGAGTCAATATCGCCTGCCTACGCATTGAATACGTTTGGTTTAAGCTCGGCCTTCGTGGGGGCTTACTTTAGCGGTATTCGTTGCATACGGTCTGATTGCAACCCTATGTCGAGGGTACGTCATTTCGTCCGTGGAGAATACGCGGTTTCGCGTCAGCGTTTGCCGGGCTCGCTTCGAAGCTTTCGCTTACCCAACGTTAGACTCTTTGCTGCAATGCTGAACAAAGCTTGTGCAGATCCTCCGCCAAGCGCCAGATGGCGAGATGGTCAAGTGCCTGGGGTGCCAATGGCTTGGGTCGTCCCCGATACCAGTTGCTTCCGCTCGTTTCCATGAGGTCACCTGTTAGCAGTAGTCTCAATACATCTTCTGCGACGTCCTCCGGTCTGCGCATAAAGGGCCGCCAGATCACCGACATCATGCGATAGAACCCGCAAAAATGACGCGCAAACGCGGTTCGGGTCATGCCCGGTTCAAGAGCGTGGACTGGAATCCCCTTGACTTTCAGCGTTGATGCAAAATAGCTCACAAGCTGCATCTGACACAGCTTGTTTGCATAATAGGTTTGGTTCGGATCGAAGTCTTTTCCGGACGCAAGAGCTTCGAATTCATAGTTGCCCCAACGATGTACCAGCGAACCGGTAACCAACACCAAGGGGTACTGCGAACTGGCCAACCACGAGGTTAGGCCGTCGATCAACAAATAGGTGGATACCACCTCTGTGGCAAAACCGAGTTCCAGTCCTTCAGGCGTTATCTTGCGGTCCCAGGGCTGAACACCAGCGTTACAGAAAAGAACATCGAGCGATCGGTGTTTTGCGCGCACGCGCGCGATCAACTGCGAAACGTCGTTGGGTCGCGCCAGATCGCAGTACTCGAACGAGACCGGACTGCGCCAGCCTGTAGGGCAGTCTGCCCCGGGCCGGAGCACAAGAACGAGTGAAAAGCCCTCCGCATCGAGCCTACGGGCTGTTGCCAGGCCGATGCCCGAACCTGCGCCAGTGATCAATACCGTTCGCGTTCCAAAATCCATTTGCGAAATCCTCACAAATGACTGCAAAAGTCCCAAAGCCCAAGTGCGTGCGCCTCATCGTCTTTGGGCCCACCACTTATGCAAAGCAGTTCATCTCTTCGCATGAATTGAGCCGAAGATCCGCACCGTCAAATTTACCAGCCCTGGACAAAATTGCCCCACCGGAACAGCCGTCGGACAAACGCAGTGAACCGAGCAATAACGACCGTGGCGTTCTTCGGCCTTCCGCTTCAGTCAGAGCCTCGATCACAAAACAGAAAGTCCATTTGACCTCCTTTTGATAATTCAATCAGTCAACATGCCTGGCATGTTCACGCTGCGGCAAGTTTCGGCAGAATCGATAGCTGGACAAACTCTTCAAGTGTGGTCGGTGTCGGGTTCCTCGGTTCCATCCGGCGCACCATGCCGGAGCGGATGCCGGCATATAGTCCGTTAACCAGCTTTGCCATCTGTTCAGGCATGCCCGTTGCCACCATTGCGCCAACCATTGTTGCGTCATCAACCTGAACAAAGCGGACCGGTTTTCCGATAACCCTGCCAATGATGGAGGCGGCTTCGTTGTAGCTGACATCTGCCGGCCCGTGCAGCCCGATTACATGGTGGCCGCTCCAAACGGTATCCATTGCCACGCGAGCGGAAACTTCCGCGATGTCGCGCGTCGCGATCATCGGGATAGGCTGATCGGCTGCGTGCGAGCTGTAAATCGTACCTTCAGCTTTGATGGTCGGGAGACTGAAGAAGAAGTTCTCCATAAAATGGCCGGGCCGCAGGGAAACCATATCAGGAAAGGCTTCACGGAAGCTCTTTTCGATCGCAGGAAGGCAGGCAATTGGCCCCACGCCGCTGTCGTGTTGCGCTCCCACGCTGGAAAGCAGGATCGCGCGCCGGACCCCGGCGTTGCCTGCGATATCTGCTATCCTTTGCCCACAGTCACGGGCCCATTTCAGGAAATCAGGCTGGTCGAGTACCAGTGGAGGAAGCCAAAACAGGAGATCCGCCCCGTCCACCGCTTTCTTCAACACATCGGGATCGTCTATTGATCCTTCCACAAGGCGTGCGCCCCTCGCAACGAAATCCGTTACCTTTGCCGGATTGCGGCTTATCATGGTCACGTCATCGCCATTTGAGAGGACATGCTCCACGAGCGCGTGACCAATATTTCCGGCAGGCGTATTAACGATAATGCGCATAGAATACCTCTTGAGGTTCCCTGAAACCGTGAAGCATCGCGAAGGCGCGCTCCTAGCCAGTCCTGAATCTGAGTTGATTGCGTTGAAAGTGGTAAGGGTCAGAGCTTGTGGCGCGTCTTGTCTGCGTCAAACGACACAGCAGTCATGACTTCAAAAGCCAGCCGACCCGCTGCTACGCCGGGATCTTCCGCCAGGATTTCCGCGACTTCCTCACGGCTGTCCGCCAGCATAAGACCAAAACCGAGTATGGACGCCCCGCCAGGCAAGGCGCTGACATGGGTGAGCTTTCCCTCGCGCATCAAATTGAACATGTTGCGTGCATGCTCCCATTGAAGATTCGCAAGTTCAGGATCCTCGAAACGCGGTCCCCGCGTCAGCACAAAGGCGAAGCCGGGTTTCTGTCCTGCCAGGAGACCTTGCATCGTCTGGTCGGAGACGGGACCGGTGACGGGACGCTGCAGGGGGGAATGCAAACCGAGGCGGTTGCCCTCTGTATCCCGAAAGAGGACGATTTCTCCGCCTTCTTCGGACACATAGGTTCGGGGCAGTATTATTTCTCCGCCAAGCGCCTGCAACTCGGCTGAAAGCCGGTCCAGCTTGCCCGTTGCGTCAAGGTATACCAGAGGGCCGTCGCTCGAAGGAGAATAACCATCGCCCTCCACCAGCGCCGTGTCCGCTAAAATCGTTTGACGGGAAAACAGCGTAATTTATGCCGTTGATTGCAAATGGCTGAAGTTCGACGGACAGCAATGATTGATAGAATTTCTTGGCACGAGCCATGTCGGTAACCGGTATTTCGACCCAATTAAAGAGAGCTGTCATTGCTCATATCTCCTGTTGTTCCAATAGAAGAATAGGGGATCGGAAGCGTGGATGATTGAATGAAATTGCAGCGAGCGTCTGCACTGCCTGGCTGGTATTGCTTTTCGCGGAATCTCATTTCGCCAAGCGAAGGACGCTTTCAGGATCAGGAGGGTCTTCGACAAGTTCCATGAAACTTTTCTCCCTCAGCAAAAGTTCAACCGCAAGCTGGTAACGGGTATACAAGCCGTTTTTCGGATCCATCTCCGGGGCACCATCCTGCAGCGCCTTACGGCTGTCGCCAATATCGAGATTTTTGCCTTTGCCAATATGATCGGCATATCCTTCAAGCAGCCATGCCGGCGTCTGCAAGTAGCGTAAGACACCGATGAACTCGACCTGCTGGATGTGCGTAATTTCATGAGCAATGAAATAGGAAAGCGGACGATCGGCCATCGAAAACCGCCACGAAGCCGGTGGAAGAACGGAATTGCGGCGAATATCTGCTGGGCGAATATAGATATTCCGACTTAAGTATACGTCCGAGACTCCTCCAAAATTTGTTGAGGTCCTTCGACCAAAAAAGCTGAGTTTCCAGGTCTTGTTGCAAATATAAACCTTATAAGGTCCGTCTAACGGCAATGCCGAACGCTCCAGCCGCCGCTCGACGTCCTTGAGAACATTTATCGCTTCGGGTGGGATCGGTTCGTCAGAACGCAAGATAATATTCTCATCCCTGAAATCGTAGAAAAACAGGAGGTCGGGCCAGATTGTCAAAGTGAACAAAACTGATGCCACCAGTACCGCCAGAGTTATACCAAGCTTGAACATTTGCATTTTCAAATCGTTTCTGAAGATCGAGATGAACCTTAGGTCACGGACTCATAAATGAGGTTGTTTTGGTAAGCCAAATTTGGTCAGCAACTAGGCGCAAGGGCGCAGGAAATGCCGATCATTTTCAAGCCGTT
>NZ_JAMXLE010000004.1 GCF_024055895.1 Rhizobium sp. L1K21
ACTTACCAGCAACTTCTGAAGATTTTCCAAGAGCGAAGGAGGTCGTCGCCAGCAGCGCCGCCGCCCTCGTCAGTGATTGGGCTTATAGAACTACCCCCCTCAGAGAGTCAACAACGAAATTCAAAAAACTGTCATTTTTTTCCAGTGCATTGATTTTACTAGGTTATTTCAGCGCACCGATTCAGCGCTCTTGAAAACGGTGCTTTTGAGGGGGCTGTTGAGGTCGCAATTCCCGAATCCTCGCAACGCCTGCGCTGTTTTCACAATATGCGGCGGAATATGCACCTTGCGTGTGCTTCGGCGCACACATGAAACTGGCCTAATTGTCTTGCAATCGGCGTTCAAACGCGCGAATCCAAAGATCAACTGGATCCGGACTAGAAGATGAAATTGGGTAGCGAAACTCAAGGCGCGGATCGCCTTCCTGTGGAAGCAATTCTGCCGCAGCTGCTGGAAGCGTTGAGCGACGGCAATCGTGCGATCCTGTGCGCACCGCCCGGCGCGGGCAAGACGACGCTTGTGCCTCTGCGCCTCCTGGACACCGCATGGAGAGAGGATCGTCGCCTCATATTGCTCGAACCGCGGCGTCTTGCAGCACGGGCTGCCGCTCAGCGTATGGCAGATCTGCTTGGCGAGCCGGTGGGGCAGACGGTGGGTTACCGCATGCGGCTCGACAGCAAGATCTCCAACAAGACCCGCATTGAGGTGGTGACGGAAGGTGTCTTCACCCGCATGATCCTTGACGATCCGTCTCTGGACGGTATTGGGGCCGTTATCTTTGATGAGTTTCACGAGCGGTCTCTAGAGGCTGATTTCGGGCTGGCGCTGGCGCTCGACGTGCAGGAGGCGTTGCGCGATGACCTGCGTATCATCGTGATGTCGGCCACGCTGGACGTGGAAAAGACACAGCATGTGCTTGCCGGTGCGCCAGTTATTGAAAGTCGGGGCCGCAGTTTTCCGGTCGATATCCGTTATGAGGATCGCCCGCCGGGAGAACGCATAGAGGAAAGCGTGACACGGTCTGTTGTCAAGGCACATGCTGAAGAAAGCGGGTCCATTCTCGCCTTCCTGCCAGGACAGGGTGAAATCAGGCGCGTTTATGAGAGGCTTGAAGGCCACTTCGGCACCGGTACGTTTGTTGTTCCGCTCTTTGGCAATCTGTCAAAGAAGGAGCAAGACCAGGCCATCACTCCTCCGGCAGCCGGAACACGGAAGATTGTGCTGGCGACCTCGATTGCGGAAACCTCCATCACGATCGACGGTGTTCGTATTGTGATTGATAGCGGGTTTCAGAGGCTTCCTGTCTTCGAGCCGGCAACGGGCATGACGCGGCTGGAAACCGTGCGTGTTTCGCGCGCTGCAGCTGATCAAAGGGCCGGGCGCGCGGGCCGAACGGAGCCCGGCATCGCGATTCGGCTTTGGAATGCCGGACAGACGGCAGCCTTGCCGGCCCACACACCGCCGCAGATCCTGGCATCCGACCTGACCGGCTTTGTTCTCGATCTCGCCGCCTGGGGTGTATCCGATCCGGCAATGCTTCATTTTGCAGATCAGCCGCCCAAGGCGGCGCTTCAGGAGGCCCGCCAGCTTCTCATTTCGCTCGGCGCTCTTGATGACAGCTATGGCCTGACCACAAAAGGCAAGCAAATGCGCGCGCTTGGCCTGCCGCCGCGGCTCGCCGCCATGGTGGTTGCTGCAGGTGAACGGGGAGAAGCAAGGCAAGCGGCCCTGCTCGCCGTTCTTCTAGGCGAGCAGGGCCTTGGCGGAAGCGGGCTTGATCTTGATACGAGACTGGCGGGGTTCCAGCGAGACCGGAGCCAGCGGGCAGACGCAGCCAGGGGGCTTGCCCGCAAGATCGCGTCCAGCGTCAAAGGCCAATCTGATCGTGACGCGGCGGTGCATGCAGGCGCACTGCTGATCGATGCATATCCTGACCGGATCGCCTTTCAGCGCGGCGGGCGGGGGCGGTTTTTGATGGCCAACGGGCGCGGGGGTGAAATTCCGCCTGAGGAAGCGCTGGCAGGCTCGGAATTGATTGTGGTTGCCGATGCGACGGGGAAAGCGGGGAAGACGCGCATTCTTTCCGCAGCCGCCATTAGCCGCCAGGACATAGAAGACCGCCTGCCCGGCGCAATCATCACCGGCGAGCAATCGTATTTTGACCGGCAATCCCGTCAGGTACGTGCGCGTCGATCAACACGCCTGGGTGCCATCATATTCGAGGAAACGCCTTTGCCCGCACCGACGGGCGACGCCGCCGCCAAAGCATTGGCCGAGGGGCTGCGCGCCCTCGGGCTTGATGCAATCGACTTTGGCAAGGAGGCGCTGCAACTGCGTGAGCGGATTGGCTTCCTGCACCGAAGCCTCGGCTCACCCTGGCCTGACGTCTCAGATAATGCTCTGCTGGAAGGGCTGGATGACTGGTTCGTGCCGTTTCAAAGCGGTGTACGCAGCCTGGACAAGGTGACCCCTGCAAGCCTGAAGCAAGGGCTTCATGCACTCGTGCCTTTTGATCTGCAGCGGGATTTGAACGTTCTGGCACCGACTCACTTCGAGACACCGGCAGGCCAGCGCCATCCTATTCAGTATGAAGGCGAAGAGCCCCTGCTCTCCGTCAGGGTTCAGGAGCTTTTCGGGCTGAAAGCGCACCCTTCCATTGCGGGCGGGCGCTGGCCGCTTCTCTTGGAGCTGACGTCACCGGCACATCGGCCCATTCAGACAACGCGGGATTTGCCGGGCTTTTGGGCCGGCAGCTGGAAGGATGTTCGTGCTGAAATGCGGGGGCGCTATCCCAAACACCCGTGGCCGGAAGACCCCGCCGAGGCTGAAGCCACGCATCGCGCCAAGCCGCGTGGACGTTAAGAAATTTGTATTCTTGGCGATTCGCGGTCAAAAGCTCAAATGAACTCTCGCGAATTGCTCTTAAAAAGGCAGCGTCAAATGACACAGTCACTTTCCTATGAGGCGAAAAGCTTCGGACTTGGCGGACGAATCAGGCTTCAGACCCTTATCCGGCTGCGGTGGGTGGGCGCGATCGGTCAGGTGCTTGCTGTTCTTCTTGTTCATGTGTGGCTCGATTTCCACTTGCCCCTTCTGGCTGCCACTGTGCTGATCGGTGCCCTGGCGGTGGTCAATGTGGGGCTGTCGTTGCGCTACCCCCCGACTTACCGGCTTGAGCCTGGGCCCACTTTGGCTCTGCTCAGCTTCGATCTCAGCCAGATGGCGGGGCTGCTTTTTATCACCGGCGGACTGACCAACCCGTTCGCGCCGCTTCTGTGTGTGCCCGTTATCATCTCGTCTGCTTCGCAGCCCATCCGCTACACTGTGGCGCTGGGTGCATTGCTTCTGGTCTTTATCTCCGTTCTTGCATTCTCGCCGTTTCCACTGCCCTGGTATGAAGACAGGCGTTTTTTCCTGCCGACCGAACTGCTGACAGGCACCTGGTTTGCCATTCTCTCGATGACCGCGTTTGCGGCCTTTTACGCCTACCGCGTTTCTGTGGAAGCCAACCAGCTCTCCGATGCGCTGGCGGCTACCGAACTTGTGCTGCAGCGGGAAAACCACCTGTCGCAGCTGGATGGGCTGGCAGCAGCAGCAGCCCACGAACTGGGGACGCCGCTTGCCACAATCAGCGTTGTGGCGAAAGAGATGCAACGCGCGCTCGGCAGCGACGAACGTTTCACGGAAGACCTGCAATTACTGCAGAGCCAGACCAATCGCTGCAAGGATATCCTGCGCCGGCTGACAACACTCTCCACGGAAGATGAGGCCAGTTTGCGCCTCCTGCCGTTTTCTTCGCTTGTTGAAGAGGCAATGACGCCTTACCGGGAGTTCGGCATAAAACTGGAGTTGAAGGAAAAATCATCACGATCCGGCGAACCCGTGGGCCGGCGCAATGCCGGCATCATTTATGGTTTGGGCAACCTCATCGAAAATGCGGTCGATTACGCAAAGGATAGAGTCACCGTTACCACGGAATATGATTCGCTCAGGCTTCTGGTGGTCATTGAAGATGATGGGCCTGGCTATTCCAGCGACATTCTTCAACGCATTGGCGAGCCTTATGTCACCTCAAGAAGTCAATATGACAGTGCCGGCGGGTTGGGTCTTGGACTTTTTATTGCAAAGACGCTGCTTGAACGATCCGGCGCAAGGCTTAAATTCACAAATGGAAATAATGGCGCAAAAGTGATTGTCGAGTGGCCACGTAGCCGCATGGATGCGACTATGTTTATCGACGGCGACACAAACAGCCCGATCACTGCAGGCAATGCGGGCGACAATTGACGAGAGAGAGTACCGATAAGATGACGGTTGAAGATGAAGCAATTGGCCCAGACCCTTCGCTGCTGATTGTTGACGATGATGGTCCATTTCTCAGGCGCATCGCGCGGGCGATGGAAGTGCGGGGTTTTGTCGTCGAGACAGCCGAATCGGTCGCAGAAGGCCATATGAAGGCCAAGGCTCATGCGCCAAAATATGCCGTGGTTGATATGCGGCTGGCCGATGGCAACGGGCTGGATGTGATTGAAACGATCCGGCGCAAACGTTCTGATGCCAAGGTAATTGTTCTCACGGGATACGGAAATATCGCGACCGCAGTGAACGCTGTTAAGCTCGGTGCTGAGGATTATCTGGCAAAGCCTGCAGATGCGGACGATATTTTCGCAGCGCTCGTGCGCACACCTGGCGACAAGATCGAACCACCGGAAAATCCGATGTCTGCCGACCGTGTTCGCTGGGAGCATATTCAGCGGGTCTATGAAATGTGCGACAGGAATGTTTCAGAGACGGCGCGGCGCTTGAACATGCACAGACGCACGCTGCAGCGCATCCTCGCCAAACGCGCCCCGAAGTAGAAGCAGGTTCAGAAACCGTCTTCACTTTCAGTCTGCAGCGTCTTTCCTTCCTGTTCGGCGGCCAATTCAGCTGCCAGAAGCCTTTGGGCTGCGGTGCGTGAATAGTTGAGCATCAACACCTTTCGTGTCGCGCCGCTCAGCTTATGTTCGGGCGCTTCGCGTATCATGTGCGCGCCGTAGCCGTCTGAGAGAAACAGACCGCACTCCTTGGGGAAAATTTCGAGCGGCACATCCTTGTGTGTAGCGAAGAAAAGCCTGTCGCAATGGCTGCGATACTCCGGCCATTTGCGATCGACGCGGAAGTCCTCGATCGAGGACTTGATTTCGATGATCCATATCTCTCCTTTGGCGGACACGGCCACGAGGTCAGCCCGGCGTCCGCTTGGCAGTGACAGTTCAGGCAGAACCGCAAAGCGCATGGAATGCAGCAAACGCTGCATGCCCCGGCGAATCAGCAGCGCCCGCTCAGATTGGCGCCCGTCTTCCAAAGGATTGTTTGAATGGAGCGAAAGAATCGTCATAGGCCCATCTTAGCAGTCAACTTGTTGCAAAAAAGCCAGCTCGCGAATTTTTGAATGTTCCCAGTGATGTTTGGCTGGGGCGAGTATTGCAATATTAAGACTGTTCGCCATACATCTCGTTGCAATGCCGGCGGGGGACGAGCCGGGAGAGACTCCACCTCAATCAGAGAAAACAATGCGCCTGCGCACTTCAGCTTTTATTCTTTCACTTTCCGCTCTCTCCATTCTCACCGGCTGCACGACGTCGTCTGACAGTGGCGCGGTAGAGACCACCCAGGTCTTCACCAACTCTTATGGCGTGACCAAAGATGCCGGCTACACACTGCCTGCCATCCCGATCAACAGACTGAATCCCAAATATCAGCGCCAGATCGTGAGCTACAGCACCAGCGAGCGTCCCGGTACGATCGTGGTCGATACGCCGAACCGCTTTCTTTATTATGTGCTGCCCGGCGGCAAGGCTGTTCGTTATGGCATTGGCGTCGGCAAAGCCGGTTTCGCCTGGAAGGGTGAAGCCTATGTTGCATGGAAGCAGGAATGGCCGACGTGGCATCCGCCGCGGGAAATGGCTGAGCGCAAGCCGGACGTCGCCCGTTATGTGGAAGACGGCATGGGCCCTGGCCTCAACAACCCGCTGGGCGCACGTGCGCTTTATCTCTTCAACGAGAAGGGCCAGGATACGCTGTTCCGGCTGCACGGAACGCCGGTCTGGTCTTCCATTGGAACGGCCGCCTCTTCCGGCTGCATTCGCCTGATCAATCAGGACATCATCGACCTTTACAAGCGCGTCAAACCTGGTCGCAGCGCAAAGGTTGTTGTTCTGCAGTAGTTCTCAGAACCAGGAGATCAAGAAAAAGGCCGCCCAGTGGACGGCCTTTTTTGCTTTTAAGATGCTTGCTTTGCCTTCAGCTCCAGGCGACGGCGATGCAAGACGGGTTCGGTATAGCCGTTGGGTTGTTCGCGACCCTTGAGTACCAGATCAAGGGCTGCCTGGAAGGCAATTGAACTCTCAAAGTGCCCATCCATCGGCATATAGGCCGGATCGCCGGCGTTCTGCTTGTCGACCACCGCAGCCATGCGCTTCATGGTTTCCAGGATCTGTGCTTCGCTGACAATGCCGTGGTGTAGCCAGTTGGCCATGTGCTGGGAGGAGATGCGCAACGTTGCGCGGTCTTCCATAAGGCCGATATTGTTGATGTCCGGCACCTTGGAGCAGCCGACACCCTGATCGATCCAGCGGACAACATAACCCAGAATACCCTGGGCATTGTTGTCGAGCTCGGCCTGAATTTCCTCCGGCGTCCAATTGGGCCGCGGGGCGACCGGGACCGAGAGAATATCCGACAGCTTTGCCTTTTCGCGCGATCGCAGCTTGTTCTGGACCTCAGCGACATCAACGGCATGGTAGTGTGTCGCGTGGAGGGTCGCCGCCGTGGGAGAGGGAACCCAGGCGGTGTTGGCGCCGGCTTTGGGATGGCCGATTTTCTGCTCCAACATTGCCGCCATCAGGTCCGGCATGGCCCACATGCCCTTGCCGATCTGAGCGCGCCCGGAAAGACCGCAGGCGAGGCCCACATCGACGTTCCAGTTTTCATAGGCCGAAATCCAGGCGGCCTGTTTCATGTCGCCCTTGCGGATCATTGGGCCGGCTTCCATGGATGTGTGGATTTCGTCACCGGTGCGATCGAGGAAGCCGGTATTGATGAAGACGACCCGTTCCGATGCGGCGCGAATGCACTCTTTCAGGTTCACCGTGGTGCGGCGTTCTTCATCCATAATGCCCATTTTCATGGTGTTCTTCTTCATGCCGACCGCTTGTTCGGCGCGGTCGAAAATCTCGCAGGCGAAGGCGACCTCTTCGGGACCGTGCATCTTGGGCTTGACGACATACATGGAGCCGGCGCGCGAATTGGCGCGTCTGCCATTTTCACCGACGTCATGCAACGCAATCAACGCTGTCACTGCGGCATCCATGATGCCTTCCGGCACTTCATTTCCGTTCGCGTCCAAAACGGCAGGGTTGGTCATCAGGTGACCGACATTGCGAACCAGCATCAGCGAACGACCGGGCAAGGACGCCTTCTCGCCGCTTGGGCTCAGGAACTCGACATCGGGGTTCAGGGCGCGAACGAAGGTCTTTCCGCCTTTGCTCACCTCTTCCTGCAGGTCTCCCTTCATCAGGCCGAGCCAGTTGCGGTAAACGCCGACCTTGTCTTCGGCATCAACGGCAGCGACGGAATCTTCGCAGTCCATGATCGTGGTGATGGCTGATTCGAGCGTCACATCAGCAATTCCTGCCGGATCGCCCTTTCCAATGGGCGAGCTCGGATCGATTTCGACAATCATATAGAGATTGTTCTTCGTCAGCACGATTGCGGTCGGGCTTTCCGGTGTGCCGCGATAGCCGGCAAACTGGGCCACATCAATCGGCCCGGTGGTCCCATTCGGCGTCTTCACCACAAGCGCGCCGTCCTTGATCTCAAAGCCCTGCGCCACACTCCAGCTTTCGCCATCAAGCGGCACCGAACGATCGAGGAAATCACGCGCCCAGGCGATGACCTTGCCGCCGCGTTCAGGATCATATCCGCCACCCCTTGGCGGTTCGCCCAAAGCATCGGTGCCATAAAGCGCATCATAGAGAGAGCCCCAGCGCGCATTGGCAGCGTTCAGTGCATAGCGTGCATTGGAAACCGGGACGACCAACTGAGGACCGGCAATTTCGGAGATTTCCGGATCGACATTCTCCGTCGAAATCTGAAAGTCACCGCCTTCGGGGACCATGTAGCCGATTTCCTTCAAGAAGCCCTGATAGGCCTCCAGATCCGTCGGTGCACCATTCTCCTTATACCATGCATCAATTTTCAGCTGCATTGCATCACGCTTTTCAAGAAGCGCGCGGTTTTTGGGTGCCAGATCGGCAACCATGGCCGCAAACGCGCTCAGAAACGCTTCCGGATCAACACCAGTTCCCGGCAGTGCTTCGTCTACGAGAAAATCATGCAGCTTCGAATCAATCTTCAGGCCGTATTTTTCTGTCATCGCCATTTCTTTATCTCCCGCCGAGCGTGCCATGTTTGTTGCAATCTTTCGCATAACATCGGCCGGGTCAATCGGGAAAAAGTTTCAAAGATTTATGCCATAGTGGAAATAATTCCGGGCATTGGAGCGTTAAAACAGGCATGTTGCGATCTGGCTTCAAATGCTATGGCCTTGATGATTGAGACTGAAGGTGAACCTCATGAAACGTAAATTTCGAACGGCGGCTTCGCTGACTGCCTGCCTTGGATTTTCGGTGATCGCGAGCGAGGCTTTCGCCAGCGACGAGTACGCACCACAGCTGCCGGATATGGCCCTTTTCCGTACGATGCTGGAAGCAAACAAACAGCCTGGCTGGATCGCGTTTCGGAATTTTTCCGGACAACAGCTGATTTATTTCACCGCGCTCCAGACCCTGAACTGCCGTCTTTCCAAGATCCGCTATTCCATCAATTCCGATGCGCTGGACAAGGAATTTCCGCTCGGCAAATGTGACCCGCAGCTGCCCTTCAATCTGCCGGAGGGCACAGAATACATTTATTTGAGTCTGCCGCCCGGCACGGCAAAGACCATTGCTGTTCAGGCTGTGTGGGATGATGGCGCAGGCAGCGAAATTGTCGTCTACAAGCCATGTGAGAATGTTGGGGAATCGACCTGCGCGCGCATCGAAACCATCAACAAGCCTGCAGCGATGCAGGAGGCTCCAGCTGCGCCAAATGATGGTCGTTGATCTACCATATGTTCAGTGGCGATGGCTGATTCGCATCGGCAGTCCGCCGGCGGGTTGAACGGTCAGACGCTGGACCGGCCAGGGACGGGTATTTTCGGTCATGTCGAACCGAAAACGCCCGAGCAGGGTTGCCAATGCGATGGCAGCTTCCTGCAGCGCAAAAGTTGCTCCAATGCAGATGCGCGGGCCCGCACCAAACGGCAGGTATTGAAAGCGCCCGATCTTTTCGCGCGCACCGGGCAGAAAACGTTCGGGGCGGTATTGGCGCGGGTTTTCCCAATAGAGATTGTGCCGGTGGAGCACCCACGGCAATACGACAACAGCCTCACCGGCCGGTAGATCGTAGCGTTTGCCGTTTTCATCCGTCCAGCTGTCATCCTCCAAGGGCGCCCGGCCAATATTCGATGCTGGCGGATAAAGCCGCATAGCTTCCTCAAATGCGGAACGGACATGCGGCATGAGATCAAGCCATTCGACAGGATCGGCGCCCGTCGCCAAAACGCGATCTATTTCCTCTTCGACCAAAGATCTGAAATGGGGACTGCCGGCGAGGCAGTAGAGCGTCCAGCCTAGCGCACGCGCCGTCGTTTCATGGCCAGCACCGATAAACGTCAGAATATTGTCTTCTATCTCATTGCGGTTGAGCCCCGCCTCGCCTTCCAGACCCAATAGAAGCGTCAGGAAGTCGTCGGGAACCTGTTTTCCGCTCGCGATTTCGGCTTTTCGCTGATCCATGGTTCGAGACACCATGTCGCGAAATCCGCGCAGTGTTTTGAGACCGCGCAGGCGCAGCAGCCGCGGTATCCAGCGCGGGGCCTGTATCAGGTCCATGGGATCGACCCGGCCCATTGTCTTGAGCAGATTGTCGATCAGCTCGCCGAGGTCGCCGTCGCTGCGTGCAATGCCGCCTGAAAACAACGTTTCGGCCAACACCTCGTAGGTCAGCTGGGTCATCAACGCAGAGGCGTTGATTTCCGAGGCCCGGCTTGCATCTTCTTCCAAACGATCGGCAAAGGCGACCGATTGCGCCAGCATCTGCTGGGCAAAACCCCGCGCATGGCGCGGTGTGAAGACGGGCGCCATCGCCTTGCGGCTGCGCTTCCAGTTCTCGCCTTCGGCCGTCAGAAGACCTTCCCGCAAAATCGGCTTGAGAACGAGTTGTCGAACCGGCTGCATGCCATATCTGGCTGCATTATCCACCAGAACATGACGGACCAGACCGGGGTGATTTGCGATTGTGAGATGTTGTCCGAAAAAGCGGGCTTGAATGACGGGTTCATTATAGGAGGGCTCACCCCACAATTCGAGTGGGTTGCGCATGGTCACGCGAACCACGTCCAACCCACTGGGTGGGGTATTTCGCGGAATGGGCGCTGCCGGCTCGAAATACTCGACCGCTTTATCCATTCGCAAACACGCTCCTTCCTTGTGCCACTCCTTAACAATATGGAGTGTCAGAGAAGCGCTTCAAGCTCTTTCTGCTTATCGTTCACCAACCAGCCATAATAGTTTTCCTGGGGCCATGCCGGGCTGGAGCGGCCTCTGTTCTTTGCGGCCAACTCTTCTGCTCGCTCATGTGGATTCCCGAGGTTGTAAAGCGTGGCAGTAATCCCGGGATTTTTCGAAATATCCATATGCGCAACATCGCGGTATTCGTCGATCGATTTGCGGATGGCCGCAGCCATATAGGCAAGCGAGATATCGGGTTTCATAATGGCCTGATAGACCTTGGCCGCCCGCGTTTCGTCGAGTTTCGGATAGCCGGATTTCGACGCCACAAGATCTGTCAGTTGCAGTGCCGTCAGGGGGTTGATCTGACCGATGCCGAAGGTCTGCCCGGCATAAAACGGCTGAAAGAAGATTTTGCTGAAGCGATCATTGGGATAGCGTTTTCCATCCACGACCTTGCCTCGGAATTCTTTCTCCCAAATCTGCTCCCGGCAAGTCCAAAGCGAATAGGAATCCGTGTTTTTGTTGCAGGGTTCGAACTGGGGCCGCTCCACAAAGTCCGTTACCTTCTCCCCGTCATAGGCAAATCGGAAGGATTCACCGGCATAGGCCGCAGCTTTCACATAGTAGCTCTGCAGCCGGTCATAAGCATCCACGTTATAGGTATGCTCGCCAACAATCGCCCCGATCATGTGAATAGGATCGATACCATAGCGCTTTGCGGTCGATTTGATTTTCGACATGAGCTGCGTGTCGGTCTCCAGAAGCTTGACCACGCGTTCATATTTTTCATCGAACGTGGTTTTGCCTGCCGATGTGCGACGGGAGGATGCGCCGGGAACCGGTGGCTGTTTTGCCGAACGGTTCCCTTCCGGAACAACGCGAACACCGGCTGCCTCGGCGCCCGCAACGGCCACCAGGGACAGTGTGATGAGCGCAACAGCAAACGACCGCAAAAATCTCAATTCTTCTCTCCGCGAACCTCAATCCTGATATTGGGATAACGGCTGGAGGCCGCAAATTAGTTCCTGCCCAATCTGTTTTTTTGGCAGCAGACACCGATTCCCATATTTCACAGGGCCATCACCTTTATGAAAAAGGCCCGCCAGTGTCGAGAACCGGCGGGCCAATAATATATTCCGATGAAGTAAAATTGATCAGCGCTGAGCCACGAAAGTCACAAAATATAGCGTGACAGATCCGTGTCGGCTGCCAATTCACCGACAGATTTGCGGACATAGGCTGAATCGATCATCACCTCCTCGCCTTCACGGTCGGGCGCGGTGAACGAAATTTCGTCCAAGACACGTTCCATCACCGTTTGCAGGCGACGAGCACCAATGTTTTCGACGCTCGCATTCAGATGCACGGCAACATCAGCAAGTTCATCAATGGCGTCTTCCGTGAAATCAAGGTTGATCCCTTCCGTTCCCATCAGCGCCTTGTACTGACGGATCAGGCTTGCTTCGGTTTCAGTGAGAATCCGGCGGAAATCCTCCTTTGTCAGCGCCTTGAGTTCCACCCGGATCGGAAGGCGGCCCTGTAACTCCGGAAGGAGATCGGAAGGTTTCGAGACATGGAATGCGCCGGATGCGATAAAGAGAATGTGATCGGTCTTGACCGGCCCGTATTTCGTCGCAACTGTGGTTCCTTCCACCAGTGGCAGAAGGTCGCGCTGCACGCCTTCACGTGAAACACCTGCACCCATGCGCCCGTCACCGGCAGCGATCTTGTCGATCTCGTCCAGGAAAACGATGCCGTCATTTTCGACCGCTTTCATCGCTTCGCGGTTGATCTGATCGTTGTCGATCAGCTTTTCGGCCTCATCATTGATGAGATCGCGGTAGGATTCGCGAACCGTCGTTCTGATCTTTTTCTTCGGCTGGTTGCCCATGGCCTTGCCGAGCAGATCGGAAATGTTCAGAACGCCGATATTGGCACCGGGCATGCCCGGAATTTCCAGCCCACCGGCGGGGCCGGGATTGTCGGCAACCTCGATTTCGATTTCCTTGTCGTCAAGAAGCCCATCGCGCAGCTTCTTGCGGAAGCTGTCGCGGGTTGCAGGCGAAGCCGTTGAGCCCACAAGTGCGTCCAGAACGCGCTCTTCGGCATTCTTGTGCGCCTTGGTCTGGACCTCGGCACGCTTTTTTTCCTTCACCAGCATGATACCGGCTTCGACCAGATCGCGGATGATCTGCTCTACATCGCGGCCAACATATCCGACTTCGGTAAATTTCGTGGCTTCGACCTTGATGAAGGGCGCACCGGCGAGCTTGGCCAGACGGCGGGAAATTTCCGTCTTGCCCACACCGGTCGGGCCGATCATCAGAATGTTCTTCGGCATGACTTCATCGCGCAGATCATCTTCCAGCTGTTGCCGGCGCCAGCGGTTGCGCAAGGCGATTGCCACAGCACGCTTGGCCTCGTGCTGGCCGATGATGAAGCGGTCAAGTTCGGATACGATCTCGCGGGGAGAAAAAGTCGTCATTGTTTTTCGTACTCCTGACGGTCCAGATTCATGAATAGCGCTGGTCCGCTTTTGGTCATGGCTTTCTTCAGCTTTTTAAAGCCGATCTTTTCATAAGCGCGTATCGCGCTGTTATTGGCCGGGTCCGGGTCTACCAATATTCTGGGAACACCTTCGGCGAAGAGTCGATCGCAAACGATGTTCATGAAACGCGGCCCCAAGCCTTTTCCAATCAGTTCCGGCGGGCCAATAAACTGGTCTATGCCCACAGTGCCGTCCGGTTGATCCTGCAGCGCCGGCTCGCTCACCCGCTCTCCATCAAGCCGGCAAATCTGGATATAGGCAAACGCGGTTTCTCCATATTCAACCATCATCGGTTCAACCGTTGGATCATCCAAATGCGCACCGATGCGGGTGATTTGCTCGTCTGGAGAAGACCACCATTTTTGAACATGCGGATATTCCAGCCATTGCCGCAAGAGAACAAAATCCTGCGGTCTCACTGGCCTGAAGGAAATCGGCAACTCATCATGCGGCATCCAGCGTTTCCACCACGATATTACCATTGGTGTAGACGCAGATTTCGCCGGCGATTTCCATCGCCCGGCGCGCCACCTCTTCCGCGCTCTTATCTGTGTCCATCAATGCACGTGCTGCAGCATAGGCGTAGTTGCCGCCTGAGCCGATGGCCATCGTGCCATGTTCGGGCTCCAGAACATCGCCGTTACCGGTGACCGCCAGGGTGATGTCCTTGTCGGCAACCAGCATCATGGCCTCCAGATTGCGCAAGTATTTGTCGGTACGCCAATCCTTGGCAAGCTCAACGGCAGCGCGCATGAGCTGGCCCGGATACTGATCGAGCTTCTTCTCGAGGCGCTCCAGAAGTGTGAAAGCATCGGCGGTCGCGCCGGCAAAACCTGCAATCACTTCGCCCTTGCCAATGCGGCGCACCTTGCGGGCATTGCCCTTCATGACGGTCTGGCCGAGGCTCACCTGGCCGTCGCCGGCCATGACAACCTTGCCGCCCTTGCGCACGGTGATGATGGTTGTCGCGTGCATGGTGCCGTATGGATTGTGTTCGCTCATCTATATAGTCTCACTATTTTAGCGCGTTCTAGCGCTTGTGTGTTGCTGGTTATTTAGGGACGATGCCAGCGAATGCAAAGGGAGAAGCGCTCCATCAAAGGCTGGAATGATTTCATCACATTGATCTTCTGGATATTTTTACCGCTGCCTGATAAGGGAAACGCAGAAAGAGTGGAGTTGCCAAATGTCGAGTGAAGCAACCGCCCGAAAGGGCAGTATCGCGCGGAAAACGAACGAAACGGATATTTCCGTTTCGGTCAACCTGGATGGTACCGGCGTGTCGAAGATTTCGACCGGTGTGGGCTTCTTCGATCATATGCTGGAACAGCTTTCGCGCCATTCGCTGATCGACATGGAAATCGTCGCCAAGGGCGACCTTCACATTGACGACCACCACACGGTGGAGGACACCGGCATTGCAATCGGTCAGGCCATTTCGAAGGCACTCGGTGACCGCCGCGGTATCACGCGTTATGCATCACTCGATCTGGTGATGGATGAAACCATGACCAAGGCAGCCGTTGACCTTTCCGGTCGACCGTTCCTCGTCTGGAATGTCGAGTTTTCAGCGCCAAAAGTCGGCACATTCGACACAGAGTTGGTGCGCGAGTTCTTTCAGGCGCTCGCCCAGCATGGCGGCATCACACTGCATGTGATGAACCACTACGGTGCCAACAATCACCATATAGCCGAGACTTGTTTCAAGTCGGTGGCGCGCGTGCTGCGCACCGCTGTTGAGATCGACCCGCGCCAGGCTTCCCGCGTACCTTCCACAAAGGGTATGCTGGTCTGACGGACACTTCCGGATGCCAGAATGACAAGCTACATTGTTCTGTCCCCGCCCGGCGGCATTGCCCGGGACGAGAAAAACCGTTTCATCAAGGACGGTTTTTCGATTTGGGCTGCCGTTTTTCCGTTCATTTGGGCGCTGACCAAGAAGCTCTACGTGGAAGCCCTCATTCTCTTCGCCATTGAGCTTGCAATCATCTATCTCAGTCAAAACCCTGATTTGGAAGGACCCGCAACCGCTGTTTCGCTGATTATCTCGCTTCTTTGGGGATTGGAGGCGCGCAACTGGCTTGTCGGCAGGCTGGAAAAGAAGGGGTGGCAGCAGGAGGCGGTGATCTCGGCACCGACCCTTGGCGATGCAGAGGCAATGTTTTATGGAAATGCGGCGCCGGCACGCGAACCCCCATGGGGCCGCACCACAACAAACAAAGCCGCGACGCCGGGCGGAACCGCAATGGCGCTTGGCCTGATGGATTATGAAAAGGGACGCCGCTGATGCGTGTTGCCATTATCGACTATGGTTCGGGAAATCTGCGATCGGCCACCAAGGCCTTTCAGCGCGATGTCGTGAAAGCCGGCCTGCCGCACGAAATTACGCTGACAGACGATCCGGAGGTCGTTGCCAAATCGAGCCATATCGTATTGCCGGGTGTGGGTGCCTATGCCGATTGCCGGGCCGGGCTTGATGCTGTGTCCGGCATGTTCGAGGCTATAGAAGAGGCTGTCGAAAAGCGCGGGCAACCCTTCCTCGGCATCTGCGTTGGAACCCAGCTGATGGCGACCCGTGGCCTTGAAAAGGCAACGACGCCTGGATTTGACTGGATCAAGGGCGATGTGAAGCTGATCACACCGTCTGACCCGAACCTCAAGATCCCGCAAATCGGCTGGAATACGCTTGAAATTCAAAACCCGCATCCGCTTTTTGAGGGTGTTCCAACGGGGGAGAACGGGCTGCATGCCTATTTCGTGCATTCCTACCATATCAACGCTGAAAAGCCTGAAAACGTGATTGCGACGGCAGATTACGGTGGACCGGTCACGGCTTTTGTTGCAGACGGCAACAAGGCGGGGGCTCAGTTCCACCCGGAAAAGAGCCAGCGCCTCGGCCATCTTCTCATCACCAATTTCCTGAAGTGGAAGCCATGATCCTATTTCCTGCTATCGATTTGAAGGACGGTCAGTGCGTTCGCCTGAAACTTGGCGATATGGACCAGGCGACCGTCTATAATCCGGACCCGGCAGCGCAGGCGCTCGCCTTCGAACATCAGGGCTTCGAGTGGCTGCATGTGGTGGACCTGAACGGCGCTTTTGCGGGCGAAAGCGTCAATGGGGCTGCTGTGGACGCGATCTTGAAAGCAACGCGCAATCCGGTGCAGCTTGGCGGCGGCATTCGCACGCTTGAACATATTGAAAACTGGCTTTCCAAGGGTCTGGCGCGTGTCATTCTCGGCACTGTGGCGGTGCGCGATCCGGACCTCGTGATAGAGGCCTGTAAGAAGTTTCCCGGCAAGATCGCAGTCGGCATCGACGCCAAAGGCGGCAAGGTGGCTGTCGAGGGCTGGGCTGAGGCCTCAGAACTTGGTGTTGTCGAACTGGCAAAGAAGTTTGAAGGCGCCGGCGTCTCGGCCATCATCTATACCGATATCGACCGGGACGGCATTCTGACCGGCATCAACTGGGAATCGACGCTGGAACTGGCCGAGGCCGTTTCCATTCCCGTCATTGCGTCCGGCGGGCTTGCGTCGCTGGACGACATTCGCCGCATGTGTGAGCCTGACGCCGAAAAGCTGGAAGGCGCAATCTCAGGCCGCGCACTTTATGATGGGCGGATTGATCCGGCCCAGGCGCTCGCCATCATCCGCGCGGCAAAGGAGAATGTACGATGACGCTGAAGGCCCGTGTCATTCCCTGCCTCGATGTGAAGGACGGTCGCGTCGTCAAGGGTGTCAGCTTCGTCGATCTGGTCGATGCCGGGGACCCGGTGGAGTCCGCCAAGGCCTATGATGCAGCAGGTGCCGACGAACTCTGCTTTCTGGATATCACCGCATCATCCGACAACCGGGATACGATTTTCGATGTCGTGGCGCGCACGGCAGAACATTGCTTCATGCCCGTGACGGTCGGTGGCGGCGTTCGCACAACAGGCGACATTCGCAAATTGCTGCTGGCCGGTGCCGACAAGGTTTCGATCAATTCTGCGGCGGTCAAAAACCCGGATTTCGTCGCCGAAGCGGCTGACAAATTTGGCAACCAGTGCATCGTTGGTTCCATTGATGCCAAGCGCGTCTCGAAGCCAGGCGAGACGCCACGCTGGGAAATTTTCACCCATGGCGGGCGTACGCCAACCGGTATCGACGCAGTACAGTTTGCCCACACCCTTGTTGAAAAAGGTGCTGGCGAGCTGCTCTTGACCTCCATGGACCAGGATGGTCAGAAAAGCGGTTACGACATCGAACTCACCCGCACGATTGCCGACAGTGTTTCCGTTCCCGTTATCGCCTCGGGCGGTGTCGGCACGCTTGATCATCTGGTGGAAGGCGTGCGCGACGGCCATGCAACGGCAGTGCTTGCCGCTTCCATCTTTCACTTCGGCACCTACACGATCGGCGAGGCCAAGCAATATATGGCCAACCACGGCATCGCCATGCGGCTTGATCCGCCGGGAGAATGATATGACCGACTTTAGCCTCTCCGATCTTGAGAAGATCGTTGCCGAGCGCGCAAGTGCGTCGCCCGAAGAATCCTGGACGGCGAAACTCATTTCAAAAGGTCAGGAAAAGGCAGCCCAGAAGATGGGAGAAGAGGCCGTTGAAGCAGTGATTGCTGCGGTTACCAGAAACGATGGCGAGCTTGTCAAGGAATCGGCGGATTTGCTCTATCACCTGCTGGTCGTATTGAAAATTGCCGGAATACCGTTAGATAGAGTGATGGAGGAACTGCAAAGCCGGACTGCACAGTCTGGCCTTGCGGAGAAAGCTGGCCGGGGACAATAGATGGAAGCAGTGGCGGGCATGGTGGGGGAAAGCGACGTTCTGGATCATTTCCAGGCGAAGGAATATTCGCCCTATCGCTTCTACTCCGCTGAGGCATGGTCAAAGTTTCGCGCCGACACCCCCCTGACATTGTCCGAAGAAGAAGTGAAGCAGCTCCGTTCGCTGAACGACCCGGTCGATATTTCCGAGGTCAAACGGATCTATCTATCGCTTTCGAGACTTCTTTCCGCGCATGTGGAATCATCGCAAATGCTGTTTGAGCAGCGCAAACGCTTTCTCAGCATGGAAAATGTGACAAAGACTCCTTTCGTTATCGGCATTGCCGGGTCGGTTGCGGTCGGTAAATCCACCACGGCCCGTATTCTGAAGCAGCTTCTGGCGCGCTGGCCATCAAGCCCCAAGGTCGATCTGGTGACGACCGACGGTTTTCTTTATCCAAACGCGATCCTGGAAGAGCACAAGATCATGGATCGCAAGGGCTTTCCTGAAAGCTATGATATTGGTGCCCTGCTCCGCTTCCTTTCCGCCATCAAAGCCGGCCAGCCGAATGTGCGCGCGTCGCGCTATTCGCACCTGACCTATGACCGGCTGCCCGGCGAATACCAGACCATCGACAGACCGGATATTCTGATTTTCGAGGGCATCAATGTCCTGCAGTCACGCGACCTTCCCGCGGACGGCAAGATCGTACCGATCGTTTCTGATTTCTTCGATTTTTCGATTTATATCGATGCAGAAGAAGACCTCATCCACACCTGGTATATCGACAGGTTCATGAAGCTGCGAAACACTGCTTTTAAAGACCCGGCTTCCTACTTCAACCGGTATTCGCGTGTGAGCGAGGAAGAGGCTCTGGCGATTGCAGAAGGTCTCTGGAAAAACACGAACCTGAAAAACCTGCGCGAAAACATCCTGCCGACCCGCCCCCGCGCGGACCTTATTCTCCGCAAGGGCCAAAATCACCTGATTGAAGAAGTGGCCCTGCGCAAACTTTAAGAGAGCGCTTCCACCCAAAGCTTTGCTCTGGCTTGAGTCAGATGCTCATTTTCTTGAAGACTGCTTCGGGAATGTGACGGATGATGAGCATGATAAGCTGCCAGATCGGCCGGACATAGATAACGTTACGACCCTTGATGACCGCACGGACGATGGCTTCGCCCACTTCCTCAGGCTCGGCGGTCAACTTTGCCGGCAGGTCCATGCCCGCCGTCATCTGTGTATTGACGAAACCGGGGAGTACGGTGACCACGTGAACTCCTTTTTTGCCAGCCTGTTGCGCAAACCCGAGAGAAACGCAGTGAAGCCAGCCTTGGCTGAGCCATAAACGTAATTGCTCGCGCGCCCACGGATACCGGCGACGGAAGAAATACCGACCAGAGTACCTGAACCGCGCGTCTCAAATCGATTGGCGAGCACCGCGAGAAGGCTCGCCGGTCCCTCGTAATTCGCCCTCATAACAGCGACGGCCGCTGCGATATCCTGTTCGTTTTCAGCCTGATCGCCCAACACGCCGACGACACTGACCGCCACATGCGGCAGTTCGGGAAGGCTGGCGACGAAGTCGGCATGGGTGTCTGTCGCCAGCGCATCAAAATCATGCAGCGTCACGCTAACGCCGTAGCGAACGGAAATATCAGCCTGGTCGGCGCCAAGGCGGGCACTGTTGCGCGCCGCAAGCTGGATGGCATGACCCTTTGCAGCGAAGGCGTGGGCAGTGGCTCGACCAATATCGGAGGCTGCACCAATAATGAGAACGGGTCCGGTTGTCACAGAGCGAGCCTTTCGGATTGTGCCGAGCGAAAATGCCTGGCCAGAGAGAGATTGGCGCAGGTTTCGGAAGCCCTGCGTCCGTGGATCGGAAGCGGCAAGCGTGGCCGCGCTCATGCGGCTGTCCTTGGCCAGATAAAAGCGTCCTCCATGGTCTAGGACCCCGCGGTCAAGTCTTTCCATCAAAGCAAGCATGCTTGCGTTGACTGGAAAATCCAGCGCCAGCGTGTAGCCCAGGCCTTCCGTTGCGCCGCTTCGATAACCGCGAGTTTCCGAGCCGTCGCACGAGACGCGTCAGATCAGCTTTATTTCTCGCCAGGCGGCGGAAGCACGCGATCCAGTTCGGCTATCCAGGCTGCGGCTGTACCGTCTGAGGGTGCACGCCAATCACCACGCGGCGAAAGCGAGCCGCCGGAAGAGATTTTTGGCCCGTTGGGAACAGCCGAGCGTTTAAACTGGCTCGTCAGAAAGAAGCGACGCAGGAAAGAGCGCAGCCAAAACCGAATGGTCTCAAGATCATAAGATTGCATCTTCTCGTCGCGCATGTTGGGCGGCCAGGGCGCAGTGCTTTGCTCACGCCAGGTATGCCAGGAGAGGAAGGCGATCTTGGAAGGGCGAAGACCATAACGAATTGTGTGGAACAGGTTAAAATCCTGAAGCGCATAGGGGCCAACGAAATCTTCTGTCTTCTGGCTCGGCGTGTCTCCATCGCCCGGCACCAGTTCCGGACTGATCTCGGTATCAACGATCGATTCCAGGGTCTTCGACGCTTCGTTACCAAAGAGATCCTTGGCAACTACCCAACGGATAAGATGCTGTATAAGCGTTTTTGGCACTGACGCGTTCACGTTGTAATGGCTCATATGGTCACCCACGCCATAAGTGCACCAGCCGAGCGCCAGTTCAGAAAGGTCCCCCGTTCCAAGCACCAGTGCATTGTTTTGGTTGGCCAGGCGGAAAAGAATAGACGTGCGTGCACCCGCCTGTACGTTCTCAAACGTAATATCGTAGAGCTTCTCGCCCTCTGCCGCGCCGTGACCAATGTCCTTGAGCATCTGCGTTGCAGCTGGAGCGATGTCGATCTCTTCTGCGCTCACACCCAGGGCTTTCATCAGCTTCCAGGCATTCGATTTCGTATGATCGGATGTTGCAAATGCGGGAAGCGTATAGGCCAGAATATTCTTGCGTGGTAACTTCAGCCTGTCGAAAGCGCGCGCTGCCACGATCAGCGCATGCGAGGAATCAAGCCCACCTGATACACCAATGACAATCTTGTTCATGCCGGAAGAGCGCAGACGTTGCGTGAGGCCTTGAACCTGAATGTTATAGGCCTCGAAACACAGTTCATCGAGCCGCGCCGTGTCACTTGGCACATAGGGGAAGCGAGACAATGGACGCATCAACCCGAGATCGGTAAGAGGCGGATCAAGATGGAACTTCACACGGCGGTAAGGCTTGGCCGGTGGGTTGGCTCGACCACATTGCTGGAAAGAGCCGGAACGAATCCGTTCTCCAGTCAAACGCTCCAGATCGATGTCGGCCATCACCATGTTCGGGCGATCGAGAAAACGCTCGGCCTGTGTCAGCAGGGTGCCGTTTTCATAAATCATTGCATGGCCATCCCAGGCTAGGTCTGTTGTGGATTCACCTTCCCCCGCCGCAGAGTAAAGATAGGCCGCCATGCATTGGCTCGATTGCACCTCGCATAGGGAGTGGCGAAACTGAGCCTTGCCAACCGTGGCGTTCGACGCGGAAAGATTCACTATGACATTCGCACCCGCCATTGCCGCACGTGTAGATGGCGGTATCGGTGTCCAGGCGTCTTCACAAATTTCCGCTGCAATGATGAGACCTTGGCAATCGTCCGCTTCAAACAGAAGGTCGATGCCGAACGGGACTTCCTGTCCGCAAAGCTCAATGCTGCTCAGGGAGGTCGCACCGTCTGCGGGCGTAAAATAGCGGGGATCATAGAATTCGCGATAATTTGGCAGATAGCTTTTTGGAACCACGCCGAGGATACGCCCTCTATGGATGGCTATCGCGCAGTTATAGAGGCCGGTGCCGACACGCAAAGGTGCTCCCACAAACAGGACCGGCAACAAAAGCTTGGAGGATTCGACCAGATGAGCAAGCGCGACCTCGGTTGCGTCAAGCAAGGCTCCCTGATGGAACAGGTCGTCTATTGAATAACCCGTCAAACCCATTTCGGTAAAGAGAACAAGCACGGCACCTTTATCACCTGCTTGACTTGCCAAGTGGATATGACGCTCTGCGTTGGCCATCGGGTCTGTGAGGCGAACAAGGGGCGTGGCGACAGCAACGCGCGCCATGCCTTGCGCATATAGGGAGAAAAAGGTTTCGGCATTGAGGAAAGTGTGCGTCATGCGGTTGGACCAATTTATTCCGGATTTTGATATTACCTTGACTGGGCTGTTAACACGGCTCGATCCGCTTCACAAAGGACTGTCGGCATGACAGTCGAGATCAAGGTTCGATAGAATTCCGCCGTGTTGACAGACATCGGAGTGTTGATTGCCTCCGATTGATCTGCTCTGAACCAGCCCGACGAAAGAACCGAACGTGATGTTAAGCCACCGATTATCCGCATCGTCTCATCTCTTGGCTAGTCTCTCGTATAGCTTGAGGTATTTCGCCTCGCTCAAACTGTTGTGGAAGTGACTTTCGTAACGTCGGCGAGCGGCTGCGCCGAAGTTCCTTTGTAAATCGTGATTTGCGTAGATTTTCGTCATCGCCTCCGCCAAGGCTTCAGAGTTGGCCGGTGTTATGACAAACCCGGTTTCGCCATCGCGGTTGATATAACTTGTGCCGGTCCCGATCTCGCAGGAAATCATAGGTTTGCCAGCTCTTGCGGCTTCCAGGAGAGCCAGACCGAACGCCTCGGAGCGAAGATGCGAGGGAAACACGAATGTCCCGCAAAGGTCCAACAGGGCCTCCTTATCTTCTTCGCTCACCGAGCCAACGACTTTTACATTCGGTGGAATATTTTCCTGTACTTCGTAATCCGAGAACCCAAAACCTGCAATCACGACAGGAAAGTTTGTTTTGCGGGCAGCCTCCAACAAGAAGCCCAAGCCCTTGTAGTAACGATTGGCGCCGACAAACAGAAAAAAGCCTTCGCCCAGCCGGCTTCGCCACATATCGACGCGCTCGGTCTCGACGGGCTTGCGTTCGCTGAGCCCAAGCGGGATCACTTCCACCTTGTTTTTGAACCTCTCAAGTGTCGGACTACTTTCAAGGTAATTTTGAGAGGTTGCCACAATGCTGCTCGCCCGCGAAAGAAAAGCGTGCATCAAGGGCTTATAAAAAGGCAATATTCTCTGTTGCTTGACGATGTCGGAGTGGTAGGTGACCACGATTGGCTTATCCGGGCGGATTGTAAGATCAAGAACGTCCATCATGGGCCATGGGAAGTGGTAGTGAATTACATCCGCACTTTGGCTGAGCTTTCGGTACATGGCGAAAATTGAAAGCGAAAAACTCGTCGAAGCAATGTGAAGGTCGCGTTTGGCCACGTGCACATAATGGTGGCCTATTTTTATGGGCTCACCACTTTCCTGTTCACCAGTCACCAAGACATCTGAGTGAACCCCCTTGAAAGAAAGCGGTTCAGCAATCTCATGGATGACTTTCGCAACGCCCGTAAAGTTTTCTGGCAAATATGTCTTGTAGACGTGCAAGACGCGCATTCGGATTTACCCCACATTTGGAATTTGGATGCACTAGGTGCGCGAAGAGCTCCGCCCTTCCCGCAGCTCTAATTGCGCCCAAAATCGTCCGTCAGCCGGATAATGTCGTCTTCCCCAAGATACGCACCCGTTTGAATCTCGATCAGTTCAAGCTGAATCTTGCCGGGATTGGCGAGGCGGTGAACGGCGCCTAGCGGTATATAAATTGACTCGTTTTCAGTCAGCATGGATACCGTTTCACCAACTGTGACTTCGGCAGTTCCCTTGACAACAATCCAATGTTCCGAGCGATGGTGATGCTTTTGCAGCGAAAGCTGTTTTCCAGGCTGCACAAAGATGCGCTTCACCTGGAAACGGTCGCCGCTGATGATCGACGTGTAGCCGCCCCAAGGCCGATAGGAGGTCGGGTGAATTTCCGCCATGGCCTGTGTTTTCTTCGAGGCTTTGAGTGCCTTGACGATCTGGCCAACATTCTGGCTATCGGAGAGCTTTCCGACATAAACGGCATCTTCACTGGCGACAATCGCCATGCCCTCGAGCCCTTGAGCAGCAATATGGAGATGGGGTGAAACGACCAGAGAATTTTGAGTGTTGATTAGTGTTGCCTCTGCTTCAACAACATTGCCGTCAGCGTCCTTATTGTTGTTTTCCCAAAGGGCGTTCCATGCACCGAGATCGGACCATCTGAAGGAAGACGGGACCACAGCAGCAAGCTCCGTCTTTTCCATAATGGCATAGTCGATGGAAATGTCAGGGCACTTGGCAAACGCCTCACCATCCAGACGCGTGAAGTCAAGATCTCCGACGTCACGATCTACCGATTCATTCGCATGCTCCAAAATCTCGGGAGCGAGTTCCGCAAACTCCTTAAGCAAAATCGAAACGGGGAACATGAACATTCCGGAATTCCACGAAAAGCGTCCGGATTCGACCAGCTCCCGTGCCCTTTCCGCAGATGGCTTTTCAACAAAGCGCTCAACCTGAAAGATTCCGCGGCCCAGATCTTTGCCTGCCTCGATATATCCGTACCCGGTTGAAGGTTCGGTTGGCGTTATACCGAAAGTAACAAGCTTTCCGCTTTGTGCGGCAGCAAATGCCTTGTCGATACAGTCGAAGTAAATTTCATCGGCCCGAATTTCGTGGTCGGATGCAAATATCTGCATGATAGCATCCTCACCGAACATATTTCGGACAAGAACCGCAGCTGCTGCTACAGCCGGCGCCGTGTTGCGCGCGACAGGTTCCAAAATAATGGAAGAAAGCTTCATTTCCATTTCGCGGGCCTGCTCCGCAACGAGAAAACGGAAATCTTCATTGGTCAAAATAATGGGCGCTTCGTAGCGCGCTTTATCAGAAATGCGTTCAAGCGTGTTCTGAAAAAGCGTTTTTGGGCCGATGAACCGAATGAATTGTTTTGGTGCTGCAGCGCGCGAAAGCGGCCAAAGGCGTGTGCCCTTGCCGCCGGCCAGTACTACGGGAACGATTTTTTGGGTCAATTTAGATCTCTTCACTTCCTGAAAGTTGTTCTCTGCATCAGCGCTCGGAGTAAGTCCGTTTATCAGTCTTTCTCCCTCCCGCCCAGCTTCAATGGCATGCGAATTCGGGCATAATTCTCGAATGACGCAAATGAAGATGTCGACGCCTGTTTAGCGTTAAACGCAGTTCATCGATATCGTTTTTTCGAGGTTCTTGCCAAGAGGTCGCCAAAACCGCCGGCTGCTGAAATAAATGCTGCAGATCTTTTGGGCTTCGCGCCGAATGCAAAACCCTGTCCGTGCGCTGCAAGCTGCTTCTTCTGCGGCTATTCTATATGAAATACCATGAAATACCGCCTTCGGCAGGCAAATCCAGGTTCGTAATTTGAGGATTTGCCCCCGCAAATTCAGGTGCCGCTCACTTTGTGTTGCATGTAACGGTCAGAGCGGATAATCCCATCCTGAAATGAGGTCGAGAATTCATTCTTTTCAGAGGCAGCGTATTGGATTTTGTTTCGTACTCGCAAAACTTGGAAGACGTTGTGCTCGACCGCGTGTTTAGCAAAGTCCAGGCGGGGCTCTATATTGATATTGGGGCGAAGGGACCGACCCTGAACTCAGCCACAAAAGCACTTTACGAGGCCGGATGGTCCGGCATCAACATTGAGCCCAATCCCAAACGCCATGCGCTTTTGCTTCAACGGCGGCCTCGCGACGTAAACCTAAGAGCGTTCGTCGGCAATATGTCGGAACAGGTGGAAACAGAACTTGCTGCAGGAACTTCTGCACCAAGGCAGACGTTGGATCTCATCTGGAAAACCCATGTTCCCGATGGGACAACCGTGCATCTTCTCAAGATCGATGCGGGCACAAACGGACATGAGATCATTGCGTCCAATGATTGGGTCCAACATAGACCCTGGGTTGTTCTTGTCAGATCGCGTCCATCTGGATCAAGCGCGGAAAGCCTGGCAGATCTGGAAGCAACACTTGTCGCTGCGCGCTACCGCATGGTGCTTTCTCTCGGCTCAAGCAAATTCTATCTTGCAGATGAACATGCAGAACTTGCCGACCTATTCAGCGATCCATCGAAAGCTGCCAATAATATCCCATTATATGACGTTATAGACCTGGAAGTCCAACTTCAGGAAGCGGAAGATGCTGCTGATAAACTCACGAAAAAGCTGAAAGTCGCTTTGGATTCAAACCTCGCGATTGTACAACAGACCAATGCGCTGCGCGCCGACCTGCAGAGGCTCCACAAAAGTCTGTCCTGGCGGCTTACTCAGCCGCTGCGGCAGTATAACCCGAAGCAACTATTGTATGTTATTATACGACATGCGCGTGTGGCAGTCGCTCGGAATCCAGTCCTGGCAAACTCGACACGAGCCCTCGTTCACAAGATGCCGATTGTCCATACGCTGCTTCGGAAAGCTATGGGTACAGATCACCCAAGCGGATCCTTAGATTTCGTGAATTTGAAATTCGGTCGTTTTACGGTCGATTTTTGCTCTGGACCTTTGGGGGACGCGCGTGGAATTGGGCGCGTTGCCAGAGAACAGTTTTCCAAACTGCGTGAGCGTGAGACAACCGGCGCAGAGGAAGAAGCGGGGGCCGACAATGTTCCTAATCTTCATTTCTACACCTCAATTCATTGGTGTCCCCCGGAGTTGCCGGAAAAGAGCGTAATCATGATTCACGATGTCATACCTTTGATTTTTCGTGATATCTTTCCCAGGTCCCTCATTTGGGAATGGGAGGGCCGGTTGAAGTCGGCCGCCGCTCAAGCCGAACACATCGTCACAATCAGCCACGCAAATTTGGAAAAAATCTCAACCCTGCTGGAAGTGGATCAGAGAAAGATCAGCGTCGTTCATAACGGGGTCACCCAGCTTCCCGTCGACTACGACAATAAACTGAATTTGCCGAAAAAACCGTATCTGGTTTTCGTCGGAAGCCAAGACTATCACAAGAACCTGAAGATCGTATTGCAGGCTATGAAAGAAACGGTTGCCAAAGATGTTGAACTGGCACTCGTTGGCGACAACTCGGGGATCTTGGACTACGCAAAGAAACTGGGCGTCCATTCTCGGCTGAGCTTCCTGGGGAAGTGTACTGATGGCGAACTCGGTTACGCCTTGAGCAAATCATGTGGTTTGGTATTCCCCAGTTTATATGAGGGATTCGGATTGCCGCCAATGGAAGCAGCCCTTCTCGGCGTACCTTCGATTTGCAGTGACAGACCCGCCATGAATGAGATGCTGAGCGAAGGTGTAGTATTTTGTGACCCTGAAGATCCAAGAGAATGGGCGCAAGCCATGTCTCTTCTAACCCACGAGGGCTTGCCTCAAGCCGCCGTTCAAAATGCCCGTAAGTGTGTTGAAACCGAATTCAACTGGGACCGCTCGGTAGACAATCTTCTCCAAATCCTTCAAAGGGTGGCTGCAGAAAATTAGGTGCTGCTGCACACAAAATGGAACCAACATCGGCACACTTAGCCAAGCGATACGATGACAGACGCAAAAAACGATATTCTCTCTAAGGAAATTAGCGGCGCGCTCAGCCGGGCAGAGCTTGCATTCCATTTAGCATGGAGCGACACACGTGCGCGCTACCGCCGTTCAATTCTCGGGCCATTCTGGCTGGTCTTTGGAACATTGCTGGGGGTGGGAGGTCTGGGTTTTGTCTGGGGCGCTCTGCTCGACGTGGACCGTTCCGTTTTCATACCCTCGCTGACTATTAGCATCATTACGTGGTATCTGCTGAGTGGAAGTATCACAGAAGCGGCTTCCGTCTTCTTCAACAACCGAAGCCTCTTTTTGAACATGGAGGTTTCATCTCTCCTGATATCTCTGCTTTTGCTATTTCGACAGCTCATCAATTTTGCGCACAACATTGTTGTGGTTGTGATTGTCTATGTCGTATATCCCGAACATCTCGGCTGGGCGGCGTTGCTGGCGCCGATTGGTATTTTGCTGGTGAGCTTCAACCTGCTGTGGATTATTCAATTGACGGGTTATATCGGTGCGCGTTTTCGCGATCTCGCCCCGCTTATAGCGGCGATCATGCAGCCGCTTTTCTTTATTACACCTGTCCTTTTCCGACCGGAGCAATTGGGCGCCCGCGCTTACGTCACCGCAATTAATCCGCTCACATACATGCTTGAGATTGTCCGTGATCCGCTGATGGGCAAAATTCCTTCAATCACGACCTGGGCCGTGATGATAGGCCTCACGATCATCGGTTGGGGGGCCACCTTAGTCCTGACGAAATCGAAGCGCCGTAGACTGCCATATTGGGTCAACTAAGAGATGAGCAAAATAGAACTTAAGAACGCAACGGTAGAATATCCCATCTACCACGCTGACAGCATGTCGCTGCGCAACAAGATCGTTTCCATTGGCACTGGCGGGACGATCTCTCGCGGGGTTAAAAACATTGTTACCGTAAAGGCCCTTGATGATGTGTCCTTCACCTTGGAAGAGGGCGATCGCGTTGGATTGATAGGCCACAATGGATCCGGCAAATCCACTTTATTACGGACTCTGGCGGGCATTTATACTCCCACTGGTGGGTCGGTAACGGTTGATGGGAAGATATCGACAATTTTCGATCTCAACGCCGGTCTGGATACAGAACTCAGCGGTTATGAAAATATTGTGCGTATGGCGATGTTTCTGGGTGCCAGCGGAAAAAAAGCAAGAGCGATGATACCCGAAATTGAGGACTTTGCGGAACTTGGGGATTTTCTTTCCATGCCGGTGAGAACCTATTCGGCCGGTATGCTGACACGTCTGGCATTTGCCGTTGCGACCGCAGTAGAACCCGAAATTCTTCTCATCGACGAAGTCATCGGCGCGGGCGACCAGCGCTTTCAGGAACGCGCTAAGGAGCGCTTGATCAACGTCGTGAAGTCCGCCAAAATTATGGTCTTGGCTTCGCATTCCGATATAATGATTGAACTTTACTGCAATCGGGCACTCACCTTCGAGCACGGAAAACTGATCAAGGACGAGCGATTCTGAGTTGTCGCGCCGAGTCCCGTGGTTCATTCACCGGCAGGCATCATCCTGCTGTATTGTATCTGAACAAAGGCTGGGGCGTGATGTTGGCTATCACTTCGAAGAATAAGCGTCGATGGAAAGCACCTCAGCCATTCGCGCCAGAAACTTTTCCCTTGTGAAATCCTGCGAACGTTGAATACAACGATCTCTCATTTGCAGCGCGCGCTCCTCGGACAGGGAATTGACTGCCTTGACAATATCTTCAATCTCAAATCGAGGAGGAAGGAGCAGGCCTGTTTCGCCATCGATAATGGTTTCAAGGAGCCCACCTTCCGCGACGCCAATGACGGGCTTGCCAGCCGCCATGGATTCCACAGGAGACATTCCGAAATCTTCGTCCTTGGGCAGGTAAATCGTTGCAATCGCCTCGCTGATCAGGCGGAAAAGCAAATCATCATTAACCCATCCAAGGAACTCGATATTGGTCGCTCCCGCCGCCAATTCCCTTAACCGTTTCAACTCTTCACCGCCAGAAACAACAATCAGCCTCTTGTCGGGCATTTTGCGGAAAGCTTCAACGATGAGGTCTACCCGTTTGAGCGGAGACAGTCTTGCGGTCGAAAGGTAGTATCCCTGGGGCGGCTGCCAAACAAAGGACGATGTCTCGACAGGCGGATTGATCACCACGCTTTCCACGCCAAGGAACTTGGATATACGGAGGCGCGTCGTTTCGGAATTTGCGACAACGACGTGCATGCGCGTGACCGCTGCCCGGTAGCGCCGTTCAAACAGGCGGAGAACCGGCGCTGCAAAGATACGAACGGCAAATGGCAGGCGCGACAGAAAATGAACTCTCTGATCGTAAAGAAAACGCGGCGGAGTGTGGCAGTAGAAGACGTTGAGTCCTCGCGAAGCTTCGGGCGCAGCGAAGGGTGCCGCCACGCCTGAGAAAATCCTTAGACGATACTGAGCCGCCTTTTTCTTCTGGCGCGAAAACAACATTGAGAGTGCGATCGGACGTATGCCAAACCTTCTCAAAACCGGCGTGAGTTCCAATGACTCGACATCTGTCTCGAACTGTTCATTGTCATAACTGCTCTCGGTCAGATATCCGCACTTCAGATCGAAGTGAAACGCGTTTGCCAGGGTCAAGACCAGTCTTTCCCCCCCACCGCGAATGGCAAAATAATCATGGTAGACCACACCGGTTTCTGACGACGTCTTCTTCAATTCTCTTCGTTCCTCATGCGTAGACCGGCATATGTAAAACGCCTCTTTTCATAAAACGCTGGCTAGGGGCCACGGTGGTATTGCTTATATCTCAGATGATTAGAACGCGTGGCGCTCCGTGAAGCGCCCGCCATTTCCTCTATCAGATAGAAAAAATTTCCTGATTTTAACAAACTGAAATTGGAAGTTTGAAATCCAAACCACCACCAGGTCACTTCTTGCGGACGCATCCGCCAGCTTTCCCAATACTATCTATAACTCCGGATTCGCGGCCGATCCTCTTGAACAATCACAAAAACGGCCTTCCAATCGAACATCGATATCTTCAAAAGCTCCTGGACGCTAAGATACCCGCCGGCGTGAAGCTGCAAGAAGGCTCAAATCAAGCGCCGATAAATTCGATGCTCATCGTCTGCGCACAACGCAGAGTAAGAGCCTTTTCAGATATTCATGGGGAGCCTTTTGCCTTCTTTAACACGCTTTCTGTTTACTCTTTTACCCCAATCAGAAGCCAGCTTGGACGTAGCCAGAAAAGAGTCTTCAACCGCGGCCTCCACTGCTCGAAATTGTTCTGCCAAGCCTCAAATACTCCCTTCCCCGCCGGCGAAAGCTCCATTGCGGCCGGATCCGGGCAGAAGTCATGCCAGATAAACAGTGCACCGCTGCGTGTGACAGAAAATGCTTTTTCTGTATCGCTCTCAACAAGCTCAGCGGTGTGCCCTCCATCGATCAAGACAGAATCAAAGAAGTCGGGGGCATACGCGGATACATCGAAATCTCGACTGTCGCACAAAATCTGGGTTACCCGGTTTTCAAACCCTTTGGCCCGATAACGCCAGCCGATCATCGACCCTGCATCACCAACCACCGTGGGTGCCTCGATACCATCACCGTCAAGGTTTTGCCGACCATAGCGCGGATTTCCGTCTTCATCGATTTCGCCGTCGGGCAAGTTAATAGTCCAAATGTCGGCGTCGCAGGACTCAGCACAAATGACTGCACCATGTCCCTCCCACGTGCCGAATTCCAAATGCCGCTTGGGTTCAAAGTTTCGATACAAATATCTGAAGATATGCGTTTCATCCACCTCGGTCTTAAAGTCGCCGACGTCGTACCGATATATTCTGCCATTGGACATCAAAGGACGATCGAAAGAAAGTGCGTTCCCCACTCCCGCATAATCAACAATGTCGATCGACCTGCCTTTACTGGAATCGGCCAGCGAAATGTCGTCTAAGCTGAATTTCCGCCTTTTCGGCTCGATAACAGAGGCTGCAACAGCCTTCGCAGGCACGGCTGGATAGACAGCTATTTCTGGCACTGTGAACTTAACCTGAACTCCCCTTTCATCCACGTTCCGGAACATAACCGAGTAAATCTGAGAAGGCTTTTCAACGTACAGAGAGGCTGTCATATTGACGCCCGACTCCAGATGCAGTTCTTTGCCAACGTAGTTTTGCTCGTCGCTGCTTAGGCAACCAACCCCAAGTTTTCCCTCAACTTCGTCGAATTTCACTTCAACGATTGATGGACCTGTTGACTCGAGAAAACCATCAAAAACACAGTCCGCAGCATAGCTCCAACGGTCGGATGGACCGACAACCATATTCTGCTCGTTGATTTCAGAGCCGTTGTGCAAACGCAACGAGGTTGCCACATTCTCCATTGGAGAAGAAGCAGCTTCAAAGGCGGGTGGAAGAATCAGCGGCTCTACGTCGAAGCGCAAGTTAAACACCGGCACGCCACAACTCTCTTTATCATCCCTTTTTAATAGGTAGTTCTCATTATCCAGCACCAGAGCACTCGAATACCCACGCTCGACAAGCCATGCCAGTGCCTCATTGACAGACTGTCCACGCGTTACAAGTGCATGGTTCAATTCAATAACAAGGTAGGGATTTAACGCTTCTAGTGTCTTCTCACTGCCCTTCAGCGTTTCCAAGTCAAATCCATCGACATCGATTTTCATGATGTCGATTTTGCCTATCTTCTTCTCCGCAACAAATTGGTCGACGGTGGTGAAAGGAAAGTCGCCGACATCGGGATCTTGCCCCCACATGCGATATATCGCATCATTGAAATTGCCGACCTTCGCACCCAAAGCCAATTGAAATGTTTCGACATTTTCCAAGCCCGCGTGACTAATATTTTCACTCAGTTTGGCTATCGTGGTCGTTGGCTCAAACGCGTATACCTTCCCTTGCGAAAGGAGCTTTCCCAGAAGGACGGAATAAATTCCTACATTTGCGCCGATGTCGAAGGCAACCCAGTCTTCCTGACAGTTACGAACAAGCCAGCGTTTGGTTTGTAATTCCGACTCTGGATAATAATCTTGAAATTCATCATAGTAGGATACCAAGGTGACGGGATCATATCCCGGAACAATCGAGTGTATCGGATTCTTTGATACTATACTCGGTGTGCTTTCAACTGAAGCCTTTCCCTTCAGCCAGGAATACCAAGGTGCCTTTTCAATCCATTTCCGGGATATACCATGTCTATTATTCCCCTGCACCATATACTCTGGCCCTCCTGCACGACAGCAAATATTGTCTCATTGAACATATGTCTTATTCTCCGGCTTTGAGCCAGATGGCTTGAACGGGTGCGTGTCCGGGACAATCTATCATTCGGAGCGCGACACAGGTGCGGCGCAGTATGGATCAGCGCTAGCCGCCATCCTTTCATCACAGAACTCGTCCTCAATATCCCAACGCATTATCTTCCGAGGATCTCGCAGGCTGTGATATACTTGTTTAAAGGCCCTTGTCTATGCTTAGGTTGAAACCTGTCGGCTTGTCCCGAGAAGATTATCGACGATCGCGAATCTCAGTTTTTCGAGCACCAAACGCCGTCAAGCTGATCAAAACGGCGAAGTGGGCAAGAATGCGCTACGGAAAGTGCCTAGCCCGGATCGCATAGAGAGCAACCAGCGGCTAACAAGATGACCTCTGGTTCTGAACATTGCTTCGTGAAGTCCGACTCGAGTTCGTCTAATTCCGCAAAGTTTTCTGCGTCAATCTGTTGCTTTGCCTGAAAACCCAAAATTTCGAGGCGGAAAACATCACGGAAAGATACGCCGCACTCGCCGTAACTTGGGCAAGATAAGGCATGTCTGGCAGCAGAGATAGCATTCTCGTCAAAACAAATAAATTGACCAAGTAAGCCGCCGCAAACGCGCCCGCAAATTTCAAAGGATGAGCTTTCTCGCCATTTGCCTCGAATACATAGACGCGATAAAGAACAAACGAAAAAACAAGACCTGCGGCATATCCTGACACGTTTGCAAGCACTGGACGACCCGTTATATGCTGCACGAGGAAAATGACAAAGTAACCGACGCAAGTATTGAGAATGCCCACGAGCGAGAAGCGCCGCAGCTGACGCAACAACTTAGTCCTTTGAGGCGATGACAAAATATTGACCCCCAAGCGGCAAAAATCTCAACGCCTTTTCCATTCCCCTAAAAGCTTTCAGGAAACCCGGGAAAAAGAGATAGAAGCCGTTTGAGTTAATGTTCAAAGCAGCATCCTCTAACAATTTTGTGGTTTCGCTAGGACGGAGCAGGATCGCATCATCGTCAAACTCGCAGGTCGAGACCATGCGTTGTGTGACCGGATTATAGGGGTTGTGCTCGAAAATCCCGAAGCTCCCTCCCGGATTCAGCAGGCCTGCAAGACGTCTTGTAACCTGCTCCCTGAGTGACGGATGGATGTGATGGTAAACGCAAGAAACAAAGATCAAATCGAAACTCTTGGAATCTACCTCCTCATCTGCAAGTGTATACACGTTAGGAATATTGTCGCGAACGTACTTCAAGCTCTTTTCCGACAGGTCGGAGCCATAGACTTCCGCATCGGGGAACGCAGCCTTAAGAAATGGGAGCGACAATCCGATACCGCAGCCGAAATCCAACACCGATTTCGGCTTCACCTTGATTAGCTCCTGAATTATATCCACTTTTGCGCGAGTGAAGTAGCTTCTATCACCTTCGAAAAAGGAAAGCTGCGTCTGCAACAATGCTTCATATCTTTCGGCATAGAGATCAAAGTCGACCTTCTGATGCTTGCTACTGGCCATCAAGCGGGCTCCTTTCAGCCGTTAGGCGATCGACAACAAACCTTGGCCGGTGCTTGACCTCAATGAAGATCTTGCCAATGTACTCGCCCAAAATTCCGATCGCGCTCATGTTAAGACCACCCATGAGATAAATGGGGATCACGGTGGAGGCCCAGCCTGGAACTGTTATTCCGATCATTGCACCGATAAGCGCATAGATTGTCAGGATCAATGAGCAAGCGAACACTAAAAGTCCAACAGACGTTATTACTCTTAGCGGCTTCACGGAAAAGGATGTTACACCATTCCAGGCAAGCATCAGCATCTTTGACAGTGGATATTTGCTGACTCCGGCTAACCGCTCCAACCGATCATAATAAACATAAGCAACGTCCTGGTGCAAAATAGGAACGATGCCTCTCAGAAACAGGTTCCGCTCAGGATATTGCTTCAAATTCTGGAGAGCAACGTTGGACATCAACCGAAAATCCGCGTGGTCTTCTACCAAGTTTACGCCAAGCCATTTCATGAACTTGTAGAACCCGCGAGCAGTGTTGCGCTTGAAACTCGTGTCTGTGTTTCGGCTCCTACGTACGCCCAATACCAGCTCCGCGCCAGCCTGATAGGCCGCGATCATCTCCTTAATCGCTTTTAGGTCGTCTTGAAGGTCAGCATCAATACTTACACAAATATCGCAATTGTCAGTGACGTAATGAAGACCACTCAACAAGGCATTCTGGTGTCCTACATTTGCAGCAAGCTTGATGCCGCGGAAGCGATCCGGATCCACATCAGATTGCTCTACGATTAGAGACCAGGTGCGGTCCTTAGACCCGTCGTCCACAAAGACAATGTAGCTTTCCGATGCGCAAATTTCCACGTCAATGACGCTTTGCAAGAAAGCTTCGAGCTTTGCAAAAGTGATAGGAAGCATATCCTCCTCGTTGTAGCAGGGAACAACCACGGCCAGACAGGGCAATTTCGGACGCTCACCCAATTGTCCCGACCGATCCGGGCGGGTTATTGCTTCAATTTCGAACATTTTCTCTGCACGCGTTATTGACAAAGCTGCCTTCCATACTTGTTTTACAGCCAGCCTGCTATAGTTGAACTAATTTCTGCAAAGGATTTTCTGGCATCAAAACGGCGAGAATAGCTTGAATCTTGGCTTTTTCATCCGTTTTTCATTTCTGCTTCATTCCGCCGACCTCGAAGAAATACAGTTTCAACGGCAGAGTTTTGAGTTGATGCGAATTTATCTGCCCTGGCATTTCGGCGCTGGCCACCACCGCGAATCTGTTGCGAAGCTCCTCCGCAGATATCAGAGAGTTACTGACCTGCACAATCAGCGTTGGATTTTCACTGATTTCCTGAAATCGCCTTATCGAGATCTCCTCAAGCTTCTTCGCTTCCCAAGGCGCCGCAACATATCTGAAGCCTGTTGAAACAAGTGAAGGCCAGATTTGTCCCAGCGAAACCGAGCCTGGAGCGCCTGGGCAAAGCGGGAGCCTGACTGACTCATTGGCGTCGCCCCAAATAAGAATTCTGTCAAAGCCGAAGCCTGATTCACGCAAAAATCGATGCGCTTCTTCAATTGCCGCACCGTTAATTGCATTGTAGTGGCAGCTGTCTCTCTTAAAATGATCGATTTCACCCCTGCCAGCGTTATAATTGAGGATTGAAATTGCTACGGAACACAGGAGGCCGGAAGCAAAGGTGGACTGCCAGCGTCCTACTCCCCGAGCTAAAATAAATACGAGAAACAAGAAATTAAAACCGATTACTGCGAAAAACAACTTGTCAGTCATTTCAAAATAAAAGACGGGGTGCAGGGCGAACGGAGCAAGCACCAAAAAGACCGAAAAGGCGGGAATCAAGCTGAAGTATATTCCTGCTTCCCTATCCAATTTTTCGGCATGTACTGACGCGGCCGCACCGACCAGGCCCGATAACGGAAATATGAGAGGGTAGGCAAAATAAATCCAGTCCAAGGCTGTTTGCCCCACGGACTGCCAAAAGATCCATAAAGCGCCATAGAAAGCATATAGAAGCACGTAAAGCAGCGCGATATCGCGACGCGTCTTATTCTTTTCGCTTTTCCAAATGTAAAAAGCCAGAGGAAAGGTAACCGCGAGACCAGCAGCTGCCGGAATTAGGTATAAGCGGTTTACCGAAAGATACCATGGCGTTCCCCAATCATGCCACCACGCGGTTTGATGGCTTGAGTCGGCAATAAACGATGATGCCAGCTTAAATTGAAGTAAAAAGAATAACGGGTTACGCCCCACGCTCCAATTCACGATGCACAGTAATGCCGTTACTAGCAGAGCGCCCGAAGCAAGCCATAATAGCGTCTTAGCTATTGGGGGCCAACGGTGATTTAGCGTTCTATATTGTGCTAGGAGAAATACAATCGGAATGGGTGCAAGATTCACCATTACGATTATGCTGTGGACAGAAAGTCCAATCATTGCACCGGTTGCAACGGTCCAACGTGCGGAGGCCTGTGTCTCGCCGGCGCGGATCGCGCAAATCCAGGATAATGCGAAAAATAGTCCACCGCAGCCATTATGGTAATCGGCGCCGCCGGAAGCGTAGGAATACACGTAAGTGGCATAAAACAGAACTCCAAATAGGGCGCCCGTTCGTCCGATTGTTCTAAAGAGCGCAGCATACATTGCCGCAGTTGTGCCCATCATCAGCGTCATCTGTATAATTACGCCTGAATAGTAGTAACTAAAATTATCCCTAACAAAATATTCAATTAATATCCACGGAAGCCTGGAGATTTTATAGTAATCATCAAGGAAGTCTGGATTATCGTAATTGAGACCATAACCTATATAGTACCATGGATCTAACCAGCCGACCGCAGTAAACATCCAGTTATCATTGATAAATGCGTATCCGACAGGTATAAACAAGAGAAAAACAAAGTCTAAATTCCGATGGGCAACCGTTTTTTCTTGGGGTCTCAAATTTAACATTTAGAACCTATTTTCACCGCTAAGTGCGATTTACTCAGTTGAAGCACAGATATCCGCCTCGCGCGATGCCGTCAATCAAAGTGGCTTTCAACCATTCAAAGCCCCTGATAATTGCGCTCTTGGGTCCAACAAAAACCTAGACGTCCGCCTTCTTGACTTTCATCGAAGTCACCACCAAGGAACTGGGTCCGGCCACATCCAACACGAATTCGAACAGTTCGCCGAATTCCCTATCAGTCACCTCAAAAGGCACGCACAGGTGCATGCCGTCCTCGCTAACGGTGGCCCGAGAGGAGGCAACGTTTTTCTTCGAGTCTCTCACCGTTGCAGAAAGCTTCGTCTTGGACATGCCAAGACGCTTAAGAAGACGCCCTGTTCTCTGTTCAGTATTCAGCCTTGCCTCGACCTCCAGTCGATACGAGCCTTGTGGCAAAGTCACGTAGGGTCCAAAGAGACAGTTCCTTTGCCATCCGATTTCACCGCCGGCTTTAACAACGAGGCCCTTGTTGGAAAAACCGTCAATTCTTGAGGTGAAGTTCAACACCGGAAGACAGTCAAGCGGTTCAAACTGCTTCTGCTGCGGTTGTTCCTCGAGAATTCGCGTGACTGAAATTGAATCGAGCGCGACAGAACTTGTCAAATTCGACGAGACGACGAACTCCATCGCTCCCAGCCCAGTTTGCGTTGTTACAGCGAAGTCGATAGCAATATGGCACTTACGAAGCTCCTGCGCGGAAAGCGCGCGTGCATAGATGGTTCTCTGACCGATCTTTAGCACCACCCGAGCATGGCGGCCTTCGCTGGCCTGCTGCTCTGCCTCAGTCTGTGTTTCATCGCAAGATAAGTCAGCCTCCAACCGAAATGAACCAAATTCCAGATTGAGATAAGGCCCGTAAATGGCATCCCTCAGATGACGATTTTTGAGTTGAGGGTTAGTGGCCACTCGGCCGTCGGGCAGAATTCTACCGTGCTCGGTAACAAGCATTTTCTCACGCGCGTCGATCACCTTGGGCATGTGCTTTCGTGCTTTCACATAACCATGGCGAAGCCGGCAAGAAAAGGGCGTCTTTGCGCAATCTACAATCGACGTCATGACCGGCTCTGCCGAGGTGTGGACTGCGTTTAACCCGACCACACGCCGCGGTCGGCCCTCGTCGTGACGCAGTTGCTCAGCGTCCTGGATCGCCTTCAAACGCTCCCAAAGATGCATAATTTCATGATTTGGCAGAATATGCGGTACCCCAAAGTTGACCACAAATGTGTCTGCGCGCTCGATCAGGTCTGCTACCCTAGGCGAGTCATGTTCACAAGTCTCGATGATGTGGCCGTTGTCGAGGACATCGAGAGCTTTCGAGAAGAGATCAAACATCTCACCACGAGGTCCAAGCCACAAGATTCTTTGGCCACTACGCGCGTTAACGAACAAATCCAACAGGAAAGGGAGAATGTGCCCGGGGTGAGCCGGATTCTTGTCGAAAAAACCCTGTTTGTAATAGGAAAGAATCGGGGTCTTGAGGCGGGGTTCAATGACCTTGTCCAATGCGGATGCATAGCCGACCTGAGTTTTCCCGATGAGTCTTACTTCCTCGATTTCTTCGTCTGCAAGACCCCAGGTGTCGGCCTGTTCCGGAATGTCAGGTTTCGCTACATCATCGATAAAGGTCTTTGTGCTGTTTTCAACCGCACCGCTCTTATGCATCGCCGTAATCTGCCGCGTGTGGTCGCAGTGGTAGCCGTATACATAGGGTGCTGCATCGCCCACGGCACCATGTACGAGACAAAGTCTCTTGGAGATGTTGGAGTCCACGTGCCAGCCGCGCAACATTTCCTCATGGAAGCCATGGTAGCGGAAGAGGTCTTCACGCAGCATCAACTGGAAGTCGCCGGGGCCATCATAGAGGATAGTATCGGCACCATAAACCACCTCGTTGAGGTGATAGCGCCAACCCCAGTCACGCGTTAATTCGATGACGCGTTCCGGGTTCATCCGGTCAAACTGATCTTCCCAAAGAGTTTCGGGGATCTCGAGGCGCGGCGCGCAATAGAAGCCGTCCGGGAGCCCGCCCACTGACTCGGTCAACGAACGACCCTTGCTCGGAACGAAGATCATGTCTGTGTTGGATGAGAGTATCCAACGGTTGTTTGGGTTCGACCGCCGCACCGCCACGTTTCGGGAGACCGGCTCCAACGCAATCAGATGCGTCTTGTGCGCGAAAAGGCGGCGATGCACGTCAGGACGTACTCGTAGAATGCGCAGTTTTTTCTTGGCCTGAGCGGTCAGTGTGTCCTGGATCGCTTCCGGAAACGTGGGGAAATCGTCCGGCGTGTTGTAATCGACGAACAGGATTTCATCGTCCTGCCCCGTCAGCACCTCAGCCATGCAATTGAGGCTCAGCGCTGCGCGTTTATGCAGGTTATAGCCATAATTGTCATTGCGACCGTAAAGGACGAGCGAAATCATGGCATATCACCTCGTTTGAGCAGAGAAATCAGTTGGCGGACTTCGATCCCCAGCCGAGCCAGATATGGTTTTCCGCGGCCGAAAGAGAACCTTGGTTGTAAAGCCGCCACGGGTCGATGACAATCTTTCCTGCAAATTCGCCGGCTGACAGCTGACGGTATGCATCCCAAGCCGTCATTACGATGACGATATCGGCCTTGTTGATTGCCGCGTGGGGATCAGCCTCCACCGTCGCGCCAGAGGGCAGGCTTGCAGCTGAGAGGCTTTCGAGCGCCTCAGGATCGCTCAGCGACACGCCGTAGCCATCGGCAAGAAGCTGCTCTGCCAAGGCAAGCCCCTGACTTTCCTCAATAACAGGCGTATTCGGTTTGTACGCAAGCCCGAGAATTGCAACTTTGGCACCAGGCTTGTTCAGCTTGGCCACCGCCCGCGACAACCGAACAGACTGATGCGAGTTGATCACGTCCGTTGCAACAGCCAAGTCGGTGTTTGCGCCCAGCGAGCGACCCAACGCGGCGAAAGCCTTGTTATCACGCGGGAAGCAGGGGCCACCATAGGCGATGGCACCACGGATGTACTTCTTGCCGATACGGCTATCAGCGCCAAGCGCCGACGTGACAACGTCTGCATCTGCTCCCTCAAGATGATCGCACAGATCAGCGATCATGTTTGCGTAGGAGATCTTCGTGGTCACATAGGTGTTAACCGATATCTTGCATATTTCGGCGTTTACCCAATTCATGCGCTGAAATTCAGGATTGCTTTCAGTCGATTGACGATAAACCGTCTCCAGTACACCGCCCGCCTTGTCGTCGCTTTCCCCGATCAGGATCATGTCAGGAAAAAGCATGTCCCGCACGACAGTTCCGAGTGCAATGAATTCGGGGTTATAGCAAAGACCAAGGTCTTCGCCGACTGTTCGACCGGATGCCTCTTCCAGAGCCTGTCGGATCACACCGCCCGTCGAGCCCGGCATGACGGTCGAGGTTATAACCACGACATGATAGCCTTCCTTCTTACGAAGGGCGGCACCGATTTCCTTGACCGCTGAAATGACATAGTCATTGCGGAAAAAGCCACCTTCACCACTTGGCGTCGGCACGATAATGAAGGTGATATCTGATTCAAGAACAGCCTCCTCCATTTTTGTCGTTGCACGAATGCGGCTCCGATTGGCCGTGATCATTTCCTGCAAACCCGGCTCTGGCACAGGTGCGCGGCCTTCATTGATTGCATCGACAAAGGCTGGATTCAAATCCATTCCAATGGCGTTGAAACCTTTTTGGGCGAACACAGCGAGCATCGGGGCACCGAGCTTACCGAGCCCTACAACAGATAGATTTTGAACCATGATTTGGAAACCTGAATTTAGTTCTTTTTCGACTTGGCCTGGCGCTCGGCAACCTTCGACGCCACCCAAGGATAGGTCTTTGCGATACCGTCAGCAAGGCTCGCAGACGGGGCCCAATTGAGCTTGCTGCGGATTAACTCATTATGAGAGTTGCGTCCACGCACACCGAGCGGGCCTGGAATGTGCTTGAGAGCAAGCTGCTTTCCGGCAGCCTGCATCACCAGCTCAGCCAGTTGGTTGATCGTCACCATTTCGTCCGAACCGATATTCACCGGGCCGGCAAATGTTTCTGAACGCATAAGACGGAGTGTGCCCTCGACGCATTCATCAATGTAAAGGAAGGAGCGGGTCTGCTTTCCGTCGCCCCAGATCTCTATCTCGCCCCCGTCCTGGGCCTCCGCAACTTTTCGGCACATAGCTGCAGGCGCTTTTTCGCGGCCGCCAGCCCAGGTACCTTCCGGACCAAAAATATTGTGGTAACGCGCGACGCGGCAGGTCATATTGTGGTTGCGTGCGTAAGCAAGGAAAAGGCGCTCCGAAAATAGCTTCTCCCAACCATATTCGCTATCGGGATTGGCGGGATAAGCACTTTCTTCAGCAGTAACCGGCTTGTCTGGGTCAAGCTGATTGTGTTCAGGATAAATGCACGCAGAAGATGAATAAAATACGCGCTGAACGTTGCGCTTGTGGCATGCATCAACAATGTTCAGGTTGATCGTGGCGGAGTTATGCATAATGTCCGCATCGTTTTCTCCGGTAAAGATGAAGCCCGCGCCGCCCATATCCGCAGCAAGCTGATAAACTTCATCGAAACGTCTATCGATCACAGCTTTACAGTTCCCGTTGTCACGCAAGTCGGCAACAACAAAGTCATCAGCTTCGGTTTCAGCAAATTCGGGAAATTTCAGATCGACCCCGCGAACCCAGAAACCTTCCCGCTTTAGCCGCTTCACAAGATGCGAGCCAATAAAGCCACCGGCACCACATACCAAAGCTGTCTTCGTCATACTGTCTCATCCCAATGCTGATTACCGGGCGTTCTCTACGCAAATTTTACCTATCTTGCAAGGCTTCAGAAAGCCTTACATCACGAGCAAATTTATCACTGCTTGCCTCAGACAAGGCAGATTTCGATCCACCTCACAGCGGGCGGAGCGCAAAGTGTTGCAATAACACTGCATTTCCGCCGGCACAATATTGAACTTGTGGCCGGTCAAGCATTAACCCGCCTCAGCGTGAGATTGATCCTGCCGCCGCTTTTCAGGAGATCGGATGTGTTTGGGTAGATGCGGTCAACTCCGTGATAGGCCTTGCGGTTTTCTCCGCCGATGACGACGATATCGCCGCTGCAGAGGCGGAAAGACTGGGTTTTATCTTTTCTGGCCAAGCCGCCGACCCGGAACAGACAATCATCGCCCAACGAGACTGAGACCACCGGGCAGTCGAAGGCCTTCTCATCAATGTCTGCATGCAGGCCCATTTTGGCCTCTGGGGCGTAGAAATTGATCAGGCAGGCCTCGGGATCCTTTTCGACACCTGAGAATTCCTGCCAAATCTCCATCAGTTTCAGCGGAATCGCCGGCCATGGCTTTGATGTGACCGGGTGGGCGGAGATGTAGCGGTAGCCTTCTGCCTTATCGGTATACCAGCCCAGTGTTCCGCAATTTGTCATGCGGACGGACATGGGCTGGCCGTTTCGCGGCATATGCGGCGTATAAAGCGGAGCCTCTTCAACGATCGATCGAATGGTTTCAACCAGAGCCACCTGCTCGCTTCGGTCGAGATAGGCAGGGATGTGGCGAATACCTTTTGGCAGAACAAAAGTCATACCGCTTCATTCCCACGTTGCGTAATGGGTTGTCAAAGGGACCCGCTTTTTTCGCCAGTCAGGTTCGGTTATTTCAAAGGCGGAATGCGCAAGACCTGGCCCGGGTAAATCTTGTCGGGATGGGTGAGCATCGGCTTGTTGGCTTCAAATATCATCTCGTATTTGGGACCGTTGCCCTTGCCGTATTCTGCTTCGGCGATTTTCCAGAGATTATCGCCCTTCTTCACCGTATGGAAAATGGGTTCGGCCGCCTTTGCGCCTTCCACCTTCAGATCGTCGGCTTCAACAGCGGCAATGCCGAGCGTGTTTCCCACCGCCACAACGGCTTTTTCAAAGATCGACTGATCTTTCACCGCACCTTTGAGAACAACCTTGTCGTCGATAACCTGCACCTCGACGGCGTCGGTGCCGAGACCATGGGACTCGAGCTCTTTTTTGACGGCTTGAGCATCAGGCGCTTCGTCGTCACCACCAAGACCCAGCTTCTTGCCTGCCGATTTGATAAAGCTGAAAAAACCCATTTCCGTGATCCCCCTTCAGGTTTGTTGTACCTTATCAGAGTTGAACACCGGCCCAAAAGCAACAGAATTTCGTCCGCGGGTGCCTACAAATTCCAAGCTCAGTCGTCACGCGGCCGTTCGCGCATCTTCTTCACCTCACTGCGACCTGCCTTGGCCTTCAGCCGGCGTTCGATCGAACCCTTTGTCGGCCTCGTCTTCTTGCGCGGTGGCGGCGGCGGGGCGAGCGCCTGCAAGAGAAGCTCCTTCAGCCGCTCGCGGGCGTCTTCGCGGTTTCGCTCCTGGGAGCGAAATCTGCTTGCCTCGATCATCAGAACGCCGTCCTTTGAAAGCCGACGCCCAGCGATGCGGGCAGCGCGCGCCTTGACCGCATCGCTCAGCGCCGGTGAGCCACGCAAATTGAAAAACAGCTGAACGGCTGTCGACACCTTGTTGACATTCTGCCCGCCGGGGCCGCCGGCCAGCACGAATTGCTCGGTCAGCTCCCAGCCGGCGATCACGACGCGGTCGTTGATATGGAGATCGGTACTTGCCATGGCGTCTTCATAACGAAAAAACCCGGCGCTGAGAACGCCGGGTTTCACGTGAATCCTTGGATTCGGGATTTATTCTGCAGCAGCCAGACGAACGCCGGGGGCTGCACTCAGCACGCCACCGTCAACATGGGCCTCGAACTTCGCGAAGTTGGCGATGAACATATCGGCCAGCTTGCGGGCCTGCGCGTCATAGGCGTCGCCATCGGCCCAGGTCGAACGCGGATCGAGGATCTTTGTATCGACACCGGAAACAGCCACCGGCACTTCAAAGCCAAAGTTTTCGTCCTTGCGGAATTCAACCTTCGACAGCGAACCGTCGAGAGCAGCGGTCAGAAGTGCGCGCGTCGCCTTGATGGGCATACGTGAGCCAGTGCCATAAGCACCGCCGGTCCAGCCCGTATTCACCAGCCAGCAATTGACCTTGTGCTCGGCAATCAGATCGCGCAACAGGTTGCCATATTCCGACGGATGGCGCGGCATGAACGGTGCGCCGAAGCAGGTGGAGAAGGTCGCTTCCGGTTCTGTGACGCCACGTTCGGTGCCAGCGACCTTTGCGGTGTAGCCGGAGAGGAAGTGGTACATGGCCTGCTCAGGCGTCAGCTTGGCGATCGGCGGCATCACACCGAAGGCATCAGCCGTCAGCATGATGATCGTTGCCGGGTGCCCGGACGTGCCGGTTTCGGATGCATTCGGAATGAAATGCAGCGGATAGGCGCAGCGCGTGTTCTCTGTCAGCGAACCGTCGTTGAAATCCGGAACGCGGTTTTCGTCGAGAACGACGTTTTCCAACACAGTGCCGAAACGCTTGGTCGTTGCGAAAATTTCCGGCTCGGCTTCTGCAGAAAGCCGGATTGTCTTGGCATAGCAGCCACCTTCGAAGTTGAAGATGCCATTTTCACCCCAGCCGTGCTCATCGTCACCGATCAGCGTGCGCGATGGGTCTGCGGACAGGGTTGTCTTGCCGGTGCCCGAAAGGCCGAAGAAGACAGCGGTGTCACCATCGGGGCCAACATTGGCCGAGCAGTGCATAGGCATGACGCCCTTTTCCGGCAGCATATAGTTGAGTGCGGTGAAGACCGACTTCTTCATTTCACCGGCATAAGCCGTGCCGCCGATGAGAACGACGCCGTTGACCAGATCGCAAGCAATCACGGTTTCAGTGCGGCAGCCGTGGCGCTCAGGGTTGGCCTTGAAGCCGGGCAGATCAATGATCGTGAACTTGGCCTGGAAGTCCTTCAACGCTTCCTGTTCCGGACGAATCAGAAGATTGCGGATGAACAGGGAATGCCATGCAAATTCCGTAATAACGCGCGTCGGCAGGGCATTTTCGGCATCAGCGCCGCCGATGAGGTCCTGCACGTAAAGCGATTTGCCCTCGGCATAGGCGAGCATATCATCGAAAAGCTGCTCGAAATGGCGCGGTGCCATAGGCTTGTTGTTGTCCCACCAGACTTTGCCGTCGGTGTTTTCATCGCGCACAACGAACTTGTCCTTTGCCGAGCGACCGGTATGGTGGCCTGTCACGGCGCGCAGTGCACCGTCAGCGGTCAGTTCGGCTTCGCCGTTGCGGATGGCTTCCTCATAAAGAGCCGCCTCCAGAAAATTGTAGCGCACAGTCTTCAATTTCCTGAAACCGATGGCGCCAATGCCCGCGTTGGGATTGCGTAGGCCCAATTCCTCCATAACCCGTGTCCTTTGCTTCCAGTTAGGGTTCTAATGGCGGCGACCATAGGCATGCTTCATTTTAAAAGGCAATACGAAATAGGAGAAATTTGCCAATCAATTCAAATATTTAATCGATTTAATTATTAACCAAAAAATCTAAATCGTTTTAATGTGACAGTTTTAGAAAATCATTTCGCAGAATCTGCCTGCCGGACACAGAAATAGGTAAGTGAAAAGTTTTTTCGCTTTGCCACAATTTGTTCCACCTTTATCCTCATTAGCGAAACTGACTTGTGGGGCACGAGGAATGGGGCTGACATTTTTCCACCGCAAGGAGATGTGCTGACATGAGATTGGAGTTGAATGAAATGCAGACGATTGCACTGGTGGATGATGACCGCAACATCCTGACGTCGGTATCGATTGCGCTCGAGGCCGAGGGATACAAGGTTGAAACCTATACAGACGGTGCATCAGCGCTCGACGGGCTGCTGGCGCGACCGCCACAACTTGCCATTTTCGATATCAAGATGCCGCGTATGGACGGCATGGAGCTTCTGCGCAGATTGCGGCAGAAGTCCGATCTGCCCGTTATTTTCCTGACCTCGAAGGATGAAGAGATCGACGAACTGTTCGGCCTGAAGATGGGTGCGGACGATTTCATCACCAAGCCGTTCTCTCAGCGGCTCCTGGTGGAGCGCGTCAAAGCCGTAATGCGCCGCGTGGCAAGCCGCGAAGCCAGCGCTGCCGGTACGTTGAAGACCGGCCAACCGGATCAGGTGCGCACGTTGGAGCGCGGCCAGCTGGTGATGGATGAAGAGCGGCACACCTGCACCTGGAAGGGCGAACCCGTGACGCTGACGGTCACCGAGTTTCTCATCCTGCAATCGCTCGCCCAGCGCCCCGGCGTTGTCAAAAGCCGCGATTCGCTGATGGATGCAGCCTATGACGAGCACGTTTATGTGGATGACCGTACGATCGACAGCCACATCAAGCGGCTGCGCAAGAAATTCAAAGTGGTTGACGTTGAATTCGACATGATAGAAACCCTTTATGGCGTTGGGTATCGCTTCCGCGAGGCGGCTTGACGGGATATCCGCCATTGAACGGGTTTTTGGATCTTGGCCGACGACACATTCGAAAATGAAGGCGTTTCATCCGGCCGTTCGGCTGCCGGAAAGGGACACGCGCCGCTTCTGTCGCGCCCTTTCGTGCTCGCACGTCGCATTTTTGGCAATGCTTTGTTTTCGAGCCTCACCCGGCAGATCGTCTTTTTCAACCTTGCGGCACTTCTGGTTCTGGTCGGCGGTATTCTCTATCTCAACCAGTTCCGTGAGGGCTTGATCGACGCGCGCGTTGAAAGCCTGCTCACGCAAGGCGAGATCATTTCCGGTGCCATTTCGGCCTCTGCATCGGTGGACACGAATTCCATCACAATCGACCCGCAAAAGCTTCTCGAATTGCAGGCCGGGCAGAGCATCACGCCAATTCCGAACGATGAGGACCTTGATTTTCCGATCGTGCCGCAAAAGGTGGCGCCGATCCTGAGACGGCTGATTTCACCAACCCGCACACGCGCGCGCATTTATGATGCAGATGCCAGCCTGATCCTCGATTCCAGACACCTTTATACTGGTGCCCAGGTGCTGCGCTACGACCTCGCGCCTCTGGACGATGAGCCATCGACCCTTTCGGAAAAGATCGGAACCTGGTTCAACCGCCTGCTGCAGCCCGGCAATCTGCCGGTCTACAAGGAAGCTCCCGGCGGGGATGGTTCGATCTACCCGGAGGTCATGAACGCTCTGACTGGTGTGCGCGGCGCGGTCGTTCGCACGACGGAAAAGGGCGAGCTGATCGTTTCCGTCGCTGTTCCCATTCAGCGATTTCGGGCCGTTCTCGGTGTGCTGCTTTTGTCCACGCAAGCCGGCGATATTGACAAGATCGTTCACGCGGAGCGGCTTGCGATCATACGGGTGTTCGGTATTGCGACCTTGGTCAACGTGGCGCTGTCGATGCTTCTGTCGTCCACGATCGCCAATCCGCTGCGTCGGCTGGCGGCGGCGGCTATCCGCGTACGGCGCGGTGCCAAGGCACGTGAGGAAATTCCCGACTTCTCCCGCCGCCGCGACGAAATCGGCAACCTTTCCATTGCCCTTCGTGACATGACGACCGCACTTTATGACCGTATCGACGCCATCGAGAGCTTTGCGGCAGATGTCAGTCATGAGCTGAAAAACCCCCTCACCTCGCTGAGGAGCGCTGTCGAAACCCTGCCATTGGCGAAAAACGACAATTCCCGGCAACGGCTCATGGATATTATTCAGCATGATGTGCGCCGCCTCGACCGGTTGATCAGCGACATTTCCGATGCCTCGCGTCTGGACGCAGAACTGGCGCGCGCCGATTCCAGAACGGTGGACCTTGAAAAGCTGCTGGAAGATCTGGTGACGATTTCACGTGAAATACGCAGTTCCAAAAAGAAGGTTGCGCTTTCTCTGGAAATCGATCGCGATAAGACAAGCAAAGGCGGCTACAAGATCACCGGCCACGATCTGCGCATCGGTCAGGTGGTGACGAACCTGATTGAAAATGCCCGTTCCTTCGTTCCTGAAAACAGTGGGCACATTACGGTGAAACTCTCCCGTTCGCGCGATTTCTGCCGTATATCCGTTGAAGACAATGGACCCGGCATTCGTGCGGAAGACATTGAACGCGTCTTTGAGCGCTTTTACACTGACCGTCCCGAGGGCGAGGATTTCGGCCAGAATTCGGGCCTGGGGCTTTCCATCAGCCGACAGATTGCCGAAGCGCACCGCGGGACGCTGAAAGCTGAAAACATCATAGACGCCAAAGGCGATATCAAAGGCGCAAGGTTCATTCTGTCTCTGCCGACGGAGCAGAGCGGTGACCGGTGAACGCAATATCCACGCAACGGCGATTGTTGTCGGCGACACCGGTTTTCTCATCACAGGGCCATCGGGAAGCGGCAAGAGTGCTGCAGCGCTCGCTATTATAGCCAGCGCAAAGCGCGAGGGGCATTTTTCGGCGCTGGTTTCCGACGATCAGGTTTTCATCTCCGTGGTCGGCGGAAAGCTTGTTGCCCGTTCAACAGCGTCAATCGAAGGGCTGTTGGAAGTTCGCGGTGCCGGCATTGTGAGCATGCCGAGGCTCAAGCGATGTGTTTTGAAATTCGCCGTAAAGCTGGTTCAACCAGCGCAAGACGAGCGGGTTCCTGAGGAAAATGCTGCACTTGCGATAGACGGGATCGGCGAATTGCCACTTCTGCACCTGCCATTTCCTATTGGCGAACCCTGGTTTGTACTATCCAGAATTGTAGGGACGCGCCTGCAACATCCCGCAGACAAAGCATAATTCTGCCCCATTTGGGCAGATTTGTCTTGAACTTCCAATTTTCCTTGCCAAGATGCCCGGCTACCGGTGGACGGATTTGCTGCGATGCGATAACTGGCCGCTTCAAATGAAAGATGGAGCAATTGCTGCATGATTGGACTCGTTCTTGTAACGCATGGCAAGCTTGCTGAAGAATTCCGGCACGCGCTTGAACATGTGGTCGGCCCGCAAGAACAGCTTGAGACCGTGTCGATCGGCCCTGAAGACGATATGGATCAACGGCGGCAGGATATACTTGACGCTGTGAAAAAGACAGACGACGGCAATGGCGTGATCATTTTGACAGACATGTTTGGCGGAACGCCTTCCAATCTGGCGATTTCCGTCATGTCTGCCGGACGAATAGAAGTGATTGCCGGCGTCAATCTGCCCATGCTGATCAAGCTTGCAGGCATTCGCGCCGAAAATGATATGGCCAAGGCGTTGAAAGATTCGGCTGAAGCGGGCCGCAAATACATCAACATTGCAAGCAGCCTGCTTGCGGGCAAATAATTCACGGCGCAATGGCTGACCCACGGGAATTTCTCATCGTCAATAAACGCGGCCTGCATGCGCGGGCCTCTGCAAAATTCGTTCAGGTTGTTGAGCAATTCGAAGCGCAGATCTCCGTCTCAAAGGACGGCATGACTGTCGGCGGAACATCCATCATGGGATTGATGATGCTTGCAGCCAGCCCTGGTAGTTCGATTACCGTTTCCGCCGTAGGTGGGGATGCAGAAGACGCGCTGGATGCGCTTGCCGAACTTGTCGCAAGCAAGTTCGGCGAGGAAGAATGACTAGCTGACATAAAGACTTCTTTATATCTTTATTGAAATAGTGCGCGCGCCCTGATATGGCTTTGTGCGAAGGCGCAATGCCATTGGAATTTGGCTGCCGGCAAACCAACGCAGCACACAATAGAGATCTGGAGAAACAGAATGAGCAACAAAGATTATGTTGTCGCCGATATCGGCCTGGCTGACTACGGCCGCAAAGAAATCGACATTGCCGAAACGGAAATGCCGGGCCTGATGGCCTGCCGCGAAGAGTTCGGTTCCGACAAGCCTCTGAAGGGCGCGCGCATTTCCGGCTCGCTGCACATGACGATCCAGACCGCGGTACTGATCGAAACGCTGGTTGCGCTGGGCGCAGACGTGCGCTGGGCTTCGTGCAACATCTTCTCCACGCAGGACCATGCCGCCGCTGCGATTGCAGCGTCCGGCATTCCGGTTTTCGCCGTCAAGGGTGAGACACTTGAAGAATACTGGACCTATACCGACAGCATCTTCCAGTGGGCCGACGGTGGCTTCTCTAACATGATCCTGGATGATGGCGGCGATGCGACCATGTATATCCTGCTTGGCGCACGCGCTGAGGCTGGCGAAGACGTGTTGTCGAACCCAGGTTCCGAAGAAGAAGAGGTTCTTTTTGCGCAGATCAAGAAGCGCCTTGCAGCTTCGCCAGGCTGGTTCACCAAACAGCGCGACGCCATCAAGGGCGTTACCGAAGAGACGACGACAGGCGTGAACCGCCTTTATCAGCTCTCCAAGAAGGGCCTGCTTCCCTTCCCGGCCATCAATGTCAACGATTCGGTTACGAAGTCCAAGTTCGACAACAAGTATGGCTGCAAGGAATCGCTGGTTGACGGCATTCGCCGCGGTACCGATGTGATGATGGCCGGCAAGGTTGCTGTTGTTTGTGGCTATGGCGACGTGGGCAAGGGCTCTGCCGCCTCGCTTCGCGGTGCTGGCGCACGCGTGAAGGTCACCGAAGTCGATCCGATCTGCGCGCTTCAGGCCGCTATGGATGGTTTCGAAGTGGTTACGCTCGAAGACGTCGCCTCGTCTGCCGATATCTTCATCACGACCACCGGCAACAAGGACGTCATCCGCATCGAACATATGCGCGCCATGAAGGATATGGCGATTGTCGGCAATATTGGACACTTCGACAACGAGATCCAGGTCGCCGCCCTTCGTAACCTGAAATGGACCAACGTGAAGCCGCAGGTCGATATGATCGAATTCCCTGGCGGCAATCGCATGCTTCTTCTCTCCGAAGGCCGTCTTTTGAATCTCGGCAACGCCACAGGCCACCCGTCTTTCGTGATGTCCGCATCGTTCTCCAACCAGGTTCTGGCTCAGATTGAGCTTTTCGTCCGTGGTGAAAACTACAAGAACGACGTTTATGTTCTGCCCAAGCACCTCGACGAAAAGGTTGCAGCTCTGCACCTGGCCAAACTCGGTGCAACACTCACGCAGCTTTCGGAAGAACAGGCGGCCTATATTGGCGTAGAACAAAAGGGCCCGTTCAAGCCGGAACACTATCGCTACTGATTTTACCTGATAGCAACACAAGATATTGTAGCCGCTACTCTCCCTAGGAGTAGCGGCTATATTTTTGATCCAAATCACTTCCCGCAGAATCACGAAGGAAGTATTGTCTTTGCAGCATGATTCGCCGGATCAGGTGCGGAAAATCCGGCGACACGATTTGGTATGTCTTGTCGAATTGGCGGCAAAAGACGGGGACAGACCGGTAATGGGTTCTAAAAATAAAACCGGACAATCCGGCAGTGAGCAGCTATTGAGCCTCGACAGGCGTGCTGCCGTTTCAAAGATCAATGCTGGAAAGTTCGGCATATTGCTGGCGTCGGGAACAGTGCTTTCAGCTGTGAATGCCCATGCGGCCAGCAAGCTTGTGCTGTTCGGCAGCGCATTCAATTCTGCAGGGGTCGCGGGATTTTCCTTGCTTGCCGGCGGGCTCTCCGCAGCCCTGATCTCGGCAGTCTGGCAAAGACGCCGGCGCAGCGCAGCCGAAGCGGAAAGCATTCAGGTGCGTGGCGAACTCAGTGAAGCAACGCAGAAAATCTCACGCTACGAAGCGCTCATTGCCGACAAGAACCGCCGGATTGTGATTTGGGATTCTATGAGCGGGCAGCGGGAAATTCTCGGGCATCTGCCTGCTGAAACCGGAGCGCCCGCCGATCACCGCGAATTCCTGGCCTTCGGCAAATGGCTGAACCCGCGCTCGGCCGGCGAATTGGAGGCCTCCATTGATGCGCTTCGCTCTCAGGGCGTAAGCTTTGACATGATCGTGGAAACGCAGCGCGCTGAGGTTTTGGAAGCCCAAGGGCGGGTTTCCGGCGGGCGGGCATTCGTCCGTTTCGTCGCGCTCAGCAATTTGCGCGCCGAACTGGCGGAATTGCAGATCGAACGTGATCGTCTGTCCTCTACGATTTCCATGTTCCAATCATTGCTCGATTCTGTGGAAGTGCCGGTCTGGCAGCGCTCCAACGACGGCACCCTTCTTTGGGTCAACGAAGCCTTCAGTGAAGCTGTCGAAGCGCGCAACCCACAGGAGGCGATTGCGGAAGGTAAGGAACTGCTTTCCACAGCGACGCGCCAGAAGATTCGCTCCTCGGTTACACCTGAGAGCCCCTATTACGACCGCATTTCCACTGTGGTGAAGGGGGAAAGGGCATTTTACGAAGTGGCCGAGATCAAGACGCCCGGCGGCACCGCCGGGATGGCGGTCGATATCTCCAATATCGAAGCGGTTCGCGAGGAACTGAACCGCACTTTGAAAAGCCATGCGGAGACATTGGATCACCTTGGAACGCCAGTCGCCATCTTCGACAGCGCGCAAAATCTGCAATTTTACAATCAGGCATTCCAAAGCCTTTGGGGTCTGGACCTGGCCTTCCTGGAATCGCATCCAAGCAATGGCGAGTTGCTGGACCGGTTGCGCGACAATGGGAAATTGCCGGAGCAACTGAACTGGAAATCCTGGCGTGAAAACGCCCTTTCGGTCTACCATTCCGTCGATAATCAATCAGACCTTTGGTATTTGCCGAATGGTCAGACGCTACGCGTTTTCGCCAATGCTCACCCACAAGGTGGCGCAACCTGGGTCTTCGAGAATCTGACCGAGCAGGTAACACTCGAGACCCAATATAATTCGCTCTTGAAGGTGCAGCAGGAAACCATCGATCACCTTGCAGAGGGCGTCGCCGTTTTCGGTCCCGACGGGAAGATCAAGCTTTGCAATCCCGCTTTCCGTGCCATTTGGGGCATCAATGCCGAGCAGGCTGCGGAAGGAACGCATATCCGCGCAATCGAACATGCCTGTGAAACCTATTATGACAAGCCGGATGGATGGCGTCGCTTTGGCCAGATCATCACCAGCTTCGACGACGAGCGAAACAGTTATGAAGGTAAGATAGAGCTTACGACAGGTCTTGTTCTGGATTATGCCGTGACGCCGCTTCCCAACGCGCAGACCATGCTTACCTTTGTCAACATCACCGACAGCGTTCTGGCAGAACGCGCTTTGACGGAAAAGAATGCTGCCTTGCGCAAAGCCGATGAAATCAAGAACGATTTCGTGCAGCATGTTTCCTATGAGCTGCGCTCACCGTTGACGAACATTATCGGCTTTACCGACCTTCTGAAGACATCCGGCATCGGCCCGTTGAACGAGCGACAGGCGGAGTATGTCGAACACATCTCTGCGTCCTCTTCCATTCTGCTGACCATCGTGAACGACATTCTGGATCTGGCGACCGTTGATGCGGGCATCATGCAGCTTGAATTCAGCGAGGTGGTGATCGACGATCTGCTCGACGAAGTATCCGAGCGTGTGGCGAGCCGCTTCCAGGAAAGCAATGTCACGCTGCATATTACGGCAAGCCAGGATCTCGGCGTCATTGTCGCCGACCACCAGCGTCTCAAGCAGATATTCGTCAAGCTTCTCACCAATGCAGCCAATTTTACCCCCGAAGGCAGTGTCATACAGCTGAAGTGCTGGCGCGACGGCAATGATTTCTTCTTCAAGGTCGTTGACGAGGGTCAGGGTATCCCGAAGGACATGATCGACAAGGTGTTCAATCGCTTTGAAGCACGGGGAAAGCGCAGCGGCGCGGGGCTTGGCCTCTCCATCGTGGAAAGCTTCGTCAGCTTGCATCACGGCGAGGTCTCGATCGATTCCGTTGAGGGCCGTGGGACTGAAGTGACCTGCCGGATTCCTTCGGCAAGTCTGTCGCCATCCGAGATCGGCGAAAGCGAAGCTGTCAGCGCTGCCGAGTAAATACATGGAAACGCTTTCCCTGTTTCTCGCCGATGAAAACGCCACACGGCGGCTCGGCGAGGATTTGGCGCTGGCCGCAGCCAAGGGCCTCTGCATTGCGCTTTCAGGCGGCCTGGGTGCTGGCAAATCAACATTGGCGCGGGCCTTCATTCATGCTTTGGCCAATGACGAAACGCTTGAGGTGCCGAGCCCCACCTTTACGCTTGTGCAGTCCTATGATTTGCGCATTCCGGTTTCCCATTTCGACCTTTACCGCCTTGGCGACGAGAGCGAACTCGATGAGCTCGGCCTTGATGAAGCCCTGGAAGACGGGATTGCGCTGATCGAATGGCCTGACCGGGCCGGCGATGCACTACCGGCCAATCGCATCGACATCATTTATACAGAGGAAGGCGGTGGACGACGGCTCGAGGTGAAAGCGAGCGGCCCAACTTTGGCCCGTTTGAAGCGTGTGCTCACCATACGCACATTCCTTGAGAAAACCGGGCATGCAGGCGCCAGTCGCCGCTTTCTGACGGGCGATACGTCGTTTCGCGCTTACGAAAGAATTACCGATCAGAATGGCGAAAAGTTTGTCCTGATGGATTCGCCGGCTCGGTCGAACGGCCCACCCATTCGCGATGGGAAGCCTTATTCGCAGCTTGTGCATCTTGCCGAAGATGTTCGGCCTTTTATCGCCGTCGGCCGCTATCTCAAGTCGCTCGGCCTTTCGGCGCCGGAGATTTTTGAGGCGGATCAGGAAAACGGAATCCTTTTGATTGAGGATCTTGGCTGTGACGGTGTCCTCGACGACGAGGGCAAACCAATCGCCGAGCGCTATCAAAAGGCTGTCTTGTGTCTGGCTGATTTCCACCGGGTTCCGGCTCCGGCTTCTCTGCCCATCGACGAGCGTAGCGAGCACATCGTTCCCCACTTCGACCGCGCCGCATTGAGCTATGAGGTCGAGCTGCTTTTGGACTGGCACCTTCCCTGGAAACGCGACGGAGGTGCGGTTGGCGATGGCGAGAGGAAAGCCTATCTCGACATTTGGCAAAACCTCTTCGATCAGTTGGGCCACACCGAACAGGCGCTCATCCTTCGCGATTATCATTCACCGAACCTTCTTTGGCTGAAAGAGCGCGAGGGTCTGGGCAAGGTCGGCATTATCGATTTTCAGGATGCGATTATCGGACCCAGCGCCTACGATGTCGTGTCGCTGGTGCAGGATGCGCGCGTTACCGTCGAGCGACCGCTGATGGACGCGCTGCTTGAGGATTATCTGAGCGCCCGCGAGGCGCAAGGTCCGTTTGACCGGGTGGCCTTCATGAAAACCTGGGCGATCATGTCCGCACAGCGTGCTTGCCGGTTGAATGGGCTCTGGGTGCGGCTCATGCAGCGTGATCATCTGCCCGCTTACATGCGGCATATGCCACGCACACTCTGGCATCTGCAGGTTGCCTGTGAACATGAAGCGCTCGCCCCCTTGAAAGCGTGGCTGATAAAGGCTGGAATCCTGTCAGCCGAATCATAAAGCCTGTATCTCGATGAAAATTGAACATGCCATGGTGCTGGCTGCGGGGCTTGGAACCCGCATGCGCCCCATTACCGACACGACGCCAAAGCCGCTTGTGAAAATCGGCGGCAAGGCGATGATCGATTATGCGCTGGATTCGCTCCACCACGCTGGTGTTGAAACCGCAGTTGTGAACGTCCACCATCTCGCAGACCAGATGCTTGCGCATCTCGCCGAGCGCCAAGCGCCAAAAATCATCATTTCCGACGAACGTGCGGCATTGATGAACTCAGGCGGCGGCCTGGCCAAGGGTCTGAAGCTGCTTCCCTCCGGCCCCCTGTTCGTGATGAATGCGGATCTCTTCTGGGTGGGAGAGCCAAACGATGAAATGTCGAACCTCGAGAAACTGGCAGCCTTTTTCGACCCCAAGAAGATGGACATGGCGCTTCTCTGTGTGAAAAACGAGCACACGACCGGCCATAACGGGAAGCTCGACTTCTCCCTGGGCGACGATGGAAAGCTGACCCGTTATGCCGATGATCATCTCAACCCCGTTGTTTATGCCGGTGCCATTGCGATGCTGTCTTCCTTTCTGGATGACGCCCCGGATGAGGCATTCAATCTCAACATCTATTTCGACAAGGCAATCAAGACTGGCAGGCTCTATGGCATGGAACTGAAAGGGCATTGGATAACGGTGGGAACGCCAGATGCCATCGTACCTGCCGAAGAGGCAATTCAACATCTCGGTCTGGGGCCTTAATCCATGGCTTCCGGCGATAAACGCATATTCACGATTTCGCCTGGACAACCGTTTCTTCGGGTCCTTGCCGACAGCCTGATGGATGGTCGGCTGATACCCGGCTTTTCATTCGACCCTGACAATCCGCAATCTCTCGCCAGTGCGACGATCTATGTACCAACCAGGCGCGCAGCGCGCGTATTGCGCTCCGAATTTACCGCTCTCTGCGGCAAGAGGTCGGCCATCCTGCCAAGCATCCGGCCGCTTGGCGAAACGGACGAGGACATCGGCTATTTCGAGGATGGCCTGCCCGAAACGCTCGACATGGCTGAACCCATAGCGGCAACGCCGGCACTTCTGGAACTCTCACAGCTCATTTTAGCCTGGCGCAACCGATTGCCCGCTGCCATCACGGACCTGCACGACGGCCAGGCCTTGATTGCGCCGGCAAGCCCGGCGGATGCCGTGTGGCTTGCAAAAGGACTTCTTGCCCTGATCGGAGAGGTGGAAACTGCGGAGCTCGATTGGTCAGCACTTTCTAACATTGACGCGGGCGATCATGCCGTCTGGTGGCAGCTCACGCTGGAATTCCTGAAGATCGCCAGTGTCTACTGGCCGGCCAGATTGCAGGAGCTTGGTTTTGCATCCCCCGCCCGGCACCGCAACGCGGTTCTCATGGTCGAAGCCGAAAGGATCAAGAGACACGATCACAAGGGCCCGGTGATCGTTGCAGGCTCGACTGGCTCGCTGCCCGCGACCGCCCGCCTCATTGATGCGATTGCATCCCTTGAAATGGGCGCGGTTGTCTTGCCCGGTCTTGACAAGACCATGCCTGAAGACCACTGGAACATGCTGCATGATACAGCTGTCGATGGTGTTCCAGACCCCGCCATTTTCAGCCACCCGCAATTTGGTCTCGCATCGCTCTTAAAGCGCATGCAATGCGATAGATCGGACGTCGAAAATCTCGGTGGGTCGGATGAAACGATGACACAGCGGGCGCGCGTGATTTCGACAGCGCTGGCACCGTCACGCGCAACGGGAAACTGGCCGGAACAACGAAGAAATGTCAGTGATGATGTACTTTCCCGTTCATTTGCCGATTGTGCCATCATAGAAGCTGCCAATGAGCGAGAAGAGGCTTTAGCCATCGCCACTGCGCTGCGCCTTGCGCTGGAGAAGAACGGCGAGTTTGGTGAAAGCCAGGTCGCACTCATAACGCCCGACCGAACGCTGGCTCGGCGTGTTGCCGGCGAACTATCGCGTTTTGGCATCGATGCTGATGATTCAGCTGGAACGCCTTTTTATGCAACACCGCAGGGCAGCCTTCTTCGGCTGGTTCTTGAAGCCGCTCTGTCGCCGGGCGATCCGGTTGTTCTGGCGTCTTTGTTAAAACATCCGCTTGCGCTTTTCGGTCTTGATCAGAAGACAGCCCGCAAGGCTGGCGAACTCATAGAAATCCATGCACTGCGTGGCGGTACACGCAGTTGCGATATCTCCGCTTTGCCTGCACTTCTTGAAGAAAGCCTTTCCGCTCAGGCCGCCGCCAGCTTTGAGCCGCGATGGAGGCCAAAGCCGGATGAACAGAAACGCGCTTTGATGCAGGACTATGCGACGAGGGTGTCGGAGGCTGCAGAGCCGCTTGTTTCACTGCTTTTCTCGAGCGACAGTCGCGAGCGGCTTTCAACCGACGTCTCTACCGCATCCTGGGCGCAGAAAACGGGCGAAGTTCTGGAGGCTATTTCAGTCGATGAGAACGGTGACTTGAGCCGCCTTTGGGATAGTGAGGCCGGCAACGAGCTTGCCAATCTGTTAGCCGGAGTCATGCAGGCGGAAACCGGACTTGGAGTCAGCGGGCCGGAATGGTCGGCAATCGTTCAAGCCATTTCAGCCGGCAAGACAGTCAAGCCGAGAGCCATGCGCCACCCGCGCGTTTTCATTTTCGGCACCATGGAAGCCCGTCTGCAGCATGTGGATACCGTCGTCCTTGGCGGTCTGAACGAAGGTGTCTGGCCGGGAAAAACAGAAAACAGCCCTTTTCTTTCGCGGTCGATGAAGATGGCGTTTGGTCTGGAGCCACCGGAACGGCGCACCGGCCAGATTGCTCACGATTTTGAGATGGCAAACGGCATCAGGCAGGTCATCTACAGTCGTTCCATGCGTCAGGAGGGTGCGCCTTCCGTTGCCTCCCGCTTTCTCCAACGGCTGGAAGCCGTGTGCGGTGAAACAATCACCACTGCGATGCGGGAGCGTGGATCGCTCTATCTGCGCTATGCGCATAAGCTGGACGAAAACAGGAGAACTGCACCGGCCGCAAGGCCCGAACCCCGACCTGAAATCGGGCTTATTCCAAGCCGCTATTCTTTTTCCGAGGTCGGACGTTTGCGCCGCGATCCCTATTCGGTTTACGCCAAGCGCATATTGCGGCTCGATCCGGTCGATCCGTTCAACACAGATCCGGGTGTTGCGGACCGGGGTAGTCTATATCATCTGATTTTCGACCGTTTTGTCCGCTCCGGCACCGACGCGACTTCGCCGGATGCCTGGAACATCATGGCGGCTCTGATTGACGAAGCCTTTGCAGGCATGCGCCTGCCCCGGCATGTGGAGGCCGTTTGGCGGCCACGCTTTGAGGAAACGGCACGCGCATTTTTGAAATGGGAATTGGGACGTCAGGACGAGGTTCAACAATCCTTCACCGAAGTTCGGGCGCTGCTCGATCTGCCGGACGATATCCAGATCTCCGGGATCGCAGATCGCATTGATATCAAAACGTCAGGTTTGGCTGACATTATCGATTACAAGACTGGTTCTTCGCCTTCGGTCAAGCAGGCAAGAACGCTGCTTGACCCGCAGCTTTCCCTCGAGGCTGGCGCATTGCAAGCGGGTGCCTTTGAAAAGGTGGGGCCACGGGAACCGGAAAATCTAGTCTATGTGAGGCTCAGGCCGGGCGATCGCTTCAAAGTGGAAACGGTCAACAATGACGGCAAGAAGGTGCGGGGCGACCAGGAAACAAAGTCTGCAAATGACCTGGCTGCGGAATCTCTGCGCGAGTTCACCAAGCTCGTGACGCTTCTGAGAAGCGGTGAGCGCGGTTTCATCGCCCGGCTCATTCCCGAAAGCCTTGGCAGCTACGGCGATTACGATCATCTCGCCCGCGTTGCTGAGTGGTCAACGGCAGAAACATCGGCTGGGGAGGACGACGATGGCTGAACAAGGTCTCGACCAACTTCCAGAAAGCCCTTCCGATTGGATCAACTGGACCAAAAACAAGCAATCGCTTGCCTCTGATCCGCAGCGTTTCGCCTGGGTGTCGGCCAATGCAGGCTCGGGCAAGACGCATGTCCTGACCCAGCGCGTGATCCGGCTTTTGCTGGCCGGCGCGCGTCCTTCCGCCATTCTTTGCCTGACCTATACAAAAGCGGCGGCATCGGAAATGTCGAACCGCGTGCTTAGCACGCTTTCCAGATGGGCAACATTGGACGATGAAAACCTGTCGCAGGCAATTCGGGATATGGAAGGGGTTGCACCACCACTAGAAAAGCTCAGTGCCGCGCGTCAGCTTTTCGCCCGGGCACTGGAAACGCCGGGCGGTCTCAAAATTCAGACCATCCACGCCTTCTGCGAGGCGCTTCTGCACCAGTTCCCCCTGGAGGCCAATGTCGCGGGTCACTTCAGCGTGCTCGACGACCGCGCTGCGGCAAGCCTTCTGACCGAGGCACGCCGAACTTTGCTCACTGCCACAACGACGGAGGACGACCGGCTGTTGGCAGACGCCTTTGCCACCGCCCTCTCCATTGGCGACGACACCGGCCTTGAGCGTCTGTTATCTGAAATTGTCTCCACCCACACGTCGCTGGTCCGCTTTCATCACTATTGCGACGCCAATGGCGGAGCAGAGGCGGTACTGCGAAATGCGCTTGGCTTGGGCCTGAATGAAAATGCAGACGCCATTTACGCGGGGATGTTTCCCTTAGCCGGATTCAGCGAAGCGGATTTGATTGCGTTCATCGATCTGGCGCATCAAAAAGGTGGCGCAAAGCCGAAGGAGGTCGCAGGCCTCCTCGCCGCAGCTTTCGAAGCCACTGGAGCCGATGCATTCGCGCTTGTCTGCAAGGCTTTACTGACAGCCAAACAAGAACCCAAAGCCATGTCCGGCATCGCATCCAAAGCCATGCTCGACGCTGATCCATACCTTGCCGACAAAATCGAAGCCGCTCAGGCAGACATCGTTCAGCGCCTGGATCGGTTGAAGACGATCCAGCTTTATGAAGCCTCCTACGCGGCCATCATATTGGCGCGGCGTTTGAACGGGGAGTATGAGGAGCTGAAGAAGCGGCGCGGTCATCTCGATTTTGACGACCTGATCGCCCGAACCGCGGACTTGCTGACCCGAGATGATGCCGGGCCCTGGATACATTACAAGCTGGACCAGGGTATCGATCATGTTCTTGTCGACGAGGCGCAGGACACGAGCCCCTTGCAATGGGCGGTGGTGCGTTCCTTGACCGAGGAGTTCCTCGCAGGAGAAACCGCGCGCGGCCAACGCCGCACGCTCTTTGCGGTGGGCGACGAGAAGCAGTCTATCTACTCCTTCCAGGGTGCGCGACCTGAACGCTTCTCTCAGGAAGGCCGAGATGTACGCAGTAAGGCAGTGGGGGCACAGCTTGCGTTTTCAGACATCCGACTGCCGCTTTCCTTCCGCTCCACCGAGGACGTTCTCTCCGCAGTCGATCAGGTGTTTTCGCGGCCGGATTATGCCAAAGGTTTAACGGCTGAAGATGGTGCCGTCATTCACCAATCGAGCCGCACCGGTCATCCCGGTGCGGTGGATATTTGGGACCTGATCGTGCCGGAAGCATCGGTGGATGAGGAAGACTGGACCGAGCCATTCGACGCCACCCCGGAGAGCGCGCCGCCAGCCGTACTTGCGCGGCGAATCGCCGACAAAATTGCCAACCTCCTGAAGACGGGAGAGGTTGTTGAGCGCGATAAACGACGTGCGATCCGACCAAACGACATTCTTGTTCTTGTGCGCAAGAGAGGCGGCTTTGCAGGCGCTTTAACGCGCGCGCTCAAAGCGCGTGACAACATACCGGTCGCCGGTGCCGACCGCCTGCTTCTCACCGATCATATCGCGGTGCAGGATCTGGCAGCCCTTGGCCGATTCGCATTGCTTCCGCATGATGACCTCTCCCTTGCTGCCCTGCTGAAAAGCCCGCTTTGCGGGGTTACGGAAGATGAACTTATGTCAGCTGCCGCTTACCGCAAGATGGATGAAAGCCTCTGGCAACGTGTCGGCCGTCTGGCATCAGAAAAGAAGGCACCTTTCACAGCGCTCCACGAGAAGCTGGAGGGCTGGATTGAGGCGGCGCGCTGGCACAATCCCTTCGAGTTCTATGAAGCGATCCTCGGGCCCGGCGGTGGGCGCAAGCTGTTCATTTCGCGCTTGGGCAGCGAAGCGAGTGACATATTGGATGAGTTTCTGGCGCTGGCACTCAGTTTCGAGGCAAGCGGGCTGCCCGGCATTCAATCCTTCCTCTCGCTTCTTGAAATGGAGCCACCCACAATCAAGCGGGAACAGGACAAAGACCGAAATGAAGTCCGCATCATGACCGTTCATGCCTCGAAGGGGTTGGAAGCACCGGTCGTCTTCGTTGTCGACGATGGTGGCGCTGCTTTTGACGCGAGCCATCTTTCAAAGTTCCGCTTCATCGAACCTGAAACCGGAAAGCGGGACGTGCCGCTCTGGATTGCAAACGGCGAACTCAATACCGCCTTGACCCGCTCGGACGCCGATACCCGCAAGGCAAGCGCCGAGGACGAATATAGACGTCTGCTTTATGTCGCCATGACACGGGCAGCCGACCAGCTCATCGTGTGCGGCTATCGCAAACAACGCGAAAACCCGGATTCGTGGCACAATATGGTCTGGCAATCCCTGGAGGCCGATCGTGAACATTGTCAGCCTGATGAATTTTCTTATGGTGCGGAGCAATGGTCGGGGCTGAAATGGCGGGCGAAGGGCGTGAAGCGCCAACTGCTACTCACCGAGCCGGGCGAAATGGCAGATCTTGATGATATTTTGCCGGATTCGCTGTTTCGTCCCCTTGCCGAGCGGAAGACGTTGCCGCGCCCGCTTTCTCCATCAGGTGCCGGCGCGCTGATCGACGACGACGACGATGCAAAGGCCGAAGGCGGCTCCCGGCTTTTTGGAAATGTGAAAAGGAATGCGGGCCTGTCGCTCAAAGTCGGCCACGCCGTCCATCGCCTCTTTCAGGTGCTTCCCGATATTGAACCAGGAATGCAGGCTGCAGCCGCAGCGCGTTATCTTGCGCGGGCTCTTCCCGCCAGCGATGACGCAGTTCGGGAGGCTCTTGCAGATCAGGTCCTTTCCACGCTGGAAAACCGTGAGCTTTCGATCCTCTTTTCTCCCTCGGCTCAAGCCGAGGTCAACGTGATGGGTATCTTAAACCTCGGTGGCGGTGAGTTTGCCGTATCAGGCCGTATCGACAGGATGGCCGTGGAAAACGATCGCATCCTGATTGCCGACTTCAAAACGAACCGCCGTGCGCCGGAAAGCGAGAGCGAGATCGCAGCCGAACATTTGGCCCAAATGGCCCTTTACCGGGAAATTCTCAAGCCGCTTTATCCCGGCAAGGCAATTGCCTGCTGCCTGATCTACACCACAAACAGCCGCACCTTCATGTTGGATGAAGCTGAAATGGACAATGTTGTCGAAAAACTAGTAATGGCAAAATGATCTATAGCTATTGCAATATCCATTCGAGGGCATACATCATATGGAAAATTAGCGATTCCAAAAAGGAGTTCCCCCGATGGCCACAGTTAAGGTCGACAATGCCAATTTTCAAAGTGAAGTCCTGCAGTCAGCGGAACCGGTGGTCGTGGATTTCTGGGCGGAGTGGTGCGGCCCCTGCCGCATGATTGCGCCTGCTCTTGAAGAGCTTTCCGATGAGCTTGCCGGCAAGGTGAAGATCGCCAAGCTGAATGTGGACGAAAACCCTGAGCTTGCCGCTCAGTTCGGCGTTCGTGGCATCCCGATGCTTGCCATGTTCAAGGGCGGCGAAATGGCGGATCAGCTGACGGGCGCGCGTCCCAAGTCGCAGCTCTCTGCCTGGATCAGCGGCGGTTCTGCCTGATCTCCGTTCACAATTAAGTCTGATAGAAGCCCGGTTCAAGCCGGGCTTTTTTAGTCCGGTATTGTTCCGTTTTCTCTCAGCGCTTCGCCTGCGAGATAAAGCGAACCACCAATGAGGACGCGCGGAGCCACCGGCAGTCTAGCCGTCTTCGCGCGAATGGCTTCGAGCGCGTCGCGAAGGCTCTGATGCGGTTCTGTCGTCAGGCCGGCATCGGCTGCATCCGCAGCCAAAGCAACCGGATCGACAGCGGCGTCAGAGCCTGAAATGGGAACCGTCAACACCAGCTGCGTAATATCTTCGAAAGTCTTGAAATAGCCGGTCGTGTCCTTGGTGTTCAGCATGCCCGCCACCAGGTAAAGTGGTCTTGGATCCCGTTCTTCCATCCCGGCAAGCATCTCGGTAATCACTGTCCCGGCACTCGGATTATGCCCGCCGTCGACCCACAATTCGCTGCCTGGCGGCAGAATGGAGAACAGCCGGCCTGTGTTCAGGCGCTGCATTCGGGCCGGCCACTCAACGGAGATCATGGCTTTTTCCATGATCGTTTCGGTAACTTCAAAACCGGCAGCTTTTACCGCTCGAATGGCGGCAGCCGCATTGGCGATCTGGTGTCGTCCCGGCAGGCGCGGCAGCGGCAGATCAGCAAGGCCGAACTCATCCTGGTAAATCAGCCTTCCGAATTCCTCGTGCGCGGCAAAATCCTGTCCGTAAACCGACAGCGGGCAACGGAGACGTTCAGCAGTATCCACCAAAACTTCCCGCGCGCCGTCAAATTCCTGGCGTCCGATCACCACCGGGCAACCCGGCTTCATGATGCCCGCCTTTTCAGCTGCAATCAGCTCAACGCGGTCGCCCAGATAGGCCTGATGATCCATGGAAACCGGCATGATCACGGAAACGGCTGGATTGGGGACAACATTGGTGGAATCAAAACGGCCGCCCATACCCACTTCCAGAATAACCGCGTCAGCGGGCTTTTCCGAAAACAGCAGAAAGCTGACCGCCGTCAGAATTTCAAAGACGGTAATCGTCTGCCCGTCATTGACCTTGGCAACACGGCGCAGCGCATCGGCAAAATCGGCATCGGAGACGAATTCACCACGTTGGCCTTTTCGACCGATGCGATAGCGCTCATGCCAGCGCACAAGATGCGGGGACGTATCGATATGCACCGCATATCCCCCGGCTTCGAGAAGCGCACGCGAGAAGGCCGTGGCCGAGCCCTTGCCGTTTGTGCCGGCAATGTGGATCACCGGCGGCAGCTTCAGGTGCGGATTTCCCAACTTGTCCAAAAGGCGAAGAATGCGATCAAGCGACATGTCAAAGCCCTTCGGATGAAGGGCCATCAACTTATCGATCTCGCGGACTGCCTCACTCTCGTCCACAGATTCTACCATTTTTGGTAAGTCAACCCTTTCAGGCAGTCGCTTCTTCTACCGTATTTTCAGCTGGAGCCATTTTGGCATCTGCCGGAAGCTTCATGAGCATTTTCAAAAGCCGCCCAAGCGTGTCAGGCAGTTTGTGCCGGTGAACGACCATATCGACCATGCCGTGCTCGTAGAGATATTCAGATGTCTGAAAGTCGTCGGGCAGTTTTTCACGAATGGTTTGCTCAATGACACGGCGGCCGGCAAAACCGATAACCGCACCGGGTTCAGCAATATGAATATCGCCCAGCATCGCATAAGAAGCCGTCACACCGCCTGTCGTCGGATTTGTCAGAACAACAATATACGGAAGTCCGGCTTCTTTGAGCATTTCAACGGCAACTGTCGTGCGCGGCAGCTGCATGAGGGAGAGAATACCCTCCTGCATGCGGGCTCCGCCGGAAGAGGGGAACATCACCAGAGGGCATTTTTCGGCAATCGCGCGTTCAAAGGCCTGGATGATAGCCTCCCCTGCCGCAGTTCCAAGAGAGCCGGCCATGAATTCAAACTCATGGATCACGGCAACCATCTTCAAACCATGCAGCTCGCCGACGCCAGCCACAATCGTGTCTTCTAAATCGGTTTTTGTACGCCCGTCCCGCAAACGGTCGGTATATTTCTTGGAATCGCGGAATTTCAGCGGGTCCTGCACCACTTTCGGCTGCGGCAGGAGTTCATAATTTCCCTCGCCAAAAAGCTGGTTGAGCCGCGCCATCGCCGGCATCTTCATATGGTAACCGGAGACGGGAATGACCCAGAGATTTTCCTCAAGGTCCTTATGAAAAACCATCTCGCCGGTTTCGGGGCACTTGATCCAGAGATTTTCGGGAACCTCCCTGCGGCCAAGCATGGAGTTGATTCTTGGACGGACGTAGTTGGTCAGCCAGTTCATCTGTTTCTTGCTCCTTGTGCCTTACTCGGCAGCAGCCATGCGCGCGGCCTTGACGCCGCTGGCAAGGCCACGAACGAAGGTCACGACGCTTTCAACCGTGTCTGCCGTTGCTTCGCCTTTTGCATTCAGACTGCCAGCCACCTGCGCAACGATTGCGGTACCAACAACAACGCCATCAGCGTTGGCGCCGATCAGGCGGGCATGTTCGGCTGTCTTGACGCCAAATCCGACGCAAACCGGCAATTCGGTGTGTTTCTTGATGCGGGCGACCGCCCCACCGATCAATGATGGGTCCGGCAGCGCAGATCCCGTAATACCATTCATGGAGACGTAATAAACGAAGCCAGAGGTGTTTTCGAGCACCTTCGGCAGGCGTTTTTCGTCGGTGGTCGGTGTAGCCAAGCGAATGAAATTGATACCTTTTTCCAGCGCTGGAACGCAAAGTTCGTCGTCCATTTCGGCAGGCAGGTCGACCACGATCAAACCATCGATACCGGCTTCCAACGCTGTCTGCAGGAACCGGTCCACACCGTAAACATAGATCGGATTATAATAACCCATCATGACGATTGGGGTATCCTGATCGCTCTCACGGAAGCGGCGCGCCATATCAAGCGTCTTTTCGAGCGTCTGGCCGCCCGCCAGTGCGCGCTGGCCTGCAAGCTGGATGGCAGGGCCATCGGCCATCGGATCCGAGAAGGGCATACCCAATTCGATCACGTCGGCACCGGCGCCAGGAAGCGCCTTCATGATGGCAAGTGACGTATCAAAATCCGGGTCGCCACCCATGAAATAGGTCACCAGCGCCGGACGGCCTTCCGCCTTCAATGCGGCGAAGCGTTTTTCCATACGTTCAGTCATGCGTTTTCACCAAGTCCCATGCCCAAAATCTTGCCAACCGTGAAGATGTCCTTGTCGCCGCGGCCGGACAGGTTCATCACGATAACCTGGTCCTTGCGCATTTTCGGCGCGCGCTTGATCACTTCAGCGATGGCGTGGGCCGGTTCGAGTGCGGGAATGATGCCTTCGAGCTTTGTCAAAAGCTGGAAGGCTTCGAGCGCTTCATCATCCATGATCGGAACATATTCGGCACGACCGGAATCAGCCAGCCAGGAATGTTCAGGCCCGATGCCCGGATAATCCAGACCTGCCGAGATAGAGTGGCCTTCCTTGATCTGTCCGTCACGATCCTGGAGGAGATAGGTACGGTTGCCATGCAAGACCCCCGGCGCACCGGCTGTGATGGAGGCACAGTGTTCTTCACCCGACAGACCCTTGCCGCCGGCTTCGACGCCAACGATCTGAACACCTTCATCATCGAGGAAGGGGTGGAAAATACCGATAGCGTTGGAGCCGCCGCCGACAGCCGCGATCACCATATCGGGCAGCTTGCCTTCTGCTTCGAGGATTTGTTCGCGCGTTTCCTGGCCTATCACGGCCTGGAAATCACGCACCAGCTCCGGATAGGGGTGCGGACCGGCAGCCGTGCCAATCAGGTAATAGGTGTCGTCAACATTGGTGACCCAGTCGCGCAAAGCCTCGTTCATCGCGTCCTTGAGCGTACCATGGCCGGAAGTCACCGGCTTGACCTCGGCACCCAGCAGCTTCATGCGGAAGACATTCGGAGCCTGCCGCTCCACGTCCGTCGCGCCCATATAGACCACGCAAGGGAAACCAAAGCGCGCGGCCACCGTGGCCGAAGCAACACCGTGCTGACCCGCACCGGTTTCAGCGATGATGCGCGTCTTGCCCATGCGCTTGGCGAGCAGAATCTGGCCAATGCAGTTGTTGATCTTGTGCGAACCGGTGTGGTTCAGCTCTTCGCGCTTGAAATAGATCTTTGCGCCGCCGAGATGCTCCGTCAGACGTTCCGCATAATAAAGCGGGCTCGGACGACCGATATAGTGCTTTCCGAGCGCTTTCAGTTCCGCCTGAAACTCCGGATCTTTCTTGGCCTTTTCCCACTCGTTTTCAAGATCGAGAATTAGCGGCATCAGCGTTTCGGCCACAAAGCGACCACCGTAGATACCAAAGCGTCCGTCTTCGTCCGGTCCCGACCGGAATGTGTTCGGTTTGGGCGTTTCGTTCACATTCAACTCCGTCTGCTAAATCCGCGCTGCCGCGATTGCCGTCTGCGCGGCCTCAAAGAAAGCTTCAATCTTTGCAATATCCTTGACGCCGGGAGCGCTTTCCACGCCTGATGATACGTCAATTCCCGTGCACCGTGTCAACTTAATGGCATCGGCGACATTATCTTTATTGAGACCACCCGAAAGCATGTAATCGAGGTTCTCGTCAAGCGCATCGAGAAGCCCCCAGTCAAAGGCAATGCCATTACCGCCCGGAAGGGTTGATCCGGCAGGCGCTTTCGCATCCAGAAGAAAGCGGTCGGCAATACATTCGTAAGCACCCAGCTTTTTCAGGTCTTCGCTTGTGCTGATGGAAAAGGCTTTCATCACCGGCAGGCCATAGACTGCTTTCACATTCAGGACACGGTCGGGGCTTTCATTTCCATGCAGCTGAAGAATATCCGGTTTTAAGAGCGCAACGATCTCATCAAGATCGTCGTTTTCCGCGTTGACCGTTACGGCGACCACCTTGGCGCGGTCACGGGCTATATCCGCTAGCTTTGCGGCGTCAGCAGGTTCTATGTTTCGCGGGCTTTTGGGAAAGAAAATGAAGCCAATATGCGACGCACCCAAATCAACGGCGCGCGCCACCGTTTCGGGTGTTTTCAATCCGCAGATCTTGATCGAAAAGGTCATGGCGCTCGCAGTCGCACGAAAAGCCGCAAGAGTCGAGCTAAAATGCGTCTTTGGCTGTTTCGTTTGCTCGAGTTGGAGAGGTTTCAGTTAAAATCGACGGCGTGAAGCGCAGAGCCGTTTTGTTTCAGCCAGGCTTTGGCCCGATCCGTTGCGGGACACAGCTTGCGGCAGAGAGCCCAAAACTTTGGCCCATGGTTCATTTCGCTCAGATGCGCTACCTCATGGGCCGCAAGGTAATCGATGACAAAAGGTGGTGCCATCACGATGCGCCAGGAAAAATTCAGCCGGCCGTCATGCGTGCATGAACCCCAGCGGCTTTTGGTATCCTTATAGGAGATCGACTGAACGCGCTTGCCGCTGGCTGCAGCATGCAAGGCGACGAGGCGTTCCAGATCTGCCCTTGCCTCCTTTTTGAGGAAATCACGAATACGCCGCTGCAAATGCTCTGGCGCTCCCCCGACAAAGAGGACCCGGCGACCGCCAAGCTCGCCGGTTTGGGTTACGCCCCTAAGCTTGCCTGTTCTGACAATCTGATATTTCTCGCCGCGGATCGTCACCGTGCTACCGTCGGCCAAACCTTCATCCTGCGGCAGCTTTTCAAACTTGCTGGTCAGCCAGAGATGATTTCTGTGAAGGAAGTTATCCACTTCCTGGAAGGGAAGGTTGGGCGGGATTGTCATCTTCAGCGCCCGCCCGCCTGGCTCTATGCGCAAGGTCAACCGCGTTGCGCGTTTGTCGGTTTTCACCAGCAAAGGGACCTCACGCCCGGCCACAGCGACGGTCCGTCCGGTCGGACCCTGCGTATCAGGCTTTGTTGGCGAGGTGCGCTTCTTGAAAAACATAAGGGGACTGTTAGCCGATTCGACGTAAAAGTGCGCGTGCAAAAGACACGGCACCGACACAACATATTCAACTTTGACAGGGTTGGGCTTCAGGCCTTTTGCGGGCCTTGGTTACCACGATTTTGTCGACGCTTTTTGACAAAGCTTGCAAATTCTTCCCGATCCTTGGTGTCCTGCGGCTCTGCGGATGCCTTCGCATTCTTGGCCTTCATCTCTTCCAGCGTACGGCGTTCCCGTTCAATCTGGTCGAGTTCGTGCTTTCGTCGCTCACCGAAGTCTTCGCTGGCAGCCCTGCCAAAATGATAATCGCGGTGTTTTTCCGATCGCGGCGCTTTGCTGCGACGTTGTTTTCCCGATGCCCAGCGCTTCCCAAAGCTCATGTAAAATACCATGAGAAGGCCCAAGGGCCAGAAGATGATGAATCCGAATACCATCAGCGCGATGTTCAGCGGTGACCATCGTGGTTTTATCCAAGCCGTACGATTCATCAGACCTCACCTTAAGAAAACAAGGTCGCAGTCTGTGCTGCGACCTCGCATTGATGTGGTAAAGCTGTTCAACAGCTTCAAGGGACCACCTGCTTATTTCCCTGGCACGATAGGGCTTTCAGGCCCGCTTTCGTTATTTCTCTTTTCCGCCAAAGACGCCACGAACAACGCGGGCCGGCTTTTTCGCAGGCTTGGAAGCGCCTTTTGCAGCCGCTTTCGGATTTTCAGCCATGAAGCTCAGAATTCGCGGGGCGATTTCCTTGCGGAAACGGGAACCATTGAAAACGCCGTAATGGCCGACGTCTGGCTGCACATAGTGCGAACGCATGTTGTCCGGGATTGACGAGCAGAGCGATTGCGCTGCCTCTGTCTGGCCCACGCCGGAAATGTCGTCGTTTTCGCCTTCGACGGTCATCAACGCCACGGTCTTGATTTTCGAGGGGTCAACGCGTTGGCCACGGTGCATGTATTCGCCCCTGGGCAATGCATGCTGGATAAAGACCACATCGACCGTCTGCAGGTAGAATTCGGCTGTCAGATCCATGACGGCCAGATATTCATCGTAGAAATCGCGGTGCTTTTCGGCCGAATCGCCGTCATTTTTCACGAGATGGAAGAAGAAGTCCTTTTGTGCCGTCAGATGTCGGTCGAGGTTCATCGACATGAAGCCTGTCAACTGCAGAAAGCCCGGGTAAACAGGTCGCATGAAACCGGGCTGCGGCCAGGGAACCTGCATGATGACATTGTCCGCGAACCAATCGATCGATTTGTTCTGCGCCAATTCGTTGACGGCAGTCGGTTTGATACGCGTATCGATCGGACCGCCCATGAGTGTCATGGATGCCGGCGCGTCCGGATCACCGCGCTCTTCCATGACAGCGACTGCGGCCAAAACCGGAACCGACGGCTGGCAGACAGCCATGACATGGGTATCAGGACCGAGAAATTTGATCATTTCGATGACGTAATCCACGTAGTCGTCCAGATTGAACGTGCCTTCCGTGAGCGGCACCATGCGAGCATCAACCCAGTCGGTGATGTAGATTTCAGCCGACGGCAGCAGGGTTTCGACTGTACCGCGCAAAAGCGTGGCGTAATGCCCGGACATCGGAGCAACGAGCAAGATTTTCGGGTCCGGCTTGTGGCCAGGCGGCAAAACTCGTCCGAAATGTTTGAGATTGCAAAACGGTTTGGACCATACGGTCTTCTCGTGAACCGAGACCTCGACGCCATCAATTGTCGTCGTGTCCAGACCAAATTCAGGCTTGCCATAGCGGCGCGTGGTTCGCTCGAAGACCTCAAAACCTGCTGCAACCGCGCGGCCATAGGCTGTGTGCGAGAGAGGATTGAGAGGGTTTCGGTAAGCCATTCGCATCGCTTCGGCAGCTGTCCGCCAAGGTGCCATAACGGCATGATTTAATTCATAAAGCTGGTAAAACATGGAAGCTTATTCCTTGTTGCTTGCTGCGCGCGTCTGGATTTATGGGACGTTATTTTGCACTGCAGCACGAACGGCTAGATTACCACCTTTTTGCTGCGGAGCAATAATTTTCGGATAAACAATGTATCCAGTCTCGCCACGATGTTGGCAGCAGCATGCGCCTTTTAGCTGACCTGAAGCTGTCGCCAACGTCTTCCTTCCATCTCGATTAACCGGTCTGCAAACACAAAAAAGGGCCGCCTGGGCGACCCTTTTTGAGGACTTTCTTATCTCAGATATCCAGGTTTGCAACGCTGAGCGCATTTTCCTGGATGAAGTCACGACGCGGTTCAACTTCATCACCCATGAGACGGGTAAAGAGACCGTCTGCGTCCGTTGCATCGGAAATCTTCACCTGAAGCAGTGAGCGTGCATTCGGGTCGAGGGTGGTTTCCCAAAGCTGCTCGGCATTCATCTCGCCCAAGCCTTTATAGCGCTGCATCGCGATACCCTTGCGACCTGTGGCAAAGATGAGGTCCAGCAGTTCGCGCGGTCCGGACACGGGAATCCGCTCGTCTTTGCGCTGCAATGTGGGACGTTCGCCGTAAATTTCCTGCAGGCGATCGGTCATCTGGTTGATGTGGCGCGCATCCGCGGAGCCAATCAGACCCATATCGATGATTGCTGCCTCCTTGACGCCGCGAACCGTGCGTTCGAAAACAAGATTGCCCTGCTCGCCGACACTACCTTCCCAGCCGCGTTCGGTCTCCTCGGCAATCATATCCAAGCGGGCGGCCACCCTTGCGACAACCTCGCCAGCCTGCGTGCTGTTTTGAAGGCGTTCAGCATCGAGAGCGCCGGAAATGGCGGCCTGCTCAATAATCGAGCGGCTGTAGCGGGAATGCAGCCCGTCGACCAGATTGCGCAGACGCAAGGCGTCATTGATAACCTCCCGCAAATCCTGCCCCGTGCGAACCTCACCGCTTGCCAGTGCAAGCGACGTGTCCTCCAGGCCCGAATTGATGAGATAATCCTCAAGTGCCTTTTCGTTTTTCAGATACTGCGCCGACTTGCCGCGCGAAACCTTGTAGAGCGGCGGCTGCGCGATATAGAGGTGCCCGCGTTCGATCAGCTCTGGCATCTGGCGGAAGAAGAATGTCAAAAGCAGGGTTCTGATATGTGCACCGTCCACGTCAGCATCGGTCATGATGATGATCTTGTGATAGCGCAGCTTTTCCGGATTGAATTCATCCTTGCCGATGGACGTCCCAAGCGCCGTGATCAGCGTGCCAATTTCCTGGCTCGACAGCATCTTGTCGAAGCGTACACGCTCGACGTTCAGGATTTTACCACGCAGGGGCAAAATTGCCTGGGTCTCGCGCGACCGCCCCTGTTTTGCAGAACCGCCAGCGGAATCACCCTCGACGAGGAACAATTCCGACTTTGCCGGATCGCGCTCCGAGCAGTCGGCAAGCTTGCCCGGCAGCGACGAGATATCGAGGGCACCCTTGCGGCGGGTCAATTCACGGGCCTTGCGTGCTGCTTCGCGGGCAGCGGCGGCTTCCACGACCTTGCCCACCAGAATTTTCGCATCCGACGGATTTTCCTCCAGCCAGGTGTTAAGCGCCTCGTTCACAAGGCTTTCCACCACCGGACGCACTTCCGAGGAAACGAGCTTGTCCTTTGTCTGAGACGAAAACTTCGGATCCGGAACCTTGACGGAAAGAACGGCTGTCATGCCTTCCCGGCAGTCATCGCCGGTTAGCGAAACCTTTTCTTTCTTCAAAATGCCAGAGGATTCCGCATAGGAGGTGACCTGACGCGTCAGAGCGCCGCGGAAACCAGCCAAATGGGTTCCGCCATCACGCTGCGGAATGTTGTTGGTGAAGCAGAGGACATTTTCGTGATAGCTGTCGTTCCACCACATCGCCACTTCAACCGTAATGCCGTCCTTTTCGCCCTGGATGGCGATCGGCTTTTCGACAAGCGACTTCTTGGACCGGTCGAGATATCTGACGAAGGCTTCAAGCCCGCCTTCATACATCAATTCTTCCTGCTTGATATCGGAACGGCGGGCATCGGTGAGGAGAATGCGCACACCCGAATTGAGGAAGGCCAGTTCCCGCAGCCGATGTTCAAGCGTGTTGTAATCAAACTCTGTCATGGTGAAAGTTTGCGGGCTGGGCAGGAAGGTAACTTCCGTGCCTGAACGCCCCTCATATTCCCCGGTGATTTTCAGCGGACCATCGGCCACACCGTGGGTAAAACTCATCTCATGAACTTTGCCGTTGCGACGAATCTTGAGCGACAGTGAAACAGAAAGCGCGTTCACAACCGAAACGCCCACGCCGTGCAAACCACCCGAAACCTTGTAGGAATTCTGATCGAATTTGCCCCCGGCATGCAGCTGGGTCATGATCACTTCTGCGGCGGAAACGCCTTCTTCGGAGTGAATGTCGGTCGGAATGCCGCGACCGTTGTCGGTGACTGTCACAGAGCCATCGGGATTGAGCGTTACAGTCACGCGGTCGGCATGACCGGCAAGCGCTTCATCAATTGCATTGTCCACGACTTCGTAGACCATGTGATGCAAGCCAGAGCCATCGTCGGTGTCACCGATATACATGCCCGGCCGCTTGCGGACTGCATCCAGACCCTTCAACACTTTGATGGAATCAGCGCCGTATTCAGCACTGGTTTCGACTACAGGCGTGTCGCTCATATAATTCGTCTTTCATGACAAGCCGGCATTGATTTGCGGCTCACTTTCAGCGCAGGCGAATGCCGCCAAATGGCGCGAATCACCCAATCCAATCGGTAAGGACTATAGGGAAAATAATACCCTATTCCAAAGGTTGAAGCCCTTTTTCCCCGGAAACAAGGCTCTGTCCAAGGAGAATAGCACATATATCGTTGAACCCACAGATCAGCGTTACGGTGCCGCCTTCTTGCGTGCGCGTGCCTTGTCCAGAATGCTTACCATTTCCATCAGTTCTTCGCGCGTCAAATGGCGCATTTCTTCAGAAAGCCGATTGGCGAACATCGTATATTCCGCCTCAAGGCCGGACGTATCGACGACGATGCGCGGGTGCGACCGTGCGGCAATGTTCATGAGTTCTTCGGCATCATCCCAGATGACCCCGAAAAAGCCCGCCACGCGCTGGACGAAATCGAAAGAAGGCGCACCCCGATTTCCATGTTCAAGAGCGGACAGGTAAGCCGGCGAGACCCCGATTGCCTGTGCCATCTGCTTTTGCGAAATGCCGCGTTCCTTTCGCATGCGGCGCATCATCTCTCCAAATGGCGTCACGACGCGTCTCCGATTTTGCGTTTCAGGCGAACATAGAGCGCGCCCTCTCCGCCGTGGTTGCGCGCCGCCTGTTCGTAACCGGAAATCAGAAAGCGGAATTCGGGTTTCGAGAACCAAAGAGGCACCGCCCGCTTCAATGCTCCTTCGCTGCCGAGGGAAGAACCTTTGCCTGTGATGACAAGGACGTGGCGCATGCCCCGCTCGTGCGCATGGACGATAAACGAATGCAAAAGAGCATGGGCTTCGCTTTGCACCAGTCCGTGCAGATCGATGCGCGCTTCCAGCGCCAGGCGACCTTTCGAGATTTTCCGCTTCACCGGTTTTTCAATAGGGTGGTGTGTGCCGGATGGCTGCTGGCGGGTTGAAGGCAACGCCTCAACTTCAGAAGCACTGGTATCTAAACCACGCCGCTTGGCGACCGGCGTCTCGGGCGCCTCGCCGTTTAGAAGCTCTTCGAATTCGCCCAGCCTTTCCATCCGACCCGGCAGCGCACGAACGGAGCGGGCGACCTTGCCCCACAATATCCGGTCCTCATGGGACATGCCTTTTTTTGTCATGCCGAATGCCAAGTCTGGTTTCAATATCGAGCGGCCGCGGAACTCGGAAGGAAGACGTAAAAATCCGCTTCGTTCTTCACCGCTCCCGCGAGATCACCTGCCAAAGCGCCGCTCCCGGTAAAGATGTCGCCGCGTGCCGGCCCGACAATAGCCGATCCGGTATCGAGCGCCAACATCAGCCTGCGAAAAGGCTGACCCTGATCAAGCCTTGTCAGACTGTCGCTCGCGATAAAGAAGGGTGTGGCGAAGGTGTGGATCGTTCTGTCGACGGCCAGCGAACGACCGGCCGTCATCTGAACCTTGGCGGCCGCAATCGGTCCCAAATGTGGATCGCCCGCCGGCACATCGCGGAAGAAGATATAAGAGCGGTTATGCCAGTAGAGCTGATCAGCGCGCTCAGGATTGGACCGTAGCCACTGCCGGATTGAACCCATGGATATGTCTTCAGGCTTGATCTCGCCTTCGTCAACCAGCTTCTTTCCGATGGCTGAAAAGGCGTGTCCGGCTTTTGCTGCATAGGTGATGCGCTTAACGTTGCCATCCGGATAAACCAGACGTGCCGCACCTTGGATGTGGGCAAAGAAGACATCTTCCTTCGACCGCGCCCAAGCAATTTCCAGACCCCTGCCCTCGAGATAACCATTGTCGATGGCCTGGCGATCTGGATAGGGCGAAATCTGCCCATTCTTCAGAAGGCCAAATGCATAAGTTGCGTCCATCTCGAGCGGTCTATTGCTGTCATCAAGATCGATCAGGTCATCGGGCCTGCGATAAAATGGGTGTTTCCATTCATCATCCGGTTCGGCGCGGACCTCAACATCCGGCTCGTAGAAGGCCGTTACCAATCCACGGGTGCCATCAGACTTATTGATCTTGAACGGGGTAAAATGCGCTTCGAAGAATTGACGTGCCGCAGCTGCATCGCCGGATTCATGCGTCTCGGCAGCATTCATGGCCGGTAACAGATCTTCGGTCGAAACTCCCAAACTGCCAGTCTTGTAGTGCTTTTCTGCAAGCACATGTATTCGGCAACGCCGCAATGCGTCAATCAGTTCGCGCGGATTATCCGCTTGCCATCCGGGCAGGTCGGAAAATGAAACAGGCTGAAGCCGAAAGCCTGTTTCCATCAGTGTTCGGATGCCGTCGAGACCAGCTTCCAGTTCGGATCGCGCGAGCGTACATCACGGGCAAATGTCCAAATATCACGAACTTCTGCGACTTCTTCGGCATCGCCCTCAACCAGCTTGCCATCACGATCGTAAGTAGCGGAGATCAGCTGACTGATGATTCGAACGGTGACATTCGCCTGTGCATCCTCAATGCCTGCCGTCATCATGTCAGCCTTTTCGATGCCGACGAAATTGGATTTTACAACTTCACCGCGCTCCTCGCGTTCCTTGATTGCCTGTTCAAAACCTTCGTAAACGTCTGGCGAAAGCAGGTTGCGGAGCGTCGCGCGGTCGCCATCGGCAAAAGCCATCACGATCATCTCGTAGGCCATACCGGCACCCTTCATGAACTCCTTCGGATTAAAGGAAGGATCAGCATCAATCAGCTTGCGGATACCGGCATTGAGTTCGGTTCCCGGTTTGGCGAATTCATCGGCAAGAACGTAGGGGTTTAACTCCTCACCATTGCCCTCTCCGCGCGGCAGCGTGACGACAGCCTCTTCGGACTTTGTCTGGGCGGTGCGTTCATTGACGGCATAGGGGTCAAAGCGCGGCTTTTCATTTCCGGTTCGGCGACCAAGCACATTGCGCAGCTGAAGAAAAATCAGCACCGCCGCGACCAGAAAGAAGAGTGTTACAAAATCATTCACGCCCATTTTGCCCGTTACCGTTTCAAAATCACCTTACCATACCCATATAGTCGTCGATACAAGACGATTCAAATATTCGCGCTTCCAACTGCTAGAAAAATCATCAGGAATGGTTGATGGCGGTTTCATCCAGCGCAAAGGAGACCAGAGGTGCGGTTCTCGTTCATTCCGTTTTTCCTTCTCATCATGCCGGTTCTGGAGATTTCGGTCTTCATTCTGGTTGGCCAATATATTGGTCTTCTGCCGACATTGGGGCTCATTCTGCTGACGGCACTCTTGGGCTCTATTCTGCTTCGTGTGCAAGGCCTTTCCATACTCCAGCGCCTGGCGGCAGAAAATGAAGCAGGTCGAATGCCTGGCCGTGAGCTTGTGCATGGCGGCATGATCGTCATTGCGGGCATTCTTCTTCTGACACCGGGCTTTGTGACCGACACGCTCGGCTTTCTCCTTTTTGTTCCCGCGGTGAGGGATGCAGCCTGGCGTTTTTTGAAGTCGCGCCTGCGGTTCACCTTCGCCTCAACAAGCTTCCACTCGCAATATGAAGAAAGAGACGAGAAAGACCACCGCCCGCCGACCGCCGGCGTCATTGATCTTGACGAGGACGACTACCATCGTGAGCCTGACCCAAAGTCGCCCTGGAATAATTAGGCTGTGGCTTCCCGCTTTGCGGAAGGGTTGTAAGCAACAGGGGGAAATGGTAGACCGCACCAAATTTTTTCGTTTTTTTCCGAAGGAGCAGGCCTGATGGCGGACGAAGTCAAAACGAACGGAAACGGCGCTAATGCGCAGCAACAGCCAAGTCTCAATATTCTTGCGCAATACATCAAGGACCTTTCGTTCGAAAATCCTGGCGCGCCGCAATCTCTTCAGGCTCGCGAGAAAGCCCCTGAAATCAACATCAATGTAAACGTCAATGCGAACCCGCTTTCGGGCAACGATTTTGATGTTCTCCTGACGCTTTCCGCAACGGCCAAGGATGGCGACAAGACGCTCTTCCAGGTCGAACTGGTTTACGGCGGTGTCTTCCGCGTTGCCGGGTTCCCGCAGGAGCACATGCTGCCGGTTCTGTTTATCGAATGCCCGCGGCTTCTTTTCCCCTTCGCCCGTCAGATCATTGCAGATGCTACCCGCAATGGTGGCTTTCCGCCGCTGCTCGTCGATCCGATCGACTTCGGTCAGATGTTCCAGCAGCGCATGGCTGAGGAACAGGCCAAGGCCAAGGTTCAGGCTGCCAACAACTGATTTTCAGTTGAGATGAAATGACGACTAACCCGGGTTCGCACCCGGGTTTTTTATTACAATCCGTATTTTGCCCAGATGGCCTTTTCGCCCAATTCAGCCAGCATGGCCTGATGGGCTTCCTTCTCCGCCTCCGTGACGCGTGGAGTAAGTGGTCGCGGGCGGGCTTTCGGATTGAGCGAGATGTGTCCGATTTCAGACGTCTCCTCACTTTCGGCAGGGCCTCCAAAACCCAGTGCTGCCTGCCGGCCGCCGGTCATTTCGATATAGACTTCAGCCAGAAGTTCGGAGTCGAGAAGCGCGCCGTGTTTCGTGCGGTGGGAGTTGTCTATTCCGTAGCGTCGGCAAAGTGCATCCAGAGAGTTTGGCCCCATCGGGTGTTTGCGTCTGGCCATGGCCAGCGTATCGACCACGAGCGAATCCGAGATTGCCGGGAGGCCGAGACGGGCAAACTCGTTGTTGATGAAACCCATGTCGAAGGTTGCATTATGGGCCACCCATTTGGCACCCTGGAAGAAGTCGAGGATGTCCTGCGCAACATCGGCGAAGAGCGGCTTGTCCTTCAAAAAATCATCAGTGATGCCGTGGACTGCCAGTGCATCAGGATGAACCTTGCGTTCCCCCGGGTTGATATAGAGATGAAGCGTGCGGCCTGTCGGAAAGTGATTGTCGAGTTCCAATCCGCCGATTTCGATGATCCGGTCTTCCTTATTGTCGAGGCCGGTCGTTTCCGTATCGAAGATGATTTCGCGCATGTCAGTTTGTCCTTTGTGTGCGCAGCTCGGCAATGACACGGCGAACCTCGTCGCGCGCATGGTCCATGCCAAGGCCGGTGTCGATCACAAAATCTGCGCGCGCCCGCTTTTCGCTATCGGGTGTCTGGCGCGACTTGATCATCTGGAATTTTCCTTCCGTCATGCCGGGGCGGGCAAGAACCCGCTCGCGTTGGATCGCCTCATCGCAGCTGACAACGACCACCACGTCCACCCGTTCATGGCCGCCGGTTTCGAAGAGCAGCGGAATGTCGGCGACAACCATATCGGCACCGGCCTCCTCTGCACTCTTGAAAAAGGCCAACTCCTTTTCTCTGACGAGAGGATGAACGATCTTTTCGAGTTGTTGAAAGCCATCAGGATTTTTTGCCAGAGCGGCAGAGAGCGCTTGGCGGTCGACCTGTCCATTAACGGTGGTGCCGGGAAACGCTGTCTCAATCGGTCCCACGGCTTCATTTTTGTAGAGTTCATGCACCACGGCGTCCGCGTCGTTAACGGGAATGCCCTCGTCACGAAACATCTGGGCCGTGGTCGATTTTCCCATGCCGATGGAACCCGTGAGCCCGATTCTGATCATGCATGTTTCTCCATATCGGCGATGACAATGTTTCGCAGCTCGGCATCAACTGACGGTCTTTTTCCGAACCATTTTTCAAAACCGGGCACGGCCTGATGCAATAGCATTCCGAGACCATCGACCGTTGCCAGTCCCTGTTCTTCAGCCTGTTTGAGAAAGCTGGTCTTGAGCGGTACGTAAACAATGTCCGTCACCAGTGCGCCCGCGGCCATGGATGTGAAATCGATTTTAGGGACATCCTGATCGTTCATGCTGAGGGATGTCGTATTGACGAAGAGGCCTGCCTCTTTCATCAGCTCATCGAGTGCATCCAAGGGATGGGCAAAGACAGACTGACCAAAATGATCGCTCAACTCCCTGGCCCGTTCCACCGTGCGGTTGAGGACATGAATTTCAGAAAAGCCGCGATTGCGGATTGCCTGAACGACAGCTCGGCTCGCGCCGCCCGCACCATAAATGATGGCCGTTTTCTGGTCCGCCCATCCGGGATAGTTGGCATCGAGATTGGCGGAAAATCCGTAGCTGTCCGTGTTCGTCACATGCAGCCGTCCGTCTTCCATCCAGAGCGTATTGGCGGCACCTATCTCTTCGGCCAGCGGATCCAGGACGTCGGCCAGGCGGCAGATCGCTTCCTTGTGGGGGATCGTGAAATTTCCACCGGCGAACGGCTCCTCGCCTGAACGTATTTTTGCAATGAAGTCTGGAAGAGCATCCGGGCTCACTTCCCTGGTGATATAAGTCCCCTCCATACCAAATCTGGAAAGCCAGTAATTATGGATGAGCGGTGAGCGGGAGTGCTTGATCGGAAAGCCAGCGACGAAGGCTTTTGTTAAACATGTTTCACGTGAATCACGCATCGATTGCTCCCAGTTCGCGCAAAGCTGACAACAGGGGCAACATCGGCATGCCGATGATGGTGAAGTAATCACCTTCTATTTTTTCAAACAGGCGTATACCCAGTCCCTCGAATTGGTATGCTCCAACCGAGCCGAGAACACCCTCACCAGCTTCTTCGAGGTAAGTGTCTATCTCACGCTCGGTGAATGTTCTGAATGTCATGCTCGCTCTTGAAACGTGTTTGGTCAGAACCGCATTATGTCTGACGATGACAAAGGCACTATCAAGAAGATGTTCACGTCCCGACATTTGCAGAAGCCTCTCTCTCGCTTCTGCCATGGTGGTGCATTTATGGAATATATCCCTGCCCATCGACAGAACCTGATCGGAACCGATGGTGAGCGCATCAGGATTTTTCACTGAGACATCCCGCGCCTTCGCTTCTGCGAGCGCCAAGGCAATATCCTGAGGGCCACTGCCGGCCGCGGCAAGAGGTGCTTCAACCTGGCGCTCGTCGATGCCTGCCGGGATAGCGTCAAAGGTGAACCCTGCATTGGAAAGAAGAGCCTTGCGAAAGGGCGAACCAGAGGCGAGAATCAATTTCATCGGTGCTTTATCTCCTGCCACCGAAATAGCGCGGCACAAGCGCTATGCCAATACGGGGCTTTGCAGCAAAGCTGCGACTCGCTTTATTGCTCGCGCTATTGAAACGAGGTCCAAGAGTCGAGTCGAAAGAATCTCTTCTCCCCGTTTTCCTTCGCAGTCTGTTGATATTGGGGGACAGGCCCTGTGGACGAATCTCACGCACAGGGCGGGGTGTGCATATTCGATTACTTATCCACAAAACGGATTTCCGGGAGTGTTTTTTGCCGGTGTTGTGAATAGTGTGGAGAACTCTCAGTTGTTAATCGTGCGTTAAGAATTTTCCACAGATAGAGAAGGCCGGATTTTCGCGTTAACGGTTTGTTAAATTTTCAAAAATCAGACCGGATTCACATTTTCCACGATCGTGCATTTTGAAAAGCCGCTTTTGCGGATTGAATTCCCTGCCTGCGGCAAAACCGTGGGATTGATTTTAATCCTTGATCCTCACCGACTCTAAGAAATAGAAGCCTTATAAATATCTTTTCTATTTTATTGGGAGCAGCCATTGGCTTCTGCGCAGGAACGAAAGATTCTCCAGGTTCTCGAAGGGAAAACGGTTTCACCTCCACCGATCTGGTTGATGAGACAGGCAGGACGGTATCTTCCGGAATATCGGCAGACACGTGAGAAGGCAGGAAGCTTTCTCAATCTTTGCTACACACCGGACTTTGCTGTTGAGGTGACACTTCAACCCATCCGTCGTTATGGCTTTGATGCTGCTATTCTGTTTTCAGATATTCTCGTCATTCCCGATGCGATGAAGCGCAATGTGCGTTTTGAAGAGGGACGTGGTCCGCTTCTCGATCCGATCGACGAAGCGGGGATTGCCGATCTCGAGGCTGCGATGGATATGGCACATCTCGATCCGGTGATGGAAACTGTCCGGCGTTTGCGGGCCGAGCTTCCTCATGAGACCACGCTCCTCGGATTTTGTGGTGCACCCTGGACGATTGCGACCTATATGATCGCCGGTCATGGCACACCGGATCAGGCCCCTGCCCGTCTGTTCGCCTATAAGTCCCCTGAGGTTTTTCTGAAACTCCTCGATTATCTTGCAGATGTCTCCGCCGATTATCTGATCCGGCAGATTGATGCAGGTGCCGACGCGGTTCAGATTTTTGATTCCTGGGCCGGTGTACTGGGTGAGGTCGAGTTTGATGCTTTCGCCGTAAAGCCTGTGCGCCGGATGGTGGACCGGATCCGTGCGGCTCGCCCTGGCGCCAAGATCATCGCCTTTGCGAAGGGTGCGGGTCTCTTGTTGCGGGATTATCGCGCCGGCACGGATGCGGACGCAATCGGGCTTGATTGGTCCGTTCCGCTTTCCTTTGCTGCCGAGCTGCAGAAAGAAGGTCCGATACAGGGTAACCTCGACCCGATGCGGGTCGTGGCTGGAGAGACAGCGCTTGACGAGGGTATCGATCGCATCCTCTCTGTCTTGAGCAATGGACCGCTGATCTTCAATCTCGGTCATGGCATCACGCCGCAGGCGGATCCCGATAATGTAACCCGTCTTGTCAATCGTGTTCGGGGTCGGTGAGGTTCTTCATGGCGGGAGGCAAGTCGGACGGTGGTTCCAAGGCGGGGATCAGGGCAGCGGTTGCGCTCACGCTTTTTCTTCTTGTGGGTTTTGCGCTTTATGTGGCTGACGAACAGTCCCGTTATCTCTGGATGAAATCTCTGCATGTGATTGCCGTGATTTCCTGGATGGCGGGCCTCTTTTATATGCCGCGGCTTTTCATCTATCACACCGGAGCAGCAGTTGGCAGTGAGGCCTCGGAAACGTTCAAAGTCATGGAACGGCGTTTGATGACTGTGATCATGTGGCCGGCCATGGTTCTGAGCTGGGTCTTTGGTCTGTGGATGGCCTGGTTTGTCTTTGGCTTTCAGGGCGGATGGCTGCATATGAAGATCGCGGCAGTTGTTCTTTTGACAGTCGCCCATGTCCATCAGGCGAGATCAGTCCGTGCTTTCCACAACGATGAACGTTTGCACAGTGAGCGCTACTGGCGATTGATGAACGAGGTTCCAACGGTCCTGATGATCGTGATCGTCGTGCTGGTCATCGTCAAACCGTTTGGCTGATTTTACGAAGTTCTGATTAGGCTCTTGCACAAGCGCGCGGGAATCGCTATTTTCCGCGCAACCTTCTTTACGGGCGGATATTCTTGTCCACGGATCGCTTTCTTCAAAAGCTTATCCCAGTCGTTGGCCCGTTTTCCCTACAAACATAAAGTGCGATTTTATGGCTGAAATGAAGCTGCAGGACCTCAAGAACAAGACACCAACCGATCTTCTGGCATTTGCCGAATCGCTGGAGGTCGAAAATGCCAGCGTGATGCGCAAACAGGAATTGATGTTTGCCATTTTGAAAGAGCTGGCGAGCCAGGATGTCGAGATTATCGGCGAAGGCGTTGTCGAGGTTCTTCAGGACGGGTTTGGATTTCTGCGTTCTGCGAATGCGAATTATCTTCCAGGTCCCGATGATATTTATATCTCTCCCTCGCAGATCCGCCGCTTTTCCCTGAAGACGGGCGATACGGTGGAAGGGCCTATTCGTGGACCGAAGGAAGGTGAACGCTATTTTGCGCTTCTCAAGGTCAATTCGATCAATTTCGAAGATCCGGAAAATATCCGCCACAAGGTGCACTTCGATAACCTGACACCGCTCTATCCAGACCAGCGGTTCAAGATGGAAATCGACAATCCCACCACGAAGGATATGTCGGCGCGCGTGATCGATCTCGTCGCACCCCTCGGCAAAGGGCAGCGTGGTCTGATTGTTGCACCGCCGAGAACCGGTAAAACCGTTCTTCTGCAGAACATTGCACATTCCATCACGGCCAACCATCCAGAGTGCTATCTGATCGTTCTTCTGATCGACGAGCGCCCCGAAGAAGTGACTGATATGCAGCGATCGGTGCGCGGCGAAGTGATTTCATCAACGTTCGATGAGCCGGCGACCCGTCACGTTCAGGTCGCCGAAATGGTGATCGAAAAGGCCAAGCGTCTGGTGGAACATGGCCGGGATGTTGTTATCCTTCTCGATTCCATTACGCGTCTTGGCCGCGCCTATAACACGGTCGTTCCCTCTTCCGGTAAGGTTCTGACCGGTGGTGTTGATGCCAATGCATTGCAGCGGCCAAAGCGTTTCTTTGGCGCGGCGCGTAATATTGAAGAAGGCGGTTCGCTAACCATTATTGCAACCGCACTGATCGATACCGGTAGCCGCATGGACGAAGTGATCTTCGAAGAGTTCAAGGGTACCGGCAACTCCGAAATCGTGCTTGATCGCAAGGTGGCTGACAAGCGTAACTTCCCTGCGATGGATATTCTGAAATCCGGGACGCGCAAGGAAGACCTGCTTGTGCCGCGTCAGGATCTCCAGAAGATATTTGTTCTTCGCCGGATTCTTGCGCCTATGGGTACGACAGATGCTATTGAATTCCTTATCGATAAGCTGAAACAGACGAAAAATAATGCAGAATTCTTCGATTCTATGAACACCTGATAATTAGCCGGATTCACAGTCGGAAATTGATCAAGGGGACCATTGGTGTCCCCTTTTCTTTGATTTTCGTGACATTTTATGGCGTTGTATTTGAGACATGTGCCGTTTGGGAATGACACAGTGAGTTACCAGGATACGATTTACGCGCTCTCCAGCGGCGGCTTACCGTCAGGTGTTGCCACTATTCGTATTTCTGGGCCTTTGGCGAAAGAGGCTTGCCTGCGCGTCAGTGGTCGGGTTCCGTCGCCGAGAAACGCAAGTTATTTGCCGTTGCGCGATGCCGAAGGCCAGCTGCTGGACCGCGGACTTGTTATGTATTTCCCCGGACCTGCCTCTTTCACAGGCGAAGACTCTGTGGAGTTTCAGGTTCACGGAAGCCGTGCAGTGGTATCCGCCATTCTTGCACAGCTGGGGTCCTTCTCGGGTTTCAGGTTGGCGGAAGCCGGAGAATTCTCCCGGCGCGCTTTTGAAAACGGCAAACTTGATCTGGTCGAGATAGAGGGCCTGGGCGAACTCATCAATGCCGACACGCAGGCCCAGCGAAAGCAAGCGCTGCGTTTTGCCGAGGGCGGAGCGTCCGCGCGTTATCAATCGTGGATGGAGACGTTATCCTTTGCCCGCGCGATGATCGAGGCGGAGCTCGATTTTTCTGATGAAGGTGATATTCCAGGTGCGGTATCTGACCAGATTTGGCCGCAGCTTGAAACTCTGCTGGAAGAAATGAACGAGTCGCTGGCCGGCCTTCACGTTCATGAAATCGTTCGTGAAGGATTTCGCGTTGTTATTGTGGGCCCGCCCAATGTTGGCAAGTCGAGCTTGCTGAACCATCTTGCCAAGCGCGATGTTGCTATCGTGACCGATATCGCTGGCACGACCCGCGATGTTATCGCGGTTGATCTCGATCTTGGTGGTGTCAAGATTTGTCTTGTGGACACTGCCGGGATTCGTGATACAGAAGACCCGGTTGAACGGGCGGGTATTGAACGCACGTCGCGGGAACTGGACAAAGCAGATTTGGTTCTGGTTTTAGACAGTGGCGAAGCAGACGGTGTTCTGCAACTGCATGCCGATGTCGAGACATTACGCGTTCGCACAAAGGTGGATCTTGACCGTGACGTTTCGTTAGGAGGATATGACCTCGCTATCTCCGTGAAGACGGGTGATGGTGTCGATTCGCTGCTGGAACGAATTCAATCTGTCGCTGCGCGATATTCGCAGGCCAGCGAAGGCTCAATTGTTCTCAACCAACGACATAAAGAGCATGTCGAAAATTCGGTGCGTTTTCTGGCTGCGGCCCTCACGCAGAAGGGCGAAGGTCTAGAGTTGACCGCAGAATATTTACGAAATGCGGCTGATGAGTTGGGTCGAATTACAGGTGTGGTGAGCGCCGATGCTCTACTCGGCGTCATTTTTTCGAAGTTTTGCGTGGGCAAGTAGAAAAGCCAAGGGCAAATTTCGATTCGGTACCGGAGCGATTTATGAAGCAAGATTATGATGTGATCGTTATTGGCGGTGGGCATGCGGGCTGCGAAGCGGCGAGTGCTTCGGCGCGCGCCGGCGCACGAACAGCGCTCATTACGCAGAAAATCGCCTCGATTGGCATGATGTCGTGCAATCCAGCCATTGGCGGTTTGGGCAAGGGTCACCTTGTGCGGGAGATTGATGCGCTTGATGGTTTAATGGGGCGTGTTGCTGACAAAGCCGGGATACAGTTCCGGCTTTTGAACCGCAAGAAGGGTCCGGCGGTTCGTGGCCCTAGAACGCAAGCCGACCGAAAGCTCTACCGCGAAGAGATGCAGCGGCTGATTTTGGAAACACCAAATCTCGAGGTTCTTGAGGGAGAGGTGTTCGACATCCACATTTCAAACGGTATGGTTACGGGCGTTGTGTTGTCGGATGGCCGAGCGTTTCGATGCAGCAGCGTTGTGGTGACGACTGGTACGTTCCTGAGAGGAATGATTCACATCGGTAACGAAAGATACCCTGCAGGTCGCATGGGGGAAGGCCCCAGTGTCGTGCTCTCGAATACCTTTTCCAGGCTCGGCCTGCGTCTCGGCCGCTTGAAAACGGGCACGCCGGCACGTTTGGATGGTCGAACCATCGAGTGGGATAAAATCGGGAAACAGGAAGCCGATTCGGACCCGCAACCATTTTCGTTTATGACCGACATGATTACAACGCCGCAAATCGCATGCGGTGTTACGCGGACGACACCGGAAACGCATCGCATCATACGCGAGAATATCCATCTTTCTGCGATGTATTCGGGACAAATTGAAGGGGTTGGGCCGCGCTATTGTCCATCCATCGAAGATAAGATTGTGCGCTTTGGAGATCGCGACGGGCACCAGGTCTTTTTGGAGCCGGAAGGCCTTGATGACCATACTGTCTATCCCAATGGCATTTCCACTTCACTTCCCGTTTCCGTTCAGCAGCAGTATATACGATCCATTCCCGGGCTTGAGGCTGTTGAAATTCTGCAACCCGGCTATGCCATCGAATACGATCACATTGATCCACGTGAACTTGATTCCACGTTGAATCTCAAGAAAGTCAATGGGTTATACCTCGCTGGTCAGATTAATGGAACCACAGGCTACGAGGAGGCGGGCGCGCAGGGTCTGGTCGCTGGATTGAACGCAGCACGGTTCTCCGGGGGGCAAAAGGGCGTTATCTTCAGTCGCTCGGAATCCTATATCGGCGTTATGATTGATGATCTGACGTCCTTTGGGGTGACAGAGCCTTACAGGATGTTCACCTCGCGCGCCGAATTCCGTCTCTACCTCAGGGCTGACAATGCTGATGTGAGGCTCACGCCGCGCGCAATACAGTTGGGAATTGCCAATTCGGATCGCGTCGCCCGGTTCACTCAGTTCCAGGAGGAATTGAGTCGCATCCGTAACGTGTTGCAGAATGTGAGCGTATCACCGAGTGAAGCATCCAAGTTGGGTATCAGGATTAACCAAGACGGAATCCGGCGTAGCGCCTTCGATCTTCTATCATTCCCGGACGTGAATCTAGATGCTCTTCGTCCCGTTCTTCCGGACGTGGGCGATATTCGTCCTGTCGTGCTGGATGCGGTCGAAATCGAGGCATCTTATGCTGTCTATATTGAGAGACAGAAGTCCGATGTTCTTGAGCTCCAACGAGACGAACGTTTGGAGATTTCAGAAGAGTTTGACTATTCACGTCTTTCAGGCCTTTCGAACGAGTTGCTGCAAAAGCTGAAAACAATTCAGCCCCGTAATGTGGCGCAGGCGAAGAAGATTGAAGGTATGACCCCTGCCGCATTGGCACTCATTGCTGCCTGGATCAAGCGGGATCGCCGGCAGCACACTGAGGCGGCTTAAGATGTCCAGGGACTTGAATGCTATCGGCTTGCGTGTTTCACGTGAAACGATGGAGCGCTTGCATCTATTTTGCGATCTTTTTCAGAAGTGGGCAAAAGCGATCAATCTCGTGGCGCCGTCAACACTCGGTGACATGTGGTCCCGGCATGTTCTGGACAGCGCTCAGGTATACGCGCTTAATAAAGGTCCGAATATGTGGTTGGATCTGGGCAGTGGTGGCGGATTTCCGGGTGTCGTGACCGCTATTCTGTTGGCCGAATCCTCTGAAGGTTGGGTTCACCTCATTGAGAGCAATCATAAGAAGGCGTCGTTTCTTCGGACAGCGCTCCGCGAAACGGGCGCAAGAGGGTCTGTTCATCCGCTGCGGATAGAAGATGCGTCCAGCGAATTTCCCAAATGTGATGCAATCTCTGCACGCGCTCTGGCTGATTTGCCTCAACTGCTTCAGTTTTCTTCTCCCTGGATGTCTGCTGGCACGCAGACAAGAGCTTTTTTTCATAAAGGGCGGGATTACATGTTGGAAGTTGAAAAAGCGCGTGGCGAATGGTCTTTTGATTTGGTAGTACATAAGAGCGCAGTCGAAGCAGATTCCTGCGTGCTTGAAATCTCGAACGTGTCGAGACTGACCCATCAACGGTGAGAACGGCTTATGTCTGCCTATCGAAATCGGATTATTACCATCGCAAACCAAAAGGGCGGAGTTGGTAAAACGACGACCGCGATCAATCTCGCGACTGCCCTAGCTGCGATCGGCGAAAAGGTCTTGATTATTGATCTTGATCCTCAAGGAAATGCCAGCACTGGGCTTGGTGTGTCCCGCCAAAGCCGCAAGATATCATCTTATGATGTGCTGATCGGAACGAGCGGTATTGCCGATGCGGTCCAGGAGACTGCTGTTCCCAATCTGCATGTCGTTCCATCCACGATGGATATGCTTGGCGTCGAAATGGAGATTGGTCAGGCTTCCGATCGCGTGTTCAGGCTGCGTCGCGCCCTGGTTTCGACCAAGGCGCATGAATACAGCTATATTCTGGTCGATTGCCCACCCAGTTTCAATCTCTTGACCATGAATGCCATGGCCGCTGCGCATTCGGTACTCGTTCCGCTTCAATGTGAGTTTTTTGCCTTGGAGGGTTTGAGCCAACTTCTTGAAACTATTCAGCAAATTCGATCGACTGTAAATCCCCAGCTGGATATTCAGGGTATCGTTCTCACAATGTATGATGCGCGCAATAATCTGGCGCAGCAGGTTGTCAATGACGTGCGTGAGCACCTCGGTGACAAGGTTTATCAGACGCTTATTCCACGCAATGTGCGTGTTTCAGAGGCACCGTCTTACGGGAAGCCCGCTATTCTTTATGATCTCAAATGCGCTGGCAGTCAGGCGTATTTGCAGTTAGCCTCTGAGGTCATCCAGCGCGAGCGCCAGCGTTTAGCGGCATAACGTTTCGAACCCGATACAAACGGAGCTTAATTATGGAAGAAGACCAGTCAAAACGGCGTTTGGGCCGAGGCCTGGCTGCGTTGATCGGTGAGATGGACCAGCCGATACCGCTCGGCGGCGAGCAGCGTACGGCGGTGAGTGCGGACAGAAACGTTCCGATCGAATATGTTGTGCGCAATCCTCGCAACCCCCGCAGGAGCTTTAACGAGGAGGAACTGCAGGATCTTGCAACCTCCGTTCGTCAGCATGGCATCGTACAGCCGGTTGTAGTGCGGAGCATTGAAGGCGGACATTTTGAGATCATCGCTGGCGAGCGGCGATGGCGCGCGGCTCAGTTGGCGGGTTTCACCGAGATTCCGGTTATTATTCGGGATGTTGATGATCGCACCGCTCTGGAATTGGCTATTGTCGAAAATGTCCAACGCTCCGATCTTAATCCGGTTGAAGAAGCGTTGGGTTACGAGCAGCTGATTGCAGAACACGGCTACACCCAAAACGATCTTGGTGACATCATTGGCAAGAGCCGCAGCCATGTTGCAAACAGTTTGCGCTTGTTGAAGCTGCCAGAACCGGTTCGTGATATGCTTTCTTCCGGCGCGTTGTCTGCCGGCCACGCCCGGGCGCTGATTCCGACATCAAATCCTGTCGCATTGGCAAATACGATTGTATCAAAGGGGCTTTCTGTTCGTGATACGGAGCGCCTTGCACAGAATGACATCCGTTCACAGGAAAATCCGGATGGGTCGGCGGCAAAGCCCAAGCAATCAAAAGACGCAGATACGCTTGCGCTGGAGAAAACACTGTCTGACAGCCTGGGTCTCGATGTTTCGGTGATCCACAAACAAAATGGCGGACAGGTTCGAATCGCCTATAAGACTCTAGAACAACTGGAGGAAATATGCCGGTTGCTGGAGCGTCGTTAGGTCGCTGATTTTGCTAACATTTTGCATCACAAATTTGTTGGCAGTGTAGTTATTTAGCCGGCGTAATAGTGTTATCGACGCGCGTTCAGTCGCGCGGATTGCAGCGTGATCGATAACAGGAGTTGCAAGGCAACGCTTTCTTCAATGCTGGCATTTTGCCGCGACTGGAGGATGCAACTCTGCAGTCGCTCCAGTTCACGTTTAACGCTGGCTGCCGGCCAGGTCGAGAGGGCGCGCTCGATGATCGGGCGCTTTTTGAAGTGAAGGCCCCGTGCATATTTGGCAAGGGCCGCAGGCGGGGCCATATGCCCTTCATCCATTTCTGCTCGAATGCTGTCGATCATCTGGAACTGCCGCAGGACGCCTTGAAGTACGAGGAAGATCGGCGTCTTCGACGCACTGATTTTGCGGACTGCGTGGAGAAGGCCCGATTTGTCACCGCTGAGCACGGCGTTGACGGCATCATCAACCGAAAGACCGCTGGCATCGCCGATAATGGCGGTTACATGATGTTCTTCAATCACGTCTTCGTTCAGGCAATAGAGCGCCAGTTTTTCTATTTCGTTGCGGCTTGCCTTGCGATCCCCTCCCAATTGGGAGAGCAGGATAGACCGCGCTGCTGATGAGATACGCAGCTGAAATTGCTGCAATATTTCGTCGAGGAGTGTGTTGAGCGCCTTTGTGTCGTCGGCATAGCAAGGAACGGATGTAATATTCCTTTGGGTCGCTGCGAGTTTTCTGAGTGCGGCGTTTTTCTTAAGGTCAGCCGCCTCAATGATGATCCACGTGGAATTAGGAAGATCTTCGCAGAGGATGTTCAGCCCGTCCAGGAGCTGCTTTTCGTTGGCGGCACCCTTGATCCAGATAAGTTTCTCTCCGCCGAAAAGTCCGATGGAATTTGCCTCGTCGACCAATCGTCCCGTGTCCGAGGTCAGGTCGTTGGCCGTCAGGTGAACAACGGCGAAAGGGTCGTCCAGCGGCACGCCAGTTCGCGTCGCGGATTTCTGCGCACGTTCCGATACGAGGCCGAGGTCCGGTCCAAAGAAGAGAAGAATGCGCGGCAGCGACGCGGAGCTTGCAAGCAGACGGTCAAAATCGTGCGACTTCAGCTCCGTCATTGGCCCTGTCGTGACAGCATGATCGCAACGTCAGAGCGTATGAACTGCGCCAATTCACGGCTTGCCCGCATTTTGGCGTCTCGAAGCGCTCTCACGCGGGCAAAATCCTGGTCCAGGTCATCGATCAGCGCCGTCACCTCTTTCCTGCCCTTTCCGATCACCTTCTGATCAGACAAGCGCTCCAACGTATAGGTTCCGGTGACAGTCATTCTGCCGGCGATATTGGTCCCCAGCGAGGCATCGTAAACGACCTCACTTGCGCCTGAACCGACCTGCAGATTCAATTTGTAGACCGGAACAGCCGGTTGTGATGCGCCGCCATAGAAGAGGAATATCAATTCATTCCGCACGGCCTGCTGATCTGGATTGTTTTCCACCTGTGAAATGGAGACAGATGCAAGTTCAGCGTTGGTTGTGGTGTCCAAAAGCGGTCGCACCTGGCAGGCGGCAAGGCCTGTCAAAAGCGCCATGAAGACAGCGATTTTCTTTGCCGCAGAAAGGACTGTTCCGTTAAACCACAACATTCACAATCCTCTTTGGTACGACCACGATTTTCTTCGGCTGCTGTCCGTCCAGTGCATTTTGCACAAAATCCAGGGCAAGCACAGCAGCCTCAACTTCATTCTGATGGGCGTCGCGTGCGATTGTCAATTCTCCACGTTTCTTGCCGTTGATTTGAACCGGCAACGTGATTTCGCTCTCCACAACCAGCGCCGTGTCGAATTGGGGCCATGCGGCTTTGGCCACAAGGCCTCCTGTACCGATAAGGTTCCAGCATTCTTCGGCCAGATGTGGCATAATAGGCGCGATAATCTGAACCAGAATGCAGGAAGCGTCGCGAACGGCTGCCACATAGGCTTCATCTGCCTTGCCCTCTGCGACCTTGGTCAAAGGTGCTGCGAGCGCATTCAACAGTTCGTAGATACGCGCCACGGCCTTGTTGAAGGCGAGTTTGTCGAAGTCTTCGCCGACAGCCTTCAGCGTTTTGTGGGCGGCTTGCGAGACCGCGAGCGCTTCGCCCTCAGACGCCGGATTGGCAGCGATTTCGCTCAAGTGGGGAGCTGCCTCCCCGATTAGCCGCCAAAGCCGCTGCACGAAGCGGTGTGAGCCCTCCACGCCCGATTCAGTCCAGATAACATCGCGATCTGGCGGCGAGTCCGACAGAACGAAGAAGCGCGCAGTGTCAGAGCCGTAGGATGCCAGAATGTCATCAGGATCGACGACATTCTTCTTCGATTTCGACATCTTCTCGATGGAGCCGATCGTCACCTCTTCATTGGAGCTGAGCAGGAAAGCGCGGCGCGTGCCATCGTTTTCTTCAATTCGAATATCGGCAGGGGCGATCCATTGGCCATTCATGCCGCTGCCGAGGCGATAGGTTTCGTGAACCACCATGCCCTGGGTAAACAGGCCTTTGAACGGCTCTTTCAGGTTCACATGGCCGGTTTCCTTCATCGCCCGCGTAAAGAAGCGGGAGTAAAGAAGATGCAAAATGGCGTGTTCAATGCCGCCGATATACTGGTCGACGGGCAGCCAGCCATTGGCTGCTTCCGGTTCTGTGGGCGCATCCGCCCATGGTGCGGTAAAGCGGGCAAAATACCAACTGGAATCGACGAATGTGTCCATCGTGTCGGTTTCACGTAAAGCGTTCTTTCCACAATGCGGGCAGGACACCTGGCGCCACGTGGGATGGCGATCCAGCGGATTGCCCGGCTTATCGAACGTTACGTCATCTGGCAACTGAACCGGCAAATCCTGTTTCGGGACCGGAACAATACCGCAATCCTCGCAATGAATCACCGGAATCGGGCAGCCCCAATAGCGCTGGCGTGAGATGCCCCAATCGCGCAGGCGGTAATTGACCTTGCGCTCAGCGCGCGGACTGCCGTTGAACATCTCGGCTTCCAGGCGTGATGCAATTTCCTCAAACGCTGCTTCTGTGGTCATGCCGTTCAGGAAGCGTGAATTGATCATCACGCCATCGTCGGTGAAGGCTTCGTCGCCGATCTCGAATGTGGATGCATCGGCATCAGCCGGCATCACAACGGGGGTCACCGGCAACCCGTATTTGCGGGCGAAATCGAGGTCGCGCTGGTCCCCTGCCGGGCAGCCGAAAATGGCGCCAGTGCCGTAGTCCATCAATACGAAATTGGCGACATAGACCGGCAGTTCCCAATCAGGGTCCAGCGGGTGGCGCACCTTAATACCGGTGTCCATGCCCTTCTTTTCAGCCGTTTCGAGTGCGGCCAGCGAGGTGCCGGTCTTGCGGCACTCGTCGGCGAAGGCTGCAACTTCGGGGTTGGACTGCGCGATATGAAGCGCCAACGGATGATCAGCGGCAATTGCGAGGAACGATGCGCCAAACAGTGTGTCGGGACGTGTCGTGTAGACCGTCACTTCCTTGAATTCACCAGCGGCGGCATCGCTGACCACTTCCCAGCGCAGGGTCAAACCTTCCGATCGGCCGATCCAGTTCTTCTGCATCAATCGAACCTTCTCAGGCCACTGATCCAGCGTATCGAGCGACTCCAGAAGATCCTGCGCAAAATCTGTAATCTTGAAGAACCACTGCGTCAGTTCACGCTGTTCGACCAGCGCGCCCGAGCGCCATCCCCTGCCCTCAATCACCTGTTCATTCGCCAAAACGGTCTGATCGACCGGGTCCCAATTGACCTTTGATTTCTTGCGGTAAATCAGGCCTTTTTCCAGGAAGTCGAGGAAAAGATGTTGCTGGCGGTGGTAGTATTCGACATCGCAGGTTGCGAATTCGCGCGACCAATCCAGCGAAAGGCCCAGCGACTTCAGCTGCTTGCGCATTGTCGCAATGTTTTCGTAGGTCCAGGCCTTGGGATGGGTCTTGTTCTGCATGGCAGCGTTTTCAGCCGGCATACCGAATGCGTCCCAACCCATCGGGTGGAGAACGTTGAACCCGCGGGCGCGCTTGTAGCGCGCTACCACGTCACCCATCGCGTAGTTGCGAACATGGCCCATGTGAATGCGGCCCGACGGATAGGGAAACATCTCGAGGACATAGTATTTGTCGCGCGGATCGTTGTTGTCCGTCGTGAATATATCGGCCTCGTTCCATTTCGCCTGCCAGCGGGGTTCCACTTCACGTGGATTATAGCGTTCGACTGCCATGAGTTTTCTTATTCCGGATTTGAAGCATTCTGAAAATAGGCCAGACCTTCACCACGAAATGCCCATATCGTCAAGGTTTGCGGGTCAAATGCTTGGACTTTTGGATGCATGGCGCGTAAACAGTGCGAAATCGTGTTTGAGGATGGATATTCATGACGTTACAGGCGCGTCTTGCCGAGGTTTTGCAAACGATTGACAAGGTGGCTGCGAAGTCCGGGCGCCGCCAGGGCGATGTTCAACTCGTGGCCGTTTCAAAGACCTTCGATGCGGAGCAGATCCGCCCTGCCCTGGAGGCTGGGCAGCGGGTTTTCGGTGAAAACCGTGTGCAGGAATCGCAGGCCAAGTGGCCGGAGCTGAAGGCGGCTTACGACGGGGTTGAATTGCATCTCATTGGACCGCTGCAGTCGAACAAGGCAGAAGACGCGGTGGCGCTGTTTGACGTCATTGAAACGGTAGACCGTGAAAAGATTGCGCGCGCGCTGGCCAAGGAAATTGCGCGACAGGAGCGTAAGCCTCGCCTTTATGTCCAGGTTAACACCGGTTTGGAACCACAAAAGGCGGGAATCGCGCCTGATGATACAGTGGCTTTCGTGAATTTCTGCCGCGATGAGCTTTCGCTCGATATCGAGGGCCTGATGTGTATTCCACCGGCGGACGAAAATCCTGGGCCGCATTTTGCCCTTCTTAGCAAGCTGGCGAAGCAGGCGGGGCTTGAAAAGCTTTCCATGGGCATGTCCAGCGATTATGAAACGGCGATCGAATTTGGCGCGACCAGTGTGCGTGTCGGATCAGCGATTTTCGGCCACCGCTGAGACACATCACTAAGACAGATTGTCGCGTAATCCTTTTGTCGGGGTTCCCTCACATATATCGCTGTTAGTATCTTTCTCCTGAGGAAGCCGTTTGGCTGTGACTTTAGGGAGGTAGAGATGGGGGCTGGAGCATACGGGCGGGTTTATGACGCCTGGAAACAAGACCCTGAGGGGTTCTGGCGTCAGGAAGCTGAAAAGCTTCACTGGTTTGAAAAGCCGAAGACAATCTTTGATGTGGGCCTTGGAACTTATGGGCGCTGGTTTCCCGACGCTGTCACCAACACCTGTTACAATTGTCTGGACCGACACGTGGACGCTGGGCGTGGTGATCAGACAGCGATTGTTTACGAAAGCCCGATCACGGGCAAGGCCGCGACATTCAGCTATTCGAAAGTCTTGGAAGAGGTAAATGCGGTTGCGGCTGTTATCCGCTCGCTCGGCGTGGAGAAGGGTGACCGGGTCATCATCTATATGCCGATGATACCGGAAGCGACGTTCGCCATGCTGGCGTGCGCGCGGCTGGGTGCCGTTCATTCAGTGGTGTTTGGCGGGTTTGCGGCACATGAATTGGCAACGCGCATCGACGACTGCCAGGCGAAACTCGTCATTTCCGCCAGTTGTGGCGTGGAACCGGGGCGTATTGTTCCCTACAAGCCGCTGCTGGATGAAGCTATCCGTCAGGCAAAGCACAAACCGGCGCATTGCCTCGTGCTGGAGCGTGATGAGCATCCCTATGATCTGATCGACAAACGGGATGTTGATTTTGCCGATGCCGTGTCAAAGCATCGTGGCGAAAGCGTTGATTGTGTTCCCGTTCAGGCAACCGATCCACTTTACATCCTCTATACGTCCGGCACGACTGGCAGCCCAAAGGGCGTCGTGCGCGACAATGGCGGTCATATGGTGGCGCTCAACTGGAGCATGGAGAATATCTATGGCGTAAAGCCCGGCGAAGCATTCTGGGCGGCGTCTGATATCGGCTGGGTGGTCGGCCATTCCTACATCGTTTATGGCCCGCTTCTTTCCGGCAACACGACCATTCTTTTTGAAGGTAAGCCGGTGGGCACGCCTGATGCGGGAACATTCTGGCGGGTGATCCAGAAATATAGCGTTGCAGCCCTCTTCACGGCGCCAACGGCATTCCGCGCCATTCGAAAAGAGGATTCCACGGGCGAGTTCATCAAACAAATACCGATGCCGTCGCTCAGAACCTTGTTTCTGGCAGGCGAGCGGGCTGATCCCGATACGATCAAATGGGCTGAGGAGATGCTCGGTATTCCCGTGATTGACCATTGGTGGCAAACGGAAACGGGCTGGACGATTGCCGGTAACCCTGTCGGCGTCGAGATATTGCCGGTCAAATACGGTTCACCGACGGTGGTTATGCCGGGTTATGACGTTCAGGTGCTGGACGATGCGGGCCATCCGGTTTCCAGAGGCACATTGGGCAATATCGTCGTAAAACTACCTTTGCCGCCCGGTGCGCTTCCCACGTTCTGGAATGCAGATCAGCGTTTTCGCGACGCCTGCCTTTCGGAATTTCCCGGTTATTACAAGACCGCTGATGCCGGCTATATTGACGAAGACGGCTATCTCTTCATCATGGCGCGCACAGACGACATCATCAATGTTGCCGGTCACCGCCTTTCGACGGGCGCGATGGAAGAGGTGTGCGCCAGCCACCCCGATGTCGCAGAATGTGCTGTCATCGGTATTGCAGATCCTCTGAAAGGCCAGTCGCCCTTCGGTTTTCTGGTGTTGAACAGCAGCACCAGAAAATCGGCTGAAGAGGTTGAACGTGAAGTGGTGAAGCTTGTGCGTGATGAAATCGGCCCGGTTGCTGCGTTCAAGCAGGCCATTTGCGTAAAACGTTTGCCCAAGACGCGTTCGGGAAAGATCCTGCGCGGCACAATGCAGAAGATCGCCGATTGTGAGCCGTGGAAAATGCCGGCCACCATTGATGATCCGGCTATTCTCGAAGAGATCGCTGAGGCGCTTCGTGAGCGTGGCCATGCAGGGGCGGCGGCCTGATTGTGGGAATCAAAAAGGGCGGCTCTGGGCCGCCCTTGATCTCTAAAGCGTGAATACCGTTATGTTAATTGTCGTCCTCGTCATCCTGACGGGTGGACTTCATCGATTTCAGCTTTGCAAAAACGGCGTCTGCATCGATTTCCGGCTCTTCATCGCCGCTTGAGCCGAAGGGCATGTTTTCTGTCAGCGACGCGGGCTGCAGCGTGTCGCCCATTTCGGCTTCGGTCGGCAGCGGACGGTTCTTGGCGGCCTTTTCCACTTCCATGTCCAGGTCAATCTGTGTGCAAAGACCGAGCGTTACCGGGTCCATCGCCGTCAGATTGGCGGAATTCCAGTGCGTGCGCTCGCGGATTTGCTGGATGGTGGACTTCGTGGTGCCGACCAGACGTGAAATCTGCGCATCCTTCAGTTCCGGATGGTTGCGCACCAGCCAGAGAATGGCATTCGGGCGGTCCTGGCGCTTGGAAACCGGCGTGTAACGCGGACCACGGCGCTTGGATTCGGGAACGCGCACCTTCGGTTCGGAAAGCTTCAGCTTATGGTTCGGGTCATTCTCGGCCTTGGCGATTTCTTCGCGGGAAAGCTGACCGGTTGAAATCGGGTCGAGACCCTTGATGCCTTGTGCACTTTCACCATCGGCGATGGCCTTCACTTCCAGCGGGTGCAGTTTGCAGAACTGGGCAATCTGGTCAAAGGACAGGGCGGTGTTATCCACCAGCCATACAGCTGTCGCTTTCGGCATAAGAAGTTGTTGTGCCATAGATAAATTCCTCTTGTCCGTCCGCGCCGGGGCCGCGGGCAGTGGGTGACCACTTAGTTTTCCGGGAAAATCGGACGCTGTATAACCGCACTGACGCAGAAATGCAATTGTTTGGTCCCGATAATGACCAAAGTTGCATTGAAGAAGGCCATATTGCTGAATAAAACAATGGGAAGAGTTCGGGCGTTCGCGCTCGCGGAGGAATTAAGCGGAGGATTTCATGTCACAGCGTTACCCAGTTTTGAAGGCTGCCAAGAAGCGCGCCCTGATCGACGACGAGACCTACAGGAAGTGGTACAAGCAGAGCGTCAAGGACCCGGAGGAATTCTGGGGCAAGCACGGCAAGCGTATCGATTGGTTCAAGCCCTATACGAAGGTGAAAAATACCTCCTTTGACGGCAAGGTTTCGATCAAGTGGTATGAAGACGGCGTTACCAACGTTTCCTACAACTGCATCGACCGGCATCTGAAGAAGCGCGGCGACCAGGTAGCCATCATCTGGGAAGGCGACAACCCCTATGATGACAAGAAAATCACCTATAATGAGCTTTATGATCAGGTCTGCCGGCTTGCGAATGTGCTGAAGAGCCGCGGTGTCAAGAAGGGCGACCGCGTCACGATCTACATGCCGATGATCCCGGAAGCAGCCTATGCCATGCTGGCCTGCGCCCGCATCGGTGCGATCCATTCGATCGTTTTCGGTGGGTTTTCGCCAGATGCGCTGGCTGGCCGCATTGTTGACTGCGATTCGAAATTCGTCATCACAGCAGATGAAGGCTTGCGCGGCGGCAAGACCATTCCGCTGAAGCACAATACTGACCTGGCGATTGAAATCGCTGCGCGGCAGGACGTGAATGTGGATTGCGTTCTCGTCGTTCGCCGCACGGGCGGCAAGACGGAATGGTTCGACAAGCGCGATATCTGGTATCATGAAGCCATTCGCGAGGCGAAGCCGGATTGCCCGCCGGCCAAGATGAAGGCGGAAGATCCGTTGTTCATCCTTTACACATCCGGTTCGACCGGCAAGCCGAAGGGTGTGCTTCACACCACCGGCGGATATCTCGTCTATGCCTCGATGACTCACGAATACGTTTTCGATTATCATGACGGGGATATCTATTGGTGCACGGCCGATGTCGGCTGGGTCACCGGCCACTCCTATATTGTCTATGGACCGCTCGCCAACGGCGCGACAACACTGATGTTTGAGGGCGTGCCGAACTATCCCGATGCAGGCCGCTTCTGGGAGGTGGTGGACAAGCACAAGGTCAATATTTTCTACACGGCGCCGACAGCCATCCGCGCACTGATGGGCGCCGGCGACAGTTTCGTAAAGAAATATTCGCGCTCCACGTTGCGAACGATGGGTTCGGTTGGTGAGCCGATCAACCCGGAAGCCTGGGAATGGTACTACAACGTTGTCGGCGAAAAGAACTGCCCGATCGTTGACACCTGGTGGCAGACCGAAACGGGTGGTATTCTGATCACGCCGCTGCCGGGCGCAACGGACCTGAAGCCGGGTTCAGCAACACGGCCGTTCTTCGGCATCCAGCCGCAGCTTGTCGACAATGAAGGTGCGGTTCTGGACGGTGCCACGGATGGCAATCTCTGCATCATCGACTCCTGGCCGGGGCAGATGCGTACCGTCTATGGCGACCACGAGCGCTTTGTCCAGACGTATTTTTCCACCTACAAGGGCAAGTACTTCACCGGCGACGGCTGCCGCCGGGATGAGGATGGCTATTACTGGATTACCGGTCGCGTCGATGACGTTATCAATGTTTCCGGACACCGTATGGGCACCGCCGAGGTCGAATCTGCGCTGGTGTCGCATGATGCGGTCTCAGAGGCAGCCGTTGTTGGCTATCCACATGACGTCAAGGGGCAGGGCATCTATTGCTATGTCACGCTGATGGCAGGTCAGGAAGGGTCTGATCAGCTGCGCAAGGATCTCGTTACGCATGTTCGCAAGGAAATCGGACCGATTGCCTCGCCGGACAAGATCCAGTTCGCGCCGGGCCTTCCGAAAACCCGTTCCGGCAAGATCATGCGCCGGATTCTGCGCAAGATTGCGGAAGACGATTTCGGTTCACTGGGGGATACATCGACACTGGCCGATCCAGGCGTTGTCGATGATCTGATTGCCAACCGGCAAAACAAAAAGGGCTGATCCCCTTCAACGACAATCAGGAGAAACCCGGTATTTCGCCGGGTTTTTCTAACACCCAATGCTATTTCGAATTTCGTTTACCTGTTTGAGTGAATGGCAGATATTTTCGCAGGGAATGCCATCGCCATCGCCGTCCGCTCTGGAATAGCCATTGCACCAGAGAATAACGGCTTCTTCACAGGACGCGACCTGTTTGCAGGTTATGCGCGCCTCTTCCCAGCCTGTTTTTCTCAGCTCGGTTGCCTCTGCAGCCGTTGCCGCCAAGACTATAAAAACAGTGATTATTTGCCGGATTCCAAGCATGAAACGTCTCCCCCTTGCAGAATTTTACGCCGGGGCGTTCATGTCAAGCAACCGAGCGCAACCTACAGCATTTCCAGCTGAAGCGCCCTAGGGACATTTCGCTTTCGCCCGCTTGCCGCCTTCATAGGGCTGCACGAAGCCGGCCTTGAGCATTTCACGTGAAGCATCCGTTCCATCTTCGAGCCGGAGATCGGCAAGAATGCGCCCGAAATATTTGCCGCCGGAGATGTTGATCAGTTTGACGGACGTGCGCTCATTCAAGAGGTCCGCAAGCTTTTGTTTTGCGGCGAGCCCGCGCGCTTTTTCCGCTTCACAGCGGGAATGAATTTCCGGTGCGTCAATGCCTCTCAACCGCACTTTCACAGTGACGCTTTGCTGTGGCCAGGGAAAGGCATTGACTTCAACCGTGTCGCCATCAAGCACGCGTACAATCTCGGCATTCACCGGCCCATCGACCCACATCTGCGCCGATCGCAATTTTTCAGCGATGGCACCCTCTGGGCAAACGAGACCTAAAGAAAAAGCCAGAATCAATATATTCCTCATGGAATAGGAATATATTCGCATGCCGCTCGGCAATCAATAGGAATAAAAGCGGATCAGAAGTCGATTGCGCGGCCCTTGATCTCCCAGTCGCCATAACGGGCAGGATCTTCGCCGCCGCGACCGCCGATTTCCTTGGCGCGTTCGACCTTTTCAGCGTTTTTGCGGCGTTCTTCGGCTTCGGCCAAGGCCCGCTCGGCTGCAGGAGAAAGGACCTTTTTCGGCTGAGCTTCGGCTGTTTCGGCCCGCTTTTCTTGGTTCTCGTTGCTTTGCATCGTCCTGCCTCGGCTTATTGAACTTAGGTCATTCAATTACCATCATATAATCATCAAACCGGGTATGGAACCCGCAGGTGATCGAGGATTGTTGAATGAACACGTTGCGCACGGCAATGCTTCTGGCTTTCATGACCGCGCTTTTCATGGGCGTGGGCTATTTGATTGGCGGGCAGGGCGGCATGCTGATCGCCTTGGTGATCGCGGCTGGCACGAACCTGTTTTCCTGGTGGAATTCAGGCGATATGGTGCTCAGAATGCATCACGCCCGCGAGGTGGATGCGCAATCCGCGCCTGAATATTATGGTATTGTGCGCGATCTCGCTAAAAACGCGAACTTGCCGATGCCCCGCGTTTTTATCCTCAATTCCGACCAACCGAACGCGTTTGCAACGGGCCGCAATCCCGAAAACGCGGCTGTTGCGGCCTCCGTGGGTCTTCTAAACCGGCTTTCCTATGAAGAAGTGGCGGCTGTGATGGCGCATGAGCTTGCCCATGTGCAGCATCGCGACACGCTGACGATGACGATTACCGCGACGCTGGCCGGTGCCATTTCGATGCTTGGAAATTTCGCCTTCTTTTTCGGCGGGCGGCGTGATTCCAACAATCCTCTGGGCTTTGTCGGCGTGCTTGTGGCGATGATTGTGGCACCGCTGGCCGCCATGCTGGTGCAAATGGCCATCAGCCGGACCCGCGAATATGAGGCTGACCGTCGCGGCGCGGAAATATGCGGCAAGCCGATGGCGCTTGCCTCTGCACTGCGCAAAATCGAGAATTATGCCCGGGGCATTCCCAATATGGATGCCGAGCAGAACCCGGCGACTGCGCATATGTTCATCATCAATCCCCTCTCTGGCGAGAAGATGGACAACCTGTTTTCGACACACCCTGATACGGCAAACCGTATTGCGGCGCTGGAGAAAATGGCGGCTTATGAACCGCAAGCCTCGACTGAACCGGTCAAGCCTGTTAAGGCGACGCGCACGACTCGCTCGGTTCCCAACATCAAGTGGGGACGTGGCGACAGCTAAAAGCTCAGCAGCTGCGGGGACCGGTTTTGCCGATTGAAGCGCGCGAGAGCAAAGCCCAGGAACCCCGGCATTGAAACCATCGGTTAAGAAGACGCCCCCCAAAGCGGGATCAGGTCAAACACATGCAAAGGCAGGCTTGGCTTCCAGACAGGCCGCGGCCAAGATCTTGGCCGCTGTCATCGATCGCAAGGTTTCGCTTGATGGAATGCTGGATCAGGAAAACGGTAATCCGGCCTATAGGGCCTTGAATGATGCCGACAAGGCGCTGGTGCGGGCGGCTCTGAACTCGGCGCTGCGCCATCTGCCGCGCATCGATGCAATTTTTGCCGAACTCCTGAAATCCCCGCTGCCCGAAGGCGCACGAGCCCTGCAAATGGTTCTTTACGTCGCCGCGGCGCAGATTCTTTATCTGGATATTCCGGACCATTCCGCCGTCGATCTGGCCGTCGAACAGGCCAACCTTGACCCGCGAAACCGCCGGTTTGCAGGGCTGGTGAACGCTGTTTTGCGCCGACTTGGCCGGGAAAAAGAAGAGCTGCTTGCAAAAGTGAGCCAGCTTCCGTCGCTCCCGCAATGGTTTTTTGAAAGGCTGGTGGAGGTCTATGGGGCGGAAACGGCAAGTGAAATCGCCGAAGCTCAACTGAGCCCGGCGGCTGTCGATCTGACGGTAAAATCCGATCCCGAAGGTTGGGCGCAGCGTCTCGGCGGAAAGGTTCTGCCAACGGGGAGCGTTCGTCTCTCTCGCTATCAGGGTGCGATACCTGATCTTGACGGATATACCGATGGCGCGTGGTGGGTGCAGGATGCGGCGGCCTCCATTCCAGCCCAGCTCTTCGGCGATATTGCCGGCAGCCACGTCGTTGATCTTTGTGCTGCACCTGGTGGCAAAACGGCCCAGCTGATTGCCCGCGGGGCGTCTGTGACAGCGCTTGATCAATCCGCCAATCGGCTCAAGCGGCTCGGCAGCAATCTTGCGCGGCTGGGCATGGAGGCGGTGCTTGTCGAGGCGAATGCCGCCAGTTTCAAGCCCGATGCGCTTTTCGATGCGGCGCTGCTTGATGCTCCCTGCTCGTCCACCGGCACCGTGCGACGTCATCCCGATGTACCCTGGACCAAGACCATGGCTGATGTGGAGAAACTCGCGCGGGTTCAGGAGGGCCTTCTTCTCAATGCGCTTGATGTGGTTCGCCCCGGCGGATTCGTGATCTTCTCAAACTGCTCACTCGACCCGCTTGAAGGTGAGTTCATGGTGCGACGCGTCTTGAAGAAGCGGGCTGATGCACGTCTTGTGGCCATTGATCAGGCCGTCTTGCCGGGACTTTCCGAAGCCTTCACCGCGGATGGCGAAATACGCACAACTCCTGCCATGTTGAGGGATGAATCTGCTAGCGCCAGTGGCATGGACGGGTTCTACGCGGCTAAACTTCAACGCATTTGATGAAGAAATTTGCATTTGAATCAAAATAACACTGGTTTTCTCAGTGATTGGATGATTCTTGCGCATTGACTTTGACTTTGACCACCATACCAATAGCGCGGGACGGGAGTTGAATAGCCTGGAATGAATATTTCCGAGGGCAGACAGCAGATTGGCCTTTATATAAGGGAGGCTCACCGGCGGTTCTTGATGGGCTTCGCCCTCGGCCGCGTGGTTATGCCTGTGTCTTTCGGTCGTCTTCCCGATCGCCTTATTGTCGCGCCCACCGATCTCAGGTCCGGCGATAGTTTTGTAGCCGATGAGATGCTGGAGGGACGCTTTCTTCTGGCCGGGCGCATGTTTGAAACCGGTGGCGTCTCTCCGTTCGACCTTGAACTTCCATCGGTGGAGTTTGCCAATCGGCTGCATTCCTTCGGCTGGTTGCGCAATTGCCGGGCTGCGGGTGGCGATGCGCATTGCGCGCGTGCCCGCTCTATCCTGTCGGATTGGATTGCCATTTGTGGCCGGGAAACCAGCACAATTGCCTGGGAGCCGGATAATGCCTCGCGACGGCTTATTGCCTGGCTTTCGCATTCCACAATCGTGCTGCGCGGCGCCGATCTGAAGTTCTATCGACGGCTATTGAAAAGCATCGCTTTTCACATTCGGTTTCTTCGGGCAATTGCGCCCTATGTCGCTGATAGCGAGGCGCGGTTGCGCTGCCGTATCGCGCTCGCGATGGCCAGCCTGGCGCTTCCGGCCTCCGATGCGACGATCAAGCGAGCTGGTCGCGACCTTGATCGCGAGCTGGAGCGGCAGATCTGCGCAGACGGTGGGCATGTCTCGCGTAACCCTCAGGTTCTTCTGGAGCTTCTCCTCGACCTCCTTCCTTTGCGCCAAACTTATATCAATCTCGGCCATCCTGTGCCGCAGGTGCTGATGCCGACAATCGATCGCATGTTCCCGGCCTTACGCTTCTTCCGCCATCAGGGTGGAGAATTGGCGCTTTTTAACGGGGCATCTGCTTCCCTTGCCAATGAGCTTGCCTCGGTTCTGCGCTATGACGAAACCGGCGGTGCGCCATTCAAGGCGCTGCCCTATATGGGCTATCAGCGGCTTGCTGTCGGCCAGACCGTGGTGATCGTCGATACTGGCCAGCCGCTCAGCGAGCAAGACAGCCGCAAAGCGCATGCGGGATGTCTGTCATTCGAGATGTCGTCCGGCAATCACCGGTTCGTCGTCAATTCCGGGTCTCCGCGATTTGCAGGGCAAAATTACCGGCAATTGGCCCGCGCCACAGCGGCACACTCCACCGTGACATTGGATGATACATCCAGCATGCATTTCTCGAAGTCCGAATATCTTGGCGCAATCGTGGATGGCGGCCTGACGAAGGTCGATGTGCAGCGGCTGGGAGAGGGCTCCGGCGCCGAAGGCATCGCTGCCCGTCATAACGGCTATTGGGAGAGCACGGGTCTCATCGTCGAGCGCGACATTCAGGTCAATTCCGGTGGTAATATCATCCGCGGGCGTGATCGTCTTGTTGGAGGCGACGGCAACGATCCGCTGTCCACCAACGCGGCGCAGGCGGTTGCTCGCTTTCATATTCATCCAGCAATTGCCATCGAACAAAGCGGCCGCAACGAAGTGCGCCTGCGTGCGCCTGACGGCGAAACCTGGATGCTGTCCTGTATCGATGCGCCCATCCATGTCGAGGAAAGCGTGTTTTTTGCCGACCCGTCCGGAATTCGCCTCTCTCACCAACTGGAAATCGCCTTCAGCGCGGCTGGGCTTCCTGAAATCCAGTGGGTCTTTTCAAAAAATCACTGAATGTCCCGATATGCGGCGTTTTGGGTCTCTCGAATGGTTCCACCTTCAAGGGAACTGTGCTACGGCGCGCGTGAATTGATCAGGCAATCTCCTTGCCGTCCCTCTCATTCAAATTTGTCAGAGGAAGTCCCGATATGGCAGTCGTTTCCAAGAAAATTCCCGCTCCCGAAAGCGTTCGGCTGAAAACAGCTTTGCTTTCGGTCTCCGACAAAACGGGCATCATAGATCTCGCCAAGGCGCTGGACGCGCATGGTGTTGCGCTCGTTTCCACTGGAGGGACCAAGAAGGCGATAGCCGAGGCTGGTCTCCCGGTTCGCGATGTTTCTGAACTCACGGGCTTCCCGGAAATCATGGACGGGCGCGTCAAGACGCTGCATCCGGGCGTCCATGGTGGTCTTCTGGCCATTCGCGACGACGAAGAGCACAAGGCTGCAATGGAAGAGCACAAGATTGCCAAAATCGATCTGGCGGTGATCAATCTTTATCCGTTTGAAGAGGTTCGCTCCACAGGCGGCGACTATCCCACGACCGTCGAAAACATCGATATCGGCGGCCCGGCGATGATCCGCGCTTCGGCCAAGAACCATGCCTATGTGACCGTGATTACCGACCCTTCCGACTATGCGCCGCTGCTGGATGAGCTGGAAAAGGGCGATGGCGCGACGAGCTACCGGTTTCGTCAGGAAATGGCAGCGCGTGCTTACGCAAGAACAGCAGCCTATGATGCAGCCATCTCCAACTGGTTTGCCGACGAACTGGGCCTTGGCATGATGAAGCACCGGGCAATCGGCGGTGTTCTTCGCGAAGAGATGCGCTATGGCGAAAATCCTCATCAGGCTGCAGGCTTTTACATCACCGGCGAAAACCGCCCAGGCGTTGCAACCGCAAAGCTGCTGCAAGGCAAGCAGCTTTCCTACAACAATATCAACGACACGGATGCAGCCTACGAACTCGTTGCCGAGTTTCCGCCGGAAAAGGGCCCGGCCTGCGCAATCATCAAGCACGCCAACCCTTGCGGCATCGCGACTGGCCCCAGCCTTGTTGAAGCCTACAAGCGGGCGCTTGCCTGCGACTCGACTTCAGCATTCGGTGGCATTATCGCGCTCAATCAGACGCTTGATGCGGCGACGGCAGAAGAGATCGTCAAGCTGTTTACCGAAGTCATCATCGCGCCTGATGTTACCGATGACGCCAAGGCCGTGATCGCGGCGAAGAAAAACCTGCGTCTGCTCGTCGCCGGAAGCCTCCCGGACCCCATGGCGCCGGGGATCACCGCAAAGACGGTTTCGGGTGGTCTCCTGGTCCAGGCGCGCGACAATGGCAATGTCGACGAGCTCGATCTCAAGGTGGTGACGAAACGCCAGCCGACGGACAAGGAGCTGGAAGACATGAAATTCGCCTTCCGTGTGGCCAAACACGTGAAGTCCAATGCGGTCGTCTATGCCAAGGACGGCCAGACGGCTGGAATCGGTGCCGGGCAGATGAGCCGCGTCGATTCCGCCCGCATCGCGGCAATCAAGGCGGAAGAAGCGGCAAAGGCGATGGGCTGGCCCGAACCGATGACCAAGGGCTCGGCAGTGGCTTCAGAAGCCTTCCTGCCGTTCCCGGACGCATTGATCTCGATGATTTCGGCAGGCGCAACGTCGCTCATACAGCCCGGCGGCTCGCTCAATGATGCAGCTGTGATTGAAGCGGCAGACGAGGCGGGCATTGCCATGGTGTTTACGGGAATGCGCCATTTCCGGCACTGAGTGAACTCTTGTCTGAGATAGAAAACCCGGCTTCTGGCCGGGTTTTTTGGTGAATCCTGTCAAGAGTGATTCACGTGAAACCACATCTATTTTGATTCTTTCTCCGGGAGCGCCGGGTAAGCATTGCCCCAAAGAAGTACCAAACCCGCGACAAAGAACAGGCTGATTGTTGCCATGCCCCAATAGGCCGATCCGGAAATTGCGGTTGCGATCGAGAAGGCCGCGGTTGCCATGAATGAGGTAATGCGCCCCGTCAGCGCATAGATCCCGAAATAGCGACCGGCCTCTTCCGGCTCGATGCTGCGGGACAAATAAGAACGCGAAGAGGCCTGAATAGGGCCGAAAGCCAAGCCGGTGAAGAGGCTGAAGAAAATGTAGAGTTTTTCTGCGGCTGTGCCGAAAAGCCCGCCTTGATCGACCGTGGAAAGCTGGACGAGCCCGAAAAGAGCTGCATCATGGCTGGTGGAGACAATGCCGACCGACGAAATAAGAAGCGCAAAGAGGGAGAGTATGATTGTTCGCTTCGAGCCGAAGATGCTGTCGACATAGCCGGCGACGATACAGCTGGGAATGGCCACAAGGTTGAGAATGATCCCATAAATGCCAATCTCCATCGTGACCCAGCCGAATAGGCCGGCGGCAAAAGCACCGCCCAGCACCAGAAGCCCGTTGACGCCATCCTGATAGATCATGCGGGCGATCAGGAAGCGCAGGAGCGATTTTCGTTGCCGCAATTGTTTGAGCGTGTTGCCCAGTTCTGCGAACCCCTGCCTGACTGCCGGCACCAGTGCCTGTCCCGCTGAGCGCGCATCTGGCGTGAACAGGAACATCGGCAAGACGAATATCACATACCATACGGCTGAAAGCGGACCCACGACACGGGCGTCGTCGCCCGTTGCCGGATCTAAGCCGAAAAGCGCAGGAATTCCGAGGATTGTTTTGCCGGAGTCTGGGCTTGCCGCGAGAAGCGCCACAACGCCAATCAGCACAATCATGCCGCCGGTGTAGCCAAGTCCCCAGGCAATATTGGAAATTTTCCCCACCTTGTCCTTGGAGACCAGGGTCGGCATCATGGAATCGTTGAAAACCGTCGAAAACTCAACGGATACCGTCACCATAACCATCAGGAGAAAAGGATAGAGCGGATTGGACCCTGGAACCGCGTACCAGAGCAGGCTGAGGCCGATCACCAGAAAGATGCTGAAAAAACCGATCCATGGCTTCTTACGGCCCGTTGCATCCGCGATGGATCCGAGGATGGGTGAGAATACAGCGATCATGATGCCCGCCAGTGTTGCCATATTCGACCACATGGTCTGCGCAGCAACCGGATCGTCCGTTAGCCGGGAAACGAAATAGGGGCCGAAGATGAATGTTGTGACGACTGTGAACGTGGGCTGGGCTGCCCAGTCGAACATCATCCAGCCAAAAATACCCCGGCGCGTAACCGGGGTCGTGTCTTTCACAGATTCGGATTGTACCGCTTCCACCTCATTGTCCCCCAGCAGGTAGATATGTGGCGGACTGTGTCATGGGGCGGAGCCGCGTGCAAGCTCTGTGAGCTGGCCGGCGGCAACCACCAGCTTGGCGAGGTTCAATTCACCGGCATCGGCCACCGCGCTGAGCTTGGACATCGTGGCGCTGAAGCCTTGCGTTTGCTTGGAGTGCCATGCGAGCAGCGGGTTCCTTTCCGACTGGCCTTCTTCGAGTGCGGCAATCACAATCAACCTGCGCGCTTTTTCAATCTGATCCTGGCACTGGTTGAGCGCCTGTTCCTCATACTGATCGGACGGGCTGATGGATGTGACGGCATTCAAAAGCCTGCCAATGCGGAAGTTTTCACTCACGCCCAGGAATGTATGCGCCACGCGGTCGAAGCCATCTTTTGTGCGATCCGAAATCATCGCAATTTCCGGCATCATTATCAGCGCGCGCAGCATTGCCAGCTTCTCAGCGAGCGTCACAGGCACACCTTGCTCGACAAAATCGCTCTGGACGGCCAGCAGCTCGTTGAGTGTGTGCTGCGGCAAGATAGCCTCGCGTTTCTTCTCGACCGCGGCTGACGCTTTCTGCAGGGTCGCCGTTGCCGTCTTCAATCCCAAGGCGCACAGACCTGTCTTCAAAACAACTGCAGCGCCGCTTTTGTAGAAGTTTCTGGTTATCTCATAGAGCTTGTTTTGAATGTCACCCGAGATAACATTGTCCAGTGCGTCAATTTCGTTCCAGATAGCGGTCAGGTTAAAACCATCGCGCATGATGATGCCGGCTTTCACGACATCTGCGGGCTGGAAGCCGCTGGAGTCCACCAGGCTTGCCACCAATGATGGCCCGCCGCGGTTGATGACATGGTTGGCCAGAACCGTTGAGATGATTTCCCGATGCAGGCGATGGCTGTCAATTTCGGCCGCATAGGACTTTTGCATCCCGTGGGGGAAATAGTCCCGCAAATAAGGCTCAAACCAGGGATCATCCGGCACATCACTGGCCACAATGTCGTCAAACAGAACGATTTTTGCATAGGAGAGCAGGACGCCGATCTCGGCTCTCGTGAGCGGCAAACCGGACGCATAACGCTCCGCCATCGTGGCCGCGTCGGGGAGGTCTTCAACTTTCCGGTCCAGTCGGTTTCGTCCCTCAAGATACGACATGAGCTGCGAAAGCTCGCGCTGGTTCTTCATCCCCCTGCGGCTGCAAAGCGTAATAGCGAGCGTCTGCAAATAGTTGTTGCGAAGCACAAGCTCGGCCACTTCATCGGTCATGGAGGCGAGAAGCTTGTTCCGACGCGTGCGTGTCAGCTTACCTTCACGCATGGCCGTGGCAAGCGCAATCTTGATGTTGACCTCAACGTCGGAGGAATTCACGCCGGCGGAATTGTCGATCGCGTCCGAATTGCAGCGTCCGCCCTTCAAGCCATAGGCGATACGAGCCTTCTGGGTCATGCCGAGGTTTGCCCCCTCACCGACCACCTTGGCCCCCACTTCGGCAGCCACGATGCGGATTGGATCGTTGGCGCGATCGCCAACCTCGGCGTTTGATTCCGAGGTTGAGCGGACATAGGTCCCGATGCCGCCGAACCACAGAAGATCAACATCGGCTTTCAGGATCGCCGTCATGATTTCAAAGGGCGTGACAGCCTTGTTTTCCAAGCCGATGGCGGCGGCAGCCTCCGGGGTCAGCCTGACGGACTTTTCAGCCCGGGAAATGATCATGCCGCCTTTGGAGAGTTTATCCTTGTCGTAGTCCTGCCAGCTGGAGCGGGCAAGATTGAACATGCGCTGCCGTTCGGCGAAGGAAGACGCCGGTTCCGGATCGGGATCAATGAAGATATCGCGGTGATCAAAGGCGGCCACAAGGCGGATCTTGCGTGACAACAGCATGCCGTTGCCGAAAACATCGCCCGACATGTCGCCAACGCCGACCACCGTAAAGGGTGTTGACTGAATGTCGATGTCCATTTCCCGGAAATGGCGCTTGACGGCTTCCCAGGCACCACGTGCCGTAATGCCCATCTTCTTGTGGTCGTAGCCAGCTGAACCGCCAGAGGCAAAAGCATCGTCCAGCCAGAAATCTGCTTCCTGCGCGAGCGCGTTGGCGGTGTCAGAGAAGGTTGCGGTCCCCTTGTCGGCAGCGACCACGAAATAGGGATCGTCGCCGTCATGTCGTACCGTCTCCGGCGGCGGGACGACGTCCGCGCCATGTAAGTTATCAGTTACAGAAAGAAGCGAACGGATGAAGGTCTTATAGGCGCTTTTGCCAGCTTCGAAGACCTCTTCTCGGGAGCCGCCGGCGGGCAGCTTTTTCGGAAAGAAGCCGCCTTTGGCACCGACGGGCACAATGACTGCGTTCTTTACCTGCTGCGCCTTGACCAGGCCCAAAACTTCCGTGCGATAATCCTGCGCCCGGTCGGACCACCGAAGTCCACCACGCGCAACCTTGCCGAAACGCAGGTGAATGCCCTCCACTTCCTCGCCAAAGACAAAAATCTCTCGGAAAGGGCGTGGCTCGGGGAGACCTTCAACCGCATGCGGATCCAGTTTGAAGACCACGGTGGGCTTGGCTTTCCCGTCGTCCGTCTTTTGGAAATAGTTGGTTCGCAGCGTTGCGCAGATGACGTTGACATAGCGCCGCAATATTCTGTCTTCATCCAGCACCGGCACACCCGCCAGAGCTGTCTCAATGAGATCGGAAATCAGATTTTGCGCCTTGGATCGCTTGTTTTCCGAATAGCTGGGGTCCAGGCGCGCAATGAAAAGCTCAATCAGATTGCGCGCAACATCGGGATATTTGTTCAGCGTATCGGCAATGTAGCCCTGCGAATATGTAATTCCAGCCTGACGTAGGTAGCGCGAATAGGCGCGCAGCAGATTGACCTGGCTGTCATCCAGACCGGCCGTCAAGACCAGGCGGTTAAATGTATCGTCGCCGGTTGAGCCGCTAAAGGCTGCCAGGAACGCATCCTTCAACAGTGGTCCCTGCGTCTTGAGGTCAACTGTCCCCGCAGCACTCTCGTCCAGCTCCATATCGTGGAGGATCACAGGCTGTTCTTTGCCTTCTGTGCAATAGGCGACCTCGAATGTGCGTTCGCTGATGACCCGGAAACCGAGATTTTCCAGTAGCGGTACGCGCCGGGATAGCGAGAGCGGAATTTCGGCATGAAAAATCTTCAGCCCGAGACCGCTCCCTTCGTCAGCGCCTTTGCGGGAAAACTTGATGGAAATTCCGTGCGTAGCGGCGTGTTCGATTTCGCCGAAATCGGCATAGGCTTCTTCCGGCTGAAATGCCGTTTGATATTCGCTGCCCGACTTGAGCTGGCTGTCCGGATCGCTCATCAGCACCGCGAACCGATCATCCCAGCTCGTTGCAATATCGCGAATGGCGTTTTCAAGTGATTTTTGCGAAATCTTCGGCGTCTGACCTTCGCTGCGGCCGATGATAAAGTGCACGCGTGCAACGCCGCCTTCAGGGAAAGCCGGATAATAGGCGGAGAGGCGACCTTCGTAGACTGTTTTGAGGTAGTCGCCGATCTTCTCACGCACCGCTGAATCATACTGCTCGCGGGGTACATAGACCAAAACGGAAACGAACCTGTCAAAATGGTCGATCCGCGTCAAAACCCGCACTCGCGGACGCTCCACCAGCTCCATGATCTGTTCTGCGAAGCTGGACAGCAGATCGACGTCGATCTGAAAGAGATCGTCGCGCGGGTAGGATTCCAATGTATTGCTCAACGCTTTGCCGGAATGGCTTTCCGCGTCATAGCCGAAATTCTGGACAACCTTGGCGACCTTGGAACGCAAAAGCGGAATCTGAGCTGCGGGCTGTGTATAGGCCGTGGAGGTGAAGAGGCCGACGATTCTCAACTCGCCGGCTACATTGCCGTTCTTGTTGAACAGCTTGATGCCGATATAGTCCATATAGGCGCGGCGGTGGACGACCGATTTCGCATTTGCTTTTGTGACAATCAGATAGTCGGGTCCGTCCAGGAACTCCAGGATTTCAGGGGTGGTGGCCACCGCATCCTTACCAAACCGAAGGACGAAAATATCCGGGTCGGAGAGGATGCCAAGACCCGGACCCTTGGCCCGCTCAACGCGCGCTTCCTTGCCTTGGCCGGAATAGGTGTATTCGCGCATTCCCAAAAAGGTGAAATTGTCGGACCGCAGCCATTTAATGAAAGCGAGTGCTTCTTTGTGGTCGGCTTTGCGTTTGGCGGAAACCGTTTGGGACTTCAGGCCATCGACGGCGTTGTCCAGCGCCTTGAGCATTGCGGGCCAGTCGCGAACGGCGTGGTCCACACGCTTCAACACGTTGTTGATGCGCTCCTCGAGAGAGGCCTTTTCGCGTTCATCAAGTGTCGGGATATGAATTTGGATATGGCTGATCCGCTGTTGCGGATCGCTCTTTTCGCCCCGCTTGTAAAGACGTAATTCTTTGCCGGATTCGACGACCAATATGGGGTGGACGGCAAGAGTGAGATCGCGGTGTGTGCTGGTGACCTCGCCCATGACGGAATCGTAGAGGAAGGGCCGGTTTTTGGTGGTTACCGAAAGGAGGTGGCAGGGTTGCCCGCCAATTCTGATTTCATCGACCTGGGTGATGCTGACGCGCGTGCCGTCGCTATTCCAGGCCTCGATCTCTTGCGCAGCATGCGTTGCGGCGGCAGCCAGCATCTCGGGATCATAGACCTCGATGTCGTCCATGCTGGCCCGGCTGAAGATCAGGCTTGGATCAACGAAGCTCTTGCCGCTGGCTGATGCAACCTTCTTTGCGGCCTGCAACAGCCGATCGCGCTTGGGATTGCGACGTGCGCCCATAGCGTTTCCCCCTCGTGTTTCTTATTGTAGAATGGATTTGAAGACATAGACGTACGTGTCCCCGATTTGCGAGGGGCCAGTTTCTTTTCTTGGCATTTCAGCGTCATCGTAGTTATTACTTCGCCTACTCGTCAACATCGTATCCAATTTTCATCGTTATGGAAAATAACCAATTTTCAGGGCTGTTGACTTAATTTGCCGCATGAGCAACCAGTCAAACAACTTCTTATTTGATGCCGGAAAAATGAGTCAGAATTTTAAAGCAGGCGCCATTATCGCGATTTCGAGCCATGTCATGCGCGGTTCTGTTGGAAATAGAGCCATCACATTCTCGCTTTCAGCGCTTGGCTATCCTGTCTGGAGCGTTCCAACAGTGGTTTTGCCGTGGCATCCGGGTCAGGGTCCCTCGACACGGCTGACCTTTGATGAGGCTGCTTTCCAATCCGCGATGACGGATCTGGAGCAATCTCCCTGGCGAAACGAGGTAAAAGCGGTTGTGACCGGATATTTTGCCAGTGCGGGCCAGGTTCGTGCTGCCGCCGGACTGATTTCCGCTTTGCGCCGCGAAAAGCCTGAGCTCCTTTATCTTTGCGATCCGGTGATCGGAGATCGCGGAGGTCTTTATGTCCCAGAAGTGATTGCTGAGGCCATCCGGGATTTTCTTCTGCCACTCGCCTCCTTTGCAACGCCCAACCGTTTTGAACTGGGATGGCTTTCGAACCGTCCCGTTGAAAATAACCAGCAGATTGTTGAAGCTGCCCGCCTCCTGGGGGTGCCAAGGGCTGTCATCACCTCGGCCTATGCCACGAGCTCCGGTGCCATTGCCAATCTCTATGTTGATGGTTCCCAGCTCCTGCTGGCAGAACATCGCGAACTTTCCCATGTTCCCAATGGCCTCGGTGATTTGTTTTCTGCACTTTTTCTGGCAAGAAGCTTCTCGGGCCAAAGCGGGGAGGACGCATTGAGACTGTCGACGGCAGCCGTCTTTCAAGCTGCGGCCCACGCGGTAGATGCCGGCGCCAATGAGTTGCTGCTCGAAGACATGCAAAATGCGTTGCGGGTGCCGTATGCGAATGTACAGTTGCGGCAGCTGCCTAGCTTAAATTCCCGCTTGAAACAGGATTGATCTTTTCAGCGACATCATTGATAGGGCATGAACATGACTCACTTTCCCGACCGTCTCCTGAACGGATATAAAAACTTCATGAGTGGCCGATATTCGGCGGAGCGCGACCGCTACCGTTCGCTGGCTGCGGAAGGTCAAAAGCCTAAATTCATGATTATCGCCTGTTGTGACTCCCGGGCTGCACCCGAGACGGTTTTTGACTGTGGTCCGGGGGAACTGTTTGTGGTGCGCAACGTGGCCAATCTGGTGCCACCCTATGAGCCGGATGGGAGTTACCATTCGACCTCTGCGGCGCTGGAATTTGCGGTGCAATCGCTGAAAGTGAGCGACATCGTTGTGATGGGGCACGGGCGTTGCGGCGGTATCCAGGCCGCTCTTTCCCCGAGCACGGAGCCTCTTTCTCCCGGTGACTTCATCGGCAAATGGATGGGACTTCTGGATGGCGCTGCAAAGCAGATCCGCGACGCCGGACTGCTTACGGATGGTGAGCGTCAGAGAGCACTTGAGCGGGTTTCGGTGCGAAACTCGCTTCAGAACCTGCGGTCATTCCCATGTGTGAACATCCTTGAGAAGAAGGGCCGCCTCAATCTGCACGGAGCCTGGTTTGATATATCCTCGGGAGAGCTCTGGGTCATGAATGCTGAAAGCGGCGACTTCACGCGGCCTGATCTGTGAATTGTCAGAAACAGGTGCGGCGCGAACTTCCACAGGATCGCGCCGCCCGCTTTGGCTTTCTTTCAAATCGCTTGGCGGTCAGCGGCCGTCAATCTCAGCAGCCATGATAGCGATTGCCTGCTGATAGACACTGGCTGCGTTCCAGCCTTGAATGGCCCTGAAATTCGGCTCGCCCGGCTGGTATCCGGCACCGCGCTGCCATCCGTGTCCGACCAGGAAGTTTGCCGTTGATGAAAGGGCGTCCATGCGTGACCGGGCCATATCGACGTGACCATTACGGTCTCCATCGACCCCATAAAGAAGCACGTTTTTCGGCAGAAACTGGGTCTGGCCGATCTCGCCATGGGCTGCGCCAATGGAATTGATTGGCAGCGCGCCGCTTTCCACGAGCTTCAAAGCTGCATAGAGCTGATCGGTGAAATATGCCGAGCGGCGGCAATCATAGGCGAGCGTCGCTACGGCAGAAAGCGTGTGCTGATCACCCATATATCCGCCAAACGCGGTTTCCATGCCCCAGATGGCAATCAATGGGCCGGCAGGCACCCCGTAGCGGCTTTCGATCGCATTGAAGATACCGGCATTCGCGCTCTTCATTTTCTTGCCACGGGCGATAATCGTGGAAGCGCCGCGCATCTGCATGAACTGATCGAGCGAAAGTTTGAAGCTCTTCTGGCCGCGGTCGGCGCGAATGGTCGCCCGGTTGTAATTCACATTTGCCATCACCTGGTTGAGGGTCGATGCCTTGATGCCATTTCTCACGGCTTCCTGGGCGAACTGGCCTTTCCAGGCTTCGAAGCCGCTGGACGTGTTACCACAACTTGCGGCCAGAACCGGTGTTGCCGTGATGAAGCCGAGCATTGCGGCGACTGCAAAGCGTTTGCCGAATTTCATAAATGTTTCCCCATTTAGATCGGATGCGAACATGCCAATAAACGGCTGATTTGTCATCATTTCGTTGGTGCTAATAAAAAGCACCCGCCGTTTGAAAACGCGCGGGTGCTCTCAATTATTCCGAACGACCGAAAAATCAGTTCTTCGGCTTGATCAGATTGCGGTTGATTAGCAATTCGGCAATCTGCACCGCATTCAAGGCGGCACCCTTGCGCAGGTTGTCGGAGACGACCCACATGTTCAGGCCGTTTTCGACGGTTGCGTCTTCGCGGATACGGGAAATATAGGTGGCATCTTCGCCCGCGCATTCGATCGGCGTGACGTAACCGCCATCTTCGTGCTTGTCGATCACCAGGCAACCCGGCGCATCACGCAGAATATCGCGCGCCTGATCGGCGGTAATTTCGCGCTCGAATTCCATATTGACGGATTCAGAGTGACCGATGAAGACCGGCACGCGAACGGCCGTGCAGGTAACCTTGATTGAAGTATCCAGCATCTTCTTGGTTTCCGCCAGAACCTTCCACTCTTCCTTGGTATATCCGTCTTCCATGAAGACATCGATATGCGGGATGACGTTGAAGGCAATCCGCTTGGTGAACTTCTTGGTTTCAATGGGATCGGCGACAAAGACGGCGCGCGACTGATTGAAAAGTTCATCCATACCCTCCTTGCCGGCACCGGAAACGGATTGGTAGGTGGAAACGACAATGCGCTTGATCTTGGCAAAGTCATGCAGTGGCTTCAGAGCCACAACAAGCTGAGCTGTTGAGCAATTGGGGTTTGCAATGATGTTTTTCTTGGTAAAGCCGCTGATGGCATCCGGGTTTACCTCCGGAACGATCAGCGGAACTTCCGAATCATAGCGCCATGCGGAGGAGTTATCGATCACCACGCAACCCTGCTTGCCGATCTTGGGCGAAAACTTCTGCGATACGCTGCCGCCGGCAGACATCAAGCAGATATCTGTATCGGAAAAGTCGTAGTTTTCGAGGTTGGAGACCCGCAGCGTTCTATCGCCATAGGATACTTCGGTGCCGACGGAGCGGCTGGATGCCAGCGGCACGATCTCGTCGGCAGGGAAGTTACGCTCTTCAAGAATATTGAGCATCTCCCGGCCTACATTCCCGGTTGCGCCCGCAATTGCTACTTTGAAACCCATTTTCTAGCTCTCTTTCTCTTCTCTCCGCATTTCGGTGAGGAGGAAACCCGCAACAGCCGGGCTTCCCGTCCCCAGCCGAACCGGGGAGAGAGCGGTGGGCCAGGAACACTTAGACGGTTTTCGTCGTCGTTTTGGCCACGGTTTTGGAAATGGAAAAACGGTTCACCCGCCCGGCGTCAACCGGGGCGTCAAGCTCAGCGATATTGAAAATATTGCGCGGCATCTGGGTTTCCATTTTTTCTGCATTCGCTCATACGCGGTTTTTGGCAGGAGTCAACAGTTTCGCCCCTTTCGATGGACCCAAATTGCCGCAGCGGCGATCATCTCAGAGATCGAATTGCGCTATCACGGGCACATGATCGGAAGGCTGGTTCCAGCCGCGCGCTTCCCTGAGAATCTCGATTGCGCGCAGATGCGGGCTCAAATCCTTCGATGACCAGATGTGGTCAAGCCTGCGGCCCTTGTCTGCTGCACTCCAATCTTTTGCTCGGTAACTCCACCATGTGTAGATCTTTTCCGGCTCGGGCGTGAACTCGCGCATCAGGTCGGCCCAGGCACCGCGTGCCATCACCTCCTTGAGACCATCCGTCTCTATGGGCGTGTGGCTGACGATCTTCAGGAGCTGCTTGTGTGACCAGACATCGTTTTCGAGCGGCGCAATATTGAGGTCGCCAACCAAAATGGAAGAGATACCGGCCTCGGCTTCGGCGTGTATTTCTTTCATTTCCTCAATGAAATCGAGCTTATGGCCGAATTTCGGGTTAACGTCCCGATTGGGCTCGTCGCCACCGGCTGGAACGTAGAAATTGTGCAGCCTGATCTTCTTGGACCCGGCCTCGAAGAGCGTGGACATGTGCCGGGTGTCGCCTACACGGCAAAAATCGCGGCGATCAACGTCACTCAGCGGCAGTTTCGAAATCGTTGCGACGCCGTGGTAGCCCTTCTGGCCGTGAATTTCGATGTGTTCGTAACCTGCTTCGCACAGCGGCTCGAACGGAAAGAGGTCGTTCGGGCATTTGGTTTCCTGCAGGCACAGAATATCAGGCTGATGGCTTGCGAGAAAATCGAGAACGATCGGCATACGAAGCCGAATTGAATTGATATTCCAGGTGGCGAGTTTGAATTGCATCAGGTCATCCGGTCCGTTTTGTCATGGCCCGTCTAACCCGATTTTTCGCAAAAGGAAATGTCGCGACGCCTTATCTGGAGTCGCGGCCGGTTTTGTGGACTTCGTCGTAAGGCACTTCAAACACTTTGGGACCAAATGTGACGCCGGTCTGCGTATTGAAGATCATCACGGTCGTATCCTGCCCGCGGCTGTCCTTGATCGTCCATTGGCGCAGATCGTTCGTTTTGGGATCGAACATCATGGTAATCGTCGAATCACCGAAGATCGTTTTGTCACCCAGTACGACGGTCACGAGGTCTTCATCCTCGGTTACGTTGCGCACCATTTCGCCATTCAGGTCGATGGTCTGATCCAGGAGCAGTTTCAACGGTGTCTTGGAAAGCGGATAGATGCTCCAGGTTTCAAGCTTCTGGTTGCCGATCACCACATACTGGCCGTCTGAAATGACGCGCATCGGCGAGGGGTCTTCATAATTGAAGCGAATGCGACCGGGACGCTCCAGAAAAAACTTGCCGCCTGTCTGTTCGCCGCGCGGTCCAAACTGGATGAATTCGCCGGTCATCGTCTTGATGGTCGCAAAATGGTTGGCAATTTCCTGCGCCTTGGCGTTTGCGGCCAATGCAGGCAATGCGGGCAATAGCCCGGTTGCTGAGATGGCGCCTGCCAGCGCGAATTTCATGAAAACCCTGCGTTTCAGCGGGTGCATCATTTTTGATTCTCCTTCGATCATCACCGCACACTCGCTACAAACTGCGGCATACTCGTGGCGAGGATAAAGCCGTTCGGCTTCATCAATCGCCGATTATGTCTCTTTCGGTGGGCACCAGGATTTCGCGTTTTCCGGCATGGTTGGCCGGGCCGATCACGCCTTCCTGCTCCATGCGCTCAATCAGTGTTGCGGCTCTGTTGTAGCCGATGCCGAGACGTCGCTGGATGTAGGAGGTGGAGGCCTTGCCGTCGCGCAGCACAATGGCGACCGCCTGGTCATAAGGATCGTCAGAACCCTCAAGGTTCGATGTGCCGGCGGGACCGCCACCGCCTTCGCCATCTTCGTCGTCATCTTCCGTAATGGCGTCGAGATATTCCGGCACGCCCTGGGTCTTCAGATAGGACACGATGTCTTCGACTTCCTTGTCCGAAACAAAAGGTCCGTGGACGCGCTGAATGCGGCCGCCACCGGCCATATAGAGCATGTCGCCCATGCCCAGCAGCTGTTCTGCGCCTTGTTCGCCAAGGATGGTACGGCTGTCGATCTTGGAGGTCACCTGGAAGGATATGCGGGTCGGGAAGTTCGCCTTGATGGTACCAGTGATCACGTCCACAGAAGGACGCTGCGTCGCCATGATCACGTGGATGCCAGCAGCACGCGCCATCTGAGCCAGACGTTGAACAGCACCCTCGATGTCCTTGCCAGCCACCATCATCAGGTCGGCCATTTCGTCGATGATCACGACGATGTAGGGCAGCGGCTTGAGATCGAACTCTTCTGTCTCGTAGATCGCTTCGCCTGTTTCGCGGTCGAAACCCGTCTGCACGGTGCGGGTAATCGCCTCTCCGTTGGCCAAAGCCTGCTCGACGCGGGCATTAAAGCCATCGATGTTACGCACGCCGATCTTGGACATTTTCTTATAGCGATCTTCCATCTCCCGCACGGTCCATTTGAGCGCGACAACGGCCTTCTTGGGGTCTGTCACGACAGGGGACAGCAGGTGCGGGATGCCGTCATAGATCGAAAGTTCGAGCATTTTCGGGTCGATCATGATCAGGCGGCACTTTTCCGGCGAAAGCCGGTAGACCAGTGACAGGATCATCGTGTTGATGGCGACCGACTTACCGGAGCCCGTTGTACCGGCAACGAGAAGGTGCGGCATTTTCGCAAGGTCGGCGACCACGGGCTCGCCGCCAATGGTCTTGCCAAGCGCCATAGCCAGCTTTGCCTTCGAGCCTTCGAAGTCGCGGTTTTCGATGATTTCGCGCAGATAAACGGTCTCGCGTTTCTGGTTCGGGAGTTCGATGCCGATGGCATTGCGGCCCTGAACCACCGCCACACGGGCGGCAATCGCGCTCATGGAGCGGGCAATATCGTCTGCAAGGCCGATCACGCGGGAAGACTTGATGCCGGGCGCAGGTTCCAGCTCATAAAGCGTGACGACAGGTCCTGGGCGCACATGGATGATCTCGCCCTTCACGCCGAAATCTTCGAGAACCCCTTCCAGAATGCGGGCATTCTGTTCCAAGGCTTCCGGCGACAAGGTCGGATCACGCCCGGACGCCTGCGGCTGGGCCAGCAGGTCCATTGGGGGCAGGTGAAAGCCATCGCTGCCGGGCATGCGGGTTGGGCTTGCGCGCATGGGCGCACGGGCGGCCGGTGGCGCCCGCGGTCTTGCGGGTGCCGGCGTTGGTGCTGGATGGGGTGCCGCTACACGCGCGCTTGGCTGCGGTGCAGCGGGTCTTGGATCCGGCAGGATGCCCGCCGGCCTGGGCATATCGAGGTCGAATGGAAGGTCGTCATCCTCATCGTCCTCGAAGAAGGAGGGTTCGCGGCGACCGGCGGATGCCGCTGGTGCCTTGTTCTCATAGAGATCGGGTTCCACGCGCTGACCGGGCTCGGTGTCATATTGCCGTGCGCTGTAGGGCATTGCGCCATCGAATTCTTCTTCATTGAAATCATATGGGGCTTCGAAATCATCGTCCTCATCGTGTCTTTCACGCATTCCTGTCAGTCGCCGGACATGGCCCTGCAGGGTGTACCAGCCATGAGCTGCAGCACCAAAGGCAACTTCGAACGGCGAAAACGAATCATCGTCGTCGTCTTCAATCTGAGGTTCCGGCGCGCGGCGCTGAGCCGGTGAAGGCTTTGCCTTGGGCTGCACCGGCTCGCCCTGAATGAGGCCGGAGGCAAAGGCCAGAACCCAGGCTGCCGGAACGGCAATAATGCTGCCGGCGATCATGCCACCAATGCCGGAGGGGTATGCACCGAGGAAAAGTGCTGGCAAGCGCAGGATCATGTCGCCCGATACACCACCTATGCCATTGGGCAGCGGCCAGGTAATAGGCGAGGGAAAACATCCGAGAGCCGTCGACGCCATGACCGAACCGGCAAACCAGGCTACGGCGCGCTGCGGCAGGCGGGTGATGGGTTTGTGAAAGATCAGTGCCAGGGCCAGCGCCAGAATGGGCAGCAGCGCCACAACAGCGCCGAGGCCGAAGAACTGCATGGCAAGGTCTGAGAATATGGCGCCGGGGTAGCCCAGCAGGTTGGACGGTTCGCCGCCATTTGCATAGCTCAGGCTGGGATCCGAGACGTTCCAGGTGGACAGCGCAACCACGGCAAGAGCAAGGCTCAGGAAAATCGCAAGACCCATCAGCGATGCCGCCTGACGCCAGATGAAGGCACCAAGTCCTGAGCTGCTTTTTCCGTTATCAAAGGTTGTTTGAGAGCCGCGTGCCATGTTCTGCCTGTCACTTCCAAAGTTGATTGCCGGGCAAATCCGGCCGCACGCGTTTTTTGCGCGCGGTTTTGACAGAAAACTATCAGCGGGCAGTTAATAGCCCATTAACCATCGAGCTCTGGAATGGCCAAAAGAAAAAGGCCCGCCGGGAAAATCCGGCGGGCCTCCATGCGCAAAGTATTGCAGATAATCTGGCTTACGAGTGGTAGGCCGCTTCGCCGTGGCTGGCGAGATCAAGGCCTTCGCGTTCGGCTTCGGGGCTGACGCGCAGACCGATGATCAGGTCGGTGATCTTGTAAAGGATAGCCGAGCCAATGCCGGTCCACAGGATCGTTACGATAACGGCAACGGCCTGTACGTAGAGCTGACCGCCAATGGAGAAGTCTTCTGCGCCTGTGCCACCGAAGGAAGGTGCCGTCAGGATACCGGTTGCCAGCGCGCCAAAGATGCCGCCGATGCCGTGAACGCCGAAGACGTCAGCGGTGTCGTCGTAGCCGAACTTGTTCTTCACCACGGAGACGAAGAAGTAGCAGAGCGGCGAAACCAGTACACCGAGAACGATTGCGCCCATCGGACCGATGGAGCCGCAAGCCGGCGTTACGGCAACGAGACCGGCGACCATGCCGGAGATCGCGCCGAGCATCGACGCCTTGCCGCGGGTGACCTTTTCGGAGACGGCCCAGGACAGTGTTGCAGCAGCCGTTGCGATGAAGGTGTTGATCGCGGCCAGCATTGCGCCGCCGTTTGCTTCCAGGTTGGAGCCGGCGTTGAAGCCGAACCAGCCGAACCACAGCATGGCTGCGCCGACCATGGAGAGCGTCAGCGAATGCGGAGCCATCATGTCCTTGCCGAAGCCAATGCGCTTGCCAACCATGATTGCACCGATCAGACCGGCGACACCGGCGTTGATGTGAACAACCGTACCGCCGGCGAAGTCGAGTGCGCCAAGACCGAAGAGATAGCCGTTGGCATCCCACACCATGTGCGCAACCGGGAAGTAGACGAAGGTAACCCACAGTGCGCAGAACAGAACCGAGGCACCGAATTTGATACGCTCGGCAAATGCGCCGATGATGAGGGCAGGCGTGATGGCGGCAAAGGTCATCTGGAACATGATGAAGACATATTCGGGAATGACCGCATCAGAGAAGGTGGCCGCGTTGCTATCCGGGGTAACGCCGGCAAGGAACATCTTTGCGGTACCGCCGAAGAACGGGTTGGTGGAGCCGCCAAAGGCAAACGAATAGCCGTAAACGACCCAGATGATCATCACTGTGCAGGCAATCACGGTGGTCTGCATGAGAACCGAGAGCATGTTCTTGGAGCGCACGAGGCCGCCATAGAAAAGCGCAAGGCCCGGGATGATCATGAACAGCACCAGGATGGTGGAGAGGAACATGAAAGCTGTATCGCCCTTGACCGGTACAATTTCGGCAGCGGCGGGGGCTGCTTCCTGCGCAAAGGCAATAGCGGGCGCCATGATGGCGGCAGCGGTGGCTCCCACGCGGCTGGCAGTTTTCACGATAAGAGAAGAGGACATTGGTTATAACTCCCTGAACACGGCCTAGAGCGCTTCGGAATCAGTTTCGCCGGTGCGGATACGCACGGCGTGATCGAGCGAATAGACGAACACTTTGCCGTCGCCGATCTGACCTGTTTTTGCGCCTGAAACGATTGCTTCGATTGTCTTTTCCACGAGGTCGGTGCTGACGGCGACCTCGATTTTCAGCTTCGGCAGGAAGCTAACCGCATATTCCGTGCCGCGATAGATTTCTGTGTGCCCCTTTTGACGACCATAACCCTTCACCTCGGTTACGGTCAGGCCCTGGATGCCAACGGCGGTGAGGGCTTCGCGCACCTCATCCAGTCGAAATGGCTTAATGATCGCTGTGATGATTTTCATATAGTGCCCATTCTTCTGTTGTGACCTGCTTCTTTGCTTTCCGGCATATTATCCGGGTGTGGAAATTATCATCTTATTCAACTGAGCCGACTGGCAATAAAATCCCCGGACCGAAGCCCGGGGGGTATGAACGGCTCTGCGAGCCGCAGACGGATGCCAAGCAAGCGCTGGGGCTTACTTGAATTCCGGATAGGCTTCGACACCGATTTCCGTCTTGTCGAGGCCCAGCATTTCTTCTTCTTCCGACACGCGAATACCCAGAATGAGCTTCAGAACAAACCAGATAACCAGCGATACGATGAAGGTGAATGCACCGATGGAAACGATACCGATGATCTGCGTACCGAATGTGCCGGAACCAGATGCCGGCGTGATGAATGTACCCCAGATACCGGCAACAAGGTGAACCGGGATCGCACCGACAACGTCATCGATTTTCAGCTTGTCGAGAAGCGGAACAACGACAACAACGATGATACCGCCAACGCCACCGATGAGGATGGCACCGAATGCGCTTGGAGCAAGCGGTTCGGCGGTGATGGATACCAGACCGGCAAGCGCGCCGTTCAAGACCATCGTAACGTCAACCTTCTTGTAGATGATCTGCATGAGGATCATGACGACAACGGCACCGGAAGCCGCGGCAAGGTTGGTGTTGGCAAAGATGCGGGATACGTCGCCTGCATCGGCGATCGAGCCGAGTGCGAGCTGGGAACCGCCGTTGAAGCCGAACCAGCCGAGCCACAGGATGAAGGTACCGAGAACGGCCAGCGGAATGTTGGAACCCGGCATCGGCGTAACCGAACCATCAGAACCATATTTACCCTTGCGCGAACCGAGAACGATGGCGCCTGCCAGAGCAGCCCAGCCGCCGACGGAGTGAACGAGGGTCGAACCGGCGAAGTCGGAGAAGCCCATTTCAGAGAGCCAGCCGCCGCCCCACTGCCAGGAGCCTGTGATCGGATAAAGAATGCCGGTCAGGATGACGGTGAAGAACATGAAAGGCCAGAGTTTGATGCGCTCAGCCAGCGTACCCGAAACGATCGAAGCCGTTGTTGCGCAGAACACCATCTGGAAGAACCAGTCGGAGGCAACGGAATAGCCGGCATCGCCGGTGTCAGCGCCCGGAGCCGGGAAGTTATAGGGGCCGAAGGAGCCGAAGAAGCCGCCGTCAACGCCCGTATACATGAGGTTATAACCGGTGACCCAGAACATCAGTCCGCCCACGGCATAGATCGCGACGTTCTTGAGGCCCTGCATGGATACGTTCTTGGAGCGGACGAGGCCCATTTCCAGCATGGCGAAACCAGCTGCCATCCACATCACGAGGAAGCCCATGACGAGGAAGAGAACCGTGTTGAAAATTTTCACGACTTCTTCGTTGACCGCCGCAGGCGCTGCCGGTGTTGCATCCTGCGCCAAGGCAGGAAGCGCGAGTGCAGCGGCTGCAATCAGACCGGTGCCAGCAATAAGTTTGAAATTCTTTATCATTTGTCTCCCCTAATGCCTTTACAGCGCTTCGGAATCGGTTTCGCCGGTGCGGATGCGCACGGCATGGTCGAGTGAATAAACGAAGACCTTGCCGTCCCCGATCTGGCCCGTCTTTGCGCCTGAAACGATCGCTTCGATTGCCTTGTCCACGAGGTCTGAGCCAACCGCGACTTCGATTTTCAGCTTCGGCAGGAAGCTGACCGCATATTCCGTGCCACGATAGATTTCGGTGTGCCCCTTTTGACGACCGTAACCCTTTACTTCGGTCACGGTCAGGCCCTGAATGCCGACAGCGGTGAGGGCTTCACGCACCTCATCCAGCTTGAACGGCTTGATAATGGCCATCACAACTTTCATCTGGTTTCCCATCCTTTATGAATGTGTAAGCCCCCCAAACAGAGGACAACGACTCTCCTTGCTGCTGATGTGCGCTGCACTCAGCCGCCGAGCCTCAACATTCAAGTGGCGTGCCAGATTCAAAAATGCCGCTTAAAGTATTGAAAAATTAACAGATTATTTATTTGCCTCAATTTTAGGCTAGTGGCGATGCAGTCCAATAGAGGCTTTTTGCACAAAATTTGTGCAAAAAGCATAATTTGCATCCTTATTGGCCGGGTGAGCGCTGCCGGATCAGGCCTTCCTGCGCTACGGAGGCGACCAATGTGCCATTCCGGTTGAACAGGCTGCCTCGCGTCATTCCGCGTGAACCGGACGAACTGGGGCTGTCCTGCACATATAGCAGCCAGTCGCTGAAATCGGCGCGGCGGTGAAACCACATGGCGTGGTCGAGACTTGCCGCCTGCAATTGGCTGCTGAAGACCGATGTACCATGCGCATAAAGTGATGTGTCTAGCAGCGTCATATCGGAGATATAGGATAGAACGGCTGATTCCAGCTTCCTGTCATCGGGAATGGGGCCGGTTGGACGCACCCACAGAGTCTGCACGGGTTCGCGTTTCTCGCGGGTGAAATAGTCCTGCAGATTGGCGGGGCTCAACTCGATGGGCCGCGGGCGCGCCCAATATTGCCGCACGGGCTCTGGCGCATGGGCGAGATAATGGTCGCGGATTTCCGCTTCGCCGGCGAGTTCGTCCGGAGAGGGCACATCAGGCATGGCGATTTGATGGTCAAAACCTTCCTCGTCAAATTGAAAAGACGCGGAAAGCGAGAAAATGGCATGGCCGTGCTGCAAGGCGACGACCCGGCGTGTGGTAAAACTCTTGCCGTCCCTTATCCTGTCGACTTCGTAGATGATTGGAACCTTCGGATCGCCGGGGCGCATGAAATAAGCATGCAGCGAATGCACGTGTCGATCGTCTTCGACCGTGCGCTGCGCAGCCACCAACGCCTGGGCAATTACCTGTCCGCCGAAAACGCGCTGCCATCCCGTCTTCGGGCTGATGCCGCGGAAAAGGTTGACTTCGAGAGTTTCGATGTCGAGCAATCGGATCATATCTTCCACGGCGTCTGCTTTTGTTTCGGGGCGCGTCATTTTGGATCTCTCTCGAAGGTATTCAGGTCTTGCGCTTTGAGCTAATATGATAAGCCGAAAAGAACAATCCCAGAAAAGCGTGCAAACGCAGGAAACGAAAAATGATTGATATTCTCATCGGCGGTGGCGGTTATGTTGGGCTTTCGCTTGCCGTTGCCATCAAAAAAGCTGCGCCACATCTTCAAATCACCGTCGTTGATGCAGCGCCTGCCGGGGTGTGGAAAAAGGATGAGCGGGCTTCGGCCATCGCGGCGGGAGCTGTCAATCTTTTGAAAACGCTCAATGTCTGGGATGAGATCACGCCGGAAGCGGAACCGATCCGGCGCATGGTTATCACCGATTCGAAGCTTTCAGAGCCGGTTCGCCCGGTATTTCTCACCTTCGAAGGCAATGTTGCGGGTGATGAACCGTTTGCCTATATGGTGCCCAACCCCGCCATGGTTGGTGCATTGCGCAAGCAGATGGACGCGCTTGGCATTGAACTTCTGGAGGGGACCCAGGTTCTCGATTTTTCGATAGGCGATACAGCAGCCCATATTACGCTTTCTGATGGAAAGACACTTGATGCGCGGCTTCTTGTTGCCTGCGACGGCGTGCGCTCCAAGTTGCGGGATATTGCGGGCATCAAGACAGTTCGCTTTGATTACGGCCAATCCGGAATCGTGACGACCATCGAGCATGAACGCCCGCATGAAGGGGTGGCCGAGGAGCACTTCCTGCCCGCCGGACCGTTTGCGACGCTGCCGCTGAAAAACAACCGTTCCTCCCTTGTCTGGAACGAGCGCACCGAAGACGCAAACCGCTTGATTGCGGCAGACGATTTTGTTTTTGAAGCTGAACTGGAACGCCGTTTTGGGCATAAGCTCGGCGCGATCAAGGTGGTGGGCGGCAAGCGGGCCTTTCCGTTTGCGCTCACATTGGCGCGCGATTTCGTGCGTCCGCGCTTTGCGCTGGCTGGCGATGCGGCACACGGCATTCACCCGATTTCCGGGCAGGGCCTCAATCTGGGTTTCAAGGATGTTGCAGCGCTTGCGGAAACCATTGTCGATGCGGATCGGCTTGGTATCGATTTCGGCCAACTCAATATTCTGGAGCGCTATCAGGAGTGGCGGCGGTTTGACACCTTCCGAATGGGTGTGACCACGGATGTTTTGAACAGGCTCTTTTCAAACGACATCACGCCGGTCAGGATCGCGCGTGATTTCGGCCTTGGTCTCGTGGACCGCATGCCGGGCCTGAAGAATTTCTTCATCCGGCAGGCGTCCAATGTCGGCGGGTCTAACGATCCAAAATTGCTGGCTGGCGAGATGATCTGACGGGTTCGCGAAATCGGGCGCGCGTCAGTCTTCGATTTCGCGCGCTTCTGAGACAAGCATGATCGGGATACCGTCTCTGATCGGATAGGCGATCCTGGCCTTTTCGGACACCAGCTCATTGCGCTCTTCGTCATGCCGAAGCCGCCCCTTGGTGAGCGGGCAGACGAGCAGCTCCAGCATTTTGGGATCCATACCACTGCGGCGCACAGCATCTTCTCCTATTGCAGCATCGACGAGCCGCCGTCTGCGTCTCGCGCGAGAATGATTTCCGTAATGGCAATCAGAGTTTCGGCACGCGTTTTCAAGTCGGGGGCTTCCAGAAGCGCCTGTTTTTCGGCCAGTCCGAATGGTGCCATCATTGAGAGCGAATTGACCAATGAGGCATTGCTGGCGCGCGTGACGTTATCCCAATCGGCTTCCAGCTGGTTGGCCTCCAGAAAGTCGCGGAACGTGCTAAGCAGCGTTTCGCGATCAACCGTACTATCGTCTTCCTCATCGAGGTCGCCGAGGAAGGGCGCAAACTGGATCTGGCGGAAGGGCGTTGTCGTTGTCAGTTCCTCCGTCACACGGAAGCGGCAGACGCCGGTCAGCGTGATCAAGAGGCGACCGTCTCCCGTTTCCATGAAAGAGGTGATGCGGCCCAGGCAGCCCACCTTCGCAAGCACCGGCTTTTGTTTCTCAGCTTCTTCTTCGGAAGCGGGCTGGATCATGCCGATCAGCCTGTTTCCGGCGATTGCCGTGTCCATCATGGCGAGATAGCGCGGCTCAAATATATTCAGGGGAAGCCTGTTGCCGGGAAGCAGCAACGCGCCGGCTAAGGGAAAAACGGCCACTTTTTGCGGTAGGTCGTTTGCAGTCAGGTATCGGGCGTTTCCAGCGTTCATACCATTCTCTCTGACCTGCGTTCCGCCGTCAGGCAGTCAACAAGCCTTCTCATTTCCATTTCGGCCCCTTCAGCATTCTCTCCCAAACACAGTTTCAGGTCAAAAGCGGAAGACAATCAGGAGAAGAGGATCGCAGACATTTTGCGCCGTGCGGCAATCGTTGCCGGGTCAGTCGGGCCCCAGGCCTCGAAAAACTCGAGAAGCTGCTTGCGGGCAGCATCATCTCCAAACTCGCGGTCCCTCTTCATGATATAAAGAAGGTGCTCGCTGGCCGAGGTACGATCTCCCCGCACATTGTCGATCTTGGCGAGCTTGATGCGGGCCTCATGATGATCCGGGTTGAGCGAAAGTTCGTGTTCCAACGCTTGGGGATCGCCTAGCTTAGCAGCCTCCTGGTGCTGCTCTATGGCCTTGAGAACTGCCGCGACCTTCGGGTTTTTTCTCTCCTCGTCGCCGAGTTCGCCCAGCATGTCGGCTGCGCGTTCAGGCTGACCTGCCAGCACCATGCATTGTGCCATTCCGGCAACGGCTCGAATATTGCCCGGATCTGCCTGCATCGCTGCGGCGAAATAATTGGCTGCCCCGGCTGCGTCCTTTTCCGCCAGCAGGGTTTCGCCCTGCTCCAGAATCGCATCAAGCTGTTCTTCCTGCGGGTTCTGCTTGGCCGGTCCTGCGACCTTTTCGATGAACTGCTTGATCTGGCTTTCCGGTACTGCGCCCATGAAGCCATCGGCCGGCTGGCCGTTGACGAAGGCAACGACGGCTGGAATCGATTGAATGCCCATTTGGCCCGCGACTTCCGGGTGGTCGTCAATATTCATCTTCACGAGCTTCACGCGTCCGCCGGCTTCATTGACGGCACGCTCGATCATCGGACCCAGCTGCTTGCATGGACCGCACCACGGTGCCCAGAAATCAACCAGCACGGGCTGTGTGCTGGATTCCTGGATAACGTCGGTCATGAACTCTGCCGTTGTCGTGTCCTTGATCAGCGCACCGGCTGCGCCGTTCGCCACAGGTTTACCCGTTGCGCTACCGATTGTCTGGCTGCCATAGCCACCGAAAGAATTGCCGTAGGGATTGCCGCCGTTCATTGAAAACTCCTCATTGCCGCGTTTCGCGCGGCAAAAAAACTCATACCATAGATCGTAAGTTATTCCGTCACTTTCAAGACCAGCGGTTCATGGCCGGTCGCCTTGACGAAGCGCAAGAGATCGGACGATGACACAGACGTCGTCGCATCATTCTGCAGGGGATGCGAATTGATGATATCGCATTTCATCAAATCTTCATCCAAAATGAAAGTGACCTGGTTTTCCGTGTCGTTGATTGCCCCAAAAGTGGTCACTGAGCCCGGCACAACACCCAGATATTCCATGAGCTTGTCGGCAGAACCGAAGCTGACCCGGCCTGATGCGCCAATGATTGTGTGCACCTTTTTCAGATCCACAGTCGCATATTCTTCCACAGTCAGCAGAAAATAGCGGCCTTTCTTGTCCTTGACGAAGAGATTTTTGGTGTGGCCGCCGGGAATTTGCGCCCGCAAATCATCACCTTCCGCAACGGTGAAGACCGGTCTGTGCCACATGGTTTTGTGTTCGATGCCCAACGTATCGAGAAAAGCAAAAAGATCATCAGCTTTCTTCAGCGCAACATCTGTCATTTCGAAACCTGTTTTCACCGTCTTTGTCCCGCAATAGCGAGGGTTTGGGGTGAATGCAATGCGCTTTGCCAAATAGGGAAAGTCGCGCGGCATCAAAAAAAATCTGCGAATGCCGATTTTCCTGTTGCATTTCAAAATGCCATGCGCCATATAGCGCCCGTCGCAGCCACTGAGGTTGCGCACGGTTCACCACGTACCCCCGAACCGTGATCGCGTGAGCGGGTGTAGCTCAGGGGTAGAGCACAACCTTGCCAAGGTTGGGGTCGAGGGTTCGAATCCCTTCGCCCGCTCCAGTTTTCCAATTGTCCAGCCCGGAGACATAGGTAACACATTCGTGCCGATTGTCGGGCTTGGTCCCGCCCAAACTGGCTATAGAATCGCGGTCCTTTCGCAAGGTGGATCTCAAGCTTGCGGCTGCTTTACAACGGCGGATCGCAAAGCTTCCGGGATAATAAGTTTTCTGCGGATCGCCATCACTGTCGCTGCGGTCTTGTTGTTCACGCCCAACTTCTGGAAGATATTATTCCAGTGAAAGCGCACAGTGGCCGTGGAAATTGCGGTTATCTCGGCTATTTCCCAATCAGTTTTTCCCGACGCAGACCAGGACAGAACATCCTTTTCACGCTCTGTGAGGTGTGGAACGGGCGCGGTCTGATAGAAGCTCAGAAACTTGTCATAAAAAACGGAGGACAGGAGAAAGACTTCCGCCAGGTGTTCAATATTGCCTTTACCCACAGTTTGCTTTCGCGAAATTCCAAATCCGGCAACCTCGCCTGACGCATTGAAAATCGAGACGGTCAGCCCGTCGGCGACGCCGGCGTCCTCTGCCTCGCGCATCAGTTGATGCCAGTCTTCTCGAACGTCCCCCCCAAAGCGGGGGACACGGCTCAATTCATCGATTGCATCCGACCAGAAGAACGCTCCAGGTTTACTCAATCCAAGTTGATATACCGGGTCGACTTCGTGGCAGTCGTTTTGATGATAATGTTTTATCCAGTCTTCTGGATAATCCGTCAGAAATCCGTGAAGGCGTTTCAGGCCTATCGAGTCATGATCTGACAACAGTGAAAAAACCGCCGTGTCATATCCAAGATATTCTACGAAATCACAATAGATTCTAAAGGTTTCTTCCTGGTTCTGCGCAATCAGGAGGGCTTCGGCAGATGACTGTAGTTTACTCATCGCTTATCCTATCAAATCTGTCAGGTTTAATATTTATCTGGTCATTGCTATGCTTTTTATGACTGGTCGGGCAGTGCTGCGATAATAGGGGGAAGGCACGATAAAACGCGTTGTCTATTTGCTGTGAGACATTAGTTCACCAGCGAAATCAACATTCGTAAACCAAAATTTCTCCGTGCTGGTAAGCCTCTGTTTATATTGTAAAAATTGAAACGGGATTTTGTTATGAAAAAATATGCTTTGCTCCTTGTGGCTGTCTTTATGAGCCTTGCACAGGTTTTTCCGGTCCATGCTGCCGGTGAAAGCTCGCTCATTTCCGCTCTTCCCAGTTTCAGGTCGGACCCTGCCAGTTTGAAAAAGGTGGTCGTCGCCGCCAAATCTGCGGGATGGACTGTGCCGACCCAGCGAACCAACAATGTGCCCATCAACGGTACCTGGAAGTTCTCCACTTATAAGGGTGAAACGGGAACGGTGACCTTCAGTAGCGGAAAGATCACCTATGGTTCCGGCAACAGCAAGGGTGCCTTTACCGCCTTCTCCTTCATGAGCAACAAGAGCGAGCCCGACACACCGATCCTTGTGGTGTTGAAATCGGGCAGCAAATCGGCTTGGTACATTCCCTTCGTCAAGGGTGGGCAGAGGACGTTCCTGAATTTCAAAAACAAGCGCCAGTGGATCACGTTATACAAGTGATCGTGCGCTATCGCTCTGCTTTTTCAAAGGGCTTTTGGCTCCGGCGTTTCCGGGGCCTTTTTCGTTTCAGGATGCCTTTGGCGGATCGCTAAATTTCCACTTGTGATTTTGCAAAAAGAGCGTATCTCTTCGTTTCAGCAACATCGCAGAACGACGATCCCCGCACGACGGTTGTTGCATTCTATTGCGGGTCCAATGGACACATTGAAATTGATATGTTTTTCGAGCGCCGCTGACGCGTTCGGGAGGGCGTTGCGGTGAGCCGTGATGCTGTCGCCGTGGTCGATGAGGCCAGGCCGAGCGATGTTGATGCTTTGATCGAACTGGAAAAGCTGTTTCCGGAAGAGGATCGTATATCCCGTCGCAGCTGGTTGCGGTTTTTGCGTAAGCCCGGAACTGTTTTCGTGATCCGTGACGACGATCATATTGCGGCGGCAGCTGTGTTGCTTTTGCGCACAAACAGCCTCACAGCGCGGCTATATTCGATTGCGGTTGCTTCCAGCGCACGTGGGCGCGGATATGCACAGGCGCTGTTAGCGGCATGCGCACGAAACGCGCAAACGCGTGGCCGTGAAGCTCTCAGCCTGGAAGTGCGGGTTTCAAATGATGCCGCAATCTGGCTTTATCGCAATACCGGGTTTGAAATAACGGGAACCATCGCATCATATTACGACGATGGAGAGGATGCGCTGAAAATGCGCAAGGTTCTGGGTGAGGAACAAACGTGACCGATTGGCTCATACTTGTCGAGAATACTAGTGACATCGATCAGGGCGAGACACCCCATAAGGTGATGCGTATAGCCGACTATCTGGCGCGACCTTCCCTTTTTGCGGGGCGGCGGCCTTATGTGCTGAATCTTGCAAGATCCTATGGGTATCAGTCGTCCGGCTATTATGCCTCATTGCTGGCCGAAGCGCGTGGCCACCGCATCAGCCCAAGTGTGCAGACCATTGTGGAACTGTCGCAGAAGGGTCTTTACACGCATGCGATCCCTGACCTGAACGCCCGCCTGCAGGAAGCCCGGCAAAAAGGCGCTCCGGTGGTGGAAAGCCTCTTCGTTGCCTTTTCGAAGCCCGATGTTTCCGGCTATGGCAAGTTTGCCCGCGAGCTTTCAGACTGGTTTAGAACGCCTGCTATCGAAGTGGAGTTTCAGCCAAAACCGCCGCACGATATCGCCCGTATCAAGCCGATCCCGCCGCACAAGATGAATGGCGCGCGCCGCCATCATTTTCTGGAATCGATGGCTGCCTATACAAAGGGCCGGGCCAGCAACCCCAAATCGCGGCCGCAGTTCAAGTGGTCGCTTGCCATTCTGGCTGATCCGACGGAGAAAATGCCGCCGTCCAAGCCTGCTGCCTTGAAGCGGCTTTGCGATGTTGCCGAAAAAATGGGTGTCGAAACCGAAATTCTGGAACCGGGCGACCTGACCAGCCTTGCCGAGTTCGATGCGCTATTCATTCGTGCGACAACATCGATCGACAATTTCACGTACAAATTCGCCCGCCGCGCAGAGCAGGAGGGCATGCCGGTTATCGACGATACGATGTCGATGATCCGCTGCACCAACAAGGTTTATCTGAAAGAGATATTGGAAAAGGCCGGTGTGCCGATCCCGAAGACCGAAGTGATCAGCGAAAAGACGGATCTGGCCGGTGTCATGGAGCGTCTTGGAAGCCCGGTGGTTCTCAAGACGCCTGATGGCTCCTTTGGCGCCAATATGGTCAAGGCAACCAATCTTGAGGAACTGAAAGCCAGCTCATCTGCTCTGTTCAAGGATACGGCGCTTTTGATCGCGCAGGGCTTTCTGCCCACCAAATTCGACTGGCGTATCGGCGTCCTCGATGGCGAGCCGCTGTTTGCCTGCCAGTATCGCATGGCACGCGGTCATTGGCAGATCGTCAAGCGCGGAACGGACGGCAAGATCACCGAAGGCGGATCGGCGACCATGGCGATTTCCGATGCGCCGGCACTGGTTGTCGAAACCGCCGTGCGCGCAGCAAGGTTGATCGGAGACGGTCTTTACGGTGTTGATCTGAAGGAGACCGAGGACGGCGTCTTTGTCATTGAGATCAACGACAACCCCAATCTGGAAATCGATATCGAGGCTGCAGTTCTGAAAGACGAACTCTGGCGCAAGATTATCGCCTGGTTCGCTGCCCGGCTTGAGAGGCGCATGGGCCGGTAAAACCGGCCCCGTCTCTTCCCGTCTTAAATACGGCGGAAAATATAGTCTGTATCCTGAACGAGCACCTCGCCGGGTCGCAGAACGGCTTCGGGGAAGTCAGGGTGATTCACCGCGTCTGGCCATACCTGCGTTTCCAGGCAGAAGCCGCCGAATGGGCCGATAGCGCGGCCGTCGAGGCCCGGCGGTTTGCCTGCCAGCTTGAAGGCGGCGTAAAACTGCACGCCGGGCTCCGTTGTTGCCACATCCATGGCGAGGCCTGATGTCGGGCAACGCACTTCGACCACCTTGCGCTTGTCCACACGCTTGTCGGACAGGCAGAAATTGTGATCGTAGAGAACCTGTTTGCCCTGATCCATCTGTTTCATGGATTTCAGTTCGCGCAGGTCAAACGGCGTGCCGTCAACCGGTGCGATTTCGCCGGTCGGGATCTGATCGTCATCTGTCGGCAGGTAATGATCGGCAGCAATCATGATCTCGTGGTCGAGCGTGTCATCATTGTTGCCGATGTTGAAATAGCTGTGCTGGCAGATATTGACCGGGCAGGGCTGATCGACGGTTGAGGTGTAAACGACGGAGAGAACGCCGTCATCTTTCAGCGTATAGGTGGCGCGGATCGTGCAATTGCCGGGGTAACCGGCCTGGCCGTCCGGGTCGACAATTTCCAGCGTGGCACTGTTCTCTGTCGTCTCGACGAATTGCCAAAGCCGTTTGGCAATGCCGTTGGAGCCGCCATGAAGGTGGGTTACGCCCTTTTCATTGCGTTCCAGCTGATAGGTTTTTCCGTCGATTTCGAATTTGCCCTCGCAGATGCGGTTTGCGCAGCGGCCAGCGGTGGCTCCGAAATAGGAGGAGTAGTTCAGGTAATCGTCGAAGTCTTCAAAGCCGATGACCAGAGGTTTGTCATGACCTTCGAGCCGCAGATCCTGTATCACTGCGCCCCAGTTGATGATATTGGCGGTCAATCCGCCGCCTCTGAGGGTGGCGCGATAGACGTTTTCGCCCTGTTCGGTTGTGCCGAAGAGTTTCAGTTCCATTTCCCCGTTTCCAAATTTCAGCGCGTTAGCTCGCGCGTTGCATTTTCGAGCCCGCCAAGTGTCAGCGGATACATGCGCTCATTCATCAGTCGCCGCAAAATAGTGGTTGAGTGTGTGTAATGCCAGTAGTCTTCCCGCGATGGGTTGAGCCAGACGGCTTTTGGAAAGTGATCCAAGAGCCGTTGAAGCCAGACGGCACCAGCCTCCTTGTTGAAATGCTCCACTGAGCCACCCGGATGGGTGACCTCATAGGGTGCCATGGATGCATCGCCAACAAAAATCACCTTGTAGTCAGGGCCAAAGGTGCGAATGACATCAAACGTGTCCATACGCTCCGAATAGCGCCGTTTATTGTCCTTCCAGACACCTTCGTAGATGCAATTGTGGAAGTAGAAATATTCCATGTGCTTGAATTCGGATCGGGCAGCGGAAAAAAGCTCTTCGGCGACCTTGATGTGGTCGTCCATGGAGCCGCCGATATCGAAAAACATCAAGAGTTTGACAGCGTTTCGGCGTTCCGGGCGGGTTTTGATATCGAGATAGCCGTGTTCAGCGGTCGATTTGATCGTGCCGCCGAGATCAAGCTCTTCGTCTGCGCCCTGGCGTATCCACTTGCGCAGCCGTTTCAGCGCGATCTTGATGTTGCGGGTGCCGATTTCGACGGAATCGTCGAGATTCTTGAATTCGCGTTTGTCCCAAACCTTGACCGCGCGGCGGTTTCGCGATTCGTGCTGGCCAATGCGCACGCCTTCGGGATTGTAGCCATAGGCGCCGAACGGCGAGGTGCCGTTCGTGCCGATCCATTTGCTGCCGCCCTGGTGGCGCTCCTTTTGTTCGGCAAGACGCTCTTTCAGCGTCTCCATCAGCTTTTCGAGGCCGCCAAGCGCCTTAATCTGCGCCTTTTCTTCTTCTGTCAGAAAGCGGTCGGCCATACGGCGGAGCCATTCTTCTGGCAGGTCGCGCGGATCGACGCCTTCGGGAATGCCGCTGACGGCTTCCAGACCACGAAACGCATGGGCGAACACTTGATCGAAACGGTCGATATGGCGTTCATCCTTTACCAGCGAGGTGCGGGCAAGGTAATAGAACGCTTCGACATCGAAGTCTGCCAGGCCGTTCTTTGTACCCTCCAGCAACGTCAGATATTCCCGCAGGGAAACGGGAACCTTGGCTGCTTTCAGTTCAAGGAAGAAGGGGATGAACATCTCGAAATCTCATTGTCGACGGTGGCCGGGATCGGAACATTTGACCGTCCATTCGTCAACCCCTTCTTCGCCGCAACATCAATAGCCCGGATTGTGCTCCTCGCTTCCAATCTTTTCGATTTCAAACGGCGTCGTCTGATAGATGTTATTGATCCAATTGCCGAAAAGCAGGTGGGCATGGCTGCGCCAGCGGTTTAGCGGCGGGCGGGTCGGATCATTGTTCGGGAAGTAATTATGCGGCAGCTTGATCTCTATTCCGGCCTGTTGGTCGCGGAAATATTCATCCGCGAGAGAGGTCGAATCATATTCGATATGATTGAACACATAGAGCCGGTTGCCTTTGCGCTCGTGCACGATACAAGGGCCGGTTTCGCTCGACTCCATCAGGATATCAAGACCTTCATGTTCGATAATATCCGTTGAGCGGCACTCGGTCCAACGGGATACCGGAATCTGGAAGTCATCGGAAAAGCCATTCATGTAAGGCGAAGCGCGGTTGAGGTTCATATGGCGATAGACACCAAATGCCTTTTCCGCGAGCGTATATTTGGGAACCTTATGAAAATGCCAGATTGCGGCCATCGCGCCCCAGCAAATGTTGAGTGTCGAGTGAACGTTTGTGGTTGTCCAGTCGAGAATGGCCTTCATCTCGTCCCAATAGGTCACGTCCTCAAATTCCAGCTTTTCCACCGGTGCACCGGTAATGATGAAACCGTCAAACTTCTGGTCCTTGATTTCATCCCAGGTGTTGTAGAAGGCAAGCAGGTGTTCAACCGGTGTGTTCTTGGCCTGATGGCCGCCAATACGCACGAGCGACAATTCCACCTGCAGGGGCGAGGCGCCGATGAGGCGGGCAATCTGCACCTCTGTCTTGATCTTGTTCGGCATGAGGTTCAGGAGACCTATTCTCAGAGGGCGGATATCCTGGCGGATGGCCACTTTTTCGGTCATCACGCGCACACCCTCTTCGATGAGTGTTTCCTGCGCTGGCAAACCATCTGGAATTCTGATCGGCATTTCAGTCTCTCTCACACAACAAAAAACCGGCGGCGTAAAATCGCAACCGGTTCCTAAAACATTCTCAATGTTCGGGCCCCTTTAGCGACTTTTTTTAAGTGGCTGCAAGCCGGCCGGCAAATCACCACTGAAAAGCCCTATAATCCCGTTGGCTCAAAAAATCAATTCTGCCGTCGAGACATGAAGGCCAATCGCTCGAAAAGATGAATGTCCTGTTCGTTCTTCAAAAGTGCGCCGTGCAGCTTGGGCAGGATAGTCTTGGCGTCTGCCGAAAGGTCCTGCGGATCGATCTCATCGGCCACCAGAAGGCGAATCCAGTCCAGCGCTTCAGATGTCGAAGGCTTTTTCTTGATGCCCGGCACCTCGCGGATTTCGAAGAAGCGGTTGAGCGCGGCACTCACCAGGTCCTTGCGGATGCCGGGATAGTGTACCTCGACAATCTTCATCAGCGTGTCGGCTTCCGGGAACTTGATATAGTGGAAGAAGCAGCGGCGCAGGAACGCGTCAGGCAGTTCCTTTTCGTTGTTTGATGTGATGATGACGATGGGGCGAACCGCTGCCTTCACCGTTTCGCCGGTCTCATAGACGTGGAACTCCATACGATCGAGTTCCTGCAGCAGGTCGTTTGGAAATTCGATATCAGCCTTGTCGATTTCGTCGATCAGCAGCACGACCTTTTCGCCCGCCGAGAAGGCCTCCCAGAGCTTACCCTTGCGGATATAGTTGTTGATGTCGTTGAAACGTTCGTCGCCCAGCTGGCTGTCGCGCAGGCGGGAAACGGCATCATATTCATAAAGGCCCTGTTGTGCCTTGGTGGTGGATTTGATGTTCCATTCGATCATCTTCAGGCCAAGGCCTTCGGCGATCTGGCGTGCGAGCTCCGTTTTTCCCGTGCCCGGCTCACCCTTCACCAGAAGCGGGCGCTCAAGCTGAATGGCGGCATTGACCGCGATCATCAGATCCTTTTCGGCAATATAGCTTTCGGTGCCTTCAAAACGCATCGAGTTTTGTTCCTCATTGTTCAAGTTTGACCAAAGCTATGGGTTTGCCCGACTTCGCGCAAGTGAGCTGGGAACATTTCCGCCGAGGGTGGCGTTGGACTCACACAAACCATAGAGAAGGAGTATCCCCATGCGTACACGCACTTATATCGCGGGCGCTCTTCTGCCCGTCGTCAATTCCGTACTCTTCGGTGCCGGTGCGATTGCTGTCTTGAGCATTCCCGCACTTGAAGACCTTGCTGCCTATTTCATCCCCGCTGTGGTGGCAGCCAGCTTTGCAATAACACCGCTGATTGCATGGCGCCTTGCACCGCGGATGCGCCTCAATCGCGCGCACCGTCCTTAAACTGGTGAATAGCCGGGTGGATTTCGTTCCGCCCGGCTTTTTTTGCTCTTATAGGTCGCGATCAGGCCCTTATCTCCTGCCTCTGGAACGTTACATAGGCAGCTGTGTAAACCACCACCATCGCCGCCAGCAGGCCGGAAAGCTCCGGCCAGATCAGAAGCGCGCTCTGTCCAAACGGCAAGGGCATGCCCATGACCGCGCGTTCCATCTGGTAGGCGAATACGAGCCCCAGTGACCGCGTTTGCGGGTTGAGGATCGCAATCGTCGCCTCGTTGAACAGCGTATTGGGCGAGATGCGGGCAATAGCCTGCCCCACCTCGGCCTGGTGGATAATACTCATCTGGTTGAACGGGTCTGCGGGCGCAATTCCGCTTGCCGCTAATGGTGCAATCATGCCCCAGAAGAGGGTGAAGACCATCCAGAGCGTCAGCCCGGCCAGCGCTGCCGTTGCAGGCGACTTGAACACTGTCGAGAAGAACAGCGAAATCGCCAGCCACACGCCTGCATAGGCCAATGACACCAAGAGGAATGTCAGCCCACGCAGGATTTCCTCGCCTGACGGCGGAAGACCCAGCATGAGGATACCCATGCCGGTGATCAGCAGCCACAAAGTGACGAGGCAAATGCCGATGACCAGCAGACCACCGAGAAACTTGCCGGCCAGCAGTGCATCCCGGTAGATTGGCTGGGACAATATTCGACTCATCGTGCGGCGCGAGTATTCGCCGTTGATGCCGTCAAAGGCGAGCGCGATGCCGATCAGCGGCAGCAGGAAGCCGAGAAAGGTGACGAATGACGGCAGCGGTTGTTTGGCTGTGGTGAGCAGCCGCAGGAAGATGAATGGATCTTCGCTCACCGTGCTCTTGATTTCGCCCAGAGCGCCATAGATCGAACCGAGCGCGGTCAGGAGGATCAGGAGCATGACAAGATGCATGCGCGGGCTTGTCATGTGGTCGGCGGCTTCCTTCATGGCGACGGAAGCAAGACCTGTGAAGGGGGAACCTTTACGCTGCATAGCTATCCATCCTTTCGAAATAACGCGCATAGACCTCATCCAGATCGGACCGGTCCATAGACATCTGTTTCAGCATCCCGCCTGCCTCAACGATGGCCTTTGCCACCTCGCCGCGCACGTCGCGGGTCGCATCAATACGCACCACCCCGGAATTTGACATGCTGACATTGCCGATGCCGTCTATACCGCGCGTGACGGCGGCAATGTCGCAACCATCGGCGACCGTTTCGATGACATAGGAACCGCCCAGCACTTCGCCGGCGAGATCGCTCACCTTGCCGATGAGACCGATCTTGCCCTTGTTGAACAGCGCCACACGGCTGCAGATCGATTGCACCATGCTCAACAGGTGCGAGGACAAGACAACCGTCATGCCTTCGGAGGCCAATTTCACGATCAGGTCGAGAAGTTCCTGCGTTGACTGCGGATCAAGGCCGGATGTTGGCTCGTCCAGAATGGCAAGTTCAGCGCCCTTGACCAGAATATCGGCAATCCCGAGCCTCTGGCGCATGCCGCGCGAGAAGGTGGCCACGCGCTTGTCCGCCACATGGGCGAGGCGAACCCGTAACAGCGCCTCGTCTATGCGCATCTGCGCCGTTGACGACGGCATGTCTTGCAGGCGGGCCATGAAGGCGAGGTTTTCCCGCGCCGTCATGTTGTCGTAAAAACCGACCGCGTCGGGCAGATAACCCACCCGCTGTTTGACAGCGAGTGGTTCGCGAAAGGGATCGTGTCCCAGAACACGGATTTCGCCTTCGCTTGCCTCGGTCAGACCGAGCATGAGCAGAATGGTCGTCGTCTTGCCTGCGCCGTTGGGACCGAGAAGACCGAAAATCTCGCCCTTGTTCACGGTCAGGTCGAGGCCGTCGACGGCGGCATTCGGCCCGTACGTTTTCCGGAGGCCTTTTACCTCAATGACGGGCGTACTCATCTGCGGCCATACCGGGTGACGGCCAGCGCCAGAACCATCAGCGCGCTGCCGATAATGCCAAGACCGGCAATGCCCCAGAGGGTCGATGTGGTCACAGTGACGCGGAAATTGGAGCTGTCGGAAAGTCCGTCGCCGCGGGCGTTCACGGTCACCATGTAATCGCCGGCGATGGCCTTGTCGGTCGGCGTCATATGCACGGCTACCTGCTGATCGCTGCCGGGAGCCAGTTGGTCAATGGTCTTGGGGTCCATTTCCACCTTCCAGCCGGAGGGGGCGCTGGCGGAAAGCTTGATATCCTGTGCCGGCGCGCTGCCGGAGTTGGAGACGGTGTAATCGAAAACCTGCTCCTTGCCGGCTTCCGCCTGTCCGGAGAGGCGTCCATCCTTGGTGGAAAGCGCCAGATTCGGCTGGCCGGTCAACTGCAGCAGAAGCCCGGTCTTGGCGTTCATGTCGGCATTTGCGGCAGCCACCGCCACCTTGTAGTCTCCGGCGGCAACATCAGCGGGCGGTTTCACCGAAAGTTTCACCGTCTTCGATTCGCCAGCCTTCAGCGGAAGGCTTGCCAGTTCCTGATTGCCGTATTGCTCCTTGAAGGTGGTCTGGAAACCATCGGGCGCATTTGCAAGCAGGTTCAGCGTTGTGTCGTTCTCGCTCTCGTTCTTGATGGTCAGGTCGTAGTCGAAGGAAGATTTCGGTGTGCCGCGCAACGCTGGCAGTTTGGCCTCCAAAGACAGGCTTGCCGGTTTGCCCTCGGCCATGGTCATTTCAATGGGCAAGGTCAGCATCGTTCCGTTTTCGGTATTGCCCTGCAGGGTGAAGTTATACTGGCCAGGTTTGATATCCTTGGGCGGGGTGACCTTGAGCTGCAGGTGGGCGGTGTCGTCCGGCATGGCGTAAGCTGCGGAAATCGGCTTTCCGCTGCCCTGCAGTTCCCAGGTCCAACCGGACGGCAGGTCCCTCACTGAGAATTCGACCCGCTGCGGCGGTTCTTCGGAATTCGCGAGATTGATGGAAAGCGTCGCCTCCTGTCCGATGCTTTCCGTGATGGCGGGATAATCCGTCGTCAACCAAAGGCCCTGCGGCTTCATGTTATCGGCGAAAGAAGAATTTGCTCCAGCGAGCAGCACACCGGCAGCGGTCGCGGCCAGTGTCATGCGGTGAAAACGAACCATCGTATCACTCTCCATTTGATCTTGATGTGTTTCCGACGGCAAAGGTCAGAAAGGCCTTTGTCACCTCCCGATCCCAGGATAGGCGCGCAAACGCTCAGCTCGAATTTTGACAAAAAGGGGGCAGGAAAATTACGGTTTGTTCATGTTACAGCCGCATTACCGCCACATCCGCAAAACGGCCTGAGGCGCGTTGTCGCAGCAGCTGGAATCAGCCTTCCAGCTCCTCGCGCAGCATCTCAAGTTCCAGCCATTCCTCTTCCATTGCGACTATGCTGTCGCGCAGCTTTTGCAGGTCGGCGGCCGCTTTGTTGAAGCCAGCCGGGTCCTTGTTGAAAAAGGCTGGATCAGCCATCTTTTCCTCCAGCTTGGCCGCCTTGGCTTCTGCTTCTTCCATCTGCCTGGGCAGGTTTTCGAGCGCGAATTTCTGTTTGTAGGAAAGCTTGCCCTGGCCCTTCGGTTTTTCCGGCTGGCTCGCAGGCGCTTTTGCTTTTTCCTTCTTTGCCTCGGCGCGCTCTTCCTTTTCGGTCAGCTTGCGCTGGGCGAGCATGTCGGAATAGCCGCCTGCATATTCGATCCAGCGCCCATCGGGATTTTCCGGGTTTGCGGGCGCAATTGTCGAGGTCACGGTGCGGTCGAGGAAATCGCGGTCGTGCGAAACGAGAAGCACGGTGCCGGGGAAACCGGCCACGATCTCCTGCAACAGATCAAGCGTTTCAATGTCGAGGTCGTTGGTTGGCTCGTCGAGAATGAGCAGGTTTGCTGGACGTGAGAGAATGCGCGCCAGCATCAGCCGTGCCCGTTCACCACCGGAAAGCTCCCGGATCGGCGTTCGCGCCTGTTCCGGCTGAAAGAGGAAATCCTTCATATAGCCGGTCACATGGCGCTGTTCGCCGTTAATGACCAGGCTCTCGCCGCGCCCGTCCGTCAGGTAATGCGCCAGCGTGTCATCCAGATTGAGATCTTCCCGGCGCTGATCGAGTGTTGCAATTTCCAGATTGGTTCCGAGCTTCAGCATGCCTTCGTCGGGCTCAAGCTGGCCCGTCAGCATTTTCAGAAGCGTTGTCTTGCCGGCACCATTCGGACCGACAAAACCGATCCGGTCGCCGCGGTGCACGCGCATGGAGAAGGGCGCAACGATGGTTCGTTCGCCAAAGGACTTGGCGATCTTCTCGGCTTCGATCACCAGCTTGCCGGATTCCCTGGCGTCGGCAACCTGCGCCTTGGCCTGGCCTTGCGGTCCCTGATGTTCGCGGTAAGCCTTGCGCATATCCTGCAGTTCGCCCACACGGCGCATATTGCGTTTGCGCCGCGCCGTCACGCCGTAGCGCATCCAATGTTCTTCGCGCTCGATGGCCTTGCCGAGTTTGTGCTGGGCTTCGGCTTCTTCTTCCAGAACTTTGTCGCGCCACTCTTCAAAATCGGCAAAGCCCTTTTCAAGCCGCCGTGCGGTGCCGCGGTCGAGCCACACGGTGGCGGTGGAGACCTTTTCCAGAAAACGGCGGTCGTGCGAGATCAGAACCAGAGCGGAGCGGGTTTTCTGCAGTTCGCCTTCCAGCCATTCAATGGTTGTCAGATCCAGATGGTTGGTCGGCTCGTCCAGCAATAAAATATCAGGTTCAGGCGCCAGAACGCGGGCAAGAGCTGCACGGCGCGCCTCACCACCTGAGAGATTTTTCGGGTTCTCAGTGCCTGCAAGCCCCAGATGTTCCAGCAGATATTGAACACGGTAAGGATCATCGCCGGGACCAAGGCCAGCTTGGGCATAGGCCTCCACCGTTTCAAAAGCGCCGAAATCCGGGGCCTGTTCAAGGTAGCGGATGGTAGCAGAAGGATGGCGGAAAATTTCGCCACTTTGGGCTTCCGCGAGGCCTGCGGCAATCTTGAGCAGGGTCGATTTGCCGGAACCATTGCGGCCCACAAGGCAAATCCGGTCGCCCGGTTCCACCTGCAGTTCAGCGCCCGCCAGCAGCGGCGTGCCGCCAAAGGTGAGATGAATATCGTCGAGTTTCAGAATGGGTGGGGCCAAGTCAGGCTCCTGTCAGGTCAAAGGGGCGGGCCAGCAAAATGGCTTTACCGCTGCCGATTGTTATGGTGACCGGGCCGAGCGCAACATTGGAAATCGTGCGCGATGAGCCCAGCTGCAATTGAATAGCATCCAATGGATAGCGTGCATTGGAAATGGAGAGATCGCTCAGATCGGAAAAGGCGATAATCGAAAAGAGGCTTTCTTCCGGCAGATTGAAAATCCGTTCGCCTGCTTCCAGCGGCCAAGCCTCCTCTTCGCCGGAGGTCAATGTAACGGATATGCCCTTCTCCTGCAAAGACAAGCCAAAAAGCAGGTGCATCAAGGCGTGGTCGGTGCGTTCCCCGCCGAGTGCGCCGACAAAAATCAGCGATGTCGCACCGCGGTCCAGCGCTGCCTTGGCGGCGATTGCCCCATCGGTGTCAGACTTTTTCGGATCAAAAGGACGTTGCGGAACGTTGGGCCATTCTGCGCGCAACTCGGCGGAGGCGGAATCGAAATCGCCGACCCACAGTTCGGGCGTCAGGCCCAGCACCTTGGCATGGCGCATGCCGCTGTCGGCGGCAACGGATCGCGTGCCGGCCACAAGCGCTGCCGTGCGCTTACTCGGTGTGAAATTGCCGCCAAGAAGAATGGTGAAGACCGTCATATCCGCGCCAATAGCGCAAAGCGCCCGGCAAGCAAAGCGTAATCGAACTTGCAATGCGCAATAGCCGGCGTTAAAGCTCGTGTCGCTCTAACGGGGTGCCCATTTGCTGGGCTGAGAGGCTTTGTGCCAACCCGAGGAACCTGATCCGGCTAGCACCGGCGGAGGGATTAGACGTCTTGAATGCCCAAGAAGCGCCTATCCCCGAAATCGAAAAGAGAGGAGGCGCTGATGCGCAAGATAACCATTTCACTTCTTACGGCTGCGGCCGCATTGACCGTTTCGGCCACGTCCCATGCCGCAGACAAGGTCTTGACCGTCTACACCTATGAAAGCTTCACTGCCGAGTGGGGTCCGGGCCCCAAGGTCAAGGAGGCCTTTGAAAAGAGCTGCGGCTGCGAGGTCAATTTTGTTGGGGTGGAAGACGGCGTTGCTTTGCTCAACCGTCTGAAGCTTGAGGGTGAGGAGACCAAAGCTGATATTGTGCTCGGTCTCGACACGGGTCTGATTGCTGACGCCAAAGCAACCGGACTTTTTGCGCCCGCTGATGTCGATACGTCCGCCGTGTCTGTTCCCGGCGGCTTTTCCGATGAAGTTTTCGTTCCTTACGATTACGGTCATTTCGCCGTGGTCTACGATACCGAGGCGATGCAAAATCCGCCGAAGAGCATGCAGGAACTGGTCGACGGCGATGCGTCGCAGAAGATCGTGATCGAAGACCCGCGCACCTCGACGCCGGGCCTTGGCCTGCTGCTCTGGGTGAAGTCCATCTATGGCGACAAGGCGGGCGAGGCATGGTCCAAGCTCAAGGACCGCGTTCTCACCGTTACGCCCGGCTGGTCTGAGGCCTATGGCATGTTCACCAATGGTGAAGCGCCGATGGTTTTGTCTTATACGACCTCTCCGGCCTATCACATGATTGCCGAGGATACGGACCGTTATCAGGCTGCATCTTTCTCCGAGGGTCATTATATTCAGATCGAAGTGGCCGGACGCACCAAAACGAGCGAAAATCCGGAGCTTGCCAAGAGATTCCTCTCCTTCATGGTCAGCCCGGCCTTTCAGGATATCATCCCTGAAACCAACTGGATGTTCCCGGCTGCCAAAACATCTGCGCCACTGGCCGATGCATTCGACAAGCTGGTTCATCCGGAAAACACGTTCCTCATGAGTGCCGAAGAGGTCTCCGCCAACCGTAAGGCGTGGGTGGATGAATGGCTTGCGGCCATGGGCACCCGGTAATGGCCAAGGCCGCGGGGCGCAGCTTCAATGCCGATATTGCCGCCGGGACACTTGCTCTCTGCGGCATAGCCGGTTTTGTGCTCGCGGCCATCTTTCCTCTGTTGCGCATCGGCAGTTCGGGGCTCACGGAGGTCATTTTCTCGGCCAGGACGCTTTATATTCTGCAGTTCACGCTTTGGCAGGCGTTTTTATCGACCGCACTCTCCATCCTCTGTGCCATTCCCGTGGCAAGTGCGCTTGCCCGGCGGCCGCAGTTTCCCGGCCGTATCTGGATTGTGCGCCTGATGGCGGCACCCATGGGCTTGCCCGCACTTGTGGGTGCCTTCGGTATTCTTGCTGTCTGGGGCCGACAGGGCATATTGAACGACGGGCTCAACGCGCTCGGATTTGAGCGTCCTATCAGTATCTACGGCCTTTCCGGCATTCTGGTTGCGCATGTATTTTTCAACTGGCCGCTGGCTGCACGGCTCATTCTGGCCGGACTTGAGCGACTGCCGCCGCAATATTGGCGGCTTTCCGTCAGCCTCGGCATGGGGTCCTGGCAGATTTTTCGTTTCGTGGAATGGCCGGCCATCCTGCGGCTTCTGCCGGGTATCGCAGGGCTCATCTTCATGCTGTGCGCGACGTCGTTCACGCTGGTCCTGCTGCTGGGCGGCGGGCCTGCATCCACGACGTTGGAAGTGGCCATTTATCAGGCCCTGAAATTTGACTTTGATCCGCCTTTGGCCGTGGCGCTCAGTTTGCTTCAGGTCGGCCTTATGGGCTTGCTGCTGGCGGCTCTCTCCTTGATGCCTTCCGCGCAGGAAGACCGCGCCCTCACACAGATGGGCTATCGCCGCTATGATGGTGCCGGTCTGTCAATGCGCCTTCTGGATGGCGTCTTCATCCTTGCCCTCGTTGTGTTCTGTGCCTCGCCGCTTGTTGCTGTTGCCGCCAAAGGAGTCAGCGCATCCATCGTTGATCTGACCGCGCGACCGCTGTTCTGGCGGGCAGCAGGCACCAGCGCGCTGATTGCGGGCTCAGCGGCTCTTATCTCGGTCTTTCTCGCCTATTGCCTTTCGGTGGCGCGTTTCACGCTGGGTGAAAACAAAGCCGGCTATGCAAGATTGCTTTCGGCCCTCATGTCAGGTGCCGGGTCGCTTATCCTTGTCGTGCCGCCTGTTGTGTTGGCAACGGGTTGGTTTCTGGTCCTGCGCGGGCGCGGAGAGAGCCTTCCGATCATTCTGGTCACCATTATCAATGCCTTGATGGCGCTTCCCTTTGCCATACGTGTCCTTGAACCGGCTATCGTCAGCCACCGGTTGCGGGTGGAGCGGTTGGCGCAGAGCCTGGGTATTCTCGGTCTGGCCCGGCTTCGCATCGTTGACTGGCCGGTGCTGCGAAAGCCGCTTGCCATGGGCTGGGCCTTTGCTGCGGCGCTTTCGCTGGGTGATCTCGGTGCGGTAGCCCTTTTCGGCGGCAATCAGATCGTTACGCTGCCCTGGCTGATGTATTCGAGCCTCGGCAGTTATCGCAGCGACGATGCGGCAGCGATTGCGTTTCTTTTGGCGATCATCTGCCTCACACTTGCCATTGCCGGAGCGCCGCGCGGAACGCAGGAGAAGGCGATTTGACAGCCGATATCGACCTCGACAATGTTCGTCTGAAACTCGGGAATGCAGAATTTCACTTCCATAGGCATATCGATGCGGGTTCCTTTGTGGCCGTCACCGGCCCTTCGGGTTCGGGCAAGACGACGCTTTTTAATCTGATTGCCGGGTTTGTGGCACCTGACACGGGTGCGGTCAGGATTGGGCAGGCGATAATGAATGACACGCCGCCGGCTGCGCGCCCGGTCTCGCTGATTTTCCAGGACCACAACCTGTTTGCTCATCTTAATGTGTTCAAAAATGTTGCACTGGGCATTCATCCGGCCCTGCGCCTCAAGGGCGAAGATCGCGCACGCATTGACGTCGCGCTGGAGGAGGTGGGACTTGCCGGTTTTGGGGAGCGGATGCCGGGCTCTCTTTCGGGGGGAGAGCGGCAGCGGGTCGCGTTTGCCCGCGCGCTGGTCCGCAAACGCCCGGTTTTATTGCTGGATGAGCCTTTTGCGTCACTTGATCCGCATCTGCGGGTCGAAATGGGCGCCTTGCTCACCAAACTCCACCGCCGCGAGGGTGCAACGATCCTGATCATCACCCACGAACCGGCTGAAGCCGAGAGGCTTGCCAATTACACCATTCGCATCGAAAACGGCAGAATCGCGGGTTGAATGCGCGTGCGCCACAATTTGGCCGTTGCCCTGTGTAACCGGATTTTTCCGGTTCCGCCTATGCAAAGGCAATCCAAATCGGATAAGTTGAAAGCGTTCAAGCCTGCCATCCGGGCTTGGCGGCAATCAGGATGGTCTTTGATCGGTCTATGGAAAAGAGAAACGCGCAATTGAAATCATGCGGCCTGCAAGCGCGCCGCAGGGCGGGGTTTATTGGCGTTTTGCCGGTTCTCTTGACGCTTTCGTCATGCCAGAGCGTGTTCAATCTATCGGGCAGCGATGATATTGGCCCTTCGCGCTCGCCGCAGATCGTTTCCGAGGTTCAGAAGAATGATCCGCGTGCCCAGCTTGGTGCGCGTGAGCATCCGAATATTCTTGCGAGCTACGGCGGCGAATACAAGGATGAGAAAACCGAGCGGCTGGTGGCGCGCATCGTGGGTGCCTTGACGCAGGCTTCGGACAATCCGGCCCAATCCTATCGCATCACCATCCTCAATTCCCCTGCGATCAATGCTTTTGCGCTGCCGGGCGGCTATCTGTATGTTACGCGCGGCCTTCTGGCGCTTGCCAATGATGCTTCGGAAGTCGCAGCCGTTCTGTCTCATGAAATGGCGCATGTGACCGCAAACCATGGCATTCAGCGCCAACAGCGCGAAGAGGCCGAGGTGATTGCCAGCAAGGTTGCTGCCGAGCTTCTTTCCAGCGATCTGGCGGGGCAGGAGGCTTTGGCGCGCGGCAAGCTTCGGCTGGCTGCTTTCTCGCGTAATCAGGAGCTGCAGGCTGATGTCATCGGTGTGCGCACTCTGGGGGAAGCGGGTTATGACCCATATGCGGCGGCACGCTTCCTTGAATCCATGGCCGCCTACGCAAAATTCACCGCAGGTGACAACAATACCGATAACAGTCTGGACTTTCTGTCCAGCCACCCGAATGCGCCGCAGCGCGTGGAGCTGGCGCGCCGGCATGCGCGTGCTTTCGGCCAGGAAGGGCAAGTTGGCGATGTGGGCCGCGATTATTATCTCGAAGGCATTGATGGCCTGCTTTACGGCGATCGGCCGGAAGAGGGTTACGTGCGCGGGCGGACATTCCTGCATTCGGGACTTGGTATCCGCTTCGATGTGCCGCCGGGCTTTGACATCGACAACAAGGCAGAGGCTGTTCTTGCCACTGGCCCCGGCGACACTGCGGTGCGTTTCGACGGTGTGTCTGCCAGCGAGCGCATTTCGCTGCCCGATTATATTCAAAGCGGTTGGGTCACCGGTCTGAAACCGGAAACCATCAAGTCTATCGATCTCAATGGCCTCGAAGCGGCTACGGCGCGTGCAAGCGCCGACCGGTGGGATTTTGACGTGACCGTCATCCGCATCGACAAGCAGATCTATCGGTTCCTGACTGCCGTGCCGAAGGGATCGGCCAACCTGGAACGCGTTGCCTCCTCCATCCGCAACAGCTTCCGCAAGATGAACGCGTCTGAAATCGCTTCCCTGAAACCGCTCAGGGTGCGCGTGGTCACGGTGCGGCCCGGCGACACGGTCGCAAGTCTTGCTGGACGCATGCGTGGCACGGATCGCAAGCTTGAGCTTTTCCGTCTCATTAATGCGCTGCCGGTGGGCGGCTCGGTTTCAGCCGGTCAGAAGGTCAAGATTATCTCCGAATAAGCAAAAACCCCGGTTTTGAGGCCGGGGTTCTCGGTATTCTGTTCTAACGAATGGCGATTGTTATGCCGCTTCTTCGTCCTGATCTTCTTCGTCGACTGTCTTGCCGCGCTTCGGACCCTTGTTGAGATTCACCTCAATCAGGCGCACGGCCTCGGTTTCAGACACCTTGTTCACAGCCGCGATTTCGCGTGCCATACGGTCGAGGGCGGCTTCATAAAGCTGACGCTCGGAATAGGACTGCTCAGGCTGGTTTTCTGCGCGATAAAGGTCACGAACGACTTCAGCGATGGAAATCAGGTCGCCGGAATTGATCTTTGCATCATATTCCTGTGCGCGGCGCGACCACATGGTGCGCTTGACGCGGGCCTTGCCCTGAAGAACCTTCAAGGAGCGATCGACGAAATCGGTCTCGGAAAGTTTGCGCATGCCGATGCTGACGGCTTTCGCTACCGGCACTTTCAGGCGCATTTTGTCTTTTTCAAAGTCAATGACAAAGAGCTCGAGCTTCATGCCCGCGACTTCCTGCTCTTCGATAGCGGTAATCTGCCCCACGCCATGAGCCGGATACACGATGGATTCACCGGTCTTGAAGTTGTGGCGGTTGGCTGATTTTTTCTGCTGGGTCGTCATGCGTTTCAAAAACTCCCTGTTACGCTTCCGGCAGTTACCAATGTGCCGGATGAGTCGGGGCCCGCCGCACGGTGGGTCCTAAGGTGCTGTCCTGACTATAGGCGCAACAGAAGAGAGCAATGCGGTCATAACGTTGCAACGCGGTGTTGCAATATCGAGGGGTTGGCCGCGTGTTCGGATCGTTTGCTTTCGTGGTGTTATATGCAGGCGCGCTGCACCTAGCCGTGACAGTAAAAAAGACCCTATCACAAAAAAGCGAAGAAATCAATGATTTGGTTCCGATAGGGCACCGATGCTGCCCTATCGACGTTTTCACCTTGGTGGCGCGGTCGAACCAACGAAACGCCGCTGGCGGATCATCAGGGCGTCTTCAATCACCTTGTCCGGGGTTGGATGAGAAATATTTCTCGAGCTTTCCTTCTTCCCCGTCATATTTTTCGGCGTCTTCAAGCGGCTCGCGCTTGACCGTGATATTCGGCCATTCAGCAGCGTATTTCGTGTTGATCTCGAGCCACTTTTCCAGCCCCGGTTCGGTATCGGGCTTGATGGCTTCAGCCGGGCATTCGGGTTCGCAGACGCCGCAGTCAATGCATTCGTCAGGATGAATGACAAGAAAGTTTTCGCCCTCGTAGAAGCAATCAACGGGACAGACTTCAACGCAATCGGTGTATTTGCAACGAATGCAGTTGTCGGTAACGATATAGGTCATGCGGCGCTCCAGTAAGTCTCAATCGTCTGGCACGTTCCAATTATCGCCGTGAGGTAAAGGCTTTGCGGGGGATTGGCAAGGCAAAAGAACGCTCAATTTTGTCGCGTCCGTAGTAGAAGTTTGCGGCAGGGCGTGTGCAATCCGCTAACCGCGGCCCAAGAGGCGATTGAGCGCGCGGCGATCCTTCTTTTCCGGTCTTCCGCTGCCGGCAGCGCGCGTGGCGATCTCGAACGGCGTCAGTTCATTTTTCGGCGGTGGGGGCGGGGAGTGATCCTCATAGAGCAGGCGTGCCTCCTGGTAAGGACCACGCCGCGAACCGCCACTCACCACTTTCAAAACAAGGTCGCGCCGGTCGAGCGTGACCTCAACCGTGTCGCCGGGTTTGACGTTGACCGAAGGCTGCGCGATGCGGCTTCCGTTCACCTTCACGCGCCCCGATGAAATCAGGGTCTGCGCGAGAGAACGGGACTTTGCCACGCGGGTAAAGAAGAGCCATTTGTCGATGCGCTGGCGTGCAACGATGTCCGGCCCGTCTTCTGTCGTCATTTCTTCAGCTGGTCCTTCAGGATTGCCAATTTTGCGAAGGGCGAATTGGGGTCTATCGGCTTTTCCTTGCGCTGAGGGGCGGGTCTGCCGCCGTCCTTGCGCGGCTGCTGATGTTTGCCGCCGGGCGCGCCCTTTCCGCCGCCTTTGCCCTTGTGCGGCACTTTGCCACGTCCGCGCTGCTCTCCGGGCTGGCCTTGATGGGCCTGGTTGGCCTGGTGACCACCGCGACGGTGGCCCTGCCGCTGATTGTCATTGCGACCTGCTGGCCGCCATAGGAGAACCGGCTTCGGCTCTTCCTCGGCCACAGGCTCCGCCGCATCGGTTGTGGCAGAGGTTTCTGCTGCCGGTGAAGCCGGCTCCGCGTTTGCTTCGCCTTCAGCTTTTTCTTCGGTCACGGCAGCCTCAGCTTGCGCGCCCTCTTCAGACTTGTCCGCTTCAGCCGCAGGCTTGGCAAATTTCGCGTCCTGCTCCTGCAGGAATGTCTTCGCCTCTTCAGCTGAAACGCTGTCGGCGCGGTAACCGAGCCCTTTGAGAATTTCTTCAATATCGTCGGCTGTCGCACCCAGGATCGAGAGCATGGCGGGCGTGGTGGTGAAACGACGACCGTCATAAGCACCTTCAGGCCGTACACCGCTTTCCGGCTTCCACTGCAGAAGCGGGCGGATCAGATCAGCGAGACGCTCGAGGATGTCAATGCGCACGGCGCGCTTTCCAAGGAAACGGAAGCCCGCAAGCTTGTAGAATGTTCGTTCGAAGCCCGGTTCGGTGACAATCGAGGTGCGGCCTGCAGCCAGCGCCGGGATCAGGTCGCCGTAGCCGGGTTTGTCCATCGCATCATTGTTCAGCGCCCAAAGGAGCGTGATCAGTTCTGCGGGCGCGGGCTTGAGAAGAGCCGGCATGAAAACATGGTAAGCACCGAAGCGAATGCCGAGCTTGCGCATGGCACCGCGCGCATCCTGGTCCAGGCTCTTGACCTCGTCGGCAACGTCGCGACGGAAAAGCACGCCGAGATTTTCCACCAACTGGAAGGCCAGGCCCTTGGCAATGCCCTGCAGTTCCTCGTCGCGGGACAGATCGTCCAGCGGTTTCAGCACGGTTGCGATGTGATGGTTCACAAAGCGTTCGATGCGGGCTGCAACGTGATCGCGGGCCGGACCGGTCAGCTGTTCATCGGCCAGAAGCACAACGCGTGGTCGCAGAATGTGATCGCCGGATGTGATGCGGGCAACGGGATCACCGACCCAGCGCACGACGCCGTCCGAGCCCAATGCCAGATCACCGTTTCCGGCGGCGTGGATGCGGGCAGCACGCGCCTCGAACTCCAGCGCCAGCGCCTTTTGAGCCGCCGCAGCCATTGCCTTGCCCTCTGCACTCTCGGTTGCATTGGCCAGGGTAAAGCGGAAGCCCGCCAATTGTCCCACATGATGCCCCTCTACAAAGACATCACCATTCACACTGATTTCAGCTTCCAGCATCGCATTCTCTCTCAGGCGCTTCATGAGCACAGATGTCCTGCGATCAACAAAGCGTTTCGTCAACCTATCATGTAGCGCGTCAGAGAGGCGATCCTCTATTTCACGCGTTTTTTCCTGCCAGTGTGTCGGATCGGCAAGCCATCCCGGGCGGTTAGACACATAAGTCCAGGTTCTGATCTGCGCAATACGGGCGGACAAAGTATCGATTTCGCCGTCTGTGCGTCCGGCCCGTTTTACCTGTTCGGCCATATAATCTTCATTGATATGACCCTGCCGAATCAAATCGGAATAAAGCGTCAGAATAATATCAGCATGCTGTGCCGGCGTAATACGGCGATAGTCCGGCAGGGCGCAAGTTTCCCAAAGCTTTTCAATGCGCGCCGGCGTCGTAGCCAAGTCCTTTACCTCAGGCAGTTTGCAGAGGTTTTCAAGCGCCAGCATATCGACAGCGGGCAAAGCTCTTGTAAGGCCAGGTAGCACAGGCGTTGCATTCAGGCTTTCATCGAGATCGCGCAGGGACGAAAAGTCGAGCGCCTTCGAACGCCACTGCAACACCTTCACAGGGTCGAATTCATGGGCTTCGATTCGCTCCACCAATTCCTCGTCGAAGGGGCTGACATGGCCGGTAACGCCAAAGGTTCCATCACGCATATGGCGTCCTGCGCGCCCGGCAATCTGGCCCAGTTCGCCGGGATTGAGGTTTCGGTATTGATAACCGTCGAATTTGCGGTCCTGCGCGAAGGCGACGTGGTCGACATCCAGGTTCAGGCCCATGCCGACGGCATCGGTTGCGACGAGATAATCCACGTCGCCGTTCTGATAGAGGCTTACCTGCGCATTGCGCGTGCGCGGCGACAGTGCGCCCAGAACCACGGCTGCACCACCGCGCTGGCGCCGGATCAGCTCGGCAATGGCGTAAACCTCATCGGCGGAAAAGGCGACGATGGCCGAGCGGGGCGGCAGGCGGGTGATCTTCTTCTGGCCAGCGTAAAAGAGCTGTGACAGGCGTGGACGTTCCACAACCGTCAGGCCCGGCAGAAGCTGCCGCAGGATGCCGCTCATTGTTCCAGCACCCAGAAGCAGGGTTTCCTCGCGCCCGCGCAGGTGCAAAATGCGGTCGGTGAAAATATGTCCGCGTTCCAGGTCGCCCGCGAGTTGCACTTCGTCAATGGCGACGAAAGCGGCATTCGTCTCACGTGGCATGGCCTCGACGGTGCAGATTGTGTAGCGCGCGTTTGGCGGTGAAATTTTTTCTTCACCCGTCACCAGCGCGACATTGGCGACACCGACCCTTTCGCAGACTTTCGCATAAACCTCGCGGGCAAGCAGCCTGAGCGGCAGTCCGATGACGCCTGAGCCGTGCGCCACCATGCGCTCGATGGCGAAATGGGTCTTGCCCGTATTTGTCGGGCCGAGGACCGCGGTTACCCCGCGACCACTCAGGATCATCGGCTGGATCGTCACGTGTTCACTTCCGGCTGGCGGAGTTGATTGAATTTCGAAGGCGCCAGCACCAATGCATATAGGTCGCATTCGACGCAAGGGAAGATTGCCTTCCCATTGCGGTTTTTTTCGTCGAAATCGGGCCTGTTGGAACAGCGTGGGAACGAATCGGCGACGAATCGCTGACTCTTTACCGTTCGATCTTTGTTCACGGCTATATATTGTGGATTCTCCGCTCGCCGCCCCAGATCGTGATGAGTCGTTAATTTGCGCTCGCTGGCCAGCTTCCAGGCCGGCTTTCTTCCCCAAGGGCCATGCAAGTGACAATTCCAATTATGGTTAACAGATTGTAAATTATGCTGATTCTACGCGCCTGCGTTAATAAACCGATCAAAGGCGGAACGAATCGGCGACGAATCGCCGACCTCGGCCCGTTGCGGCTTTGTTCTCCACTATATCTCGTAGCTCCTCCTTTAGGCTGACGCTATTTCGCTGCGCATTAACTCCGGGCGGATGTGGTTCTCCCTCGGTTTGTTAACCACTGGATGGCGACATTTCATCTTTTGTTATTATCTGGTGCCGCTATGCAGTCCGATGGAACGGAGCGCCGATGAGTGATTTGCGAATCAGTGAGGCGCGTTCAAGCGAGCAATCCGGCTTCGCGCACCTTTGGCAGGAAGGAGCGGCTGACGGGCAGATGCTGGCCCGTGACCGTTTCAATCATGACTTTTCCGTTGCGGCGTTCGACTGCCTTGATTGCGACGAGTGCCACCCAATGGGACCGATGGATCTGCAGTCCGGCTGTGGGCGCGCATTCGCTGATCGCATCGCTCAACCGCATCAGCAGCAGCTGTGTGCCTTTGGTTGTGGTCACCTCCACATAATGGTCGGCGACAGAAAGTGAAATCAGATCGCCTCGCTTGGCAAAGGCCAGACGCTCCAGCAGCCGACATTTTCCATCTTCCGCCCGAGAGGCCGTTCCTGCAGTGGCTTTCTTGTTCAGCAGGATCGTCACGATGCCTGCGACAATGATCCCCATGAGCACCGTGTAGCCACTGTTTTTTAGAATAAAGGCAAGATCGAATATATCGCTTCCGAAGGCAAACCATTCGACAGAGAGAGCTACCGGCAGGACGGCGACACCTGCAGCCACGCCGGTGATCACAACCCGAAACGGCTGCGGGCAACCGCGTTTGATCAGCGCTACGCGGCAGTTGGACGCGGTGAAATCGCCCACAGCAAAACCCAAAACGACCATAACAGCCCAAAAGCCGAGCCTCTGGGGCAGCGCCAGCGTGTCCAGGGTGCCGAAAGGACCGGAGACGGTCAGCACCACGATAAGCGCCAGCAGAACAGCCCATTGCTGGAGCGAACGAAATCCCTTTCGCGTTTCACGAAGCGCGAATTGCAGGGGGCTGTCGGCCACGTAGCTTGGCTGCGTTTCGCGCATCTGCCGTTGTGTCCTTTCGCATCTGATGAGAGCTGAACCGCATCCCTTCCGGGACATGTTCAAGGCAATAAACAAACGGAGAAGATCATGCAATTTCTTGTCGGCATCGTAACGCATACGCCGATCTGGGTTTGGGCCATTCTGGCGGCTCTCGTCTACCGCGGATGGACCATGACGCGGGACCGCGTCATTCATCCAATTTCTCTCATGCTGATACCGGCAATCTTCATTTTGCTGGATGCTGTCCAATTGATTGCCAGACAGGCCGGCAACGAGACCTTGTTGCTGACGTTGATCGGCATTCTCAGTGGGCTCTGGGCGGTCGTCTTCCTCAAGCCAGCGCGCAACACCCAACGCCTGGCCGACGGCAAACTGGCGATCGAGGGCGAGTGGATTTCCATCTGCATATTTCTCGCCGTCTTTTCAGGCAACTATATCGCAGGTGTTCTAGCCGTCATCAATCCGGCGGTGGCGACGAATGCGCAGCTGGCCGCCGCCCTGTTCAATGGCTTCAGTGTCGGCTTCATGACCAGCCGCGCGATCGCGCATCTGCGTTCATCAAACACAGGCGAGGTTGTTTCCAGCGCACAGCGTGGGTAATTTTCCATCGTGATGGCGAAGTGATCGGCGCGCGAAATTTTGGTTAATATATTGTTAAATAAGCGAAATTCCTCGCCATCTTTTACTTTTCGATCAAAGCCGGAACGAATCGGCGACGAATCGCTGACGGGGCTCTGTTTTTGTTTCGTTCTATACTACATGCTGTGGTTTTAGCGGCGGGGGCGACTATTTTGCGCAAGTCGTCTTGCCGCTTGATCGCCCTTTTTCGCCGCTTCTTTAACCTTTTGGGGATCGCGTTAAGACGCTGTAAAGGAAATAAACCGCCTCTTTCGAGGAACCAAATGTCTGCTTCTGCGTTGGGAAACCAGGAGCAAAACGATGAAACTGAGCGTGCCGTCAGCAGAGTGGATCAGCAAAGAGCCGGGTCCCCGGTTTGTCCTGCTTCATGGAATGACGATGGCACCGGTTTTCTGGCGAAGCTTCACCCCCGACAAATTGCTTTCGGGCATGAGTGCTGCCTATCCCCTTCCGGGCCATTATCCGTGGACATTGAGTGACGAGGAGCGCGCCGGTCTTTGCACAGATATGATTGTTGATGCCTATGCAGAGGTAATCGAACGCGATTTTGGCGGCAACCCTGTGACGCTGGTTGGGCATTCCACCGGTGCGCATCTCTGTCTTCTTGTGGCGGCAAGGAGACCCGATCTGGTCGATGGTGTTATTCTGGCCGGGGGGTTTGGCTGTGGCCGTTTCGAAGGCCAGGAGAGTATCGCGACACGAATTCTGATGATGCCATTCCTCGGTCCAGCCATTTTCATGAAGCTCTTTTCGCGGTGGATTTCAACACCGGACAATTTCAGGATGGGCGCGGCCCGTTGCGTGGGCGATCGTGCCTGCCCGTGGGAAACGGAAGTCACGCTTGAGAGCATGGAAAACGTGCGCCGCCAGCTGTTGCTGTCAAACCCGCTGGACATTGTTGCCATGGCCACCTGGTTGCGCCACCAGAGCATCATGAAAAGCCTGCCGAAGATCACACGACCGGTGCTGAATGTCATCGGGCTGAAAGACTATGTGGTTCCTGCGGTGCACCAGCTCAACGTTTCCAGGCAGTTGCCCAATGTGCAAACAGTGCTGCTTCCGAACTCCGGGCATTTGCCGATGGTGGAGCAACACGCCTATTTCAACCGCGTGGTCAACGCTTTTGTCGAGATGAACGGTTTGAAATCGCTTCCAGGTGCGGCTGCGAGTTTCGCTCTCCCGGCGCAGAATGCGCAGGCACGGGTGGCGCGTGAGCAGCCAGTTCACGTCCCCGATCTCGACGTGCCGGAGGACTTGCGTGCAATCGCCGGAAGGCTTGTTTCGGGTGATAAAATTAACACCTCGATCAGACCGTGAACGAATCACAGACGAATCGCCCACATCGTTGCTTTCCCGGTTTGTTCTCTACAAAATATTGTGTAATAACAAATTATTAACCATATTTTTCAGCCTGTAGATGGCATTCTCCACCTCCTCGGTGTTAACCTTTGCCGCTGGCAAAGGGGCTATTGAGGAGGGGTTGGATGATCACATACAAAGGCGTTGTTTCGCCGCAGCAATGCGATGTTATGGGACATATGAACGTGCAGCATTATATCGCTGCGTTCGATCATGCCTCCTGGCACCTTGTGGCGGCGGCCGGTTATCGCTCTGCCTGGTTGGAAGAGCGCAAACTCGGATGGGCCGATCGCCATTATGACGTGGACTTTTTGGACGAATTGCCTGTCGGTAGCCTGATCGAAGTGCGAAGCAAGATTTTGAAGGTGGGACGCACGTCCCTGACATTGCATCATGCGATGTACAACACAGAAACGGGCGGCCTCTGTGCTGAAATCACCATTGCCACCATCCTCTTCGATCTTGTTGCCCGCAAATCCGCGCCGCTGCCGCAGGAGATGATTGACGGCGCGGCAAAGCTTCTGGCTTGAGGCTCTGAGCCTGGGGGGCGTTCCAAAAAATGCACATTGTCATTCAGTTCGCGCTGATCAGCGTCGCGATTTTCTTCGTCATTGCCTTTGGCCTCATTCTCAGCCAGCCGGCTTCCGGTCATATATCCGGAAAGACCCTGCAGTTTGAGGCAACACGCCTTGGGGGAACTGCCGATATACCCTTGCGCTATTATGAAGCCGGTGACGGGACGACGCTTGGATACCGCTATCTGCCCGGCAAGAGCGACGATGTCCCGCTTCTGGTCTTTGTTCATGGCTCTGGCTGGCACGGTCAAGGCTATGTGCAGTTTGCCGAAGCGGTCCATGGGGAGGGCGACATCGCGGTCGCCCTGCCTGATCTGCGTGGCCACGGGCCCCATCCTCAGCGGCGCGGGGATGTCAATTACATCGGACAGCTGGAAGACGATATTGCCGAACTCATCAGCATTTTGCGGCATCCTGGCCAGAAGCTCGTTCTTGGCGGACATTCGAGCGGCGGCGGGTTGGTTATTCGCTATGCCGGCGGCCGTCATGGGTCCGATCTCGATCAGGCTGTGCTGATCGCTCCGTTCTTGAAATATAACGCGCCAACCATGCGGCCCAATAGCGGCGGCTGGGCGCATGCGCTGGTGCGCCGCATCGCCGGACTGAAGATGCTGAACATGATCGGAATTAGCCAGCTCAACGGCCTGACGGCTATCGAGTTCAATTTTCCCGACAGCGTTCTGCAAGGCCCTCTCGGGGCAACCGCAACGCAATCCTATTCCTATCGGCTGAATGAAAGTTATGCGCCGCGGGCAGACTACCTGAAAGACGTCGCAGCGCTTCCGCCTTTCCTTCTGATCGCCGGGCGCGACGATGAAGCCTTTCAAGCAGAAGCCTATCAGCCGACGCTCTCTGAAGCGACAGAGAAGGGGCGCTACGTGCTGTTGGACAAAACCGGGCATCTGGACGTCTACAACAAGCCGGAGACGGCTCAGATCATTCGCGATTTCGTGCTGGGGAAGGATTGAGCCTCTCCATAGGCCAGCAGCGAAAGGCAGATAGAGGAACGCATGTAAAAAAAGGCCGGACAACATGCCCGGCCTTTTCGCTCTTTGTACCTAATCCCTTAAGCAGCCAGCTGCCGAAGCACCGTCTGCAGGATGCCGCCGTTGTTGACGTAGGTGATCTCGTCCAGCGTGTCGATGCGGCAGATGATCGGGACTTCCTTGTTGGAGCCGTCGCCGAAGGTGATCTTGGCGATCTTCTTTTCGCGCGGCTTGACGCCGGCCAGACCTTCGATGGTGACAATTTCGTCGCCCTTGAGGCCGAGGCTTTCCCAGGTGGTGCCCTCTTCGAGAACGAAGGGAACGACGCCCATGCCAACCAGGTTCGAACGGTGGATACGTTCAAACGACTGGGCAATCACGGCGCGAACGCCGAGCAGGTTGGTGCCCTTGGCAGCCCAGTCACGGGACGAGCCGTTGCCGTATTCAACACCGGCGAAGATGACGAGCGGAACGCCCTCTTCCTTGTACTTCATGGCCGCGTCGTAGATCGACATCTCTTCCTTCGACGGATAGTGGATCGTGTAGCCACCTTCCTTGCCGTTCGGGCCGAGCATGTGGTTGCGGATGCGGATATTGGCAAATGTGCCGCGCATCATGACTTCGTGGTTACCGCGGCGCGTGCCGTACTGGTTGAAGTCTGCAACGCCCACGCCGTGTTCGGTGAGATATTCACCGGCAGGCGAAGCCGCCTTGATCGAACCGGCCGGCGAGATGTGGTCGGTGGTGATCTTGTCGCCGAAGAGACCGAGAACGCGAGCGCCGACAATGTCGGAGACCGGCGTCGGCTGTGCGCCCATGCCCACGAAGTAAGGCGGGTTCTGCACGTAGGTCGATTCGTCGTCCCAGGTGTAGGTCTGACCGGACGGGGCCTGAACAGCCTGCCAGTTTTCATCACCCTTGAATACATCAGCATATTTGGCCGCGTAAATTTCACGCGTCACATATTTCATGATGTATTCCTGGATTTCCTGCGTGGAAGGCCAGATGTCCTTCAGGTAAACCGGATTGCCGTTCTGGTCTTCGCCGATCGGATCCTTGGTGAGGTCCTTCTGGACGGAGCCGGCGAGCGCATAAGCCACAACGAGCGGCGGGGAGGCCAGGTAGTTTGCCTGGACGTCCGGCGACACGCGGCCTTCGAAGTTGCGGTTGCCGGAGAGAACGCCAGCGGCAATCAGGCCCTTGTCGTTGATGGTCTTGGAGATCGGACCCGGCAGCGGACCAGAGTTACCGATGCAGGTGGTGCAGCCGAAGCCAACGAGGTTGAAGCCGAGCGCATCCAGGTCCTTCTGGAGCCCGGAATTGTTCAGATATTCCGCGACCACCTGCGATCCGGGTGCCAGCGAGGTTTTCACCCACGGCTTGGACTTCAGACCCTTGGCGACAGCGTTGCGGGCAAGCAGGCCGGCAGCAATCAGAACCGATGGGTTCGATGTGTTGGTGCACGACGTGATGGCTGCGATGCAGACATCGCCGTGACCGAGATCGTAATCCGTGCCTTCAACAGCATAGCGGTTTTCCAGCTGGCCGGGCTTCTTGTACTCGGCCTCAAGCGCGGTTGCGAAGTTCGGTGCAATGGTTTCCAGCGCCAGGCGGCCTTCCGGACGCTTGGGACCAGCCATGGAGGGGACAACGTCGCCAAGGTCGAGTTCCAGCGTGTCGGTAAACACGAGATCGGAGCCGTCGCCTTCGCGCCACATTCCTTGAGCCTTCGAATAGGCTTCAACGAGGGCGATGCGATCGGTGTCGCGACCGGACATGGTGAGGTAGTTGATGGTTTCGCCGTCAACGGGGAAGAAGCCGCAGGTTGCGCCATATTCCGGACCCATGTTGCCGATGGTGGCGCGGTCGGCAAGCGACATGGCGTCAAGGCCGGGGCCGAAGAATTCGACAAACTTGGAGACAACGCCCTTCTTGCGCAGCATCTGCACAACGGTCAGCACGAGGTCGGTTGCCGTGCAGCCTTCCTTCAGCTTGCCGGTGAGCTTGAAGCCAACGACTTCCGGCAGAAGCATGGAAACCGGCTGGCCGAGCATGGCCGCTTCAGCTTCGATACCGCCAACGCCCCAGCCGAGAACGCCAAGACCGTTGATCATGGTCGTGTGGCTGTCGGTGCCAACGCAGGTGTCGGGATAAGCGGTGGTTTCGCCGTCTTCTTCCTTGGTCCAGACCGTCTGGCCCAGATATTCAAGGTTCACCTGGTGACAGATGCCGGTGCCGGGGGGAACAACGCGGAAGTTCTTGAACGCCTGCTGGCCCCATTTCAGGAACTTGTAACGCTCTGCGTTGCGCTGATATTCCAGTTCCACGTTGCGCGCGAAGGCGGTGGCAGAACCGAATTCATCGACGATCACGGAGTGGTCGATCACGAGATCGACGGGAACGAGCGGGTTGATCTTTTCCGGATCGCCGCCGAGCGCCTGGAGGCCGTCACGCATGGCTGCAAGGTCAACAACGGCTGGAACGCCGGTGAAGTCCTGCATCAGCACGCGGGCCGGGCGGTAGGCGATTTCAGCTTCGGTCTTGCCCTTGTTGGTCAGCCATGCAGCGCAAGCTTCAATGTCGGCCTTGGTGACCGAACGGCCATCTTCATTGCGCAGCAGGTTTTCCAAAACCACCTTCATGGAGAAGGGCAGCTTGGAAATGCCGGTGAGGCCGTTTTTTTCAGCCTCGGGAAGGCTGTAGTAAACAAATTCTTTGCCGTTGACGGTGATCGTCGAACGACAATTGAAGCTGTCGAGTGATTTTGCCACTGAAAAACCCCGTACGTCTGTTCGCCAAATCTTGACGCGCGGACGCCCGAACACTTGGGTAAGAAGTGATAGGGTGCGGGTGCAGCCATTTCCGCTGTCCGCCCGTGACAGTCTGAAGACTTTCAAGTTCGGCGCTAGGATATAAAAGATCACACCGGCTGCTGGCGTGGTTGCGGGCCTTATAGACCTATTCTAAAGATGGTGCCAGACCCTATAAGGGTGAAAAGAAACATTTTTTTGGCAACGCGGCATTCATGAGCCGCAGAAGTGCGACAGCAATGCGGTTTATGGCGGAAAATCTGGGTGCGCGGCGCGGCGAGGAGCTGCTGTTTCGCGATATTTCCTTTTCGCTCAGCGATGGTGAAGCGCTTCTGGTGACTGGCCCCAACGGTTCGGGCAAGTCCACGCTACTCAGGGTGGTGGCCGGTTTGCTCTATGCCGAAACCGGCAGTGTGGCAGCTGAAGGCTATGAGCGCGCCGCCGAAGCCTGCCACTATCTTGGCCATCGCAACGCGATGAAACGTGAACTGACAGTGGAGGAAAATCTCGATTTCTGGCGGGACTTTATGGGTGGTGGCGAAGGTGCGGTTTCAGCCACCGAAGCCGCAGAGGCCGTCGGTTTGGGCGGTATCACCCACTTGCCTTTCGGCTACCTCTCGGCGGGGCAACAGCGTCGCATGGCCATGGCCAAGCTTCTCGTGGTGCAACGCCCGGTCTGGCTTCTCGACGAACCGACGGCGGCACTCGATGCAGCCTCTGATGCAATGTTCGGCAAGCTCTGCCAGGATTTTCAGGCGCGGGGCGGGATCATTGTCGCGGCAACGCATCAGCCACTCGGGCTGAAAGCGCCGCAGAGCCTCGTGATGAAGGGGTTTGAGTATGTGGATTGAATGCGGCAAAGAGGCGCGCGTCACGCTCCCCCTTCTCCCCTTGGGGAGAAGTGCCGAACGACGTGAGGCGATGAGGGGTTCCCGCCACCTCATGAAAACCCCTCATCCGGCCCTACGGGCCACCTTCTCCCCAAGGGGAGAAGACAGGAGCGATGCATGACCGCACTCTTCCTCCGCGATATCAAACTGGCCATCCGTGCAGGCGGCGGCGCGTTGATCGGCGTCCTGTTTTTCATGACCGTCGTGGCTGTCATTCCTTTCGGCGTTGGTCCCGACCTCAATCTGCTGTCGCGTATCGGTCCTGCCATTCTTTGGATCGGTGCCTTGCTTTCAGCGCTTCTTGGTCTTGATCGGTTGTTTCAGGCCGAGCGTGAAGATGGTTCGCTCGATCTTCTCCTGATGCAGGAAAACCCGCTGGTGCTGACTGTTTTCGTGAAATGCCTGGCCCATTGGGTGGCAAACGGCTTGCCGCTGGTGATTGCCTCGCCGGTTCTCGGTCTCTTCATGAATATGAATGAAGTGGCCATCGGTGCCACGCTGATCACCCTGCTTGTTGGTTCGCCAGCACTGACATTCATCGGTGCGGCGGGTGCAGCGGTTGCGGTCTCTTTGCCGCGGGGCGGGCTTCTGGTCTCGATCCTGGTTCTGCCGCTGGCAATTCCGGTGCTGATCTTCGGCGTTTCGGCAACCTATGCCGCTGTGGAAGACCCCGCCCCGTTTTTGCCGCCTTTTATGATATTAACGGCTATTACGCTGCTGTTTGCGGTCATCGGGCCTTTTGCCGCGTCCATGGCGCTCAAATCTTCGTCAGATTGAAACGGTTTTGATTAAGATCAATTGCAGCATCCAGTGTTTGCGGATAGGAAACCGGCATGACTGAGAACACGCTTTCCTTTTCCTGGCTGACTGATCTGGCCAATCCGACGCGGTTTATCGCGCTGGTCAATCGCGTGCTGCCATGGCTTGGCGCAATCACCGCGATCCTGTTTGCCGTCGGGCTCTATCTGAGTTTCACGACGGAAGGCGATTATCAGCAGGGACTGACCGTGCGCATCATGTATATCCATGTGCCAGCGGCGTGGCTCTCAATGATGTGTTATTCGGTGATGGCGATTGCCGCACTTGGAACCTTGGTCTGGCGTCATCCGCTGGCTGATGTTGCGGCCAAGACCGCTGCTCCGCTCGGGGCTGCTTTCACCTTTCTCGCGCTCGTGACCGGCTCACTCTGGGGCAAGCCCATGTGGGGCACCTGGTGGGTGTGGGATGCGCGCCTGACCTCGGTTTTCATCCTCTTCCTGATGTATCTCGGCTTGATCGCGTTCAACCGCGCCATGGATGATCCGCTGCGCGCAGCACGTGTTTCGGCGGTGATGATCCTCATTGGCTTCGTCAACATCCCGATTATCAAGTTTTCGGTGGAGTGGTGGAACACGCTGCATCAGCCTGCATCTGTGATGCGGCTTGATGGGCCGACCATCGATCCGGAATTCCTGCGGCCCTTGTTTGTGATGGCGCTTGCCTTCACCATGCTGTTTTTCACACTGCACTTCATGGCCATCCGCACCGAAATCTGGCGCCGCCGTATTGCCAATATGCGCCGCTTGGCTGCCAGAAAGGCGTCGCGCGAGGTTCAACGATGAGCCACGCTTTTTATATCTACGCTTCCTACGGCATCGCGGCGCTGACCATCGTTGGTATCGTCGTCTGGACCTGGTTGGACAGCCGAGCTCGCCGGAAGGAACTGCAAAAGCTGGAAGCGTCGGGCATTCGCCGTCGCTCTGCCGGGTCTGCGGAAGGCGCAAAATGACGGACGAACCAGTTCAGCCCGAAAAAAAGGGTGGTCTCTCCAAGACCGGAATCGTGATTGCGTTCCTGCCCTTTCTGATCTTCATTCTGCTGTCGGGCGTTTTCTGGATGCAGCTTGAAAGCGGCAAAGATCCCTCCGTCCTGCCCTCAGCCCTGCTCAACAAACCGGCACCATCGCTGAATATGCAGCCTCTTGAAGGCGCCAACACGCCCGCGCTCACCTATGAAGCCGTCAAGGGCAAGCTGACGCTCGTCAATGTGTGGGCGTCGTGGTGCATACCCTGCCGCGATGAGGCGCCGGAGCTGATGGAACTGGCCAAGGACCCGCGCATCCAGATCGTGGGCATCAATTACAAGGACAAGAATGCCAATGCCTTGTCCTTCCTGGAAGAGTTCGGCAATCCGTTCGCGGCGATCGGTGTTGATCCGAACGGCAAGGCGGCGATCGACTGGGGTGTTTACGGTGTGCCGGAAACCTATCTGGTCGATGAAACCGGCAAGATCATCTACAAAAAGGTCGGTCCGTTTGACCCGGACAGCATTCAAAACGAGTTGATGCCACACATCGAAAAGGCTTCGGGTCAGGCTGGACGCTGAGGAACGAAGTTGATTTGACGGCTGGGCGGTTCGCTGGTTGCAGTCGTTGCGGGCCTCTGCACTGGAAATTCACGTGCAATTCCGCCATATAGGCGTCAGATTAACACTTTGACCGGAAGCGGTGACATGTCTGAACGCGCACCATTTGCCAAGATGAACGGGCTCGGGAACAAGATTCTCGTGGTCGATATGCGTGGCCGCAAGGACAAGATCACGCCGAAAGCGGCCATTGCGCTTGCCGCCGACCCGCAAACCAGTTTTGACCAGATCATGGCCGTCTACGACCCGAAGGCCGAGGGCACGGATGCCTGGATCGACATTCTCAATTGCGACGGCACGTTTGCGCAGGCTTGTGGTAACGGTACGCGTTGCGTGGTGCAGGCGCTTGCTGCCGAAACCGGCAAGCAGGTGTTTACCTTCCAGACCATCGCCGGCATTTTGAATGCGATCGAACATGAAGACGGGCTGATTTCCGTCGATATGGGCAAACCGGTTTTTGAGTGGGACAAGATCCCGCTGGCCGAAGAGTTTCACGATACAAGCCGCATCGAGCTGCAGATCGGACCGATTGACGATCCGGTTCTGCACTCGCCCTCGGTTATGTCCATGGGCAATCCGCATGCGGTTTTCTGGGTCAACAAGGACGTCTGGTCTTATGATCTGGAAAAATTCGGGCCGCTTCTGGAAAATCATCCAATGTTTCCCGAACGCGCCAATATCACCATTGCGCAGGTCACATCGCCGACGTCGATTACCACCCGCACATGGGAACGAGGTGCTGGCCTTACGCTTGCCTGCGGTTCTGCCGCTTGTGCGACAGCTGTCAATGGCGTTCGCACCGGTCGCACGGAACGCAAGGTTACCATCAATGTCGCCAGCGCACCGGCTCCTTCCAAGCTGGAGCTTGAATGGCGCGACGATGACCATGTGATCATGACTGGACCTGCCGAATGGGAATGGTCCGGTGAGCTTGATCCTGAAACCGGCGACTGGCAACGTGATCAGGACGAGGCGAGGGCGATTTGAAGGGCGTCGAAGTCATAACCTTCGGCTGTCGCCTCAATACCTATGAATCCGAAGTGATGAAGGCTGAGGCTGCCAAAGCCGGGCTCGACAATGCCGTGCTGGTGAACACCTGTGCGGTTACCGGCGAGGCCGTGCGTCAGGCGCGGCAGGCCATTCGCCGGGCGCGGCGCGAAAATCCGCAGGCCCGCATCGTGGTCACCGGCTGTGCGGCCCAAACCACGCCAGACGATTTTGCCAATATGCCGGAAGTGGACGCGGTGATCGGCAATGAAGAGAAGCTGAAAAGCACCTCTTATGCAGCCTTGCCCGATTTCGGCGTGTCGGCAGAAGAAAAGCTGCGCGTCAACGACATCATGAGCGTCACCGAGACAGCGCCCCAGATGGTGGAGCTGATCGACGGGCATGTGCGTGCTTTCATTCAGGTGCAAAACGGCTGCGATCATCGCTGCACCTTTTGCATCATCCCCTATGGTCGCGGCAATTCGCGCTCTGTGCCTATGGGTGCTGTCGTGGATCAGGCGCGAAAGCTGGTTGAAAGCGGCTACAAGGAAATCGTGCTCACCGGGGTCGACGCCACATCCTATGGTGCCGATCTTCCCGGCAGCCCGAGCCTGGGGCAGCTTGCCAAGACGCTTCTCAAACAGGTGCCGGAGATCCGGCGGCTTAGGCTTTCGTCCATCGATTCAGTGGAGATTGACCGGCATTTGCTTGATCTGATCGCGGATGAGCCGCGTTTCATGCCGCATCTGCACCTTTCGCTGCAGCATGGCGACAATCTGATCCTCAAGCGCATGAAACGGCGGCATTCGCGCGAGGATGCGCTGAACTTCTGCCATGAAGCGCGCCGCTTGCGGCCTGAAATGAGCTTTGGCGCGGATTTCATAGCCGGCTTTCCAACCGAAACCGAAGAGGCCTTTGCCAATATGGTGGCACTGGCCGAAGAGATCGGCATTGCCAATCTGCACGTCTTTCCCTTCAGCCCGCGCGAAGGTACACCAGCGGCGCGCATGCCGCAGCTCGACCGTCGTGTCGTGAAGGAAAGAGCGGCAAGGCTTCGGGAAAAGGGCGGTGAATTGCTGGCTATGCATCTCGACCGTTTTGCCGGCACGCGCCAGATGGTGCTTGCCGAACGCGGCGGGGTGGCGCATACGCAGGACTTCACGATCGTGCGCACGCCCGATCTTGAGCCCGGCACCTTCGTCGAGGTTGAAATTGCCGGTCACGATGGCAAATATCTGATGATGAGAGACATTGCCGCCAGCGCGGCGTGAGCGGAAACGGAACGGCCATGGCGCTTGGATTTATCAAAAAGGTTTTCACCTTCGGCAAGAAGAGCGAGGAAGCATCCGACAAGCAGGATGCCGTTCCGCACATTGAAGCCGCAGAAGAAACAGCTGCTGAAGCCGACCGCGCTGCTGGTGATATAAGCCTTGCTGAGGCCGAGGCACTGGCTGATTGGGACGGCGGCTTGCCCGACCCGGAGCCAGAGCCCGGCGTTTCAGACGAAACGGCGCAAGAATTTGCGGCCGAACATGCTGCCGAACCTGAACCCCCGCATGTTACCGAAATCAGCCTGGATGAGGCCGAAGATCTGGCCGACTGGGATGCGGATTTGCCCGAACCAGCGCCTGAGCCTGCCACAGCGGATATACAACATGATAGGCCGGACAGCGATGATCTGAGCGCGGAAGAGGCTGAAAAACTGGCCGATTGGGATGCCAACACCGCTGATCCCGAACCCTTGGCTGGAGTGTCGGATGAACCAGCGCCTGCGGAAGAGCCCGCCGCGCCTGTTCAGCACCAGGTCCCCGAAATCAGTGTTGAAGAGGCTGAGGAACTGAGCGAGTGGGATGCCGATCTCGGTTCTCCCATGCCGGAACCTGACGATGCTTCCGATTTGCTAGCGGTGAAGGAAACCGTGCTGCCTAAGGGGTTTTCGACAGCAAAGGAAACTGCCGCCACGCCGGAGGTTGCCGCGCCAGCCCCGCGTCTTTCGTGGTTTCAGCGGTTGCGGGCGGGCCTTGCGCGCACCTCGTCCCAGCTGACCGGTCAGATCACCGCGCTCTTTACAAAGCGCAAGCTGGACGAAGATACGCTCGAAGAATTGGAAGATCTGCTCATCCAGGCCGATCTCGGCGTGGAAACGGCGCTTCGGGTCACGGATACGCTGTCGTCGGAGCGTTACGGCCGCGACGTGAGCGGCGAAGAGGTTGTCGCCATCATGGCACGGGAAATCGAGAAAGTTCTCACTCCCGTGGCGAAGCCTCTGGCGCTCGACCTGAACCACAAACCGCATGTGATCCTGGTGGTGGGCGTCAACGGCACCGGCAAGACGACAACCATCGGCAAGCTTGCCGCCAAGCTCTCCGGTGCCGGGTTGAAGGTGATGCTGGCTGCTGGCGATACATTCCGCGCTGCGGCGATTGAACAGCTGAAAATCTGGGCTGATCGCACCGGTTCAGAATTCATCGGCACAACACTCGGTGCGGATGCGGCTGGCCTTGCTTTTGACGCCTTCAAACAGGCGAAGGAAAAGGGCTCGGACGTTCTCATTATCGATACAGCCGGCCGTCTTCAAAATAAAGCCGAATTGATGGCCGAATTGGAGAAGATCGTGCGCGTGCTCGGCAAGCTTGATCCCGATGCCCCGCATACGGTTTTGCAAACGCTGGATGCGACGACAGGACAGAACGCGCTGCAACAGGTGGAAATCTTCCGCAATGTGGCGGGTGTGTCGGGGCTGGTGATGACCAAGCTCGACGGCACGGCCCGCGGCGGCATCCTTGTTGCGATTGCGGCCAAGCATAAGCTGCCGGTCTATTTCATCGGCGTCGGCGAAGGTGTCGATGATCTGGAACCCTTTGAGGCGGGTGAATTCGCCAAGGCCGTCGCCGGTCTGCACTGAATTCTCCGCAAACACGAGAAAGAAGAAAAGATGGCCGAGGCCAACAACACCGAAGTGAAGCCTAAGGAAAACGGGCTCCTGAAATTCGTACTGGAGCTTGGCCCCATCATTGTCTTCTTTTTTGCCAATCTGCGCGGCGAGTGGCTCGAGAAGACCTTCCCCCCGCTTTCCGAACTGGGTGGGCCATTGTTCGTGGCCACCGCGTTTTTCATGGTTGCCACCGTTCTTTCGCTCGTCGTTTCCAAGATCGTGTTCAAACACCTGCCGCTGATGCCACTGGTATCCTGCGGCATTGTTTTGGCCTTCGGCGGGCTCGGCATTTATCTGCACAATGAACTCTTCATCAAAATGAAGCCGACGATCATCAATGCGATCTTCGGCACTGTGCTTCTCGGTGGCCTTTTCTTCGGCAAGTCGCTGCTCGGCTATGTCTTCAATTCCGCGTTCAATCTGGATGACGAAGGTTGGCGCAAGCTTACGTTTCGCTGGGGTATCTTCTTCTTCTTTTTGGCGATCCTGAACGAAGTGGTTTGGCGCAATTTCTCTGATGAGGCCTGGATCAGCTTCAAGCTTTGGGGAACGATGCCGATCACCATTCTCTTCACCATGTTGCAGATGCCGATGATCATGCGTCACACGGTGGAAGAGCCCGAAAACGCTGCGGAATAGGCGCATGGCGTCCCAGCACAATCATGTGCGCTTTGCGCTCCTTGCTGTTCTGGGTCTGTTGGTTGCGCAAATCGCAATCCTTTACGCCATGGGCCGGGTTCCCATTTGCACCTGCGGCTATGTCAAACTCTTCGAACCCGGCGTCAACACGCCGGGCAATTCACAACATCTGATGGATTGGTATACGCCATCCCATATCATCCACGGGTTCATCTTCTACCTGGTTTTCCACCTTCTGCTTCGCCGTAAAAGTGTGGCAACGCGGCTGACCTTTGCCATGGTGGTGGAGGTCTTCTGGGAGCTTCTGGAAAATTCACCGCTGATCATTGATCGGTATCGCAGCGAAACGGCTGCGGTCGGATACACTGGCGACAGTATCTTGAATTCCGCCTCGGATTCGATCTTTATGATATTGGGTTTCTGGTTTGCCGCACGCGCGCCGGTTTGGCTGACAATTACCATTGCAATCGTGTTCGAATTGCTCACCGGCTGGATCATACGCGACAATCTCACGCTGAATGTGATCATGCTGATCTGGCCGATTGAGGCTGTCCGCAATTGGCAGAATGCGCTGGGATAACGCAGATTTGAACCGGGCATGGTTGTTCTTAGGCATTGCGGAACGACACAAAGCAATGCCATGAAGACGCCTGACAAGCAGATGAAACTCTGGTTAAATCGGCACAGAATTTTACACTCTGGTAGCAGAATTGTTTCATAGTGAATGACAGTCGAGTGAAAAAGACGGGACCGGGAATGAGTATTGCGTACCGGCGCGCGGCACCTCTGGTGGCTGCCACGGCTTTGGCCGTCTGCCTTTCAGGTTTGCCTGAACGGGCGATGGCGTTTGAAATCTTCGGCATGAAATTTTTCGAAGGCGACGATACGTCCGATACTCTGCGTGACCCAGTGTCCTATTCCGTCGACCTGAAAAGCAGTGACCCCGAACTGGATGACTTTCTGGAGGAACAGTCCAATCTGGTGCAGGACGAGGACGAGCCTGTGGAAGGTTCGTTCGGTCTCGCAGTCAAGGCGCGCGACGACCGCGACCGGCTGGTGGCGGCACTTTATGAGAAGGCCCGTTATGGAGCGATCGTGAATGTGACGGTTGACGGGCGCGATATCGATGCGCTTCCGCCGTCGCCGCAGTTCGACACGTCGCGCCCGGTGCCTGTGGAAATCAGCGTTGAGCCTGGTCCCGTTTTCAAGCTCGGCACCGTCCATCTGGAGGGTGATGCTGCACCATTCAATCCCGCGGATTACGGCCTTGAAACCGGCGAGCCTGCGGGTTCAGCAGAGATCATTGATGCGTCCTCCAAGATCGTGACGGCTTTGAAATCGGAAGGCCGGCCGCTCGCCAAACTGACCAATCGTCAAGTGGTGGCCGATCACCGCACCAATACGGTGGACGTGACAATTGCTGCAGCCGGCGGCCCTGTGGCGCCCTTTGGTCCGGTGTCGATTGATGGTGCGGACGCGGTCAATCCGGAATTCATCGCCTCATGGTCGCGACTTGAGACGGGCGAGACCTATTCGCCGGATGATGTGAAACGCGCGGCAAAACGGCTGCGGGCGCTGCCGATTATATCGTCTGCCACCATCACCAATGCCGAAGAACTGGACGCGAATGGGGCGATACCGATGACGATTACCGTCAAGGAGGCCAAACCGCGCTATTTCGGTATCGGCGCACAGGTGTCGTCCAACGAGGGCCTTGGCTTGGAAGGCTATTGGGGACATCGCAACCTGTTTGGCAATGCTGAGACATTGAAGTTGAGCGGCTCGGTCAGCGGCCTTGGCCGTACGCGGAACTTTCGCGATCTCGACTACGCGACGTCTTTGTTGTTTTCGAAACCGGGTGCCTTTGGTCCGCGCACCACATTCAGCGCCAGCCTGAAAGCGGCGATGACCACGAATGACAGTTACAAGGAGAAGACGCTGGGCGGCGGGGCGTCCACCAGCTTCGAACTGACCGATCAGGATACGTTGACGGGGGGGATGAACTTCGCCTGGACGGAAAACACAGATGCCTATGGCACCAACCATTACCTGACGCTCGTAACGCCGCTTGAATGGGAGCGCGATGCGACCGATGACAAGCTGAACCCGACCGAGGGCTACCGGGTGATGGCAAAGGCGACGCCCGGCTACGAGTTCAACTCCAAGACCATCTTCACCTCTCTGGAGGCCAGCGCGTCTGCTTATTACGATGTTGGCGGAAGCACGGTGCTTGCGGGGAAGCTCGGAGCGGGAAGTCTGCTTGGCGTTTCCAACCTGGGTGATATTCCGGCGAACCGGCGATTCTATCTCGGTGGGGGCGGTTCGGTGCGCGGTTACTCCTATCAGGAAATCTCACCCTACAATGCGGCCGATCAGGCGCTTGGCGGTCGCTCTTATATTGTCGGCTCGGTCGAGGCGCGTATTTCGGTGAGCGACACGTTTGGCGTGGTTCCCTTCCTCGATTTTGGCACAGTCGGCAGTTCGGCCACACCGACGTTTTCCGATTTTCGTGCCGGTGCCGGTGTCGGCATTCGCTATGCAACGCCGTTCGGGCCATTGCGGCTTGATGTAGCTGTTCCGCTGAAACGCTATCCCGGTGGCAGCCGGTTCGGCCTCTACGCGGGTATCGGCCAGGCGTTTTGAACCAACTTTCCGCACAATCGTTGTTATAGTGCGTTGGGGGTGATTCCCCTTCGGCGCCTGTCATGATCGGAAAGCAGCAAATTACAGAATGAAATATATCAAGACGCTCTTTGTTATCCTGGGCCTCCTGCTGCTTTTGTTTGTCGGCGGGATTGCCTTTGCCGGCTTCACGCAGACAGGAACCCGGCTGGCCCTGAATATCGCACTGCCGCTGATCAACTCAGATAACCTCAAAATCAGCATCGACGAACCGAGTGCGCTTTTGAGCGGAGACTTGACCGCAAAGCATATTGCGATTGCTGATGCCGAAGACACGTGGCTCGAAATCGATAATCTGAAGGCCGACTGGTCGCCAGTCGACCTTTTGTCCGCGACGCTGAAAGTGAATGCGCTCAGTGCTGATGCGGTCAACCTTGACCGGCTTCCCGAAAGTGACAGCACGGGCGACACATCCTCCGGCGGCCTGCCGGTTGCGCTCGACATAAACGGCATATCGCTACCGCAGGTCATCTTGGGCGAGACCTTCTCCGGCAAGACCGAGAAGCTTGCGCTGAACGGCAATTTGGCGCTTGATCAGGACCGGATTGCGACCGATCTGAAGGCGACCGATCTCAATCGCGGCGATGCGGAGGTGGTTGCCAAGGTCGACTACGACGTCGCAGCAAACAATCTTGCTCTGGATTTGAACGTCAATGAAGCCAATGGCGGTTTCGTTTCATCCCTGCTGAAATTGCCCGGCGATCCGGCACTGGCGATCAATGTGGAAGGCAAGGGACCGCTTAACAATTGGAAGGGTGAGGCGCATGGCGCGCTGGAAGGTGTCGAAGTGGTGCGTTTCGACGCCAATTACCGCCAGCCGGAATCGGGCAAGAACATTATTGCCGTCAGCGGTGGCGGCGCGCTTGATGCACTGATGCCGCCGGCGGTTTCGCCGCTTTTTGCCGGCACGACAAAGGTCGATGTGGAAGCCGAGATCGGCACGGAAGGCTCGGTCAGCGTGAACCGTGGTCTGGTGCAGACCGGTGCGCTTTCCGCGAAAGTTTCCGGTCGCTACACGCCCGAGGGTCAAAACGACCTGCAAGCGCAGATTACCGCCCTCAACGATGTCGCCGACTTCAACTTTCTCACGGATGATGGTGGCTGGCGCGTTCTGCTCAAAAGCGCGGATATCGCCATTTCCGGTCCGGCTGAAGCCTCGAACATCACGGTGAATGCGGCACTGGATAAAGTGGAAGTCCAGGCCGGCGAAATTGATGGTGTGAACTTGAGCATTCGTTCAGGTGCGTTCGACCTTAAAAACCGCGCGGGCGCGATCTCTGCAACATTGAGGGTAGATTCGAGCCGCTTTGATGATGAGAATCTCGATCGGCTTGTTGAGGCGCCGCTGACGCTTGGCTTGCCCTTGACGGTCGATGGCGACCAGGTGAGCGTTGAAGGGGCAGAGCTGCAGAGTGCCAGCATTGGTGGCACTTTCGACGCGCAATATGATCTTGCAGAGAGCACCGGCAGCGCCGACTTCAAGCTTTTTGCAGCGCCCTCCGTTCTGCCGCCTGATCTCGCTGCCAATGTGACGAAGGCGACCGGGCTTGAAGGCAGGGCCACATTTTCCGCCGACGGCAATTTTGCCCTGCCGACACTCACGATCGATTCCGAGCTTTTGAGTGCGCAGGGCAGCGCCAGCCTCGACGACGGTGCCATCAGCGCTGATCTGACGGGCAAGATTCCCGATCTCAGCCTGTGGCGATCCGATCTTTCCGGTGAAGCGGAATTGGCGGCCAAGGCCTCCGGAACCCTTGCGCAGCCCAGCGCTTCGTTTGAATTTTCCGTGGCCGAGGCGATGGTTTCGGGTCAGGAATTGCAGGATCTTTCGGCTTCCCTTTCCGGCCAGGTAAATGAGGTCGGCCCTGCGGCATCGCTTCGGGTGGAAGGTGTGCTGGGCGGCCAGACCGTGCAGGCCGAAGCGGACCTGCAGACGCTGGAAAACGGCGGTTACAGCATTCCCAATATCAAGGCTGAGGCGGGTGCCAATCAGCTCCAGGGTTCGCTCACCCTCACCAAAGCGCTGGAGCCCAATGGCCGGTTCAGTTTCGATCTTCCCGAGATCGGACTTCTGGGGGCCATTGCTGGGCAGGAGATGGCCGGTGACCTCAAGGGTACGGCAGAGATCAGCCAGACCGATGGCGAACTGGCTGCGAAGATCGACGCGACCGGCAGCCGGCTTTCCATCGCATCCGCTGAAATCGTCGAGCCGGTCGTGCATGTCACAACACAAGGCCCTCTGATTTCCGGGCGCGTGGAAACCGCCTCAATCAGTGCAAGCGGCAATCGCATCGACAACCCCGTTCTCACATTCGACCGCGACGGCAATGCCGTGGCCTTCGACTTTGCCGCCCGCTATGACAACGCGGATGCCAAGGCAAATGGCACCATTACGACAGGCGATGCAACGACCGTCGCACTCGAAACGCTCAATGTGAAACCGCGTGGTATTCCAATCAGCCTGAAAGAGCCGGCGTCCATTGTCGTTGCTAACGGCGGCGCACGTATTGAAAGCGCATCCCTTTCCGTTGGCGGCGGTTCGCTGGACATTTCCGGCAGCGTCGGAGACGATCTTGCAATCACCGCCAAGCTTTCTTCCATCCCGGCCTCGCTGGCAAATACCTTTGCACAAGATCTTGGGGCTGCGGGCAGCATTTCCGGCACGGTGAAGGTGACCGGAACACCATCGGACCCGGATGTTGCCTACGACCTTCGGCTGGATGGCAGCAGCGTTGCGCAGATGCGCTCGCTTGGCATTGGCAGCATTTCTGCATCCGCCAATGGCCGTTTTCAGCGGAATAATCTTTCCCTCGACCTCGCCGCCAAGAACGCCGCGGGGCTTTCCCTCAACGGTGGCGGATCGATCAATCTTTCCTCGAACACGCTTGATCTGCGCTTTAGTGGGCCGCTCTCCACGAGCCTGCTGAACGGTGCCACTGCCGGGCAGGGCATTTCGTTCACCGGAACAGCCAATGCCGATGTCACCGTTTCAGGCTCCTTTGCCTCGCCCCAGATCAATGGCAGGGTGACGCTCGATAATGTGGGGGCCGATCTCGTCCGCCAGAACATTTCCGTTCAAGGCGTTACCGGCGAAGTACAGCTTCAGGGTGACACTGCCACCCTATCGGACGTGAAGGGCAATTTCTCCAATGGCGGCTCGTTTACCGCTTCAGGAACCGTCGGCACCAGCGGTGATTTTCCCGCAGACCTGACGATCAACCTGAACGGAGTCCAATATACCGATGGCAATCTTGTCAGCGCCACGCTGGGTGGCGAAGTCAAAATCACCGGTGGTTTGACGGGTACGCCCACCATTGCAGGCACAATCAATGTGGCGCAGGCCAATATCACCGTGCCCGAGACCCTGCCGACCTCGATTGCGGCCATCAATCTGGAGCACAAAAATGCGCCTGCCGATGTTGCGCGACAGTATGCGGAGATCAAACCAGCAAACACCGGCGACGGCAACCAGGCAGCTGCCAACCTCGATTTGACCGTGAAAGCGCCGAACCAGATCTTTGTGCGTGGCCGTGGCATGGATGCAGAACTCGGCGGCACTGTCGGCATCAACGGCACGACATCAAACCCTATCGTGTCGGGCGGTTTCGAGATGATCCGCGGGCGCTTGAGCCTGCTTGGCAAGCGGCTCGATTTCACATCCGGCAAGATCGGCTTTTCCGGCGGGCTTATTCCCAATCTCGCCCTGAACGCCACAACCAAAGCTGGATCGACAACCGTGACCATCGGTGTAGATGGCCCCGCCAACGACCCGCAATTCACCTTCTCCTCCTCGCCTTCCCTGCCGGAGGATGAGGTGCTGGCGCAACTCGTCTTCCAGCAGTCCACCTCCAAGTTATCACCGTTCCAGATTGCGCAGCTAGCCGATGCCGTTGCCCAGCTGACGGGTGCGCGCACCGGCTCTGTCTTTTCCAAGCTCAGGCAGGCTGGCGGGCTGGACAATCTGGATGTGACCAGCGACGATGCCGGCAATGCGGAGGTGACGGCTGGAAAGTATCTGAATTCCAAGACCTATCTCGAACTCCAGCAGAACACCGGCACCGGCTCCGGCAAGGCGATCATCAACCTTGACGTTGGCAGGGGTGTGACGTTGCGCGGTGAGGCCGACAGCGATGGCGCCGGTGCCGCCGGTATTTTCTACGAGAAGGAATATTGAGGCCGTCCGTCTCGGAAATGCTGGATTGTCTTTGAAGTCTCGGATTGAGAGGCTTCAATTGATCTTTGCGGCGGCCACGGCCGCATGCCTTGACTTTGCCGTCCTTTTCCTGTTTAAGCGCGCCAAATCCATCTCAAGGCCAAACTTGAGTCACTGACCGGGACGGCGATCCCGGAGGTCAACATCCGGCAGCGCGTTGCGCCCCCGGATGTCAATTTGCTTTGGTCTTGCATTCGATGGTTTGAAACGCCACGTTTCGGGGCAAATCCCGAAACGAGAAGGAAGAGTTGATGTTTGAGAACCTGCAGGATCGCCTGGGCTCCATCTTGAATGGACTGACCGGACGTGGCGCGCTTTCCGAAAGCGACGTCAAGGCGGCTTTGCGCGAGGTTCGCCGTGCCCTTCTTGAAGCCGATGTGGCTTTGGAAGTGGTGCGCGACTTCACCGACCGTGTGCGTGAAAAAGCCGTTGGCGCGGAAGTTTTGAAATCCATCAAGCCCGGCCAGATGGTCGTCAAGATCGTGCATGACGAACTTGTCGAAATGCTCGGCTCCGAAGGCCAGACCATCGAACTCAACGCAGCGGCTCCCGTCGTCATCATGATGGTGGGTCTGCAGGGTTCGGGTAAGACAACGACCACGGCCAAGATTGCCAAGCGCCTGACCGAGCGGGAGCGCAAGAGCGTGCTGATGGCCTCGCTCGACACGCGCCGTCCAGCCGCCCAGGAACAGCTTCGCCAGCTCGGCGAGCAGGTCAATGTCAAGACGCTGCCGATCATCGAAGGCCAGTCTCCGGTCGATATTTCGGCGCGCGCCGTGCAGGCTGCCAAGCTCGGCGGCCATGACGTGGTGATCCTTGATACTGCAGGCCGTACCCACATCGACGAACCGTTGATGGTGGAAATGGCCGATATCAAGAAGAAGGCCAATCCGCACGAAATTCTGCTCGTAGCCGATTCACTCACCGGTCAGGACGCGGTCAATCTGGCCCGCAATTTCGATGAGCGCGTGGGCATTACCGGTCTTGTGCTGACCCGTATGGACGGCGATGGCCGTGGCGGTGCCGCCCTTTCCATGCGTGCCGTCACCGGCAAGCCGGTGAAGCTCATCGGTGTCGGCGAGCGCATGGGCGAACTCGAAGAGTTCCATCCCCGCCGTATTGCCGACCGTATTCTCGGTATGGGCGATATCGTTTCGCTGGTGGAAAAAGCCGCCGAGACGATCGACGCTGAAAAAGCCCAGGCGATGGCCGAGAAGATGGCCAAGGGCAAGTTCGACTTGAACGACCTTGCCGATCAGCTTCGCCAGATGGAAAAGCTTGGCGGCATGGGTGGTCTGATGGGCATGATGCCGGGCATGTCCGGCATGAAGGACAAGGTTGCAGCTGCCGGTATCGACGACAAGATGTTCAAGCGCCAGATCGCCATCATTTCATCGATGACCAAGGCAGAACGCGCCAATCCCGACCTTTTGAAACATTCGCGCAAGAAACGCATTGCGGCAGGCTCCGGCACGGATGCCGCGCAGATCAACAAACTCTTGAAGATGCATCGCCAGATGGCCGACATGATGAAAGCCATGGGTGGCAAAAAGGGCGGCGGCATGATGCGCCAGATGATGGGCGGTCTTGCCGGCAAGATGGGTCTTGGCGGTATGGGCGGTATGGGCGGCATGCCTGACCTGTCCAAGATGGATCCCAAGCAACTTGAGGCGCTGCAGAAACAGGCCGAAGCCGCTGGCCTTGGCAGGGGTATGCCAGGTCTCGGTGGCGGCGGATTGCCGGGCTTGCCTGGTGGCGGATTCCCGGGCCTTCCCGGTCTGCCGGGCAAGAAGAAGTGAGTATGCAAATGGATATTTTGCAGCTCTTCACAGTCTTTTTTTCGGCGATTGCTGCGTTTGTGTCTTTCCAAACCTATCGTCTTCAAGGAAGGAAGCGGAGCGCCGAGCTGCGTCAAGCTTGGCTTAACGATCTACGCGAAAAGGTAGCTAACGTATTTGCGGAAACGGCCAAGTGGGAAACAAGTAAGATAGACTCAATTCGTCTCCAATACCTAATGGAATATATAGACATGATGCTTGATATGTCCTGCGAGCATCACTCCAAACTGAAGAATGCTCTCTTTCCAGTCGCCTTGAACGCTGAGTCTGGAAATGAAGCTGGCCTGCGAGAAGCGTACAATACTCTGGGGGCTTCGGCACGGAGCTTTTTTAACATTGAGCAGAATGAAATTCGTCGCGGGCTGGAACGTTGGATATGAGCGAAAATGTAAGGGAACAGCTCGCGGGCTACCGCCAGTCGATCGACAATATCGACGCCGCGCTCATCCATATGCTGGCTGAACGGTTCCGCTGTACCAAGGCCGTGGGCGTCTTGAAGGCCACGCACGAATTGCCGCCGTCTGATCCGGCGCGCGAGGAATACCAGATCGAACGCCTTCGCAGGCTTGCAAAGGAAGCCAATCTGGACCCGGATTTTGCTGAGAAGTTTTTGAACTTCATCATCAAGGAAGTGATCCGGCATCATGAAGCAATCGCTGCCGAACATAACGGCAATTAGAAATTAATGAGATAAGCCGGATGGAAGCCCGGCGCGTAAATGCCTGAAGGAGAAACAAAATGGCACTGAAAATTCGTCTCGCCCGTGGCGGTTCCAAGAAGCGTCCTTATTACCACGTTGTTGTTGCTGACGTGCGCGCACCGCGCGACGGCCGCTTCATCGAGAAGCTCGGTTCCTGGAACCCGATGCTGGCCAAGGACAACGCAGAGCGCATCCAGCTCAACGAAGAGCGTATCAAGCATTGGATCGAAAACGGCGCACAGCCGACCGACCGCGTCATGCGCTTCCTCGACGAAGCCGGCCTTGCAAAGCGCGACGCCCGCAACAACCCGAAGAAGGCTCTGCCGGGCAAGAAGGCTCAGGAACGCATCAAGGAAAAGGAAGCCCTTGCTGCTGAAAAGGCTGCCGCTGAAGCTGAAGCCGCTGCTGCACCGGCTGAAGAAGCTGCTGCTGAATAAGGCTTTTGCCTTGACGGCATGATATTGGGCGGCTTCACTCAAGCCGCCCTTTTCTTTTGGATTTTATGCATGACCAAACTCAAGAACCCCATCCTCATGGCCACCATTGGCGCAGCGCAGGGTTTGCGTGGCGAGGTGCGGGCCAAGACCTTCACGACCGATCCGGAAGGGCTGGGCGACTATGGCAATCTGCACAGCGAAGACGGGCGGGTGTTTGAGGTACTGGAAATCCGCGAGGCCAAGGGCTTGGCGGTGGTGCGTTTCAAGGGCGTGAATGATCGTAACGCGGCGGAAGCGCTGCGCGGTACGGACCTTTATATCGAACGCGATAACTTGCCCGACGAACTCCTGGAAGATGACGAGTTCTATTACGCCGATCTTGAAGGGCTGGAAACCTTCGATGCAGACGGCAATAGCTACGGTATCGTTTCGGCCATATTCGATTTTGGCGCGGGCGATCTCCTGGAGCTGAAGGGGCCGGGCAAACGGCCTGTGCTCATTCCCTTTTCCGAGGCCGCCGTTCTGGAGATCGACCTCGATGCAGGGCGTATTCTGGTTGATCCGGTGGCTGCAGGGCTGGTGGACAGCGGCGATGATGACGAACCTTTCCAGTCAAAGGGCAAAGAGGAATGAGCTTCCGCGCCACCATCCTGACGCTCTACCCGGACATGTTTCCGGGTTTTCTCGGTCAGTCGCTCTCCGGTAAAGCGATGGAGCGCGGCGACTGGTCGCTCGAGACGGTGCAAATTCGCGATTTTGCCACCGACAAACACCGCTCGGTGGATGATACCCCCTCTGGCGGCGGTGCCGGCATGGTTCTTCGGCCCGATATTCTGGGCCAGGCAATCGATTCGATAGCAAGCGATGAAAGGCCGCGCCTGCTGATGAGCCCGCGCGGCAAACCACTCACTCAGGCGCGTGTGCGCGAACTGGCGGATGGGTCGGGCGTGGTGATTGTCTGCGGCCGTTTTGAGGGGGTGGACCAGCGGGTCATCGACGGACGCAATCTCGAAGAGGTCTCCATAGGCGACTATGTTCTTTCAGGTGGCGAGCCGGCGGCCATGATCCTTCTTGATGCCGTTGTGCGGGTACTGCCGGGCGTCATGGGTAATGACCAGTCCGGCGTGCATGAAAGCTTCGAGAGCGGCCTTCTGGAACATCCGCACTATACCCGTCCTGCCGAATGGGAAGGCCGCACGATCCCCGACGTGTTGACCTCCGGCAATCACGCCAAGATCGAGAAGTGGCGGCACGAAGAGGCGCTGAAGCTGACGCAGGAACGCCGCCCCGACCTTATTCAAGCCTTGAAGAAATAATAGCCCGCCAGAAACAGGCCGACAGCAATCACGGCGTAGCGAAGCCATGTCTGCGGCACGCGTTTGGCGACATAAACACCGAGATAGCCGCCGAGACCCGCGCCCGGCAGCATGATGATGCCGTGCAGCCAGGAAATCGCTCCACCTGCCGTGAACACGAAGATCGCAACGAGTGCGATGATGATCGACAGGAAGTTCTTGATCGCATTCAGCCGGTGATAGTCGCCACCGGTGGCCAGGCTGAGCGACGCGAGCATCATGATGCCCATGCCTGCGCCAAAAAAGCCGCCATAAATCGAGGTGATGAACTGAATGGCGATGCCGAGCGGGCTGCTGGGCGGATGCTCAACGCTTTGCGCAGGGCGAAGCTTTGGCCCGGCGGCAAAGAGTGCGGTTGCTGCCAGCAGAAGCCAGGGGACCATGCTTTTGAATGACGGGTTGGACAGCGACAGAAGAAACAGCGCGCCGCCGAGCGAGCCGACAATCGACACGACCGAGAGAATGGCGAGCGCCTTCCACTCCCGCTTGACCGTCTCCTTATAAGCCAGCGCCGAGGTTATGTAGCCCGGAAATTGCACGATGGAGGAGGTGGCATTCGCCGAAATCGGCGGCAGGCCGGCCAGCGTCATCGCACCGAAGGTGAGAAAAGTACCCCCGCCGGCAATCGCATTGATGATGCCGGAAACGAGACCTGCGAGAAACAGAAGCAGTGCAGTTATGATTGTCATGGTCACCCCCGGACATTGCTTTTAATCAGAAACCCCGATAATCGAAAGCCCACAAACGAAGTCGGCACAAAAATTGCCGGCAAGGGGTGACAAAAGCCCGTGGTTCGTGTAATGACCCGCGCGGAACCGATGGGCCAGCTTTCAATATGGCCCCAACCGTTACCAAATAAAGAACTGGCGAACCCGCTCTTGCTGATCAGGCGCATCCGGAGGAAATCCGAAGGATGAAGGTCGAGCGCTCTGGCTGTTTTAGAAGAACGAAGGTTGAAGACAATGAGCATCATCAAGCAGCTCGAGGCTGAACAGGCCGCAAAGATTGAAGAAAAGCGCAAGCTTCCTGAATTTTCGCCGGGCGACACCGTCCGCGTGAACGTACGCGTTGTCGAAGGCAACCGTACCCGTGTGCAGGCCTACGAAGGCGTTTGCATCGCCCGTTCCGGCGCTGGCCTGAACGAGAGCTTCACGGTTCGCAAGATTTCCTATGGCGAAGGCGTTGAGCGTGTATTCCCGGTTTACTCTCCGCTGGTCGAAGGCGTTGACGTTGTTCGCCGTGGTAAGGTTCGCCGTGCGAAGCTTTATTACCTGCGCGACCGTCGCGGCAAATCTGCCCGTATCGTTGAAAACACAGGTACACGTGCACGCAAGCTGAACGAAGCCGAGCGTCAGGCGATTGCCGAAGAAAAGGCACGCATCGAAGCTGAAAAGGTAGCAGCAGCACAGGCTCTGGCCGCCGAGAAGGCAGCAGCAGAAGCCGCTGAAAAGGCTGCCGCTGAAGCTGCAGAAAAGGCCGAAGGCGCTTCTGAATAAGAGCGACCTCGGATACTGAATGAAGAAACCGCCGTTTGACCGGCGGTTTTTTTATGCCTTCTTTTTGTGGGCGAAGCCGCCAAGCCTTGTCAATTTCGCATCATCTGTGACACTCTGCCCACGCCACAAATTCAGGAGTCATTCCAAATGTTTACCAGACGCACCGTCCTGGGCGGTCTTGCCGCGCTTTCGCTTTTCACCATGCCCGCTATTGCTGCCGAACTGCCTGACCTCGGGGGCAAGACGGTGGTCGTGGTCACGGAGAACGCTTATCCGCCGCTGCAATTCATCGATCCCAAGACAGGAAAGCAGATCGGCTGGGAATATGATGCGGTCGACGAAATCGCCAAGCGGCTCAATTTCAAAGTGGAATATCTCAACACCAGTTGGGATGCGATGATCCAGTCCGTCTCAGACCATCAATATGATATGGGCATGACCGGCATTACCATTCGCGACGACCGCAAGGAAAAGGTCGATTTCTCAGATCCCTATATGCGCTCTGAACAGTTCATGCTGGTGCGTGGCGATGAAACCCGCTTTGACGGTGCCAAGAGTTTTGCCGAAAACCCGGACCTGCTTTTTGGCGCGCAACCCGGCACGACGCCGTTTTACACCGCCGTTTATGAGGTGCTGGACGGCGACGAGGCCAATCCGCGCATCAAGCTTTTCGAAACCTTCGGCGCGACTGTGCAGGCCTTGAAAGCCGGAGATGTCGACGCGGTGCTGACGGATGGAACGGCAGGCAAGGGTTATGTCGATTCATCAGACGGCGGCCTGAAACTGGTTGGGGGACCGCTCGGTTCGGAAGATTTTGGTTTCATCTTCCCCAAAGGGTCTGATCTCGTGGCACCGGTCAACGCAGCCATTGCCTCCATGAAGGAAGACGGCACCATGGACGCGCTGAACAAGAAATGGTTCCTCGACTACAAGATGGGCGAATAGGGCAAGTTGAGACGTTCACGCCACATGAACGCCAAAACCCAGAACAACAAGAACGAGGACGGCTTTCCCTGGTGGCTGGCCGTTCTCGTGGCCATTGCGGTGGTCATCGCGATCGTCGTCGCCGCAAACGACATCTATTCCCAGGTGTTCCAGACCGTCTTCCGCGGCATCGGCATCACCATCGGCGTCACGCTGACTGGCTTTACATTGGCAACGGCGCTTGGGCTTGCCATTGCGCTCATGGGCCTTTCGGAGGCGAAATGGCTTCGCCAGGTGGCGCGTTTCTACACCGAAGTCATCCGCGGCGTGCCGATCCTGGTTCTGCTTTTCTATATCGCCTTTGTCGGTGCGCCGGCCCTTGTGGCGATGATCAACTTCCTCTGCGCACCGCTCATTGCCGCCGGCATCATGGAGCCGATGCTGGTGCGTGATATTTCGCTTCTCTGGCGGGCCATTCTGGCGCTCATGATCGGCTATTCGGCCTTTATCGGCGAGGTCTTCCGCGCTGGCATCATGGCCGTCGACAAGGGGCAGCTGGAAGCGGCTGATTCCCTTGGCTTGTCGCGTTTTCAGCGGTTCCGCTTCATTGTCTTTCCGCAGGCTGTCAAGGTGATCCTGCCGCCGCTCGGCAATGATTTTGTGGCGATGGTGAAGGATTCCTCGCTCGTCTCCGTGCTCGGCGTTGCCGATATCACCCAGATGGGCAAGGTCTACGCCTCGGGCTCGTTTCGCTTTTTCGAGACCTACTCCATCGTCGCCTATATATACCTTATCCTGACGATCAGCCTGTCGCTGCTGATCCGTCAATTGGAGAAACGGCTGCGTGAGAAGCAGCGTTGAATGTAGGGTCTTCCAAAACGGCCACCGAAAGACGCAGGTTATATTGGTCCACAGAAAGGTGAGAGTAACCCTAAGACTCACACGGAGTGGACTGTTGCGTTTGCAGGGGTGGTCAAGGCAATGTCTTCTGCCAGCGCTCTGGTTACCCAGTCACGGAAGGCCTTGATCTTCGCCACATTCCGGCGACCGTGCGGGTAGGCAAGCCAGAGTTTGGAATTATCATTGGTGTAAAGGTCGAAAGGCGCAATCAGCCGGCCCGCAGCCAGCTCTTCGGTAAAATAGATGCGATCCAGCATGGCGACGCCCAGGCTCGCCATTGCGGTATTGGCGCAAAGGTCCTGCTCGACATATCTGTAGCGCCATTCGGTCGGCTGGCGCTCTGCGGGAATGCCTGCTGCCGAAAACCAGTTTGACCAGCACGGGTCGTCCTGGCCCGCGCCGATCAGCGGCAAGCCCAAAAGGTCCTCGGGCTTCGAAATCGTCCCTGCTTTTTTCGCAAAGGACGGGCTGAGCATGGGTGTACAGTAAAAGGCGCCCAGTTTGTGGCACATCAGGTTTGGCGGCGGGTGATAATCGCGCCAGATCATCACGTCTGCGGTGTCGCGCTCAAAATTCGTGATGTCCCATATCCGTTTCATGCGCACCGCAATCGATGGATTTTTCAGTTGAAAATCGCCAAGCTTGCCGGCAAGCCAGTGCGACACGAAGGTCGGCACGGCATGAACCTCCAGCACCTCGCTGGATGCCTGGCGAGCAGACGAAACGGCTCCATTCAACAGTTCGAACGCCTTGACCACATCCGGCAGCATGCGCTCGGCAACATCGGTTTTCACGATCTGTCGCGGCTGGCGCAGGAAAAGCTGTTCGCCAAGGTTCTCTTCCAGAAGCTTGATCTGATAGCTCACCGCGGTTTGCGTCATGCCAAGCTCATCGGCTGCACGCGTGAAGCTGCCGTGACGCGCAACAGCCTCGAAGACGCGCATGGCATTGAGCGGAAATTGCTTTGAGAGCTTCATGGATAAGTTCTCTTTATGGATGCAGCCGGTATTTTCGTTGGCAGAACGCACGAATTCTCCTCAAAACACAAGCGATAACTGCTTGAGGATCGGCTCGTGTCGAATAATTTTGCTTTTTCCAAAAATACGTTGGCATCGATCTTCTTGATGCTCAGGTCACCGCTGCGGTTGCGATTCCATCGCCCGATTGACATCGCCGGCAAGGCAGATTTGCCCGCTGCCGCATCAGAAGATGACCTTGGATTGGATCGCCAACGAACCCCGAAATATTCAGAGGCCAAAGAACAGCATTATCGCGACAGCCTCAAGCGCGGCTGGCCGCTTCTCTGAGCGAGGCTCTTCCTGCCGTTGGCGCTTTTTATTCGAACCGGCTTCTGCTATTGACCGCGCCATGAAGCCTTATTCAAACGATCTTGAACGGACCCTGAGCCGCTTTGGCTATTATGGACGCGGCGCGGTGCTGGGCGCTTTGCCGCGCAAGCCTTTCATCAAGGCACGCGAAAAGCTGTTTGCGACGTTGAAGGACAGCGAACTCGACGCGCTGATGGCGCGCGTGAACTATTACAACAAGCTCACCCGCGATGGGCACAGGTCCAAGCCTGAAACCCCGCTCGACAAGGTAGATCGTTCGCGAAGCCGCTATTATCTCGATCTGTCGGAATATCTGCGGTACTTCCCGGCAGATTTGAATGTCGACTATCTTTTTGGCGATATCACGGAAATCCCGCACCGCCCGAGCCTGCTGAAGAGCAGGCCCATTGCGGGCGACAATGCCAATTCCGTGGTGATGAACCTCGACAAGTTTCGCCACTACACGCTCTATCGCGACACCAGGAGCTGGGACCAGAAAAAGCCGGTTGCGGTCTGGCGCGGACATATGAACAATCCCATGCGCCGGGCGCTGCTGGATGCGCATTTCGATAGCCCCTTTGCCGATGTCGGTCATTCCGGCTCGGTCGAAAAACACGGGCCGGGCGCAAAGCCGAAAGTGCCGCAGCTTGCGCAATTCGATTATCGCTACATTCTCTCCGTCGAGGGTGTTGATGTGGCAACCAACCTGAAATGGGCGATGGCATCGAACAGCATCTGCCTGGCGCCAAAACCGCGTTTCGAGACCTGGTATGCCGAAGGCCAATTGATCCCCGACCATCATTTTGTTCTGCTGCGCGACGATTTTTCCGACCTGGAAGAAAAGATCGACATGCTGGAAAGCAACCCGGTGCTGGCGCAAGAGATCATCCAAAACGCGAATGCCTATATCAGAGGCTTTCTCGACCCCGAGACCGAGCGGCGCGTTTCATTGCTCGTGCTGCAGAAATATTTCGAGGCGACGGGCCAGGTTTCGCCTTCTGCCTTTTCCGACGCCTTCTTCGGGGGCGCTTAAGTCCGATCCGGTCGAAAAATCGTGCAAGCGAATTCAATTGCCCGCTTGTGCAAAAATTGATATGAGCCAGCCATCATGAGGATTGTTGCGAAAACCGGCTGCCCTATCGAGCGCGCTTTTGTCCTGCAGGACAGGAAGCGTCTGCCCGCGCGCTTTTTTGCGGCAATTTCCGGCGCGCTCAACACCCGCGCGGCCTGATCGGATTGCCCAAGCGGCGACCAAACCCACTATTCAAGACTTTCCGAACAATGGACGACTATCATGAGCGCACCCCGCACCCTTTATGACAAGATCTGGGATGATCACCTGGTTGATCAGGCCGAAGACGGCACCTGTCTTCTCTACATCGACCGTCACCTCGTGCACGAAGTGACGAGCCCGCAGGCTTTCGAAGGCCTGCGCATGGCAAACCGCAAGCTGCGTGCACCGGAAAAGACGCTGGCCGTTGTCGACCACAACGTGCCGACCACACCTGACCGTCACACCGGCATCAAGAACGAAGAAAGCCGCATTCAGGTCGAAGCGCTCGCCAAGAATGCTGCCGACTTCAATGTCGAATATTACTCCGAAAACGACAAACGCCAGGGCATCGTGCACATTGTTGGCCCCGAACAGGGCTTTACCCTGCCGGGCATGACAATCGTCTGCGGCGACAGCCACACCTCCACCCATGGTGCATTCGGTGCGTTGGCGCATGGTATCGGTACATCTGAGGTGGAACACGTTCTGGCCACCCAGACGCTGATCCAGAAGAAGGCCAAGAACATGCTGGTGCGTGTTGATGGCAAGCTTCCCGAGGGTGTGACGGCCAAGGATATCGTTCTCGCCATCATCGGCGAAATCGGTACCGCTGGCGGTACTGGCCACGTGATCGAATTTGCCGGCGAAGCCATTGAAGCGCTTTCCATGGAAGGCCGCATGACCGTCTGCAACATGACGATTGAGGGCGGCGCGCGCGCTGGTCTGATCGCGCCTGACGAAAAGACCTTCGAATATATCAAGAACAAGCCGCGCGCACCGAAGGGCGAAGACCTTGAAAAGGCGCTTGCCTACTGGAAGACGCTGAAGACCGACGAAGGCGCGCATTACGACAAGGTTGTGGTGCTGGATGCCGCCAACCTGCCGCCGATCGTGTCCTGGGGTTCTTCGCCGGAAGACGTCGTCTCCGTTGAAGGCGTCGTTCCCAATCCTGACGAGATCAAGGACGAGAACAAGAAGACCTCCAAGTGGCGTGCGCTCGACTATATGGGCCTGAAGCCGGGAACCAAGATCACCGATATCGCCATCGACCGCGTGTTCATCGGCTCCTGCACCAATGGCCGCATTGAAGACTTGCGTGCAGCCGCTGCCGTTGTCGAAGGCCGCAAGGTTGCCGATACGGTTTCGGCCATGATCGTTCCAGGCTCCGGTCTCGTGAAGGAACAGGCAGAAGCCGAGGGTCTGGACAAGATCTTCATCGCAGCCGGTTTCGAATGGCGTGAGCCGGGCTGCTCCATGTGTCTGGCCATGAATGACGACCGCCTGAAGCCCGGCGAGCGTTGTGCCTCCACATCAAACCGCAACTTCGAAGGCCGTCAGGGTTTCAAGGGCCGTACGCACCTCGTATCGCCCGCCATGGCTGCTGCTGCCGCCGTTGCCGGTCATTTCGTTGACATACGGACGTGGAAATAATTAAGCCGACCTGTAATCGGTGTTGATGGCCGTCCATTGGGCGGCCATTTTTGTTGTCACGGGCAAGCTCGTCAAAAACGCGGAGGTTCTTTCATGAATACGAAGCAACTTTTCCTCTTCCGTCATGCCAAATCCGCCTGGCCGGATGGCGTGGCCGATCATGAGCGGCCTTTGGCAGAGCGGGGCGTCAAGGCGGCCCCCCTGATGGCGGCATATATGCGCGCGGAGGGTCTGGTGCCCGACCTCGCTCTGGTTTCCACCGCCAGGCGCACACAGGAAACTTGGGCATTGGTGGAGCCGGCCATGTCTGGCGTTGAGCGGCGGGATGAGGCGCGTCTTTACGAGGCGCATGCCGAAGACCTGCTGCGGCTGGTCCATGAGACCGGCGAGCATGTCGAAAAGCTGATGCTCGTCGGCCACAATCCCGGTCTTGAAATTCTCGCGCTGCAGATCATGCGACCCACGCCATCTGAGGCTGAAGAGCAGCTCAAGCGGAAGTTTCCGACGGCGGCGCTCGCAGTTTTGACCGTGGAAACGGAGCGCTGGGCGGATTTGAGCGCCGATGGCGCAACGCTCACACGTTTCATCACGCCGAAAATCTTGAAAAAGATGAGTCAGGATTCGTGAAAACCAAAGCGTGACATGTGATGTCGGACACGCCACGCCGGCATTTTTCTCGTCAGAAGGTCGCTGTCATCGGATCAGGACCGATACGCCCGAGTGCGCTATCAAGCCCTCCGATAGCGCGCATGTCGCTGTCGTCGAGGATGAAGTCGAACACGTTGAAATTCTCTTCAATCCTTTCCGGATTGGAGGACTTCGGTATCACCACCAGACCGTTTTGCAGGTGCCAGCGAATAATAACCTGGGCTGCGGTGCGGTCGTGCTTCTTTGCCACGCCCATGATTGCCGGGTTGTCCAGCAGTTCGCCGCGCCCAAGCGGGCTCCAGCATTCCGTCAGGATGCCGTGCTTGGCGTGGGTTTCCCTCAGCTTCTTCTGTTGAAACAGCGGATGCAGTTCCACCTGGTTGATCACCGGCTTCACGCCTGTCTCGTCAATAATCTTTTCCAGGTGCTCCGGGCAGAAATTGGAAACGCCAATGGAACGCACCCGGCCCTCGGCCTTCAGCTCGATCAAGGTTTTCCAGGTTTCCACGTAAAGCCCGCGATTGGGAGCGGGCCAGTGAATAAGGTAGAGATCGATGTAATCGAGGCCGAGCCGTTTGAAGCTTTCATCGAAGGCTTTCAGGGTCTTGTCGCGGCCCTGGTTGTCATTCCAGAGTTTGGTGGTGACGAAGATCTCTTCGCGCGGCAGCCCACAGGTGCGCACGCCCTCGCCGACGCCTTTTTCATTGTCATACATGGCAGCCGTATCGATATGGCGGTAGCCGGTTTCGATTGCCTTGCGTATGGTGGGGGCGGCAATATCGTCACCTGTCTTGAAAACGCCAAGCCCCAGCTGCGGGATACGGTTTCCGTCGTGAAATTCCAGAAAAGCCTGTTCAGTCATAATGCTGTATCCTCTTCTATACATTTTTTTACGTTGAATGGGTGCCTTGAAAGATCAACGCAGACGCGTCTTTATTGTTCGACGTCCTGACCCTAAGCCGCTTGGAGGAGAAATATGTTGCGCACCGAATGGATCGATATAACGGCAAAAGATGGCTTTACGACGAAGATGTATCTGGCAAAACCGGATGGTGCGCCGAAGGGTGCAGTCATGGTGTTACAGGAAATTTTCGGTGTCAACGATCACATCCGTTCCGTATGCGACCGCCTTGCCGCGCTCGGCTATGTCGCAGGCGCGCCGAGCCTTTTCGACCGGTTGCAGCCGGGCTATGAACATGGCTATGAGGCTGAAGATGTCGCTGCGGGCCGGGCAATGATGGAGACATTCGATTTTGCCGCCGCCGAATCCGATATGACAGCGGCCATTGAGGCGCTGAAGCCTTTTGGCAAGGTTTCCACCATCGGCTTTTGCCTGGGCGGCTCGCTTTCCTACCTGATGGCGACCATCAATTCCGATCTTGTTGCCGCATCCTGCTATTATGGCGGGCGCATTGGCGTATATGCCGACACGAAGCCTCTTTGCCCGACGATCCTGCACTATGGCGAAACGGACCAGTCGATTCCTCTGGAAAAAGTCGAAGAGGTGCGCGCCAAGCGCCCCGACCTGCCGATCTACATCTATCCGGCAGGCCATGGTTTCAATTGTGATGCGCGCGCTTCTTACGAGCCGGAATCCGCCAAACTTGCATGGCAGCGCACGATGGAGCTTATCGACACAGCGTCACAAAGCTGAGGCTCACGCTTCAGAAGCGCATACGAAGACCGAGCTGCGCCACCGGGTAAAGCACGTTTTGGTTCGAGGTGCCGGTGGAGGTGGCGGTTGCCGTTGCCCCATTTACGGTAACATTGCCGTTGCTCGTTACCTTGGTGGTGCCCGCATAGTAGGCGCCCGCTTCGAAATCCAGCGCCATGTTTCCTGCAATATAGTAGGAATAGCCGGCACCGAGATAGGGCTGAACGCTGTTTTGCTTCAGCGTATAGCTGGAGGTGACCGCACCTTGGGTTTGTGTGCCGGTGATCTTGTTGCCGGAAATGCGTGCGCCGGCCGAGACGCGGAAATTGCCGCCTGCGGGGTAAACGTCGAACGTCGCGCCTATATTCAGGAAGCGCATGTTGCCGGTGGTTGGATAGCCGTTGACGGTGCCGTTTTTGTTCCAGGCAAAAGCGCTGACCTTGGTGGTCAGGCCCCACCCATTGTCGGATTTGTAGCCGCCGGAAAGAGCGGCCCCTTCAGTGCCGACGCTTGGCGTCAGGAACAGTTCCTCGGCCGATGCCGGCGTGGATAGAATCATCGGAGCAGCCAAAGCTGCCGCTGTCAGAGAGAACACGATACGCATAACAAAATTCCCGTGCTTTATGGAGACGGCAAAACAAGCCGTTTATCTCAAATTAGCGGGAATTTGTTTACCAATGGTTTATCTTTGGTTCAGGAGAAGCGGTGTTTTTGCGCCGCAATGCCGCCGAGAAGCGAGGTCAGATTGTCACGGATCCGCGCTTCCACAATCGCTGCGGCTTCGGGAAACTCTTCCAGCAAACGTACAAAAAGTTCGCGCGTGATGCGCATCACCTGGCTGTCTTGCGCCGCGAAGGCGGAAAACTTGCGTTCTATGGGTGAAACCATCGCGATTTCGGAGAGCAGCGCGCCGGGTTGAACGTCCTGCTCGGCACCGTTTGCAGCCTTCAGCACCAGATGTCCGCTCAAAATCAGATAGGCGCAATCGGCAGGCTCGCCCTCGCGGAACAGGGTCTGTCCCTCGGCGATATGACGCTTTTCCGCGCCGAAGGCCAAAAGGCGTATCTGCTCCTCGTTCATTCCGGAAAAGACTGGAACGCGGGAGAGAACGGCTATGTCGTCTTTCAGCGCCATGCGCGCTCCTGATCATCGGTCATTGGTATTAAGGAACGATCTTGTAGCCACCGTTTTCGGTAACCAGGATCTCGGCGTTGGACGGGTCCCGCTCGATCTTCTGGCGGAGACGGTAGACATGCGTTTCCAATGTATGCGTGGTGACGCCGGAATTATACCCCCAGACCTCTTCAAGCAAGACGTCGCGTGTGACAACCTTCTGGTCGGCGCGATAGAGGAAACGTATAATGGCCGCCTCCTTTTCCGTCAGGCGGATTTTCTGGCCGGATTGGGTGGTCAGCAATTTCTGCGCCGGGCGGAATGTATAAGGTCCCACCGTGAAGGTGGCGTCTTCGCTCTGCTCGTGCTGGCGCAATTGTGCACGCATGCGGGCCAGCAGAACGGCAAAGCGGAACGGTTTTGTCACATAGTCGTTGGCGCCGGCTTCCAGGCCAAGGATCGTGTCGGAGTCGGTGTCGTGCCCGGTGAGCATGATGATCGGTGCCTTGAAGCCACCCTTGCGCAGAAGCTTCACGGCTTCGCGGCCATCCATGTCCGGCAGGCCAACGTCCATGATCAGCATGTCGATCTGCTGGCTCTTGGCTGTCTGAATGCCCTTGGAGGCGGTGGATTCTTCCAATACACTGAATTCGTCGTAGAGATTGAATTGCTCGACGAGCGTCTCGCGCAGATCGTTATCGTCATCCACGAGCAGTATTGTGCGGGCCGTCATATCAACAACACCTCTTGTTCCTTGCGCCTCGCTGCCAGGCATTGGCTCGCCAATCGCAACATTGGTATTAATGTCATTTGCCTGTAAAGGCAAAACGCATGCATCGCATTGGGATGTAGTTTTTCATGCCATTCACAGGCAATGCACAAGAGCGTGAAGATAAATGATCCAGTCCATCGTGGTTAAAACGGCACCCAACAGCCGCAGTCAGGCTATTTTGCAGATCGGACCGTTGCGCATTCGCGCAGCGCTTGGCCGGTCGGGCATTGCAACGCGCAAGCGAGAAGGGGACGGCAAAACCCCTGTTGGTTCCATGGCGCTTCTTTATGGCTACTGGCGACGCGATCGCGGCCCGAAGCCGGTCACCCTACTTGACATGCACCCGCTCGGAACCGGCGATCTTTGGTGCGATGCGTCCACCCACCCGGCCTATAACCGGTTCGTGCGCGCACCGTTCAAGGCCTCGCACGAAACCATGATGCGCGAGGATGGTCTATACGATATCTGCATCGTGCTGGACTGGAATATCCGCGCGCGTAGACGCGGCGGCGGTTCAGCCATTTTCCTTCATGTCGCCAGACCCGGCTACAAGCCGACCGAAGGCTGCATCGCCATTTCCAGGCGTGACATGCACAGGCTTCTGAAAGCCGTTGGCGCGGCCACAAGGGTAGATACCCGTTAAGAAATCTCCGCTTGCGAAACGATTGAATCCTGTTTATGCACGTTTCAACGTGTTTATGCATGATTTGAGATGATGATGGAAATGGACCTGCTCACACAAGAGCGTCAGACCTACATTCACAAATGCCTGCAAAGGGAAGGGCGGGTGATTGCCGCCGATCTGGCGGAGAGCCTGAATGTGTCGGTCGACACGATCCGGCGGGATTTGCGCGACATGGCAAGCCTCGGTCTTTGCCAGCGCGTTTATGGCGGCGCTTTGCCGCCCGCGCCGAAGGAAGCCAACTTCCTTGGCCGGCAATCCATCATGCCGGAGCGTAAAGTTGCGCTTGCCGCTGCGACCATCGATTTCCTGCAGCCTGGCATGCATGTTTTCATCGATGCCGGCACCACGAATCTCGCCATCGCGCAGGCCATTCCTGGCGATATGGCTTTGACGGTTCTCACCAACGCGCCCTCCATTGCGGCGGCTTTGCTGGATCACGATGCCTGCCAGATTGTCGTTCTCGGTGGACAGGTGGACAAGCAGATCGGTGCTGCGGTGGGGGCCAGGACCGTGCGGGAGATCGAGGCTTTGAATGCCGATCTTGCCATTCTCGGCACCTGCGGCTTCGATGTCATCAACGGCTTGAGCGCGCATACGCTGGAGGAAAGCGAAGTCAAGCGCGCCATGGCGATGCGCAGCCGCGTCACCATGGCAGCACTTACCAACGACAAGCTGGAAACGGCAGCAAATTACAACATTCTTCCCAGCCAGGCCTGCGGGCGGCTGATCCTTGAATTTGATTCACCGGAACCCGCACGGCGGGATATATCCGCGCTGGGCATTGATCTCGTCGTCGCCAACCGCCCCGCCAGCGCCCAGGAAAGCATCTGAAATGGACATTGCAGACAACATCACCCGGCCCGCTATCGTCACCCGGGAGCGGATCGCCATTTCGACATTGTTCCTCATGAACGGTCTGTTGATTGGAACCTGGGCTTCGAAGATCCCCGTCTTCGCAGAGCGGTTGAGCCTGACGCCTGGAACGATGGGCGTCATGATCTTTTTCTTTGGCATCGGCTCGCTGGTCCTCATGCCGGTGGCGGGCGCACAGATCGCCCGCATCGGCTCTGCGCGTGCAACGAAGATCAGCACAGTGCTTCTCCTGCCGCTTCTGTTGCTGGTAAACTATGCGCCGAATATCTGGCTCGCTGCTGTCGCACTCGTTCTCTTCGGCGGCCTCAGCGGCGCGATGGATATCTGCATGAATGCCAATGCGGTGGAGACCGAAAAATTCATGCGGCGCTCCATCATGTCGTCCTGCCACGCCTTCTGGAGCGTCGGCACCTTTATCGGTGCATCGAGCGGTGGCTGGCTGATCGCCAATCTGGGTCCCGACCTGCATGCCTGGCTGATCACGGCAGCGACCATCCTTCTTTTCATTGTCGCGCTGACGGGCATTCTCCAGGACAAACCGCACAAGACGGAGACAGAAAAGGGCGGACGTTTCCGCTTGCCGCTCAGCCCACTGCCGTGGATGCTGGGTCTGATGGCGCTCTTTTCCATGGTTCCGGAAGGTGCCGTTCTCGATTGGAGCGGTCTCTATCTCAACACCGAACTCGGTGCGTCACTTGCCGTTTCCAGTCTGGCATTCGGCATGTTTTCCTTCACCATGGCGATCATGCGCTTTGCCGGCGATTTTATCCGTGATCGCTTCGGCGCGGTCCGCACGTTCCGTTTCTGCACGGTCACGGCCATGATCGGGCTTGTCCTCGCCGGGCTTGCGCCAAGTCAGTGGATTGCCCTTGTCGGTTTTGCCATCACCGGGATCGGCATTTCCAACATGGTTCCGATTGCCTTTTCGGCCGCTGGCAACCTGCCGGGATTTTCGCAAGGCGTGGCGCTGTCCATCACCTCGTTCCTCGGCTATTCGGGCATTCTCTTTGCACCATCGGTCATTGGCTTCGTGGCGGAACACACGAGCTTTTCGACCGTCTACGTGACGTTGCCGGTCTTCCTCGTTGGCGTGCTGGTGCTTTCCGGCCTCGCCCGCCACGCCGACAGCGTCAAGGATGGCGTTCACTGATCCAGAAGCATGTCGGATAATGCCGCGCGCAGGAAATCCATTGCCCGGCGAATTTTCAGGGAATGGCGAAGTTCCTGATGCGAGGCCAGCCACATGGGGAGCGTGGGAAGCTCAAGATCGGGCAGGATGCGCACGATCCCGGTCATCTGGCGGGCGATCCAGCGTGAGCCGAAGCCGATGCCCGCGCCGGCGCGGATCAGTTCCCAATAGGCCACCTGATCATCGGTGCGGAACGTAAACATGGAACGGTCGCCGCGAAAGCCGCGCTCAGCCATGGCGTTGAGAATGAGAGGATCGCGGTCAAAACCGATCAGCCGATGTGATCCGTCATAAAGCGCTTCCGCATGGCGGGGTGTCCCGAAACGGGAGAGATAATTGCGGTGCGCATAGGTCCCCATGACCAAATCATTGACCTTCACCGCAATCACATCATTCTGCACCGGCCGCACCATGCGCACGGCGATATCGGCATCGCGTGACAGCAGGTTGGCGACTGTGTTGGTGGGAACAAGCTCCACGTCGATCCCTGGTTCTGCATCCTTCAGCGCCACGAGCACTGGTGGCAGGACATAGGTGGCCACCACGTCGCTGGCGGTAATACGAACAGCGCCCGTCGCCTCGGCGGAGCGTCCGGCTGCCTTGACAAGAAACCGGTCGGCTTCAGCCGCCATCGTTTTCGCCTCATCCAGAAGCGAAAGCCCGGCTTCGGTAATTTGCGCACCGGAACGCCCGCGCGCAAACAATGTCAGCGACAGCGTAGCTTCCAGCTCATCAATATGGCGGCCAATGGTGGGTTGGCTGATATTGAGCTTGGCCGCACCTGCGAGCAGACTGCCGGTTTCGGCGACGGCCAGAAAAGAGCGAATCAGATTCCAATCAAGATTTTCCATATTCATTTTTGTATATAAAATCTCAATATTTGTCGATTTAATAAAAAATATCTTTGGTTCAAACTGGTCTCAAATACAAACAGGAGACAGTTCGATGAAAGTTGCAGTTTTGGGCGCCAATGGGCGTTTATCATACGAAGTTGCCAAGGCATTTCTGGTCGCCGGCCATTCGGTGATTGCGGTCACGCGAAACGGAAAATGTGAAGGATTGAGCGGCGATGTCGAGTTTCGCGCCGCCGATGTGATGAAGGCACAGGATGTGGTTGCCGCAACACAGGGCGCCGATGTCGTCTTCAACGGCATCAACCCGCCCTATGACAAGTGGGATGCGGTTTGCATGCCCATGGCGCAAAACGTGATCGAGGCGGTGAGGGCAAACAAGGCCGCCCACCTTTTCATCGGCAATGTCTATAATTACGGCAAGGAAATTCCGGTGAATGCCAATGAGGAGACACCTCATCGGCTCACCACCGAAAAGGCTGTCATTCGTGAAAACATGGAAAACCTGTTCAGGCGCTATGCGGACGATTTTGGCGTCAAGACCGTCATCGTCCGCGCAGGCGATTTTTATGGCGGCGACAAGCCCGGGACCTGGCTTGATCTCATGATCGCCAAAGACCTGCGCAAGGGGCGCTTTGCGTGGCCGGGTAAGATGTCCATCCCGCACGCCTTCGCCTATTTGCCCGATCTGGCGAAAGTTTTCGTAAGCGTTGGCGAGCGTAGTGAAGAACTACCTGTTTTCTCGGCGTTTTGCTTTCAAGGCCACACTTTGAGCGGCGAAGATTTTGGCCGCGCTCTGGATGCCATCACCTGCACTCCGCTGAAGCGTGGTGGTGTGCCATGGGGCATGTTCAGGCTGATCGGCCTTTTCTATCCACTTTTGCGGGAGGTGGTGAAGATGAATTATCTGTGGTTCACGCCCCATTCGCTGGACGGTTCCAAGCTTGAGGCATTTCTCGGCGGCATCAAGGTGACACCGCCGCAAGAGGCAATCCGCCAGGCGCTCTACGACCTGAACCTCTGGGACAGGGTTCAGGCCAGGAGCAGGCTTGCAGCGTAAGCCAAATCAAACAAAGTCTATCTCTTCATTGAGCGGCATGCGGCGAACCCGCTTGCCGTTCAGGGCAAAGATCGCATTGGCCAGTGCCGGCATGACCGGGGGCAGGCCCGGTTCGCCCGCTCCGCTCATATGGTCCGAGTTTTCCAGGATCGCCACATCGATTTGCGGGCACTGAGACATGCGCATGGCATCGAAGTCATGGAAGTTGGATTGTTCCACTGCGCCATCGGCAAATGTGATCTTCTGGTTGATCCCGGCAGAGAGGCCGAAGATGATGCCAGACATCATCTGGGCTTCGAAGTTCTTCGGGTCGATCACCTGGCCTGGATCGGCCACGCACCAGACCTTTTCGATGCGCACGCTGCCATCGACATCGGCCACCTGTACCACTTCGCCCACCCACGTGCCGAAGGAGAGGGTGAAAGCCATGCCGCGTGCCTTGCCCTCAGGCAGCGGCGTGTTCCATCCTGAGATCTCTTCCAGCTTGTCGAGCACGGCAAGTGCGGCGGGATAATCCTTCATCAGTTCCCGCCGGAAGGAAAGCGGATCCTTGCCGCCCGCATGGGCCAGCTCATCGATGAAGCTTTCATGCATGAAGCCGTTGTAGGAATTGCCGACTGAGCGCCAGGAGGCAACCTCGATACCCTTCAGCGGCAGCTTGTAACCGTCGATGCGGTAGTTCGGAATGCCGTAAGGCTGGTCGAAAGCGCCGTGAACCAGCGTATTATCGGGCCCGGCAGGTGTTATGCCGGGCATGATGCGGCTCACCATGCCCGCTATGACGGATGGGGAGGCAACCGATCCAACAAGTGCCTTCGGCAGGCCATTGTCGTCCATCACAGCGCGATAGCGACCGCGGGCAATGGGGCGATACGGTCCATGCGAGACATCTTCTTCGCGGGTCCAGGTCACTTTGACCGGGCGGCCATCGGTTTCCATGGCGATGCGCACGGCGTAGTCGGAAAAGTCAGGCTCCAGCCGGCGGCCAAACCCGCCACCCAGGAAGGTGGTGTGAACGTTGATCTGAGCGTCTTCGAAGCCTGTAATGCGGCCGCCAACCATTTTCATCACCGTCGGCACCTGATTTGGCGCCCAGATGTCGAGAACGCCGTCTTTCACCCGCGCGGTTGCGTTCATCGGCTCCAGCGGGGCATGTGACAGGAAGGGTGCGTCATAGACGGCCTCAACGATTTTCTCGCGGGGCGCATCGGCAAAAGCCACATCGGGATCGCCAATCGTGCGCAACGAAAAGAAATCATCCGTCGCAAGCGTCTCGTCCAGAAGCGTGCTCACGTCGTCGGAAGAACGCGGTCCCGGCCCATCGGCCCATTCGATCTCCACAGCCTGTGCTGCCTGAAAGGCCCGCCAGGTATTGTCCGCAATCACCGCAATCCCTTTTCCATAGGGGCTGTCGATGGCGATCACCTTCTTCACGCCCCGCATGGATTTGGCCTGGCTGTCATCAAAGCGCGTCATGCCGCCACCGGGCTGCGGGTTCATGCGAACCGTCGCATAGAGCATGTCCGGCAAATCGACGTCGATGCCGAAAACCGGCGCGCCGGTGACCTTGGCGGGCATATCCCTGCGTGGCTGAGAGCGGCCCAGAATTTTCCATTTCGAGCGATCGCGCAGGGTCACATCGGACGGAGGGTCGCGCCGGGCTGCATCAAGTGCCACTTCGCCATAGGTGAGAACCTTGCCGGACGCCGGGTCGGTGATCTGGCCTGCCTCGGTTTTCAGTGATGCAGCAGGCACCCCAAGCTTTTCGGCTGCCGCCGCCTTCAGCATTTCGCGGGCGACAGCACCGGCATGGCGCATTTTGTCATAGGCGTCGATGGTCGATGATGAGCCGCCGGTCATTTGAATGGCCAGAAATTTCGAGGCCACACCCAGCGTCGAGCGAACAGCATCGGCAACGAAGCCCCGATCAAATGCCGCGAAGGGCGCTCCGTCTCGAAAGCCTGCTTCGTTGAAATAGGCTGGTGATGAGGGGCCGTGCTCAATCGTGATCTGGTCCAGCGTCACATCCAGCTCTTCGGCCACCAGTGCGGCGAGCGTGGTGTAAACGCCCTGGCCCATTTCTGCACGCGGGGCGATCACGGTGATTGTGTCGTCGGTACCGATTTTCACATAGGGGTTGAAGGTGCTTTCGCCCTCGGCAAGATCGCCCTCCAACGGGTTGGCGTAGGGTTGCTGATATTTGTAATAGCCAAAGGCTGCGCCACCGGCGACGACAGCGGCTCCGACCAGAAAGGTTCGCCGGGTAATGGTTGCCAAACGTCCCATCGTCTACGCCTCCACTTTCGTTGCGGCCGCCCGCTTGATGGCAGCGCGAATGCGCGGATAGGTGCCGCAGCGACAGAGATTGCCGCTCATGGCATCATCGATATCGGCATCGGTGGGGTTCGGATTGTTCTCAAGAAGGGCAACCGCATTCATGATCTGCCCGGCCTGACAATAGCCGCATTGCGCCACCTGCTCATCGAGCCAGGCCTGCTGAACCGCATGCAGGGTATCGCCCTTGGCCAGGCCGTCGATGGTGCGCACGTCGGTGGTCACATCGCTTGCAAAGGTCTGGCAGGAGCGAACCGCCTGTCCATCGATGATCACCGTGCAGGCGCCACAAAGACCGGCACCACAGCCGAATTTCGGACCCTTGATATTCAATTCGTCACGCAGAACCCACAATAGTGGCATGTCCGGTTCGACATCCACGTCGTGAAATGCGCCGTTCACTTGCAATTTCATGAGAGCCCCTCCAAGCTTGTATCAGCAAAAAGCGATTTGTCTTGACAAAATAACAAAAAATGTCAGAGTGTCAATCATGTTGGATTCAAGCGCCGAAACGAAGCGCGCCGCTGTTCTCAGTGCGGCAATACGAACATTTCTGGATTATGGATTTAAGCGCACGACGATGGATGACATCGCAAAGGCGGCGGGCATGTCGCGCCCAGCGCTTTATCTTGTCTACAAGAACAAGAAGGACATTTACCGCGCCTGCGTCACCGACATGCTGGAGACGCTGAAAGAGCGGCTGGAGGAAATCATTGCCAGCGAAGCCGCGCCTCAGGAAAGTGTCTATGCGATTCTGGAGGCTGGAATTATCAACCCGTTCCGCCTGCTGGCGCAAACGGCGCATGGCCAGGAAATTTTCGACATGAAATCCGAGCTTGCTGCTGACCTCTTCGAAGCCTGGATGGGTGCGCTGGAAGCCACGACAGCGGCCACTCTCAAGCGCGCTGCCGAGAATGGAAAAATCGCGCTGGACGACGCCCGGATGAAACCCGAAGACATTGCCGCGGTCATCGTGGATGGCGCGGAGGGTATCAAGCTTCGCATGGGCGAAGATGGTGATATCGAAGGGCGCATCCATGCGCTTCTGGACCTTATTTTGCGGCCGCTTCTGAGATAGGGTGCCACTGTCACGCTGTTGACAAAAGCCCGTGCTTGATCCACCTGACATGTAAACAAGCAATGTCTCCCGGAGACCGCAATGACTGCTTCTTATGATCCCCAACCACGCCGTGCCAGCGTTGCCGTTGATGTCGGCGGCGTCATCGTCGGGGGTGGTGCACCTGTCGTCGTGCAATCCATGACCAACACCGACACGGCAGATGTTGACGCAACCGTCGCGCAGGTCGCGGCCCTTTCCCGCGCCGGCTCCGAAATCGTTCGCATCACTGTGGACCGCGATGAAAGTGCTGCTGCGGTGCCGAAAATCCGTGAGCGCCTTGAGCGCCTTGGGCTCGATGTGCCGCTGGTCGGCGATTTTCACTATATCGGCCACAAGCTTCTGGCCGATCATCCGGCCTGTGCCGAGGCGCTTGCGAAATATCGCATCAATCCCGGCAATGTCGGCTTCAAGGACAAGAAGGACAAACAGTTTGCCGAGATCGTCGAAATGGCGATCCGGTATGACAAACCGGTTCGCATCGGGGTGAACTGGGGTTCGCTTGACCAGGAGCTTTTGACCCGGCTGATGGATGAGAACCAGAACAACGGTTCTCCGCTGACAGCCCGCCAGGTCACACGTGAAGCTATTGTCCAGTCAGCGCTTCTTTCCGCCGAGCTTGCCGAGGAAATCGGGCTGGCGCGCAACCGCATTATTTTGTCGGCTAAGGTTTCTCAGGTGCAGGACCTCATCGCCTGCTATTCCATGTTGGCCGCGCGCTCAGATCACGCCTTGCACCTTGGCCTCACCGAAGCGGGTATGGGGTCGAAAGGCATCGTCGCGTCGTCCGCCGCCATGGGCTATGTGCTGCAACAGGGCATTGGTGACACGATCCGCGTTTCCCTGACGCCGGAGCCGAACGGTGATCGCACGCGTGAGGTGGTGGTTGCCCAGGAGCTTCTGCAGGTCATGGGTTTCCGGCAGTTCCTGCCGGTTGTTGCCGCATGTCCCGGCTGCGGGCGCACAACCTCCACCGTTTTCCAGGAACTGGCGCAGAAGATCGAAAGCGACCTGCGCAAGAACATGCCGGTCTGGCGGGAAAAATATCCAGGCGTTGAGGCGCTGAACGTTGCGGTCATGGGCTGCATCGTCAATGGACCTGGCGAATCCAAACATGCCGATATCGGCATTTCCCTGCCCGGCACCGGTGAAAGCCCGGCAGCGCCTGTCTTTATCGACGGCCAGAAGGCCAAAACGCTGCGCGGACCGAAGATTGCCGAGGACTTCGAGGCCATGGTGAAGGATTACATTGAGGCCCGTTTCGGGCGGAAGACTGAAGCCGCTGAATAGTACTGATTGATCAATAGCTTGATGAAGCTCGTTGACAGCGAGCAGCGATGATGAATCAATGTGGCGATGAAAACAAATGATTTGATCGGTGTCGGGCTGTACACACCTTCGGAAGCTGGAAAGCTTTTGAAGATTCCAGCTGCGCGCCTTTCACGTTGGCTTGGTGGCCACAAAGTGGGAGACCGTTCTTATCCTGCCCTCTGGAGGAGCGAAGTTTCCCTGGGCGACAACAAAGTCTATCTTGGGTTCCGAGACCTTATGGAGGCCCGTGTCGCTAACGCTTTTATGAATGCTGGAGTATCGGCGATCAAGGTGAGGTCTGCCATTTTGACAGCCCGCGAAATAATTGGAGAAACTCACCCACTCTCAACCAACAAATTTCGTACTGATGGACGGGAGATATTTCTTCAAACAATCGAACGAACCGAAGATGGTGAAGATCAGGAAAAGCTCCTAAACCTGTTTAGAAGACAGTATGAATTTAATGGCATATTGGAGCCGGTTCTAAAATCTGTTGATTTCGGAGACGATGGACTGCCGACGGTTTGGTGGCCCATCGGCAGAAAGCTGAATATCGTCGTTGACCCAAAGCGTTCTTTTGGGCAGCCTATTGATGCACGATCAAACGTTCCCGCCGCGATACTGGCAAATGCAGTCCATGCCGAAGGGAGCGTCGCAGCGGCGGCCAAAGCGTATGATGTGAGCGAGGGCGCCGTCCGTAATGCCGTCGAATTTCAATCATATTTTGAAGCTCGAGTGGCAGCGTGAATGTCTTCTTCGACAATTGTGCGTCACCCAAACTCGCGAGCACACTTGATGGCTTCATTCGCCATGAAGGCCATAAAGCAGCGCATATTCGAGACTTGCGGGATTTGCCATCCGGACGCCACTCAAGCGATATCGAATGGATCAGCTATCTAGCACGCTCAAATGAGAAATGGATATTTATCTCAGCAGACGCTCAAATCCTGAGGAATGCGGCAGAGAGAGCAGCGTTGAGGACCGCAGGATTGCATGGATTTGTCATGGCGGCTGGCTTTCAGAAAACTCCCCTGCATCAGGTTGCAAGTCTGCTGATTTGGCGTTGGCCTGACATTCAGTAAATTACTGAACTTACGGCACCTCCTGCAATATTTGAGATTCCTTTGAAAAGAAGCACCCGATTGCGTCCTTTGCCGATATAAGCTCCCCAAGCGGTTTTAAGATAAAACAGACCTTGGCAGAGGCGTCAAACCACCCTCGACAATACCGCCGAACCGCCTTAGGAGATTATAGATCATAACAAAAATGGAGGCCCCCATGTCTGTGAACAATGCGCCCTATCGTGCCGACCATGTCGGCTCTTTGCTGCGTCCGCAATCCGTGCACGATGCCCGCAAGAAATTCTTCGAGGACAAGTCCATTTCCAAAGAAGAGCTGACTGCGGTTGAGGATCAGGCGATTATCGACCTCATCAAGATGCAGGAAGATGTCGGCTTGAAATGCGTGACCGACGGCGAACAGCGCCGTTCGTTCTGGCATTATGATTTCATGGGCGAACTTACCGGTTTCGATCTGGAAGAGCGCGATGAAGGTGTTCAGTTCCATGGCGTGAAGCTGCGTCCGATCTTTCCTGTCATCTCCGGAAAGCTCGACTTTCCCGATGACCATCCGATGCTCGAACATTTCAAGTTCGTGGCCAAGCACACGAAGGTACAGCCGAAGATTTCCATTCCCGGTCCCTCCTGCTGCCACTTCCGTACGGCGAAAAAGGACATCCATCCGAAGGAATATGAAGATCTCGACGTGCTGTTTGCCGATCTTGCCGCAACGTACAAAAAGGCGGTCCAGGCCTTTTACGATGCCGGCTGCCGCTATGTGCAGATGGATGATATCTTCTTTGCTTATCTGTGCGATCCCAAGCATCGCGCTGCCAAGAAGGCGGAAGGCACCGATCCCGATTGGCTGATCGACAGGTATGCCTGGACCATGCATGAGGCGATCAAGGATCGTCCGGCGGATATGAAGATCGGCATGCATTTGTGCCGCGGCAATTTTGTCTCCACCTGGGCGGCCGAAGGCGCTTACGATCTCGCGGCTGACGCCATCTTCAACAAGACCGGTATCGACATCTATTTCATGGAATATGATTCAGACCGCGCCGGTGGCCTTGAGCCGTTGCGGCTGCTGCCCAAGGGCAACAAGCGCGTCTTGCCCGGTTTCATCACCACCAAAACAGGCGAGTTGGAAAGCATCGACGATCTGAAGCGCAAGTTCGAGGAAGCCTCGAAATATGCGGATATCGATCAGCTCGGCATTGCCCCGCAATGCGGCTTCTCGTCAACCGAAGAAGGCAACAAGATCACCGCTGACGATCAGCGCCGCAAACTGGAACTGGTGGTCAAGACCGCCGAAGCCATCTGGGGCGGCGTCGATAAATAAGGCGCGCGGACAAAGCGCCTTGCAAATGGGGTGGCGGTTTCGCCACCCCTTTTTGGTTGCCGCTTTCCGTGGCCGAGTTGAATTATGTCACCAGCAGCCCAAATATAGACAGTCAAAGACAGAGTGAGGCGCAGCATGGCGGCAAAAAAACCGGACAATCCCTACTATCAAGGCCCGGTCAGCGACCATTTTGACGGCATGCGCTTCTTTGTCCCCGGCGGTGAGGCTCCCGGTAATCTGGCCAGCTTGCTGAAATGGCAATTCCGCGAAAAGCGGCATAAGTGGCCGAAGTCCTATCCAAGTCCGTTTCATGGCACAGTGCCGGAGCCCCGCGTTGAGGGAAGCCGCATGGTGGTCACCATGATCGGGCATGCCTCTCTGCTGATCCAGACCGCTGGCGTGAACATTCTGACCGATCCCGTCTGGTCAAACCGGGTCAGCCCGGTACAGTTTGCCGGGCCGAAGCGCGTCAATCCGCCCGGTGTGAAGCTTGAAGATCTGCCGCAAATCGATATCCTCGTCGTCACGCATAATCATTACGACCACATGGATTCAGCCAGCCTGCGCACAATCATCAAGGCGCATGATCCGCTGGTTGTCACCCCGCTTGGCAACGACACGATCATGCGGAAATTTGCGCCGAAAGCACGCTTTGCCGTGATGGATTGGGGCGATGCGCTGGAAACGCATGGATTGCGCATCCATGCCGAAATGTCCTATCATTGGTCGGCGCGCGGCACCGGCGACAGGCGCATGGCTCTGTGGGCGGCTTTTGTGTTCGATACGCCAGCGGGAAAGATTTATCACATCGGCGACACCGGCTTTCATGATGGCAGCCACTACCGCGCTATTGCGGAAAAACACGGGAAAATCCGCCTCGCGATCCTCCCCATCGGCGCTTATGAGCCGCGCTGGTTCATGAAGGGCCAGCACCAGAACCCGCAGGAGGCCGTTGGCGGGTTCAAGCTCTGCGGCGCGGAGTATGCCGTTGGTCATCATTGGGGCACTTTCCAGCTCACCAACGAGGCGATCCATCATCCGGTCGATCATTTGTGCGAGGCGCTGATGGAAGCCGCAATTGAGCCTGCGCGTTTCAGAGCGCTGCGGCCGGGCGAAACAGCAGAAATCCCCAGCGTGGGTAAGTAATAAAACTGGAAGATTGAAATTTCAGGTTGAAACAACCTTGACGACAAGAGACTGTTTAGGGTTACTGCTTCCTTAAACTATTGGGCTATTTGGATTTTCGATCCGAATGACTTTGCAGTTTCTGCATTTTTTGGGGCGTAAGATGAGTGTGAATGAGATTGTGCAGTTCCTGGTTATGGCCAGGGAACACGCCAAGCCACGGTATCTGATTGCAGACCTCGAACATCTTCTCGCCCAGTATAGAGTTCCGTTTTACGGGCTTTTCAAGCAGCCCAAGCCCGGGCCCGAACTGTTTGGGCAGATCCTTGCGGGCCGCTGGCCCGATGGCTGGACAGAGCGCTACATTGAGAAAAGGTATGTTCTCGTCGATCCGATGATCCGGTATCTTTCCGGTGCCGAAGGTGGTTTTACATGGGAAACGGCCATCCAGTATTTCGATAAGAGTACCAAAAACGGCAAGATGCGCAGGATGTTGCAGGATGCCAAGGCGCATGGGCTTTCCCACGGCTACAGTTTCCCGGTCCACAGCCCGCGCGGCCTGATCGGGGGGCTGGTTCTTGTGGGTGACGAACTGGAGCTTTCCCCGCTGGAGCTGAGCCTGTTCGAGCAGGTTGCCAAGGTTTCACTGCTTGAGCTGCAGAAAATGGAGGCGGTTGAAGGGCAGGCCGGTCAGCTCGATACCGGCGCGGTCGAGGCGACCGTGCGCGAACTGGAGATCCTGAATTTTCTGGCCGACGGCCTCACCTCACAGGAAATTGGCGAGCTTTTGAAAATCTCTCCCAACACGGTCGACTGGCATGTGAATAGCCTGCAGGAAAAACATGGCGCGCGAAATCGTCAGCACACTGTGGCGCTCGCTTTTCGCAGAGGCTTGATCGTATGAGCGGATGCGCATGCAAGCCGGCATGGCAGCGCGCTTGCATGCGATGATGTGGGGCTTTGGTTTGTCACTCTCGGCAAGGGCCTGCGTGCGCCAAGAATTCTGTCCCTATTCTTGAACTTATGCAGGAGGCAGTCTAAAACTTCTTCGCATTGCAGCATCGTCTGTTGCAAAAATATGGAGAGCCCGCCTTGCCCATCAGCAAAATTCTCGTTGCAAACCGTTCCGAAATTGCTATCCGCGTTTTCCGTGCCGCAAATGAACTTGGTATCAAGACTGTAGCGATCTGGGCGGAAGAGGATAAACTCGCGCTCCATCGCTTCAAGGCGGATGAATCCTATCAGGTCGGGCGCGGCCCGCATCTTGATCGTGATCTGGGGCCGATCGAAAGCTATCTTTCGATTGACGAGGTGCTGCGCGTTGCCAAACTTTCAGGTGCCGACGCCATCCATCCGGGCTATGGCCTGCTTTCGGAAAGCCCGGAATTTGCCGAGGCCTGCGAAAAGGCCGGCATCATTTTCATCGGTCCGAAGCCGGAAACCATGCGCTCGCTCGGCAACAAGGTGGCCGCCCGCAATCTGGCGATTTCCATCGGGGTCCCGGTCGTTCCGGCCACCGACCCGCTGCCGGATGACATGAACGAAGTGCGCCGCATGGCCGATGAGATCGGCTATCCTGTCATGCTCAAGGCCTCCTGGGGCGGCGGCGGGCGCGGCATGCGCGCCATCCGCAAGGCAGAAGACCTTGAGCGCGAGGTTACAGAGGCCAAGCGCGAGGCGCGGGCTGCCTTCGGCAAGGACGAGGTTTATCTGGAAAAGCTCGTTGAGCGGGCACGTCACGTGGAAAGCCAGATTTTGGGCGACACGCACGGCAATGCCGTTCACCTTTTCGAGCGCGACTGTTCCATCCAGCGCCGCAACCAGAAGGTCGTCGAGCGCGCACCGGCACCCTATTTGTCGGAAGATCAGCGGCAGGAACTGGCCGCATACTCGCTGAAAATTGCTGAAGCAACCAGCTATATCGGTGCAGGCACCGTCGAATATCTGATGGATGCCGATACCGGCAAGTTCTACTTCATCGAGGTCAATCCGCGTATTCAGGTGGAGCATACGGTCACCGAAGAGGTCACCGGCATCGATATCGTGAAAGCGCAGATCCATATTCTTGATGGTTTTGCCATTGGCACGCCGGAATCCGGCGTTCCTCCGCAGGAAGAAATCCGCCTGAACGGCAACGCCCTGCAATGCCGTATCACCACGGAAGATCCCGAGCAGAACTTCATTCCCGATTATGGCCGCATCACCGCCTATCGCGGCGCCACCGGTTTCGGTATCCGTCTGGATGGCGGCACGGCTTATTCAGGTGCTGTGATCACGCGCTTTTATGATCCGCTGCTTGAGAAGGTCACGGCCTGGGCACCGACTGCGCAGGAGGCGATCGACCGCATGGACCGTGCGCTGCGCGAATTCCGCATCCGCGGCGTGGCGACCAACCTGACCTTTCTTGAAGCCATCATCAGCCACCCGAAATTCCGCGACAACACCTATACGACCCGGTTTATCGACAATACGCCAGAACTCTTCGAGCAGGTGAAACGCCAGGACCGCGCCACCAAGCTTCTGACCTATCTTGCCGATGTTACCGTGAACGGCCATCCCGAAGCCAAGGGCCGCACCAGGCCCCCGGAAGATGCGGCGGCACCCGTTCTTCCCTATATCAATGGTGATATTCCCGATGGCACCAAGCAGAAGCTCGACGAACTCGGACCAGTGAAATTTGCCGAATGGATGCGCAATGAAAAGCGCATTCTTCTGACAGATACGACCATGCGTGACGGCCACCAGTCGCTGTTGGCCACCCGCATGCGCACTTATGACATTGCCCGCATTGCCGGCGCTTATGCTCGCGCCCTGCCGAACCTGTTTTCGCTGGAATGCTGGGGTGGCGCGACATTTGACGTGTCCATGCGCTTCCTCACCGAGGATCCGTGGGAGCGTCTGGCGCTGGTCCGCGAAGGCGCGCCGAACCTGCTTCTGCAGATGCTGCTGCGCGGTGCGAACGGCGTTGGCTACAAGAATTATCCCGACAATGTGGTGAAACATTTCGTCCGCCAGGCTGCCAGCGGCGGTATTGACCTCTTCCGCGTATTCGACTGCCTGAACTGGGTGGAAAACATGCGGGTGTCGATGGATGCGGTGGCCGAAGAAGACAAGCTCTGTGAAGCGGCCATCTGCTATACCGGCGATATCCTGAACAGCGCCCGGCCGAAATACGACCTGAAATATTATGTCGACCTGGCTCAGGAGCTGGAGCGTGCAGGCGCCCATATCATTGCGGTCAAGGATATGGCGGGTCTTTTGAAACCAGCTGCTGCCAAGATCCTGTTCAAGGCGCTGCGTGAAGCCACCAGCCTGCCGATCCACTTCCACACGCATGACACGTCCGGTATTGCGGCTGCCACCGTTCTGGCGGCTGTCGAAGCCGGTGTGGACGCTGTTGATGCGGCCATGGATGCGCTTTCGGGCAATACCTCGCAGCCGTGCCTCGGTTCCATCGTCGAAGCGCTGACCGGAAGCGACCGTGATCCGGGCCTCAACCCGGAATGGATCCGCCGCATCTCCTTCTATTGGGAAGCGGTGCGCAACCAGTATGCCGCCTTCGAAAGCGACCTCAAGGGTCCGGCGTCCGAGGTTTACTTGCATGAAATGCCGGGTGGCCAGTTCACCAACCTGAAGGAACAGGCGCGTTCTCTGGGGCTGGAAACCCGCTGGCACCAGGTTGCTCAGGCCTATGCAGACGCCAACCGCATGTTCGGCGATATTGTGAAGGTGACACCATCCTCCAAGGTTGTCGGCGATATGGCGCTGATGATGGTGAGCCAGGATATGACGGTGGCCGATGTCGAGAACCCGGCAAAGGATCTGTCCTTCCCCGATTCAGTGGTGTCCATGCTCAAGGGCGATCTTGGTCAGCCCCCCGGCGGCTGGCCTGAAGGTCTGCAGAAAAAGGCGCTGAAGGGCGAAAAGCCCTATACGGTTCGCCCAGGCTCGCTGCTCGAAGATGCCGATCTCGATGCCGAGCGCAAGGATATCGAAACCAAGCTTGAGCGCGAAGTCTCGGAATACGAGTTTGCCTCCTACCTCATGTATCCGAAGGTCTTCACCGACTATGCACTGGCTGCTGAAATGTACGGCCCGGTTTCCACGCTGCCGACCCCTGCCTATTTCTACGGCCTGCCGGTGGGCGATGAGCTTTTCGTCGAGATCGAGCGCGGCAAGACGCTGGTCGTTCTCAATCAGGCCATTGGCGCAACGGATGAAAAGGGCATGGTCACCGTGTTCTTCGAGCTGAACGGCCAGCCGCGGCGCGTCAAGGTGCCGGATCGCAACCGAACAGGCGGATCGGCTGTGCGACGCAAGGTTGAAGCCGGCAATGCCGCTCAGGTGGGTGCTCCCATGCCGGGCGTCATCTCCACCGTGGCGGTTGCCGCCGGTCAGGAGGTCAAGGCCGGCGACGTTCTGGTTTCCATCGAAGCCATGAAAATGGAAACGGCCCTGCATGCCGAACGCGATGGCAAGATCGCGGAGGTTCTCGTCAAGACCGGCGACCAGATCGACGCCAAGGATCTGCTGGTCGTCTTCGAAACGTGAAACAGAGACAAAAGAAAACGGGCCGAAATGGCCCGTTTTTCACATCCCGTGGCAGGTCAGCCTGGGGTTATCGCCTATAAACGCGTTCTGCGCGTTTGCCACTGCATGGTTCAGCTCATCAGATCCCCAACGGCCCAATTTGAAATCGTTCGAAATCGCTCAGCGACTGCCTGGTGAATTTCGCTCTTTACAAAGCGCCTCAGGCTTTCATGGTCGGCGAAAATGCCAATCTCGACCAGATGCCAGTTCTTACGCAGATCGAGATTTTCGTTCACACGCCAGTACAACAATCCATCGTCACCAGCTGCGTATGTGTGACCGGCCGAACGAAGCATTTCCACGGCGCTCTGGCGGGCGCATTCGTCCACATCATCGTAAAACGAAAACAAAACCGTGTGGATGACTGCGCCATCTGGAATATCAATCATCATATCGGTCCCAATGAACGGTTGGTTGCGTCAGGTCAAAATCTCTTTCAGTGCGGCAACCAGCTTTTCGCATTCGCCCTGCGTGCCAATGGTCATGCGCAGATAGTCGGCAATGCGGGGCTTGTTGAAATGGCGCACCAGAACCGCGCGTTCGCGCAAGCCCGCATAAAGTTCGCCACCACCTACCGTCTCATGCTTGGCAAAAACGAAATTGGCCTTTGAAGGCAGAACGTCAAAGCCGAGTGCTTCCAGTGCATCCGTCAGCCAGTCGCGCGTTGTGATCACTTTTGCGCGGCATTCCTCAAACCAGGCCTCATCTTCAATGGAGGCTTTGGCGGCCACCTGCACAAGGCGGTCGAGCGGATAGGAGTTGAAGCTGTCTTTTACGCGCTCCAGTGCATCGATCAGTGGCCGTTGACCGATGGCAAACCCCACACGCATGCCTGCCAGCGAGCGGGACTTTGAAAAGGTCTGCACGACAAGCAGATTATCGTAATCCTTGACCAGCGTAACGGCACTTTCGGCACCAAAATCAACGTAAGCTTCGTCGATCACCACCGGAATATCGCGATGGGCGTTGAGCAGTTCGCGGATTTCATCGAGGGTCAGTGCGCGTCCCGTCGGCGCGTTCGGGTTGGGCAAAATGATTGCGCCGCAATCGCGGTCATAGTCAGCGGGGCGGATGGCAAAGTCTGCATCCAGCGGCACCGTTTCGGCGGCAATATCATATAGCTGGCAATAGACCGGGTAGAAGCTGTAGCTGATATCGGGATAAAGGAGCGGTTTTTCATGCTTCAACAGGGCGGCAAACGTGTGCGCCAGAACCTCGTCCGACCCGTTGCCGACAAAGACCTCATCGGCTGTCACACCATAACGTGCGGCAATGGCCTCGCGCAGCTCCAGCGCAACCGGGTCGGGGTAAAGTCGCAAGCGCTCGTCGGCTGCCGTCTTGATGGCTTCCAGCGCCTTTGGCGAGGGGCCGTAAGGGTTTTCGTTTGTGTTCAGCTTGGTGAGATTGGCAATGCGCGGTTGTTCGCCCGCGACATAGGGGTGTAGGTCAGCAACGATGTCAGACCAGAATTTGCTCATGACTATTTGTCTCTGTTGGCTACGAAACGGGCGGCTTCTTTGAGGATGGCGGCCCGTTCGCCGAATGGCTCCAAAAGGGATTCAGCCTCGCTCACGAGTTCTCCGAGCCGTTTACGCGTCCAGGCTTCGCCGTGCAGCGCGGGCAGAGTTCCCTTGCCGCGCCCGGCATCCTTGCCGGCCGCCTTGCCGAGTGTGGCTGTATCAGCCGTCAGGTCGAGGAGATCGTCGGCAAGCTGGAAGGCAAGGCCGATTTTCTCGCCATATTGGCGAAGGCGTGTACGGTCGTCCGTCCCGGCACCCGCAATGACTGCGCCCGCCTCACAGGCAAAGCGCAGCAGTGCCCCGGTTTTCATAGCCTGCAATGTGATAATACCCGCTTCATCGGGCGTCTTCGTTTCAGCAGCAATATCCAGCACCTGCCCGCCCACCATGCCGCCAATGCCCGCGGCGCGGGCCAGCAGCAGCACGAGATCGGCCCGTCGGTCCGCCGGGAGGTCGGTTTGCGGGTCGGCAATCAGGTCAAATGCCAGCGTCAGGAGCGCGTCACCTGCAAGGATTGCCGTTGCATCGTCATAGGCCACATGCACCGTTGGCCGACCGCGCCGCAGATCATCATCGTCCATCGCAGGCAGATCATCGTGAACCAGCGAATAACAATGCAGACATTCCAGCGCCGCGGCGACACGCATGGCCGCATTGCCATCAAAGCCGAAGAGGGCCGCACTTTCGAGAACCAGAAAGGGCCGGAAGCGCTTTCCCCCATTCAATACACCGTGGCGCATGGCCGAAAGCAGGTGAGCGGGGCGCGCCGTCTCGCCTTCCAGCGGCGTCTCAGTCAATATGGCATTGAGCATGGCTTCCACGGCGCTGGCGCGCGCGGCAAGCCTGTCTGCAAAGGTTTGGCTCAAAAGGTTCATATCTGCTCTTTGGCACTTCAAACGGGCGCTTGCAACGGGGTCGTTTCATCAAAGCAACGGCGATACTGGCCATCTGCGGTTCAAGCGGCTAAGAAAGCGTCAGACGAAGGGCAAAGATCAAGGGATTGCGCGTGGAAGAGGAGACAGGCAGACGAGAAAAGACAGCGTCGTGGGCGTCCTGGCTGCGGCTGGCGATCAAATGGCTGATCTTCCTGCTGATCCTGCCCTATGCTCTCGTTGTTCTCTACGCCATTCCGTTCATCCACCCCGTCTCCACGCTCATGATCCTCGATCTTGCGACCTTTCAGGGCTATGAGCGCCGCTGGGTCGGTTTTGACGATATCGCGCCCGTTCTGGTGCAGTCGGTGATGATGTCGGAAGACGGGCAGTTCTGCAGCCATTACGGCGTCGATGTCGGCGAGCTGAAAACCGTCGTGGAGGATGCGCTCAATGGTGACGCCACGCGCGGCGCCAGCACCATCCCCATGCAGACGGTGAAAAACCTCTATCTCTTCAATATCCGTTCGGTCGTGCGCAAGGCGCTGGAACTGCCGCTCGCCGTCACCGCCGATTTCATCTGGTCCAAGCGCCGGATGATGGAGATCTATCTCAATATCGCCGAATGGGGCGATGGCATCTATGGCATTGAAGCCGCCGCACAACACTATTTCAATGTGCCGGCTTCGAAACTCTCGGCCAGTCAGGCGGCCTATCTCGCCGTGTCCTTGCCCAATCCCTATGAGCGGATTGCCAATAAGCCGTCAGGGCGCATGCAGTCGCTGGCGGCACGTGTGAAGCGTCTTGCGCGGCAATCCGGCAGTTACATCAAATGTCTTTATGAATAAGATCACACCTATTCATTTGATAGATCGATAGCGGCTTCCTATGGTCTCTCTCCACAAGCATGGAAGGCATTTTCGCGATGGCACCGCTCAAACTCTATATCGGCAACAAGAACTATTCCTCCTGGTCGTTTCGCCCCTGGCTCGCCATGACGGCGGCGGGCATCCCCTTTGAGGAAGCGTTGATCCGTTTCGACTTTCCAGCCGGCAATCCCGATATCAAGGCGGTCTCGGAAAGCGGCAAGGTGCCGCTTCTGCAAAACGGCAAAGTGAAGGTCTGGGAGTCGCTTGCCATCATCGAATATGTCGCCGAGCTTTATCCCGATCACAGCATCTGGCCGGGCGGCATGGAAAAGCGTGCCTTGGCGCGGGCGGTCTCTGCGGAAATGGCCTCCAGCTTTTCGGCGCTGCGCAGCCATTGCCCGATGAACTTCCGCCAGCAGCCCATTGAGCTGAAAGTCGATGATGCGACAAAGGCCGATATTGCCCGTATCAACCACATTTGGACATCGCAGATCGCTGCCCATGGCGGGCCGTTCCTGTTCGGCGATTTTTCAGCGGCAGACGCCATGTATGCGCCGGTCGTCAACCGGTTTGACATCTACGGTCTTACGCCGTCGCCCGAGGCGGAAATCTATATGGAAAACATGAAATCGCATTTTGCCTGGAAAGCGTGGGAGACGGAGGCTTTGAAGGAGCCTTGGGTTGTTCCCGAAGACGAAATCTGATAGCTGACGCGGGAATTGCAAAAAATTGCGGGCGGGGACTGGTCAAAACCGGTCTCGCAAGGTATAAGCCCGCCAAATTTCGAACAAACCGGCAAGTTGACACCGGCCTATCATTCGGCCAGCAACGTTTTATTGCCTGGCAAGGAGTTAAGTAAAATGGCTGTACCGAAAAGAAAAACGACCCCTTCCAAGCGCGGTATGCGTCGTTCCGCAGATGCGCTCAAGGCCTCTACCTATGTTGAGGACAAGAACTCCGGCGAACTGCGCCGTCCGCACCATATCGACCTGAAGACCGGCATGTACCGTGGCCGTCAGGTTCTGACCCCGAAGGAAAGCGCATAATTCGGCGCTGCCATCAGGCGGAAATCTTTAAAAAGGCTGGTCTTGGACCAGCCTTTTTGTTTTCTATAGAGCTGACTGCAAACCGCACCCGTCTTGAGAGGACACCATGATCGCAATCGTGCCGCTGATGCTTCTGCCCCTTCTGGCCTATAATCTGATCATGCTCGGCGTGTTCGGCGGCATGGCCACCTTTTCGGCCAATTTGCTGTCGCTGAACATGATGTCCGGGGCCGACTGGACCATGAGCGGCGGCGATCTCCTGATCGTTGCCAGCCTTGTCATCCTCTTTGTGGAGATCATGAAGGCAACCCGCACCAGCACCTTTTCCGTTGTCGATCATCTGTTGTCGATGCTGGTCTTTGTGGCCTTCCTGATCGAATTCCTGATGGTGAAGAATGCGGCAACCCAGGTGTTCTTCATCCTCATGACCATCGCCTTTATCGATGTGATTGCAGGCTTTGCCGTTTCCATCCGTTCCGCCTCACGCGACGTTTCCATCGGCCTTTGATGCCGCGAAAAAGCCCGCCTCGAAACGAAGCGGGCTTGAAGAATTCTATCGTTGTTGCCGCCGCTCAGAGGCTGTCGAGCTTCACCTGAAGCGAGCGCAGTTGCTCTTTCAGCTCTTCGATGTCGCTGGATTCCGTTTTCTTCTTTTCCTCGGCGGCAGCCGGGGTGGAAAAGGGCGAAAACATTTTCATGGCATTCTGGAAAAGCTCGGTGTTTCGGCGCACCTGTTCCTCCACCATCTGCATGGGCAGCTGGAAATTCTTGCCCAGCGGGGTCTCGCCAAAGGCTTTCGTCATCTGCTCCTGCATCTGCGATTGCTGCTCGGCGAAAGCTTTCATTGAATGCTCCAGATAACTCGGCACCACCATCTGCATTTGGTCGCCATAATAGGAAATCAACTGGCGCAGGAAGGAGATCGGCAGAAGCGTGTTGCCGGTCTTGGATTCCTGCTCGAAGATGATTTGCGTGAGCACCGAATGTGTAATGTCATCGCCGCTCTTGGCATCCTGCACCACAAAATCCTCGCCGCGCTTGACCATCTCCGCCAGGTCGTCAAGCGTCACGTAAGTGCTGGTGCCGGTATTATACAGGCGCCGGTTGGCGTATTTCTTGATAACAATCTGACCGTCGTTTTTTGCCATATTTGCTTCCTCACCCAAGCTGCGCCGCCACACGGCTTTTAGCGAGCTTAAACGCAAAATGGCTGAAATGCCAAACGATTTGTGCGCTGCGGCGAACCTTGCGCATTTTTGGGCCATGCGCAACGATTTTATGTAAGTGTCGATTAACTCAGAGGATTCAATTTGCTGCAGCGCATGCTTTTTCAAAGAGGTGCAGCAATTAGCAATTGCTAAAGTGTGGACGTTTGTTTTTGGAACATCACCAGAAAGTGGACTTCCATGTCAGCGCGAAAAGTGCAATCGTAACAGGATAAAACAAGGCAAAGCGTTCCCGTTTGAGGGACGCAAACCGGATTTTCGCAAGGAGGAATTTCAGTGAGCAGCCCTTCAATCGTTATCGCAAGTGCGGCACGCACCGCAGTCGGTTCGTTCAATGGTGCGTTTGCCAACACGCCCGCCCATGATCTGGGAACCGCAACCATCAAGGCCGTGCTGGAGCGCGCCGGTGTGGATGCGGCAGAGGTCAACGAGGTCATCATGGGTCAGGTTCTGTCTGCGGGCCAGGGCCAGAACCCGGCACGCCAAGCCGCCATCAATGCCGGCATTCCGAAGGAAGCGACGGCCTGGGGGCTCAATCAGCTCTGTGGTTCGGGCCTGCGCGCCGTGGCGCTCGGCATGCAGCAGATTGCAACGGGCGATGCCTCCATCATCGTTGCCGGTGGCATGGAGTCCATGTCCATGGCGCCGCATTGCGCGCATCTGCGCTCCGGCGTCAAGATGGGCGATTTGAAGATGATCGACACCATGATCCGTGATGGCCTCACCGACGCCTTTTACGGCTACCATATGGGCAACACGGCGGAGAATGTTGCCAAGCAGTGGCAGCTTTCGCGCGATGATCAGGACGCCTTCGCCGTTTCCTCGCAAAACAAGGCTGAAGCTGCCCAGAAGGCCGGCAAGTTCAAGGACGAGATCGTTCCCTTCACCATCAGCACCCGCAAGGGCGACATCGTGGTGGATCAGGATGAATATATCCGCGCCGGTGCGACGCTGGATGCGATGGCCAAGCTTCGCCCCGCCTTCGACAAGGAGGGCACGGTAACGGCGGGCAATGCTTCCGGCATCAACGATGGTGCTGCCGCAACCCTTTTGATGACCGAAGAGGAAGCGGCCAAGCGCGGTATCAAGCCCATGGTGCGCATTGCGTCCTGGGCAACTGCCGGTGTCGACCCGCAGATCATGGGCACAGGCCCGATCCCGGCCTCCCGCAAGGCGCTGGAAAAAGCCGGCTGGTCAATCAACGATCTGGATCTGGTGGAAGCCAACGAGGCTTTTGCGGCGCAGGCCTGCGCCGTCAACAAGGACCTCGGCTGGGATCCGTCCATCGTCAATGTCAACGGCGGGGCCATCGCCATTGGTCACCCGATCGGGGCATCGGGCGCACGCGTACTCAATACGCTGCTGTTCGAAATGATGCGCACGGGCAAGAAAAAGGGCCTCGCAACCCTTTGCATCGGCGGTGGCATGGGCGTCGCCATGTGCGTTGAGAGCATGCAATAAGAACCTCAGAGACATGGAAATGCGGCTCCGCAGAAGAGCCGCACTCCAAGGGAACACTTCTTAAAAAGACTGGGAGGATAAGATGAGCAGAGTAGCACTCGTCACGGGCGGATCGCGCGGCATTGGTGCAGCGATTTCCATCGCACTGAAGAACGCCGGCTATAAGGTTGCTGCAAACTATGCAGGCAATGATGAAGCGGCCGCCAAATTCACCGATGAAACCGGCATTCCGACTTATAAGTGGGATGTCTCGAGCTATGAGTCCTGCGTGGAAGGCATCGCGAAAGTGGAAGCCGATCTTGGTCCGGTGGAGGTGCTGGTCAACAATGCCGGTATCACCCGTGATGGCATGTTCCACAAGATGACGCCGGATCAGTGGAATGCGGTCATCAACACCAATCTGACAGGTCTTTTCAACATGACCCATCCGGTCTGGTCCGGCATGCGGGATCGCTCCTTTGGTCGTGTCATTAATATCTCCTCCATCAACGGCCAGAAGGGCCAGGCCGGTCAGGCAAACTATTCCGCCGCCAAGGCCGGTGACCTTGGTTTCACCAAGGCGCTCGCCCAGGAAGGCGCGATGAAGGGCATCACAGTCAATGCCATCTGCCCTGGTTATATCGGCACGGAAATGGTGCGCGCGATTCCGGAAAAGGTGCTGAATGAACGTATCATTCCGCAAATCCCGGTCGGCCGCCTCGGCGAACCGGAGGAAATCGCCCGTTGCGTTGTCTTCCTCGCCTCCGACGACGCCGGTTTCATCACCGGCTCGACCCTGTCAGCCAACGGCGGCCAATTCTTCGTCTGATCGCTGACGCCGCCGCAAGCGCGACCTGGCTTTCTCCTCTCGGGGAGAAATGTCATGCGCAGCGTGACAATGAGGGGTTTCCACTGCACGGTCCCGAGGACCCCTCATCCGAACATTTTTGGTTTGCGCTTGCCAAAGGCAAACCTTTCCGCTTGTTCGATCGGAGACATCCGGCACGACCGCGCCAGGCTCCCACCTCTCCCCCTGTGGGAGAGGATAGTAAGTCCGCGTGAAGCAATCGCTGAACGCTGGACGCACTTGGTGAGGGGTAAAGTATACATCGAAGGATTACCCCTCACCAAGCGCGCCGACCAATCGCTGCGCTCTTGGGGCTTGCTATCCTCTCCCACAAGGGGAGAGGATAGGGGGGCGGCACCAACTCTCCTCCGTCATCCCGGACTTGATCAGGGATCCAGCAGCGCGAAGTCCTTCGCGCGGGAAACTCTTTTCCACGCCAACGAACAGGGTCCTTTCACCGCGCAGACGCGCGGTGGCTGGATGCCAGTATCCAAGTCTGGCATGACGGCGGTCAAAGCGTAAGCTCCGTCCAGCCTCATGCCTCATGGTGGGAGCGTAGCGACCCTCGAAGGGTCAGGCTGGCCCCGATCATCCAACAACCCGCCCCCGCCCTTCGAGACGGCCTTCGGCCTCCTCAGGGTGAGGGCTCACCATTGAGGCTGCCGCAAGCACGACCCGGCTTTCTCCCCCTGGGGAGAAATGTCATGCGCAGCGTGACAATGAGGGGTTCCCACTGAACGGGCCTGAGAACGCCTCATCCGACCCTTCGGGCCACCTTCTCCCCAAGGGGAGAAGACAAGGGGCAGCGCGCTCGGCACCCCGAAAACGGGGATAAAAAAACCACCGTCATGGTCGGCCTTGAGCCGACCATCCACACACAAGCCATTGATTACGCAGGAATCCTCGGGTCAACGCCGAGGATGACGGATAAAAATTTTAGGCCATTTCATCCCCGCCCTCTCCACGCATGCTCATAATACCCCCATCCCGCACGGATACACCACAGGGCGCTGTGGCGAGCGGGGTCGGTTCCGGGTTCGGGGGCAGACGCAGGCCTCGGATATGGGCTCTTGCCGAAGAGGCCATTGGACATTCAAACGGGAATGTTCGCACCGGGGTTTTGCAAGAAGCGGTGACCCGGCGGAGACAAGGGTAAGGCAGCCCCCTCCGACGTGCAGGCTTGGCCTGCATAAGCTAAGACACGGTTTGTGCCTTTATCTGGATACCTCTACGGAGGAGAAGGAGAACCGGGCGTTGATCACCAAGTTTGCAATTCAAAAACGACTGAAGGCGGGGCGCTTTGTGCGCATCATAAACTAACAACAATGTGGCGCACAAAACGCCCCATCCGCCTTCCCTGTCAGGAGGGCACCCATCCGGGACGCCTTTTACGGCAACGCCGAGAAAGATCAGCGAGTCCCGGCAGAGAATGATGCGAAACCCGGAAGCGATCTGCTTGCCGGGATTAAGGTGCAGGAGGAAGGAAGAACGTTGTTTGACACCGCGCCAACCACACACACCGTCATCCTCGGCCTTGAGCCGAGGATCCAAACACAAGCTTGCGGACAGTGGTGGGTCAAGCCGGAGCATGACGAGGGAGACGAGCGATGGCCAAAAGGGACGGATGAGGGGCAGCGCGGAACGAAGCGTTCGGAAGGGATCAGATAGTTAAAAGCGTATGCAAGCCAAAAGGCCTCGAAAAAACATGCATGTGCTGAAAAATCCGAGAATGCCCCTCGCCCTGACCTTCTCTCGGCGGCCAAGGAGAGGGAAGCCATCACGCCGGGGTTGGCGTCTCTTCCTCGTCACTTTCTTCACTGCGTTCGGATTCGGCATTTTCCACCGCCCAGGCGCTGGCCGCTTCCACGGCGACCGGCGTGGCGGTCGGGATGACGCCGATATAGCTTTCGGTTTCGCTGGCGGGGATCGCGGCGCGCTGGGTCATGCGGTAGAGCGCGTAAAGGGCAATGGCCGCGAAGGTGACGGTCAAGACCAGCCAGAAGGTGAAGGGACCTGCCTGCTGCATCGTCCAGCCGGTGATCAGCGGTCCGAGAATAGCGCCGAGACCGAAGGTGAAAACCAGCCCGCCAGAGGCTGCCGGCATGTCTTCGGGCGAAAGATAGTCGTTCGTATAGGCCAGCAGGAGCGCGTAGAGCGGCGTGGTCATGCCGCCGGAGATAAAGGCTGCAATCATCATCGGCCAGAAATTTTCGCCGGTAAACCAGCCGAAGATGCAGGCAGCCGTTGCAATCGCCGAAAGGCCGAAAATCACCTGGCGGCGATCCATGCGGTCGGAGAGCCAGCCGATCGGATATTGCAGGAAAAGCGCGCCGGCAAAGAGCATGGCGACGAAAAGCGCAATGCCAGCCGTGGTCATGCCGATCATCGCGCCGAAAACCGGTCCCATCCCCGATTGCGTCGCGTATACGGTGCCGAGAAGAAAGACGCCGACCGTGCCGAGCGGCGATCCGGTAAAGAGTTCGCGCAGCGGCATAGGGCGGGTGAGTTCCGTCTTCGGTGCGGGGCTGACTGTCAAGAGGATCGGCGCAAAGGAAACCGATACGAGGATCGAAGCACCGATGAAGAGCACGGATGTCTGCGTGTCGCCGAGCGTCAAAAGCCCCTGCGCGCCAATGAGACCAAGCGTCTGGGCAATCATATAGGCGGAGAGAACCTTGCCGCGTGTCTCGTTCGTCGCTGCATCGTTCAGCCAGCTTTCGGCGGTCACATAAATGCCCGACATGCAAAAGCCGATCAGCAGGCGCAGCACCATCCAGGCCCAGGGGTCGGGCAGCACGGGAAGCGCAATCACGCCCGCAGACATGAAACTGCCGAGCGCCGCAAACACCCGCACATGGCCAACACGGCGCAAGAGAACGGGCGTGTAGCGTGCGCCGGAAAGGAAGCCAATGAAATAGCCGGAGGTGACGATGGAAAGGGCTGTTGCGGAGAAGCCTTCCAGGTTGCCGCGCAGGCCGATCAGCGTGGACTGCATGCCATTGCCCAGCATGATGAGCACGATACCGAGCAGCAGCGCCCAAATGCCGGAAAAGACCTGAAACATGCATCACTCTCCAATCAAAGAGCGCCGAACCTACGATTGCTGCCCGTCATGGTCAATGATGCGGTGGCCGGATTATGCGCTTGACAGCGTTTGCCTTTGCCGCATCCTTTGATCCGGTTTTGGCAGTGAAGGGATGGGGGCCGAAGGGGAATGGCGGAGCATCATGACGAGGCTGATATGGTGCCGCTGCGGCTGACTGATCGTCCCGATTGGCGTTATCTTCTGCATGAGTTCGAGCTTCTCTACCGCCACGGATCGGCGGGCGGCTCAAAAGCCATCCGCACCCATCGCAAACGCGTTCGCGATACGCTGTCCGCCGTCATCGACGCCAATCCGGAGATTGTTTTTTCAGAGCCCGAACAAAAGCCGGTGACGGCGCATCTTGGCCGGGCTTTTGATCTTGCCGCCCGCAATGGGCTTTACGGTATCAGCCGCGCACTCGAACGCCTGAGCCCGCAATTGACCTGGCAGTACGGCTATAAATCCGTGCCAAAAGCTTTGGCGCGCAAATATGCCTTTTGTGATATTTTAGGCCCCGGCGGTCCGGTCAAATCCGAGCGCTTGACGCTGGGTTTTGTGCTTTTTGCACCGAACACCGTCTATCCCCAGCACAGCCACCAGGACATTGAGGAAAGCTATATTTCCGTTTCAGGTGCCTGGTCGGAAAATGAACAGGCGGTCTATGCGCCGGGCTCGCTCATTCTCAACAGGCCGGGTGAAGAGCATCGCATCACCACCGGCGAGTTTGATCCCTGCCTGCTTGCCTATGCCTGGATCGGCCCCGGCGAGCGGCTTGCCGAACCGGGTATGAAATTCTCGAAAGTGCGCAAGCGCGTGGAGCGGGGCATCTGAACGGCGCGTTGGCCCATCCTCAGGCTGGCCTATTCTTCGAAGACCACCTCTTCGGCATTGGCACCGAGTGACTTCAGCGCCTGCTTCACCGACTTGACCATTTCCGGCGGGCCGCAGACATAGAATTTCTGGTTGAAGTCGCTGACATGCTGCTTGAGGAAGTCTTCGTCGATGATGCCGTGGAGGTAGCCCGGACGGTCTTCTTCGCTGAGCACATGGTGAACAGCAAGCCCACTCATGCCATCGATCTCATCCTTGCAGAATATATCGGTCACGGTCTTGTTGGCAAAGAACAGGCGGTTGCCTGCCAGTTCACCGCTTTCGCGCAGGTCGCGCAGGATTGAAAGAAACGGCGTCATACCGGCCCCGCCTGCAATGAACACGCCCTTGCCCTTGAACTGAATTGTACCCCAGGGATCATCGATGATGAGGCGATCGCCCGGGCTCAGGTTCATCAGCTGCTTTGTGACCCCGTCATGATCGGGATAGCTCTTGATCGTGAACTGCAGTTTGTCCCAGTCGGGGAGGGACGTGAAGGTGAAAGGCCGCGTTTCCTCGCGCCAGTCATCCTTGTCGATGGCGACGTCTGTTGCCTGTCCGGGTTTGAAGGAAAAATTCTCAGGCTTCTCGAGATCGTATTGAAAAACCGTGCCGCCCACTGGCGTAATGGAATTGATTGTCAGCCTATGTGCCATGTCGCAACCTCCGTCGATACCCGTTCAAGAGGGTAATGAGACAGGCGTGACAAAGTTCCAGATGTGCTGTTTCAAACGGCTGTCGGCACGGACAAAGGAGCGGGTGTCTCCGCTGCCGTTTGCGCTTTCAGGCGCGCCAGCAGGTCGGTGGCGGGGGCGGGTTTATGCCAGAGGTAGCCCTGCCCGGTCTCACAGCCGAGCGTTTCAAGCTTGCGGGCAATTTCTTCGTTTTCGACGCCTTCAGCAACAGTCTTGAGTTTCAGGCCCTGCGCCATGCCGAGAACGCTGCGCACCAGAACCGCCTGCTTTTCATCGGTATTCATGTCGCGCACAAAGGACTGGTCAACCTTGAGGCCGCCAATCGGCAGATTGCGCAGATAGCTCAGCGCCGAATAGCCCGTGCCGAAGTCGTCAATGGAGATGAGAATGCCAAGCCCGGCTATGGCAGCAAGCGTCTCACGAATGGATTCGTTGTCCGCCAGAAGAAGGCTTTCGGTGATCTCCAGCTCCAGCCATTCAGCCTTGCAACCGGTCTCCTCCAGGCATTGTCCAAGAACCCCCAGGAAACCGCCGAAGACGATCTGGCGTGGCGAAAGGTTGACGGCAACCGTGAACGGGCGCGTGGAAATGCGATTGCAGGCAACGGCAAATTCACAGGCCTTACGCAGAATGCGTTTGCCGATTTCAATGATCTGGCCGGTGTCTTCTGCAACGGGGATAAACTGGTCTGGCGCAATGAAGCCGAGTTCGGGGTGATACCAGCGGCACAGTGCCTCCGCCCCGGTGATCCGTCTGGATGAAAGCGCGATCTTGGCCTGGAAGAAAGCCTCAAACTGGTCGTTCAACAATCCTTCACGGATCAGGCCTTCCAGTTTGAAATGGGTTTCGGCACGCTTGCTCATCAAGGGCGAGTAGCAACATGCGCGGTTTCTGCCCTCAGACTTGGCCTGATAGAGAGCAATGTCGGAAAAGCGGAACAGTGTTTCCTCGCAGGCGCTGTCCTCGGGTCCGATCGCAACACCGATACTGGTGGACACGCTAACGATGTTGCCACCAATCCGCATCGGTTTGTTGATCGCGGCTATAATATCCTGAGCAACCTCGTGCACGTCCGCGCGGTTTTTGACATGCGGAAGAATGATTACGAACTCGTCGCCGCCTAGACGTCCCAACCACCCTTTCGTGGCGATGACCTTCTTCAGCCGCGATGCAAATTCAATCAGCAACTCGTCACCGACAATGTGGCCCAGGGTGTCGTTGATCGATTTGAAGCGGTCGATGTCAAGTGTCAGCAGGGCCATTTGGCCGTAATTGGCGATGGCGTCGTTCAGGAACGTTCTCAGTGTCTCCTGCAACCTCACCCGGTTCGCCAGGCCGGTGAGCGCGTCTGTATAGGCAATCCGTTCCAGTTCACGTTCCTTGGCCTGCAACATTCGCTCGGCGGCTTTCTCGCCGGTGATGTCGCGGCCTATGCCCAGGGCGGAGTGAACCGATCCGTCGCTGCTGAATTCCGGAAAGTAGCGCAGTTCGTGGGTAAACACCTCGCCGGATTTGCCGGGAAATTCCAGTTCGCGCACCACGGGCTTGCGGGTCCTGATGGCTTCTAGCGCGGTCTCCATCGGCACCGCCATGGTGATATGGGCTTGCGGGTTGGCCGCCATTGTTTGGAGATAGATGTCGAGCGGATAGCCGATCGTCTTTTCGATGGTCTCCCGCATCGCTGCGTTCAGGTAGATGGCACCATCCTTGGCCGAATGACGCACGATGCAATCGGGAAGATTGTCGAGCAATTGTCGGTATTCGGCTTCGCGCTGGCGAATTTCCGCTTCCAGGCGCTTGCTTTCGCTCACGTCTCGTGCGGTTCCGAGAATTCCCGTCACTTCGCCGAGGTTGTTTCGAATGGCGATTTTCTGGACGAAATAATGTGAGGCTTTGGCGGGGTCGTTGTCCTCTGCAGGAAGTTCGATCTCAAAGCTTACGGGCTCATTTGTCTCCAGAGCCCTTCGGTCGGTCTCCAGGTGATCTTTCAAGTTGATGGGATTGGCCGTTTCGTAAGCTGTCTTGCCCAACATTGCGCCCTTTGGCACGCGGTTGAAAGCGTCAAATACATCATTGCAAAGCGTGTATCGGCCATCCATGTCCTTGATCCAGAAAAGATCGGGCAAGGTTCGAATGGCTGCGTGGAGCTGATCCTGTGAATGTTCCGCGGCGGCCTTCAACTTGACGAGATCGTCTGCCGCGTGTCCATAGGCGATCACCCGGCAGCGACCGGTTGCCTCATCTGGACACGAGAAAAGTTTGAAAATCTGCACGCTGGCAACGCCATCGGCATTTTCAATCGCGATCTCAACAAATGTTTCATTGCCGCTCAGAGCAACGTTTTGAATGGCCTGGTCCAGGAATTTGGCTTGTTGGCCCTTGAAGATTTCACCAGCGCACCGGCCCTTAACCTGCCGTTGCCCAAGACCCAGAAACGCTTCCAGATTTGGATTGACAAGCACAAACCTTGCGCTGCTGTCAAAAATCGCGATTTTATTCGGCGAAGCGGCGAACACGTTTTGATATGCGCTCTGCGTGCCTGTCGTGGAAATCGCGCCATGCCAGACAATGTCACCGTTTTCGGCGGTTGTCGGCTGGAGAAAAGCCGTGAGCGACTGAGGGTGCGCTGCATGACCGTGAGCGAGGTCGAAATGAAACTCGACGGGTTCGCATAGGCGGGCGGACGCCATCAACTTACGGTAAAAGCCGACTCTTTGAATGGACGGCAGTTGCTGCACAAGATCGGCGATATCTGCCGCAAACAGGCCATCGCCGGGCGTAGAACGATCCTGACCGATGATCGTGTAGTAATCGGAAACGGGTCGCGAACACCCCTTCAAGCGCAGCCCGAAGAGGACGAGAAGTTTTTCGCCAGGGATGTCGGCTCGACGATCTTGCAGTGTCTCTCTCCGCCTTTATTCTGGCGGTATTTTTAATGAGCAAAGTTTAAATATATATTTACGCTCGCTAACTTAGAGAACTGCGCCCAAATTCTGGTTCATTTCTAAAAAATAAAAGGCGGCCTCCAAGTATTATGGAGGCCGTTTCTCAGCTTATACATCAATTCAGGGCAAAGGGCCGGATCGGTTCATCCGGCAAGGCGGTCTTCCGCCAGTTTGACCCAATAGGAAATGCCGTGGGGAATGATCTCGTCGTTGAAGTCGTATTCGGGGTGGTGGAGACCTGCGGTGTCGCCATTGCCGATGAAGATAAAGGCGCCGGGGCGCGCTTCCAGCATGTAGGAGAAGTCTTCACCGCCCATGACCGGGGCTACCTCCGCATTCACGTTGGTTGAACCGGCAACCTCGCCTGCGGCAGCGGCGGCATATTGCGTTTCTTCGGCATGATTGAAGGTGACCGGGTAATTGCGGTCGTAATAGACATCGGCAACGGCTCCTTGCGCCTTGGCGACGCCTTCGGCAATTTCCGTCAGCCGCTTTTGCGCCAGATCGCGCATTTCAGGCATCAATGTTCTGACCGTGCCTGCAATGACGGCTTCTGTGGGGATGATGTTGTGGGCAAAGCCGGCGTTGAATTTGGTGACCGAAACCACGACGGATTGCAGCGGGTCGGCATTGCGCGAGGCAATGGTCTGCAGCGAATTGACGATCTGCGAACCGGCGACAATCGGGTCGATGGTCAGATGCGGCATGGCGGCGTGGCCGCCGTGACCCTTGATGGTGATCTTGAACTCGTCGGTGGCCGCCATGATGGGGCCCTGGCGGATGGCGAACTGGCCCACGGGAATGCCCGGCATATTGTGCATGCCGTAAACTTCCTGGATACCAAAGCGCTCCATCATGCCGTCCTTGACCATTTCGTTGCCGCCGCCGCCGCCTTCTTCGGCAGGCTGGAAGATCACCGCCACCGAGCCGGAAAAATTGCGCGTTTCGGCCAGATATTTTGCCGCGCCAAGCAGCATGGCCGTATGACCATCGTGGCCGCAGGCATGCATCATGCCGGGGACAGTGGAGGCCCATGGTTTGCCGGTCTGCTCGGTGATGGGTAGCGCGTCCATATCGGCGCGCATGCCGATGGTGCGGCCCGGACCCTTGCCCTTGATGAGGCCAACAACGCCGGTTTTGCCTATGCCCGTTACAATCTCGTCAACGCCGAAGCTCTTGAGCTTTTCGGCGACAAAAGCGGCGGTCTTCTCAACAGCGAAAAGCAATTCCGGCTGGGTGTGGATGTGGCGTCTCCACTCGGCAATTTCTTCTTGCAGTTCTGCGGCACGGTTTAGTACGGGCATGTCTCATCCTTCAAAATGTTGACCCATTGCTCCACATCAAAATGAAGTTCGCCTTGAATGAAGTCCAAAGCGGGCCTTTGCCAAGTGGCTCTGATTTGGTTAAAACCATCAGGAGATTTCGAGCAAATCAGGGATCTGGCGCGTCTGTAGATAGGCAAGATATGGCATGCGCGTGGAAATAAACAAGCTGGCATTGGGGTGTAGATGACTTTTTCCGGCGGCAGAATTGGCTTCAAACTTCTTTTTGCGGTGCTGCTTTCGACCTTCGTGGCAACGAGCGCCTTGGCGCGTCCTCACATTCTCGTTGACGTGAGAACGGGAAAGGTTCTGGAGCACAAGGAGGCGTTTCAGCGGTGGTATCCTGCATCGCTTACCAAGATCATGACGGCCTATTTGGCATTCAGCGCCATGAAAGCGGGCAGGCTGCGTCCAGACAGTCCCGTTGTCATGTCAAAACACGCCGTCAGCCAGCCGCCCAGCAAGATGTATTTCAAGCCCGGTGATACGCTGACGCTCGATAGCGCCCTGAAAATCCTGCTGGTCAAATCCGCCAATGATATTGCCGTTGCCATAGCCGAAACGGTTGCAGGTTCGGAGCAGACCTTCGTCGATCTGATGAACAGTGAAGCCCGCCGTATCGGCATGATTTCATCGCGCTTCGTCAATCCGAACGGCCTGCCGGGTCAGGGGCAGTATACCACGGCGCGTGATCTCGCCGTCCTGTCGGTTGCGGTGCGCCGCGAATTTCCCGAATACGCGCATTATTTCGCAGTCGAAGGCGTGAACACCGGCAAGAAGCAATATACCAATTACAATCTGCTGATTGGCCGTTTTCGCGGCGCAGATGGCATGAAAACCGGCTATATATGCTCTGCAGGCTTCAATCAGATTTCGTCTGCCACGCGTGGTGGCCGCACGCTTGTGGCCGTTGTTCTGGGTGCTGACAGCCTGGGCGGGCGGGCCGACTTGTCTGCCGATCTTCTGGAAAAGGGCTTCCAGATGTCCGGTGGGAGTGGACCAACGCTTGCCGGGCTTGCGCCTTATGGTTCGGGCCGGGATGTGGTGATGGATATCCGCGACCAGATCTGCACCAAGGAAGCACGTCAGGAGCGGGCCGAAAACCGCGATGAAGCGGGCCGCATGGTTCTGCATTCGGCCTATATCAGCGAATTTTCCGGAAAGCCGGATTTTGCCTTTACCGGGCTCATCGCCACCGCAAAACCCGTGGCGGCTGATGGCGGCCCGAATATCCACCGGGTGCCGATCCCGCTTCCGCGTCCGGCAAATTTTTGAGTTTGAGCATGCTGCCACATTTGAAAAGCATTCCGGTTTCCGTCATCACCGGCTTTCTTGGCGCGGGGAAATCGACGCTTCTGAACCGGCTTCTGAAGGATCCGGCACTGAAAGATACTGCCATCATCATCAATGAATTCGGTGATGTGGGGATCGACCACATGCTCGTCGAAGTTTCCGGCGATCAGATGGTGGAGCTTTCCAATGGCTGCCTATGCTGCACGGTGCGCGGCGAGCTGGTCGATACGCTCGCCAATTTCGTCGACCGGATGCAGACCGGCCAGATGGCGCCGCTTTCGCGAATCGTGATTGAAACGACCGGCCTTGCCGATCCCGCACCCGTTCTGCAATCGATTATCGGCAATGTGGTGATTGCGCAGAATTTTCACGTCGACGGGGTGATCACGGTTGTCGATGCTGTCAATGGCATGCGCACGCTGGAGCATTTGGAAGAGGCGGTCAAACAGGCCGCCGTTGCTGACAGGCTGGTGATTTCGAAGCAGACGCTTGCCGAACCCGAGGCTATCGCGGCGCTGGAAGCGCGCTTGCGCGAAATCAACCCGTTTGCGCCGTTCATCGATGCCGACGGTGACGAAGCGGCGGCGGGCAGCCTTTTGGCTGCTGGGCCATTTGATGCGGCCAACAAGAGCCCGGATGTGGCGCGCTGGCTGGGCGAAGAGGAAGCCCACGGGCACCACCACCATCATCACCATCACGATGTCACCCGGCATAATGATCGCATACGCTCCTTTTCCATCGTACACGATGAACCGCTCGACCAGGCCGTCATTGGCATGTTCGTCGATCTCCTGCGCTCGGCGCATGGGGACAAGCTTCTTCGCATGAAGGCGGTCGTGAAACTCTCCGACGATCCCTCACGCCCGCTCGTTCTGCACGCCGTTCAAACCGTGATGCATCCGCCCAAACGGCTGGAAAAATGGCCCGATGGCGACCAGCGCACGCGCATGGTCTTGATCACGCAGGACCTGCCGGAAGCCTTTGTACGTGAACTCTTCGACACATTTATCGGGAAGCCCCAGACCGACCGCCCGGACCGCCAGGCGCTGGAGGACAATCCGCTTGCCGTGCCGGGGATGCGGTTTTAGGTTTCGGCGGCGATCACCCGCCCTTGCGGATCAAAAAACGGTGGCTGCTTTCGAGCTTTTCGGTTTTTTCCAGGCTGTGGCCGTCTTCGTTGCAAAAGTGGGGGATGTCGATGACGGCGAGGGGGTCGGTGGTTTCGACCTCCAGGCGGTGGCCGGGCTCAAGGCTACGCATTTTCTTGCGGGCCTTGATGACGGGCAGCGGGCATTTCAGGCCGCGCAGGTCCAGCCGCACGGGCTCGTCCGTCATTATTTCTTACCGAAGGAGAAGAGGTCCCAAAGCTTGTTTCTGGGCTCCTGCTTCTGTTCTTCCTGCAAGGCAGTCGGATTGGCTTCGGGAACGGGCACTTCCGCCACCTGGGCAGTGGTCTTGGCCGTTTCCTCGGCTGCCTTTTGCGCCAGCTCGCGATTGGCCTTTGCCTCAGCCTCGGCTTGCTGCTGTTCCTGAAGCTCCTTGATTCTCACGAGCTTTCCGGCTTCGAGCGCGCTGCCGGTCGGGGCGAAGGCGAGGTTGTCCTTGTGCTGGGCGCGCCATTTGGCAACGAGCGCCTTGCGTTCGGCCTCGGTCGGTTCATCCCAGATGTAGCCGTCATATTTGCGTTCGGCGGCAGCAAACTTCTTTTCATATTCCTGCTGGTAGGCCGTGTAGGCACTTGCGAGCGCAGGCGGTGTCTGAAGCTGTGCGGGGCAAGCGCCGCGCGGGTTCAGGCCATTGGCGCCCATCTGGTTGAAAACATACTTGTTTTCGCAAACCGCGACTTCCGGCGGGCGATGGGTGAGCTCGAAATAGTCGTAACCGATTTTCAGCATCTTCCAGAATTCGTAATGTTCCGACTTGGCATGGCGCGCCATGTTTTCCGGCGTCATGCGGAAGGGCAGCGCCTGGATCTGGAAGGAGCGCTGACCGCCGTCGAAGGCTTCCTTGGCCAGCGCATAGATTTCCTGCATCTGCAGGTCGGTCATCGAATAACAGCCGCGCGAGGAGCATGCGCCATGGATCATCAGCTCACTGCCGGTGCGGCTGAGCGAACGGTCGAAGGCGTTGGGATAGCCCATATTGATCGACAGGTAATAATTGGAATAGGGGTTCATCAGGCCGGGCGTGATGTCGTAGAAGCCTTCGGGCGCCTGGCGGTCGCCTTCCTTCTTCTTCGGACCGAGCATGCCGGACCAGGCGCAGATCTTGTAGTCCGTGACCATTTCATAACGGCCATTGGGCTTGGACTTCCAGACTTCGAGAACGCCTTCTTCCTTGAAGATGCGGATCATGATCGGCGCATCGCGCTTCATGCCCAGCGCCGCAATCTTGTTGCGCGTCTTGGAGGAAATGCGGATTTCCTTGTTCTTGAGGCTGGTGACGTCGAGTGTGTCCTGTACACAGGACGTCATGACCGTTGCCATGAGCAGAAGCGCCAAGGCTGTAATGAACTGCTTAATCACGTGGCTGCCCGTAAGACCCATTCAAGCCGGTTTGTTGGTGCGAATATTCGGCGTCCAACATGAAGGCTTTATAGTTTATATTTCCTTACCTCGGAATGACTTTGCATCTGCTTTTCACGAAATCGTGTACGCGCAATGTCCCCATCATCTCCAAACATGGCAAATGTGTTGAAGTTACGGCAATTCAGGGGCTTTGCGGCCGGGATTTCAGAGATTTCGGCCGATCGCGAGGAATTTCTTGCGGCGGTGGCTGCGCAGGTCCTCGACCTTGGCCAGTTCTTCGAGTGCTTCTGCAATCGTATCGCCGGCGGCCTTGATGACGGCCTGCGGATCGCGATGGGCGCCGCCCACGGGCTCGGGGATGATCCCGTCAATCACGCCAAGTTCCTTCAGGTCTTCGGCAGTGATCTTCATATTGGTGGCCGCTTCACGGGCGCGGGCTGAATCGCGCCACAGGATCGAGGCGGCCCCTTCCGGCGAAATCACGCTGTAGACGGAGTTTTCCAGCATGAAGACCTTGTCGCCGGTGGCAATCGCAATGGCACCGCCGGAACCGCCTTCGCCGATGATGATGGAAACGAGCGGAACTTTCAGGTTGAGACAGGTTTCGGTGGAGCGGGCGATCGCTTCCGCCTGGCCGCGCTCTTCAGCGTCCATACCAGGATAAGCGCCTGCCGTGTCCACAAGGGTGATTACCGGCAGGCCAAAACGCTCGGCCAGTTCCATCACGCGGATGGCCTTGCGATAGCCTTCGGGGCGGGCGCTGCCGAAATTGTGTTTGATGCGGGTTTTGGTGTCGTTGCCCTTTTCCTGGCCGATGACGGCAACAGGCTGGCCGCGGAAACGCGCAAGGCCGGCCTGAATGGCGGCGTCTTCGGCAAAACCCCGGTCACCGGCAAGTGGCGTGAAGTCTTCAAAAAGCGCATTCGCATAATCCACGAAGTGCGGGCGCGAGGGATGACGGGCGACCTGGGTCTTCTGCCATGCGGAAAGCTTGGAATAGATATCTTCCATGGCTTCCTGAACACGGGCTTCCAGCCGCGCAATCTCGTCTTCGGTATTGACGCTCTCATCCTCTTCGGCGAGCTTTTTCAGCTCTATGATTTTGCCTTCGAGGTCGGAGATCGGTTTTTCGAAATCGAGGTAATTGTGCATGTCGCCTCTTCCGCTTTTTACGCGCGTACTTTGAAAACGTGCCCCTAATCCCGCTTTTTTGCCTGTTTGGCAAGGGGGTGATGTTCCTGAACCAGCCTATGAAGCCTGTCTTCAAGCACATGCGTATAGATTTGTGTTGTCGAAATGTCGGAATGTCCAAGCAATTCCTGCACGGCGCGCAAGTCGGCTCCGTTTTCCAGCAAATGGCTGGCAAAGGCGTGGCGCAGCACGTGTGGGGAGATGGCGCTGGCGCGAATTCCGGCGCGCGCGGCCAGCGATTTCAGGTCGCGGGCAAAGACCTGTCGCGGCAGGTGGCCTTCCTTTGATCGCGAGGGAAAAAGAAACGGGCTTTCGCGCTCTTTTTCTGAGGCTTTGGCCTGCATTTCGGCACCATAGGCTTTCAGCGCGGCCATTGCCGGACGCGATAAGGGGACGAGCCGTTCCTTGGAGCCCTTTCCCTTGATGACCAGAAACCGCCCCTCGGCATCCAGAACCTTGGCGGGCAGGGTCACGAGTTCGCTGACGCGCATGCCAGTGGCATAGGCAAGTTCCAGAAGCGCGTGCATGCGCAGACGCTCCAGTTGGCCCGGACCTGTCTTTGCGGCTTCCTGCTCGGCCTGTGCAATCAGCCTGTCGACGTCTTCCGTCGATAGTGTTTTTGGAAGGGGTCTCGCCTTTTTGGGGGCATCCAGAATGCTGGAGGGATCGTCTGTTCGAATATTTTCGGCGTATAGGAACTTGTAGAACTGGCGAAGAGCCGAAAGCCGCCGCGCCTGTGATGACGATGCAAAACCCTGACCGGCGAGATTGCTCATATAGGCGGAAAGGTCTGCCGATGCGGCGTCGGTGAGGCGGGTGCCGCGGTCCATGAGGAAAGTCCGTGCATCGTCGAGATCGCGCTCATAGGATAAAAGCGTGTTGCGGGCCGCACCGCGTTCGGCGCTCAGCATCTCCAGAAAGGCTTCGATATGGGCAGCGGAAAGATCGGCCAAGGCCTCTGGTCCCTATTGGTTGGGTCGCTCATTCACCCGTTCAGACGGAATGCGAATGGTTTTCTCGCGCGGTGTCGGCTGCACGCCGTAGACGAGCGCCAGCATAATGGCATATATCGTGCCCGCGATAACAGCGCACCAGAACAAAAACCTGAAAAGGGTAGGCATTCACGTCTCCAGAGGGTAGACCAGAGCCTATATGAAGTGCACGAAGCATTAAGGCAAGGTTACGAGTTGAGATGGCGCCCGTGAGCCAAACGGAAATTGCAAGAAAAACCCGCGAATTGCTGGGCGAGCGTAATCTTGTTTTCGTCGGATTGATGGGCGCAGGCAAGACGGCGATCGGCAAGATGGTTGCCGCGGAGCTGGGGCTGCCGTTTGTCGATTCGGACAAGGAAATCGAAACCGTTTCGCGCATGTCGATCAATGATCTGTTTGCCAATTACGGCGAGCCGGAATTCCGGTCGCTGGAAGCCCGCGTGATCTGCCGGCTGATCGACAATGGTCCGAGGGTGGTTTCAACCGGTGGCGGGGCCTTCATCAATGATGAGACCCGCAAGCTGGTGAAGGAGCACAACGCCATTTCCGTTTGGCTGGATGCGGATCTCGAATTGTTGTGGACTCGCGTTTCCAAGCGCAGTTCAAGGCCGCTCCTGAAAACGGAAAATCCGAAACAGACGCTGAAGACCTTGTTGGAAACGCGCTACCCGATCTATGCGCTTGCCGATGTGCATGTGAAATCGCGCGATGTGAAAAAGGAAGAGGTCGCCAACGATGTCATGGCGGCTGTTGTCGCCTATCTTGAGGGCGTGAAGGAAGAAACAGTCGATGCCGAATGATGCTGCGCGCAAGGTGCGTGTTTCGCTGGGTGAACGTTCCTATGACATTCTCATCGGGCCGGGGCTGATTGCTGCTGCCGGAAGCGAGATTTCCGCGCGGCTGAAAGGCCGGCGAATTGCGGTGATTACCGATCAGCATGTCGGGCCGGTTTATCTGCCGGGTTTGACAGAGAGCCTTCAGGCGGAAGGTTTCGAGGTCTCTTCGCTCACCCTGCCGCCGGGCGAGAAGACGAAAGCCCATGAATTTCTGATGCAGGCGTGCGATGCCATTTTGTCGGCGCGCATTGAACGCGGCGATTCGGTTGTAGCGCTTGGCGGCGGTGTGATCGGCGATCTGGCGGGGTTTGCAGCCGGCATCGTGCGGCGCGGATCACGCTTCATCCAGATACCGACATCACTGCTGGCACAGGTGGATTCCTCCGTCGGCGGCAAGACGGGGATCAATACCAGCCACGGCAAGAACCTCTTGGGCGTCTTCCATCAGCCGGAGCTGGTGCTGGCGGATACGGATGTTCTAAACACGCTGTCTGAACGTGAGTTCCGCGCGGGTTATGCCGAGGTTGCCAAATATGGCCTCATCAACAAGCCTGATTTTTTCGCCTGGCTTGAGACGAACTGGCGTGATGTGTTTGCCGGTGGAGCGGCCCGCATCGAGGCGATTGCGGTCAGCTGCCAGGCGAAGGCCGATGTGGTGGCGGCGGACGAGCGCGAAAGCGGCGAGCGCGCCCTTCTCAATCTCGGCCATACGTTCGGGCATGCGCTGGAGGCTGCGGTGCAATATGATGGGGCGCGGCTGGTGCATGGCGAGGGTGTGGCCATCGGCATGGTGCTGGCGCATCAGTTTTCCGCGCGCATGAACCTTGCAAGCCCTGATGTTGCTGCCCGCGTGGAGAAGCACCTGAAAGAGGTGGGTCTGCCGACAACCATCCAGCAGATTCCAGGCGACATGCCATCGGCAGACAGGCTGATGGACGCGATTGCCCAGGACAAGAAGGTTTCCGGCGGTGCATTGACCTTTATTTTGACGCGGGGGCTTGGTCAGTCTTTCATCGCCAAGGATGTGCCACCATCTGAGGTGAAGCGTTTTCTTGAGGAAAAACTGGAGACATGATGGGCGAGAGCATCATCGCATTTCTGGCAGATTATTGGGTATCCATTGTTTCAATCCTCGGATTGATCTGCCTGTCAGGCTTCTTTTCAGGTTCTGAGACGGCGTTGACCGCGGTGTCGCGGGCGCGCATGCACTCGTTGCAAAATAACGGAGAAGAGCGGGCCGGCATTGTGAACGCTCTGATTGAGCGGCGTGACCGGCTGATCGGCGCATTGCTGATCGGCAACAATATCGTCAATATTCTGTCTTCGGCGCTCGCCACCAGCCTGTTTCTCGGCCTGTTTGGTGATTCCGGTGTGGCCATTGCAACACTTGCGATGACGGCGCTTCTGGTGGTCTTCGCCGAGGTGTTGCCGAAGAGCTGGGCGATTGCTTCGCCGGACCGGTTTGCGCTTGCCGTTTCGCGGCCGATCCATGCTTTCGTGCTGGTTGTGGGGCCGCTTTCGAGCGTGGTGAACTGGCTGGTGCGCAAAATTCTGGGCATTTTCGGGTTCACGCTTGCAAGCGACACATCCATGCTATCGGCGCATGAAGAAATTCGCGGTGCGGTGGACCTCTTGCACCGCGAGGGTTCGGTGGTGAAGGCCGACCGCGACCGGCTGGGCGGTATCCTTGATCTGGGAGAACTCGAAGTTTCCGACGTCATGATCCACCGGGTGGCCATGAAGGCGCTGAATGCCGATGACCCGCCGGAAGTGAATGTGCGTGCAGCCCTTGATAGCCCCTATACGCGCATGCCGGTGTGGCGGGGTTCATCGGACAATTTCATCGGTGTTCTGCACGCCAAGGACCTGTTGCGCGCAATGGCGGATGTGGATGCCGATCCGACCAAGATCGATATTGTCAAACTGTCGCAGAAGCCGTGGTTTGTGCCTGATACGACCAACCTGAAAGATCAGCTCAACGCATTTCTGCGCCGCAAGATGCATTTTGCCATCGTGGTGGACGAATATGGCGAGGTGCAGGGGCTGGTAACGCTGGAAGATATTCTGGAAGAGATCGTCGGCGATATTTCCGACGAACACGATCTGGATATTCAGGGCGTTCGTCAGGAAGCAGATGGTTCGATCGTGGTGGATGGCGGCGTACCTGTGCGCGACCTCAACCGTGCGCTCGACTGGAAGCTGCCGGACGAAGAGGCGACGACGATTGCCGGGCTGGTGATCCACGAATCGAAATCGATACCCAAGGAGCGCCAGGCGTTTACCTTCTACGGCAAGCGTTTCATCGTGATGAAACGGGAGAAGAACCGGATTACGCGATTGCGCATCCGGCCTGCGGTGGATGGTGATCTTTAGAGTGTGGCGCGTTCAATCGCCCTCGATTGAACGATAACGTAACTGCAGATGTAAGGCCCGCCGATGAGCGGGCCTTTTGCCGTTGATCAGGCAACGATTCCGACGCCGAGGAATGCCAGCACCAGGAAGATCAGGAAGATCGCGATGGCGATAAAGAAGAGGATTCGCGCAATGCCACCGGCTGCGGCAGAGATACCTGTGAAGCCGAAGAGACCGGCGACCAGCGAGATGACGAGAAAGATCAGTGCCCATTTCAGCATGATGTTTATTCCTTCCGGCTTGCAAGGCGACCCGGCAAGCGACCGGGCGCTTATTCAACATAATCGTGGTCATAACGTCGTGGCTGGGATTTGGTTCCCTTTGTCGTCACAGGAAGGCTACAGTTGAGACATGAAAAACCCCGCATTCAGCCTGAATGCGGGGTATACCTTTGACCTGAACGCCGGTCTCTGAACAACATTAAACGCTGGGGACAGAACCACCATTGTGGTTGCCATCGTTATTGTCCTGCGTGGTGTTCGGATCGACCACGTTGCGGCGGCTGGCCATGAACTGGTCGAACTCGGCCTTGTCGCGGGCCTTGCGCAGGTTGTCGAGGAACTCGTTGAACTGTTCCTGCTCTTCCTCAAGACGGCGCAAGGTTTCAGCCTTGTAGTCGTCAAACGCGCTGTTGCCGCTGGGGGCGGTGGCTGCGTGATAGCGGCTGCGCTCGCTGCGCCACATGTTGCGCATCTCGCGTTTGCGTGCCCGCCACTCTTCCTTGTAGGCGCGCCACTCGTTCTTCATTTCACTCGCATGACCGTATCTGCAGCTCATTCTTCCGCTCCATATTGTGTAGGCCAGGATGGCAAGTCCGAGAGGCCAGAAAATGATGAAACCGACGATCATGGTTGCAATCCATGCAGCCCTGCCGCCCTCATCAAGTCTCGAGGCGATGTGCATCTCTGTCTCCGTTGGTGTTAATGTTAATAACATTTACATAAATGGATAGCGCGAAGCGAGAGTCAAGGGTTACCAAGTCGATTTTTGCGTGATTTCGCAGCAGGCGGTCAGGTTTGGCCGGAATATCCGAGACCGTCGAGATAGATGATGACACCGGATTCGAGCAATTCTTCCGGTTTGACGGGCAAATTTCGCCGCGCGGTATCACCGCGCAGGAACAGCGATGCGATGCCGTGGGTCATGGACCAGATGTGGAGTGCAATCATCAAGGCAGGCGCGCGCCGATCCGGCGGCAAAATGGCGTGGACCTCTGTCGCGGCAGTCCGCAGCACGTTGAAAGCGCGATCGCTTTCACGTGAAAGCGCCGGGCTTGAACCATGGGCAATGCCGGCCTCGAACATGGCCGCATAATGGGATGGTGCCTTGCGGGCGAAATCGAGATAGGCCTCTCCGATATCCAGAAGTTTCTGCATGGGGCCGTTGTTGCTCTTGGCGCTTGCGTGTTCGAGCTGGCCGGCGAAGGCTTCAAAGCCCTGTTCTGCAACAGCGGCCATGAGGCTGTTGCGATCCTTGAAATGGCGATAAGGCGCGGCAGGGCTGACACCTGCCATGCGGGCAGCTTCCGAAAGCGTCACACCATCGGAGCCGTGCTCATCAATCAGCTTCAGCGCGGCCTCGATCAAGGCTTCGCGCAGATTGCCATGGTGATAGCCACGCTTTTCGCGCGATTTCCGTTCTTCGCTCATGTTAGGTATATTTACATTGCTGGCTGGGGATTACCAGCGTGTTGGTTCGCCGGGGGCGGCTGCTTCGACAGCCAGCGCATGCAGGCCATCCTTGAATTCTGCGTTCAGCGCATCATTTATGGCACGGTGGCGGGCAACGCGGCCCATACCTTCGAAAGCAGCGGAGACAATGCGCACGCGCATGTGGGTTTCCGGACCTTCTTCTTCGGGCGGGCGGTGGCCGGCGTGAAGATGGCTCTCGTTGATGACAAAAAGCCGCTCGGGATGAAAAGCAGCCTGAAGTGCCGATTCGATGTTTTCCTGTCTCGTCATATCCTGCTTTTAACCGCTATTCCGGGTTTTGGAAATGTTGCGAAAAATGGTCCCACAAAGCCAGTAACATTCGCCTTTGTCAATTCTTGTTGTTCTCGGCCAAGAACCCCATAATTGGTGCCTAATGAAGATTGATTCCAAATATTTCGACAAAATCAGAACGCGCAAGCCGAGAGCGGAGCGGGAAGCCGAGCCCATTGCGCCGACATGTCAGTGGGACGGCTGCAACGAACCTGGCAAACACCGTGCACCGGTGGGGCGAAATGCGGAAGGGGAATATTTTCTGTTCTGCTTTGAGCATGTCCAGAAATACAACAAGGGCTACAATTATTTCTCCGGCCTCTCCGACAGCGAGATTGCACGCTACCAGAAGGAAGCCATTACCGGCCATCGGCCGACATGGACGATGGGGGTCAACAAGTCCTCCAAACACGGGCCGTCCCAAAGCGATCTGAAATCCGGCTCGGCAGGTGCCTATCGGCGCGTGAATGATCCGTTCAATTTTTTCAATGAGTCGGGCAAAAAACAGAGGCCTGAACCGCGCCAGCGGAAGCTGAAAGCGCTTGAGAGCAAAGCTTTCGAAACGCTCAGCCTTGACGCAAATGCAACATCTGCGGACATCAAGTCGCGTTATAAAGCGCTTGTCAAAAAGCACCATCCAGATGCAAATGGCGGTGACCGTGGGTCTGAAGAACGATTTCGTGCCGTTGTTCAGGCGTACCAATTGTTAAAACAGTCTGGTTTCTGCTAAGCGAAAACGATACGAAAGCAAGATGACAGTTAGCGGGCTTTGTTGTTGCCCGCCCTTGGAGTAGTGATGAGCAAGATTGATCTTGAGATTACCAACCTGCCCGATACCACCGTTTCCGTTCGTGAGGTTTTCGGCATCGACAGCGACATCAAGGTTCCGGCCTATTCTGAAGGCGATCCTTACGTTCCCGATCTCGATCCCGATTATCTGTTCGACAAGGACACCACGCTCGCCATTCTCGCCGGTTTTGCTCATAACCGCCGCGTGATGGTGTCCGGCTATCACGGAACGGGTAAGTCGACCCATATCGAGCAGGTGGCAGCCCGGCTCAATTGGCCTTGCGTTCGCGTAAACCTCGACAGCCATGTCAGCCGTATCGATCTCGTGGGCAAGGACGCCATCGTTCTGAAAGACGGCAAGCAGGTGACCGAATTCAAGGACGGCATTCTGCCCTGGGCCTATCAGCACAATGTTGCGCTCGTTTTCGACGAATATGATGCCGGCCGGCCGGATGTGATGTTCGTGATCCAGCGCGTTCTGGAATCCTCCGGTCGTCTGACGCTGCTCGACCAGAGCCGCGTTATCCGTCCGCACCCGGCTTTCCGTCTTTTTGCGACCGCCAACACGGTGGGCCTTGGCGACACGACCGGCCTTTACCACGGCACGCAGCAGATCAACCAGGCGCAGATGGACCGCTGGTCTATCGTAACCACGCTCAATTATCTTCCGCATGATAATGAAGTCGATATCATTCTGGCCAAGGTGAAGAGCTTCAACACCAAGGAAGGCCGCGAGAAGATTTCCGCCATGGTGCGCGTTGCTGACCTGACCCGTGCATCCTTCATCAACGGCGATCTTTCGACCGTGATGAGCCCGCGGACGGTGATCACATGGGCGGAAAATGCAGAAATCTTTGGCGATATCGCCTTTGCATTCCGCCTCACCTTCCTCAACAAGTGTGACGAGCTGGAGCGCGCTCTGGTGGCTGAACACTATCAGCGCGCATTCGGCGTTGAGCTGAAGGAAAGTGCGGCCAACCTCGTTCTTTCCGCTTAAGAGGACGACATGGCAGGCAAAGGCGACAATTCCAGAGCCAAACCCGGCGGTCCGGTGGATACCGAACCGTTGCGGCGGGCGATTTCGGGTTGCGTGCGGGCGATTGCAGGCGATCCGGAGGTGGAGGTTGCCTTTTCCACTGAGCGCCCCGGCATGGCAGGTGGGCGCATTCGCTTGCCCGAAATCAGCAAACGCCCGACGGTGCGCGAAGTGTCGCTGGCCCGCGGGCTTGGCGATTCCATGGCGCTCAGAAAAGCCTGCCACGAGCCGCGCGTTCACGCCGTTCTTTCGCCGCAGGGTGACGATGCGCGGTCGGTGTTCGATGCTGTTGAACAGGCGCGTGTGGAATCCATTGGCGCCAACCGCATGGCCGGTGTCGCTGACAATCTGGCCGTGGCGCTGGACGAGCGTCTATCGAAGAGCAATTTCGGTTCTGTGACCAAGCGCGAGGAAGCGCCGCTGAATGAAGCGCTGGCGCTTTTGGTGCGCGAAAAACTGACGGGCCGCAAAGCACCCCAGTCCGCCGGAAAGGTGGTTGAACTCTGGCGGGAGTTTATCGAAGACAAGGCGGGCAAAGATCTCGATGCGCTTCCGCAAGCAATCGACGATCAGGAAGCCTTCGCAAAACTCGTGCGCAGCATGCTTTCTTCCATGGATATGGCGGAAGAATACGGCGACTACGACCAGGACGATGACGATCAGGACAACGAGTCCGATGACGATCAGCCGCGCTCTGAGGAAGAAAACCAGCAAAGCGCCGAGGAAGAAGCCGGCGACGATTCATCGCCTGCCGAAGAGAATGAAGCCTCTCAGGAGCAGATGGACGATGGCGAAATGGACGGCGCGGAGATTTCCGACGACGACATGATGGAAGAGGGTGAGGACGATTCTGAAACGCCCGGCGAAACCAAGCGCCCGAACCATCCTTTCGACGATTTCAACGAGAAGGTCGACTATCACGTCTTTACCCAGGAGTTTGACGAGGTGATTGCCTCCGAAGAGCTTTGCGACGAGGCAGAGCTTGCGCGTCTGCGCGCCTTTCTCGACAAGCAGCTGGCGCATCTTCAGGGTGCCGTTGGCCGCCTTGCCAACCGTCTGCAGCGCCGCCTGATGGCGCAGCAGAACCGCTCCTGGGATTTCGATCTGGAAGAGGGCTATCTCGATACTGCGCGTCTTGTGCGTATGGTGATCGATCCGATGCAGCCCTTGTCGTTCAAGATGGAGCGGGACACGAATTTCCGCGATACGATCGTGACGCTGCTGATCGACAATTCGGGCTCCATGCGTGGTCGTCCGATTACCGTTGCTGCGACCTGTGCCGATATTCTGGCGCGCACGCTGGAACGCTGCGGCGTGAAGGTGGAAATTCTGGGTTTCACGACCAAGGCCTGGAAGGGCGGTCAATCGCGTGAGAAGTGGCTGGCCGAGGGCAAGCCGCAGTCGCCGGGCCGTCTGAACGATCTGCGCCACATCATCTACAAGTCCGCCGACACCCCCTGGCGGCGCGCACGCCCGAATTTGGGTCTGATGATGCGGGAAGGGCTTCTGAAGGAAAATATCGACGGGGAAGCGCTGATCTGGGCGCATAACCGGCTTTTGGCGCGCTCGGAGCAGCGGCGTATTCTGATGATGATTTCGGACGGTGCGCCGGTGGACGATTCCACGCTGTCGGTGAACCCGGGGAACTATCTGGAGCGGCACCTGCGCGCGGTCATCGAGCAGATCGAGACAAAATCGCCGGTCGAGCTTCTGGCCATCGGTATCGGCCACGACGTGACGCGCTATTATCGCCGCGCCGTGACCATTGTGGATGCCGACGAGCTGGCAGGCGCGATGACGGAGCAGCTCGCCGAGCTTTTTGCTGATGAAAGCCAGGCAGGCGGTCGGCGGACGCGCCGCGCAAGCTAGGTCAAGTCTAACGGTCCCGGATCAACTCTCCAGTTCCTGCCGGGCAAGTTGACTTGCCAGCGCGGTGGTCGGAGACTGCGGGGTATTATCGTTGTCGACCACGCCGGTCAGCCGCATTTTCACGTATTCCTTGATCTCTTCTTCAATCCTGGCGCGCTCATCTTCGCTGAGTGCGGCAAGGTCCTCTTCGGTCATGTCGTGGCTGGCGAGATATTCCGCGCGGATCCTTTCAGCCGGCGACATGTCCTGCCAATCGAGAAAGAACTGTTCGACCTGTTCAGCTTTGGCCTTGGCCTTCTCCTGGCGGGAGGCGGTGGCCGTAATGTCCTGCGTCATGCTGGCATACATTGCGATGTCCTCAATCATTAAGGGTTGAATACTTACGGTACAGCCTATGAAAGCAGGCGGAGCTTGGCCGGGGCTTTCGCGGAAATTTGGGGTGGCACGGGTTTGGCGAAGCGGTTAAGCAGGGTTGTGGGAATGCGTATTGAACTTGAATCGGAAGGGAAATGCCGAATGTGGCGCAATTTGAAGCCTTTGGCTTGTTCGGCGTTTGCAGCTGTTCTGATGCTTCAACCGGCTTTTGCGAGCGATAGGACGATCAGCGCCAATGTGATCGACTATTTCCAACCGGGCTCGAAAGCGACGAAATTCGGCAAGGCGGAGTTTATCGGCGGGATTGAACTCGTTTCCAGTGATGGTTCGCTGGGCGGCTGGTCGGCTCTACGGCTAAGGCCTGATCAGAAGCATTTTGTCGGCGTTCTCGACACGGGTGATTGGATTACCGGCGCGATCGTTCGCGACACTGCGGGAAAGCTCTCGACACTTTCTGACGTGCGGATCAGCCCTATCCTGGACAAGCGGGGACGTGTCGGCAATGAGCGGTGGCGGGTCGATTCCGAGAGCGTTGCGTTGCGCAGGGGGCAGGTTCTCGTCGGATTCGAGCGCGCGTATCGGATCGACGCCTATCCTGATCCCGGCTTTGAGACCGCGCGGCCCGTTGGCAGCCTTGATATGCTTATCAACAAGAAGCAGCTGGAGGCGAACAAGAGCACTGAAACTGTGGTTGTTGCACCGGCGTCAGGACCGCTGAAGGGCAGTCCGGTGACCATCATGGAAGACAGCCTCAACAAGGACGGCAATTTTCTGGCTGCCGTGCTGGAAGGGCCGCGCAAGGGCATCTTCTATGTGAAGAAAAAGTCGGCCTATGCGGTGACGGATGGAGCGTTTCTGCCGAATGGCGACCTCTTGATATTGGAGCGGCGCTTTGGCCTGACAATGGGCATCGGCATGCGTATGCGCCGCATCAAGGCCGATACGATCAAGCCCGGTGCGACTGTGGACGGCGACGTGGTTCTGGAAGCCGATTCCGGCTATCAGATCGACAATATGGAAGGGCTTGAGGCCTTTGCGGCGCCAGACGGCAGCACGCATGTGCTGGTGGTGTCCGACGACAACTTTTCGCTTTTGCAGCGAACCCTGATGCTGGAATTCAGGCTTCTTCAATAAATAAAAAGCCGCAGAGCAGGACGCTCCGCGGCAAAGGATCAAATGCTGCTGTTTTGATTTTGAACTCAGGCAGCTTCTGAAACAGGCATCGGCTTTACCAGGCTCATGACTGCGCCATAGGGCAGCAGCATGACAAGGCCGACAATCATCTTCACGGCAAAATCGCCCAGCGCCCATGAAACCCAGCGGGGCGCTTCCATTGCGACAATCCCCAGGATGGGAGCGGAGCCGATGGCGAAGTCATCATTTGCGCCGATGAAGGCAAAAGGGGAGGCAAAGGCGAGCGAGAAGAAGATCGCCGTATCCAGGGCCGAACCGAGGAGTGATGACAGCAGCGGTGCTTTCCACCAGCTCGAGCGGCGAAGTCGGTTGAAAACGGAAATATCCAGAAGCTGCGCCAGCAGGAAGGCAGAACCGGAGGCGACGGCAATGCGCGGTGTGGACGCCCAGATGGAAAAGGCGACCGCAATTGCGAAGCCTGCTACAACCACAAGACGGGCGGCACGGGGGCCGAACTGGCGATTGGTCAGGTCCGTGACCAGAAATGCCACCGGATAGATGAAGGCGCCATAGGTCAACAGATCGGCAAGATTGATGCCGAAAACAGTGCCGGGAATCGGAAACTGGACGAGGAAATTGGATGCCACGACCACAAGAGTCATGAGGGCTACGAAGGGCAGGGTGCGTGAAATCGTATTCAGCATTTTTTTATCCTGGGTGATGCCACCAGTTGGAGTGAACAAACCGGATGCCTTGCATGGACGCAAGGAAAAAGGCTCGAAGCGTCTGCTTCAAGCCTCACATTCCGTATGATTTAAGCGCTTGAATTAAGCGGCTTCTGCCAGCTTCTTGGCAACCTGACGCTTCAGCAGGCGCGCACGCATGCTGAGTTCGTCGTCTTTTGCCTTCAGCAGGAACTGGTCGAGACCACCGCGGTGCTCAACAGTGCGAAGCGCTGCAGCCGAAACGCGAAGACGGTAACGCTGGCCGAGTGCATCGGAGATCAGCGTAACGTTGAGCAGGTTCGGAAGGAACCGGCGTCTCGTCTTGTTGTTGGCGTGGCTCACATTGTTGCCAGACTGTACGCCCTTGGCGGTCAATTCGCAAACACGCGACATGATAACACCTTTGTTTTAAGGACCTTGAGGCAACAGGCTTCCGGTGCCGTAACCAGCGCCAACCTTCTCAGTCCTGATTGGAAAGTTGCGGTTCTATAGTCACACTGGCGGCAGCAGTCAAGACAGTCGTGGCGATTCAGGCAAAAATTGCCGGTTCATGCTGCATTCAGCTAAGTCGGCGCATAAATACCGCATTGTGTTAATATCGCCAAACGGTCGTTTGACCGTCAGGCGAACAACTTGCAGATTCGGACAAAGTGCGATGAAGACATCATCTCTTTCCTTTTGCCTCGCCTTGGCAGTCATGGTCCCGGCGCAGGCGCTTCCGGCAACGCGAGCAAGCGTAACCGACTATGCCATCACCATTTCGGGGCTGCCTCTGGCGAAGGCTTCGTTCAAGACCAGTATCGACGGGCGGGATTTCCGCATCGCCGGAAACTTTTCAACCGTAGGACTTGTGAATGCCTTCAAGAAGTGGAGTGGTTCGGCTGCGGCCAATGGCAAGGTGAGCAATAGCGGCTTTCAGCCGGATTCTTATCGAACCACCTACAAGATCGGCAAGGCCGAGCGCGGTTTCGAAGTGGCCTTCTCGAACGGAAATATCACGAAATTTTCGCGCACACCTGAGCGCGACGCTTTTCCCGCCGAATGGGTGGCGGTCAGCAAATCGGACCTGCGTGCAATTGCGGACCCCATGACAGCGTTGATCCTGCCGGCAAGTGGCGGCAGCGTGTGCCGCGGCACCGTGCCGGTTTTCGATGGGGAAACACGCATGGAGCTCAACCTGTCGCCGAAGGGCGAAACGACCTACCGAAAGGGAAAGGTGGCAGAAAAGGTGCAGGTTTGCCGCGTCGATTTCAAGGTCAAATCCGGCTACCACAAAGGCCATAGCGATCTGGAAAAGGTCCAGCAGTCCAAGGGCTTTGAGGTGTGGCTTGCGAAGTCGCCGATTGCCGATGTATATGCCCCGGTATACGTGAAAATTCCAACGCAATTTGGAACATTGGCTATATCTGCAACCCGCTTCGGAAGCTGACTCTGGCCAAAACAAAGCCGGCCGGGGGCAAAGATGAAGAGCGCGACGTTTATCGGGTTTACCGCTGTCCTGATGTGGGCGTTGCTCGCACTTTTTACTGCGGCATCGGGTTCGGTGCCGCCGTTTCAGCTCTCGGCCATGACCTTTGCAATCGGAAGCCTGCCGGGTATTGTCGTTTTAATTGCTAGGCCTGAGCGGCTGGTGCTTTTGAAGCAGCCATTCATCGTGTGGCTGATCGGTATTGGCGGACTTTTCGGCTATCACTTCCTCTATTTCACCGCGCTTCGAAATGCACCGGCGGCTGATGCCAGCCTGATTGCCTATCTGTGGCCACTGTTTATCGTCTTGGGTTCGGCACTGCTGCCGGGCGAGCGGCTTGGGTGGCACCACATTGTGGGCGGTCTCTTGGGGCTTGCAGGCTCGGTACTGATTGTTTCACGCAATGGGGTGCAGCTGGATGGGGCTTATGTCTTCGGCTATCTGGCCGCCTTTGCCTGCGCCTTTTTCTGGTCCGGCTATTCGCTTCTGTCGCGCCGTTTCGGGCAGGTACCGACAGAAGCGGTGACGGCCTTTTGCATGGCGACATCTTTTTTGTCGCTGATCAGCCACCTGGCTCTGGAAACGACCGTGTGGCCGCAAACCGGGGGCGAGTGGCTTGCCGTGCTTGGCCTCGGGTTGATGCCGGTGGGGCTTGCCTTTTACACGTGGGACTATGGTGTGAAGCGCGGCAACATCCAGCTACTCGGCGTGTCCAGCTACGCTGCACCGCTGCTTTCCGTTCTGGTGCTGATTGCTGCCGGTTTCTCCGAGTTGACTTGGCGGATTGGCGGGGCGGCGCTGCTGATTACGCTGGGAGCATTGCTAGCTGCCAAAGACATGCTGTTGCGCAGGCGCCGTATGGCTCCTTGAGTCCGCTTTTTCAGCCTTCCTATTCGGCTGTTGGCTTCCAGTCTTTGGGTGCAAGCTCGAAAATCTCGAAATCGAATCCGGGTGAGACGGTGCAGCCGACAAGCGACCATTCCCCGACAGGCTCTGCCGACTGCCAAAAATTGGCCGGCACGATCACCTGAGGCTGTTCGCCGGACAGGATGTCAGGACCGAGATCGAATGTCTGGACGCTGGTTCCCTGGGGCGAGATGGAAAGCCGCATGGGTGCACCTGCATAGTGGTGCCAGACCTCCGTTGCATCATGCAGGCGGTGCCAATGGGATTTCTGTCCTTGTTCCAGAAGGTAATAAATGGCGGTCGAGTGACCGCGTGGCCCCCCCTTGGGGTCGCGGAAAGTCTCGACGTACCACCCGCCTTCAGGGTGGCGAAACATGCCCAACTTCTTGACGATGGTGTCCGCCTTCATTTGAAATTGTCTTTCCCTTTGCGGATTTCGGCAAAGCGCTCTGCGCTATCGGCGTGCAGGAAGGGGTTAGTTTCCTTTTCCGTGCCGATGCTGGTCGGGGCTGTGAAGCGGCCCGCTGCGCGTTCTGCGTCGATTTCCGCCGCACGCGCAATGAGGGCTGCATTGTCGGGCTCCACGGTCACGGCATAGCGCGCGTTCGATTGGGTATATTCATGCCCGAAATAGACCTGCGTATCGTCGGGCAGGGCGGCGAGTTTGGTGAGCGACTGCCACATGTCTTCCATTGTGCCTTCAAAGACCCGGCCACAGCCCAGCGCAAAGAGCGTGTCGGCGGCAAAAAGCAGCTTGTCTTCAGGCAGGTGATAGCAGATGTGGCCCAGCGTGTGGCCGGGTGTCGAAATGACGTGAACGGGGTGTCCGGAAAATTCAAATGTGTCGCCGTCATCGAAGGTCTGATCAAGGTTGGCGATCTTGTCTTTCTCTCGGGCAGGGCCAAAAATTTTGGCTTTGAACTGCGATTTGAGCGCTTCAACGCCGCCGACATGGTCGTGATGGTGATGGGTGATGAAAATATGCGTGAGGTTCCAGCCGCGACGCTTCAACGCCTCCAGAATGGGACCTTCTTCCGGGGCATCGATGGAGGCGGTCTGGCCGCTGGACGGATCGTGGATCAGAACCCCGAAATTGTCGGATAGACATGGGAAGAGTTCGATTTCAAGGTCAGCCATTTTCCGTCTCCATATTTGTATCGCTCGAAAGCCAATGTAGTCTCTCGCCGCTTGATGTCCACACAAGGGCGGATTACATCAGGATTAATGCACACGGATATCGTCGATCTCAGGGAATTTTACCTGTCGCCGCTTGGGCGGCTGGCGGAGCATTCCATTTCAATGGCCTTGTCTTCGGTCTGGTCGCCGCTGCCGGATGAGCGGTTGGTGGGGCTCGGCTATGCGCCGCCCTATCTCGATCGCTTCCGGGCTGACACCGAGCGCACCTTTGCCTTCATGCCCGCCGGTCAAGGGGCTGTGAACTGGCCTTTGGGGGAACCCTCCTCGACGGCGCTTGTGTTTGACGAGGAACTGCCGCTTCCCGATGCCTCGATTGACCGGGTGCTGATGGTGCATTCGCTGGAATTCACCGAAAGCCCGCGTGAGACGCTGATGGAGATGTGGCGGATACTTGCGCCGGGCGGTCGGCTGGTGATCGTTGCGCCGAACCGGCGCGGCGTCTGGGCGCGTTTTGACCATACCCCTTTCGGAGCCGGGCGGCCTTATTCGCGCGGGCAGCTGATGAGCCTGCTGCGCGAAGCGAATTTCACGCCGGGTGCAACCAGCGAGGCGCTGCTTTTTCCGCCGAGCAGATCGCGGGCGCTTCTGAAGGCACGACAGGGCTTTGAGCGGTTGGGCCGCGTGCTTTGGCCGGTGTTTTCCGGTGTCATCATCGTGGAGGCCCACAAGCGGCTTTACCAGGGGCTGCCGGTGGCCGAACGAGCCTCACGGCGTGTCTTCGTGCCGGTGCTTGCGCCGCACGGCGTGCCGACCACCCGGATGCCGCACACCCCTCGACAAACGCCCTGAAGCCCTTTATTCCAAGGCCCGCATCAAAGACCTCAGTGTCATTTTTAGGAATTCAAGATGTGTGCCGAGAAGACTTCGCCTGTTCCGCGCGCCGGTGTGATGGACATTGCCGCCTATGTGCCAGGCAAGGATCACGTGGAGGGTGTTGCGAAGGTTTACAAGCTTTCGTCCAATGAGACGCCTTTCGGCGCAAGCCCTAAGGCGCTTGAAGCTTTCAGGCAGGCGGGTGAACATCTCGAGCTTTATCCCGATGGCCAAGCCGGAGAGCTGCGAAATGCCATTGCCGATACGCACGGGTTGAATCCGGCCAATATTATCTGCGGCAACGGTTCCGATGAGCTTTTGGGTCTTTTGGCCCATACCTATCTGGGACCGGGCGATGAGGCGATCATCACGCAGCACGGATTTCTGGTCTACAAGATCCAGATATTGGCTGCGGGTGCCAAACCTGTTGTCGTTCAGGAGACGGATTTGCGGGTCGATGTCGATGCGATCCTCGCGGCGGTGACGGACAAGACGAAGGCGGTCTTTATCGCCAATCCCGGCAATCCGACTGGAACCTATGTGCCGATGCAGGATATTCGCCGGCTGCACGCTGCGCTGCCATCGCATGTGCTGCTGGTGCTTGATGCGGCATATGCGGAATATGTTCGCCGGAATGATTATGAGGCGGGTGTTGAACTGGTCGCTTCGTCCAAGAATGTGGTGATGACGCGGACGTTTTCGAAAATCTACGGATTGGCGGCGCTGCGGATCGGTTGGCTTTACGGACCGGCAGGCATTCTGGACGCGCTGAACCGCGTTCGCGGACCGTTTAATGTGAATGCGGCGGCGATTGCGGCGGGCGCTGCAGCCATGCGCGATCAGGCGTTTATCGAAAAGGCTGCCGATTTCAACCTCACCTGGGTCGACAAGCTGACCCACGCCCTGACGGCGATCGGGCTGAAGGTCACGCCGTCTGTTGCCAATTTCGTGCTCATCCATTTTCCCGATGAGGATGGCAAAAGAGCGGTGGATGCCGATGCGTTCTTATCCTCCCGTGGTTATGTCTTGCGCGGCGTTGCCGGATATGGTCTGCCGAATGCGCTTCGCATGACTGTTGGCCCGGAAGAGGCAAACCGCGGTGTGGTCGAAGCGCTTGGCGAATTTATGGGACGGTGAAAACGTGGCTTCAATGTTCAAGACAATCTCGCTCCTTGGTATCGGCCTGATCGGTTCTTCGATTGCGCGGGATGTGCGGTCGAGAAGGCTGGCTGATCGGATCGTCATTTCCACCCGAAGCGAAAAGACGCTGAAGCGGGCTGAAGAACTGGGGCTTGGCGATGTCTATACGACCGATCTCGCAGAGGCCGTTCGTGATGCTGATCTGGTGATTGTCTCGGTGCCCGTGGGTGTCTCGGGCGCGGTGGCGGAAGCGATCAAGGACAGTCTGAAACCTGGTGCCATCCTCACCGATGTGGGCTCCACAAAATCGTCGGTGATTGCGCAGATGCTGCCGCATGTGCCAGAGGGTGTTCACTTCATTCCCGGCCACCCGCTGGCCGGTACGGAACATTCAGGCCCCGATGCAGGCTTTGAAGGGTTGTTTGAAGGACGTTGGTGCCTGTTTACACCGCTGCCGGAGACGGATGCTGATGCGCTTGAAAAGCTGAAAGCCTTTTGGGCGGCGCTTGGTTCAAAGACCGATGAAATGGATGCGGCGCATCATGATAAAGTGCTGGCTATCGTTTCGCATGTGCCGCACATCATAGCCTACAATATAGTTGGCACCGCGGCGGACCTGGAAACCGTAACCGAATCGGAAGTCATCAAATATTCTGCCTCGGGTTTCCGCGATTTCACGCGCCTTGCTGCCTCCGACCCCACCATGTGGCGCGATGTGTGCCTGCACAACAAAGATGCCATTCTGGAAATGCTGGCGCGTTTTTCAGAGGATCTCGCCTATCTGCAAAAGGCGATCCGCTGGGGCGATGGCGAGAAGCTCTTTGACCTCTTCACCCACACGCGTGCCGTCCGCCGCTCCATCATCGAGGCCGGGCAGGATACGGCGGAGCCTGATTTCGGGCGTGCGCACACGGCGTCTAAAGCGGGGGAATGACCCCCAGCGGGATGAAGCCGAGAAAGACGGAACCGCGTCTGACCGACAGATGAACGCTTGCCGTTTCGCCGTCGCCGGTCAGCCCGCGCAGCAATTGTTCCGTCAGATTGATCGCCTGGGTGGCGTCAGGAAACGCCTCTTTCAGGACGGTGCCGAGCATCTTGAAATTTGTGGCCTTCACATCGAATTCACCGGACAGAATGCCGTCGGCTTCCTTGGTGAAGGGCCCGCTCAATTGCAGGCTGCCCTGTTCGCCGAAATCGAGTGCAAGGTGGCGGATTTCGCCGCTCACGGCCTGACCGGAAAGCGGGCGCTGGCCTGCCAGAAACGGCGCGTAGCCTGTGAGCGTAAGATCGGACGAAAGTCCAAATGGTGGCAATGTGCTGTAGGGCAGTGTTGAGGAGAGGCTGGTGCCTCGCGTGGAGGCTGCAATGTCCAGATCGTCATTGTTGCGGCGCATGTGCAGTTCGCCGTGCTGGAGCGTGATGCCGAGGCTCTCGTCGGCAAGATCTGATTGCAAGTCGATCTTGGCATTGTTTGTCTCAATGGAGGTCCGGTCGATCCCGTCAAGGCCAGCGACAACACTGCCGTGGAGGAGATCCCAATCCAGAGAGGCCAGAATACCGCGTTCGGGCCGCACGACAGCGGGTCCGTCAAGTTCGAAAACCGCGTGGCCGGGGGCGTAAACTTGCGCGGCTGAACGAAACGCCCCGAACGATGCTTGCGTGCCGGGCTGGACGCCCTCAGTGGTGATGGTGTCGCAGAATATACCGATGCGGAAAGGATAGCCCCTGACGTCTGAATTGGCGCATTGGACGTTGATGCCGTTGAAGCTGCCATTGGCAAGATCGTCCGTCACCCAGGTTTTGGTTTTGCCCGCTGCCCAGAACCAGGCACCGGTGTAGAGGAGGCAAAATGCGATGATGCAAAGGCCGAGAATGAGAATTTTGCCGGAAACGCTTTTGTTCTGGTTGGGGGATGACATATAGAACTCCTCAATTGCCGACGCAGAGATAAATGATTTGGCGCAGGAAATGGAAGATTTTTGGGTGTTCGGATACGGATCGCTGATGTGGCGGCCGGATTTTCCCTTCGAAGAGCGACAATTGGCCCGTGCTTTCGGCTATCACCGGGCGCTTTGCATCCGCTCGTGGGTGCATCGTGGAACGCAGGACAAGCCGGGTCTTGTGCTGGGGCTTGACCGCGGCGGCAGCTGCAGGGGTGTGGCTTTCCGGGTTGCGCCTGCGCATCGGGAAGCAGTTCTCGATTATCTGCGAGAACGTGAGCTGGTGACCAATGTCTATATGGAACGCATCGTGCCGACGCTTCTTGCTGATCGCCGGAGAGTGCAGGCGGTCACCTTTGTGGCAGATCGCAGCCATGAGCAATATGCCCGCAAGATTGATGCAGAGGAGGCTGCCATTATAGCCGCAAGCGCGGTCGGACAATCGGGGCCAAATGATGTTTATGTGCGCAACACCGTGCAGCATCTGCGCGAAATCGGCATTCGCGACGGCTGGCTGGAGCAGGTGGTGCGCCGGATGGAAGAGATCAAGCTTCCTGCTTGAGTTGCTTGTAGCGTGCTGCTGCTGTTGGCGGCAGCTTCAGGTGCGGGTTGGCTTCGATGGTCTCCACCAGAAGCGCGTCGCTTTCGCGCTCCATCAATTCGACGAGATGCTCGAAGAAAACTTCGTGATCCATGCCGGGCGGAATAGCGGGCAGAATCTTGACCCTGAAATGGCCGGGCTGATTGATGAGCTTGCGGCGCGGCCAGAACAGTCCGCCGTGGTGGATGATCGGAATGACGGGGAGTTGCAGATCGCGGTAGAGGCGGGCAATACCGAATTTGTAGACCGGTTCTGCCCCAGGAGGACGGCGGGTGCCCTCCGGATAGATGATCAACTGACGCCCGCTTGCCATTTCCTCTTTGGCACGCTCCATGACAGCGACCATCGACTTGCCGCGTGCTGCGCGGTCAACGGGGATCATGCGCTGTTTGGCGGCGTACCAACCGAAAAGCGGTATCCAGAGGAGTTCGCGTTTGAGGATATAGATTGGATCTTCGATATAGGGGACGAAGGCAATCGTGTCCCAGGTGCTCTGATGCTTGGGCGATATGATGGCAGGCTCGGCGGTCAGGTTTTCAAGCCCGTCGATTTCAAACGTAGTTCCGCCGATCTTGTCGAAGAGCCAGCGGTTGCTGCGCGCCCAGAATTTCGGGACAAAATAGGCCTTTTTGCGCGGCATGATGAAATAGATGGGTGAGAAAATGATCATCTGAACGATCAGGTTCAGATAGAACGCAATCGTAAACGCGATCGACCGTATCAGGATCATTTCATTTTCTCCGCATGCCCGTTCCTGACCATTTTCAAGCTTCGGGCTGACTGACTACACGAAATTCTTTGCAATAAAAAGAATGCAGTTTTCAAGGATTTGTGCCAGCTGACACCGTTTCGTTGCGCAAGCTGCTGTGGCCGGAAAAGCCGAGGCCAGAGCGAATTTGTGCCAGGGTGAGCTTGAGATATTCAGACAACATAGAGCGCAGGACCACGGGATTATCCATCCAGTTGCCCCGCTTGAGATCCGTATTGACGACCGGATAGGCGATGTAATTGGTTTGCGGATCGGCGTTTGACAGTTCGGTCAGGGAGCGCGGTATGTGGTAGTTGTTGGTTACGACAAGCACATTCTTATAATCATGTTTGTGTACCCATGCCGCCGTTTCCAGAGCGTTGCCGATCGTGTCCAGCGCTTCGCGTCCGAGATCGACACAGCAACTGAAGAGCGCTTCGGGTGCGCGGGTGAGTTTTCTGATTTCATCGGCGGAGGTTTTGGGGTGAACGCCCGATATGAGAAGCCGTTTCCCGGCTCCCGTTTCCAAAAGCGTGACAGCCTGCTCGATGCGCAAATAACCACCGGTGAGCACGACAATCGCGTCAGCCTTCGGGTTTTCAGGCGGGGTCAATTTGGCCACCGTATCTGCAAAACGCAAAAAACTGCCTATGATCAGGCCGGCGACCAGAATGATGAGATAGGTCAGAATACGAAGCTTCGGTCGCCGCCCAGGGCGATTGCCCCGGGACGTGGCGGCTTGCCTTGCCCAGCTGTTGGTCCGTCTCTTCGAATCGATCATGTTTCAGACTAGCGATTGTTTCTGGCGATAAAAAAGCGCCAAATCCTCCGTCGCACAAGGAAAATGGAGTCTTTGCTTCAGATTATTGTGATATCAACCCGTCGCTTCTTGCCGGGTCGGAGCGAATGAGGTCGATTTCGTCAATCGTACGCATCACGGTGAGGCGTGCAGTGAACGTGGTGAGCGCCGCAATCAGCAGCAAAGTCAATACGATACCGACATAGCCGCCGATGCCGAGTGTGAACTGACCGAACAGGGCGGTGGCCTGATCGCTTTGCGGGGTGGCCAGTGATTGCGATTGCCACCATGAGGCGAGAAAGAAGAAAAGAGCGGCCAGGAAGGAGCCGATCAAAGAGCCCTTGAGGCTGATTTTCAGGAAGTGTTTTTGAAATTCATTGGCAACGAAGGAGGCTTCGGCACCCACGAAGTGCAGAACCTCGACAATGTGGCGATTGCCGGCGAGCGCACCGCGTGTTGCAAAAACCACCGTCAGTACCATGGTCGAAAAAACCAAAATGAGAATACCGGTGCCGATGGCAACCGTGGTGCGTGCCATTGAAACGAGACGGTCCACCCAGGTGCGATGGTCGTCAAGCGAGGCTTGCGGGATTTTCTCTTTCAAGACTTCGCGCATTTTGGCGAAATCGGGCGGGCTGTTTTCATCGATGGTGACGATCACCAAGCGGGGAACCGGAAGCTCGTCAATATCGAGGCCTGCACCGAGCCAGGGCTCCAGCAGGCGGGCTGTTGCCTCGCGGTCAACGATCTTGCTGTCTCTGGTGCCGGGAAAGGTGAGCGCCAGATCGCGCGCCTCGATGAGGGCGGCGTCCATGTTCAGCCCGTCCACCGGACGGATCTGAATGGTGATCTCGCGCGAAATCTGGCTTTGCCAGCTGGCGGCCGTGGCGCGCACCATGCTGACGCCGCCCAGCGTGAGGCATGCAAGAAAGGACATGATGGCAATCACGGCCATCAGAGCGGTGCCCTGGACATTGGCTGCAGGCACAATGGAGCCCTGCGGCCTGACCTTCATCTCGGGCCGCTTCGGCTTTTGGGCCCTGGGCGGCACGCCTTTTTGCGGCAGCTTACTCATAGATGTCCAACTGTCCTTCGGTCAGGATCATGCGGCGTGCATCGATCTGATCCATCAGCGAGAAATCGTGCGTGGCAATGACCACAGCGGTGCCCTGGCGGTTCAGCTCCATGAACAGGCTTAAGAGGCGGCGGGCCATGGGCGGATCGACATTGCCGGTCGGCTCGTCGGCGAGCAGGATTTCGGGCCGGTCGATCAGCGCGCGGGCGATGGCGACGCGCTGTTTTTCACCGCCGGAGAGAACCGGGGGAAGCACGTTGATGCGCTCGCCAAGGCCCACCCACTTCAGAAGTTCAATCACGTCGCGCTTGTAGCTCGCCTCATCCTTGCCGCGCACGCGCAGTGGCAGGGCAACGTTTTCATAGGTCGTGAGGTGCTCAAGCAGGCGGAAATCCTGAAACACGATGCCGACACGGCGGCGCAGGATGGGGAATTCGCGGCGGTCTATGGTGGCGATGTCGCGATCAAACATGCGGATGAGGCCGCGGGTGGGCTGCAGCGACATGAAGAGCAGTCTGAGCAAGGTGGTCTTGCCCGCGCCGGAAGGGCCGGTGAGAAACTGAAACGAACTCTGAGGGATATCGAATGTCAGATCGCGCAGGATTTCCGGCCCCAGGCCGTAGCGCAAACCGACATTTTCGAAATGAATCACGGTGTGTCCGATGTCCTCATGTTTGGCGGTTTTGCCGTCAGTGCCTGCCCGCCGCTTTGCGAAGCATTAACCATTATCGTTTACGTCTCATAAGGATTCGTTTCAATGCCCTGATTTTCTGCATCCAGTCTTTCCGGGCCAGCCGAGGGAGCCGCTTGCCATGAACGGTTCGAATTTTGCGCGAAAGCGGGCTCATGCGACCTATGACGTCATCCCTCCGGAAAACGCGCCGACACGTAGAAGAACAGTTCAGCGTCCTGTGGAGATCGTTGATGTCGATTTTGAGGTGATCAATTCGCCGCTGAGAGCGCATTATGAAATCTTGAATGACAATCGCTTTGGCAAACGAGGCTCACAGACCGAGATCCACTGGTCTGTGGTGATGTTCTATGCGGCGCTGCTGAGCATGGAAAGGCTTCTGGAGCGGTTCAGCACGAAGGGTTTTGCCGGCCTTGTCGGGGCCAGTTTTCTCGTGGTTTTTGCGGGTATTTTCTTTTTTTCCGGCGGTCAACCGGCAGTGCGGGAGAAGGCGCAAGGCGGGGTTGCTGTTACGGCGCTCAGCACATCGGTGTTGGATTCCAACGGATTGCGCATCGTTGAAGTCACCGGAAGTGTGAAGAACGTTACGGGGCGCGACTTGCCGACGCCGCAGCTTTCGGCGCATTTCGAATCATCGGGTGATACGCCCTCAATTACCGTTTTCAAGCTTGATCAGCCGGTGCTGTCTGCTGGACAAAGTGCGCCGTTTTCACTCCGCATGCCCCATCCCGGTGGAAAACTGCCGAAGGTTTCGGTTTCAGCGGGTGCGGCACAATATTGATCGTGTTAGAGACGGTCCGGACCCTAGAACTCAGCTTCCACTATTCATAACCGGAGAGAATGCCGATGCCCGTTGTTCGCGGAAAGATTATCGAGCCCTTGTTTACGGCGGAGGAAATTGACGCCCGCAACAAGACAATGGCTGCACAAATTTCCGCCGGCCCGGTGAAAGACCTGCTGGTGATTGCAGTGCTGAAAGGCTCCTTCATCTTTGCGGCCGATTTGATCCGTGCGCTGCATAATTCCGGGCTTGCGCCCGAAGTGGAGTTCATCACGCTTTCCAGTTACGGCACAGGCACCGTCTCGAAGGGCGTGAAGATCATCAAGGATATCGACAGCGATGTGAAGGATCGCGATATCCTGTTGATAGACGATATTCTCGAATCCGGCCGCACGCTGCAATTTGCCCGTGACCTGATGTATGAACGCGGCGCGCGCCACGTTTCAATTGCTGTTCTTCTGGACAAGAGTGTGAAGCGGCAGGAGAAGCTGGAGGCTGATTATGTGGGCTTTGAATGTCCCGATTACTTCGTGGTCGGCTACGGCATGGATGCAGCCTATGCTTTCCGCGAATTGCCGTTTGTGGGTGTCGTGAAGGGTGATGCCTGACCGGACCGGGCAGCTTGTGTGCCGCTTTGGGTCAAGGGAAGGAAAAATTTACCCTACCTGTTTACGCGGATAAAAGGAACTCTGGTGTTTTCTCGTCGTTATCAAACAAGAAACCCAGGGAGCACGACGTGGCCAGAATTCTGATAACCGAAGACGAGGATTCCCTGCGCATGTTTGTAGCCCGCGCCCTGCAACTTGACGGACACGATACCACCGAGGCTGCCGATGGCGCTGAAGGCCTGGAAATGCTGCAGGAAGGTGGTTTTGACCTTCTGCTTTCCGATATTCGCATGCCGGTGATGGACGGAATTGAGCTGGCGCACCGTGCCTCGGATGATTTTCCGGGGCTGAAAATTCTTCTCATGACCGGTTATGCCGAACAGCGCGAACGTGCGGACGATTTGACCCGCAAGATTATCGACGTTGTACCGAAGCCGTTCTCGCTGCCCGATATTCGCCTGGCGGTCGCACAGGCGCTCGCCTCCTGATTATTTGATATCCAGCAGACGTTCCAGATAGAGACGTTCGATTTCCGGGCTCAGGTTATCACCGAGTTTGCGGCGGATCGTATCGAGAATTTCCCTTGCCCGTTGGATGTCGGCTTCCTCGGGCAATTTCACGTTTTCACCGAATTCCGGGCCTTGTGAATTCAAGGGACGGCCGAGCGGGTCCATGCCGGGCCTTCCGGGCTGGCTGAAGGCCTGGCCTTGGCCTTGACCCTGGCCTTGTTGAGCCAACTGTTCCATGAGTTCGGATGCACCCTGGCGCAGGGCTTCCATGGCGCGCCCCTGGCTGCCGACAGCGCGGCCGCCTTCACCTTTTCCGAGAGCATCGGAGGCTTTGCCCATTTCGCGCCCGGCGTCGGAAAAGCCGGGATTGGGCTTGATACCCTGCTTGCGCAGGCCTTCCTGCAACTGACCGAGCTGTTCGCCGAGCGCCTGCTGCTGGGCGCGCAGTTTCTTCAGTGCTTCCTTCAGCTCTTCGGCGGTCATCTGGTCGCGTTGCTGGGAGCCGTCCTGAGCGCCTTGCTGTTGATCGCCGTTCTGCTGCTCTTGGCGCTGACCGCCATTTTGCTGTTCTTGTTCGTCCCCGGACTGAGGTTGATCGCCACGCTGCATGCGGTCACGCAGGGCCTGCTCCAGTCCGTAGGTTTCGTCCATCAGCGATTTCTGCTTTTGCAGAAGCTCGCCAAGCTTGTCGATCTGCTCGCGCATTTCAGAGTTTTGCTGTGAGCCGTTGTTGCGCGGACCGGCAGTCTGCAGATTGTTGAGCATGCGCTGCATTTCCGAGAGCATGTTCATGGCCTGCTCGCGCGCCCCGCTTTGGGCAAGGTTCTGGATCTGGTCGAGCATGCGCTCCAGATCCTGCTGACGCAGAATGTTCTGTGTGTTCTGCTGCTGCATGCGCGCATCGGGATTTTGCTGAAGCTGCTGGGCAAGCGCCTGCATATATTCATTGAGTGCCTGGCGCAGCTCATCCATCAGCTTCTGGATTTCTTCGTCGCCTGCATTGTTCTGCAAGGCATCGGCCAGCCTCTCCTGGGCATCGCGCAGGTTGCGCTCGGCCAATGACAGGTTGCCGTCTTCAATGCCGAGTGCGATTTCCCAAAGGTAGTCAGCCGTCTCCTTCAGCCGTTCCTCATTGTCGGCAAGCTTCATGCGTGCGCCAGCAGACTGCATGAGCAGGAAATGCGTAAGGTTTTCAATCGTCTCTTCCGGGCGCAGGAAGAGCGCTTCGTTCAGCTTGATTGCCCAGTCGAGTCTTGCTGTGTCGAGGGAGAATATCTGGCGTTCTTCCGCCGCTGCCGCTGCCAATGGCTCGCGGAAATTGCGGGCGGGCAGGATGATTTCTTTTGTGCGGCTTCGCCCCTCATTGCCGGCGCTGTCGGAGGCAACCAGTGTAACCCTCACACGTTTTCCCGAAAGCGGATGTTCGGTCAGGTTGCGGCTGGTGACGCCTTTGACCTCGCTGCCGTTGCGTTTGGCGAGATCGAGCCGGTATTCGGGCGGATCGTAAAGGGCATGTTCTGCATCTGCCGGGTCGGCAGGTTCAATAATGGCATGGGCGCTGTCGACCCCATAGTCATCCTTGGCGGAGAAGGCGATTTCAAGAGCGCCATTGGCCGCGCGGGCCGGTTCCTTGTCGAAGGTAATTTCGGGCGGATTGTCCTTTATGACCGTAAACATCCACGATTGTCCGTTCACGTCCAGCCGGCCATCAGAGGTTAGTTTAAGCGCGTAGCTTCGGCTTTCGGCTGCGGGAGCTTGCGCGACCTGTTGGCCGACGCTTGCATCCTTTTCAGGAACGAGCGGGACCGGCGCATCGCTTTTCGCCGTCTGAAATGTGGTTTCGCCTTCGCGGAAGCCCCCGCCTGAGAGGCGAATTGTCACTTGAGAATTTTCGGGCACGAGAACCGGACCGCTGGCCTGTTCACCGGAGGTCAGGAAAATAGGTGCCTTGCCGGTATAATTCGGCGGCGTGACCCAGACATCGGCGCGCATTTCGGCAGCGTCGGGATTTTCCACGCGCAGATTGAAGGCGTCAAACAGGCGGCCACCCTGATTGGAATAGGAGTAGCCGAAAGCAATGACCACAGCCAGAAGCGGCAAAACGCGCAGGCCATACGGGTCATATTTCGAAATGCCGGGTTCAGGTGTGCCTGCGTCCAGCCGGTTTATCTTGTCCGCAAGCCGCTTCTGGTGGGCGTTCCAAAGTGCAAGTGCTGCCGGGCTGTCGACGGCAGGTTTGTCGGACAGTGTGGAAATGGCCTGGTGGGACAAGCCATTCTGCATTTCCAGACGGCGATCTGCGGCCTCATCGGTCGGCCAGCGAAGTTTGGCCAGGTCCTTCAGCGCATAAAGTTCGGCGAGCACGAATGCCGCCAGCACGATCTTACCGGCAAGCGGCGGAATGAGATGGAAAAGGCCGAACCAGGAAAGCGCAATGAATGTCAGCAGTATTGAGGCAGGCCAGAGGATGCGTGGCAAAAGGGCCTCGATAAAGAGGACGCATTTTGCGACGATGCGGTGCCGCGCGATGCGCTTGAGCGCGGCAATGATTGCAAAACTCTCCTGTTGACCGTCCGCCATCAAGCTCTCCGATTCAGCTCATGGTCGAGCATAGCACGCTTTGCGGCGAAGGCGAGGCACAAGCGCGTTACTGGCGAAATTGAGCTGGGACGGCTGGGCTCAGATTGGCTTCAAAGCCAGTCTGGAATGGAATCAAGGCCGATCAGATCGTCATAGGTCGGGCGCGGACGGATGACATGCCACTTGTTGCCGCTGACCAGCACTTCCGGCACCAGAAGACGGCTATTGTAGGTTCCGGACTGAACGGCACCGTAAGCACCGGCGGAGCCGACATAAAGCAGGTCGCCAGGTTCGGGACGCGCCATTTCTCGGTCGAGACCCAAAAAGTCGCCGCTCTCGCAGACCGGTCCGACAATATCAGCCTTGATGCGTTGCGCATCCATGGGCGGAAGCCTGACCGGCTTGATCGCGTGGTAGGCTTCATAAAGCGTGGGGCGCACGAGATCGTTCATTGCACCATCGACGATGACGAATGCTTTTGTGCCTGCGTCCTTGACGAAAATGACCTCGGTGACGAGGATACCGGCATTGCCGGCAATGAGACGACCGGGTTCGGCAATGATCTTGCAATTCAGATCGCCGAGCTGGTCGCGGGCGACCTTTGCGTAATCTGAGGGCAGAGGCGGCAGTTCGTTGGAGTCCGTATAGGGAATGCCCAGGCCGCCGCCAACATCGAGGTGGCTGATTGTATGACCATCGGCGCGCAGCGTTTCTACGAGCTCGCGCAGAAGCTTGAACGCATCGTTGAACGGCTGCAGATCAACAATCTGGCTGCCGATATGCATATCGATGCCGCTGACCTTGATGCCCGGCAAGCCGGCGGCGCGGGCGTAAACCTCGCGGGCGCGCTCATAGGATATGCCGAACTTGTTTTCTTTCTTGCCGGTTGAAATCTTGGCGTGGGTCTTGGCGTCAACATCCGGATTGATACGGATGGAGACGTGGGCTGTCTTGCCGAGCGCAGTTGCGCGGGCGCTCAAGGCCTCGAGTTCAGGCTCGGATTCGACGTTGAAGCAATAGATTTCCTGCGAAAGCGCAAAATCCATCTCGCGGGCGGTCTTGCCGACGCCGGAAAACATGATGCGGGAGGCGGGAATGCCGGCGGCCAGTGCACGGCGCAATTCGCCTTCCGAAACTACGTCGATACCCGCGCCAAGCTTGCCGAGCGTTTTGAGGACGGCCTGGTTGGAATTGGCCTTCATGGCGTAGCACACGAGCGAGTCCAGGCCTTGGAACGCTTCGGCAAAAACCTTGTAATGGCGCTCAAGCGTGGCGCTGGAATAGATGTAGAGCGGGGTTCCCACTTGTGCTGCAATTTCCGGCACGGGAACGTCTTCGGCGTAGAGAACGCCGTCTCGATATTCGAAATGGTTCAAGGTTCAGATACCTTAAAGCAGCGGGTCGAGCACGAAGGGTGTGTCGTCGACCCGATTGTTGTTGTTGGCCGGAGCTGCGGTGTTGCTGTTGTTCGTTGCCGGCAATTCCGAGGGAATTTCCGGATCGCCTTTTCTGCCGCAGCCGGAAAGCGCCGTTGCCGCAAACACGCCGATCAGGACGGCGACTGAGATCTTACGCAAATGATGTGGCATGGTCTTTCCGTTGGCACTCTCGTTGAAGGCTGTCATAGCGGATTACGCCGCATTTTGCATCTCATTCGTGTTGAAGCAAGATCAACAACGTTGATCGATCAGCGGGATCAGATGCGATCCCGCCAATAGGCGATTTGCGAACGCACCTGATCGGGGGCTGTTCCGCCGAAGCTCTTGCGGCTGGCAACCGAGGCATCAACGGTCAGGACGTTGTAAATATCATCCGTGATTCCGTCGTGAATGGCCTTCAGTTCCTCAAGAGAAAGGCCGGCGAGATCGGTGCCTTTCTTTTCGGCGGCGGCGACGGCGGCACCAGTGACATGGTGGGCATCGCGGAAGGGCAGGCCGAGTTCACGCACAAGCCAGTCGGCAAGGTCGGTCGCAGTGGAATAACCGGAGCCAGCGGCCTTGCGCATATTGTCTTCGTTGACAGTGAGATCGCGCACCATGCCGGTCATCGCGGCAATGGCCAGCTCGATGTTGGCGGCGGCATCGAAGACCTGTTCCTTGTCTTCCTGCATATCCTTGGAATATGCGAGCGGCAGCCCCTTCATGACGGTGAGCAGGGCAATCAGCGCGCCATTGATGCGGCCTGTCTTGGCGCGGACCAGTTCGGCAGCATCGGGGTTTTTCTTCTGCGGCATGATGGAGGAGCCGGTGGAGAAAGCATCCGACAGGCGGATGAAACCGAATTGGGGCGTGGACCAGATGACGATTTCTTCGGCAAGGCGCGAAAGATGCGTTGCGCAGATGGCAGCAAGCGACAGAAACTCCAGCGCGAAGTCGCGATCGGAGACGGTGTCGATAGAGTTGCGGGTCGGCTCGCGGAAGCCGAGCGCTTCTGCGGTCATGTGCCGATCAATCGGGTATGGCGTGCCGGCGAGCGCGGCAGCCCCGAGGGGGCTTTCGTCCAGATGCTCAATGGCATGGCGAACACGCAGGCGGTCGCGGCCAAACATTTCCACGTAAGCCATGCAGTGGTGGCCGAAGGTCACGGGCTGTGCGGTCTGGAGATGGGTGAAGCCCGGCATCACAGTGGCGGCGTGTTCCTCGGCACGATCCAGAAAGGCCGAAATGAGGGTGGTCAGCGCCTTTTCGGTTTTCTGCAGTTCCTGTTTGACCCACAAACGAAAATCGACGGCGACCTGGTCGTTGCGTGAGCGGGCGGTGTGCAGGCGGCCTGCGGCTGCACCGATCATGTCGCGCAGGCGGGCTTCGACATTCATATGTATGTCTTCAAGTTTGCGTGAGAATTCGAACTTGCCGCTTTCGATTTCGTCACGGATGGTGTTCAGTCCCGCGACAATTTGCTCAAGGTCCTCATCCTTGATGATGCCTTGCTTGGCAAGCATGGTGGCGTGGGCGATCGAACCTTCGATATCTTGCGCGTAGAGCTTCTTGTCGAAGCCGATAGAGGCGTTTATCTCCTCCATGATCGCGTCAGGGCCGGAGGCGAAACGTCCGCCCCACATCTGGTTTGAGGTCTTTTTGTCTTCGGCCATTGGTCTGATCCTGGAGAATGAAATGCAGAAAAACTCGTTTGGTTTGCCGTCCATGAAACTGCTGGCGCTGGCAGCTGCCGCAGGTATGGTCGTTGGCGCCGGTGCGGTTTACATGAAGATTACGGCCTATGGCAATGGTGACACTGAAATTGCCGCGGCAGAGGCCGATTGTGCGGTTTCGCCGGAGGGAATGGCGGCGATCAAACCACTGATCAAGGGTCAGGTGGCCGCGTTGATTGCCGACACGCCGCGCAAGTTCGACACGGTTTCTTTCCAGAACAGTGAAGGCAAGGCCATGTCGCTTGATGATTTTGGCGGCAAGACGCTTCTCGTAAACCTCTGGGCAACGTGGTGCGGCCCTTGCCGTGCGGAAATGCCAGCGCTCGATGCGCTGCAGAAGACAGCCGGCTCGGACACATTCGAAGTGGTGGCGATCAATATCGATACGGACGAGAGCGACGAGAAGCCGCGAACCTTCCTTGCGGAAACAGGTGTCAGCGCGCTGGAGCTTTATCGCGACAATTCCCTGAAGATTTTCAATACTTTGAAAAAGGAAGGACTGGTCTTCGGGCTGCCTTCCACCCTGCTGATTGATTCCAGGGGCTGCCTGATTGCCCACATGAATGGGCCGGCGGTCTGGGATGGTCCGGATGCGCTGAACCTGATCAAGGCCGTAAACGATCAGACGGGTGTCTGATCGTTTATGAGCGGCGGTTTCAGCGGGTCGGAACTGGAACCTCGCCGCGATAATCATAAAAGCCCCGGCCGGATTTGCGGCCGAGCCAGCCAGCCTCGACATATTTCACCAGAAGCGGGCAGGGGCGGTATTTGGAATCGGCCAGACCATCGTGAAGGACCTGCATGATGGAGAGGCAGGTATCCAGGCCGATAAAATCAGCCAGCTGAAGCGGACCCATCGGATGATTGGCACCGAGCTTCATGGCGGTGTCGATGGCCTCGACAGAGCCAACGCCTTCATAGAGCGTGTAAATGGCCTCGTTGATCATCGGCAGCAGGATGCGGTTGACGATGAAGGCCGGGAAGTCTTCAGAAACCGTGACCGTCTTATCAAGGGAATCGGCATAGGCGCGGGCTTCCTTGAAGGTTTGTTCTTCCGTCGCAATGCCGCGCACCAGTTCCACCAGCTTCATCACCGGCACAGGGTTCATGAAGTGGATACCCATGAAACGCTCCGGGCGGTCCGTGGCTGAAGCCAGACGGGTGATCGACAGGGAGGACGTGTTGGTGGCCAGCAGCGCTTCCGGCTTCAGGACCGGGCAGATCTGCGCGTAAATCTTGCGCTTGACGGTTTCTTCTTCGGTGGCGGCTTCAATGGCAAGATCCACGTCTGCAAGGTCATTGATGTCTACGGTACCCTTGATTTTCGCCAGCGCGGCTTCGCGTTCTGCCGGTTCCATCTTGTTGTTGGCGACCTGACGACCCAGATGCCCGCCGATGGCCGCGATGGCTGCGTCGACGCGGTCTTTGTCCAGATCATAAAGCACGACATCATAACCGGAGACGGCGCTGACCTGCGCAATGCCGCTGCCCATCTGACCCGCGCCAACGACTCCAACTTTCTGAATTGCCATTTGAGTGCCTTTTATCCGGTAAGGTTGAAACAGAAATACCGGGCTTCATGTTTTGAAGCCCGGTATCGAATTCTAGAGCCCGCTTGCGCGAATTTCCACCCCTCAGAGGGCCTTTTCGAGCTCGGGCAGGATTTCGAAGAGGTCGCCAACCAGGCCGTAGTCGGCAACCTGGAAGATCGGTGCCTCTTCGTCCTTGTTGATGGCGACGATGACCTTTGAGTCCTTCATGCCGGCCAAGTGCTGGATGGCACCGGAAATGCCGCAGGCAATGTAGAGTTCAGGGGCAACCACCTTACCCGTCTGGCCAACCTGCCAGTCATTGGGAGCATAGCCTGCGTCGACGGCAGCGCGCGAAGCGCCAACAGCAGCACCGAGCTTGTCGGCGACGGGCAGGATGACTTCCTGAAACTTCTCAGACGAGCCGAGCGCGCGACCACCGGAGATGATGATCTTCGCAGAGGTGAGTTCCGGACGGTCCGATTCAGCAAACTTGTCCTCAACATGTGAGGACAGGCCCGGATTGGCAGCCGCCGAAACCGTTTCAACGGAGGCAGAACCACCTTCAGCGGCAGCATTGAAGGAGGCCGTGCGAACGGTGATTACCTTCTTGGCGTCGGAAGACTTCACCGTCTGGATGGCATTGCCGGCATAGATCGGGCGCTTGAAGGTGTCGGCGGATACGACTTCGGTGATTTCCGAGATCTGCATGACATCGAGAAGTGCTGCCACGCGCGGCATGATGTTCTTGCCCGATGTGGTGGCTGCAGCGATGATGACATCGTAAGAACCGGCGAGCGATACGATGAGGTCGGCAACCGGTTCTGCGAGCTTGTTTCCATAGGCGGCATCGTCTGCCAGAAGAACCTTGGCAACACCGGAAAGCTTGGCGGCTTCATCGGCAACCGCTTTGGCGCCTGCGCCAGCGACCAGCACGTGGACATCACCACCGATTTCAGCGGCTGCGGAAAGCGCCTTTGCGGTCTGGCTGTCCAGGGCGGAATTATCGTGATCTGCAACAAGAAGAATTGTCATTGTCTTTTTTCTCCGTCCTTTAACTTAAAGTACGCCAGCTTCGTTTTTCAGTTTCGAAACCAGTTCGGCGACGTCGGCGACCTTGACACCAGCCTTGCGGCCAGCAGGCTCTTCCGTCTTCAAAACGGTCAGACGCGGGGAAAGGTCAACGCCGTAGTCGGCCGGGCTCTTCTTGTCGAGCGGCTTCTTCTTTGCCTTCATGATGTTCGGCAGCGATGCATAACGCGGCTCGTTCAAACGCAGGTCGCTGGTAACGATTGCGGGAAGCTTGACTTCGATGGTCTGCAGCCCGCCATCGACTTCGCGCGTCACATTGGCCTTGGTGTCGTCGAGGATTTCGATCTTGGAGGCGAAGGTACCCTGCGCCCAGCCGAGAAGCGCTGACAGCATCTGGCCGGTCTGGTTGGAATCGTCGTCGATGGCCTGCTTGCCAACGATCACGAGACCTGGCTTTTCTTCATCGACAACACCCTTGACGAGCTTGGCAACGGCGAGCGGTTCAACCGTCTCGTCTGTCTCGATCAGGATGCCGCGATCGGCGCCCATGGCAAGTGCGGTGCGGATGGTTTCTTCCGATTTGGCAGGACCAACGGAGACAACAACAACCTCTTCAGCCTTGCCGGCTTCCTTGAGGCGAAGTGCTTCTTCAACGGAAATCTCGTCAAACGGGTTCATCGACATCTTGACGTTTGCAAGTTCAACGCCCGTTCCATCGCCTTTTACGCGGATCTTGACGTTGTAATCAACGACCCGCTTGACCGTTACCAATATTTTCATACCAGGGTCCTTCCTTCAATGTTTGTGAGGAAAATGCGCTAACATCGATCGACTTCGATGGCTGAATGGCGACATGGATAAGCGTTTTTCCTCCAAATACAACGCTAATGGCCAATAGACAGCAAAATTTTGTGATCGAAATAACTGACGTTTACGTCCGCGTCAATATTGCCCGCCGGCTGCAAAGCGAATTCCACTCTTGTGAAATCACTCCCGCCCCCACTTTAGCGGCGGCGGTTTTTCCGGTGCTGATCCATCCGCGTGAACAATGCTTGCTGTTGTTTGCAAAGGCCTATCAAAGAGCGGCACGCCGCGACGGCGCATGACGAGCACCAGAAGGGCCCCTGCAATGATGCCGCCGGCATGTGCGCCCCATGAGACGGTGCCCTCTGTGTCGACGACCAGAAAATAGAATTGCTGCAATACCCAGAAAAGAAGCGGAATGGCTGCAGGCAGGGGCAAGGGAAATCGGAAGAGAACCAGAACCCACAGCCGCACCTTGGGATGCAGAATGAGATAGGCGGAGATGACGCCCGCAATGGCACCCGACGCGCCAATCAGCGGAACATCCGGGTCGAACGTCACGAGGCCGTGAAAGAGGGCACCTGCGGTGGCGCACAGGAGATAGAAGGCGAGATAGCGGAAATGCCCCATCGCATCTTCGATATTGTCTCCGAAGATCCAGAGAAACAGCATGTTGGACGCCAGATGCCAGAAATCCTGATGCAGAAAGGCATAGGTGATCACCGTCCAGCCGTCCGGCACGATGACGAGCGAGGGATCGAGGATTTTGTTGCCCATGGAAATGGAGGGAATAAAACCCAGGCCGGCGTCGATGGCATATATCGTGTCCACCGGCAAGATCGCCGTGAAGGCCCAGACCAGAAGATTGGTGGCGACCAGTGCGTAGGTCACATAAGGCCGACGGATGTGCTCGAGCGCATTTCGGTCATGCAGCGGAATGAACATCGGGCAAACCCTGTTGTGTGGCGATTACCGGTTTTTGCCGGGAACCCATAAAACGTCTTCGGTTCCATCCTTGTTGGCGACGCGGGCCGCAACGAAGAGCAGGTCGGAAAGGCGGTTGATGTAACGGATGGCTGCGGGATTGACCTTTTCGTCGTCTCTGGCGGCAAGCTCCACCATAAGCCGCTCAGCGCGCCGGCTGACGGTGCGGGCGAGATGAAGGGCGGCAGAGGCCGGCGAGCCGCCAGGCAGGACAAAGGATTTCAAAGGTTCCAGGCGCGCATTCAGGCGGTCGATGGCAGCTTCAAGTGTTTCAACCTGATGCTCGGTAATGCGCAGAGGCTCATAACCCAGCGGCTCGCCGGTTTCAGGGGTGGCGAGATCGGCTCCGAGGTCGAAGAGACCGTTTTGCACTTCAGCCAGCACGCCATCAATTTCCGGCATGTCTGCCGTCGAAAGACGCGCAAGCCCGATGCAGGCATTGGTTTCATCGACGACGCCGTAAGCATCAACGCGGAGGTCGCTTTTCATGCGGCGCGGGCCAGCGGCCAGTCCCGTCGTGCCGTCGTCGCCGGTTTTTGTGTAGATCTTGTTGAGTTTAACCATGATATCAGCCGCGCCCGCCGCCGGTGAGCCAGAGCGTGAGCATGATCAGCGCGACGGCTACGGCCTGCAGGATCACGCGGGCCTGCATGAGCTTGTTCGACGTGTTGGCGCTGCCGCCTTTCAGCATGTTCCAGAGACCGCGTATGAGGACGAGTACCACTGCGCCCATGAAGAGAAATGCCAGTATGCCGGTGAAACCACCCATTTAAAACTTCCTTCGGGCCGTTGCCCTTTGACTGCTTTATCCCAAGCGTCCGATGATCCTGTAAAAGATTGTGGCGGGGAGCAGCTTTTTCAACATCAGGCCCTGTTTGGCGGGCCTCGTGACGGGATAATGGGGTTTAGGACGTCGCGCGGTCAAGGCGTGTTTAAGCACGGTGTAAACAGCCTCGGGACCGAGTTTTCCGGGTGAGGAAGTTTCACCGCGCAGGCGCGCCATTTGACGCACGTATTCCGCGGCATGCGGGGAGGCTTCCACGTCGATATTTTCCTCGATCTTGGCGAGCGCATTGGTGATGAAACGCGACCGAATGGGGCCGGGCTCAATGAGGCTGACATGAATGCCGGTTCCCTGAAGCTCCATCCGCAAGGTAATGTTCAGCCCCTCAAGGGCAAACTTTGAAGCATTGTAAGCACCGCGCCAGCGATAGGGGATCAATCCGAGAATGGACGAGCACTGAACGATGCGGCCATGGCCCTGTCTGCGCATGGCGGGTATTACAAGACGGGTCAGTTCGTGCCAGCCGAAGACGTTGGTTTCAAACTGCGCGCGCAAGACTTCGACCGGAATATCCTCGACAGCACCGGGCTGGCCATAAGCACCGTTGTTGAAAAGCGCGTCCAGTGTTCCACCGGTACGCTCGAAAACGGCTGCCGCCAGAGCGCGAACGCTTTCGATGTCGCGATAGTCCATGAGGAACGTTTCAATGCCTGCGTTCTCCAGCGGGAGACGGTGTTCTTCCTTTCGCACGGTTGCGAAAACACGCCATCCATCGGCCTTGAGGGCGCGGGCGCAATGGGCACCGATGCCGGAGGAGGCACCTGTTACAATGATGGTTCGCGGGGCGTTGGCGTAATTGGACATGGAGCCGTTCTGTACAAAGTGCGATTCGTTTTCCATATTCAGGCTTACAGAAAGTGAGATTCGATGCCCATATTCATCCGCGTCATCTACAAGGTTCTTTATGACGCGCTCTATCATTTCGCTGAAGAGGACGGCTGGGCAATGGCAAGCCACGTCGCTTTGTCGTCGTTGTTGGCGGTCTTTCCTTTCATGATTTTCGGAACCGCTCTGGCGAGTTTTCTCGGCGCGGATGAGTTTTCGAAAACGGCGGTTCATCTGATTTTCGACACCTGGCCCGAGGTGATTGCCGAGCCGATTTCGAAAGAGGTCGTGCAGGTTCTGACCATCCAGCATGGTGGTCTTTTGACCATTTCTGTTCTGGCCGCGGCCTATTTTGCCTCCAACGGCGTGGAAGCGCTTCGAATCTCTCTCAACCGTGCCTATCGCGTCTATGAACAGCGGCCCTGGTATATCACGCGGCTGATCAGTCTGGCTTATGTTCTTGCGGCAGTCGTCGGACTTGCCGCTGTGAGCCTGCTTCTCGTTTTCATTCCGCTGGCGGCGCAATATGTGGAACAGTTCGCGCCTTTGCTGAAGGCCCCGATCGAAGTGCTCAAGAGCTGGGGTGCGGTAATCACCATTGCCGTCGTGACAGCTGCTCTATTCATCTCGCACATGTTCATGCCGGCGGGCAGACGCAAGTTTTACCAGGTTTTGCCTGGCATCCTGTTTACCTTGATCGTTTGGGCTGCCGCGGCTTACCTGTTCGCCTTTTATATCGGCACTTTCGCCAATTACACCCGCACCTATGCAGGTCTGGCTTCGATCATGATTGTGTTGGTGTTCCTCTATATGATCGGTGTGATCTTCATCATCGGGGCGGAAATCAATGCGGCAATGATGAAGTTTCGGGTCTTCAGACTGTTTTCAAAGGGTGGGCTGATCGATGAGGATTCGCAAATCCCCGGCTGAGAGACCCTGTTCACGAAGGGCGGAAAGGGCAGTGGACGCATTGCTTTTGGAGAGCTTGCGCCCATCCTCACCGAGGATGAGGCGGTGATGGTGATAGATCGGTTCGGGCAGGCCGAGCAGGGTCTGCAACAGGCGATGAACCGAAGTGGCGTAAAACAGATCAAGCCCGCGCACGACATGGCTGACACCTTGCAGAGCATCATCGACCACAACGGAGAGATGATAGCTTGAGGGCGCATCCCATCGCCAGAGCATGACATCGCCCCACCGTGCCGGGTCTGCCGGAAGCAGGCCCGTATGGGCGGGGCCAGTCTCGGTGAAGGTCAGCGCTTGGAAAAGCTGCTTGACCGCCTTTTCCATATCGAGACGCCAAACATGCTTTTCGCCGGATGCGATCCGGGCCGCACTTTCATGCTCTGAAAGGGCTTTATCATCTGGCGGATAGTGCGGTGCGCCATCGGGATCGCGTGGCCACTCAGCGCCTTCTGCTTCATAGTTCTCTACCCAACGCCTGATTTCGGTTCGGCTCATGAAAGCGGGGTAGATCAGGCCTTTCGCCTTCAGCTTTTCCAACGCCGCAGCATATTCGGAAATATGTTCGGATTGCCGGCGGACCGACTTTTCCCAGTCAAGGCCGAGCCAGGCGAGATCTTCCTCAATGGCCTCTTCATATTCCGGCTTGCATCTTGCGATGTCGATATCTTCCATACGCAAGAGAAAACGTCCGTTCGCGGCCTTTGCCATTTCGAAATTCAAAATGGCGGAGAGGGCATGGCCGAGGTGGAGCAGGCCATTGGGGCTGGGCGCAAAACGGAAAACGGGCTTTTGACCGGACAGGGCAGACATGCTTCTTTCTGGCAGGAAAGCGAGAGGACGCCAAGGGTGAAGATGATATGCGGGTAATCCGACACATGGGCGATGTGGATGAGGGGCTCGAAGCGCTTGCTACGGCCGATCCGCGTCTGGAGCCGGTGATTGCCCAGGCGGGGGATGTGCCCTTAAGGCTTCAGCCACCCGGGTTTGAGGGGCTGGCGAATATTATCGTGTCGCAGATGATCTCGCGTGCGGCGGCAAACCGGATTTGGGAGCGGTTGCAGACGCTTTGCGGACCACAGATGGAAGCTCTGGCTTTTCATGACCTGAGCGAGGAGCAGCTGCGCGCTGTCGGTCTCTCAGGCGCGAAGGCACGCACGCTTCTTGCCGCTGCCGAGGCTGTCTCATTTAACCAACTCGACCTCCATGGCATTTGCGCGCTTGCGCCGGATGATGCAGTCCGGCAGCTGACAGCCATCAAGGGTTTGGGGCCGTGGACGGCAGAGATTTATCTGATGTTTTGTGCGGGCCATGCGGATATATTTCCGGTTGGCGATGTGGCGCTGCAGAATGCAGTGGCGCACGGGCTCGGCCTTGAAATGCGGCAAAAGGGCGCGGCGCTCGCATCTGTTGCCGCTCTGTGGTCTCCGTGGCGCTCGGTCGCAGCCCGGCTTTTCTGGGCTTATTATTCGCGGCAGATGCGGCGTGAGACAAATGTCTTTGGATAATGGTCTGCCCCGATTCTTCAAAGAATTATAGGCCCTTCACAATACTGTCAAAACAAGCCTAGTATAGAAAATGAAGATGCCGAATCGATCAGGAGTGTCACTTGACGATTGCAGTTTCACCTCAGTCGCTTCCTGCGCTTGTACTCAATGCAGATTACAGGCCACTGAGTTATTATCCTCTTTCCTTGTGGTCCTGGCAGGACGCGATCAAGGCTGTTTTTCTGGACCGCGTGAACATCATCGCCGAGTATGAGCATGAGGTTTCATCGCCCAGCTTCTCCATGCGTCTGCCGAGCGTCGTGTGCCTGAAAAGCTATGTGAAACCGGCGCGTTATCCGGCTTTCACCCGCTTCAACGTGTTTCTTCGTGACCGGTTCGAGTGCCAATATTGCGGCTCGAAGGAAGAACTGACATTCGATCATCTGGTGCCGCGTGCGCATGGCGGGGAGACGCGCTGGGACAATATCGTCACGGCCTGCGCGCCCTGCAATCTGCGCAAGGGCTCGAAGCTGCCCAAGCAGGCGGGCATGTATCCGCATCAGAAGCCCTGGCACCCCACCGTGCAGGAATTGCACAATAATGGCCGGGCTTTCCCGCCAAATTATCTGCACGAAAGCTGGATCGATTTTCTCTACTGGGATACCGAACTGCAGCCCTGATCCCTTCGCGGGTCTGTCGGCTCAGCGCGCCGTCTTGCGCAGCCCCCAGAAGGCGATTGCTGCCAGGATCAGGCTCGCAACCACATTCCAGCCGGCAAAGGACAGGCCGAGCACGCGCAGTGCGGCTTCTGTGCAGGATGGTCCCTTGATCTTGTTCAGGTCCGCAAACAGATCGTTGGCGCTGGATGGAACGCTGTCAACAGGTGCCGAGCAGGACGCGGGTCCCTCCCAGAAGTGCCATTCGACACCGGAATGATAGATGCCGAGACCGGCTCCAACCAGCATCAGCAGCAGAATGAGCAGGAGAACAATGCGCACCAGTTTTGGCGGCGCATCGAAAGCCATTAGCAACAGGGCGATCAAGCCGAGCGGAATTCCGATATAATATGGGTTACGCTGGATGTAGCAGAGCTGGCAGGGAATATAGCCGCCGATATATTGAAACGCCAAGGCGCTGCCGACTGCGGCTGCCATGCCCAAAGTCACAAGAAGCGTTGGCGCAAAAGCGGGCTTTTGAATGAGGCTTCCTGACATCTGGTGACTCCATCAAAACACGAAGCGGATGAGATAAAATCCGCCGAACAGTAAAACGACAAACAGGACCGTAAGAAGGCCGAGATATTTTTCGATAAAAAGCCGGATTGGCTCGCCATAGCGGCCAAGCAGCCATGCAACCAGAAAGAAGCGCCCGGCACGGCCAATGATGCTTACGATGATGAAAACGGCGAAATTGAGCCCTGTGGCGCCTGAAAAGATGGTCAGCACCTTGTAGGGGAAGGGTGTCAGTGCGGCAAACAGCACACCCCATCCACCCCAGGTGTTGTACCACTCGGCGATCTGCTCGAAGGCGTTCTCCTTGCCGTAAAAGGCAAGGATCGGCTGGCCGATGGCTTCATAGAGAAACATGCCGATTGCATAGCCCAGAACCGCGCCGAGGACCGAGGCGACGGTGCAAATGAAGGCGACCCGCAACCATTTTGCCGGTTTGGCGATGACCATTGGGATCAGAAGAACATCCGGCGGGATCGGGAAGAACGAACTCTCGACAAAGGATATCGCGGCAAGGGCCTGTTCGGCATAGCGCGTTTTCGCCAGCGACAGCGTCCAGTCGTATAATTTTCTCAGCATGAAAAAGGCCGGTTGTTGAAAAGCTCGGGCTTGGCATAGCCCGGTTTCCTGCTTGAGTAAATGATTTCCGCAGCGCGGATTCGATAGTTTTGAGACCTGCCGCATTTTCTGGTTGACCGAACCCGCGCGCTTCGTATAGTCCGGCCACGACCAAGGCAAGTTTTCTTGCTCCGTAAGCCCCTTTGGCGGAATTGGTAGACGCGCCGCACTCAAAATGCGGTTCCGAAAGGAGTTCCGGTTCGAGTCCGGAAGGGGGCACCATTTTCTCTGTTCACGCTGCCGCGATCTTTGATCGCTTCACTTCAGAGGGAGCGCGGACGACCGGCGGCGGTCGCTTGACCTTGCGAACCCTCCGGGCTCGAGGAGAGCCACCTCACCCTTGCATCTTTCTTCCTGCATTAGTGTGGTCGCCGAAATCCTGCTTGAGATTTAGCCCAGAATTTACCGTGAAATTGCAGGTCGGTTGCGTTCACTGTCATAAAAATGATATGTGCACTGCACAATAGGATTTGTGCATATGCTGCTACCCGACGGTGACCGATACGAAGATCTGAGAGACGGGTTTGTCTGGGATATTCCGCAACGGTTCAATATCGGTGACGTTGTCAGCGACCAATGGGCGCTGAAGGCGCCGGACCGGGTTTGCCTTGAGCATTTTTCGGCAGACGGCCATCATCTTGCACTGACATATGGTCAGCTCACGGCGAAATCGAATGCTTTTGCAAACGCGCTCGTCGCGCGTGGTGTGAAGGCAGGCGACCGGGTGGCCATTCTTCTCCCGCAGTCGTTTGAAACGGTGATCGCGCATGTGGCGGCCTACAAGATGGGCGCAATTGCACTGCCTTTGGCGCTGCTTTTCGGGCCGGATGCGCTGGAATATCGTTTGCGCGATTCCGGCGCTTGCGTGCTGGTGACCAATCGCTTCGGTCTTTCGAAGCTGGAAGGGTTGGGCGACAAACTGACGGCGCTGCAGCATATTGTGCTTGTCGATGGTGAGGCTGAGGGGGCTGAGAATTTTCAGACGATTCTGGAGGGGCATCCGTCGGCTTTCGATGTGGTGGCAACTGGACCGAACGATCCTGCACTGATGATCTATACGTCTGGGACCACAGGGCCGCCGAAGGGGGCGCTGCATGGACACCGGGTGCTGGCGGGTCATATTCCCGGCATGCAGTTTGTCCATCCGGGACTTGGGCAGGCGGGCGACAAGCTCTGGACGCCTTCGGACTGGGCCTGGGCGGGCGGCTTGTTGAACTGTCTCTTGCCGGGGCTGATGCTGGGCGTTCCTGTCGTGGCGTCACCCGCGCAAAAATTCGACCCCGATCTTGCCTATCGTATCCTCTCCGAAATGAAGGTGCGCAATGCCTTTATTCCGCCAACCGCACTGAAGCTTCTGCGTCCGGTGGAAAATCCGCGCGGCAAATATGATCTGCAGCTGAGAACCATTGGTTCTGCTGGCGAGGCGCTGGGGCGGGAGACCTATCTTTGGGCGAAGTCCGAACTTGGCATCACAATCAATGAATTTTATGGGCAGACGGAATGCAATTTCATTCTGGCTGCGAGCGCTGAATATGGCATCACAAAGCCGGGATCGATGGGTAAGCCTGTGCCTGGCCACGCGGTGGCGATTATCGACGAGGATGGTGATATCCGTCCACCGGGTGTTACCGGACAGGTGGCCATTCGACGGCCGGACCCGGTGATGTTTCTGGAATATTGGAACAACCCCAACGCGACCGAGGCCAAATTCGTCGGCGAATGGATGCGCACGGGCGACCAGGGCGTCATGGACGAAGAAGGCTATTTCCACTTTTTCGGCCGCGACGACGATGTGATTACCTCTTCGGGTTATCGTATCGGGCCTGGCGAAATCGAAGATTGCCTGATCGGGCATCCGGCGGTGCAACTGGCGGCGGCAATCGGCAAGCCTGACCCGTTGCGAACGGAAATCGTGAAGGCTTTCGTGGTCTTAAAGCCTGGACATTCAGCGGATGCCGCAATGGAATCCAGCATTCGCGACTGGGTGAAAACGCGCCTTTCCATGCATGAATATCCGCGCGAGATCGAGTTTATCAACAGTCTGCCAATGACCACGACAGGCAAGGTGATACGCAGGCTCCTGCGTGAGCCACCCGCTGCAGCTGCGCAGTGAAACAGCAGCTATAGCGGCTATCTGTTGCGCAGCGACATGATGCGGTTTCGGATGCTGCGGGCGACGTTTTTCGTGTTGCGATAGAGGTGCAACTGAGAGGCTACCTGACGAATATCGCGGTCGGTGTTTGGCTGCAGGCCGATCACTAGCGTGCCCATCTGGTAACGCTCTCTCCAGAAGCGGCTCATGACTGGATGCTCGGGTGTAGACAGGGAGTCCGTTCGCACGATGTTGGCATCATCCAAGTGCCATTCGGTCACCTGAGCCATCAAGAGGGCACCTGGCGAATAGGCCGCATAGGCCTCATCGAATGCTGTCTTCCAGGTGTAGGCTTCGCCGCCGATCAGGAACACCAAGAGGGAGGCGATCGCCTTGCCGTTGAAGTCGATTGTGTGGATACGCACATTGTCGGTTTGCGAAAGGTTGTGCACGGCTTCGCGCGCAAAGGCGGCGTGATAACGGTCGTTGACCAGCGCCGAGCGCTTGCGGCCTTTCCAGCCGGCGGCTTCCAGCATCAGGAATTCTTCCATGCGCTGGCGAATTTCCTCCGGCTGACGGGCAACCTGGTAGGAGAGCGAGCCCTGCTTTTCCAGCTTGCGCCACAGGCGCGCGAAATTGCGCATATGCTTGGCAGAAAAGGAGTTGGCGAGATAGGCCTCGCCATCGAGCAGGCTTTCGAGCTTCGGACGCTCGTAAAGCGAGGCCTGGGTGACCGGCAGGTTCTTGCTCATGGCAATGGCGCGGAAGAGCTGGGTTACCTGGCCATCAAGGCGGACATCCGGCAGGACGAGAACCGGCGGTTTTTTCGCTTCAGGCCTGCCAAGTGCCTCGAGGAAATCATCGATACTTTCGGCAGCATTTTCAGCGTCCACCAGTGGTGTTCCCAATGGACCGAAGGCGTTTGACCATGTTCGAATGATGGGCGCACCCATGGCAAAGCCGGGGCGTTCAATCGTGTAGGGCATGAGAATACGGGCACGGTATTTGCCGTTGGCCTCATCCCGAAGGATGGCCATGCGGATGCTTCGGTCTTCCAGGCGCGGCAAAGCGGGGGCGAGAAAACGGCCTGTGAAGAAGACGTTGCGCTCTATCGATCGATTGGAGAGATAATCGAGTTCGTCCTGCAATTCATAGCCGACGGTTGCAGGATAAAAATGGACGGCGCGACCCTCACGACCGACAGCAATGCTCTGCTCACCGGCAAGTGGTGCGTCACGCTCCAGGTCGATCCCGATATTTTCGAGCATCGGATTTTGGTCTGGTAATCCCGTTTCCATAGTCATGTCATTTGCCGTTGCCCGCAGGGGCTGAAAGGATTGGTCTTGAAAAAGCGGTTAGCAGAAAGCCGAGCCTGAAATAGGCGCCGAGCGAAAGCAAGGTTGCCTCGATGATCATGGCACCCGCTGTTGCGATTGCAGCGCCAGGAAGGCCGATCAGCGGAATGAGCAGGACACTGAGTGTGATGTTGGAGGCAAGCGCGAATGCATAGATCTTGACGCAAAGGTTCTGCTCGCCGGCCATGGTCAACAGGCCTTCGCCTGGCCCGATGGACGCCTTTGCGAGGATACCGATCAATAGGATCGTGAGCATGGTGTAGCCTTCGGTGAAGTTCGGGCCGAAGAGGGACAGGAGGAAATTGCCGATGGCAAGGATGAAAAGACCGATGGCGAGGGACGGCCAGAAAGTCCAGCGTGCGGCTTGCACGGCAAAATCGGCCAGGTCCTGCCGGTTGCCTTCCGAATAGATTGCCGAAAAGCGGGCGCTTGCGGCAGCCTTGACGGCGAAGAGGACGAAGTGCACCAGCGCCATGACTTTCGCGGCGGCAAAATAGATGGCTACCTGTTCGGGCGTTAAGAAAATGCCGACAACCACGACATCCGAATTGGTGAGCAGGAAATAGATGCTTTCAATGAGAAAGATCGGCAAGGCCATGCGAAACCAGAGCGGAATTTCAGTTTCGCGCATGTCCGAGGGGAAATTTCGGCGCATGCGCCAGGCGACGATGAAGAATTGCCCGATGGAGGTGACATAAGTAGCCGCGAGGGCGCAAATCATGGCGACGCGCGCAGTGTGTTCTGCACCGAGCCAGGCAGCGATGACCATGAAGACGATGATGAGCGTGGGGCGGACAATGAAGGTCGGTGCCAGCGAGCCGATGGGCCAGGCATTTGCACGCCCCGTTCCGTCCATGACGTCGCCGAGTGCAATCAGCGGCAGGCAGACGGCACCGAGATAGAGTGGAATAACGTAGTAGGATTCGACAAAATCACCGAACACGTAAAGACCGGCGGCACCAACGGCAGCCACGCCCGTGGCGGCAAGCATGGCAATGGTGCGCGCAGCAGATGCCAGACCGCGTATTTTCGCATTGTCACCTGCACTCTGATATTGCGGCAGAAAGCGGATGATGGCGGTGTGAAACCCCAGGCACGAAAAATTTCCGAGCAGAATGGCAAGCACCCAGACGAAAACGAAGATGCCATATTCGAAATCGCCCATGAGCCGCGCGAGGATGACCTGAGACAGGAAGGCGATTGCAGCGCCGGTGACGCGGATGGCAAAGGCAAAAAGCGCCATGCGCTGGGCCCGCGCCTGCGGATCAGTGCCCTTCATGACCTCGTGCAGTGACGCGGCCAGCTTTTCAAGCTTTACCCGATATCCGCCCCGAACATGATTTTCCGGCTGCTGCAGCATGGCCATGAAGTCTGGTTTCGATTTCCGTTTGTCGACACGCTATTGTGGCATTCTCAGCGTTAACAAAGGGTTTGGATTGCAGACACGAAAAGGCCGGAGCGGGTGGATTTCGCTCCGGCCTTTGGATTTTCATGACGACAGGTCTCAGGCTTCGATCTGGCCGTGGCAATGTTTGTATTTCTTGCCGGAACCGCAGGGGCAGGGCTCGTTGCGGCCAACGCGGCCCCAGGTCGTCGGATCGTTTGGATCGCGGCCTGCTTGGCTGTCGGAAAACTCATCTTGCCCGGTAGAGCCATCGATGTGGTGCGCCTGCATCTGTGGCAGCTCCGGCTCTTGCGGCTGCTGCATGATTTCGACATGCGACATGTTGGCGGTGACCATGCGGCGCATATTGGCCAGCAGGGCCTGGAACAGCTCGAAGGCCTCCTGCTTGTATTCCTGGAGCGGATCGCGCTGGGCATAGCCGCGGAAGCCGACGACAGAACGAAGATGGTCGAGATTGACGATATGTTCGCGCCACAGATTGTCCAGCGTCTGCAGAAGGACGGAGCGGCGGACATAATTGATCACTTCGCCGCCGAAGCGTTCTGCCTTTTCGGCAGAAGCCTTGTCCGCGGCCTCCATGATGCGTTCGCGCACGTCTTCCTCGGCAATGCCTTCTTCCTGAACCCAGGCTTCAACCGGCAGGTCAAGGTTGAGCAATGTGCGCAGCTCTTCCTTCAAGCCTTCCGCATCCCATTGTTCGGCATAGGCGCGTTCCGGGATATGGGTTCCGACCAGAACGTCGATGACTTCGTGACGCATATCGGTCACGATTTCCTCGAGGTCTTCTGCATCCATCAGCTCGATGCGCTGTTCGAAGATGACCTTGCGCTGATCGTTGAGAACATCGTCATATTTCAGAAGATTCTTGCGGATGTCGAAGTTGCGGGCTTCAACCTTCTTCTGGGCGCGCTCAAGCGCCTTGTTGATCCAGGGATGCACAATGGCTTCGCCTTCCTTGAGGCCAAGCTTCTGCAGCATGCCGTCCATGCGGTCGGAGCCGAAGATGCGCATCAGATCGTCCTGAAGCGACAGGTAGAATTTCGAGCGACCGGGGTCACCCTGACGACCGGATCGGCCACGCAGCTGGTTGTCGATACGGCGGCTTTCATGACGTTCGGTTGCCAGAACGTAAAGCCCGCCGGCATCAAGCGCCTTCTTCTTCAGAGCCTTGATTTCCTCGCGGATGGCCGCTTCCTTGGCCTGACGCTCCGGACCCGGTTCCATGTCGCCGAGCTCGGTCTCAAAGCGCATTTCGGCGTTGCCGCCAAGCTGGATGTCGGTGCCGCGGCCTGCCATGTTGGTGGCGATGGTGACAGCACCCGGCACGCCGGCCTGCGCGACGATATAGGCTTCCTGTTCGTGGTAGCGTGCGTTCAACACGGCAAACTTGTCAAAGCCGGATTGTTTCAACAGCGTTGCCAGCAGTTCGGACTTTTCAATCGAGGTGGTGCCGACCAGAACCGGCTGGCCCTTTTCGTGGCAGGCTTTGATTTCCTCGATGATGGCTTTGTATTTTTCCTCTGCTGTCCGATAGACTTCATCGTCTTCATCGATACGCGCAATCGGCAGATTGGTTGGGACTTCCACGACTGAGAGGCCGTAGATGTCGGCGAATTCTTCCGCTTCCGTGGAGGCCGTGCCGGTCATGCCGGCCAGTTTGTCATACATGCGGAAATAGTTCTGGAAGGTGACGGACGCCAGCGTCTGGTTTTCGGGCTGGATGGCCACGTGTTCCTTGGCTTCGAGCGCCTGGTGCTGGCCTTCGGAATAGCGGCGGCCCGGCATCATGCGGCCCGTGAATTCGTCGATGATGACAATTTCGTCGTTGCGGACGATGTAGTCCTTGTCGCGGGTGAAAAGCTTGTGGGCCTTCAAGGCATTGTTGATGTGGTGAACGATCGCGACGTTTTCCACATCGTAGAGGCTTTCGCCCTTCAGGAGGCCGGCCTCTTTCAAGAGGTTTTCCAGCTTTTCGGTGCCTTCTTCTGAGAAGTTGGCAGAACGCTGTTTTTCGTCGATCTCGTAATCGTCCTCGGTCAGCCTCGGGATGAAAGCATCAATGGTGGTGTAGAGATCGGATTTATCGTCCAGCGGGCCTGAAATGATGAGCGGCGTGCGCGCCTCATCGACGAGAATGGAGTCCACCTCGTCAACGATGGCGAAGAAATGGCCGCGCTGAACCATCTGGCGGCGCTCATATTTCATATTGTCGCGCAGATAGTCGAAGCCAAGCTCGTTGTTGGTGGCGTATGTGATGTCGCAGGCATAAGCGGCTGCGCGCTGCTGATCGTCGAGACCATGAACGATCACGCCGGTGGTCAGGCCGAGGAAGCCGTAAAGCTTGCCCATCTGGCCGGCGTCACGGCTTGCCAGATAGTCGTTGACCGTCACGACATGGACGCCCTTGCCGGCAAGTGCATTCAGATAAACGGGAAGGGTAGCGACCAGCGTTTTACCTTCACCGGTCTTCATTTCTGCAATGCCGCCTTCGTGAAGGATCATGCCGCCGATGAGCTGTACATCGAAGGGACGCATACCGAGAACACGTTTCGCTGCCTCGCGGACGACTGCGAATGCCGGGATGAGAATGTCATCTAGTGTCTTGCCGTCGGCGAGCGCTGCTTTGAATTCTGCCGTTTTGGCGGTGAGTTGCTCGTCGGTGAGTGCCTGCATCTCCTCTTCCAGAGCGCCGATTGCAGCCACCTTTGGCCTGTATGACTTAATTCTACGCTCGTTGGACGAGCCGAAAATCTTACTGGCAATACCGCCAAGGCTGACCATTGAATGGTCCTTTCTAATCTTTAATCCGTGAGGAGAGCGTGACTGCAGACTCAAGAATGAAGCCCGTTTTCGCTCCCGCCCTGAAACTGTTCTGGACTTGAAGTTGCGTGACAGATAAGAGGGGGGCAATTTGATGTCAACGGGACTTGCCACTCGTGTCTGCGGCAAATGTTACCTCCGTAACCCGCTCAACACATGGTGCTTGGCGCAAAACATGGGTAAAAAAACCTTTGTTTTCAGTGCCTAAAGGCTGTTTTCCAGGCATTGGGATAATCAGAGCCGAGCAATTGGCTTCGATTTTTGCAATGTGCGTCAGACGATTAAAGCGGCTCAAACATGGCTGTTCAGCTTGAAAATGCCTTTTTTGAAGCGCTACGAGGTTTGAATTTAGATGGTTTTTGCGTCGAAACGGCGACGGGCCGGAGATGTAAAGATCGGTTTTTGGAGCGAAAGGTACGTAATGTTCTTCAAGACAGGAATTGCCGGGCTGGTTTTGGCCGCTGCCATGGGTGTGCAGGTTTCCACCGCTTATGCTGCTGGTGACGATCCGGTGGTTGCCAAGGTTGGCGACATGGAAATCCACGAATCCGAACTGGCGCTGGGTGTTGCCAATCTCGATCCGCAGCTGGCCAACCTGCCGCCGGAGCAGAAGCGCATCGCGGCGCTTTCGGCAGCCATTGATGTGAAGGTTGTTGCAGCGCTTGCAGCTTCAGAAGGCCTTGCCGACACGCCGGACTTCAAGAGCCGTATGCAGTTTCTTCGCGAGCACGAGCTTCACAATACCTATTTTCGCACCAATATTGTCGGTGATGTTTCCGACGAGGACATCAAGGCGCGTTACGACAAGGAAGTTGCTGCAGCGCCGGCGGAAACCGAGGTGCATGCCCGCCATATTCTCGTGAAGACCGAAGATGAGGCCAAGGCGATTATCGCCGAACTCGACAAGGGTGCCGACTTCGTGACGCTTGCCAAGGAAAAATCCACAGGTCCGAGCAAGGACGATGGTGGTGATCTCGGCTATTTCGGCCCTGGCCGCATGGTACAGCCGTTTGAAGAGGCTGCATTCGCGCTCAATCCGGGCGAATATACAAAGACGCCGGTTCAAACGCAGTTCGGTTTTCATGTGATCAAGGTGGAAGACAAGCGTGAAGCTGCACCGCCGCCGCTTGATCAGGTGAAGGATCAGATCCGCCAATTGATCGTGCGTGACCGTTATGTCGACCTTTTGAAGAAGCTCAAGTCCGAGACGACAATCGACATCAAGGATGAAGACCTGAAAAAGGGTTACGACGAAGTCACCAAGGCACAACAGTAATATTGTCGTTGCGGGGCGGTTTTGGCCGCCCCGGTTTCTTTGATCAGGGTTTTGCCATGTCCGCGAGCGTCTCACCCCTTGCACCGAAAAGCTTTGCCGAAATGCCGCCTGTGCGCGGTGTGCGAATGGCCACAGCGGCTGCAGGCATCAAATACAACAACCGCACAGATCTGATGATGATGGTGTTCGACCAGCCGGCCTCGGTCGCAGGCGTCTTCACCAAGTCCAAATGCCCTTCGGCTCCGGTCGATTTCTGCCGCAAGAATTTGGCTGGCGGGGTTGCGCGTGCGCTCGTGGTAAATTCCGGCAATGCAAATGCTTTTACCGGCAAGAAGGGGGCGGCAGCTACCGCACTGGAAGCCAGCGCGGCTGCCGCAGCAGCAGGCTGCAGCGAGGGTGAGATTTTTCTCGCTTCGACGGGTGTTATCGGCGAGCCGCTTGATGCGACGAAATTTGCCGGTGTTCTCGATACGCTGGTCGTGGATGCGCAGGAAGACGGCTGGTTTGAAGCTGCAAAGGCAATCATGACCACCGACACCTATCCCAAGGTGGCAACACGCAGCGTCAAGATCGGCGAAACTCAAGTCACGATCAACGGGATTGCCAAGGGTGCGGGCATGATTGCGCCGGATATGGCAACGATGCTGTCTTTCGTGGTTACGGATGCCGCCATCCCGTCAGTGGTGCTTCAGGCTCTGCTTTCGCAAGGGGTTGGCCCCTCGTTCAACTCCATCACCGTCGATAGCGATACCTCGACATCCGATACGCTGATGCTGTTTGCGACGGGCGCTGCCGCTGATGAGGGTCAGCCAAAGATTGAAAGTGCATCCGATGAAGTGCTTTCTGCGTTCCGTAGCGCGCTGAACGATCTCCTGAAGGACCTTGCTCTGCAGGTGGTGCGTGACGGCGAGGGTGCGCGCAAGATGGTGGAAATCACCGTGACGGGCGCTGAAAGCGATGCGGCGGCGAAGGTGATTGCGCTTTCGATTGCCAACTCGCCGCTCGTGAAGACAGCGGTTGCCGGCGAGGACGCCAATTGGGGCCGTATTGTCATGGCTGTTGGCAAGGCCGGGGAGAAGGCCGACCGCGACCGGCTCGCCATTTGGTTCGGTGATGTGCGGGTGGCCGTTGATGGGGAGCGCGATCCGGATTATTCGGAGGCTGCCGCGTCTGCCGTCATGAAGCTGGAGGATATACCGGTTCGTGTGGATCTGGGGCTCGGAGAGGGGACGGCCACGGTTTATACCTGCGACCTAACAAAGGAATATGTCGCCATTAATGGTGACTACCGCAGCTGATCAGTGAGTGCCCCCTTGATGCAGACACCTGCAAGGAACAATTTGCCAACTGTCAGGCGTTTTGAGGCAGCAGGGTTTCGTGCCTGGCCGGCAGAGGTGGTGCGCTATGATGGCAGCTGGCAGATCCGGCAGTCGCCCGGTAACCTGACAAAGCGTGCCAATTGCCTTGTGCCGCTCGATCCGGGTGATACCGGCAATATTGAACAGCGGCTCGCTGCAATCGAAGCCTCTTTTGCAGCGGCGGACATTCCTTTTGTGGTGAAAGAGACGCCGCTTTGCGCGCCTGACGTCAATGCAGTGCTTGAGAAAAACGGTTTCGTTGCTGAGGCGGAATCGATCGTTCAAACCATGCGTCTTGAAGGCAGTCAGATCGACGCAGGTGTCGATCTTCTGCCGAGCCAGGATGCTGTGCTGTTTGCCGACGCCTGTGCCGAGATCGATTCAAAATTTGCCCGGTCCTACGATGCGATGTTGCGTATGATTGAAGCGATTGAGCCGGAAAAGGGCATGTTCTTTACGGAGCATGAAGGGGCGGGCGTTCAAGCCGTGACACTTTGTGTGCGCGACGGCAATCTGGCAGGTCTTCAGCAGGTGGCTGTGCTGCCGGAAATGCGCCACAAGGGCATTGGTCTTGCCATTACTGCGGGTGCCTTGCGCTGGGCCAAGCTGCGCGGCGCCTTGACGGCCTGGCTTCAGGTGGAGGCGTCCAACGAAGCGGGCATAGCCCTCTACAAGAAACTTGGTTTTGAGGAAGCCTATCGTTACCGGTATTGGCGAAGGGCAAAAATCTGATGGCTGAAGAACGCAAAATCCTGCTTGTTGCGGCTTGCGCGTTGGTGGACGCGGACAATCGGGTGTTGTTGGCCCAGCGGCCAGAAGGAAAGAACCTTGCCGGACTTTGGGAGTTTCCGGGTGGCAAGGTGGAGCCCGGCGAAACGCCCGAAGAGACGCTGATCCGCGAACTGCAGGAAGAGCTGGGAATTTCCACAAAGGCGGCCTGTCTTGCGCCGCTGACCTTTGCCAGCCATACCTATGAAACATTTCATCTCCTCATGCCGCTTTACATCTGCCGGCGGTATGAGGGTATCGCCCGCGGCGCGGAAGGGCAGGCAATCAAGTGGGTGAAGCCGCAGGACCTGCGCAATTACCCGATGCCGCCGGCGGATGAGCCGATCATTCCGTTTCTCCAGGACCTGCTTTAAGTCCTGTGGGCCTATCCGGGTTCCTGTTTTCACGGGAAATCTCGACCACATCGCTCCCTGCAAAGCTTTAGCCTGAAGCAAGCTTGAAATGGCTTAATCTTCCAAAGCCATTCAGGCAAAAGCCAGGTCGTTTCCGAGTCTCAAATTGATAACGTTAACTGAAAGTTTAACCTGTTTTGGTAGTCAGTAACTTGGTCGGTCGAACCGGAGCCTCAAGACGCGATGTCTGAACAGAACGTTTGGAAAAGTTTCAGAGAAGAAGCAAAAGTGCAGCCCAACCGTGCCAGGGGCGGCGCGTTGAATGCTGCGCTGCTTTTTGGCCTGGCCGTTCTGGCTTTTACCATGATCGTGACACCGATGCTGGTTGAGCGGACGGAAGGCTTGCAGTTTGCCAATTCCGATATGCCTGCCTTTGACAATATCACCACCGGCTCGATCAAGAAGCGGGATGGTGTGCGTGAATATGTGGTTCGTCGCAGTGTGCTTCAGGAAATGCCGGGAAGTGTCTGCATCATCGAGAGTGTGGGACCGCAGAACGATTGCAAGTGAAGCTTTTTCAAAGCGCGTAGTGACAGGGGACTGGTATGATGAGGCTTTTGAAAAAGCTCTGGGCGGAGAAATCCGGTGCAACCGCCGTGGAATACGGATTGATCGCGGTGTTGATCGGTGCCAGTCTGATCTCCGGCGTAAGTTTGTTTGGGAACAATCTTAACGCCACATTCTCCTATATCGGGAACACGGTTACCACCGGCAAGCCCTGAGTCCAACAGACTTACGACTTCCTGACCGCCTTTATCGCCTCTTCGAGGCTGACATTGGCGCTGCCGGGGCGCAGCGGCTTTTGCTGGCTCTCGTGCGGTGCCCAGCCGGATATGTAAACAATGGAAAAGGTGGCTCTGATGCGGCCATCCGGATCGGAAAAGCGTTCGGCGTAGATTTCGGCTGCGCGCATGAAGAAGCGTTTCGAAACAGGTTTGCGCGAACGGCTGACGAGCGGATTTGACATGCCCATGTTGCGCAGGTCGCGCATCAACGGAAACAGGGAATCGTAGCGAACCGTGTAGGTTTCGCTGTCGACAACAGGCAGGGCAAAACCGGCTCTCTGGAGCAGACCACCGAAATCGCGGATATCGGCAAAAGGAATGACGCGGGCGCTTGCACCGCCATAAAGCTCATCTTCTGCCGCAAGCAGCACTTCACGCAGTTCGGCAAGTGTGCCGGTGGCAGGGATGGCTGCCATGAACAAGCCGTCAGGCTTGAGCGCCCGAAGCGCCTGAATGAAGAGGCCGGGTGTATCATTCGTCAGGTGCGCGGCCAGTGGTGAAACGATGAGATTGACCGACTGCGGCTCCAGCGGCACATGTTCCAGCGAGGCGGTGACATCGGGTGCTGTCCCCAAAGCAGGGCTTTCAACACGCTTGATTGTACCGACCTTGCCGGTTTGAACCAGCTTTTCAGCGGTGATGCCGGTAAACCCATGCAGTTCGACGGCCTCGGGAAATTTGCGTTCGATGGCGGTGAGGCGCTCGGCAAGTTCTTCGGCAACAAGGTTGAGAAGAAAGGCCGCACCATCATCGCCGGCCGTCATGGCGCGCTTTCGGTTGGCGGCAATCTGTTCTTCATCGAATGTGTTTTGCATCTGCAGTGTATGCCTTTGTGACCTGAGGCTCGCATATAGGTTTGCTTGGGTATAATGTCCATGCATGGAGAAGACCCCGATCGCGATCAATGGAGCATTGAAAGGTGTTGCGCGGCACACAGTGCGGCTCGTCTCCCATTTTCTCTTTCCTCCGGCCTGTGCCGCCTGCGGGCGTTTGAGCGCGCAGGCGAATGCGCTTTGTCCGCAGTGCTGGACGGGCGTGCGCTTTATCGAGAGACCTTATTGCGAGGTTCTCGGCACGCCGTTCTCCCATGATCTCGGTGACGGCATTCTGTCAGCGGACGCCATTGCCAATCCACCGCCGTTCGACCGCCTGCGCGCGGCTGTCGCCTATAGCGGGCCTGCGCGGTCAATTGTCCAAAATCTGAAGTATCGGGACCGTCTTGAGCTGGCGACGATGATGGCGGGGTGGATGATGCGTGCTGCGGGCGATGCGGTGAGAGACGCTGATTTCATTATTCCGGTGCCGTTGCACCGATCGCGCTTTTTCGTCCGGCAGTTCAATCAGTCTGCTGAACTGGCGCGCGCATTGAGCCAATTGTCGGGAACACCGATGGCTGTGCACGAGTTGATCCGCAAACGCCGGACGTCACAACAAGTGGGGCTGGGCTTGCGCCAGCGCGAGGAGAATGTGCGCGGTGCCTTTGCACTGAGCGATGAAGGGCGGATGCGGTTTGCCGGCAAGAAGCTTGTGCTGGTCGATGATGTTTATACGACAGGCGCCACCGTTTCGGCCTGCACAAGGGCTTTACGAAGGGCCAAGCCGCAGGATATTAGCGTTGTGACCTTTGCAATGGCGCTGCCCGAAACCATATCATAATCAAGTGTGATCAACGGTTCCGGTCGTGATAGCCGGGCAATTTCTGGAGAATCCTATGGCCGATGTCGTTATTTATACGCGCCAGATGTGTGGCTTCTGTTCGTCAGCGAAACGCTTGCTGGACCAGAAGGGCGTAAATTATGTCGAACATGACGCGAGTTTTGATCCTGCGCTTCGGAATGAAATGATGCAGCGCTCGGGCCGCAACACGTTCCCGCAGATTTTTATCGGCGATAAACATATCGGCGGTTGCGACGACCTGCATGCACTTGATGCTGCAGGCGGTCTTGATCCACTTCTGGCATAATCTTGAAAGACGGGCTCTGCATATGAAAGTTGCTGCAATTCAGATGTGCTCCGGGGTTGATCCGGCAGTCAACGTGAAAACGCTGGAGCGGATGGTTGGCGAGGCGGTGAAACGCGGCGCGACCTATGTGCAGACGCCTGAAATGACCGGCGCGGTGCAACGTAGCAAACCCGGCTTGATGAGCGTTTTGAAAAACGAGAACGAAGACCTGATTGTTTCGGCTGCGGCAGCGCTTTCCGCACACCATGAGGTGTATCTTCATATCGGTTCGACAGCCATTCTTCTCGATGATGGCAAGATTGCCAACCGAGCGTTTCTGTTCGGCCCGGATGGAAAAATCATTACGCGTTACGACAAGATCCATATGTTCGATGTCGATCTGGACAATGGCGAAAGCTGGCGTGAGAGTTCGACCTACCGCCCCGGTGAAGCGGCTGTCGTGGCTGATCTGCCATTCGGCAAACTCGGTTTTGCCATCTGCTATGACGTCCGGTTTCCGCACCTGTTCCGCCAGGAGGCGCAAGCGGGTGCGCAGATATTGACCGTACCTGCGGCCTTTACGAAGCAAACCGGCGAAGCGCATTGGGAGGTTCTTCTGAGGGCGCGCGCTATCGAAAACGGTACATATCTGATTGCCGCTGCACAGGCCGGCCTTCACGAAGACGGGCGTGAGACATTCGGCCATTCCATGGTCATCGATCCCTGGGGCCGGATTGTTGCCGCCGCCAACGGTGAGGGCGAAGCCATTGTGGTTGCCGATATTGATCTTGAGACCGTGGCGAGTGCGCGCGAGAAGATACCCAATCTGAAAAACGGCAGGGCGTTCGAAGTCAGCATGGTCACGGCTGGAGGTTCAGCCAATTGATCAAATATGCGTTGCGATGCATTGACGGCCACGATTTCGAGGGCTGGTTTTCCACCAGTTCGGATTTCGATACGCAGAAGCAGGCAGGTTTTGTGACATGCCCGCATTGCAGCACCTCGAATGTCGAAAAGCGCTTGATGGCCCCTTCCGTTGCCACCAGTGAGAAGAAAGTGCCGAAGACCGCCGATATGACCGCCGGTCATGTGCCGGTTGAAATGGTGGCTGCGCTCAAGCAGGCGGTCAAAGCCATTCGGGACAATTGTGAGGATGTGGGTGAACGCTTTCCCGAGGAGGCGCGCAAGATGCATTACGGTGAAACGGATGCGCGTGGCATCATGGGCAAGGCCACAGCTGAGGACGTAGGTTCCCTGCTGGAAGAAGGCATTGAAATCATGCCGCTTCCCCATCTGCCGGAAGATGCCAACTGATGTATCTGGCGAGCTATAATTTTGGCTTGCCGCGCAAGAGTCTCGAGGACCCATCCTTTGAAGGTTTCAACCTTAGAGAACCGCTCAATTTTGAAGCCGCGGAACAAGCACTGGGGTTTGTTGCCCGCTCTAAATACGATTCAGACGAGAGCGGTGCCTGGGGCGAGCAGGTTTTTCCCCGTTTCATAAAGGGTTCAGGTCTGGAGAGCGGGCTGTCACAGCTTTCGGTCTGGCGCGACATCGAAACGCTGATGGCGTTCACCTATAGTGGCGTCCACGCAAACGCGCTGAAACATGGCCACCATTGGAATCGCAAGCGTGAATGGCCTGCTGTTGTCTTGTGGTGGGTTGACGAAGACCGGCTTCCGACGTGGAGCGAGGCGGTGGAACGGTTTGAATATCTGCATGACAACGGGCCGAGTGCCTTTGCCTTCGATTTCAAGGTGCCATTCGATTCCGATGGCCGTCCTGCCACCATCGACCGCTCAACTGTGAAAGCGCTCAAAGCCTATAATGCGCGTGGGCAGCGCGAAAAGCTGACTGCCGTTCTTGCCATGAAAGTCTGAGACTGGCGGCTATTTTCAGGCAGGGCGCTCAGCCAGCAGCATGTAATTGACATCCATATCGCGCGACAGGTTCCACTGGTTTGCCATTGGATTGAAGAACACGCCGGTGCGCTCCTTGATCTGCATGCCGGAGGCAGAGAGCGGGCCTTCGATTTCTTCCGGGCGCACCAGCTTTTCATATTGATGCGTGCCGCGGGGAAGCCAGCGCAAAACATATTCAGCGCCCACAATAGCAAGAGCCGCAGCCTTCATGGTGCGGTTGATCGTGGCGACGAACATCAGGCCGCCAGGGCGCACCATGGATGCACAGGTGGAGATGAAGAAATCCACATCAGAGACATGTTCGACGACTTCCATGTTCAGGATGATGTCGAATTGTTCGCCGGCGGCAGCAAGCTCTTCGGCGGTGACGGCACGGTAATCGACGATTGCGCCACTCTGTTCGGCATGTGTTTTGGCAATGCCGATATTGGTTTCGGAGGCGTCTGCGCCCAGAACGCTGGCGCCCATGCGCGATACCGGCTCGCTCAAAAGTCCGCCGCCGCAGCCGATGTCGAGGACGCGCAAACCTTCAAGCGCTTTCGGTGCTTTGGGATCACGGCCAAAATGGGCGCAGGCCTGGTCGCGGATATATTTCAGGCGAACCGGATTGAACTTGTGGAGGGGCTTGAATTTGCCCGTGGGGCTCCACCATTCCGCGGCCATGGCGGAAAAGCGGTCGACTTCGCTTTGATCGATCGTGGTTTTTGCCGGTTCGCTCATCGTGATCACTCCGTCTTTTGCCTTTTGAAGTCGGACGGCACGGCCACAATGTCAAGCCCGGCCTGGTGGGCGCGATTGGAAAAAACGTGGTGGTGGCGCTAATATTGCCTTCAAATCGCCGCTTCAGCGGTTATGATCCCGCCACAATTTGCAAATTCGCATAGAGGGACACCCAGATTATGATGAAGAAGATTGTTGTTGTCGGCATGTGCGCCGCTTTTCTTTCGGCTTGCACGACGACCGATCCATATACCGGCGAGCAGAAGACGTCGAACACTGCTGGCGGCGCCCTGATCGGCGCTGGTGTTGGCGCTTTGGCTGGACTTGCCATCGGCGGCGGCAACGGTGTTGAAAATCGCCGGGCAGCGCTGATCGGCGCCGGTATTGGCGCGCTCGGTGGCGGTCTGGTGGGCAACTATATGGACCAGCAGGAAGCCGAACTGCGCGCGCAGTTGCAGGGAACCGGCATTTCAGTGACCCGCAACGGGGACAGTATTATCCTGAACATGCCATCGAACGTTACGTTCGATGTCGACCAGGCTGCCGTCAAGTCGCAGTTCTATCCGACACTGAATTCCGTGGCGATCGTGTTGAAGAAATTCAACAAGACACTGGTTGATATCAATGGTCACACCGATTCCACCGGTTCGCTGGCGCATAACCAGCAGCTTTCTGAACAGCGTGCGATCTCGGTTGCGTCCTACCTGATCAATCAGGGTGTCGAAGCGCGCCGTCTGTCTGCTGTTGGCTTTGGCCCGAACCAGCCGATTGCCACAAATGCGACGGAAGCCGGACGTGCAGCCAACCGCCGCGTGGAAGTTCAGATTTCTCCGCTGCGCGAGGGATAAGCTTTCAGGTGATGGCGCGAGGGCGTTGCAGTCTTCGCGCTTTTTCGCTAAGAGACCGCGTAATTTGGCTCGGCCCTTTTCAATGGGGTCGAGCTTTTGATTGTTGGCATCGCGTATTGCGCCGACTGGCGCGTCTGGACCGGACTTCGAAATGGCACGTATCGTCATGAAATTCGGCGGAACTTCCGTCGCAGATTTGGAACGCATCCACCGGGTGGCGCGCCATGTGAAACGGGAAGTGGATGCAGGCCATCAGGTCGCAGTCGTCGTTTCGGCCATGGCCGGCAAGACGAACGAGCTGGTGGAATGGGTTCGCACCATGCCGAAGGTGACCGGCGCAAGCTCTCCTTTTTACGATGCGCGCGAATATGACACGATTGTTGCCTCCGGCGAGCAGGTGACATCCGGCCTTCTGGCAATCGCGCTTCAGTCCATGGGGATCGACGCGCGCTCATGGCAGGGTTGGCAAATTCCGATCAAGACCGACAATGCCCACGGCGCAGCACGGATCATGGAAATCGACGGTACGGAAATGATCCGTCGTTTCGAGGAACTGGGCCAGGTGGCTGTGGTTGCCGGTTTCCAGGGCATTGGTCCCGACAACCGCATTGCCACGCTTGGCCGGGGCGGGTCTGACACAAGCGCTGTGGCGCTGGCGGCTGGGCTCAAGGCCGACCGCTGCGACATCTACACGGATGTGGATGGCGTTTACACGACCGACCCCCGCATTGTGCCGGAAGCGCGCCGCCTGAAGAAGATCGCGTTTGAAGAAATGCTGGAAATGGCTTCGCTGGGCGCAAAGGTATTGCAGGTGCGCTCGGTGGAACTGGCCATGGTGCACAAGGTCCGCACGTTTGTGCGCTCCTCATTTGAAGACCCCGATGCTCCGGGTATGGGCGACTTTGACAACCCGCCGGGCACTTTGATTTGTGACGAGGATGAAATCGTGGAACAGGAAGTCGTAACCGGTATCGCCTATGCCAAGGATGAGGCACAGATTTCGCTGCGGCGGCTTTCCGACCGTCCCGGCGTTTCGGCGGCCATTTTCGGACCTCTGGCCGATGCGCATATCAATGTTGATATGATCGTTCAGAATATTTCCGAAGACGGGTCCCACACGGACATGACCTTTACCGTGCCATCCGGCGACGCTGAAAAGGCCATTTCGGTTCTGAACGCCAACAAGGAAAAAGTGGGCTTTGATGCCATTCAAAGCGAATCGGGCCTGGTGAAGGTTTCCGTGATCGGTATCGGCATGCGAAGCCATGCGGGCGTGGCTGCGACTGCATTTAAGGCGCTTGCCGAAAAAAGCATCAACATCAAGGCGATCACCACGTCGGAAATCAAGATTTCTATTCTTATTGACGGCCCGTATGCAGAACTTGCTGTACGCACTTTGCATTCTTGCTACGGTCTCGATAAAAGCTGATTTGAGAGTTTGATCTTTGTCTTGGCCGTTGATGACGGCGGGCGAGATCGGCGGTTGATAAATTCGGGGAGCGGTAGCGCATGGCAGACCTTCCAAGGGGTCCGCGCACTCTGCTCAGGCGGCTCAGAGAGCTCATGGCGGAACCGCTTGAGCCGCAAGAGCGACTTGACCAGATTGTTCGGCATATTGCCCAGAACATGGTTGCGGAAGTGTGCTCCGTCTATGTTCTGCGCGCCGATGGGGTTCTCGAACTTTATGCCACAGAGGGTCTGAAAAAGGACTCCGTTCACCACGCACAATTGAAGATGGGCCAGGGTCTTGTCGGTACGATTGCCGCAAGTGCCCAGCCGTTGAACCTTTCCGACGCTCAATCCCACCCGGCCTTCCGTTATCTGCCGGAGACGGGCGAAGAGATCTATCATTCCTGGCTCGGCGTGCCGATCCTGCGCGTGGGCCGTGCGCTCGGCGTTCTTGTCGTGCAGAACAAGGAGCGCCGTACCTATCGCGAGGAAGAGGTCGAGGCGCTTGAAACCATCGCCATGGTGGTGGCGGAAATGATTGCGACCGGCGAGTTGAGAAAGATCGCCAAACCGGGCATGGAACTGGACACGAGCCGCCCGGTGACCGTTGACGGCGACAGCTACGGTGATGGTCTTGGTCTGGGATATGTGGTGCTGCATGAGCCGCGTATCGTCGTGACCAACCTCTTGAACGATGATGCGGAACACGAACTCAAGCGTCTGAACGAGGCGCTTGGGTCGCTGCGGATTTCCATTGATGACCTGCTTTCGCGACGTGATGTGTCCATGGAAGGCGAGCATCGCGAGGTTCTGGAAACCTACCGTATGTTTGCTCATGACCGGGGCTGGGTGCGCAAGCTGGAAGAGGCGATCCGCAACGGCCTGACGGCGGAAGCGGCAGTGGAGAAGGTTCAGAGCGACACCAAGGCACGGATGATCCGGCTGACCGATCCATACCTTCGCGAGCGCATGCATGATTTTGAAGATCTCGCAAATCGCCTGCTTCGCCAGCTGACCGGTTATGGGCCGAAAGGCGGCGATGACGGATTTCCGAATGACGCGATCATTGTCGCGCGCGCCATGGGGGCTGCTGAACTTCTCGACTATCCGCGCGAGAACATTCGCGGACTTGTGCTGGAAGAAGGCGCGGTGACAAGCCACGTGGTGATTGTGGCGCGTGCGATGGGTGTGCCGGTTGTCGGCCAGGCCGCCGGCGTGGTGGCGCTGGCCGAAAACGGCGATCCGGTGATCATCGATGGTGATGATGGCAAGGTTCATCTGAGGCCGCTGCCTGATCTGCAGAACTCCTATGAGGAAAAGGCCCGCTTCAGGGCGCGCCGTCAGGAACAGTTTCTCGCCCTGCGCTCGGTGGAGCCGATTTCTGCCGATGGCGTGCGGGTCGATCTGTTGATGAATGCGGGTCTTCTGGTCGATCTGCCGCAGCTTGATGGTTCGGGCGCGCAAGGCATCGGCCTTTTCCGCACCGAACTGCAGTTCATGATTGCCTCGACCATGCCGAAGGTTGACGAGCAGGAAGCCTTTTACCGGAATGTGCTGAAGAATGCAGCGGGACGTCCGGTGACTTTCCGCACGCTCGACATTGGCGGCGACAAGGTGGTGCCCTATTTCCGCGGGGCGGAAGAGGAAAACCCGGCGCTCGGCTGGCGGGCGATCCGTTTGGCGCTTGACCGTTCCGGGCTTTTGCGCATGCAGTTGCGCGCGCTCTTGCGCGCGGCTGCGGGGCGTGAATTGAAGATCATGATACCGATGGTGACGGCGGTTTGGGAAATCACCGAGGTGCGCAAGTTGCTGCAGAAGGAAATGGAGTTTCTTTCTTCACGCGGCTACGAATTGCCCAAAAGCCTGAAGCTTGGTGCCATGCTCGAGGTTCCCTCGCTGATGTGGCAGCTTGACGAACTGATGGCTGCTGTTGATTTCGTTTCGGTCGGTTCCAACGATTTGTTCCAGTTTGCCATGGCGGTAGACCGTGGCAATGCGCGCGTTGCCGACCGATTCGATGTTTTGAGCCGGCCATTTCTCAGAATGCTGCGGGATATCGTGCGTGCGGCCGAGCGAAACAAGCTGCCGCTGACACTGTGCGGGGAGATGGCCGGGCGGCCGCTGTCTTCGATGGCGCTGATGGGTATTGGGTTCCGGTCCATTTCGATGTCACCGGCTTCAATCGGACCGATCAAGGCCATGCTTTTGGGGCTGGATGTGGGCAAGCTGTCTGCGCTCATCAATTCGGCCCTCGACGACACGACGTCGAAGACGCCGCTGCGCGAGACGCTTCAGCATTTTGCCGAAGCCAACGATATTCATCTCTAGGTTCGAAATGGCCAAACTTCCTGTTCAGAAGATGCGCGAGTTGGAGCGCCGTTTCGGTGAAATCGAGGCGCGTATGTCGGCTGGGCCGGCAGCCGACGTCTATGTCAAACTTGCCGCGGAATATTCCGAGCTTGAACCTGTTGTAAAGAAAATCAGGGATTTTCAGAAGGCGGAGCAGGAACTTGCCGACCTTGAAGACCTTCTTGCCGACAAATCCAATGACCGAGAAATGCGCGAGCTGGCGGAGCTGGAAATTCCGGATCTGAAAGAGCGCATCGAGGGGTTGGAAGATGAGATGCAAATTCTGCTTCTGCCCAAGGATGCCGCCGACGAGAAGAGCGCCATTCTGGAAATTCGTGCAGGCACCGGGGGTTCTGAAGCCGCGCTCTTCGCCGGCGATCTTTTTCGCATGTATGAACGCTATGCTTCCGCCAATGGCTGGAAGGTGGAGGTGCTTTCCGCCAGCGAAGGCGAAGCGGGAGGCTATAAGGAAATCATCGCAACTGTCAGCGGGCGCGGGGTATTCGCCAAGATGAAGTTCGAATCCGGCGTCCATCGCGTGCAGCGGGTTCCGGAAACGGAAGCCGGCGGGCGCATTCATACCTCTGCGGCTACCGTCGCGGTTCTTCCTGAAGCGGAAGATATTGATATCGAGGTTCGTGCGGAGGATATCCGGATCGATACGATGCGTTCTTCTGGTGCTGGCGGTCAGCATGTGAACACCACGGACTCGGCTGTGCGCATTACCCACCTGCCGACCGGGATTGTGGTGACGAGTTCGGAAAAGTCGCAGCACCAGAACCGCGCCAAGGCCATGCAGGTTTTGAAAGCCCGGCTTTATGACATTGAGCGGCAGAAGGCTGATGCCGAGCGCTCCGCTTCGCGCAAGAGTCAGGTTGGCTCCGGCGACCGGTCCGAGCGCATCCGCACCTACAACTTTCCGCAAGGCCGGCTGACGGACCACCGAATTAACCTGACCCTCTACAAGCTGGACCGGGTGATGGAAGGCGAACTCGACGAAGTGGTGGACGCGCTGATTGCCGATTATCAGGCCGAGCAACTGGCGCAGCTCGCGAATGGATAAGCCATCGGATATCGCTTCTGTCTTGAAAGATGTGCGGCGACGCTTCGAGCAGGCAGGGTTTGGCGAAGCGGCGCAGGATGCGCGGGTGCTGGTTTCCGGCATTCTCGGTCTTTCGGCAACCGAGCTTATTCTTCATGACCGGCAGGTGTTGAGTGCGGAAGAATGCGGACGCATTGAAGTGGCAGTCAAGCGGCGGCTTGCCGGTGAGCCGGTTTATCGCATTCTCGGCGAGCGATCCTTCTATGGCCTGAACTTCAAGCTTTCCGCGGATACGCTGGAGCCGCGCCTCGATACGGAAATTTTGGTGGATGCGGCTCTTGAGGCGGTCGGCGACAATGGCGGGCATGTGCGAATTCTCGATCTCGGTATTGGCACGGGCGCAATCATTCTCTCGTTGCTTCATGCGCTTCCAAAGGCGCACGGTGTTGGTTGCGATATTTCCGAGGGCGCGGTCGCCACGGCTCAGGAAAATGCCGAACGATTGGGGCTTTCAGCGCGCTTTGAAGCGCGGATCAGCAACTGGTTTGAGAATGTTGAAGGGCGGTTTGATCTGATTGTTTCCAATCCGCCTTACATCGAATCAGATGAGATTGAGGGGCTCGCGCCTGAAGTGCGGCAATTTGATCCACGGGCCGCTCTTGACGGCGGGCCGGATGGTTTGGCCCCTTACCGGGCGATTGCGCAAAATGCAGCAGGTTTTCTCAACGAAAACGGGTTTGTTGCCGTGGAAATCGGCTGGCAGCAAAGGATTGATGTTTCTGGCATTTTTACGGAAAGCGGGTTTGTTTTTCGTAGATGTGTGAAGGATCTGGGCGGCCATGACCGGGTTTTGCTGTTCGGCCTTTGAAAAATTTACGTGAAAATCCCTTAAATTTGAGGGTGATTGAAAAAAATACTTGGAATTGAGCGGCAGGCACGATAGGGTCCTTCTTGCGCACCGAGCGAAACAAGGCGGACGATTTGATTCCTGCTGGTTTTCGGCTCAGGCTTTTGCTCTCAAAAAAGAGTTGATGAGATAAGCCTTTCCTGAGATGGAAATGGCACTCGAGCTTTCACGATAAGCAAGTTTGCGCGATGGCGGGGGTTTTCAGCTCTGGGGATACGCTCGTTTGGGGCAGATGCTTCGCGCCATGTCATAATTGTGAGCGGAAACAATCAGGTAGTTTTATATGAGGTCAGGACAGCAGAATAAGCGCGGCCGCGGACGTAATAACAATAATAACAACAATAACAACAACGGCCGTAAAGGTGCAAATCCGCTGACGCGGACATATGACAGTTCCGGTCCGGATGTTAAAATCCGTGGTACGGCTCAGCACATCGCCGAAAAATATGCCCAGCTGGCACGTGATGCACAGGGGTCCGGCGATCGGGTGATGGCGGAAAACTATCTGCAGCACGCCGAGCATTATAATCGCATCATTGCGGCCGCCCAGGCACAGATGCAGGAACGTTACCAGCGCGATGATCGCTCCGACAATTCGGATCATTCGGATAATGAAGGTTCGGACGGCTCTGACGATGCGAATCAGACGACCGGCAAGGACACGTCCGCTGATAACGCTTCTGATGGCAGCGGTCCGCAGCCGGTAATTGATGGTGTGCCTGCTGAAGTGGCGCTGGAAAACGAAGAGCAGCAGAACGCGCCGGAGCGTCCGCGTCGGCAGCAGCGTCAGCGTCGTCCCCGTCGCCAGCAGAACAATGCCGAGGGTGGTGAAAAGCAGGAAGGGGGTTCCGATTCGTCGGGCGATTCTTCCGGCGAGCCTGCCCTTGCAGAGGCCGGCGAATAAGCGCCTATTAAACCCCGGTGGCCACACCGGGGTTTTTTATTTAAACCTCTTTAAAAAAATTCAGAGCCCTCCCATATGTTGATCGGAGGCGGTGGCAAATGCACTGCCAAATGTGGCCCGCCGGCTATCTGGGGGCTTTATCTGAATTGTCGGGTCGCGCCGGAACGGGCGGTTTGACGAACGGAGGTTTGATATGAACTTAGAGAAATATTCCGAACGCGTGCGCGGTTTCCTGCAATCTGCGCAAACCGGTGCCTTGGCTCAAGGTCACCAGCAGTTTACTGCCGAACATGTGCTGAAAGTGCTTCTGGACGACGACCAGGGCATGGCTGCTGCCTTGATTGAGAAAGCGGGTGGCAGCGCAAAGGATGCGCGTCTTGCCAATGATGCCGCCCTGGCCAAACTGCCGAAAGTATCCGGGGACAACGGACAGATTTATCTGTCTCAGCCTTTGGCGCGTGTTTTCTCCGTCGCTGAAGAGGCTGCGAAGAAGGCGGGTGATTCGTTCGTAACGGTTGAACGCCTTTTGCAGGCGCTTTCCATTGAGAAAACGGCTTCCACAGCTGAGACGCTGAAAAAAGCCGGTGTCACGCCGCAATCGCTGAACGATGCGATCAACGAAATCCGCAAGGGCCGTACCGCTGACAGCGCCAATGCCGAAGAAGGTTTTGATGCGCTGAAGAAATATGCGCGTGACCTGACCGCCGATGCGCGTGAAGGCCGGCTTGATCCGGTGATTGGCCGTGACGACGAAATTCGCCGCACGATCCAGGTGCTTTCACGCCGCACCAAGAACAATCCGGTTTTGATCGGTGAGCCCGGTGTCGGTAAAACCGCAATTGCCGAAGGCCTTGCGTTGCGCATCGTCAACGGTGACGTGCCGGAATCCCTGCGCGACAAACAATTGATGGCGCTCGACATGGGTGCCTTGATTGCAGGCGCAAAATATCGTGGTGAATTCGAGGAGCGTCTGAAAGCGGTTCTGAACGAGGTTCAGTCCGAAGAGGGCAACATTATCCTGTTCATCGACGAGATGCACACTCTGGTGGGTGCCGGCAAGGCGGATGGCGCGATGGATGCATCGAACCTTCTGAAACCTGCGCTTGCTCGTGGTGAACTTCACTGCGTGGGGGCAACGACGCTTGATGAATACCGCAAGCATGTGGAAAAGGACGCGGCTCTCGCTCGGCGCTTCCAGCCGGTCATGGTTTCGGAGCCGACCGTGGAAGACACGATTTCGATCCTGCGCGGCTTGAAGGAGAAATACGAACAACACCACAAGGTGCGTATTTCCGACTCCGCCCTGGTTTCGGCTGCCATGCTTTCCAACCGCTATATCACCGACCGCTTCCTGCCGGACAAGGCCATCGACCTTGTTGACGAGGCTGCTTCGCGTGTTCGCATGCAGGTGGACTCCAAGCCTGAAGAACTCGACGAACTCGATCGCCGAATCATTCAGCTGAAGATCGAGCGTGAGGCTCTGAAGAAGGAAACCGATACGGGCTCGAAGGACCGGCTTGAAAAGCTGGAAAAGGAGCTCGCCGGTCTGGAAGAAGAGGCAGATGCACTGACGGCGCGCTGGCAGGCTGAAAAGCAGAAGCTTGGTCTTGCTGCAGACCTGAAGCGCAAGCTGGATGAAGCCCGCAACGATCTGGCGATTGCCCAGCGTTCCGGCGAATTCCAGAAGGCTGGTGAACTGGCTTATGGTCTCATTCCGCAGCTTGAGAAAGAGCTGCAGCAGGCCGAAACACAAGAAGGTGAAGCAACCGATGCCATGGTTCAGGAGGTGGTAACGCCTGACAATGTGGCGCAGGTGGTTTCGCGCTGGACCGGCGTGCCTGTCGACAAGATGCTGGAAGGCGAACGCGACAAGCTTTTGCGGATGGAAGATGCTATCGGCAAATGGGTTGTCGGCCAGGGTGACGCCGTGCAGGCGGTTTCGCGGGCGGTTCGCCGTGCCCGTGCAGGTTTGCAGGACCCGAACAGGCCGATTGGCTCATTCATGTTCCTCGGCCCGACCGGTGTCGGCAAGACGGAGCTCACCAAGGCGCTTGCGCGTTTCCTCTTTGACGAGGAATCGGCCATCGTTCGTATCGATATGTCCGAATATATGGAGAAGCATGCTGTATCACGCCTGATCGGTGCACCTCCCGGCTATGTCGGTTATGACGAAGGTGGTGCATTGACGGAAGCCATCCGTCGCCGGCCCTATCAGGTGGTTCTGTTCGACGAGATCGAAAAGGCGCACCCGGATGTCTTCAACGTTCTTCTCCAGGTTCTGGATGATGGGCGGTTGACGGACGGTCAGGGTCGCACGGTCGATTTCAAGAACACGATCATCATCATGACGTCGAACCTCGGTGCGGAATATCTGACGGCGCTGGGCGAAAACGATGAGAGTGAGATGGCCCGCGAGCAGGTCATGAATGTGGTCAAGGCAAGCTTCCGGCCCGAATTCCTGAACCGCGTGGACGAGATCATCCTGTTCCATCGTCTGCACCGTTCGGAAATGGGCGCGATTGTCGATATCCAGCTTGGTCGTCTCATCAAGCTTCTGGCCGATCGCAAGATCACCATTCAGCTTGAAGACAGCGCCCGCGAATGGCTGGCCGACAAGGGCTATGACCCGGTCTACGGGGCGCGGCCTCTGAAGCGGACGATCCAGAAATATCTGCAGGATCCGCTGGCCGAAAAGATCCTCTCCGGCGAGGTCCCGGATGGTTCGAATGTCGAAGTCATGGCTGGTTCCGACCGCCTGCTGTTCGAGATTGTTGCCGGCAACGGCGACAATGCGGAAATCGCAGCCTGATGAATGAAAGGCGGCGCAGATGAAGGTTGACGATTTCAACGCATTCTGCGCCGCCTTGCCTCATACGTCCCATGTCGTCCAATGGGGTGGTGCGCATGTCTGGAAGGTCGCTGGAAAAGTGTTTGCCATCGGTGGCTGGAATGATGGCGATGAACTGGCTGTGACGTTCAAAGTTTCCCAAATGGCATTCGAAATCTTGCGAGAGGAACCTGGTCTTCGACCTGCTCCCTATCTGGCATCGCGTGGAATGACGTGGATCCAGAGGACTTCTGGTGAAAGCATGAGCGATGGCTCCCTCGGAGATCATATTCGAGAGAGCCATCGCATTGTCGCGGCCGGGTTGCCGAAAAAGGTTCGGCTTGCACTCGGGCTTTAGGCCTTACTGCTCAACGACTTTTGCGCCTGCGGGGCGAACAAGCGGTGTGACGCGCCGGATAGTCACGCGGCGGTTCAGCTCTTCCGGCCCTTCTGTCCTGACCTTGAGGTAGCGCTCGCCATAGCCCTGGGTCGCCAGGTTTTCCGGCTGCACGTCAAAGACCTGCGTCAGGACCTCTGCGACCGATTCGGCGCGTTTGTCGGACAGAACGAGGTTCGAGCGGTCCGAACCTACCGCGTCGGTGTGACCTTCAATCAGGAAAGTCTCGCCAGGGTCCTTTTCAAGAAGATCGTTGATCGCGTCTGCCACACGGCGCAGGGATTTGGCTTCACTCAAGGAAACCTCGGCGCTTCCCGTTGCAAACGTGATCGTGTCCAAATCAATTCGGCGAACCTTGTCGCGGACGCGTGCGGAATGACGAACTTCGTCCAGGCTGTATATTCTCTCCACCTGTTCGACCGGTGGCTTTGCCAGGAACTCCTCGTAGTCGCGATCACGGCTGGAGGAGGTATCGATAATGTAATCGCTCAGCGGAACGGGCAGCCGCATGGGCGGAAGATCGCGGCCTGGATCGTAGAATTCGTCGCGGTCATCGCGGCCTGGATCATAACCGTCAGGGTCGTAATAGAGAATATACTCGCGACCGTCGCGGATGCGTGAGCGCTGCACGATGTCGCCCCAGCGGTTGCGCACCGTCACGACCGTATCGCCGTTGCGTCTTTCAACCACTTGCCGGGTGAAGCCGCCAGGCAGGCGCTCATAATATGATTCGCGCGAATCACGCTCAATGCGATCGCCGTCGTCGAAGCGGATGGAGATACCGCTGCCAAGATCGATGATCATGCGATTTCCATCTTCGCCGATCACACGGCCTTCCGGCTCTTCGTAGCGGGGGCGGCGGTCCAGGCGCGTTCCTTCCTGGCGTAACGCCGAACGGGCCTCCGGCTTCTGTTCAGGTGCGGACTCAGTGCTTGTCTGTTGCTGTGCCTCGGCATCGCTCTGCGGCACGATCAGCGTTTTCGGCTGCGGTGCTGTTTCTTCAGGCTGCGGGGCGGCTCGGGTCGTCTCAGGCGGGGCTTCCTTGGCGCTGTCTAAAATCGGAGCGCCGTTTTCCACGGGCAGCTCGACCGTTCCCTCCGCACTCGCAGGGTCTTCGGCCGCCTTCAGCTTTTCCTCTTCGGTCTTGGGCGGTTGCTCGCTCGCCGGCTCGGCGGCGGCCGGCTCCGTTGCCTCTTTCGGCTCTTCTTTGGGTTCTTCAGGCGCTGCACGCTCGGGCGCTGGCGGCGTTTGCGTGTCGCTTGGCGCTGCGCTTTCGTCTGTTGTGCTTTCGTCAGGGGCAGGGGCAGGGGCCGGTTCAGGTTTTTTCACAGGCTCCGCGCCCTCGGGCGCTGGCGGTTCTTCTGCTGGCGGCTCGGTCTGTTCGGTTCCGGCTTCCGCTGCATCTGCGGGGGCAGGCGCTTCTTGCGGTGCGGGAGCGGCGTCCTGGGTCTGGTTCGGCTCCGGTTCGGCTGGCTTCGGCTTTACCTCGTCCTCAGGCGCAGGTGGAGCTTCCGGTGCAGGTGCTGACTGCGTTTCGGGGGCCGGTGCCGCTTCGGGTGCCTGATCCTGCTGAGTTGGTGCGGCTTCCGGCTCAGGCGGCGCGGGTTCAGGGGCGGGCGGTGGTGTTTCTTCGGCAGGTGGTGACGGCTGCTGTGCCTCCGGTGCTGGTTGTTCTTCTGCCGGTTGTTCAGCATCGGCAGGTGGCGCTTCTTGCTTCTTTGCCTGGCAATCGGCATCAGCCTCGGCGCATTGCGGCTCTTCTGCCTGCGCAATCACAATCTCCGCGTTGAACGCGTTAGCCTGTGCAGGGGCGATCATTCCGGATGCTGAATAAAGACAGATCAGGGGCAGGGCAGTCGCTGCAACCAGTTTCTTTTTCATGGGATGTTTCCGTTGTCGTTTCTTTGCGTCGATATGAAACGAAAAGTTCGGCGGAATTGTTCCCGAAATGCGGCGGCGTGAAAAAAGTGCTCCCGGATGGAGTTCGGGCTGAGGCGAGAGGAATGAAATCCTTATTCGCATATATACGGCGTGGCTTCGGCTGCCTGAAGCCGCTTTATCAAGCCTGTTGTGGGCCTCAGTTACTTGCCACTTGTTGCCATTCGCTATGGCCAAGCAGTTCGTCGATGCGCTTGCGCTCATCTTCAAACTTCACCAGGGCAGGGCCCTTCAGCGTCTTGCCATCCGGCAGGCGGATCTTGAGCGGATCAACCTTCGTGCCGTTGACGATCATCTCGTAATGCAGATGCGGTCCTGTCGAGAGACCCGTTGTACCGATCCAGCCGATAACCTGACCCTGGCGCACCTTGGCGCCCGGAACGACATCCTTGGCAATCGCATTCTGGTGGTTGTAGGAGGTGACATAGCCGTTGGCATGCTGAATGAGCGTCTGGTTGCCATAGCCGCCCTTGTCCCATCCGGCGCTGATCACCGTTCCATTGCCGGTTGCGATGATGGGCGTTCCGCGCGGTGCTGCCCAGTCGACGCCAGTGTGCATGCGCATATAGCCCAGGATCGGATGACGGCGCATGCCAAAGCCCGACCGGAAGACGCCGTTCGGCACCGGGTTTCTTAGAAGGAACTGATGAATGCTCTTGCCGTCCTGGTCGAAGTAGTCGATCGACTGGTCATCGGGATTTTGATAGCGGTAAAGACGCGTGACCGTATCGCCGAACTTTGCGTAGATAAAGAGAAGCTCGGAATCGTCGGTCACATTGCCGTCTTTGTCTGCAACGGTGAACAGAACCTCGAGTTTATCGGCAGGCTTCAAGCGCGCCTGGAAATCGACATTGTTGGCGAGCAGTCGAACCATCTGGGCAGTGAGATCCTGACCCATGCCATAAGAAAGAGCGGCGCGATAAACGCCATCGTAGACACTGGGAAGGTCGCGGTTGACCGCGACGGCCTGTGGCTCCTCGTCAAAAGCATTGGCAAGTGCGTCCAGCATAGGCGGTTCATCGGCTTCGACGAAGCGTCCCTTGTCATCAAGCGCGATGGTGACGAGGTGATCGCTGTCGCGATAAACACTAGCGCGCACGACGCGAAGGCTTTCGCTCGACTGTATAATGCCGACGCGCAAAACATCGCCGGGTTCCAGCTTTCCATCGTCCAGTTCAGGGCCGAGATAGTCGGCAATGTCGGCGGCTTGAGCCTCGTTATACCCGTTGGCCGCGAGCGCTGTTGCGACCGTCATTTCGCGTCGGATCGGTATGATGTCGTCGGCGTATTCCGGGCTTTCCGGTCGGATAAGCTCAGGCGCAGACACCGATACATTGGTTTCAATAACCTTTGCGGACAGTCCCGCGGTGATATCCAAGGGGTCATTGCCGGCGGCAAAGCGGCGCGGATCGACATAAAAGAGGGAGGCGACCTGCGTATTGCCGTCGGCCAGAACCGAACCATTGGTTCGAACGATTTCCTCGACTTCCTCAAGCGACATGGGTGGCGCATAGTTCAAGCCGCGACCATCTGGCGGAAAATCCCGCGTCTCGAGGCTGATTTCGGTTTCGACGTCGGAACCATAGATGGTGCCTGAGAAACTGCCGGATGGCTGCGCGGACGAGCCGTCGTCTGAAAAGAGCGCCAGCGGGTTGAATTTCGGATAGTCTTCCTGAACCGGTCGGTTGGCAGCCAATGACATCTTCACATGCGCGAAGGGCTGGCGGCGAACCACTTCCTTACCGCCCTCCTGGACCATAGTCGACACTTCCAGGATCTCTCGATCGGACGGCTTGGATGCTATGTTGGCAGGAAAGAGCCGGCTTCCCTTCACGGTGACGGCAGCATTTGCGGCATTGGAGTTTTCGGTCGAGGCATATGCTTCTGCAGGAATGGCAAGCTGACGTCGCCCTTCCACAGCTGCGGAAAGCGCAACTCCCATCAATATCGTGCTGGTGATGCCGGTGAGAAACGTACCGGAGAGCCAACGGAAAGACACCTCGCGCCGGTCAGGCACACGACGTACATTTGCCAGAATCGGCGGCGTATCGCCGAGCGGCTTAACAATGTTCCGATCGCTACCCATGCTTCGGCGGTCTCGCCCCAATTGATATTATTGTTTCATTTCCGTTTGCCCGTTTCGGGCGGTGGAGTCAAATAAGAAGCGGATCAAGTCGGGAGTTTTGATCACGCTATCACATATCTCTTCACGCTCCTCCTCCAAAAATGTGTACTTATCGTGGCGAGGCACCGTCAGACGCCCCACAATTTGAGGCCGGGCATCATGGGTATTGAGGGACTGAAAAAGCGCCCGGCACTTTTTTTCACTTTTTTGAAAAAACCGTGTTGACAGTTCCGGGGGGGTAGTTCTATAAGCCCAATCACTGACGAGGGCGGCGGCGCTGCTGGCGACGACCTCCTTCGCTCTTGGAAAATCTTCAGAAGTTGCTGGTAAGT
>NZ_JAMXLE010000006.1:2500-5883 GCF_024055895.1 Rhizobium sp. L1K21
AGGGAATTCTGGTTTACGGTGCCTGACCGCAGCGTGATTGGACATTATCTCGAGAAGCTGGTCTTAAGATATGACCTCGCGGTGCACCGGCGTGCCCGCAACTGAGGATCATATCGAAACACGTCAATGGTATCTGAGTTGACTGGTTGGATTTATCCGGCCGGTCAGATTTGGTCTGCCCCTTGAGCGTAAGCGAAAGGGATAAGCTTAGCCAAATCAAACAGGGATGCGCATTGGCAATGAGAACGATCAAGTGTCAAAAGGGCATTTGGTGGATGCCTTGGCATGCACAGGCGATGAAGGACGTGATACGCTGCGAAAAGCCATGGGGAGCTGCGAATAAGCTTTGATCCGTGGATATCCGAATGGGGGAACCCACTCTAAATACTTGGAAAATCTAAGATGATCTGCTGATCATCTTATCTTTCCAAGTATTGTTATAGAGTATCTACACCTGAATACATAGGGTGTAAGAAGCGAACGCAGGGAACTGAAACATCTAAGTACCTGCAGGAAAGGACATCAACCGAGACTCCGCAAGTAGTGGCGAGCGAACGCGGACCAGGCCAGTGGCAATGGTGAATGAAATAGAACGATCTGGAAAGTTCGGCCATAGTGGGTGATAGCCCCGTATATGTAGAATAACCATTGTCCTTGAGTAAGGCGGGACACGTGAAATCCTGTCTGAACATGGGGAGACCACTCTCCAAGCCTAAGTACTCGTGCATGACCGATAGCGAACAAGTACCGTGAGGGAAAGGTGAAAAGCACCCCGACGAGGGGAGTGAAATAGAACCTGAAACCGGATGCCTACAAGCAGTCGGAGGGCGCAAGCCTGACGGCGTACCTTTTGTATAATGGGTCAACGACTTAGTGTAACTAGCAAGCTTAAGCCGATAGGTGTAGGCGCAGCGAAAGCGAGTCTTAATAGGGCGATTGAGTTAGTTGCATTAGACCCGAAACCGAGTGATCTAGCCATGAGCAGGCTGAAGGTTGGGTAACACCAACTGGAGGGCCGAACCCGCATCTGTTGCAATAGATTGGGATGACTTGTGGCTAGGGGTGAAAGGCCAATCAAACTCGGAGATAGCTGGTTCTCCGCGAAATCTATTTAGGTAGAGCGTCGACCGAATACCCTCGGGGGTAGAGCACTGGATGGGCTATGGGGACTCACCGTCTTACTGATCCTAACCAAACTCCGAATACCGAGGAGTACTAGTCGGCAGACACACGGCGGGTGCTAACGTCCGTCGTGAAAAGGGCAACAACCCTGACCTCCAGCTAAGGTCCCCAAGTCATGGCTAAGTGGGAAAGGATGTGAGGATCCCAAAACAACCAGGATGTTGGCTTAGAAGCAGCCATCATTTAAAGAAAGCGTAACAGCTCACTGGTCTAAATAAGGGTCTTTGCGCCGAAAATGTAACGGGGCTAAAGCCATGCACCGAAGCTGAGGATGTGCAGTTTACTGCACGTGGTAGCGGAGCGTTCCGTAAGCCTGTGAAGGGAGACCCGTGAGGGCTCCTGGAGGTATCGGAAGTGCGAATGTTGACATGAGTAACGATAAAGGGAGTGAGAGACTCCCTCGCCGAAAGACCAAGGGTTCCTGCTTAAAGTTAATCTGAGCAGGGTTAGCCGGCCCCTAAGACGAGGCGGAAACGCGTAGTCGATGGGAACCACGTTAATATTCGTGGGCCTGGTGGTAGTGACGGATTGTGTAAATCGTATCTTCTTATTGGATTGAAGATGCGGTGAAACGGTTCCAGGAAATAGCTCCACCGTATAGACCGTACCCGAAACCGACACAGGTGGTCAGGTAGAGTATACCAAGGCGCTTGAGAGAACTACGTTGAAGGAACTCGGCAAATTGCACGCGTAACTTCGGAAGAAGCGTGACCCTTTGATACGCAAGTGTTGAAGGGTGGCACAGACCAGGGGGTAGCGACTGTTTATCAAAAACACAGGGCTCTGCGAAGTCGCAAGACGACGTATAGGGTCTGACGCCTGCCCGGTGCTGGAAGGTTAAGAGGAGAGGTGCAAGCTTTGAATCGAAGCCCCAGTAAACGGCGGCCGTAACTATAACGGTCCTAAGGTAGCGAAATTCCTTGTCGGGTAAGTTCCGACCTGCACGAATGGCGTAACGACTTCCCCGCTGTCTCCAACGTAGACTCAGTGAAATTGAATTCCCCGTGAAGATGCGGGGTTCCTGCGGTCAGACGGAAAGACCCCGTGCACCTTTACTATAGCTTTACACTGGCATTCGCCAAGGCATGTGTAGGATAGGTGGTAGGCTTTGAAGCAGGAACGCCAGTTTCTGTGGAGCCATCCTTGAAATACCACCCTTATCTTCGTGGATGTCTAACCGCGACCCGTTATCCGGGCCCGGGACAGTGTATGGTGGGTAGTTTGACTGGGGCGGTCGCCTCCTAAAGAGTAACGGAGGCGCGCGATGGTGGGCTCAGAACGGTCGGAAATCGTTCGTCGAGTGCAATGGCATAAGCCCGCCTGACTGCGAGACTGACAAGTCGAGCAGAGACGAAAGTCGGTCATAGTGATCCGGTGGTCCCGCGTGGAAGGGCCATCGCTCAACGGATAAAAGGTACGCCGGGGATAACAGGCTGATGACCCCCAAGAGTCCATATCGACGGGGTTGTTTGGCACCTCGATGTCGGCTCATCGCATCCTGGGGCTGGAGCAGGTCCCAAGGGTTTGGCTGTTCGCCAATTAAAGCGGTACGTGAGCTGGGTTCAGAACGTCGTGAGACAGTTCGGTCCCTATCTGCCGTGGGTGTAGGAATATTGAGAGGATCTGTCCCTAGTACGAGAGGACCGGGATGGACATATCTCTGGTGGACCTGTTGTCCTGCCAAGGGCATAGCAGGGTAGCTATATATGGAATGGATAACCGCTGAAGGCATCTAAGCGGGAAACCAACCTCGAAACGAGTATTCCCTGAGAACCGTGGAAGACGACCACGTTGATAGGCTGGGTGTGGAAGCGCAGTAATGTGTGAAGCTTACCAGTACTAATAGTTCGATAGGCTTGATTGTTCTCATTGATCAATGTGCATCTGATGATGTGACGTGTTTAAATAAATCAGGGCTTTGCCCTCCAGCTTCTCAAAGTAAGTTTGTTGCCTTTTATTGACCTGGTGGTTATGGCGGGGTGGCTGCACCCGTTCCCTTTCCGAACACGGCCGTGAAACGCCCCAGCGCCAATGGTACTTCGTCTTAAGACGCGGGAGAGTAGGTCGCTGCCAGGTCTATAAAATGCAACTCACGCATGTGCCCAAAAAGTTGAAGACTTTTTGGATAAGCTACATGTCAAAAACTGGAAAAGATATCTTCTCATTCACAATCCCCCTCTCAAGAGGGATCACGAAAAACG